>CAVPXM010000026.1:0-84719 GCA_963709405.1 uncultured Nitrososphaerales archaeon
CGTTATTTCCTGAAGAGGAGCAGAGAAATAGAAAATCGGCTAAAAAATCAACACTAGTCAAAGGAATAGAAAAAACAGAAAAGACATCATAAATCGATAAATTCTAATCTTTACAAAGTGTTCTGCTCGAGGACAAAAGAACAAGACATGACTAACTAAACGAAATTTGATCGAACACTATATAAAAACTTGGAAAAATGATCTTCGTATCTTTTGTACCTATCCAGATATCGTATACTTGCGAGTAGATCAGAAGGCTTGCAGAAATTATCGGTTAAATGTTATCAAAGAATCCACAAACAAATTACAATGAATTAGGATGGCATCAATGAAATCTTCTTCGATCATAATCAGAAGGCAAAATGAAGAAACATTACATCTGTTTTTTCTACTCAGATTTCGTAAGCCTCTGTGTCTGTGCTCATAGGGCGGGATCAGCTAAGGAGGTATCTCCTCCAGATTTTGCTTTATTGGATACTCCTGAAATTGTTAGAAATATTTGGGATCCTTGGAATGATATGTTGGAAAATATTTTGTAGCCAATTATCGATAGATCCCGCATACTGTTTGCCAGTCGTCTCTCGGACTATTATTTCACATCTACGTTCTTTAGATTATGTTTAATTTATCTGCACATTTTTTATGATAGTATTTTTTGTGAGCATCGTCCTGAACTAATAATCATATCGCTCCTATCAAATTTCATCTTTCAATGACGACATAGACCATTCTGTTTAAGAATAATATATCTTTCAACATCCATATATTTTAAGAGGCTAGTCATAACTAAGCAAACAATACTAGAGTTTGTCTTATTTAAGGTGTTTCATTCGAGAATATTTAACTTCAGAAATACTTCGCAGCCATATCCAATACATTATTCGCATAATCAAGATATCCTATGCATTGGTTTGCTTAAAGATACATTCCCAATAGGAGTTTGTATATTTGTCTTATTTGCATTTCTTATCTATCTATTATTTAGTATTGGATGAATTAATCGATCATCTAATATGCATTCACCCCTAGTGACTTGACTACTCTGATATAGCCGGTGTCTGAACACCAGACTCAAAGTAGGCATTGCAAATAAGTGGGCCCCAAGATCAGAATTGCTGGAAAAATGAATCCATCGGCTAGCAGAGCCCACTGTTCTATGAATGGATCGCGTCAAATGCATAGAATTAGTAAAACACCCGTATCGGTAACTCATTTGAGGTAGGCTGGTGTTGGCAGTTATGTTTGAACATAATTAAATTCAGCATTTCGTTCATGGATTGAAGCCAATCCAGTTATGATGAGACTAATTATTGAGGTAGGCGCACCTGTGACGCGAACCTTTCGCTCCTTGCTATTAAAGTAGCCACATCTAGAAGACAATTTTCGAATTATGGAGGTGAATTATGTAATGAAAGTCATTTAACTTCTGGCAGACAGAATAAGAATAGTAATATATTATTTGTTTACATCCGCCATTGAAAGCTTTGCTTCTAAAGAATTCATGTCGGCTATCTCAGTTATATTGTCCAAGAGATCTATGTTTTCAAATGGTTTCCGAACATAATATCTCCCTCCAAGGGCAGGAAATAATTCATTCTTCAACGCACTATAGTCATGCAATTCACCCAATACAGCTAGAAAACATATTCTAACTTAGCTGTCTACCATTCTTAGTTGTTTATAAAATTCAAAACCATTTATTCCTGGGCGGACTTGATATCTAAATATAACTAAATCACAAGCATTAGATCTGAAACTTTTCAATGCTCGTAGAGGCGAATTACATGTCTCAATTTCAAAGTCACTTTTTTCTAAAATGGGACTGAGCTCGAAAATAAAATCTTCCTTATCATCTACTATGAAGATTAGTCGTGTTTATCCTTTCTTATTTTCTGTCACTAATTCTTTTTCTCTTTTCCTACTCTTCTTGTTATATGTCTAACCTCTTGTTCATTTTGTTGCCGTCCATAGTCAAGCTGTTTATCAGTTGAGAGTGGCAACGTGAAGTAAAAAGTTGCCCCTTTGCCATTTTCATTATTTTCAGCCCATATTTTACCCCCATGAGCTTCAATAATATTTTTACAGATATACAATCCTAAGCCAGTTCCCGAATATGAACTGCTCACAAATTTAGAAAACATATTCGGGAATATCACTGGATCAATACCCTCTCCAGAATCCTTTACACTTACGACTATGGATTGATTTCCTTCTTCAAGGTCGTATTTATCTACAAGTATGGATATGAATGATTCTCTTTCTTTTTCAGAAAATTTTAGAGCATTACTAATTAAATTCGATAATACCTGCGCTATTCTGTTTTTATCAACTTCTACTATTATGTCATCATCCCTCAGTCTTAGTTCGTATGATATTTTTACCTGACCTATTTGTTGTTTTATCTCACTTTTTATATTCTTCTGTTGTATCTTACTGGTATATTCTTTTAGAACATCTGCTATTACAAGGTTAAAATTTATCTCTTCTTTGTTTAGCTTTAATGAACTACTTTCAATCTTTGTTACATCCAATACGTTATCTGTAAGTCGTTTTAACCTTCTTGCATTCCTTATAACAACGTCCAAATAATCAAGTTGTTTAGGATCTGTTGTCTCAGAACGTATAATTTCAGTCAGTCCCAGTATTGGCTGTATCGGTGTTCGTAATTCATGAGCTGCCACGTTAATGAATTCATCTTTCATTTTTTCAGACTCTTTTAGTTTCTGGTATTGCGTTTGGATCACCGCATTTCTGTCTCTCAATATTGCATTATATTGAATGCTTGATAATGCTAGGGCTATTATGTTGACAAAATATGCTGCATCCTTGAGAATATGCGCTACATTATGCGCTGTATCAAATGATGCGACTGAAAATGCCATTATTGTTTGACCAAAAATATCAATTAGTATGGCCAAAACTATTCCCTTATAGAAAACGTCAGTTTTCTTATAAAGTCCCCTTTTATAAAAGTAAACTAAAGCAATCAAGAATAGCACAAGGGATGGAATTTCATATGGCCTATGTATAGGAGAGTTATCCAATACTGAACCAGGAAATACAATGTAAAAAGAGCTGACGGCTAATACGGCGGACGCAATAGCGAGTACTATCAAAGAAATTACAAGCAGTTTTGGAAGCTTTTTTGCTTTCTTTTTTCCCTCCTGTTGTCAGCTGTCCTGAGGTAGCTGGGGCAGAAGAATCTGGACTAGATAAGATCGGATAACCTACAATTGCTATAGCCAACATAGCACTGAGAAATATTCGTCCAGCAAACCATGTTTGAGGTATAAAATATTTTAGAAAAATAGGCTGATCCATAAAATTAAAAGATATTATCACATGAAGAACGTCGATAGCAGCGTTGACTAGAAAACCTAGGCCAATAAAGAGACTGAATCTATCATTTAATGTACGCGCCCTAGACATATAATAAAACGCCAATATTGCGGCAAATATTACTGCATTCAATTCAATATAGAAATGATGGATTTCCGATGCCATCCAGGTATTAGGGTTTAGAGATAGTAGAGTAATAATACAGAGAGGGATACAAGGCACAAGAGTATATTTTATTAGAGTTTCATACTTAGGAACGAAGAATGAGGAATCGTGAGATAATATCCGATCTAAATGTATTGTCACAATTTATTTCACAAGGGTGTCTTATCTAACGTACTCTGTATCTATTGAACTTTCCTGTTATTTTTTATAATGCGGTTAGGACTTGTCACATAATTTTTATTCCTTCAACCAAATATGTTCTATTATATCTCAAATACAATCTTAACCTCAATACTCACGGGACAGAGAAAAGCATAGGGATTATCATTAGTAAAAATACTATATTATGTGATCCGAATTATTTGATGATGTTACTATTAGGTTTAAGACTAGATAAGTGTGAATTCGATTGAATCGAGAATGTAAAGCGAGTAAACGACGTATCTTTTCTACAGGGATTGTGCAAAAGCATAGTTTAGATGGAATGACTGAAGCCAGTATTGGTGGTTTTGATAATAATGGGAGAAGGATTAAGGAATTCGCGGATCAATTTAAAATAATGCTTTTTGATTTGCTAAGTCTTGTGCCGTTAAGAACCTTAAAGATATATCACCTATCCATGGCATGGCATGAACAGTGATAGAAACATGAAGAGCTACGATATGGCATCTATTTTAAGTAATTTTCACTGCAATCGCTTTCAAAAACGATATAGCGTTATTCTCTGCACCGATCATTAGCATATAATGTCCAGGTATCAAATCCTTCGAAGGGGTAAAAATAAAGATGATTATTTCTTTCTTCTTTTTATGACCATCAATTGTGAACGAATTCTTGCTAAAATGTCCCAGAGAATTGTCAAGATTTCCAGTTGTAGTGAAAGTTCCTGATACAACCATATGGATAAAATTGTCGTTTGTAGAATGAAATGCAGACGTTCCTGCTGCCTTTAACCTTAATCTTAATTTTTTCACTCTCACCCCTTTTTATCGTTAGCTCTTTCTTTTCTAGATTAGACTGAATATTTACTGAAAATGGCAGGTGTCTGTCAATCGCATCTACCTTACCGATCTTATTTTCTGACCACTCTGTAAACCAAATCTGTTGGGCATTGCCGCTATTATCATCACGTTTCTCTATAGAAAACTGCAATATGTTGGCAATACCACATGTTTGCTTAATATTGTTACTAACGCTAGAGTTTATTATTTTATTGAATGAAGGACATGTGCCCCATAACCTGTTTTGTGAAGGAATCCAATACTCTATTAGGGTCCTTTGTGAAGGATCAAATCTGGCTATCTTATTTCCTTCCCATTCATTGAACCAAAAAGACCGACCCGCATTTTTGCATAGATAGATAACGGCATTGAAGTAAATGTGTCAGCCCAGACTCAATCAAAAGCTGACTATAAGAGTTTACTGGATAACTCCAGTGATATACAGAGAGTTACATATTCAAGTAATGGAAAAACACTTAACACGACTCTCTGGCTAGGCGGCGTAGTAAAGGAAACACCTTCTGTCTATGGAGCAAGTACTGTAGCATATGGATTGTTAGTCGATGCAGACAATAATCCTACTACTGGAAAATTTGGTGTTGATTACCAAAAGGAAATTCAATGGAATAACAAAACTAAAAATTGGAATAACTTGCTTGTTGAGTATTCATCTCCAGAACATTTTAGAACTATAGAATTGAGAATAAACGATACACGCTTCTCTGATAACCAAAATTATATTCCTCTATCACTTGATCTGAATTCGATAACTTCTCCAAGTAAATATAGAGTGATGTACTATGCGACAGTAATTTATAACAATAATTCTAAGATAGTTTTAGATCTTACTAACTGGGTTGATATTCCTCCGCCAGAATTTACTATCTCTACTCTACCAGAGCCTGTAGTATTGAGACAGGGCGAACAAAAGGATATTGGTGTTCAATTGAAATCCAGTGCTGGTGTTACAACAACGGCAGTCGGCAATGAATCATCATAACTATAGAAGTTTTTCCTAAACTCTTTTATGTAGGATTGATCTCTCGTCATTAATGTACTGTCATCCTATAGAGATATTCCTGATACAAGTACATCTGACAAAACATAGAATAGCACATTATTAAAGTTACCAAGTTAAGTATCAAATTTTTTATCTACAAATGTTGTCCTAATCACGAAGAGATGAGAGATGTTTTATAGACCTAAATTATGATACTTAACTTACTGCAAAATAAGCAGATGATTTATTCGTATGTTTATTACAATATTAATATATAGTATTTTCTAAGGCGGCTAATGTAGAACACATCGATTTCGAAGAACTTTTACATGTCTATCTACAAAGTATTTTCTCTTATCGTATATAATATATAATTATTCGTAAATGTGTAAAACCCATATTCAAATTTTGAATAATAATGACGATAAGTGCTGGTGACACTTCGTGGGTGCTCATTTCCACTGGGCTGGTACTGTTAATGATACCTGCTTTAGGTTTTTTTGAGGCGGGCTTAATCAGAAGTAAAAACGCTCTTTCTACACTTATGCAGACGTTTTCTGGCCTCATAATCCTTTCAATTCTTTGGTTTATCATCGGATTTACGTTGGTATATGCCCCATCTCCTTGGGGGATAATCGGCGGGCTGAATTGGACATTTTTCAATGGTGTTCCCATTAATACGTCGCTTAATTATGCACCAACAATTCCTGGAGTCACGTTTGCGACATATCAAATGATGTTTGCCGTCATAACTCCTCTACTTATCACTGGTGCCTTTGCTGAAAGGTTGAAGTGGGAGGCTTTTTTTGTGTTTATTATTGCATGGAGTATTTTCATCTACTATCCGCTAGCACACTGGGTGTGGGGAAAAGGTTGGCTTGCGCAGCTTGGTGTTTTTGATTTTGCAGGTGGGATTGTTATTCATACAAGCGCAGGTATGGGTTCGTTAGGAGCAGACTCTTTGTACTAGGGAGAAGGAAAAATTTTGGCCCAGACATAATGGTACCCCATAACATTCCTCTTGCCGTCATTGGTGCTTCCATATTATGGTTCGGCTGGTTTGGATTCAATGCAGGTAGTGCCCTTACATCTGGGGCATTGGCCGGCAATGCATTGTTAGCATCTCAAATTGCATCTGCAACATCTGGGATGGTTTGGATAGTGCTTTCGTGGAAAAAGTCCAAGAAGCCATCTGTCACAGGGGTTATAACCGGAGCAATAGCTGGCTTAGCTGGAGTAACACCAGCTGCCGGATACATTAGCGCCCAAAATTCATTCTTTCTTGGAATTATATTGGGTTTTGCATCATATTATGGAATTTTACTTCTAAAGCAACGACTGAAAATAGATGATGCTCTAGATGTAAGCTCAATTCATGGAATCACTGGTATTATAGGCTCCCTTGCCATTGGCTTTGTTGCAAGTAGCATAATCAATCCTGCAGGACCAAATGGGCTATTATTTGGGAATGTAGCACAGATTGGGATTCAAGCACTTGGCGTCATAGTGGCAGCCACTCTTGGTTTTGGAGGAACAATAATTATTATGAAGATAATTAATGCAGTTATTGGCCTAAGAGTTAAAGAAGAAGAAGAAGAAATTGGTCTAGATACTACCGAGCATGGCGAACGAGAGTACGGTGACGAATGGGGAGTAAGCGTATAATGAAAAAAATCGTTGCCATGATAAGGACTGAGCGAGTACAAATCCTAAAGGAACATCTTAGCGAGATAGGGATTACTGCCATGACAATAGCCGATATTACCGCATGGGCTGGGCATGGAAAAATTAAGTTGCAGCGAAGGGGAATTCCGGTATCGTATGACCTAATTCATAGGGCCAAGGTTGAGATCTTTATTCCAGACGATTTGCTCGATCTAGTAGTGAACACTATAACAGAAACTACTCGGACTGGTAAACCAGGAGATGGTATAGTAATCGTATCAAACGTAGAACAAATAATTAATATCTACACTCTACAAAGAGGAGAAAATGCCTTGGGTGAATCTTGATCCTATAATGCTCGAAGATCATTGAAATTGAATAGCAAGAAGATAAGATAAGATAGAGGAGATTAGAGAAGGTATCTCAGCAAGCAAAAGTATCACATTATATATTTAGTTGATAAAAACAAAGTCATATTGCATGGCAATCCACAATCATAAAGCCAACTAACTAACTGGTCGGGTCAATAGGCTGTAAAAAAGCGTCGGATGTTGAGATTGAGATGTTATCGATAGAATCTTATAAATCCCGTTTCAATATCATTATTGATGAACGCGGACACAGACTCAATTCCAAGTGAAATCAAAACTTGGTTAGCAATAATCGCGTCCACACTTACAGCCGGAAGCACCGCAGCCGGTTTTTTAGAAAACCGAAATTAAAGATTCAACATAATGAAGCTAATCTTCCGGCAATTTATTCACCGCAGAGAACATATACTAATACCCAAATTTCCAGAACTTATCTAAGAATCCATGTAAGAAATTCTGGTGGAGAAACTGCCACAAACTGCGAGGCAAGATTGATAACAATACCCACAGTAGACCAACCATATCCAGCAATACAAGAAGTGATACTTGGCTGGGAAGGGTCTGTTGACGGGGTTAATGAAAATATAGAGCCGAGAAAAGACATTAACCCGAAATCTAGAGAGTTAGTTCACGTTGTATTTTCTGACTCCAGTTTTCCAGCAATACCGGTAGTTCCGCCACCGCCGAAACATGCTGTCATCTCATCCGTAGCAGCGCTCACAGCAGAAACACCAAGGATTGTTGAAAATGGATATTCGCCAGCTGATTATGATATAAAAATAACTGCTTTGTTGCACAAATCATTATCATATTGGTATGAGTTTGTTGACCAATTGAGATTTAGCTAACATGTAATGAGATTATTGTTGGACATGATTAACTGGTCTTTTTATAACAAATCGCTAGTTAGGCGAGGTGAAGTTATTCTAGATTTTGATGTCATAGATAGTTGGTATAGTGAGTTGGACGGAATGAATGATGGAAAGAGGGGTGGACAGTACCACTATCCAGATTCGTTTATCCAATTACTAGGTTACATGAGGGTATATTTTCATCTGCCATACCGGCAAGCAGAAGGCGTAGTCATAGCTCATGCTGGTAATAAGAAGATACCATCTATTCCAAATTACAGTACAATTAACAGACGTGTTAATAACCAGGATATCAGAATCAGCGAACGACATGAGGTAGGTAATGATGATGACATCATTATAGCATTGGACAGTACAGGAATCAAAGTTGCTAATAGAGGTGAATGGATACGACATAAATGGCACGTAAGAAGAGGTTATCTGAAAATACATGTAGCAGTAAACATCAAGAATAAGAAGATTATTTCTTTGGAGGTTACTAGCGAAGAAGTACACGATGGCAAGATGCTAAAGAAGTTGATTGATAATGCTTCTGCAAATAACAATGTAAAGGGTGCGTTAGCAGATGGTATGTATGACAGTAATAAGAATTTTAGATATCTATCCAAGAACCATATTAAACCTGGTATGAAGACAAGAAGTAATTCCAAGGTCAAGACAGGCAACTGTCAAGCAAGGAATAGGTCTGTAATGAGACAACAAACAAATCTCAAAAGATGGAAACATAGCGTGAGCTATGGACAAAGGTGGATGGCAGAAACAGTATTCTCGTCTATTAAAAGAACATTTGGCGAATATGTAACTGCAAGAAACTTTCAGAACATGGCCAAGGAATTGACCCTAAAAGCGTCACTGTATAACATGTTTGCTACGATAATGTAGAGAGGTATAGATAATGTGTGAGGGAATAAAATGATTTATGCAACAGAGCTAAAATAACTATAACATCTGGAAATGTAAGTTGTCGAGGGTATTTTAGATTACATGTCGACGCTCAATGGAATAGATTGAGTATGAGAAAACTAAGTTGGTTTGAGAAGCGCAGACTTAGAGATCTTCAATAGATGCATTCTCAATAATCGTTTTCCATTTATTATCTCCACCAATCTCAATTCCACAAACCTCAGCCGGAGTCTTTCCTTTCAATGCCTCATGAGGTCTCACATAGTTATGAAACAACTGATAACCAGTGAGAATCGGCGTCTCTGATTTCTTTAAGCCTCTCATAACCTTTTCTCTGTCTCTAACTTCACCATTCAATCTTTCCATCTTGTTATTATTATGATCGCCCTGTAATCGAATATGTCGTATGTGTCTAGTTCGCGGGCTTCTAAGGGTAGAAAACTCTTGTCTGAATGCGTCGTTATAGTTTCTAGCCCAGTCACTTATCAGTACAGTTGGATTTTTGCCCGCGATCTCTTTCGCTTTTCTAAACAATGGCTTTACATCCGCGGTGAATTTAGTATCTGCGACTTGCTGCGCAATCCAGAATCTAGTTTCGTCATCCATTAACGCATACATGTATTTCATATCGCTTGCTTTCAAATGACGATATGAGATACAACAAGAATCACTAAAGATAGTAGAACACACCATATGCAAGATCAAGAAGTTTGGAATAATGGGTACTAAGTTCAGAAACAAACTAAGAAGGTACAATAACATATCTGATATTGTATCCGGTATACTGAACTTCAGAGTGATGCAGTCTAACAGGATTTCAATATAAGAATACAGTCAAAATAGGCAGACATTAATAGATCATAACTGCTAATTACGCAAGAGATCTACTATATAGAGGAAGAATACGACTGTCATGATTGCTCACCATTGTTAATAGGAACAAAGACCATACTAATTGATTATTATGTGATAACGAAAGAACCTATGTATAATAGAGAAACTGTGCTGGCCAAAGGTCTAGATGGCATAATGTATACATTGATAGTTCAGCCAGAGCGTTAGTTTCTATCCGACGAAAATTTACAGTCAGACTAAAACGATGAAAACCGACGAAGACTTGACAGAACCTGACGCTAACTAGGAGAACACGGAGAAAGTTGTGTGAGCGATCATCATTCTTCAACAATGTTAATTCTTGTTATCTTAGAATCGTTAAGGTGTGCTGCCTATCGCATTTTCAATCTGGTCTTTACCATCTTCCGCACTATTACATTCAAACGTGCCTTCTACTCGAAAACTATAACGTTTTAGCATTTGTTTCTATTTCTCTAACAATAACAATAACTTTTCTATCTTTCTAGCCCCTTGTTAAGACATACCTTCGGTCTCGCAGTCCTAACTGCTCCTCGACGTTTGCCAATACAAATTTCATATATTTGCATGAAATACTTGTTCTCCATCAAGACCTCATTGTAAGTCGTAAGGCAACTTCTAAAATCTCTAGCTCAGGCTTGGTGACTTGTGAGGTAAAGGTATCGTTATTATGTTGTCGACTCCTGTATAGTGTTTTCTACGGAAACGACAGGTGCATTCACATTTGCTCGAATGTCCTAGATTAATTTTAACAATTCTCTGTCGGGAAATGGAAGGAATCCTTGGTCATATGCTTTAACGATCAGAGACATTTAATTTATTATCACACCATTATCCATCAGCCAGACCACTAATCATGAGAAAACAACTCGCACAAGGATAAACACCATCATCATCATCATCTAACACCATCATCGCCACTAAAAACCAAAAATTATTATCAAAGATTGAGTCCTTCATAAAACCACTTTTTATAAAATTTTAATTTCTATAAGCTACTAATGCTTCAACAGACCTTCCACTTTCACCAGTAAGATTTCGACATCTTGATATAGGCATGCCTGCTCAGTCAAGACAACTTATCTTAAATAATGATGCATCATTTACTACCTCTAAATCTTGTCTATCGAACTCCTTATCCCAAACCGTCTTAATGGCCGTTGGTAATACTGCCCTAGGGTCATAAATTCATGACATACATAAATGAAATTGGAAATCAATAAAAAGGACAAACAGAAGTCTTATGTGGTTAGTCTTTGTAGAAAGCAGGCATTGGATAGATTCCATCAAAGCTTTCTAGAAGCATAATGGACCTATATAGTCTATAGCCAAATGGATTGTTTGATGGGTTGTTGGTGTGATAGCGATTGCAATATTGATATTAGTTATACTCGTGCCTACATTGTTGTTAAATAATCCAATCAGTTTCTAATGATTGGTGGCCTGCATTCTAGTTGTTTAAACTACAAAATCAATATCAGTCAATCAATTCAATTGAAAGGATGTGTCTTAATCTTATGAATAGCCTTATATCCGAGTGTCTTAACTTTATCGTCAACACTTGATTCAATTATTTCAGTTATCGGTAATATTGCTCTATTTCCATATTGTGCAAGCGCATTAATTGCTTCTATTTGTTCTGTTGAATTGACCGAATGGATTGCCGTTTCCTTTATTCTCTTAATCTCATCATGTTCAGACAATTTTTCTAACCTCGTCTAGATCCTTTACGATAAGGACGACTATTATACTTACTAATTTTATATATCTTCTTCTAGTCCTATTCCACTCTGATAGGGTTAATTTTTTAAAAATCACGATCTCGAAATCTGACTTACAAATGGATAGAACTATTCCATCGTATAGACTAGCCTCGGTCGACTAACAGACACAATAAAGAGCAACTTGATAAGTCTGATAGGAAGGTTTTCGGCCGGCTTGTTCCTACACTGCTAATCCAACAAGAATACTACCAATATTCATGTCTATTATCTTTCATCATTATAAAACACTAAGAAAGATGATGGATGAGACAAATACGACACGAAGGACAGAAAGACAAATGAGTAGTCATATTCCGTTAAAACAATTAGACGGAAGACGAGTTACAGTCCCGAGATATGATCCAATAAAATGGCCTACATTAAAGCCAATCTGATAAAACTGGGTCGTATACTTTCTTCCTTGTATCATCTAAGCTATTTCGTTCTTTTACCAGACCCTGTTGCTTTAATTCATCAATTGCATTCTGGATTGTCCTTCTTGGTAAGTGAGTTAAGGAAATAAGTTCACTTTGTTCAATGGGATGTTTTGTCTTTATTATATAATAGATGAATTTAGAAGCGGGTCCACCTTCAGGTTCTTTGCGATTGTATGACACATCATATGATGACTTGGATAAAAAACCTCTCCTCTGTGCCTCGACTTCCGCGATAACGTCAGTACTAACTCCTGCAAGGTTTACACGTTGACCAAATTCTGCAATCATAGCCGATTGTTGATGTTCAAGTGGTGTTTCAAAAATAAAATTACTAGGAGGATACCTTGCAGTTAATGCCTCTATAAAGCTCCATTTAACGAGGCCTTTTTCATCATAAATGCCAACATTGATACCTTCATTTGCTTCGAGTATCACCTTGCTATTATTATTGCTATTGAAATTAGAATTTTTCTTGGATTCCTTTACTTCACTTGTTATTTTCATCAATTCTTCTATCTTTTCTAATGTCTTGTTGACTCCTAGTTGATGTCGTGGATCCTTTCTCCCGACTATCCAATGATATCCAAGGCCTTTTGATAAAATAATATCTCGAATCTTTTCTTTATGTTCAATATTTAGATCAATATTATTTTCGCCAATTTCTATTATGTCGAACCCATTTTTAGCGGCTTCTGTAACGAATCTATCGATTGAATTTTCCACGATGGCATATTCTGTAATTGTACTTCCTGTTGAAACAAGAACATTGTACTCATGATAAAACTTTATTTTCTTTTGCAACAGAGTTTCAGGCATAAGTAATGGCAAAATACCGTAAATTTTTACGACGTCTATCATAGGAGAGAGGATTTCAAAATTATCGGCATCTGTACCTTGTAGCTTGTCTATAACATAAGTTAAACCCTCTTTCCTAGGCTTTTTATCATCTACTCTACTCTTAACTAAATCATCGAGCATTGAAACTCAAGATATATGCAGAATATAGATTAAATTCTTTTCTAGTGTTAAAAATAACCTGGGTATCCAGGGTGCAGTAATGGCTCAATCGCCTGTTTCTTTTAGGTATCTTAATTATAGTGCAAGCTTCAGCAGTCCTTTATTCGGAGCAGTCCACATCAATATCTCACTACCATTATCATCCAAGTACCCGACAACGTTTCTAGCATATCTGTACGAATTTCAAATAAACCAGTACAGATTAGTACAGAAAAGTAAATGAGTTCAATTCATACTTTTAATCTTGAAGCTATCAAGCCACAAGCTGTTTGTAATGGAGGCTCTCGAGCGATGGCTAATGAGAATAATTTCTCTTTACTTAAAGGAATGGCATTGTATTTGCTGCGACTAGACAGTGGTGGTATAAGAGAACCACACTGGCATCCAAATGCCTCTGAACTCAGCTACTGTTTATCAGGTAGAGCTCTTATGACCATCTTCAGCCCTGGAGCTGGACATGATACCTTTACTGTCGATACGGGTGAGCTTGTGTTTGTTCCTAAAGGCTATCTTCATCACATCGAGAATATCCATCACGGAGAAACTAAATTCGTTATTGCCTTTAACCACGAGAGTCCGGAAGATATTGGAATATCTGGATCAACTGGTTCAATGACTGACAACGTACTTGGAGTCACATTTGGAGTTGAATCTGATTATTTTGGCAAATTCAAAAAATCTAGTCAAGATTTACTCATAACCTCCAAATCCAATCCTTATAATACCACAACCACTTATCAGAAAATTCCTAATTACCACAAATTTAACCTTAAGGCTTTTCCACCTACGGTACAAAGCGGTGGAGGTACGGTTTCTCTAGGCAATGCCAATAATTTTGGGATTCTTAGTGGTCTTGCTTGTTATCTTCTGACTTTGAAACCTAAAGGCATACGGGAGCCTCACTGGCATCCTAATGCAGCCGAATTGGACTATGTCATAAGTGGAAGAGCGCGGATGACCATCTTCAGTCCAGGGGATAACGTGGATACGTTTGAAGTTGGCCCTGGTGAAATCGTTTTTATTCCCTCCGCGTACTTTCATTATATAGAAAATGTGAATGCTAGTGAAGATATGCAATTTGCAGTCTTCTTTAACCATGAACGACCAGAAGACATCGGCATTTCAGGCGCCCTAGGTGCGTATTCAAATGACGTCCTAGGATCTGTTTTTGGTTTAGAGCCAAAAATCCTGGATGCATTACCAAAATATCAGGAGGATCTCTTCGTTGTGTCTGGAGGCTAATTAATTAATAGGCAGAATAACAATTGACAGTCCACCAGATCATGGTTGTTGAATTAATCGTTTGGGCGCGCGCAAATGAATGCGCACATGACACGTTCCTAATGATGTTCTCCACATCGTTATTAGAAGACCCTATTTCCGATATTATTATGGTAGATTTTACAAGAATCCGATATTGTCCAATGGTTTAAACTTACTGGTTGTAAACACGGTTCTACTCTAACCAACGAATAATAATTTTGATAATGACGCGAGTCGGCCGTCAGACCACGATCCAGGAAATTCTAATTCACTGCTAAGTCAACTGCTAGGCGAAGAATCTACAAACTATCGCTTTAGAATGAAACCTGAGGATTTAACTATCTCAGATACCGTGCTGTTTCTTGACCTCAGTCTGATTCTAGCATTTGCTTGCTTTGCCAAGCGCTGCTGCAGGAAAATTACTGGTACAGATGTTCATTTTTGTTTTGGCAGTTGTTTTGAACACTGGGATCATACGTAGTTACACCGATTTATCGAATTTAGTAAGAGCAGTAATCAAAATTCAGAGATGATCTGCCATTAATTGAAGCATCACTCTTACGGCTTAAGATGTCATCGTGTTATGTGATAGGTCTTATCTATCGTACTACATATTTAGCGCGGGCCTCATGATAGAGATGCATATACATATAATGCTCTACCATCGATGTTCGTATATAACGAACAGTCCGTCTACACAGATGATGTCTCATCTTAGAGACTGTTATAATCTGGCGTACCGCACATCTGTATCAGAGAACATTTTTCCGATATAACTATAGAGGGTTATTCAAATCTGAATTTGCCTAACACGGATTGGCTAAAGAAATGTATTGCCAATCTCACTTTGTAATATGTCCGACATATGTTAGAACGAAGAATAATGTATTTCTCAATTCAAAAGCCTCAATTTATTGATCAAAATTTAGGCTTCAGAGTGCAGTCTGGGGGTATAGGTCCTTTATCAGGACAGGCAGGAGGAGTCGGACCATTATCGCGCATCAATGCCTTTTGATTATCGCTTGCATGACCAATAGCTGTTAGTCCAGTAGCATTTTTTGGTTTAGTACTGACACAACAACCATCGCAATATTTAGGACATGGATTCGATTTAAGTGCAAATGTAGAGCATGAATAAAATGGCATGATAAGCGAAACAGCAATCACAGATAGCGTGATATATCTCACTCTTTATTAGTATAGTATTCAAAGCGGGGTTGGGGCGATTACCAACTCTTGTAGTAAGTTAGTTTAGCCAACTATCTTATACACAAACAATTTCATGACTCAAAACCTTGAACACTTACTGTGTCAATATCCATCCAGATATTAGTTCCAGTGTAAATGAAGCTCTAAGCCAAGTGATCCTACCTAGAATATTCTTCATCCCGCATGCATGATAACTATAAAGTTTGTATAGTTCCAATAAACTGGGTTAGGTCCACTAATGTTAGAATCGTCTTTAACATAAGTAACTATACCATTAGTCGCAGCAAGTTACTGGAGTATTTTCTGGAACAAGGAAATCTATTGCATTTCGGAGTTTCCCTATATGAGCTGGGGAAGAGGTCTTATCTATTCTTTCTAACAAATTCTCCGGTACCGGTAATCTATAACGGTTAACAGCCCTCCTTTCCAAGCCACGTCCTCAAGCTGTAGACATTCAGGCTTGATAAAATCCTATCTATCATCTGCTATATTTTGGAACTCGTTATTTTTCTTTCTTTAACCTTACAATAGATCGTAATTTATTTCGTGTGCTGTCTGAGCAAGATTCTTACCTGGTTAATGTGTTATTGTACAGTACCAGCAAGCAAAAGGATACATTCACGTCATAAGTCTAAGGCTTATCTTTTTAAAGGCCTCATCTAGACAAAACCGTGAGAGGGAGTTTTTACCAGTCATGGTACTAGAGGTCTTGTCGCTACTACTAGTACACGGCTGAGATTTTGTCCCTATGTTTGATTCCATTTGCTTGCTGGAAATTGTTGCGTTACGTATTAACAACTAGTTAGCAATTTATCACTTATATAGAGTAGAAAAATATTGCGCTATAAATATTACAGAAAAATCTTCCTCTGGACTTGAGAATTTGATATTGTCCGACATGTTGAAAATTACAATCTTGAATCACAGGAATCGCATTATGTAATCTAGTATGTTATTAATCCTCGAATTATTATTAATCTAGTCGTTATGATACGATTGATAGTTCACAAATTATCTCTAGACAAAAGACTCAAACTATTCGCCTATGTCAATAGGAAGTTCCTTATTTGAACCGTTAATTCTTAATTCTTTATGTATCCTGACTCCATATAGAAAGTGTGGAGATTACAGAGATCATAAACGGTGAAAGCAATGTACTAGATACGTTTTTAAATTTTGTTTCTAAAGCAAAAAATCGAATAGATGCTTATGTTGATCATACCCGTCCTGTATTAACAGTAAATATCGACCAAATAAAGAATTCAATTCTAGATGCAAAATGAGGAGTGATTAGAATGAGATGCATAACTGAAATCAATAAAGAGAACCTTTCTAGTTGTAAGGATCTACTTAACATAGTCGACGAACTTAGACACATTGATGGAATTAAAGACAAAAAAGATATTGGGAATTGCTGGTGCCGTTACCATCAAACCGTCCGCACCACAGACCGCCATGTGTATCTTCATCCACATAGTTGACTTCGTAATTGCCTGGCCATCTCAGCATGTAATCCACCTACAGCCATATGTCTGTTAATTGCTTGATCGCATGCTCCTGAGTATTTATTGTTATCTTCTCCAGGACCAGAACTAAGGGCATTGACATTATTGTCATCGGGACTACTCTTGACAAACCCATTACCACTTTGGCCATTTCCTGAAAACCTATCATTATTGCTCTTGCTATCGCCTGATTGAACTCCAATGACATTTACTGCATTACCATCTCCCTGTATTTGGTTAGCTAGGTTTTGGCAATTAACATCAGAGGCGCCTTTTCCATTTCCACAAACGTTAGCCTGTGCGATTGCTTGGCTTTGACCATGATGTCCATGTCCATTGTTGTCATTGCCAGCACCACCACCACCGCCAGCTCCGCTCTGTTGTACACCAATCTGTCCTGTCTGGCCATCATTACTACCACTATTACTACCATGACCATGACCATCTCCTCCACCTGATTGAACTCCAATGACATTTACTGCATTACCATCTCCCTGTATTTGGTTAGCTAGGTTTTGGCAATTAACATCAGAGGCGCCTTTTCCATTTCCACAAACGTTAGCCTGTGCGATTGCTTGGCTTTGACCATCATTACTTCCATCCTTGTTATTACCGCCACCTTGTACTTGATTTGCAATGTTCTGACAATTTACGTCACTTGCTCCGTTGCCATTTCCACAAACGTTAGCCTGTGCGATTGCTTGGCTTTGACCATGATGTCCCTGTCCATTGTTGTCATTGCCAGCACCACCACCACCGCCAGCTCCGCTCTGTTGTACACCAATCTGTCCTGTCTGGCCATCATTACTACCATGACCATGACCATCTCCTCCACCTGATTGAACTCCAATGACATTTACTGCATTACCATCTCCCTGTATTTGGTTAGCTAGGTTTTGGCAATTAACATCAGAGGCGCCTTTTCCATTTCCACAAACGTTGGATTGTGAAATCACCTGCACTTGGTCGTTATTGTTGTTATTGTTACCTCCGTTATGATTGTGATTGTTACGGTCGTTATTGTTGTGACCACTATTATGGTTATTGTTATTATTATCATTGTTACTAATTACTTCGAATGATGTACTAACAGTCTTTGCAGCATATCCGTTACCAGATACCCTCGCCGCAACATCGAAGGTACCAGTATCTGCACTAGAACTAATTCTTACATTGAAAGTTGTTTGTCCGTTATCATCTGTATAAGAAGATCCTGTTGCCACTTTTCCCGAAGGAGGATCTATTGCAAGCCTAACAAGCGCATTATTAATCTTATTATTCGTATTTGCGTCTCTTACTATCACTGTAATCTTTTGTGTATCGCCTTGTTGTATCGGATCTTGATCGACGCTGACCCTCGTTTTAAGTTGTTTTGCCGCATAAGCTTTGTTATCCTCTTGGCCAGTTCCATTAAGAGGATTGAAGGGCAACAAATACAATTGTGCAAAAATGGAACTGCATAAAATCATGGACATTACAACTAATGCAATTGACGAAGCTATCGGAGTATTATTTGCATGTATCTTTCTAACTGAATTTAAATTAGTCAATATTTTATGTCTAGGAATTGGACAGCATAATTTTATTAAAGATTTAAGAATATGATTTTCATATTCGAAATACATAATAATCTAATAAGGCGAGAATGTAGAATTAAATCATAGATGAAAGTAATCGAAAATGAATACTTCTCTTTCTATAGAATTATGATACAGATTATTGATTGATATTAATACTTATCCCGCTCACTAGCATGCATATATTAAAATTTCATTTCCAAAATTGGAATATATTGGTAGTAACTAATGATATATATACAACAATCATAAGCTAAAACGAAGAATAGTAAACAAATATTTTACAATGAATAATAACTAAAATAGTTTATATTTGGAACTGAGCGTAAATGAACTATTGTTAACAGAGTCTCTACGTAGGAAGATCTGTAAATGTGACAGACCCAAAGCGTTTCTAGATACCATAGGAAAGAACAGCATAAGGACTAGAAGCAATTATGGAATCGCGCTAGTCCACTTACAGAGATTCCTTTACAATCGATTTAATGGAGAACATAATGTAGATTCTATTATCGATTTAATATCAAGTAATCAGATAAATGTTTATGAGTTACTCGATAATTTTGTTTCCTTTGAAAGTATAAAGAAAAATCAGGAAAAAAATAAACCTCAGAGCATAAAAACTCACCTAGTAGGAATAAAATCATACTTTGCATATTACGATATAGATATCATACCATCTAAATTTAAAAGGAAAGTAAAGATGCCAAAAACCCTTAAGGAGAAGGAGGAGCCAATAAATGCCGCAGATATTAGAAAAATCCTATTGTCGTGCAATAACCGCAGGCTTAAAACATATCTCTTGATTCTGGCCTCCGGAGGACTACGCGCAGTCGAAGGATGTGCAATAAGAATAAAGGATATCAATTTTAAGGTCAACCCCACTATGATACGTATTCGCGCGGACTATACTAAAACAAGAGTTGCACGAGATATTTTCATTTCAGATGAAACAACTCGATATCTTAAGCAATGGCTAGATTGGAAATATCGTGAGAGAGGCTTAAATCCCGATGATCTGATATTCAATACATTTAACGTAGAATCAAAGCCCGAGACTCTGTACGTAAAGTAGAAACAGAATTTACTAAAGTACTAAAGGTTGCTGGTTTAGACGACAGGAAAGAAGGAATGAGACGAAGGAAGATCACACTACATTCGCTAAGACGCTTTGTTAAAACAGTGATTTCTGATGAAGTTGGAGGAGACTATAGTGAATGGTTCTTGGGTCATAATGGCAGCGTCTATTATACTAAAAAAGAGTCTGAAAGAAGAGAGATATATCTCACTTCCTCTCTTCCTTTCTTCATTCCTCTAAAATGTATTTGTTGTGATATCTAGATATTGAGCATGATTTGATATATCTGATTATTCTGAAATTTGAGAAGCATAGATGCTGCAGTAGCTGGAGATGCCTATAATAGAATTCAAAACTATCTCGGGTATCTAGGGTGTAAAACGCAAGGTCCAATTATAGTCAATCGACTCCGCCAATTGATGGTATCTATAGATAGTAGCATATTAGTGGATGTAAACCAAAATATTTAGGTCTATTAATATCTAGCAAGTTTTTAACATATCGGACAATATCTGATTCTAAGTCCGGTTTAGTTATCTCGGAAATGGTGTCTTCTAATAACGATATGCAGCATATCAGATTATAAATATTTTCAGTATTTAGTGTGAATTGACTTTACATGTATCTCCTGTCTTGTGTGTATTGCAATTTTCATATAGGTGATCGTTACCATCTGAAGAGCATACACTGGGCCATATAGCCCACATTATGTCATCAAACTTCAAATATCATTTGACTCAGTAGCAGATTAAATTAGTCCTTAAATGACATACAACAGAATTTGATCTCAAGGACTCTTCACCCTACGGTACGCCTTACGCAGATTGGATAAAGAAGTGGTGGCAGTGGAATGTCTCTGTACCCAAAGCAGAACATCCACAAACTAATCCAAAAACGGTTTGTGCGACGAAAGTATCAGGGCAAGTATCTTTCATAGTTCAGAGCTATCAAGGTCCCCAACACTATTCATGTACAATTCCTGCCAAGAACGCTATTATGGTTCCTATATCAACTGGATCATGCACTTCAATCGAAGCGCACTCCACGAAACTGGCTGACCTAGTCAATTGCGCATCAAATGGTGACCAGCATCTCACATTCAAAGCGACACTCGATGGCGTACCGCTCAATAATCTTGAGAATAACTATGCCACAACCAATCTTTTTAATATGACGCTACCAAATGATAATTTCGAAAATCTCAAAGGTGGCACGTACCCGACAGGGGCTGGCGGTTACTTTGTTTTTCTAAAACCTCTTCCAGCTGGTGAACACATCTTACAGCAAGGGTCCTCAATCCTACCGATCTCTCCTTTAACTACGACTATGATGCATCATATGATTTAAAGGTTCGATAAATCTGTAATGTTGCAATCACTGCAATCACAAACTGAGATTACCTGATTTCGAAATTATTATACTAAGACAGATCAGTGAGATCACAACGGCTATGTGACAATGGGTTAGCAATTTACATGGCCTATTTAATTATTCATTTGGCATCTCTAACGATAGGAGGTTCAGCGTTTCCTGTTTTTGGTCTCATTTATCACTTCAGCAACATATTCTTTGATTTCTATATCTGTGAGGGAAGTGGCAATACCAGTATCTTTCGGAATCACTCTCTGAAACAGCTTTCACTTTTCTTAGAACCCTTTCAGTTACTGTATTAGTCATTTCTGCGCTAGCAATGTTTCCGATGAAATTAACTTCAGCTTCCACTGATTTCCGGATAGATGCTCGAAGTTTGGAATCCTGAGATACAGAAATAGCAGATGAATATATCCCGAAAAATACCAAGTATGAAGATAATCCCATGAATGAAACTGAAAGTAGTCCAAATGGAGGAAATGGGCCAGTTATTATTTCTTGAGGCCGATACGAAATTAATAGTAAGAGTAGACCGATTCCAGAAATAACTAGGTAGCCCATTACCTTTGCATTTTGGATCTTACGCGCTACTAGCATAAAAGCTAGGCCAAACAGAATCCCACCTATAGGCGTGCTAACTTCAAGCATCAAAACATAAACAATACTGTAAAGCATTGGGTTTCCAGAACTATAATCAAACAACATACTTGTCACCAAGGGTTGGAATTGACTTAGAAAGTAGAGTAGTGGAACAAGCATGATTATCCAGAACTTTATTGTGCCTAGCCTTTTCCGATAGCTTTGTAATAAAAGGACAGTTCCTAACCAAAAAAGTACGAACGTAACGCCAGAGGAAATAGTGTACAAGTCAGCCAATGATGAGTAATGAGTGTGCATAATAACTCCCCCATATGGGCTCGGTTGAATGACATCAGAGACGTAAGCTGAACTGATCTGATACATATACCATCCCAATAATCGCATTAATCGAAAGACTTAAGCTTGCAAATAGATAAGCAAATGTGATCCTACTCTTGTTCAATCTCAGCCATGTTATGAATTTGTACGATAATAGGCCCATAACTGCTACGGCGGTTACAGAACTTATCATGAATACCAATTCCAGATGAATAAGATAATATGAAAGCGTGAAGTTTATTTCAATCAGAATTATTACTAAAATAACAATAATAGCCAATTGCGTCAAGCACCATTGCCTTATACATGATTCTTAGTATCGACTTTTCAAAAGGAACATTTCTTGTGTGAACAAAGTTCAAGATGATGAGCTGTGAAATGATACTTAATACGCTTAATGCAGAAAATATCGGGATATCATCAGCAGAATTGTGGGGAGTTGAAAATCCTGACACATTCACAATAGACACTTCAAGAACTAGGCAAATAATTAGCGCTGATACTACTCCAAAAACAGTCCAATAGTTGGACATCATTTTTATAAATGTCATCCTCGAGTAGGATTGCCAGTCAGAGTCATTTCGAAAGCTAACATACTGAGGTAGATTGCAATCTTTTGAACGTTGCGCTCTCATAGCTTTGGAGTTAAGAAAAGTCGTCTCTGAACAAAGTTCTACGAAAGAGCTCGGGCAG
The DNA here is from genome assembly GCA_963709405.1 of uncultured Nitrososphaerales archaeon. Lineage (GTDB taxonomy): Archaea > Thermoproteota > Nitrososphaeria > Nitrososphaerales > Nitrososphaeraceae > JARBAU01. Next base: position 23,021 of record CAVPXM010000026.1, read on the forward strand.
GAGAAGTAGATTACACGTTAATCTATATACAAACAATTGAGAGGCAGAAGTAGAACGACTAGTCAAGATTGGGCAACCTGCTATCCATGGAGATATAGATGAAATGTCGGCCTTGTAACTACATTGTGGAACATGGTTTGATAATCTCTCTCGATGCGATACCTCTATCAGTAATTCAATGTATTATATAGCTCAAGTTAAATTCTATCTATAATGTCAGCGATAGTTGATCTTGTGACCTCTTTGAATATGTACCTTTCAATAATTGAAGATTAAGGTGCCTAAATAATCATGATTACTCATCGCTAAATAATAATGAAAATAAGTTAAAGGATATTAACTAGTATCCTCATGAAGATATATCTAACCTTGCCGATTTTCTTAGATGTTCATTCTATCGGAACATCGACTGAGGAGGATCTCATTAAAGCGCAGAATGCACCAAGAGATGAACTAGGAGTGAAAGGTGGTGAATATTCTCTACAATCTAGAAGGCGGAATGATTTATTGCTTGTTAGATGCACCAAGTAAAGAGGCAGTGGAAAAACATCACGGTAACATAGGTGTAAAATGCGACTGGATAATGGAAGTAAAAACTACTCGATAAACATAAATTATATAATGACTTTGAGCCAACACCTAATTTGTATATCTCAGTCAGGGCGCACACGCACTTAAGTTTCCAGTTACGGTGATCAATTATACATAGAATGCAAAGCATATCTCAGGCATTCCCATAATTGTACCTAAATCAGACTATATCGAATATAACATCAGATCCAGAATGAAGTCGAAAAAAGTGTCTTATAATACGATATGCAGCGTATCACGATTATAAACATTCTTAGAAACTGAGGTATCATCTGTGTAGACTGACGGCCCTGTGATTAACAGATAATGATGATAAAAATTTATGCGTATGTCTAACATAAGGCGCGCCAAATTATGCCAGTTATACTGCAAATGGTTAACACATCATAGATGATAAATATATAACATACAGGACATTTTCGAAATGGTAGCATAATTTGGTAAAAAGAGTACGAATAATTAGTCTTGGGGACATTTTTCGTTTACAAGACATTTTTGGTTTACATACATTAGCAATTGAGGCTATAATTCACACCCATCAGCCTTCCAAAGGCAATGCAAAGGAAGAGAGATGGTAAAAAATGACATGCTTATCTCAATGGTCCAAGATTGTTCAGGTAAAAATGTAAGAGGATATCGCAAACAGAGTTATATTATCACAATCCCTAAAACTATTTGTCGCCTTATCGGATTAAAAAAGGGTATCTATTACTATGGGAGTTGAGCAAATACGAACAAGGCACGATTGTATTTAGAAAATTAGGAGATAACGCTTAGTGTCATCTAGATTCGACACAGAAGAAACAGCAAAGTACAGAAAAAGGAATTAGGGAAGGGAACGGCACCAGATTGGAGAACAACGAGCAGAATGGCAACAACAGACGATCTCTTTAAACAGATAGTTGCAGCAACCAAGGGCAGAGCAAACATTCACCGAACAGACAGCAACAACAACGATGTAAAGGTCTATCACACTGATCAAAATGCTAACAGAGTAAGGTAACAAAAGACAGGAGGTTGTACAAAGAACAATGCCGAATAAGCAAGACCTACCAACAACAAGACAACCAACCGACAAAGAAATCATAACAGGACAACAGCAAATCATACACCAACAACGCGATACAATCGACGATCTAAAAGCTCAACTAGAAAAGTCACAATAGCATAAAGCATTTCTAGAAGCGAGAAATAACGAATATACTTTAATCTCCAACGCTGCCGCTCTAACCCCGGCATTACTTTCATTCAAGCAAAGAATGCATACCTTCAGCAGACAGAATGATATGATCAACAGAAACAGAGAGATAGAGAACCAACAACGCAGGGTACAATTCGACGAACAAGATCGCCTAAGACGTGAAGCAGAAGAGAAAGCAATCTTAGATGAAAACCCTAACCAAGTCAAATACTTCCAAACAGAGAAGGATAAGATACTACAGACCAAGGAATACATGTTAGCAAAAGCGACAGAGTTCTATGATCTTAAAAACGATGATATAGATAAGTACGCTACTCTGCCACACGGAGCAGATAACTCAGCAGTTAAACACTTGCTATAAACCTATGAACATGAAAAGGGTTTCTTGGTTTATCAATGTCGTTACTGTGAAGAAGAGTTTAGTAGCTTGGGTAGGTTTGAAGTACATTGCTACAGTGAGGATCAAGCAGGCCATAGATCTCGTCTGTTACAGAGCATAGAAAGCGAAGCAACGCAGAACATTGCCAAGATAAACGCAGAACTACAAAAGGTTTAAAAAGCGATGACTATTGTTGGCTTGAGATATGGCAACCTTTGTACTAGTTCATGGATCGAGTCACGGCGGATGGTGCTGGAAAAGGGTAACTCCTTTACTGAGCAAAGATGGCCATGAAGTGTATACACCAACTCTTACTGGATTTGGCGAAAGAAGTCATCTGGTATCCAAAGATATTGGATTGGATACTCACATACTTGACATAATCCAAGTACTGGAGTATGAAGGTCTCAATAAAGTAATATTAGTCGGCCATAGTTATGGAGGATTAGTTATTGGAGGCGTAGCAGAGAAAGTTCCTGAGAGAATTAGACGCCTTGTTTATCTTGATGCATATATACCACAAGACAACAAAAGTGCATTCGATATAGAATCCTATCTAGAAACCATTTCAAGATTTCAATTTCAGGATTTCAAGAAAAGAGCGCTAAAGGAGCAGGGAAGGGAATGGTTGATTGCATCATATAAACCAGAAGAATTCGGCGTGACAAATCCCGATGATATTAGCTGGATGAATTCCAGATTGTCTCCTACGCCTTGGCATACTCATGACCAACCGTTAAGAATAACCAATCCAAAGTCCAAAATACTTCCTAAAAGTTACATTTGTTGTTCTGAATTTGGAAATGCTCATTTTAAGGCTCAAGAGTCACCAGTAGATTGGGATTATCATGAATTAATGAAAGGACATGACATAATGATTACAGCTCCAAAGGAATTAGTACAACTCCTCGAAACTTTAGAAAATAAATAGGTTGAATTCGATCTAGTCCACTACAGCGCTTGTGCTCGCCGAAGCTGTTGCGCACTGCTAGCTAGTTTTTCATTAGGTGGGCGAATCGCTATCGCCATTACAATATATAGCTATAGTCTAATTCTGTACTGTACCTGAACTAAGTCAGCTTGTTCGCAACAGGTATAAAATTCCGTGTGTATTTCGTCCTTATATTTTCGTTCTTCCTCTTGTCCCCGCTTAATTGCAACTTTCTGTTCGTATGTCAATTCGTAAATTTCTTGCGTCATACCACAATGTATGTACGAACAGGCTTTTAAACCATCGATTATTGTTACAATTCTTGCATTTTGTTGTTACCAAACCGCATAATTATTAGTAGTTTATGACGCAAACATGTAACTTATACATAGTATAAGATGTAACTTATATTATACATAGTATAAGTAATTGTATATAGTTCTCAAAGTACAAGAAAGAAAATTAACTTATCCACAAAGTACCCGTTTGGTAATCTCTTGACATTTTTCACACGTTCCGATTTTTTAATTGTGGTAGTCATATCTATCTATCATGCATGTTGCAAACAGAGGGCTAAACTTGACAACGTTAGACTTGTCGCTATATCTGGTCTAGATATTGGTTTCTCAAAAACTGCTTTTACAAATCCAGTGACGCAATCCTATTTTGCAGTTGATAGCTCGACACTCTTACCAACTATACAATTGGTTGCATCATCGCAATCTCTCCCTTTCGATTTTACTGCCGTTTTATGATTCGTTTGATTCGGTGTTTGTATCTGTGTCTGTTGTTATTGTTGTTGTTGTTGTTGTTGTGGGTGATCAAATTCTGGCCCGTTACATGCTGACTTTATGCCTACAACACACACGCCTACCTTTGGTACTTCTTCCTTTGCAAGTGTCTGATTTTGATTCTTCTGCTGATCTTTAGATTTAGCTTGAGCATGAGCAACTACTACAAGCAAGCTCAAACCAAGAACGGCAGCAACAGCAACCACGTAAACAATTGACGATGACGATAGTTTCACGATAATATCACTTAGTCTCTTGTTTTAAACTTGCCTTGGTAAAATCGTCTTGATCTATCGGAATATTGGACATTAATAATTAATTTGACACTTGATTAATAACTCTCCTTCTTTCCTCATCGTTAATATCTGCTAAAACACTTTGCAATGTCTCCAGTTGTGTATTAATCTCTTCTACATACCTCTGGTTAAATAAATCAGGCCTTACTTCTTTTTGCTTTTCTTCTATCTTCTTTTGCAACATTTGCTTAATTTCTTCAGAGGTTAACAATTGCCGATTATCAGAGATATGATGATGATATGAAGTAATAACTACTGACACACCATTTACAGAGGGAGGGTTGTAATGTCTTGCTTGTATATATTGGGCGTCTGTTGGACTTGCGACATTACTAGCGCTTCCTTACCTCATTACTGGACGCTACTACAACGTTACCAGTGTGTCTTCGTGTTAAGATGGCACCTCAAAAAAACACATCCAACCCCAATTCTCCCATTTGTATTTTCTGCAAAGCATCGAAAATATACCTAATCCGTTAATCACTTTCAACTCTACGGTTTATCCTATAGTATACAAATATACTTTTCAAAAAGATAGATAATATCTATCATATTAGCGAAATTAAATCCGCATTAAGCTGTAGAGCACATCTATTCAAGTTTCTTATCGTTCAGTGTAAAGCGTTGCAGAAATATTCAACAGTCTATTCCTTCATATGAATATGCCAACTCTCTGAGTGGATCGTTTCGCATATGTTTCTGCAAACCATGAGGGAATAGATTTCAGATAAAAACAAGTCGCCAAAAGCAACGAACTATTGACGAGAGAGGAGTACAGCATATTTTCCATTATTTATTTATCCCATAATCCTTTCCTACCATTGTGCCTAGTTACGATCCCTTAATTGAGATTCCCTTACCTCTTGCTGCCAATTATGAATCAAAGTAACTTCAACTGTTTTCACTTCATGACTAACAGGGGATTTACTATTGTTTAGCACAAATGCATATGCATCGCTTATAGTAGGCTTAAAGACATCATTAATCTTTAGACCACTTCTGCTGTAATACAAGTTAATTTCAGAACTTTCGTGATTTTCTTTCCATTTGGAAACATCTTTTCTGCTAACAATTAGAACTTGTATTTCGTCATCAGAATTCTTTACTTGTACATCAAAACCAAGTCTATAACCAAACATGAGTACGAGATTTACACCGAAATACAATATTTCATAGCCATTAGAATTTCCAGGAGGTATGTTAAATTCATTAATGTTTCTCATAATGTGAGGAAGTATTTTCATTAGTAGATAAGAGAACAGGTATGTTATTATCTTCTACTTTCATAATGAGTCTGGGAAATGATGTCAAAAGGAGTGTTTTTCTTCGTATTGGCTATCATTTTAATATCAATCATCATTTGGATTTTTAAACAAGTAATCTTTTTTCATTAATGTTATATTTCACATTTGACCTCTGACAGTCAATAGCCGCATTGTTATGTTAAAGTTAATAATATATTCTGTAGGATTATCTAAGATTATATTATCATTACAGTGATTACTAACCATCATGTTTACAAGTAGATGTAATTTTTTTTGTATTTATCGCTGCGAAACATTCAAAATTATGTCATTGCTATTTTTAGCAGTGACATTAGTTTGCTTATTGTCGATTAGGTCGAATACGTCTTACTCTACAACATCTGTATCAGCTATTTTTGGTGCATCCGCTTCGATAACTTCTAACAATAATTTCTTGACATATCAGGACAATACCTTAGGAATAAAAATAGATTATCCTACTGGATGGATACACGAATTACATCCTGGTGGTCTTGTTACCTTTCTCCCAAGTCTAGAAGGTAACACAAATACATATCCTGCAGGTCTTGGCATAACAGTTGAACATTTAAAATCAAAAAACATGCCACTTAGTGAAATAACAAAAATACAGATTCAAAAACTTGACACAGAACCATCCCGATTTTAAACTTCTAGAATCAACCGACTTTAGGTTAGCAGGCAATATGGCCTACAAGATAGTATTTACTGCAACAGACGGTATGAAGCATGAACGAAAGGCGATGCAGATTTGGACCGTAAAGGGAGATAATGCATATCTTATTACATACAAAGCAGAGCCTGCTGGTAGATTCCAATCTTTTGAACGTTGCGGTCACAGTTTTGGAGTTAAGAAAAGTCGTCTCGTTTCGTATTCTAATTGCACTCTATTATTATATACAGTAATTATAACTTCAATTCTTCCTTACATTAGAAAATAACCCGGGTATCCCGGGTGTTAGATGATACTAGATCCAATTCTATGGATAAGATCTCCCCATTATACCCTATCCAACTTCAAATCACTAGGGACAATTGGGATGTAGAGAAGCGCGCCTGCTCGTGTTCCTATCTATCAACTGAATTGATAGACCAATCTCAGCTCGATAACCTACTTCTTTTATGATAATCCGACAATGCCATGTGTAACGCTCCCAAACCGTAATTAAACCGAGCCCATGTAAAACAAAATCCTTTTGCTCCTTGCAAACTACTTCCTGAAATAAAGAAGGCAGATTTGGATTTGATAGAGCATCATATCCAATACAAAGGTCCTGCTGCGCATAAATCAGAATTATTAAAATGCCCCGAATGGGTTATTCTATAAATAGGTAACACTCCCGGACTTAATTACTCATGAACAAAATTGTTGACTCTACAAATTGATACCTATAGATAGTAGCATATTAGTCGATGGGAATCTGAATTGAAAGATCTGTGAATGCGAATGGCCGTACAGATTATACTACCAGTAGTTTAACTTTCAGCTATACGTCTAGAATGTAAAGTACATCTCAGGCTGGTAACTAATTCCAATAATAGTTATCCAAATCGAAATCAGATCCAAAATAATTATATCGGAAATAACGTTATGAATACGATATGCGGCATGCCAGATTATAAATATTATGTCAAATGGGACATTAGATGTATAGACTGACAATTCGATATACATGTACATTGAATAGATAAAACTTTCATTTGTATGTCAGTCATTGGCAAGCGCTTATGCCGTCACTCCGCTTCCATGTGCCGCAGCTTGCGCGCCATTTAAGAGCTCCCCGGCTACGTATGCCACTTGCTGTAAGCAACATGCTGCAAATGCGCCCAAGCCCAAGGCACCCATCAAGCCAGCGAGCGTCGCGTCCAGTGACGCAACCGGGAGCCAAGCCCGCAGTCCTAAAGTCTAGATTCCCCAAGCCCCCTTCAGTGACCGAATTACATCAAGGCCAGGTGAAATTCGTTGATGACAATACTAATACACAGTTGGTCCCCTTTCAATACAGAAGCTTAAGAAGGCATTAGACGGAGGTAGTGCACTACCCCCAATGACCCAAACGCCAAGCGGAGGAGGCAGTTGTGGCATTGTCAAATACGAGGGACATAATTATGGGTGCCGCGCACGAAGACCAGGTTGACCAGAATGACGATAGTTTCGAGTATGGTGGCACATTTCTTATACCAAACAAAGACGATCAATTGACTATTGAATTTGGTGGGCTGCCACATAAACAGGGCTTGGACAGAAGTGGATACAAGGTTGCGTTTAACGAAGGTAAATCAGGAGTCTTTATGTGGAAACAGGAGGACACAACTTATGTACCGATAAAAACAGCAATAGGAGGTAATACTAATTATCAAGCTAAGGCAGGCTCGAAAGTCAACGTAGTAATCCGTAAACAGGATATAGGGCCGTCTTCTGCCCCAACTGGTGTAGAGAATCAATGCCTATGCCGACGGGCAAGCTAGTTGGACGTTGGAGGGACATGAATTCACGGCCACTTGGCTCAAAGCCGCCATATACCGGACACCTTAAAGGCTCAAGAGCAGGATTCAGGAATGATGGACTGAACGGTTGTCATACTAAAAGCTCGCTGTCCCAAGGGAACAACGGGACCGAGTAGATTACTGATAGAATCGACTGACATATTGAGTTTAGTTGCAACGGTTGTTATTATTGCTCCATTTGTAATACATCCTACTGCTTTATCCCCAGCACTAGTTAGCATGCCGTCGGGATTAATCAAAGAATCACATGACTCAAGCAGGTATGATTGTGCTGAACCACAGAGAGTTGTCCAAGGCAGGCAATCTGAAACACTTGATTTCAAATCTGAAAAAGAGAGCAAAACCTAACGTAAATCGTGAAGGAATTAGCCTTAAGCAACTATGTGTTCTGCTGCTACTCTTCCGTCGTCCAACTATCTACAAATTTGACACAGAGACAGGATTCGATAATTTCTTATCTCAATTTAAGTTAACTAGACAACAACTTATCCAAAATTTATATACACCTCTGGAGATAGAAGCTACCGATACTTAGGAACAGACTTGGAGGTCCCTTCAAACGACATTGAGATTACTAGTGTTGATGTAATATATAGAAAAGATTCGACTGGAAAATATCATCGTGTGATGCAACCTGAATTTTATTATTATTGTACAGTTAAAGGGCTAACTGAAAGAGAGATTATATATTCTGATATACGTCGACCATCTTCGTCTTTTAAAATTACAAAGAACCAAGCAAAGAAAGCATTTAGCATATTACGTAAAGAAAATCTCCTTAAACCAATTGCTAAGTATAATGATGAATCATATATGCAATTTCAGACGAACGGTTTGACAAGTTTTTACAAGATTGCCTTGGAGTCTGAATTCATCTCTGATTTAATAATAGGAGTCTGGGATTCCATTAGGCCTCCTAGGCCTGAGGAGATACAATGGCTTGAATTTTTTATTGGCGAAGAAGGTACCGATCGAGTTAGAAATCGAGCCGATGAAAGAAAGAAAACCAAACATGGGATGGCAATAGAAGAATTCCGCCAGTGGTTAAAATGGTGGAAAAGTGCCCTTAAGCAATCAGAGGATGATGCAAAGAAAATGGTTACTGATTCCATAAAGAAACATAAATGGATTATAAAGGAATATCCATATTCAAATGAGCTCTTGATACACGTTTATCCAAACTTTTTGAAGGATACATTTCAGTTCAATTAACATAAAATAATCAATTACTCAACTAATTATTATTCCTATTAACTGAAGTTCATCACGTTGGATAGTCAGATGCATACAGATAGATTCATACAAAAGAGGACATATTGCGAGGGTAGGTGAGCAAGCTCCTCAGACATCATTAATTAATTTAATTAAATACATGCATAGAATTAATCCAATAAGTATCGTCATGAGTAATCGCTAGTGATATCCTTCAGCTGGTGATATGGCATAATAAAATCTGTCAGTCAGTCAAGTCTAGTGGTTTCAATTTATGGATCAAAGCACATCAATCTTAGAAGATATCTAAAAAAGATGCATTACTAAATTAGCAGTGCTAATTATACAAGAGAACTATTATTATTCTCCAAAACTGCTATCGTAGCCGTTTTTCTGTGTTCAAAGATCCTTTGTAGCTGTTGGTTTGCATAACCTTCAAAAAGTTTTCCAAAAATACCATATGGTAATTCAAATTCAATTTCGTCTAGTACCTTTGTTTGCTTGCCGTCAATATCATAAAATACGTGTCTGTGTTTCCACTTCTTGAATGGACCTTCTAACATCTCATCTATATATTCATAAGTTTTGAAAGAGGTAATTTTTGAATGCCATCTAGACCTTCTTTTGGCAATTATTCTGCCAGTAAGCCATATCTCTTGTCCTTCAGCAATGTTTTGGCTAGTGGTATCAATTACTTGGATATCTACTTCCAAAGGGGTTATTATCTTTAAATGTTTGACTGCAGTATAAAAACTCCAGACCTTGTCAATATGACGGTTGACGATAAATGTATGAGTAAATACTCGCATTATGTTAAAGAAGATCAAGTATATTACACTAATAGCAATATCGTTTTCAGATATCTTCGATTTACAATTTAGACAGATAAGGCTAGCGTAATGCTATAATGATCTATGTGGACTAATTATGAATATCAATATCGTACCTTCGTATTTCAGTCATGTATCTGGATATTTTCGACCTTTTGTCACTGTTTAACGCCAGATAAACCTCTGGCAAGAAGAGTCTAGTCGGCAATGATTTTAAATTCGTTCTATCTTTCAGTCTGAAAGGTTTAGATATATTGACAAATCTTTTAAAATTAAAGAAGCGCTTCTAATGTGTTGACATTCGTTATTTGCTTTCTTCTACATGAATGTATGACCAGGTACAGATTCTATTTAATGACCCTCAGCATTGAGTACTGGCATTGATTTGATTTGATTTGAATCAACATAGTGTGAACAAGCTAATTTGAGTTGACAAGTACTAAGCAAAACTTATCTTCTTGACTTGAATTATAGCAATTGTGGATCCACCAAATTATATTATTATTATCTTGAATAAAGAGAATAACCGCTTAACATGAGATTCGATATTTGAGAACAACCCTTCATTGTGAGTAGAAAATATTAGTCATACACAAAACGCTGGCATCAGACCGAGGAGAATGCATATCCTTATTGGATATCCATAATAATCATTTACTTGTTACCCAATCGTATCTACTCAATGCATAATAAGTATTCTCAAAGTAAATTATTAGAGTAAATTGATATTGTTAAGTACACTTAAGTGGATAAGAGAATGGAGGTAAACCGAAATAAATAAGTTATTAGAATATCAAAATGCTTTAGACTTTAGACCCTATTCGTATTTACAGTTGGAAAGCCTAAGTTCCATACGTTCGAATTAGTTATATTCTTAGATAACCCACAAAAAGGATTGTAACGTGGTCTAAAATATGTCAAACCTATCAAATCATAAACATGCCATGCATAACGAGAAAGTATCAAACGCTAATGAACGTAAGTCGAATGACCACCCATTTTCATATATAGGTGAATAACCAGATGAATAAGGTTGCTAAAATCATCGGATTTGTGACTGCGGTAGTGACGTTGGTCTTTGTAATACAAATACGTGAACTAAATGCAAAATCAGATCACGACTCAATCAATAAAATGGCGCAAGAAGCCAAATTATTGGTCAAGAGTTTTAAAAATGACGATACTAAAATCGGTAGGTGTAGATCTTTATCAGAAAGCCCCAATTCAGAGAATGTAACTACATGTATCGAGAAGGCAGTAGGATCGGATGATAATGATCTGGCATTATTGAATAAGATCAATTAATTTAATTCCAAGCTCGTTATCTTCTCTTAGTACTGTATTTTATATTTTGAGGCAGCGATAACTATATCAAAACCCATTATTCGCTTCCACTTACTATAAACCGAAGAATGCTAATTGGTTGATTGACTTGTGATCGGACTTCCCTCTTATCTCACAGATATTTAGATAATCCTTCAATTATATATGTATATGACAATATACATGAATGAAAAAACCGTTTGCATGTATTTTTTATAGTTAGAATATATAATTCAACTTACTTATTGGTCAATTATTGGTACTTAGACGAAATTGTGATCCGCTTTGAATAGCGGATGGTTAGCGTTAGAGACAGCTGTATACCCAAACATTTTGTGATCGGGTACGGAGCTTAAGCCTGGGATAAAACCAGATCGCCTATGTTAACGGTATAAATGAACTTGTAACCTTAGGTTCACGACTTTCTAGATGTTGCGTTTAGATGAGTAGAACGACTATGTAGAAGCCATATTACACAGTCAAAGCTTTGTAAGAGTATAACACCAATAGTCTATTAAAATAATCGAGGTACGCTAGATTTGTGGATACTATGTTCCGCCTTTTGAAGCATGCAAGGATTCCCCTGTTTTCTAACAGGAAAAGCAATCACATGTTTACAATATGGCAACACGTAGTTCTAGTTGGAATCATACAGTATGAAGGTAAGAGTTATAGAATGTTTGTTTGTGGATTGGCTGTTCGAGGCGTAATACCTTAGGTTGTTTCTACGGCTGTCACGAATTTCACACTTGACAACGTTACAGGAATTTACAGAAAGAATTAACGATGCATTTGCTTGAAAAGATAATTTCGTCATTCATTGTAATTAGCGGTACCAAGCATATCTTTGTAGAGATAGATTCGAGAGGATTGATATACACGTTTATCACAGTATCATTATACTGATCGAACAGGTTGAGAAGAGAAGAAAATATCCGATATTATCAATTGGAGCTGAGATATTAAAAAAGACCGTATGTTCGATTAAAATAAGACTCGGCTCCTACAAAACATGACAACATAGATTTCAAGCCAATCCTAACAAGAATATCTGAAATTGGTCCATTATCCGTAGTTACAGGTGACAAGGTATATGATGGTGAAGAAGATAATCATGACTTGAAATAGAGAAAGATTACATGGTTTCAGTGATATTCCAGCTCGATATGATGATGACATACCGATATGGATAACATGTGGAAGATACTGAGGAAAACAAATTAGAAGATATTCTAAGGTGCTATACAATCAAAGGAACAAGAGGGATGAAACCATAGTTTCCGTATTAAAAGGCCGGTTGGAGAGCACTTGATGTCTAGATCAACTAGAACGCAAAACAGGGAATTGTCTTCCAGATGCATAACCTACAACATGCACAGACTGGCTAATCTCATAAAATTGATGTTTTCTATAAAACCTTCAATTAATTTACAAGACTTTCCTGTTTTTTAAACCTGGGACACTTAAGGGATATATCATGGTATTGACCGCTCCAAAGTTATTGTCCAATTACAGATGTCCGAATTGTGGCTCTTTAACCTCAGTTGTTGCTAGTAGGATCTATAGCGGAGGGCTGATTTTTGTTTGTGGCAGATGCAGTATTTGTGGTGTTGTTAGATCGATAGACAATCAAGATGAAGCATATTTAGAATTCTTGGATATGTACGATAATGGACAAACCTCTAAACTACAGGATTTGGAATCATTAAGAGATCAAGAAAAATTTTTACGACCAACATCTGAAATAGACTCTTTACTATATTGCAATCACGCAAAGGAAAACGAATTGCTCAAGACAATACTCTACTCTAAGAAAGATTATATTGTTGACTTTCGAGTATTTCAAGAATCTACACCCGAAACAGGAGGTGAACTTGAGCTTCTCCCCCTTGATGAAGGAATACTTGAAGCTCTATCTGCAAAGAATATCAAGAAGCTTTACAAATTTCAAGAGGAGTCAATTAAACAAGTCTTAAGAGGAAAGGATGTTGTGATTGTTGCTCCAACTGCTTCAGGTAAGACAGAGGCCTTCTGTATCCCTATAATACAAAAAATCTCTGAGGAAATCCCACACTTTTCTTCGTTAAGGTCCAAAAATATTAGAGGAAACGAAAAGGTGTTTGCAGTTTTTGTATATCCGACTAAGGCATTGGCACGAGACCAGTTACCAAAAATAAGACAAATAGGCAGCAAATCTGGGAATAAATGTGAACATATTTGATGGAGACACTACGATGGTCGACAGAGATTCAATAATCACCACCTCAGTTCCAGAAATCATTATTACAAATTTCGATGTAATACATTACCATTTACTTAACAGGACACGATTTTCACGTATAATTAAAACCGCGAGGTTTTTAGTTGTTGATGAGGCTCATGTCTATACTGGTGTATTTGGAGCAAATATCCATCATGTCATAAAAAGATTTCAAAGACTAACTAACTCATCAAGACACAGGGGAAAACTCCAAATAATTGCTGCTTCTGCCACTTTGTCAAATGCCAAAGAATTCTGCAAGCAATTATTCGATAGAGAAATGGACTTGATATACGGTACAGGCAGGAAGGGTAGAATAAACTTCGTTATCATGTTTCCATCATTACACTCACAAAGATCGTTGATACTTGATTTGCTAAAGCAGACTACTACGAGAAAACATAAAACTATCGCCTTTAGTAAATCTCATTTGTCTTCAGAACTCTTGGCCTTTTATTCATCAAAACAAGGTATATCAATAAAAGTACATAGAGCGGGTTTACTAGCAACTGTGAGAAAGTCTGTGGAAGAATCATTTAAGAATGGTAAATTGATGGCGATCTCTGCGACCCCAACGTTAGAGCTTGGTATAGATATTGGAGACGTTGATGTTGTCATCTCAGACATTGTACCTGTCAACAGACTGATTCAAAGGTTGGGAAGGGCCGCAAGAAGTGGTCAGGAGGGATATGCATTTCTTGCTTTAGGTAACGATCCAATAAGCCAATATTACAAGCTACATCCTGATGATTATTTACAAGATCAAGAATTTGCATATACTGATCCGAGTAACCCATTTGTAGAAGAATATCAAGTTCTAGCGATGGCATGTGATAAGCCTATATCCATATCCGAATCACCTTCAATAATTACCATACTCGATCGGCTTATTTCAAAGGATCTAGTCAGATTATCAAATAGCGTGTTCGTACCTAATTTTAAAAAAGCTATGGAAGTCCTGAGAGAATTCAATATAAGAGGAATAGGGACCAGGGTAGGCATATTTTATAATGGAAAATTAATTGGTGAACGCCAGATGCCTCAAGCAATCGAAGAACTTCACGATAATGCAGTATATTTCTTGGCTGGAAGAAGGTATCATGTCCAAAAACTACATTTTAGGAATGGTAAGCAAAACAGTCGGATGCAAGAACAACAGGAACAACTACAACAACAGTCTGTGCCCTACGCTGAGCTGAAATCTATTCCCAATGACTACCCATACTATACAAGAGCAATAGTTAATGAATTTCCTACTATTTTGGAAATTCATGATCAAAAAATGAGTTACGGTCTAGAAGTCAAGTATTGTTCTTTAAGAATTCAAAAGAAAGTGATCGGCTATTCGAACGTAGAAGTTGGTAAAGAAGCATTACAAGGGACCAAAATAATGCTTGAAAATCCCATAGAATTTGAATTTATATCGAAAGGATTGGTTTTTAAGGCGCCTATTCCAGAATCCGTTGCAAAATCTGCACAAGATGAACAATATGTAGAAATGAGTGGTTATCATGCCTCAGAACACGTCATAATCGAAGGAAGCTCAATGATAACAGGAGGAGCGTCTCAGGATTTGGGTGGAATATCACTTGGCTCTACAGGTTCAATATTTATCTACGATGGGAGTGTAGGTGGAAATGGTGCCAGTAGGGTTTTATATGACAAATTTGATAAAGCGATTGCAAGAGCATTAACGATATTATCTGATTGTCCGTGTATGAGTGAAAGTGGTTGTCCCAGATGTACTTACTCTTACAGATGCGGAAACAATAATGAATACTTGCACAAGGCGTCGGCTACAGAGATATTGAATAGAATTGTAAATGGCGAACAAACGCGAATAGGAGACACTACAATTATAGATAAGCCCTTGGTCTGATCAAAGTCAAAATTAGGTACAATCGAAAAGAATTGTAGCTTTAATAATAATAATAATAAAGTTGAACATCAACCAACATGGAATATATGCGTATAAAACTTGGTTTGGCTTGAACTTTTGGTTACATATTGAGAGTGCTTGACCGCTGGTTCAGCACCATCGGCCATTTTGGCAATTATTCCTTAGACGCCGGCTTCCAGATTGGATCTGAAATGTGACTACTGCAGGAGGACATGGCTACCAGAAGGTACTAAACTTCTGCCGACAAAATAATACTTGCAGAAGAAGCAATTAGTTATGAATAAGGTAAAGATATCGTATGTGTTTTAACTAATTAATATAAAGTCCATATCATAATATTTTCGCATATTAAGAATATTTTGCACATATCTAAGCAGTAATATTTATCTTATATGATATATCCTCTTAAGTAGGTGCTAGAAAATATATGACAGAAACAACTGCTAAACAGTACGCACACCCAGAAGTCTTAGTCGATATACCATGGGTAGAAAATCACCTCAAAGATCCAAACATTCGGATCGTTGAAGTAGATTATGACCCTGTAGCAAACTATGAGTTAGGGCATATTCCTGGCTCTGTATTAGTGAACTGGAGGCACGACATAAATGATCCTATAAATAGGAACGTATTAAGCAAACAGGCTTATGAAGAGCTAATGCAAAGGATAGGGGTCAGTAACGATACAACTCTTGTATTGTACGGTGATTTTAATAATTGGTTTGCTGCATTTGCATTCTGGGTATTCAAGTATTACGGATATAAAGATGTAAGAATATTAAATGGCGGTAGAAAGAAATGGTTAGCAGAAGACAAACCTGTAACAAAAGAAATTCCCAACTATCCTAAAGGAAATTTTAGATTAGAACAACAATTAGAGCCTGACCAAAATATAAGGACATTTCTTAATTACGTACGTAATACTCTAGGAACAAATACACTAATAGATGTCAGAAGTCCTAAGGAATTTACAGGAGAAATTACCGCACCTCCGGAATATCCTACAGAACATGCCCAGAGAGGAGGTCACATACCAAATGCTATCAATATTCCATGGGGGCAAGCTGTGAATGATGATGATGGAACATTCAAATCGGTCGAAGAATTGAAAAAATTATACGAATCTAAAGATATAACTCCAGATAAGGAAGTCATAACTTACTGTAGAATAGGTGAAAGGTCTTCACATACTTGGTTTGTTCTTAAATATTTACTAGGATATCCAAACGTAAAGAACTATGATGGTTCATGGACAGAATGGGGAAATATGATAGATAATCCGATAGAGAAATAGAAATAGGCATAAGAAGCAAAATCTAGAAAGGGTTGATCTGCATTCTTTATATCTTTGCATCATCAAATTGGTCGGTAATTGATCATATAAGTACACTTATTGATAAAATAGTTTGGCATGAATATCCACTTGATAGATCGGTCGTTCCCATCAGAAGCAGCTAAATGATCTGCCACCCTTTTTATATACCGTATTAGTTTTAAGGTTTGCATTGAAAGTTAGCTGTCAGTTGTCAATGTGTTACGCCGCCAGACTGGATTGGGATGTCACTATAATTCACAAAATGACGTAATACGGCTTATGTAAATCCATACATGATTTGTCTAAAACTCAATAAATCTAATACACGCTATGAATACCCCAGAATAGAGCCCAACAAGTCGAATTCTTGCTTTCGACTCATATCTCATTACATTGGGGAACCGAGAAAGAGATGAAAATTCCTAATGAGAATGCAGGTTTGTAAAGACTACTATATCTGATCTTGGTTATGCTGATTACTCTGAATATTTTATAGGATATTCTGGCCCTACATACTGGCCTAAAAAAGGACTCTGAGAAAGCCGAAATATTCCGCTAAATTGAACGTTATTTAACTTTCCTAAATGTCCATCAATTAGAAAGGCAGGGCGCTGACATACAAACCAAGGTAGAGGAATTGGAAGAATTAAATCAGTCGCTAAGACAGCGTGATAAAGTGAAAGATGATGCCGTAGCACAATTATCTGATCAGCTTGTCTCTTTATCACCAAGGTTACAAGAGATTGAGAGAAAACTCATGATTGAAGTCAACACGCGGTAGCAGGGTATGTTCTAATCTATAGAGATCGTTTTTCGTTGGTTTCGTGGCGAAAATTACCGTGGACGGCAAATCATTGACCTTCGTTATAGCCTTTCCACCCACAGTCGTTCCCCGAGTGATGAACGTGTTAAATGAGCTGCTGTTTAGATATGGGGCGAATACCTTTGCTGGTCCAGTAAAAGGTTTACTCAGATCTCTGTTTTCCACTATGACGACAGGATCTTTAGTGGTTACATGAACGCTGATCCTTGACTTCAACAGTACCGGTCCATATCCAATTGGAGAACGAGTTTCATTTATGAGATATGAAGAGTATCTTACATTCCTTAAGATAAGAATTCCCTCGACCGGGGATGAGTCGGTCATTCTATCATTGTCATGTACAGCAAGGGAGTTACTAAGAGTATACGGATTAGGAGTAATCATGAAGGTAGCATTTGGTAACAAATTATTGGTTCCCATTAGAGTATTCAATATAGTTATGCTGCCCGTAGGCACATTAGGGCGAGGATTTTGAGATATCTGGGGTACATCTTGCATGTTGACCAAGTTCCCGGGTAGAAAAGGTATTGGGGCGATCGTACTTGAAACTGAAATCGCGTTTCTCGTATCCAAATGACCTCGGTTTGATTCATGAGTCAGGCTTTTCGAGCTAGTGTACAGCATATTCTTAGCATTTAAATACTCATCAGCAGTTTGCAGCTATTCCTTACCGCTAATCTTGAGCAGATGCTCCTCCATTATCATCAAAGTCAGAGCCATGACTAGTGCGAATATACTCTTGCTCACAGCCGTTAATACATTTTCAGGTTATTTAGGTTAGCGTTTGAGATTAGGCCGTATAACTGTCACTAGAAGTGGGAATATCAACTGGACTTATTTTTAACTAGCGTAGCAATTTTCTTATCTATAAGACGCTTTATTTGACACGCCTCGTGGTAGACACGCACATAAACTTTTGTCATCGTATTGAGGTGTCAGTCTATACATTTGATGTCTCATTTTAGAGAATGTTTATACTCTGGCATGCTGCATATCGTCTTAGAACAATTTTTTCTGATCAGAAGCTTGCAGTTGCGACAGGCAGGCTCAAGTGGTACAGAGCATGGTCATAATACTACTAAAACCAGTGAGTATTATCCCCTAACTCTCCAATCATATTATTACCACCAACGATAATTAAAGGGAGAAGGGCCTCTTCGGTGTACAAAAAATGACACCTGATAAAGTTGCAATCATAACTGGTGGCAGTTCTGGTATTGGAAGGGCAACTGCAGTATCAAACCGACAGTCTATACATCTGAAACATTACTTTAGAAAAACGTTTTTAATCTGATATGCTGCATCTCGTATTATAGAACACTCTTTCCGAAATATAATATCAGACTTTTCAAGATCTGATATAGTCCGATGTGTTAAAACTTAGTGGATATTAGCAGAATAAAATACATTGATTCATATTGACTAATTATTATTGTCCAATTTGTAGTTAATCCACATTTATACTGTACTATGGCCAAATTGATTGTAGAAATGATTTTCTGGAATAAATTAACTACTCGAGCAAAATAACACGGTAAGTGATATGATAAACCCAACCTCTTCTATTCTTAATTTCCATTCTTCATATTCTTCTGCTGTAATCTATTGCGTCTGACGATTTCCTTGTCAATTTCTTGCTGTTTTATTTGCTCTCCTCTACGCCCTGGTGTTTTTCCTTCCTGCTGACTCACCTTTCTTCTTTCTTCAGACATCTCATCACCTTGAGAATAGCTGCCAGCGCCTGGCTGCTTTTTTTTCTTTTGCAGCTCCTGTGCATATCTTTCCCGGAAAGATTGCTCTTCCTCAGTATCATTATTAGACATATGCTCTATTTGCTTTCTATATTATAGCTATATTACTTTTTACTTTCTAAATTCAAAACATTAACAACTTGAGTCAACTTTGTCTTGGATTCCATCCAACCGATGACAACGCTTCTCTCTCCATATATTATTGTTATACCTTGCTTAATGAATTTTCTAAATCAATGGAACATTGACTTAGCTGTGATGGATAAGAAAGGAAAAATACTACGGAATTCCGCTGATACTAAACAACAATAATAATAATAATACACTATCTGATCCTATTTATGAAGATATAACGAGGTTATTTCCAGAGCTTTCTGCTTAATGCAAAAAAGTCTATCCTACTGCGTCACCTCTATTTTTCCTACCATAGTAGGATGTAGTCTACAAAAGTAAGAAAACTCTCCTGTATTTGTAAACTTGTGGGAATAAGTTTTAGATGGCGCTATTAGAGATGCTAACCCTGAATCAAATACTTGCCCTGCATTGGGAGTATTAGGTACACCTGACGTAACTGTATGGATATTATTATCATTATTAGTCCAAACAACTGTACTGCCAATTTTTATCTTGATATCATTTGGCGAGAATGCTTTGTTCCCCAAGGTAGCTGCTCCTTTTACAATTACGATGTCTGTTGCATTACTAGTTGTAGTAGACGAAGCATGTTCTTGTTGCATTCCAGCCATCATTCCATGTTGCTCATTATTAGTGGTTGCACCAGTAATTGTTGCTGCAGTAGTTGAGGTTATCTTTCCATGTGGATCTGCTTTCTGGAGGAATTCAGATAGATACATTAACCAACCTGAAAGAGGCCCAAGTTTTCACACCCCTGCATTTATGCAAGGATATGACTCAGGCTTCAACTCGTGCTCTGTCCATCAATCCAATAATATGTCGTCCTCAAACTCACTCTCTCCAAGCACGGCGTCAGAATTCCCCGCAATGGCAAACCAGGGCGATCAAGCAAGCTTTGGAGTCGCAATAATTGTTGCAATACTAGTCATTATATCATGTGTAGTACTCGCAATAAGAAAACTAATCACAAGAGGTAAACACAGAGAGAGACAGCACTTTTCAGATTCAGTAAAGGAAAGCGTATTAAAGAAACAAAATCATAAGTGTGCACGGTGTAAGCATATCCTTAACGTAGTTGACTGGGATCATAAGAATGGAGATAGATCAAATAATAGTGAATCAAATTGTCAGGCATTATGTCCGAATTGTCATGCCATAAAAACAAGGAGTAATAGAAAATAGCCGTTATTGATTATATTCAGTATGTTCTATCTGGCTGCTGTGTTAAGATTATTTTTATGTAACATTGAGCAGTTCACAAATATGCGCGCAACTAATTATATCCTCAAAAACAAGTTAGAGCAATTGCTAAATTTGTAAGTAATATGTGATCATGATCTGTTCTTAATTATGGACATTAACGAGCCTGAGGATGTCATCATCCCTCTAAACAGTTCTTGTCTAATATAATGCAGCATATGGCGCGCCCCACCATTCTACTACTACTCAATCTCTGCTTTATCTTATCATTAATGAGCCATATTCTAAAATCGCGCGACAGATAATTTATCGCAGGTCTTTGACCATTCCATCGTTGTATTATTTTAACTTCCTGCCCACGCTTCGAATTGATGGTATCAGGAACTCTTACAAGACAGGAGTTTATTGTAGGATTATGTTGAGAATCTCCTTTCTTATTCGTTAGAAACTCTTCTGCAAACTGCATAAATTTAGATGTCAGATCTTTTCCATCTGACGTTACTGAGTAGAATCTAATGGAATTCGTGTAGCGTTACTACGTATAGGAGACTTTATCCGAAAAAGCTGATAATCCTGTAGCAGCCTAAACAGTATGCATGACAGATCTATAAATAGGGACACATTACAATTTCCTGCTTACTATACAGTTATGCGTCATCTTCATTCGGATATTGGTCTCCAGTTGAGCTCTCTCGACAGTCCATGAACTTGATTTGTACGATCTTGTCTAGAGCTATTAGACGAGCTTCATCATGATGCATTGATTGTAATTGGATAGGGATTTACACCCGGGATACCCGGTTAATTTCAACTCTAGAGAAGAATTTAGTGATGTATATAGAAGATTATAAGACAAAAGTAAATTATAATAGCTGATTTCTTGACTGCTGCATACGGGCCAGGGCTGAGTGCAATCAGACAGGAAATATTCACGCATCATTTAAAGCCTTTAAATCAGAAAGCAAATGTGCTTGTAAGCTCTGCTTGATTGATTGACTGATTGATTGATTAATTGAGTAATTTTGAACCGTGTTAATAATTTGCTTTTAAGGGTGGCCGTGAATTAGAGACAATGAATACTCTAAGCCTATTCGTGATCGTTTTACTGGCCTCGCTGGCAGCCATTGCGTTGGCTGTATTCGTTGCATCTAACCCCTTAAGTGTCATGGCAAAAGATAGCGGCACCTTCAGCGGTGACAGTAGCGACAGTAGCGACAGTAGCGACAGTAGCGACAGTAGCGGCGATACCAACAGCAATAGCAATGACAATAGCGATCCCGTTGAATCCTGATACTATTATAGAAATGTGGTATAGGCTCGTGCAGGATGACGATAATAACATCAAACCAGAACAAGAATACGAAGCTCTCTAGCGATATCTCCAGACTTTTTTGATTATATAGTCTTTACACCTTTACTTCGTGTCGAATACGCTCGCTTTGTTTCTAAACTATATTCTTGTGGTGATCAACAACTGATGCTATCTCATGATAATATCGGTTCTTTTATTCTAATGCTTTCGATTAATTTCTCAAGATAGCCTAGACATTGTTCAAAATACGGAATTGCTTTCATATTGGTTTTTGTATAATTAGCTAATACTTCAAAAGCTTCCTGAGAAATTAAGGAATTTCCTAATGAATAATTTCTTAGTTGCCTTATAGTCCAATACCAGTTACCGTATTGATTTGCCTTATCTAAATCATTTAACAGATCAATACTCTTAGTTTCAGATGATAATGCGCTTTGGATTTTGTCTAATTCAATCCTGTCAGATGGGACCGTCAAGCCAAATTTATCGTTTATCTTAAATAGAAGAGAGTCAACCGTTCCAATCATTTGACAAAGAAATGAGTCCATCTCTATTTCTGCACTTGTTCGGACTTCGCTTGATGTAAGATCGTTATATCTCAATTCAATATCCTGTAAATTCTTTAAATGTTGTCGGCAGGCATAAAGCTTAAAGCTTATTCGGTCAGTCTGGAATCTCGAAAAATCTTCAGTAGACAAAATCACTTATAGAGCTGACTTGTACTCAGCTGATATTTAGTTTTATTGCAGGATCATTTGTGGCTGAAAAATGATAATAATTTAGTTCTATGAATAAAAAAAGAGGCTATCGTATAGGATGGACTGCGGCGTAACTGCTTCATTAAATGGAGAAATGAATGAGCTCATTTCTTATTCTCTTTTTATATTATCTAAGGTATTTGGCGCGGGCGGTCATGACTTATATACAAATAAAGCGTTATCTGATCAGTCTCGTTATATATCAAATCTTTGGTCTATAGATCTCACGCTTCATTTCCAAGAATGCTTATAATCTGGCATGCCGCATATCATATTATTATAACGCTATTTCCGGGATATTATGGCGGATGTGTTAAAAAATCCGATGTTGTCAGATGTGTTAAACGTACTGCATGTTAACGTAATTAGTATGTTGATTCGCATCGACCAATTGCTACTATCTATAGATATCATCAATTGGGAGTCGACAGATATTAAGTTCATCACGAGTCTTGATAGATAGCCTTGTTGAGCTCAGACTGGTTTGTATAGCTAATTGGTTGATAATGGAAAAGATGAACAGGCACACGAAAGAAATGATCACGATTATCAATGATTTAAATCTGAAATGGCAAAGGTTGAGCATTTTAATAAAAATATGGCATACACAAGAGTGCCTCTCCCTCTATAAGTGGTGTATTAGTAGTTATTTAATTGCCTAATTATTATTATCTAATAATTGTTCACGTCTGAAGAGATCAAAGAAATTTTGAGAAAAAGAATTACAGAAAAGGAGAAGAAGGTAAATCCTCGCCGGTATAATCTAAGGCAAGTAGAAGATGCTCTGGCGGAACTAGAGACGTACCAAAGTTTTTTAGCAGATATTACGGATGAAGAGGCTAGACGTGAAATGAATAAGAGTAGGATTAAAAGTTGTTAATCACGCATAGGTGCCACACAAAGCGCGCGCCTCATGATAGAAAATACACATTTTATCATCTTAACCAAACGTGAGTCTATACATATGATCTCTCAATCCAGAAAACCTTTTTAAAGTGATATGTTTCATAATGTAAATAGAAGACGCTATTTCCGATATGGTTATACCTAACTTTACAAGAATCTCATGTCGTCTAAAATGTTAGTCCGTTAACTATTCTAAAAGGATCCGTCTTAGTGGCAGTCGTGGCGGATCATCTGGTGACGACAATTGAGGATTCTATTTCCAAGCGGCTGAGATAACAATCACTTACCATCGGCAAGAGAGATTCAGTAACTAGTAGCAGAAATGATTAAGGAGATCTGGGATAGGATCAGCAATACGCTGCGAAAATGACTAATGAGAAACGATAGGTACTATAGTGTCGCTTTGCCAATGTTAGCAAAAGCGACAAGATAGAGACCAGTGATGAAGTCGCAAATCCTATCATATTATCATTGAAACCAACCTATTCCATGATTTTTCTTACCTACTTACATTGGACATTCATACTAAACGATGTTGAACTTCCAGATCCGGTCTGGTTTTTTTCACAGTTTTCCGGTAGACCGCTAATTGCGTTGGCCATGTCATGGCCCTTCTTAATCATTTGGTCAATGTTGAGTTCTGCTTTTGCTGTATGGGTGTAGGCTGTCATAGTCATAGTTATCGAAATAACAATGGCTATTACGACAATAACAGTGATAGTTACCATAGGAAACCTGACGCATTATACCATTTAATATTTGGGATTTATTTATTTCAGTGTCTGTTATAGAAGAATCTCACCTTCATTTTCATGTCTAGGTATTCCAATGTGTTAGTCTATACTTCTGAGGTCTCATAGTCGAAAAGGTTTTTAGCGCGGTATTTTTCACACCGTTAATAGAATATCCGATATAATTTGATTGATTTTCGACTACGAGAGCTTATGATTAGTCAACACATTGTACAAGTACGTATTTTCTATCTTTAGTTTTTTCCAGACTTATTGGTAGAAAATCACCACTCATTGCAGAATTAATATTATATTTGATCATGTAGTTCGGAGTAAAGTCCGGTTACCTAAGATTACGACATCTATCGAGCCAATCCCTAATAATATTGGATGCTTCATCAGCAGAACATTTTCTGACGTTAATAAGGTAAGGAGTTACGATACGCCTTACAACAAATTTCTTATAATCAACTAAGGGAGTTTGCAATTGCTTCTCGATCCACCAGATCGTTGTTGAACCTGCAGTCCGAGAGCGCGCCGGTCT
This sequence comes from uncultured Nitrososphaerales archaeon, assembly GCA_963709405.1. Lineage (GTDB taxonomy): Archaea > Thermoproteota > Nitrososphaeria > Nitrososphaerales > Nitrososphaeraceae > JARBAU01. The sequence continues at coordinate 48,001 of CAVPXM010000026.1, forward strand.
AGTGGACACCTAATTATATTATTCTCATAACCTGTGGATAATAAGTTATTTCATCGATAGAAAAAAGTTTTCATGTAGAGAACAACTTATGTATCACATGAGACTAAATTAATTCCAATGCCCATTGCATATGTAAAAAATTCTAATATACAATATGAGCAATTTTATGGAGAAGAGAAGAATAAAGCGGGAAATAACGAAAATCTTAGATCAAAGCATGTTTTATTCATACATGGCATGGGGTCATCATCTGCTGCTTGGTGAGATATTCCTGAGGCGTTAACTAAAATAGTTACCTCTAAAAATGAGCACTTTCATACGATAAATTTATATTTAATTGGTTTTGGTAAAAGTGACAAGCCACTTACAGGTGGATATATAGCTGCAGAAGTTGCTATAAGGAATAAAGAACGAATAGAAAATCTTGTCTTGATAGATTCCTCAGGAACGCTGAGGCAACCAACACCTCTGTTAAGAGTTATGTAAACATGTAGATGCTTTCTCCATGTAAACTGTTTATACTAGTTTTGCCTCTATGTTTTTTATTATAATCACATGCCCAATCAGATACTGCTTTACCTATATCACGTTCATTTTGAAAGGTGGAATTGTTTATTGCTTGTCGTTGCATCCATAGCCATCTTACCTCTATCAGATTGAGCTCGGGTGATCTGGTGGGAAGAAATACAAGGTGTATCCTTGGATGATATTTGGATAATACTGCTTTCACCTTGTTTGATTTATGTATCGATACGTTATCAAGTATCAGAAATATCTGCTTGATACTATCGTCATACTTTTGGTCCATTCTTTTGATAAAATCTAAAAACTGTTTTCCGGTTTTCTTTTTGTAGCCATGCGTCCACATTTGATCATTGGTATAATCGTATATACCAAACACGTTTAGAATTCCCTTTGTCTTTTGAGCTTTGGATACCTTAGACTGTGTAGAGGACCAAGATGTACCGCCATATGTTTTTGCTACTATCGGTCCTTTCTCATCCTCGTAGAGCAGGACCGAGTCAGAAGACAGGTTACTGTATCTTAGTTCTTCAATTCTCTTTTTTTCAAATGATATTCAGGATCTAGGCTGTATCCCAGAGTAATCTTTGACTGCCTATATTTTATTCCGTGTTTTAGGAGGATATTTCTAACCTCGGTGTGGCTGATAGCATCTACAAGGCTCATCTCCTTGGAGACAAATCCTGCTAGTACTCTTAATGACCATGTGGAAAATGGTAATCCATAATCTTTTCTTGAATTTTTGGTTGCTATCTCCACAATCTTATTCTCCATATCGTCAGATATTTTGAGTGGTTTATGCTTGTGTATTTTTGATGCTATTCCATCTATACCTTTTTCATTGAAACGATGAATCCATTTTCTTATGTTGCTATCATGATGGTTAGTTGCCTTCCTTATTTCAGGAACTGTGTATCCATCATCCTTAAGAAGAATAATCTTTGCACGGTATCCAGATTCTCTATCCTCAAGTATGCTATCATGTAACCTATTCTTTTCATTATTTGTAAGCAATCTGAGGAATGTATCCCTCATGCTGATAATTTAAAAGAGAGTAAGCTAAAGGTGTTATGGTATCTGAACGAGCACTGTTAGTTTACAGAAGAGCATTACATATTCTTTACATAACTGTTAAGCCAGTATCTCAATGTAGCAATGGACCCAGAGCCTAATAGAGACAAGGTGAAAGAGGTATTCAAGCAGATGTATGCAAATCCTCTATTATTGTCTGATATAGTGGTTGATGTCTTTATGACAACAATCAGGGAAGAAGGTGCTAAAAATGCTTTCAAAACTGCCTTTAATGACAGCACTACCCGACCGATCGGCTTCAAAAGGCTTGAGAAGCTTAAGCATATCCCTTGTTTATTGATTTGGGGAGATCAAGATAATGTAATACCTGAAAAAAATTCCAAAGATTTTAAGGACGCTCTGATTAATGCTAAGTATGAGATAGTCGAAAACGCTGGCCATGCCCCATTTGTAGAAAAGACCTCTATAGTATATGAAAAACTACGTTCATTTCTAACTTGATAGATTTCAACCATAAGTTTGTCGCAGGTGGTCTTCTGATCTAGCTTTCCAGCATTGGTTAAAGCAAACTAAGCTTGAGCAATCAATTTAAGTGACGTTGCATTTTGTCAGAAAGCTCCTCCATTAGGGACCCAATTAGCATATCTCTCCGGACAATAATTTCTGTCGATTAATAGACATCATGCCATAAATGCTCACGTATATCTCAAACTACAAAATACTTGATCCTGCTACGAATTTGGTTCATCATTACTAAAAAAGCGACTAAGGGATTGGGCGCGGTTCTCGACATCCAATTGTCTTGTAATTGTATCGCTAGTGATTTGAAGTTGGATAAGGATATAATTGGGGGGCGTTATCCATAGAATTGGATATAGTATCATCAGAGGGCGAGTCTGAGATTAACCAGAAAATCAGGTTTGGTTAAGGCTCAAGCGATGATTAACAGATGTTCAGGAAGAATAGTCATATTACTATCATCATCTTTTGGAACTTTTACGTTACCTTTTACATAGTGTTTATTGTCATGGGTTCTGGTGCCACGTCTAGGATTTCAAGAAGGACAACAGGTCGGCGTTGAGCTGATCCTGATGGGTTGCAGTGAGGCCGTGAGGTGCGCCAGGATAGTAGATTTCCTTCGCGCCCTTGATGAGCTTGGCCGATTTCTTAGCCGAATCCTTGACGGGAACGATTTGGTCGTCCTCACCATGCATGACCAAGGTTGGGACATCGAACTTCTTGAGGTCCTCGGTGAAATCAGTCTCAGAGAAGGCCTTGATGCTTTCGTAGGCGTTCTTGAGGCCAGCGTGCATGCTCCAGAGCCAGAACTGATCCAGGATTCCCTGGGAGACCTTGGCCCCCTGCCTATTAGCGCCGTAGAACGAGATGGCCAAGTCCTTGTAGAATTGCGAGCGATCCTTGGTTAGGCTCGAACGCAAGTCATCAAACACTTCCATCGGCAGGCCCTCCGGATTGGTGGCTGACTTCAGCATGATCGGCGGCACAGCCGCGATTAGGACAGCCTTGGCAACTCTCTTCATTCCATAGCGACCGATATAGCGGGCGACTTCGCCGCCGCCGGTAGAGTGTCCCACTAGCGTGGCTTCCTTGAGATCAAGCGCCTCGATCACGGCTGCAAGATCGTCGGCATAGCCGTCCATGTCATTTCCCAAATAGGTCTGGCTCGACCTGCCATGGCCACGACGGTCGTGTGCAACCACGCGGAAGCCATTTTGGGCTAGGAAAAACATTTGGCCGTCCCAAGCGTCTGAGCTTAGGGGCCAGCCGTGCGAAAAGGTTACGACTGGACCTTTGCCCCAGTCCTTAAAGTAGATTTCTGTGCCGTCCTTGGTCGTGATCGTGCTTGAGTCTGATTTACTCATTGATAATCCAGTACAAATTAGAGTTTATAAGTATATAAAAGGAACAAAAGTACAGTTGCAATACATTTTAGGCCCAGAAAAGAAACTTGTAGATAGTTGAAATAACGCTCATGTTCTTTATCTTCTTGTATTTCTTTTCTTCCACTATCAGTATTAGTCCATCTATTAAAATTTTCACCGTTCCGTTTGTGTCTCAATCTGATGCAGGTGAGGCAAAGATTTTTTCTCGTTTCATCAATAAAGATCGGGGAAGGTTTTCTAGTATTATAAACAAGAGACCAATCGTGAGCAGACTGTTCTTTCCATCCAGACGAGCTTTCGGGTTTTATGACAATATGTGCAAGCTGATCCCTGCTGTGCGAACAGCGCGTATTCAAGTCTTCATCGTACCTCATCACCGTTGGAGAGAAGGAGGCTATAAGGGATGGAAGCATATGAATCCATCACAAATCCGTTCAAACGAGTCCCAGAGTTTTGCTACTGGAACTTGGGGTGGAGAGTTTCATCCTGAATTTGGTCCTCGCGAGGGAGATGTAATCGTGCTCGAGCACTGGGCACAAAGCGGCTTTGCCAATACGGATCTTGATGCTCAACTCAAGCAGCGGGGGATCCAGAAAATAATCTTGGTCGTAATGATAGCGAACACCTGTATCGAAGCCACAGATCGTCTTGGCATGGAGCTTGGCTACCATGTTAGTCTCATTAAGGATGCAACTGCTGCGCTCAATCATGAAGGCATGCATGCAATAGTTTTTTTATCTACCGTATAGAAGTTGAATCGATGGTTTGAGGGGGCGCGATCCAAGGATTAGAATAGAATGACATATACAAGTTTACGTGTTGGTTTAGGCAGTGGCTATTGCTAAGGGCTTCATTTAGGAGTTGCAAAGTCATCAAACCTCAAAATAATTCTTGTCCTATAAACGCATTATTTGGCGCGCGCCCTAAGGCTGAGTTGCAAATGAAGTGTTCTCATTAGGTCTATTTCTCATCAAGGTCTATATATCAAATCAATTGAGTCTATACAGATAATGTCTCATATCTAAAAATGTTTATAATCTGATATGACGCATATCGTATTAGAAGACACTTTTTCTGATGGATTTATACTGGATTGATGAAGCATTCTATATGGTTCTGTTTGACTAGAATCAAGGGAAGCTTTCTAGTAATCTGATTCTATCTAATTTTCATTTTTATCTCCCTTAAACACGGGATAACCCTCCGTTCACCTAAGTTATCCGTAAAGGTTGCGGTCACTTAATCTATTTCGACGAGAACCAACGTACTGAAAGCGGGAAATGGATTCCATTAAGTAACGACACAGGAGAGCCGCATCAATGTCAATAGACAGGAAAGGAGACTATGCTTTGTATACCCTTAAGCAAAACATATTAGTCGCATATTTTATGGGGTAATCTGTATGAGCCAAAAAACCATGGCTATAATTTTAATATCTACAATGATCACTATCAGTATAGCCACAATAACTAATAATTGTATTAATATTGCTTTAGCACAGCCTGGTTCAACTCTACCGGCAGAATCTGGCCGGCCTTCACCACCAGCATATCCATCACAATCAACAGGACATCTATCATATCCATCATCATCGCTAATACCACATGCTAAACAGGCGACAAAAGTAAATCCAACGCCTGCTGGAAATATTACTGCTAGTGGTCCTTCACACTTCACTTCTTCCCCTATTCACAGTAAGTGAATAGCAGGAACAAAGGCGACAGAGTGAGAGACGTTATTATAGCTGCCGTAAAGGCTGCGGCCAGTTAATTTATTTTGATGCAAATGACGAGAATGGACTTGCTGAAAGCGGCAAACGGATTCCATCGAGTAAAGACACGGGACAACCACATCAATGTCAATAACAAGAAATAATACTGATCCTGAAGAACTTCGCAAGTTGGAAGGAGTGATATGAATGTGGACAAAGACATTGGGCGCTGATATCCAAACCAAAGTGGAAGAATTAGAGGAATTAAATCAATCACTAAGGCAGCGTGATAAAGTAAAGGATGATGCAATAGCACAATTATCAAATCAACTTGTATCTTTATCAGCTAGATTACAAGAGCTTGAGAGAAAACAAAGCGTAAGCATACCAAGCCAGTAAATACTTGTTCAATTTTTAACTCTCAAGTTAATGACATCCAGGAACCTAGAACTATTTTCTGTTACGCCATTTAGTACTATTGGCAGACAGAATGTCATAAGCTTGATGAGTAAATGTCCAAGTCTAAAAGTGCGCGCAGGCATAAGAATACAACGACCATAATAAAATATACTGCCTAGATTCTCAAAATTGCCTATTATCTGTTCAAGCTCTTGGTAAATACAAAATAAGGTTTACGATGCCACAGTATAACTATAGTGAGGTACTATCTACTCAGTCTTGAAACAGCATTAACTAATCTGAAAAATGGAGGCGGCAAGGTTCTCTTAGAGGAGATTGGACTCTAAATGAATTATATTATATTCGCAGCTATGGCAGCGATCTTGGTCTTTACCACACTGACATCCAACACTTTCGCACACGTATCAGATCAACAACGCTATAATGATGGATATAATGCTGGCCAAAACTACGCGGCCTGCGATTATAACAATTGCTATCATAGTGATCATGGTTACGATACAGGCTGCCCAAATGATAAAGTACATACTAACGAATATTGTGATGGATACTCACTTGGTTATACTAGTAAATGGAATTCATTAGCAGGTGGAACATCGACACAGCAATCTCAATGCCAAGCGCAGGGTGGATCTAATGTACGTGTAGATGGCAGTCATAATAACATAATCATAACTCCTAGACAGACCCAAAAGCAGTCATCAAATAGTGAATCGAATTCTGAAAATGCTGACTACGGTAAGTGATCTGAGGAGGTGAATAGAAACAATTGAAAAAATTAGTAGTAACTAGCCTAGCATTAGCGATGATGATGATCGTGTAGGATGGACTGCGGCACAACTGCTTCATTATATGGAGAAATGAATAGGCTCATTTCTTATTCTCTTTTTATAGTATCTGCGGCATCTGGCGCGCCCCTGACTAACATATGGATAAAGTATTATCTGTCTAATGCTATGTATATCGAACCAAGTCAGTCTATACAGATAGTGTCTCATTTTAGAGAATGTTTATAATCTGATATGCCGCATATCGTAATAGAAGACACTTTTTCCGATAGAATTATTCTGGATCTGATGGAATATCCGATATTGCCCGATATATCTTAAAATCTACCTATTCGCTAACTCTGCTAATGTATCGCCATGACACGGCAGAGGTGCACACCAACAACCTAGGACTTTGCCTTTTAACTCTGGAAGCTGGTTCATTAATTCGTTGTTTTCTGGGGATAGTAACCATGTCCTATGCTTGGCTATAACTTGTTCTCTAGTACCGTCTTTACCGACTACGAAGGGATTACCCCATCTTCCATCGCTGCCGCAAATATCTCGACGTATAGCCAGCGAAGGCCGGCCAATATACACATCATAAGGCCATTTCTTGCAATGGACTACGAACTTGCTGGTCATTTCTCATTCGTTGCCTTATCTTATAATTTATTCAGTCTCATATGCTTGTATACAGAATCAAGAATATGAATTAGAACAAAAGCAAAAACCATATAGTCATAGTACGAAAATTTAACAAACGGCTAAGGGAGTTAGGCTTAGCGTACATGTGTACTCGGATAGTGTCGAGCATACACACCAGCAACTGCTAGAGCTGTACGCAGGTATTGAGACAGACTTACGCAGTCATGGAATTGCAATAGCTCCTATGTCAGCGGCAAACGGAGCAATGAGGGAATAGGCGATGGACCTGTTATTAACCAAATGTAATCAAGGAATTAATAAGTGGAGTGCCGCACTTAGTTTAAGAAAAATATCCACCGTAAAGTAAAGCATAAATCTACTGGTGACCTGAAATCTCATTAACATATACTTGTCTTCTGAGTTTGTAATTAAGAAAGGGCCGAAACAATGGGAGGCCAAAATATTCTCAGGAAAAGAGGAAATCGCTGAAATAAAGAAAGGAGAAGGCCTTAGTTTTAAACTCGTAAGACCCAAGGACAAGATCGAATGGGTGCTTGCTAATTTGGTGCATGGTGAGCACCGTCCTTTCTCTTTCTCAGTGCGCAAGGCTGGAAAAAAAAGCACCAGCCCGTATACTGACAGCAACGACTTGGGAGATGAAATATTTGTTGTCCGTGACCAGTTGTTCAAGCATAATGGCAAATTTTACATGCTCGCAAGTCATCCAGAGGATAAGTCTTGGAATGAATATGTTAATAGTTCAATCAGGTACATCTGTAGGCTAGATGACTTTCCTTACTCAGAGCTTTCAGAAGTCGACTACCATCATTACACTTTACGGGACAAGATAAAGAGATTTCGCGGTAAAGCCGTTGGTGAAGCTTCAGGTTTGGGAATAGAAGAGCGAGGTCACCGTGTAAGGCTAGATAGCGAATTAGAGGACGTAGGGTTATTCATCGCTGCAATTTCATATTTGCTTTATGCCTCGGGCTGATAAATAGAAGTAGTTTCACGAGATATTTTTCGGCATGATGTAACTTTAATAAATCAGGCGGTCCACATTCATTTTAAATGGTTGACCCAAACCGCGTTGGTGGATTTCCTTTTCGTAAAGCAGACGCAGAACAACGGAAGATCGATTTTTCAGAGGTTCAACAACCCTACTCTGAGGAAGAGGTTATGCAAGAAGCCGAGCGTTGTCTTTTATGTGGAACTCCTGTTTGTATAGATGCTTGCCCAGTTCTTTTGGATGTTCGAGGTATGAACGAGGCTGCGGCCAGAGGAGACTTCAAAACATCCTATGAGCGGATCAGAGAAACAAACCCCTTGCTGGGTGTGACTGCCAGATGCTGTCCTCAGCTGCAAGGATTATGTGAAGATGCTTGCGTTTTGAAGTGGTCAGGACAGCCAATCGGGATCGGTCTCATTCAAAGATATATTGCAGACTGGGAAAGAAAAAATCGACAACCACCTGTATCCATCGAACAAGATACGGGAAAAAAGGTGGCAGTTGTCGGCGCTGGGCCCGCTGGCCTTGCAGGTTCTGCTCTTCTCAGAAGATATGGTCATCAGGTAACAATATACGAAGCATCTATTATGCCAGGCGGGACCGCATGGTATGGGGTTCCAGATTATCATCTGCCTAAAGAAGTTTTAATTGATGAAATCGAAAAAATTAAAGCGATGGGGGTCAACATAAGAACCAACACTACTGTAGGAAAAGATGTAACACTCTCTCAACTTCTAGAGGAAAATGATGCAGTCCTAATTACTACAGGCTCGAAAGACACTGCGAACCTAGAGATCCCCGGAGTTAATCTTAAAGGAGTTCTGAGCGGATACCAGTTTCTTGAAAGTGTTTTCTTGGAAGGACTGGAAAGTTACTTGAGTAATCCAAAGTATAGTCTGGGTAACGATATTATTGTAATAGGCGGTGGAGACACATCTCTTGATTGCGCGAGGACTGCGTTAAGGCTTACAAAAGGGAAAGGCAACGTTACCGTATTATGCTTGCAGCCTGAAACCGGATTACATGTTGACCCAATAATGCTTGAAGAAGCAAAGGAAGAGGGAGTGAAGTTCAGGTTCCTTGGGCAGGCAAAGTCTTTTGAAGGTGACAGTAACGGACATGTCGTAGCGACAATAATTGACAGTGTACACATGAGTGCTCCTGATCAGTCAGGAAAGAGGCATCCAGAGGTTATACCAAATAAAGAATTCAAGATGCCAAGTTCTACAGGTACTTATAGCTATTGGTAGAGGTCCAAATTCCTTTCTCCAAAAGAAGGCCGGAATCAAGACTCGGCAAGCGTAATTCGATTGCAATTGCTGATGACTACAGAACATCTATGAATGGGGTCTTTGCTGCAGGAGACGTAACTAGTGGCGAAACTCTAATTGTAAAGGCAATGGAAAAGGGACGTGAGGGCGCTCAAAGAGTTCACGAATATCTAATGGATTTGGAAGCCGACCACATGTCGTTTTACGAAAAATATTACACAAAAATCTCATATGATAGGATGTTGGAAGGCAAAAATGATGTTAGCTCACCTCCTGATTAAAGAATCAAAGTGTATTTCTGTTCTTCTTGCAGTACACGGTCCACTAGGCATAGGCGTCACAAGTGAATCAGTTGTCCTAACGGACTTGGTGTAATAAGCAATGTTAGAACACCTAATAAGATGCTAAATACAATATTGCATTTCCTATGATTAAGGGTCATGCTATGGATACCCGGGTTATTTTCAACTCTAGAGAAGAATTTGAGGAATATGTAGGACGATATATTAACCGAAAGTTATAATAGAATCCAAAACTATCCCGGGTATCCCGGATGCAATATTAGGACGATATCTGTATAATCAACTGCTGCTAGCCCTGACTTACTAATGAAGTGTTATCTTTACATCGCACCAAGTCAGTCTATACAGATAATTCTTGATTTCAGAGAACGTTTATAATCTGGCATGCTGCACATCTGCATTAAAAAAACAATTTTTCCCGAGTTAACTGTATGAATTTTCCACAAAATCTGAAATAATCCGACGTGTTAAAACATGCTGGATATTAACAGAATTGATTAGGCGGTTCATATCGACTAATTGCTACTATCTATAGATATCATTAATTTGCAGAGTCGACAGATTTTGTTTATGAGTTCATCAAGTCCTGATAGTTTTACCTATCAATAGGATCAGACTAGTAAGTTTGGAGAATTTTAGTAAGTCTGATTTATGTGCCTCAAGGAGCTTTGCTTGATGTGATGCCCTACCGATTTCAAATGTACATTTTTTATGTCAAGATGTACTTTATAGTAATAGTATCCTTGATTTTTGACGATTATCAGATAACACGGACTTTGCTCGAGAGTGTGTTCCGAAAGTGGGGCATATGGAGTATTCGGATCCTCATAAAAGAAGTTATCTATAGGATCTGGATTTGCTGTGTGCTGCTTCTATATGTATAGCGGAAAGGTTATTTAACTGGGGACACAAGCATGCGCGCCCTTCAACATCCCCGTCAGGTTTCCGTTAATATCACTAATGATTTGATCATGGTCTTCGCTTTGTCCTTATGTAAGATGTCAGGCCGTCATAGACGTCATGGTATCCATAGTGGTATAAAAAAAACAAACATGTAGTAATCAGATCAGTAGTTTCAACAATTCTTGCGGTCACATTGATCTTGACTATAATTGTCTCTGGTGGACAAGTTTCAGCAGACATTAACAAAGTCTCCATTTGCTTTTCCACTTCCAATAAGGTCGCCAGACTTCCAAAATATTAAATTTACTGATGGAGTAGCAAGCGGCGATGTTTCACAAAATAGTGTTGTTTTGTGGACACGTGTAAACCAACAGGGACGGTTAACACTTGATGTTTCCACTCTCCCAGACTTTAAGATACCAGATTTTAAGAAGAGTAATATTCCAGCATTAAAAGAAAATGACTTTACTGCCAAAGTTACGGTAACTGGTCTAAAACCAAACCAACAATATTTCTACCGATGGAGCGCCGGTAGAATCGTAAGCGAATTAGGAACGTTCAAGACCGCTCCTACGACTGCAGTCGCTACCAATATACGTTTCTCATGGAGCGGGGACACTGATGTAAGCACGATTGATGGAAAGCGTGTCTTTGGGAACTGGAAGAGCCTTTTATCGGCGCTATTTGAAAGACCAGATTTTTTTGTTTATTTGGGTGATGTCATATACTCTGATTCTAGAGCTGGAGGTGATCCAAGGGTTCCTGCTGCCTCAAACACTTGATGAATTTAGACAGATTTACAAAGATTCACGAGACATTTTTGCCTTACGCACTTTACTACAGAGAGTACCAACATATCCATTATGGGATGATCATGAAGTTAGAAGCGATTGGGCCGGACAGACAGTTGATCGTTTCTTTTATAATATAGGTAATAAAGCATTCCAGGAATACATGCCAATTGGCAAAGTGCAGACTGCCAATACCGATGCACAATGTGCAGGACCGCCACAGTACAGAGTATTTCATTGGGGTAAAGCTCCTGACGTCATAATCATTGATACTCGCTCCTGTCGTAGTGATAATGCTCAAAATATATGCAAGGGGGATATAGCTCCAACCTTGCCAGCATTTGTGAGAAACCAATTCCCGGCATTCTTTCCACCACAATTACCTCCAGGATGCATAAATGCGGTAAATGATCCAACACGTACAATGCTTGGAAACACACAAAAGGCCATGTTTAAAGATGCTCTTGCACACTCCACTGCTAAATATAAGTTTGTTATAAGCTCTGTATCAATGCAACAGGCATATATTTTTCCTTATGATAGATGGGAGGGATATTCTGCAGAGCGCAATGAGATCTTGAACTTTATTCGAGATAACCACATTCAAAACGTAATCTTTCTTACCACTGACGAACACTTGAACATGATGAATGATGTATTTATAGATCGCTTTACTAATCCTACACCAATAGCCTACGAGTTTATAACCGGCCCGATAGCTGCATTGACTGACGAAAATAATATTTTGAAAATCTTTCCTGTTCAAGGTCCTCAGGCAGTGAAGGCAAAACAGGATATTCTAAACTTGGTTGTAGGCGTTGACTGTAGCAATCTGAATGCATTCTCTTATGGCTCAGTTGATATAAATTCAAAGACTGGGGTAGCTAATGTCACCCTCAAGGATGAGAGCGGAAGGACTATCAGGGATGAGACAAATCAAAATATTGCATGTACAAAGACATTCGGGACAGAATCATCCACTAGTTCATCTCCAACTTCTACAACACAAAATCTTGATACTCCAAAGAGTACCACAAATTCTATAGAGGGATTGTTACAACAACAGCAGAAAAATCGTACTGAAGGAATGTTCCTTCAGCAAGAAGAGGCAAGACAAATGGATAGAAATTTCCCAGGCCAGGAAGAAGGCAACTGAAAGACTTTAGGTATTTAGATTGGACTACATTGACACTTCTCGCGCGCATTTCGCGCGCGACTAGGTTTGGCTGCTGGAATGAATTAGCACGGTTCTAGAATCTCTAGCATAGTATTTTTGCATGACCTCTTAGTTATAGGTGTCATATTTACGGATTGGAAGATGTCATCGTGTATTAAAAGTCATACTTAATAGATGCGCTATCGGGGGGCGCGCGCCTCTCGATAGACATGTACATGAACTAAACCTTGAGATAGCCAGAAATTAGAAAGCTATATGTACAACAGATAATTCCTCAGTGCCACTTCCTCCAGGAAATGTTTTGTTAGAGGAGGCTTTCAAAGATGCATGGCAAATAATAATCATCATATCAAAGCACGGCATCTCATGTAAGGATAAAATATTTCAAGTTTGCATCTGATGAGGAACACAGCATTATGTCATTTGCAGGTAAAAGTTGACAAGATAGAATATCGCCAAGGGACTTTGAAACATGGCGCGATATCCCAGATAAATACGTAACACTGGTATCTGTTTGAGTGTCATCGAAATTGCCAGCCGGGATCAAAGATAACTAGATACTTAATAGTGCGATATGCTCATTTGTCATATGGCATTCATCTGCCAATTAGTATCGGTTAGCGTTTAAGGTATTTAGTCGCATTTGGAAAATTTTTGTATTTTAAGCCACAATACATGTATAGTTTCTTAGAATCTATTTCTTTTACCATATTACACATCAAGTTGATATTGGGTCATAACCATGCATAAACGTACATGCTTTATTCCTATCCTTACCCAGAAGTGATTGTCTATAAACCCAGCGTATTGACAAATTCCATGCACAATTTCTATATGTTTACCCTTCCTTAATCATACCGTTCCCAAAAATTGCTCTATTAATAATTAATAATAGATTTATTATTAAAAAACAAACATACCTATTTAAATAAGCTAATAAGAATAATAACTGTTGCCGATTGTCAGCGTGTCGCTGAGTAGAGATCTTCTTAATGATCTGGGCATATTGCAAAAAAGACTTGGTTTTACAGGTAGATCAGAAATAATCAGGGCGAGCGTTCGCACTATGCTGTCTGAAGAGAAGGAAAGGGAAGATTTAATCGGCCAGATTCACGCTCTCTTCTTGGTAACTCACGATGAGAAATCCGACGATGAAATTAACGAAATGAGACATACTTATGACAAGTTGATAACTACGCACTTGCATAATAAAATAGACCGAGATAAATGTCTCGAGATATTTGTTCTAAAGGGTGACGCCAGTCAGATAAGAGACATGACAAGGATGTTTCAATCTAACAAGAAAATGGATAATGTTAAATTAATCACAATGTGATATGGAAATGCGTTATATTGAGGGCAGTTTTTTGCGTGCGTGAATCTAATGGCATCAAACAACATATTTGAAATCATACCAGATCCCAATTCTTCACGAATTCCATTCGAATAGCTATTCCCTGGTAAATTATGATCTGACGTATCTGAAATAAAAAATGGAATCATGAGTGAGGAGTGCTACTATCTCAGCTACTTTATTTTCACATTTTCATTTTTCTAATCAGGGAATTTATAATTCACCTATTATTAGAATGAAAACATTCAAAAATTACTAATCAATGGTAAAATTGAACGTGTAAGCATTACTTTTCACTGGGGTGTTTGTAATAATTATTAATATTTATCACTATGGATTTTAGACACTTTGAAGTGTGATGGATCATGAACTGTATTGTTCTCAGATTTAATTGCATCCCTTATTGCAACTCATGATGGTGTTGAGGATTCAGGTATGGTTGATGTATGTGACATTGGTCAAGATCTTTTTCGCACACTCAGGTGGCCCTTCCATATCGTTAGTATTATTAAATTCTTTATACACGACCACATTAATATTATTAACAAAAGTATATAAAGTTATTAGTTTCTATATCATATTACGCAGAAGCTTAGTAATCTGTTAATTGGATTATTGCTCGTTATTATAATAACGTCAATCTCAGAGAGTGTTTTTTCAACTGCTAGCACCAGTGCTATTACTACAAGCTCCTTTAAAACTAACGCATCTAAACTGAAGGTTATAGCATCTTTTTTTCCAATCTATGAATTTGTAAAGAAAGTTGGCGGCAATAAAGTAGATGCGTCAGTATTAGTTCCTGTCGGGGCTGAGCCTCACGATTTTGATCCTACTATTCAACAAATTCAGAATATTGAATCGGCTGCCGTATTGGTATACAATGGAGCCGGGATGGAAGGAACATGGATAAACAAAGTTAATCCAAAGTTTGCAATTGATTCCAGTAAAGGTTTAAACTTACTTTCTAGTAATGATCCCAAGATTCATTCATCAACAGACCCTCATATTTGGCTAGATCCAATCCTTGCAATCCATCAGGTTGAGAATATACGCGATGGCTTGATGAAGGTTGATCCTACTAACTCCGTGTATTATAAGAATAATGCTCAGAGCTTTATTGGACAACTAATGTCATTAGACAACGCTATAAGAGGAAACATTTCTAGTTCCAATTGTGCAAAAAGAGAATTCGTTGCTTTCCACAATGCTTTTGGCTACTTCGCAAAAGAGTACGGTTTGAAACAACACGGTATTCACCAAGGTTTAACACCTGAAGGAGAAATACTCCCACAACGGTTGGTAGATGTAGTACAACTTGCAAAGAAGATTGGCATAAATGTAATTTATTCTGAAGATTTGATCGATCCTCGCTCAGCTCAAACTATAGCAGATGAGGTTCCGAATGGAAAGGTGTTGGTTTTAAGTCCAATCGAAGGGATAAAACCACATGAACAACAAGAGGGAATAGGCTACATTGATAAGATGTATCAAGACCTGTCAGATTTAAAGGAAGGTCTGCAATGCAAATAGTAGTAGAATCACTCGAGACTAAACGCCATGACTATAATAATCTCTTATCGTCTCATTCTTTATCTTCGGATGACATCTTATTTATTGTACACGATGACCTTTTAGTAATCACTGATATTATTGATAATGTAAAAAACATATACCTTGGATGCACTCCTGCGTTCCAAGTAAACTATAACAGAGAAGTTGCAATGCTTTGCCTGCAGGTTAGAAAAGCTGGGGAAGTCCTTCAAGAGATAGGTGGATTACCACGGATGAATTCAAAGCCAATTATACATGTACACGTGCCTTGTGCTTGCCAGAACATAGATTTCAATGATAATGATTGGAAAACCTATGTTCATTAAATCATTAGTTCATATGATGTTCAGGAACTGTCAATATGATATTTGAGATTCTTCAATTTGGTTTTATGCAACGTGCATTAATTTCTGGAATTGCAATCGCTATAAATTGCTCTGTAATTGGACTTTTCCTTGTTTTGAGACGACAATCGTTATTCGGCGATGCTCTTTCACATGTAGCTTTTGGCGGAATAGCTGTCGGTCTATTTACAAATATATATCCGATATGGACAGCTTTTATAGTATCTATTCTAGCATCTTTGGGAATTACTAAACTAAGACAGTCCGCAAAAATTTCTGCAGATTCTGCTGTTGCAGTCCTGTTGTCATCTGGTCTCGCAATAGGTGTAGTATTGATAGGATTGGCTGGCGGTTTTTCACTTGACTTATATAGCTTTTTATTCGGAAGTATCTTGTTAATCAGCTCGCAAGATCAAGCGATGATTTTGATTATAACTGCAATAATACTTGCGATAATGTATAAGATTTATAGAAAGCTTATGTATGTTGCTTTTGATGAAGAGCAGGCAAATGTTAGCGGCATAGACGTAGCGAAACTGAATTATCTTTTCATCATACTTGCTACCATTACCGTAATTACCTCATTGCGCTTAGTAGGAGTTTTGCTTATCTCTTCACTGATTGTGATTCCAAATATTACTGCGATGGTATTCGGAAAGGGATTCAAGAAAACAGCATTGATATCCATTATTATCGCAGTTTTGTCTGTTATCGGAGGAATAGTTACATCATACATCCTGAATTTAGCTCCTGGAGGAACAATCGTGATTATCTCTGTCGCTGGTTATCTTATGACCATTATTGCAAAATATACATTTTATCGCGTTAAGAGAAAATATATGAAAATAAGATTAGAAACTACCAGTAGCTAGATCTTATCAATGGCTAAAGCCATAAATTGCTCTCTGCATGTTGTCATACGATTTGGTTATCATTCGCATTATAACTATTGCTAATTCCATGCGGATTAGTCAATACTGAACAGAGTAACATAAATAAGGATGCTTTGTAAGAGGACAAATTACTCATTAGTGTACATAACTAGCGGTTAATACTTGCCCAATTTCTATACTAAGCGTTGTCATATACTTATATTATCTATTATTTTTAATTCTTTTGCGGCTGATGTTAGGTGGTTATTAGTTATAAGCGATTTTGTAAACAGGAAATAAAATTACAATAGGTCAATTTCATCCGATACGTCCCATCAGTTTGTTCTTTACTTATGGTAAGCGATTATTACAATATAGTCTCCAAGGACTAGGCTAGTGAATGAAATGAGATATTCTTGATATCCTGATAACTTCAAAAAAAGTTGAACTTATAGAAATTAGAAGCTAATGATCAACTTATTATTATTAATATCAAAGAAAGATGCTTGAGTAGCTTCAATCTTATCCAAGATATCTTAATCTGCCTTGTAGGATGCATTTAAAATAATATAATTCGGAGATCCTTCTGTTGCGAATTTTTCATTACTCGTTAAGCTTTCAGCACAAAGACTTGACTGAACGCGGATTTCAAGTTTGGAGCGCGGAGTAACCACGAGGCTGTCTAATCAATGTTTTTACCGACAATAAATTCATGCAGCGGTTATACCCTAGTTCCAGCGAATATATATCTTTATTATTGGTAATAGTATTTTAGAACCCTAGTATTTCTTCCCATCCAAAGACCAGCCTCGATCATTAGAACAAAATCGGTGAATATCATGGCAGGTATAACTGAAGGTGTTTGATGAATATATGCGATAAAAAAATTAGATGGAATAACTGTAATTTTATCATTTTGGAATTGCTCTAAAGTTGAAAAAATTCCCTGACGGATTGGTAAAGAGACTATCGATTATGATGCGAGTAACTACGCTACAAGGTATAAAAGTTATATGATCATCCCTCCCTTTCAATAAATAGAAGGCCTTATAATACCGCTATTGGCTAACTTCCAAATACGAAGGTTTTTTAGAATACACATATGAAGAAAATGATGCGGCAGCGACCGTTACAGTATAAGGGATGATGTACAGAAATGAAATGCCGGCAACAAAGAATGAATTATATACAAGAATAGAAGCAGGGGCTACATAGTAAACTGAAAAAACAATAGTATTCCGTACATTTACCTTTGGGCTCCGATTGGCATACTTAATTCTAAGTATACTCACTACTAGGAGAATGGCAAATGTAAATATCAATATGGAGAGGGATTCATTAATTTGACTAGACAATACACATACAAGTAGATTCATTTATTTTATATTGGGAATGCTTCGCATATTTTCTTCTCGTTCCTGTTCGTTCAGTATAATAATACTGTGAAGCACGAGTTATCTTTCTTGAATCCTGTCAAGTCTAACTATTCCGACAAAGATACGCTTGATACCGCTAGTTACAATAAATGACGAAATTATCTTTTTCGAGCAGTGAATAGGTAATTCTGTCCGTAAACTTCTGCAATGCTGTAAAGTGGGGAATATGTGATAATCGTAAAAATAATTTTAGGTGATGCGCTTCAACTAATTAGCCATTCGATAAACATCCTATAACTCTTTCTTACCTTCATACTGTCTTATTGTGAGCAAGACTAAATGCTGCCACATCACGAAGACATGGTTGCTCTTCCTGCGAAGAAACAACGATATCCTTGAATTTCTTAAAACACGATACAAAGTATTTGCCAGCCAGCCTAACATATCTTGATCCTTTCAACATTCATATTGGATTATACTCCTACAAAGCTATTACGGTATTCAAAAGATTGTTTCTACAGATGCTTTGTTGCACGAATCCGATATTAGTCAACTAACTTTGAAACATTCAGCTAAAAAGGAGTAATCCGCATTTGGCCTATTCCTGAGAAGTACTAAAAGCATTGCAAGATGACGATCTTTCTGAATTATGCAACAAAGCATCTACAGAGCCTATTCCAATATAGTTTGCATATGAACGTATTGAACTCAGTACAATTTTGTAAAACGAGTACATATTTATTCGGAAGCTGATGGGATTGATAGATACGAGCTCCATCGATAAAATGATCTGTACGTGGCATCTGAAAAATAAGATTGCTATAAATGTAAATATTTTAATGCTATTGCAGCTGGGATGTGGAGTACCATTTTGTCATTTGTCTTATCATAAATTCCCCACACCGATCCCAAATCTACTTTACTATAATTTAAATTAATTCCATCTGTGACCGTCACATTTTTCGCCAACATTAACGGTATATCTACCCTTGTTCTTGATGCATCTATTTTTGAAGGATCAACGCGAATTTTTATGTCATGAGCAGTTATTTTATATCCCAGGAGACTATATTTCAAATTAGTAATATTATAGGTCGACGATTTGTATCCACTTAGTATACTATCTTTCAGGGTGCTGTTTGGAAAAATTTGTTTGCCGTCAAGAGTGGCGGAATAACCTAACTGATTATTCAGATCCTTCAGGCCATTACCAAAAAGATTTAGTAGACTGCCACCTACGGAGGTTTCATTGGACTTCTGTGCGTAGACATTGGTCAAATCAGACCGATAGAATGAAATAGAAATAATTGATATCAACAATAGCGATAGTAAAATTAGCAGTATTTTCATCCTTTGACTCTATTATTTTTAATGTCATATATAATTTGCTTTTAAACATGAGCCATCCATCCGCACATATAGCAATTTCAATCTCTGGTATATTTTTTTACTAGAACGATTTAGCTCAAAAAGCCTCATGTTAATCCTAGACAGACTATAGGGCTAATTTTCATTGGATAAGTATATTTTTTGGATAGTTGCACAAAAATTCAAAATTCAAACTCTGAGGTAATCTACTTCCAATTATGCCTAGGATCATTTTAGAATACAAGATTTTTCTTCTTGACTACAAAGGAGGTAGATCTAAGTCTCATGCTATTAGAAGATTTGTTCACTATTCTATGACATATTAGTTTCGCTGTCTTTCTGGCAGACTGCTCACGATCCTTGTATTAATCCTAAATATCTAAACACGTCAATTTTATTATTCAGACTTGTTTCAATTCCTAGGTTCACAATTGAAGATCCGGTAGTAAAGAATCTCTCCACAACGTCTCCCACCACAAATTTTGTCATGCTTCGAGCTTTTGACATCACCCCGAACTAGTTTCTTAATGTGGGTTTGATTGATTCAACCTTTGCGGCAATTTCGATATCATTCACGGTAATCTTTTATGCCCAATCCGAATCCTCTTCTATCAATCCATCTCTGCGGAGTTTTCCTAAGATTAGGAAGAACGTTCCACCTGATACTCCACAATCGTCATTAAGCTGCTGTACCTATCCTATGTCTAATCTTGGTCACATCCCAACTGGGTTCTTCCGTAAGCAATGATAAATATTACATACCTTGAGAATCCTTTTGGAATGACTTTTTTTGCGTCATCAACTAGATAACTCAATACCCCATAAGATATGACTAGTAATATCACTAATGATGAATATAGATTTCTTTTTGTGGTTCTGTAAATTCTGCATCGGATCTAATCTACTGTAAATTTTAGTCAAATAATCACCATAAAGTATAAATGTTTCCTGAAAAATGGAGATTAAGTCGTTTTAACTTAATTTTAGCATGGGGTATTCTAAAAAATCCATTTATTTCTCACATGATACTCGTCATTACATTCGCTTGTATATTTAAACCAGCTAGATTTTTCACATAAGGTCCGAAAGTTACCACATTTTAAGAACCCTGTTATCAGAACTTCAAGAATAATCTTCTCCAGCAAACGCTTCATGATATCTAATGTTTTCTCTACTGGATAAGATTAGTTGAATCTTTTTAGACATTCAAGCTTGTCGGGATATATTAAATGATTTCAAACGAAGCTAAACGATCATTATGATGATTAGATCTAGCATGAGGCAGTGTACTGAGTAAAAATCGCTTTTATAAGAGGATTATTTAGCTTCTTTACCGGGACTTGACTGAGAAATGCTTTATGATAGTCAAATTATATATATGCACAAACTTGCGCAGACGTTGTTGAACCTGAGAATATAAAAAAGCATTTACTACTTGTTGTGTCTTATCGGCCACTATTACTGCCACTATGGGGGAATTCTTTATCGTAGCAAATGTTAGCATCGTCAAATGTAAATTTTGCATTCTTATTAATCTCTCTTATTACACAATTGAAATATCTAGTCAGTGCAAATGCAGGATAGCTGAAGCTAGATGCCATTACAAGAGACGTAACTAATAATGCACCTATAGTAAGTAGTTTTATTTTATTGTATGTTAAAGGCATAATATATACACTAAAACAACTTCCAAGAAATATCATATATGAAATATGGATCTAAATGTAGTATTATAATTACTTGGTTTATGTCGGGTTAGAGACTATACAAATATGACCGGTATGAATATTATTATATTCTCATCGATCATATTGTCTTGATATATGTTATGAAAATTATTACATCTTTTTCTTATAAAATCTATTCAAATTAACTTTAAATACTATTTGACTAAGTGGGTTTAGTGCAATGAGTTATTTTAGTGCCACACATGCCTACATATCGGGCCAATCGATAACGTTTGTTATTGTATCAGCGTTAATATCGTCACTATTAATTATGACTGTGGGTACGAACACATTTGCAGTGATGCCATATTTTACCGACTTTATGGCGAATGCGAAAAGCGCTACAACAGGCAGTTCAAGTACCTCACGGAGGAGCAGTACCTTTAATTACATTAGATTCAGGAAATGGGGAGTTGGACCATCAAGTTAACCAATTTTTTCAATGCATCAAAAAAACCGGTCATACTGGAGGAACACATGGAGAGCCAAGTAGAGGAGAGATAGATACTTGTTATGAAACAGTTTTCGTTAGTGGTGACTCTTCCAGTTCAAGTTTTGGGACCGAGCATAGTCACAGCCATAGTCACAGCCAGGGTCACAGCACTAGCAACGGTGATAGCCAAAGCTCTAAGGATGTGTTCGTTTCATAATTTTTTATTCAAGCTCTCATAATTTTGTGATTTTCGATCCTTTCGAGTTCTTACTCGTGCTCAATTACTTCTGCTTTAAATAAGAAAATCTACTTGAAACTCATTAGTTCTTAAAACATCGGCTGAGGGCGACATAAGTTCAGATATTATAATTTTACTTATATTATTCGATTACTAGCTTTTGCTCTAAATGTGTATTGTTATATTTCAGTAACACATTTTAGGTGATCCTTCTGTTATACTTAAAGAACATAGCAGAGGTACGTATAGCAAAATAATTTGCAGATATTACTAGTATCAAAACTTTTAGTGTTATAGGAGGAAGCTACATGTACAACGAAGATATATTTACTCATCAATGAGTTATTTCTGTTAGTGCGAATAGCAGAAAATGATGCGAAATTAAGTAGTGAATGATAGATTAAAGGTAGGATTATCAGCTAATAACGGGATTTGTAGTGAAGGATTCATGTGTTTCGAATCAAATAATATCTTATAGTAAGGTGACTACTCTAGTATACATTTTTACAATCTCAAGTTTCTTATCTACCTGGTCTAATGACTTGATTTTAAGATTACTAAAACTACCGAAACTAGACATTAATCTCATTACATCCAAATATTGATCAATTCCGTAGCATAAAGGATTAAAAAATGTCCTTTTACGCAATCAATACCATTAAAGACCCATCATCAATGACTAAAATGCAGTAGGAGATTTTATTTCCCTGACACTCAGATTCTTAAAATTCCATATTATATTATCTGTTCTAAATGTCACAAAGTCTCCAGGATTTGTAATCACATAGTCTTTCGGTTTGCCCAACCAGCACCAAAGAAGGTAATGTCATCGGTATTTGCATACCATCCGCCGTTGTCGACAAAGCTAGCTACTTTTCTCCATTGATTGTTATTTTTATCATCTAGATATGATTCCATTTTTACCGCAGTATCATTATCGATATTGTAAATGACCACTTTCCATCCAATCCACCTGCCTATTAGCGGCTTTGTTACATGATTAAGGGCTCTTTCATCAGTATATCCACCGGTGAACCAGATGCTCTTTTTCCATCCCACACTTCCATCGGTGTGGATGCCCCCAATTAACGCTGTGCCCTCACAGGGTGTTTCACTATTGTGCCTCCCACTTCTCGCGTACCATGCAATGTCGTTCAGAGTTTGACTATAATCTTGATTTGCTGAATTATTTTTATTATTGTCACCATTATTCTTCGATACGTTCACAGATATTACTTTAGCATATCCAGTAATCTCTACATTCTTCCACGGTTGCATTCCTGTCGGAGTCTCAACATTCATTCTGACCTTGGGATTTGTAATCTGCCAAGAACCATCTTTCTCCTTATTGATTGGTGCATCAAATGTGAAAGCAAGCAATGTATCATTCTTAGGATTGGTCATGTTAACATACCATTCTCTGCCGAGTTGTTTAGTGGGATAAATTTCTCTTACACCAAATTTATCCACCATTGTAGCTTCGCTAGCGGTATTGTTTGATGAGTGCAGGGAAGGTGATGACAGTTTTCCGTCTGCTAAGGCAAATAGTACATTCGACGACGGAAATGATAATAAATGTGATGGCCGATCGAGATATAGTAGAACTGAGACCGTAATTAATGACGTAATAATAGAAATCATGACAATAGTAATTGTGATGTGCATAAATCATCTTTCCTCTTTGATTCTACCTAATATAAAAATTCTTGATAACTAAAAGTTCGTTTCAGTTCTGATTCTAGATTTTTGCCTCCATAGATAAGCGTATCGACGTTTATTACCTTTTAGTATCTCAATTTTGCCTTAATTCATAATCAATGTAAAAGTTGTCACTTACTGACGTGGAAATATGATAAGTCCAGATAATCAGACGAGCAGGAATCCTAGTGGCAGTACTGATCTTAAATGTTATCTCAAAGCGTTAATAATATGGAGTCCATCCAATAAGGAGTAATAGACACTCGTTCGTAACCAGGTATGCATAATGATTTAATGATGTTGGCTGTGACACTGCAAATATGAATATTGATTTCATAAGAGCAAAAGTAAATATGTACTAAGGAGTATGATATGACTAATACCTTTGCTGTCTTGCAATTCATGAGTTCTGCAAGTAAATTCGATAATATCTTTAGCACATTGTCAGTACAGACAATACCTGACCTGACAGTAGTAGCTGAGTATACTGTGCTACGATTTAAACGAAACTGGACGATAAGGCAAATTCATTCTCGTAAACAAGAATCGCCTTTATGTAAAAAATGGATAGGATCATAATTATTTCGATAGGCAATAACCATTGGTTGTTACTGGGTGGCGTTAAAAACTGAGTCCGTTATTCTATTAGTCCGCCAAAAGGTATTTGACAAAGTTAAACACAGCAAAGGCCATATTTTTGGACTGCATCGCTAATGATTTCACTCCCGAATAGGCCTTTGTCTCAATGCTTTATGCTAGCTAAACAACAGTAAATAAATAACGTCAATGTAATTATCAATTCATTAGAATAAATGCCCACAAAAATTTTTGTAAATCTACCAGTAAAAGATCTCAATAAAACAATAGATTTCTTTACCAAACTTGGTTTCGAGTTTAACACTCAATTATCGATGATAGTGCAACCTGTATGATTATTGGTGAGTATTTTTAATGCTTTTGATTGAAAAACTTTTATAACACTTTTACTAACAAAGAAATTTGTGATACTACTAAAAATACAGAAGTAATAGTAGCATTATCCGCCGAAAGCAGAGAAAAAGTAGATCAGATGATAAACAAGGCTATAGAATTTGGAGCAGCGAACTGAGAGAGGCACAAGATCACCGAATAAGGTTTCAGTAAAAATACTGTATCAACAAAAGAATGACAGCTGGAATAACGGTAACGGCGAAAAATTTGCTGGATTATATACAGATGATAGTGACTATGTAGGTTTTGATGGCACTTATCTTAACCGACCCAAGGAAATAGCGTCGTTTCATCATATGCTTTTTGATAGATTTTTAAAAGCTAGCCGTCTTGTTGGTATGATCAAAGTATTCGCATTGAAAACCTTCAAATTCGTATTCTATCCTTTTAATTCAACGTTTGTTTCGATTTCTTTCTGCCTCATGTACCTGTGGTTAGGATCAGATTAAACACGATGTATTTCTTCATCCTTATTATTACCATATTTCGATATCATAATTATTGTAAGATATAATGCCTATCAGCGGGGTGACAGACAGGATATAAATCCGACTTGGACTGCTGTCGACTTTTACTTGGTAACCGATAAGTCTGCGGCAATCATAGCATTGCAACGTGATTGTGCATGACCTATGAAATGCCTTGCAATCAGCAAAAACTGTAGGCTGAGATTCACTTGAAGCACGTCCACATTCATAACAGTGATTATCATTTTTCATATCTATTGTTATTATTATGGGAATGTTATGCTATAGGGCTATTCAGGATATTAAGATAAATTCTTTTGAGGTGAATCGATAGATGGTTTATACAACGATGACGAACTTGTTTTATACTATTTATTAGCTGTTTAGGTCGTTTTATATAGAAACGCCTAATGTTTTCTATATACATTGTGAATAGTATTATAAAATGTATCATCATCAAAATGGTTTCAATTCTAGCATGGTCTCATTGCTATGGATATTGATGGCAAATAATCTAGTGCCAGGTTTTTTATCCACGATCGGATACGTCAAGCTTGTAAAAATAATTTGCTAAGAATTGAAGACCTAGAAATAGTATTAAATAGTAATTCTCTCACATAGGAAGTAATGACAAAAAAAAGCGTTACGGTTTGGCTTATCCTTTCGTACATCTTCGTTGCAACTATCCTCCTGTCTACGAACTTTGTGAGTTATAAAATAATGCCTTCTGCTTTTGCACAGAGCAATGCTGCCGCAATAGCTGCGTTATCTCTTAATGATAACGATACAAATGCTAATCAGGGTTTGGAAACAAAAAAAATGGTCAATTATTTTGATAGCTCTTCTGGATATTTAGTATACCCTAATACGTCTAACTTTGTTAACAAGAAAAGTCCTGCAATAATAATGATCCACGAAAATCGTGGGTTAAATGGCTATATCAAAGACATGGCAAACACGTTAGCAAGGCAAGGATACGTTGTGCTGGCTGTAGATTTATTTAAAGGTCAAATTGCTACAACCAATGATCAAGCTAGACTTCTATCTACCTCTGTACGAAATAATCCCACGGAGGCTATTGCCAATTTACAGTCTGCTGTAAGATACGTGAGCTCTCTTCCATTTGTTGATCCTTCTAAAATTGCTTCAATAGGTTGGTGCTTTGGAGGAGGGCAATCGTTACAGTTGGCATTGAATAGTCAAAATCATCCCCTAGTCGCTACTATTCTGTATTATGGTACACCATTAGTCACGGACAGCCGGCAACTTTCAAAAATTAAGTGGCCGGTATTGGGAATATTTGGAGACAGAGATCAAGCAAATCCACTACCATTGATAAATAAATTTAAAGCGGCGTTGAATGCGGATAAAATAAGCAATGAGATTCTTATTTACAAGGGACTAGGTCATGCCTTCGCTAATCCTTCTAACCAGAATTTTGCCCCTAAGGAGACTGCAGACGCTTGGCAAAAAACATTGACATTCTTAAAGAAATATCTTTGAGATATGCTATATGATTCTGATTTATATATGTTCTTTATCTAGTAGAGATGGATTTTTTCAAAGCATAATGGTATCCATGTCCGAATACCTCACAAGTTGATCGTTACGACGACATCTCAATGACTATGGGTAAGGATAGTCTTTGAATTCTGGGAAATTCAAAAGTGAAAAAGATCCAAATAAATAAAATTAGAAAGCTTGTAGGGTCTGACTAGAATTTGAATTATCACTGTTGTGGCAAAAAGGATAAAGTGTATTTGTGTATTAAATAGGACCGCGAGAAGCTATTCAGGGATTAGATTGTCATTGAATATTCTGGACCTCTCTGACACTGAAATTTTTTATGTCTACGTCCTTTGCATTGTCCCATCCAAATACCGCGATAGGCCTTCCCCAAGTCATAATTTGGTCGGGTGAACCCATGTAGTATTGACTCGGTACCCCATCCACCGTTGTCGATTTTCTCATCGAACTTTTTCCATGAGGTGACATCAGCATTTTCATTAATCCAGTTTTCCATTTTTACGAATGTAGTGCCATTTTTTAATTGAGGCAGATTATACATCACAAACTTGAATCCAGCCCATTTGTCTATCGCCGTTGTTTGACAATTGTGCGTTGTATGCCGACCCTTCACATCCATTATCATAGGTCTAATAATCTCCTCCCCTTGCATAGCATGGGAATTCATCAGGTTCGTCTTTCTTCTCACTCTTGCCATTAATGAATTTAAGATAGCCTGTCATTTCTACATTCTTCCTATCCTTTGGAGATTGCATATATACTTTGGAGATAAATCCGTCTGGTTAAACGTTCCAATTTTACTTTCATTATAGCCTTAGGACGTCAATACGTCTAGCCGTACTTGTGGTGATCTTTCTTTCCACGACCCGTCTCCATTATTAATTGGAATAGAATAGGACTTGGGTAGCTTCATTAGCTAATTTAATATATTTCTGGATCCTCTAAGAAATAGGATGAATCCAAATGCTGATGAAAGAAATATGGAAGGAATCATGATCGTAAAGGTAATCGCAGCTCTGACGGTCATATCTCTTATCTCATTACAGCTGTTGTCGTACCCATTGAAAATTGATGGCAGCACTTCTATCAACAACGTTGTATATGCGGTCGGTGAAGGTAAGCCAATATCTATAAAATTGAATTATGCGCATTTCGCGCCACTGACCAATAACAGCAAATCACACCAAGTTAAGGTCATAGTACTCTATACCGTTATGCCGTCATCCACTACTATAAACATGGCACAGAATGCAATGATGAAAGTCTATGCACTTAATGGAACATTGTTGAAGACGACTTCATTCCCTGGGGGCCTAAAGGTTAATGCTACTGGTGGCAAAGCACAGCTTGCAACTACTCTGACTGATAGCAGAATAAAGAATATTATTGCATCGGTGATGTTCACTGACTCATCAAAAAGTGCAAATTTCTCTAATCCTCTGAATGTGAAACTTAACCTTGGACAAACAATTCAGCCCTAAACTGAATTGTAAACTAGAATAGTAGATGCTGGTCGAGTGCTTGAACTTGATCGTCGATAGAAATGTCTATTTAAAATCAAGAATAGTACGATCCTTGTTATGGATATGAAAAAGTCAGCATTGGCAGTATTGTGAGTAAAAGCTGTATGGCTACGTAAGATATTTGAAAATGTAAATGTTTAACCAGATTATGAAGTCGTTTTTTTGATTGGAATAGGTTCTGGGGGCCAAAAATGCCTTCACATATGCCAGATATCATTCAGGTGGAATATGGCTGCCATTGGTACTTTTTTATTTTCAGCTTTTTACAAGGATTCTAATAACATATCATGTATCTTTTTTTACATCACTTATTGAGTAACTATATATCTTATTTTGAAGAGTTATAGCGAGTAATCTAATTAAACAACTCTATATGTCAGTATCCAATGAAATGCGATGAAATAATTGTCTATCATATTTATTATATTCTATTTGTGGCGATACATGGGTGAATGCGAATCGTATGACGAGGTCAGCTATTCTGAAGCAGTATGAAGAATAATATGGCGATTAGTGAATCAATACACAAGAATAAACAAATAACCGCAAGGCTTCTTTATATTCAAGTCTATTTAC
Organism: uncultured Nitrososphaerales archaeon; assembly: GCA_963709405.1. Classification (GTDB taxonomy): domain Archaea; phylum Thermoproteota; class Nitrososphaeria; order Nitrososphaerales; family Nitrososphaeraceae; genus JARBAU01. Next base: position 76,502 of record CAVPXM010000026.1, read on the forward strand.
GAAAATGTTGGAAAATAGATTGAAAACTAATCATAGAAATGAATAATCAATCTAAACTAAAACGGTCGCTAACAAGAGGAGCAAGACTTAGAATTATGCTTTTTCTTAACTCCATGTATCTAGCAGCTGCCTCCATTACCGTTCTAGTCACCGGAAGTTTAGCATTGTTTTCTGAAGCTGGACATGTGCTAGCTGACGTAGGAGGAGTTGCTCTTGCTATCTATGCAATCAGCTTCACTCAAAAAGTTGCTACTCCACAGAGGACATATGGTTTTTACAGGATGGAAATACTCGCATCACTCGTAAATAGTGTTGTCTTGGCTTTACTTTCAATCTATATTCTGTATGAAGGCTTTAGGCGTATCTTTGAACCACCTGAAATTCAAGGACTGCCTCTAATAATAGTTGCCTCAATAGGAGTTGTAGTAAATTTCATTGGAATGCGATTATTGTCAACTTCCGATGGACACTCACACGTCCACACCTCCCATTCTCATGGTAACGATCGAGGAGAGGTGGAAGAAATACAAAACTTGAATGTAAAGGCGGTTTATTTAGAGAGTTTTAGTGATACTTTAGGTTCGGCGGGCGTCCTAGTTGCTGGCATAATAATGCTAACTACAAAGTTTTACCTGGCAGATCCACTAATAAGCATTGGACTGGCCTTATTCATGATTCCAAGAGCGTGGTCCATAATCAGAAACGCTGTTGATATACTTATGGAAGGCGTTCCGGCGAATCTGTCGCATGAGGAGGTGAAAAAGGCCGTACTACAAATAAAGGGCGTAACAGGCGTGTTTGAGCTACATATATGGACTATCACTTCTGGTATGAACGCATTGTCTGCTCATGTTGTCGTGATAGATCCTACTAAATCACAACTAATTCTGCAAGAGATAAATTCAGTACTGGAAAAGACATTTAAGATAACCCATGCAACAATTCAAATAGAGAGATATCATGAGGACTCGGCAGCATATTAAAAATATGACGATTTTGATGGTAGAATGATATAGCGAAATATTCGATAAGGTTTTTATACCCATAATAAGAAGTTAATATAGAGATTCATAGGAGTCTCTTTTCTGAAGGTTGGACGCTCCAACAAATGGAGTTTGGTAGCTACCAACACTTAACCTTCGGAATATTTATTCTTACTTGGTTCCTTTTTAAGCAATGCTCAAAATTTATCTGAAAAATAATATGTAGACTGGCTCATCGTTCTGATGATGCACGACGGTACCGTCAAATCGTTGTGGATTTATTGGAGGCAGAATTTAAAAGAATAGCAGTCGTGCTTTCGAAAAATGCCCCAGACTCGTAACGTGGCCAGATCTCAAATTATCGGTAATGGATACGATGACTATTACTGACCTGGCCTCTAATGTATTTAATTCTCGCATTGACCGTGCGATGCAGCCTTAGATGGACATAGTAGACCGAATAAAATTAAACAATCGCAAAATGATACAACTAGTAAAAGATGAGATTCATTCTGACATCCTCTTTGTTCATCTCAGTTTATAATGCGTGAGCATGGTTAACAGCAATTCGGGGATCACCATTCATATCGACATACTAGATGTTAAGTAATGGTACAATATCCATAGCAATGTTCGGCTTTCTTAGCAATTCTAAAAATTCCTATTTAATTCAAAAAAAATCAGTATTATGTTAGATTAGAGTACAAGATAGAAGGATAAAAGATGTAATTGAAACTGATGTTAAGCAATTCACTTTTTAAGATGACTCGATACTTTACTTAGACAATTGGGTATTTAATCTCAATTGGTCTAATGATATAGCTCTAGTATGAGATTTAGCCAGAGTATTTTCAAGGCATTTGAGTTCATGATCCAATTTGCGATTATTCGGTTGGACATTGCTTTCCAAATAAAATCGAGGGGATTTAATTTACAGTTAAAAGAACCAAGTCAAACCAATTGTTTTTGTCGACAAAATTTCTTTGTACCTTGAAACCGCTATTCTCTACTAGTTCCTTTATCTGCTTTATCGAATATTTATATGAATTTTCGGTATAGATTGTTTCGCCTTTCCTAAAAGTCACCGTTTTTCCAATACTGTTAATTTTTATTTTTTGATTTGTTCTCGAAATAAGATGCATCTCTATCCTTCTATTCTTAACATTATAAAATGCAGAATGAGCGAAAGTACCCAGATCGAATTCTCCTCCTAAATCTCTATTTATTCTACATAAAATATTTAGATTAAATTTCGCGGTAATCCCATTCTTATCGTTATAGGCGGCTTCTAATATTTTCGAGTCTTTATGAAGATCAAAGCCAATCAAGAAACCATCATTGTTACTATTCTCTAGTCTGGATCGTATCTGTTTTAGAAATACCAATGCATCAGTGGGTTCAAAATTACCAATGCTTGAGCCAAGAAAAAGAATCAGTTTGTTCAAAGGCGCAATTCTGCACTCTTCCTTAATAGAGATAATATCTTCAACCATACTGATGCCTTGGATATAATCTGAATGAATTGCTAACATGTCTACACTAGGAAATTCACTTGGAAGCTTTTTGATTGTTTCCTCTAGAATTGTATCTGAGAGATCTACTGGAAAGTAATATAATCGCTTGTTTTGTTGCATATTCACAAATTGCTGAAGAAGAGTCCGAGTTTTCGTAGAGCTTCCACTTCCGAGTTCTACCAACGCAATTTGTTCAAAATCTTTATACAAATTCGCAATCTCACATGAATACTTATCTAATATCTCAAGCTCAACTCTCGTCAGGTAGTATTCTGGTTGCAAACATATTTGTTCGAAAAGTTGTGAACCTACCTTATCGTAAAGATATTTGGGGTTAATTTTCTTTACATTACCCTCAATTAGCGTCCCTAGATTATCTTCAATATGAGATGCAAATTCATCCGTCAGTTCTACCTGTGGGGATGAGGTGAATATCAACTCTATTTGGTGATGACACCTTGACTATTATAATAAAATAACGATTGTCTAGACGATTATTAATACTTCTTATTTTTATATATATGCATCAAAGTAATGACAACGACCAGCGGACTGATTGCTTCAGAGGCGTATACTAATTTCATAAACTCACTTGAGAGTCCAAAAAGCCGCGATCGGAAATAGTAGCCAATTAATAAAAGACCTATTAGAGATTCGACTAATTTTAATGCTATTAACAACGAAAGTAAAGATGTTCTTCGCGAAGATGTCAGATCCAATTGGAAATAGTGCTCCAAACATACAAATTACAAAGAATATTCAAGAAAACAAATAATTATATTTTGCCAATTATTGATCCTAGTCTTTTTATTTTAGAAAAAGATTATGGGATTAAAAATCCATTTGATGATATTTCTAACATTAAACGATAATACAATAGAAGGTTAGCGAGTTATCATGGGTTTAGACGGACGAATGAAAACGGCAAACAAAGAGCGAAACCAAATCTGTGTGGTACATTACTCATATTACTAGCGCATTTATGTAAGCTATAATGATAAGCATATGACCTTCACTACTTTGGGTGGCAGACTTTGGGGTTCATGACAGTATATGCCAGATAAATTGACTGAAAGAATTAATAATTAAATTTATAATGAATAATTTTCTATATATATTTATCATAATCTGTCAGTGAAAAAGCCTAGACCTAGTTTTATATTTTTTTTATTTTAAACCTGTATTTTTAAAACTAATAGATGAAACGAGACTCTGGAAAACTTGCAGTTACTGCAGTAACTGCAAGAGTGACTGTATTCAATATAACGGAAAAAAAGAACAATCTTAGAGGTGAGTACCTTTGAAGAAGAAGAAAGGGTGGCACTGTCCTTATTGTTCACAAATTTGCCCAAGACATTGGAATATGAAGGTACATATTCAAAGAAAACATCCAGGAATAGGGGAACCAGTTGAAGCTCCCTACAACTCAGGCTTTATTCAAAACATGGACTCTCTAGAGAATAAGAGCGATTATTTTAAACACAACATGGTTTTTCCTTTCGATGGACAAACAAAAAGACAAGAATCTGATAGAAGAGATCGGCTTTCCGGAAATAGGCATTTTCTGGCTGAAGAAAGTAAATGCCTTCGAGATATATTAGAAATAAAAAATTTCGTAAACAGAGTACAAGATAACAGACAAAGAATAAGCGCAAACGATATGTTCTTTATCGCCTCAGCCCTTTCTGCATCAGTTCAATCGAAAAATTTCACTCCATCTCAAAGCGTTCCACATAACAAGAATAAACCTCTGGGATTTTGCATCAATGTTTGTGACAAATGCTTACACGGTATACTCATGCCTATACTGCCAGAGGATTTTCTTAGAATGAAATTTTCCGTCAAAGTTGATCATACCACGTGTTCTGAAGAGCACATTAGCAGGATTAATTATCTAATCGAAAATCAGAAAATAGAAGATATTCCAACTGAGGTTAAAAAAATTCATGACAGGCTACTTTACCTTCTAACTGAAACTGTCTATTCGTGGGCTGGCAAAAATGAGATAGGGTTGTATGCTATAGAAGCATCTTCAAATATATTCAGTCGAGAATTTAGAGATAATAACGCGAGTATTACGCAAATTTTGGATATATTAGCATCTCCTTGGATCGAAGGAAACGCGGTAGACCTTGGTCATGTAAAAAACGGTCATTGGGCATTTAAACTGATTAAACAAAACTATAAAATGGCAATAATTAACAAGGATGAACTGAGAGAATTTCTCAATACTAGTAATTCCACTCTTAGGGCCTTTAAGGCTCAGATACAAGAAGATGATAGTGTTGTTACACGGTACTTTCATGTGATATGTATGCCAACAAACTTAGCAAACGGCGACTGACGGAATGGCTCGACCTCGACCTGGCTCACAGAATCAAGGATGTAATGAAGGAAAGATAGACTGTTACTAGATGATAACAAAGGGAGTGTACCCCTCCAAACTGGGCAGCTTGTCAAGAGATAGTCTACTACCCATCTAATTATTACCTCCATTTATCATAGCATAAAACTCCTTCGGTGTCATGTACTTTAATGATGAATGCGGCCTGTTCCAGTTGTAGTCATGGAAGAACTTGTGGATAATGAGGTTGGCTTCTTGGAATGTCTGAAAGTCGTGCTGCCAAATACAGTCTTCCTTGATGGACTTGTGGAATGCCTCGATATACGCGTTCTGCTCAGGTCTATTCTTTCCAGTAACTTCATGCCTTATTTCGTACACCTTCAATGTACTGACAAACCTATAAGACGTGTACTGCGAACCACCATCACTCCTTGTTGTCAGACCAAGTAGAGGAGGAATGACACCATCTGGAAACCTTTCCAGTACTGCCATTTCCAATGTCCTTATAGCTTCATCTGTACCACACTGGGTACTGAATGTGTATGCCAGCCATTCTCTTGTATAACAGTCCAAGATGCTAAACAGATAGCACCACCCATCATGGCCACACCAGATATAGGTTATATCCTGTTGCCAAAGCTGGTCTGGTCTTTCCGGTATAGTAAGGATCCTCTTTATGATAACATGCCTTCTGACACTTCTTTTCCTGACAAGATTAGCAAGCTTCATGATACGGTACACCTTCTTTCTGTTTGCTGTTATCCCACTTCTATGAAGCATGGCTGTTATTCTCCTGACTCCATAGGATGGATATTCCAGTGCCACTTTTTCTATGGCTTCAAGTACCTGCTGCTTCTGTTGAATCACTGCGGCGATTTCTGTTGCTAATAACTGCTGATGGTTGTTTGGGTTTGTAGTAATAGGAACTTCTGGAATATCCTGACAGAACAGACGCTTTCAGTACGTTACTCTCTTTCATCAACAACTCCTGAAAAGCAGCTTTTCTCATAGCCTTTTCCGCCCCTTTTTTAAAAGCTCATTTGCCAGTGCTAGGTCAGCTACCATTTCCTTGAGTCTCTTATTTTCCTGTTCCAGCTGCTTTTCTCTATCCGATGCATCTGCACCAGATAAACCTCTTGTACCTGCTTGAACGAAACTTGCTTTCCAGCTGTAGACCAGGGTTGGTCGAACGTTGTACCTCCTGCATATTTCAGCTGTCGGCGTACTTGTGGTCAATATTTCCAGCACTATGTTGGCCTTCTCTTCTCCACTCCATCTTCTACCTGGCATATTCTGTACCCTCCAAAGTGTATCTTAAAACTGGCCTAAAGCTGTCCAGCTGGTACAGGGTACAGATCACAAATTTATCTTTATTCTTGCAGTCTTACTAGTCCTTCCTACAACGCACTCAGTAACCTCAGAATATGAAGCAGGTCATAAAGCTGGTTAGAACGCCGGAAATATCAAACGTCAGAGCTGTCACAGCAGAGAATACTGTAAAGGATGGACTGACTCTGCGTGTGATTCTAACTGGTGTGGTGGGGGCTATACTTCAATGGTCCAAAACTTGAGCCTCAGTAATCTAAGGGAAATGGTAATGGATGTATTGCCATCAGAGTAGTTATACAGAGGTGATTAGGAATATGATGAATATCTACAATTTGAAATATAGAGAAAGAAAATAGCAACAAACTGACAAGGGGTACTACGTAAGCAATAATGCAGTCGAAATAATGAGGTGTGATAAGGAAGCGATAGACAGGCCGACTTTGGACGATAAGGATAAATCAACAATAGCCTTATCGAATATTTAATTTCTTGGCGAAGAACAGACATACAAAAGAAAAAATCTCAGTAGAAATCAATGAATCGAACTACGAGGTATGAATTTATGGAGTTCGATTCACTATAGTTCGTTTTCATTTATGGTCCCTAAACTCTTCTCTTGCCTAATAGTATCATGATCGTTGGTAGGTGGTAAATCTTGCATGGAATTCCTAATTTGTTTTTATTCATCACTCCTACCTAAGATAAATATCTAATCATAATTTCATATTACTCTCTTATGGTAACATTACTATTCTGAATTTGAAAAGGACTACAAGAGAACGAATGAGGCAATGTATGTTTCATCCAGCATTTCTCCTTTTCAGCAAAAATCAATGAAGAAAAATAATACCCGTGTATGGTGATCAAACTATTTTCAAGATGTTACATAGCGCAAGGGTGAGATTGTCACATAATGAAAATGATGAGCTCGGACGTGCATATTTTCTCAGTTTTGTTTCTAAATGAACGTATATTTATCCCTCAGTAGATTACTATTAAAATATATTGTTTTATGTCAAGAATGGAGTGGTGGAAAGTGAAGAACCAAAAGTCTAATACTTGTGGGTAGAGATAGAGGGTATAACTATAAACAAATATTATCAGTTGTAAATGATAATCTAAAAAAGTATAATAACAGTTTGTCGGAAAAAGGTTCACTTCATATTCTACAAGCAACAAAGGAAGAAGCCAGAGGATGGTTACGAAATCTTTCAGCGGGTAAAGATGCATACATAGATGAATATAGACAAAGAATAATGGATTTAAACGAGTAACGGAGAGATTTATGGGAAGTTGTTAGAAAATACATAGCATTAATCTGCATTTATAATAATCAAAAGAGAAATGAATTTGTCAATGGTTTAGAGAAAGATGAGAATTTCACGGCAATCACAAAAGTTGGCGAATCATATTAAGGTTTCTAGACGTATTAGGAAATTCTTGAGCAAAGAAGAAAGATTCTGAGAACCTGGATAAGTATTATTCGTCTGGGAATAAGCAAGCTGACTAAAGGAAGGAAGATTTGAAAGTAGAAGAAGAACAATCGTCGCCACAACTGCTATTGCTGGAAAAGTGATAGAAGCCCTCCAGAATTCCATTCGTGATACCTGTCCTTTGTCATGCATATGAAAAAGTTCCGTAACGCTCTTATTTAAAGGTCTATTTCTTTTCTTTCCTCCAATACAAGATAACCGACTTTAACTTTATTCCTTTCAAAGACCTATAAAATGAGTTAGCAGTCAAGAAGTCACACAACAATAGTCGAAGCTATCTGAAATCTTGAGAAACAAGCCTTTTTTGGGATTTCTAGGATGTTAAGAGCGGTTCGAAGTTGTTGCATCATTCCCCATGCTCTTATATCACATTCACAATTTTATGTAATTTACTACACAAAAAAACGGAGCAGAATGAAAGTGTTGGGTATGTTGATTGGCAATTCACGTTATGCTCTTGATTTAGATTTCCTCATCTATTCATTTCTTTATCATTCATATCAAATTGACTTGTTGTCACTTTGTGACTTGACTACCACCAAAAGACGTTAGTGG
>CAVPXM010000027.1:0-20282 GCA_963709405.1 uncultured Nitrososphaerales archaeon
GATTACGAGTCTCATAAAGCAAGAGATCTAATGAATCAATCAATGAATCACTATCAAATATGTGTAACGTCTTAACGTCCTCAAATGTCAAGCTAAAATAAGAAGCTACAAACGCTTTGTCATGAAGCATCCGAATGATACGGTACAGATGGATATCCTTGGCCCTTTCTATCTGAGTAATTCTAGTCAAAGGAAGTATTACATCATTAGCTGTTTAGACGATTGTTCAAGAATAGTAACTAGCAAGTGGTCTCAAAGAAAGAGGTCAGTTGATGTCCTGAATGTATTAGAGGATTGGATAATCCTTAATGGTGAGCTAGGAGATAATGCATGATAGGCAGTCACAAAATATTTAGACGCTTTCTTGTACACAATCAGATAAAGGATAAACAAATACCAAGATAGTGAAGGATATCGTCAGATAATCGTGCACGCGTAGGCCTCTGAGAATATGGAATATTTGGAGGTATAACGAAGTCTTGATTCAGAAGGAATATCTCCTGAACGAATCAACTACCTCCAGATGTTGATGTCGAATTCGGATTCGTTATACTGGATGACACGTTAATCTTCGGTGCTACTTGAAGGGCCATGATGGTGACCATTGTAAAGCATCTCGTATATCAGGCTCTCATAGCCGGGAGTCACAAGGATGTCCGGTGACATCGCGGGGAAGTAGTCTGAGGCGGCAAGTACTTTGCCTTACCAAAGCGCCAAAAACTAATAACTTAGAATAATAAAGAAAAAGAAAAATTAGTCTAGTCATGGTTGTCTTCTGATGACTGACAGGTTTCTTCACTATTTCCACTTGATCTACATCCCTTTAGAAATCCGTCCTGATAGTTATTGCCACAGCGATCAAATCTCGACGCATCAAATGGGTGATCTTTGCCGTCATTCACGCCGGTGTTGAAACATTCGGTATGTTTCTTTGCATGTACGCTTACGTTACTCGCCGGCGAGCCTAATACTAATCCCATTATTACTACCATACGGCCACTGTCATTACTGTAGTTGTTTTATTCAACCTACCACATCTATAATTGATCCATATTATTGAACATTGTGCTTATTCTTTCTAGAAGAAGATTCTAATATAGATGAAATAGGAACAAAATGTCATTTCATTTATGAATTGGATTAAGCTTCGTAACTACAATGTGGAACAGTGTTTGATAATGTCTCGCAATGCGATACCCCCCATCAGTAATTCATCCTACCAGGTTGATTCTTAGATAAGGAACTCATCAATCTTCTGAATGTCAGAGATATGTATCCGAATCTTAATCCTAAGAGTAGGAAAATAAGTAATCCCCCAAGCAAGGTACATGCGGCTTGAAGTACATCATTATCGTCCAGAATTTCATTCAAGCAAGTAGATTCTTAAATATTGAATATCACAATCAATTATTCCTCGATTGAAAAAAGGTTCATAGAAAGGACGGTACAGTACATAATAAGACATAGAACCGAATGTTTTGATGATTATTTTCCTTGTACAAGAATTAACTGCAAACTACAGGGCATAATGAAGTGGTTGGTTTTATTTGTAGAAATGCATAACAGCTCGTGATAGAACAAAAGATTGTTAAATGAACAGGGCCGCCATACTAAAATAGAGTATTTATACAACAGAAAAGTTAGGCGTGCATAATTTATGCACGTGTACTATCAGTTGACGCGAGATAATAAAAGCGGCACCTCTCGCCCTGCATCTTAGATCAATACTAGATCATCAACTGGTGAAATCATGACAACTGCCTTCTCACCCGCAATAGCTTTTTTCATTCTTTCTACAACCTCATTGACATTATCAGACTTTACTACTGTAGCCACAACTTTTCTTGTAGTATACGCAAGCTCAAATGTACTACTTCCCCTACCTGATGCAATTCTTTCCTTATCTTTTGTTGCCCCCTTTACATCATAAATTGTCGCTTCAAGTCCCATTTCTTTAAGTGATGAGATAATCTCAGCAACGTTTTCTGGCTTCACAATAACTGCGAGTCTCTTCATACCTTTTGGCTTGTCGCTTGGCTTTTCAGAGTAAGCCACTTCGAATGGTAACGTCAGTTTGTCTCCAACCATAGATTAGTTAGTTGATGAGTGCTAGAAAAGTATTATGGTACCTAGATACTGATGAACGGAATAATATAATACTCTGTAATGCGCTTCTCATTTTTAGATGTTATCTATTACAACGTGTGCTCTTACAAAGTAAGTGATTGAAGAGTCGAACTTATCTGCAATTCACTACAAGATGGTACCCACTCAACTGGAAAATACAAATAGACAGACGTGAACCATGACGTTATTACCTACGGCTGATTGCTAGAGATAAATGATCATGCTTACGACAGATCATATGGCATAATAATCGTTTCCTTGCTTATTACATTGAGGATCTCGATTAGGCCTGTTTATTTCTAAAGGCATTGTAGACTGTTCGCACACACGATAGATTTAAACGACTACCTTGTTCCAGTGCCAGGTAATTGTAACAGGCTTTTACGTACTAACTAATTCTTTCTTAGTGCAAAGAATATGAAAGTGTAATCAAGGCAAGTATCATTCCAATGAACAACTTTGTCTCCGTGCGTGAAATCTATTGGTTCAGTAAGAAGGAAACCGTTCCGTTCTGCAATGCTAATTACGTCTTCCTCTATTTCTCTCCTGCTGAAAATATTATCAGGCGAATTCTTAGGATTTACGTCCGTATTTATTAGATTGGATATCTTATCAGGCCAGTAGTCTGTCGATGTCAAAAGTAATCCATCTTTTTTTAATATTCTATTCATTTCTTTGAAATAGTTTTGAATATTAATACCATGCTCGATGACCGATAGTGATGTAACAAAATCAAATGTATTGTTTTGAAATTCGGTTTTTTCTAGATCTTGAATTGAAATATCAAATGTCTTATGCATTTCTACTGTGGATGATATTCCTTTTTTTAGAAACAAATCACATCCATATAGGTTTATGAAACCAAGTCTACTTAGCAGAGGCAAAATCGGAGAACCATTACATCCCACATCTAGTACAAAAGCGCTTGTGTCTGATTGCTTTATTATATCAACCATCTTAAGTGTATCCCATGACTTTACTCTATCATGATGTGGAAATAGACCTAGAGAACGAAGACAATCGATTGCGTGATATATCTCAAAGGAGTTTTTGAGAACTGAATTATGTCCCATAATTTCAAAGCACTTTGCGAAGTAATTTAAGTGTACGAATCGGCAGCAGATCTTAAACAAAACTTTGATCTTCTAATGACAACGTCGATGATAAAGCCTCAAGCGGATTGTAAGTGCAACAAGCGAAGCAACTCTAAATGGAGAGAAATCAGACTGACATTTTCTCAAAATACCATCCGTCCTTAATTTTCCACGTGAGAGCATCGTCGTATGAAATAAGGTGACGCAAGATCATATAGCAGATTAGCCTAGCTAATTCCTTGCCTGGCAGTATCAATATCTTAATTGATGAAGTGTAACGTAGAGGTCGTTTGATAAGAACCAGAGAAGCCACGGAGATACTCACTGCGATCATCGTGAAGTAAGGAGACGGTGAGAACTAAAATCATGTCAAAAATGGTTCACAAACCACCGGCCCCACTGTAATATTATTTCTCTATTAGGATTTACTCGGTAAAAAAGAGATCTGCTAGGAGACCAAAAACTACAAGGGATTAGTATGCGAGAGGCAATAGCTATCTCATTTGCTAGCCTATCTCTGCTTAAGCTTTGGCGTCTGAAACGTAGTTACAGGAATATGCTAACCATCTCCTCAAATGTACTTTCATCCTAGTGATATATTATGGCTTGACCCAATCTCTAATCACCACATCCATAGCACCATCATCAATTAATGATCCGATATGAGGATCTCTGAAACCGATGTATCCACAATGATTGTCTCCCCATAGTTTAGCGACATGGACATCTTCAAAACACTCCTCAACGTTACCATCTCCATTTGCGTCTGAAAGAGGGGGTATTTGATATGCAACGGTTGTGTCGGTATAGTTTATATAAACGGTCCCTTTTGGGGCTCCAACCAAACCTAGTGGCTGATCACCCTCGATTTATTGATTAACTTTTAATCCATCATCTTCTGGGTTGTATAAATTATAAAATTTATGTACCACATGTACTATTGCAGAGGTGTGATTTCTTATCAACGTATTGTCAATGGAGCACCTAGTAGATGTACAGACGCTATTTTACCCTTCCACTTAGAATTGTTGCTAAGATTAACTAATGATTCATCAACAACTGCTGCACCTAATGAATGGGCTATTAATCGAATTTCAGGTACTGGGACAGTTCTTGTGAAAACCAATGATATATTCTGCAAGCATTGGGCCGTTCTCTTTGGCATTGATCTTGGCTCTATTCCACAGAACATTGGAATTCCAACTAAACCCAACAAGAGGAATTCTGTAATTATTGTGACTTAATGACATTCGTATTCTATTAAATTCCTCTTTGGCCTCGCTATCGTTTCTATTAAACCCATAAACGTAAATGGCGATTTCTGATGGACAGCCTGAACCAAATTTGGTAAGAGTGAAGTTAAATGCCGCTGGATTTGCTACCACATTTCTTGCTCAGTATTCTTATACAGGATTAGTAGAGGCGAATCATGGCAAAATAATATATAATAGTATTAGATATTTGATTGGTCAATATATCAGCAGTGTGCTAGCTCTTAAAGGTTTTTCCAATCTGACTACTGGTAGAGAGTGACGATCCTTCAATTCTTTACAACAAATTTTAATTGCGTTATTCATTTCTATTTCAGTTTTGTTATCGTCAGTTCATACTCTCTTCTATGAACATATTCTCGTATAATCTTGGTATATCGATTATAGCGTTTAACTCGTTCTTTGTGTATATGTTCCTCACACGTAAAGACCTCTAATAGAAATATAGCATGAGTTACCTCTTTATCACATAGACCGTCTTGACTAGAATATTCACACCTAGTCATTTCTATTCTTTTACCTGATATTCCTCGATTTCCATTTTATCCATCTCAAAGAGCGATTCCTTATCTTCAACTGAAAAATGCTCCCACTTCATTATACTATCGTTAATCTCAATATTCTTGACTTTTGATATATTTTTCAGCCATTTGTTTATCTAACCAAATGGAGTCCAGATCTCTCGAAGAATACGAGCCATACCACACACCATAGACTTTCATTTCTCTTCGATACCTACTCCTTCCTCATCTTCTATCTCGTTAACGATAACATTCATATCATTAAATGCTTTAAATTGAATTTCTTCTGCTTTATCTATTTCTTCTTGGCTATGACCTTCTGGATTGTGAATTATATCCCATGTCTCGTAGTAGTATCGTTTTACTGCTTCTTGGGCTAGTGCTAAGGGATTGGGTTCGCCGCCTAGTTTCTCTTTATAGGCCAGATAGGATTTTCGAATTTCCTCTTTAATCTCTTCTCTTTTCATCTCTTATTTTCACTCCTTCTAATATATGAAAATGTCAGAAAGTTTGCGGTTGCATTTAGTCCACCTACAACTAGAATTAACAACGAGATGATTTCAATGTCAGTCACTTCCGTATGCATGCTCTCTATGCTCTTATCAGCACGCTAGTTACATTTGATTTTTCGTAACATAACTGTTGATAAGTCCGTTGGGTTTTACCCGCACTAATAATAATAACAACACCATGCCCCCCGTAATCGCAGTAAGAAATGATTCTAAGAATTCAAGTCCTTCGCCAGATTGGATTGCATCAGACGATGAACATAGTAATAATATAACAGCATTTGGCACCGATTACACTAGCAAGGTAAATAAGAAAAAAGACATTAAGAATAATACGAAAGCAAACAACATCCAGAGGAATGAATCGTTAGACAACTATCGATCATTACCCCAAATTCTTCTTGTGTCAGAGCTGCCGGGTATGATGTGAAGGAATATTCTAACGATCCGCTTCATAAGTAACGAAGAAACAGATTCGTTGCGGTAGATGAACTATCCGATGGAGGATGACACACAGCATTATCTGAAGAATGGACACTCAAGGTTAAGTATAAGGCCGCATTATACTATCAATCATATTGTCGTCAACCATAATTGTATATCATAAAAGGGTCATAACGAGGAATAATAACGATCCACGGAATGGTAGAATTAATTATTAGTTTAAGAGACACTCCTATTCCTTTTAATTTGCCGGACCCATGTTGTTACAATGGGCTTAGGAGAGACAGCCGAACAATCACGTACAAGGTAGGCACAGTTCACATAATTTTCTGATTTTTTGACATGCTCTGTTCACTTAACAGTCTTTTCCATAATCTCTCTTTTATGCATACCTTTAAACAATCTCAAGTAATTCATGACATGGTAGCAAAATCATTATTATCTTTCCAAGATGGGAAATAATCATAAAGCACAATTTGATCTTTTATGTATTCGATATTTTACACCTCGATGGAGAGAATGTACTCAATCATCTTTAATACTAAAAATATAATAGAAACAAGTAAACTGGATGTCACTACCGGACTGCTAGTGGACTTGACAGTTAGCTACATGCTCAAGCTGAGCTTGCACTTACACATAAGGAGGTTGTGATCGACTTCACTAGTCAGTCTATCGACCTCCACCAGCACCAGTCGTAGACGTCGATGTTGCTGATGTCGAATTAGAACTCGTGGATTTAGGCAAGACCTTCAACGCCATTATATGGCCGTCGTTCAGTCCTTCGTATATGAGTCGACCGTAGCCTGGCCATACTTCGAAGCCGGCTGACATGAGGGCTGAAGAAATCAGAGGCTGCAAGTAATTTGCCAGTAGCAGCATCTCGCCACTGAATCTGTTCTTTGTAGTTGACACCTTTAGGTCCAAAAAAAAAATCTAATGGATTGGTAACTTTCGATGAAATGTTTGTTCCTACTCGTACTCGTTGGTTAGCAGGACCAATGAGTATCATCCAGCTCAAAGTCGTCTGATCTGCACTCCAGGCAAGTGTCATGTTACCAGTTTTCTGATCGAGGCTGATACCTACAGACTTCCCTGGGCCGGAATCCATCGCATATATCGGATTATTTTGCCTATCAAAAGAAGGCATGGAGGGGATGTAGCTTACTTGTCCGGGCTTCAATGGCATAGGTTCAATCCTGGTGATCTTGCTTGCATTGGCCTGTGAGATGGCAAAGATGCTAAGCGGGACCTTGGCAGGGCCTCCGCCATTGGTCATGCAGATGACCCAACCACCCATGATCCCACAAGCTGATGCAGAAGTCTGACCTGGCAGCAAATACGAGACAGGACCCTAGCTCGTGTCAAGAGTTAGATTCTTGCCGTTCCACTCGTAACGGTAAAGGTTGGTCGATCCTGCTAGATAGGCGTAGTCCTTACCATGATACTGAGTAGCCGTAACGCGGCCTCCGATCATCTGCTTTAGCTGCACAGAGTCAAGTACCTTGAATGCCTTGGGATCGACAGCCACCAAGGTTGAACGAGGTGTCTGATTCAGGTTCGGGCAGTTAGAGAGTGCAAAAAAGCCTGGTAGCGTGCATCCGGGTGCTCGAGCTAAGTTCTTCATGACTAGAGTGCCATCAGTATATGGTGGCCCTTATTCCATCAAACACCCGATATACCAGAAGTCCTTGTACAAGGAAAAGAGATGATGTATTTATCATGGTTCTATCGTAATCTTGCGTATAATCCGTCTGCGATAACGCAAGCGGATATCAATGAATTTGTTAGCCATTATGCTGCTCCAGGTGGAATGCCTGCCGGATTTGAGTATTATCGGGCTTTTCCACAGGATGCGATTCAAAATCACAATTATTCAAAGACTAAGCTTACAATGCCAGTACTGGCGGTAGGAGCAGGATATATTCCAGCATTAGGAGGTAATGTTACTATGCCTACTATCGTGTATGGGATGCAGACATTAGCTCAAAATGCTCGGGGTATTCTAGTTCCAAATTCAGGTCATTGGATTCCAGAAGAGTCTGCCAGATTTTGTAATAAAACTACTCAACAATTTCTTTGGTGGTAATTCTACTAAAACTGGTAAATGAGAACTATCTCATAACTCTGCAATTGTATTATCATATCCTTCCGCTCAATGACTTTTTTGCTTCCTAGTACATTTATGCAAGACTTTGTAAATTATCTTGGTCGAACTATAAAAACCCAGAATGCATTTTACCTTCCGGCAAGAGACCGAAAGCTCAGCTCAGTTTCGTGGCAAGCGGTGACAGAAACGGCTAAATCCTGGCGAGCGAAAGGAGAAACCCATGGAATACCTCACCGATATGGTCACCACGGTTCCCGAAGGAACTAGCCCAGCCAAAGTCGATGAATTGCGCGCTGCGGAGGCAGTGCGCGCCGATGAGCTCACCAAAGCAGGCCATTTGGTCCGACTGTGGCGCCCGCCGCTTGGTCCGGGCGAATGGCGCAGCATTGGGTTGTTCCGCGCCGCCGACGAGACAGAGCTTCGCGAAGTCCTCGCCTCGTTACCCCTTCATATCTGGATGAAGGTCACCATTACGCCGCTGGCTCCGCATCCCAATGATCCGGAATATCGCACCCGTCAAGCCATGGATCACCCGTCGGGCTAGCGGCGTTTGGGTTGGTACCCGCAACACCGCCGGTGATGTGGGCAACGAATTATTCAGATCGAACAACATGATTTGAGACACATAGCGGTTTTTTTAAGATTATACTATACTTGACGTAACTTCCAAAGATAGAACGGCTTGGTCATGAACTAGTTAAAGCTGTCGGAATAGAGGGTGAATCGTTTCCTTAGCCAGGTGGAGAATCAGATATAATTGGATTTTCAATATCCTGATAAACTGCG
Organism: uncultured Nitrososphaerales archaeon; assembly: GCA_963709405.1. GTDB lineage: Archaea > Thermoproteota > Nitrososphaeria > Nitrososphaerales > Nitrososphaeraceae > JARBAU01. Next base: position 8,863 of record CAVPXM010000027.1, read on the forward strand.
AGAATATTAGATCAAGTATCTTTCTTGGTAGGACTTCAGTATTCTATAAACTTCTTTCCTCCTTGTTCGCCTTTATAGCAAATAATTCTTGTTTGATATTTATTATCTAACCATGATGTTTGACCGATGTGCAGCTTCGTCTATTAGAAGTATGATTCTAGCGTTCTAGTTTTTGTGCATTCCCCTCTTACAAATTGTTCTGATTAATTTGAATCAAGATATATAGTCATAATATGAATAATTTATCTATAATACATGGAAGGCTTTTCGTAATATTGAATCGTAATTATCTTTTCTGATTTCTAGATTAGTATTATAAATTCCAGTGCTAGACCGAGGCCCTATTTGTACAGTAAATGTAGCATGTCCGTCCTTATCAGTATATACTGGTTGAGTAATTTTGCCCATAGATGGGGTGAAGTTTGGTGGTTCTATTGTTAATAGAACAAGTACATCAGAGACAGGCTGATCTGTATACTTATCTCTAACAGTTACGCTCATGTAGGTAGTATCGCCTACGTTTACAGGATCTCTTATTATTGAATAGTCTACAGTAAACTGGTTTGGGTTTGGGTTACTCGAAGACTTGCAATCAACTATTCCTCTAACAATATTATCAGCAGTATTACAAAAGCCCTTTCCATCTGAAGATGGACTATTCTTACCATCAAAGGTAGCTGCTTTTCCATTTACAGAAGTATCAATACTCGCATCATCTTTAGCAGTTTGATCAATAGTTGGTAAATATGGTAGTGATGATGAGACTGTGGGTGATACCAAGTGAGTAGTTGGTAACATTGAAGATGCATCAGCTCTATCTAGAACATTGAACATGCCCATCCATCCTAAATCAGTAAATTCATTGATATGGGCATGAAACATATACATGCCCGCCTGTGTGTAGTTAAATTCAACTATTCCTCTATCTCCTTGACCCATTTCCACTATATCAGTTTTATAACTAGGATTCATTCCAGTTCCAGCTGGATAATATTCAAACATATTTCCATGTAAATGAAAGCTATTAATCTTATCAAATTCAAGCATGTTCAACAAATAGATTCTGTAAGGCTCACCGGTGACTAGTTGTATAGGATGATCTCTATAAATGAATGCGGGGCCGTTAACACTATAAATCTGGTTATCAGCTCCAAATGGTTCACCTGACTCGGTTGCTTTCTCAAAATTGGTGCGTAATTCTGTAGCTGTAGGAGGGTGTAGTATAGTAGCTGATTCGTTAGAACTATAATCATCTTTCAAATTATATCCATTCATAAGCATTACCATTTCCTTAGCAGGGCTACGCGGTAACTTGGGATCAATTACCATTGCACCGTACAAGCCATGATTGATATGTGTTTGAACAGGTGATACATGACAATGGTAGGGATAAACACCAGCTGGAGATGCTGTAAAACTATAAGTGTATTGACCACCTGGTGGAATACTACCAGCCATGCCAGATATACCATCCATCATTCCAGAATGAATAGAATGCATATGTAGTGAGTGTGGATGTTTTGAAGAGCCTGAATTGTAAACTGTAATCTGAACATGATCACCTTCTGTCATCCTCATCGTTGGACCAGGAATTGTATTATTAAATGTCCATGCGTTAAATAATACAGGATCTCTTGATTGTATGTCTGAAATTGGAATTACATTATTTTCAGAAATAATTAAACTAAATTGTCTTAGAGTTGTTCCATTACTAAGAATATGAATATGTCCACAGTTAAAATATGTAAGATATTCGATTGGATTTGGACGCTCGGTCAGATTTGTAGCACAATTCTTTCCCTCAGGAATGGATACAAGATTTGGATCCGAAGTAATAGGAGCGGTTCGTATATTTTGTTGAACTGGTATCATCGGTTCTGCTTCAGTCTGACCTGTAGTGGCATTATTATTATTAATATTAAAATTATTATTATTACTATCGACTTCCTTACTCTTGTTGATGTTAGTAGTATTAATGGATGCATTTGAACTGGCTTCTTCATTACCTGCTATCTTACTACTATCTTTATGAGGATCGGATTTTGCATATATCAAATGAAGAGATGAATTCATAGTAGAAACTACAACGAAGATTGAAAGTATCGTCGTTATCATTATTACCTTAGCATAGATACGGATTAATCTTTTCTCTATTATAATCGTCAAAAACTTTTTCCCATTGATTGTGGATAAATGGCCGTCTATAAGCATTATTTCTTTTAAATACTAAATTTTTTTAGATATTAAATTTCTTTTTTTTCTTACATAAAATTTATATCTTAAACAATCAGGATTTTTGGTGTGAAAGGTTAATCAACGAATAACCTCGACCGTTTCTTCCTGTAATGATATAGGATCATCTACTCCTACAGATACGGGCCAAAGTATTATATCAAGTAACGGCGATTCTATTACTGCTTCTATGCAAGGTCAAACGGCGGGAGTAGTATTATATCAAGTACGAGCAGTGGCTCCAGTAATGATGCAGTCTCCAGTAGTACCAATTCAGGTATTTGGGCTCTTCACTTAACGGATAGACCTATAGCTGAAAACTTCCTACATTCTGATGATGGCTGTATGCGAAGAAAGAAGTAGGACCTCGTCAAAGTATGTTTATCACCCATTACAGTTGTACTTTTCAGGCATATCACTTCGAAAAACATCACAAAGGCTATCTCTGTCTTCATTCATCAAAAGAAACCATGTTTCCATTTGGAACTGGATTCAGCGTTACAAGCCGAAAAAGATATTGCAAATGAGATGCAAACTATCTGAATTTATCGTAGATGAAACATTGATCAAGGTAGGTAGTGACTATGTATGATGGTTACGGGTTGCTATTGAACCAACTCATAGGACTATCCTTGGTATTCGCATCTCCATTGAAAGGAACATGCTTGTAGCTGAACAGTTTATACAATCTCTGATTAGAAGATATGGAAAGCACAATATTTCAACGGATGGCGGTACATGGTTTTCACAAGCATGTAGATAGATTCCTGAATGTTGAACATCATAATCATTCCTCGATTGAAAAAAGCTTCGTAGTATGATATCCGTGTCCGCAACTTCTTAAGCAAGTCCAGGTCACTGTTCATCAAACCAGCAGCAAGAGGACCAGGACCAGACTCAGGACAATCCTTCTCACTCTTATCATCGCTATTTATCTTCTCGAGTAAAGTATCACAAAAATTACCTTCTTCTATATCAAATTTCATTGCTTCAGTTAATGCTTCTTGAATGTACTCTGAAAAAGAGGTTTGATATGTATCACAGATAATTTTAAGGACTTCATGTTGATCCTTTTTTAGTTTTATCTTCTCTGTTATTGTAATAAAATCATCTTGTTTATTGCTATTGGTATGAGATTTCTGATTCTGATTTGGAAGACAATGTTTTTGTAATGTTATTCATTAGCGATGCTCTTACTTATTTCTTATTTAGCTATATGCTTTTCGATCGTTATTCCTAAAGCCATTTACAGGTCACACGTTAATAGTAAATCGTCCAGTAGAGAAAGGAGATAGTGATATAAAAATTATAACCATAGGACTTTACTTAATCTATAGACAAATACAATAATAAATCTATAAGGTATTCATAAATGCCTTTCAGTATTATTAAAGCAATAAAGAGTAGTCACGGACATCCAATTAATAGAGTTTTACATTGCATAGGTTCTCTTATTTATGTTACGGGAATTCCCTTAGTTTTAGGCGATTTGTTTGGCTTGCATACAAATCCTGTAAATGGTCTTTTTTTGGTCTACGGCAATTGGATTGTTTTTGCTTGGACATAGAATATTAGGCAATCGATCTATCGCATTAATTGTAATTTTCAAGTATGTTCTTATATCAAGCAGATTAACAACAGCGGTCCACAGAAATGTATCTAATTAAAACTCTATGTCCTAGGATATAACACATTGTCGATACTAGAAATTACTTCATTCATCTTCAAGGGAGCTGAAAGTCAAGATACCTGTTGGCGGCCAAAGTTCAAGGTAACACCTACACAGAACAAATCGTATGGCGTGACGCAGCCACAGGCAAGATACTTGCACAATCAGATTTCTTCCCTGCAATGTTACCAGGTATACTCGTAACTCCAGGTTATGGTGGGCTCATCTACGACATGCTTAATAATGGTCACATCATGGCCTTGCAGGTTGCTCCAGCACTCACAACAACTACAATAATAGAAGCAGGAAGTAATAGTACGACCGCACCGAATTCAGTATCGACATCAACTACAACCCATAGTAGGTGCCTTCTTAATTTCCAATAGCATAACATACCAGTAAACCAAGTGCTGGACAGTCATGTTCTGGACAGCGATTGCATGAGAATAAGGACTTTACAAGAACGTACTGACTGAGCTATACTATACATTAATAGACCTTTGGGAACAATGCTGATGTAGATTAAAATCCATATATTCAAGTAGCTGAACCCCCTTAGCACCAGTATTCAAATCCCCTTGGGTTCGCCCATCCAAAATGAACGTAGAATTACAATAGTATACTGAATACGATTTTAGAATCAATATCATTGTGTGAACCACTGGCCCCATACCAAACTTGTCATTTTATTAGGCACCGTTATAATAAATAATAGATGAGATGACAAGTACCTTAGTTACGAATTCGGTGAGGCAATCGCAAGACAAAATGGAATATATCTCTTCAAATCATTATGCAGTGTTCAAATTTTCTATTAGACCAGAAGTAACCAGAAAATACTACGAAATGAATATTAGACACTTTCTGGACTTCATCGAATTTAGTTTCGAAGATAACAATGGAGATTTCGCACCATCGCTTATGACTTGTTGGTAATTCAGTCATAGATTATAAAGTGTTCTTCATGTGCTTATTCTTAATAACTCGCTAACGTAAATAATTAGGCATTTACTGTTTAATTCACAAAAAGCAACAGAAACTTATATCAGGTTAGCACTATGCGTCACTATTACCACGAGTTTATATATACAACGGTAAGTAATTGAAAAGCATGTATACAGAGAGTGCACGAGAGCAATGGTGATGGACTGAGTAGAAGGTTTTATACCTCCACATTAGCAAGAAGAGTTAACTAGTGTGATGGACCGACTGGAGGCAAGGGAAAGGAATTGCGTTTTTGAATAGCCCAAATGACAGTGAGTCTAGGCGAATCTTTTTATTGAAAATGTTATTACTCTAAAGAGGACACAGAAATGGATAACGAAAATGATATCCAAATGGCAGTTGAAAAGCTAATGAAAGATAATGGCTTATCCAAGATGAAGGCCTTGTCTATGCTAAATGGCAGATATCCGAGCCAAAGGCGTTTAGAAGAAGCTGTAATTGTTCAAAGGATTCTAGATAAAGAAGAATCTAAAAAATCAGAATAATGGGAAGGGTTTAATGAAGATGTGTAATTGACTCCTGCTTTACTTTTTAACACAAAGAAATAAAGAATAAGGTTGATTTATTGGTTGTCGGTTTGTTGGAGTATATTCGAATACTCCTACCAAGTTGTTAAGGAAATGCTAGTTTTCCAGTCGAAGATGTGCTAAAAAACAACGAGCCTGTTAATCTTAGTTTTCCTGGACTAGTAAATCGTCCTATGCCCTGTCCAGTCCAGGTTGCCATTTCCTGTCCATCTTTACTCATCAATGCTCCTTTACCTTCACCATATATCGCTCCGCCAGGTCTGGGAGAAGCCCAATATGTTATGGTAGTTGTTGTTGTGGCACCTCTATAGTTCCCTGTTGCTGAAAAAGAAGTTTCTATCGTTGGTAATCCCATATACCAACAAGAGTTCAAATGCTAAATGTAATGAACTTCGCCTTCTGGATAATAGTCAATCGAAACTGAAGTTTCTATCTACAATCAGAGTTGATATAAGTTAACGGGCCGTTACTGGAATTGAATATCTTAAGTTACGGGTACTGTTACTCTATATAGAATCTTTTGTAATTGGCTTGGGTCAACTTGGTTTACCTGTAGCAAAATATGTCAAGGATTTGATACGTATGGAAGAAAGCTGTAATTGTTCAAAGGATTATAGATAAAGAAGAATCTAAAAAATCAGAATAATGGGAAGGGTTTAATGGAGATGTGTAATTGACTCGTGCTTTACTTTTTAACATAAAGAAATAAAGAATAAGGTTGATTTATTGGTTGTCTGTTTGTTGGAGTATATTCTATAAGGTATTAGAAGAAAAATCTAAAATACTGAGTTTCGATGATAGAGGGCTCAAATAGGGAAGAAGGTGATAACATTCACAGAACGAAATCAAGACAGAATGGCAGATGAAACTGGGATTCAACCTTCTCTCACAGAAGAAGATATGAAACATTATTAGAACAGGTAATAAGAGAAGTTAAGAAAGACCGACGAGCACAGAAATGATCCACTAGGCATGAATATTACAAAGCGAAAGTAACTAATTTTGCCATATGCTGGGTGGCAACATTGGGTCAAATTTGTCCCACATACCACCGAACCCTCCTACAGTCTAAAACTTAAGAATATAACTTTCCTCAAATATAAGTTTCAGAGATGAAGTCTAAAACAGAATACCTTACATTCAATACCAAGATGAGATGTGAATTTATCAATATAACTACGAATGTTAGAAAGATTGTTGAAGACAGCAAAATCAAGGAGGGCCTATGTTTGGTAAATGCGATGCATATTACAGCTAGCGTTTTTGTAAACGATAACGAGAGTGGCTTGCACGAAGATTTTGATATATGGCTTGAAAAATTAGCACCACATAGCCCCACTGAACAGTATAGGCATAATGATACTGGTGAAGATAATGCTGATGCGCACCTGAAGCGCCAGCTTATGGGACGAGAGGTTGTTGTCGCCATTACCAACGGAAAACTAGACTTTGGTCCATGGGAACAAATATTTTATGGAGAATTTGATGGCCGACGAAATAAAAGAGTACTAGTGAAGGTAATTGGTGAATAAAAAACGGAAAACTAGACTCTACAAAGGGAAAAAACCAATAGAAGAGTTTACAAAAACCCAAGTTAAATCATAGAAACCGATCTTATATTCAAAAACCATTAATGTGTATATCTACATTAATCAAGACAGAAATGAATTTGCCATTGTAATTGGTTGCAAAGAGTTTCCTTGGATTAAGGACATGCCAGTAATTTGATATAGACTGCTCATTATTTACCGAGCATATGGTAGAGGAAAAACTTGTTAGCCGTGAGATTCATTTAAAGCAACGCCCAGTAGGAATGCCTACTGAAGATAACTTTCAACTTGTTAAGGTAGATGTTCCAGATTTAAAAGAAATTGAATTTCTGGTGCATAACATATGGATGTCAGTAGATCCGTATATGCGTGGACGTATGAGGGAAACCAGGAGCTACATACCTCCATTTCAACTAGGGAAACCTCTAGAAGGCGGATGTGTAGGTCAAGTTATAAAATCAAATAATGACCGATTTAGAGTAGGTGACTATATCCTTGGAAATTTAGGGTGGAGAGAATATTGGCTTTCAGATGGTAAGGGAGGTGACATAATCAAGATTGATCCAAACATGGCACCAATTCAGTGGTATTTAGGTATCTTGGGTTTGACAGGACTTACAGCTTATGTGGGCCTTTTAAAAATTGCTGGATTAGTCGATAATAGTAATAGTAATAATAGTAATAATAATAATGATACCGTATTTGTTTCTGCAGCTGCAGGGGCGGTTGGTTCTATAGCATGTCAGATTGCAAAGACAAAGGGCTGTCATGTAATAGGAAGTGCTGGCTCACAAGAGAAGGTAAAGTGGCTACTTGATCAAGCCAGAATAGATCATGCCTTTAATTATAAAGAGATAGGCGAGACAAATATCTCCACTGAGTTAGGAAAATCTTGTCCGAATGGAATTGATATCTATTTCGATAATGTTGGTGGAAAGCATTTAGAAGCAGCTATTGGCGGCATGAAAGCTTTTGGTAGAATTGTACTTTGTGGCATGATATCACAGTACAATCTATCTTCAGCACCCACAGGACCTTCAAATCTCTTTCTGGCAATACCTAATCGACTCAAGCTTCAGGGATTTATTGTAAGAGATCATTATGATATATTAAATGAATTTTATGCCGATATGTCAAATTGGATTGCTGAAGGAAAAATAAAATGGAAAGAAACGGTGATTGACGGTATAGAAAATGCTCCTAGAGCTTTCTTGTCTCTGTTCAAGGGAGAGAATATTGGCAAAATGTTAGTTAAGATTGGGTTCTGATGCCCCAGATTCAATTGTTCAAGTTGTTCTATTTTGTTTACACTTAGATAGCTGTAGACCTTTTTATTGTCTTGAAAGCTATGATCTGAAGCAGTATTGATGTTATCATATGATTTACCAAATAAATGGGATCATTGTTTGATTTGGACCTAATATGAACAAGCACATTGTAAAATCATTTACTTAATTCTTTGGCAATCTTTGTACTCGAAATCTGATGTTTTTCATATAGGCTACTGTTACTGGCACAAGTCATCCACTTAATCTATATTAAAAAATTCCAGCTCTCAAATCGAGGCAGCTCAAGCAATGCTATAGTAAAGAAGTATAAGGTTGTATAGCGCAGCAGTAGTATTTGCGCCAACAATCACAAGATCCTCATGAAGTTCGCCATAAATTATCAAAAGAACAGAGCCTGTAGTGAAAAGAATCATAAGATATCTCGAAACGTCCTTCGTTTTTCTTGTATGATGTGTTTTGATAATTTAAGGAACACACATGGAAGCCAATATACTAATGAGTTCCACTCCCCTAGTGAAAGAATACGTCATGTAAAGAGAGAGAGACAATTAGTGACCGCACTATTTTTGAATGATTAAAGAAATTAACGAAACAAGGACTGCTAATCCATGAAGATGATATACTTTCCAGAAGGTTCGTCTGAATTTAATGCTAAAGAAGAATGCTGGAGACAGGGAAATATGATCTCTTAGTATCGAGATACTATCTTAAACTTGTGAATCTTAAAGATGGTATATCTGACTACTATACAACAAGAGGTTTCAAACTAGATATACTCAAGTACCTATTCAGGAACGTGAGTTAGCGGATTAATGTTAGTTGGTATAGTAAGAAGATAATTTCGTGATACGTTGCTTAAAAGTTTGGCTTGAAATCCACTTATAACGGCAGAGCCTACAACTACATTAGAAAAACCATCAGAAATTATGTTGGAAACAAAATACCTAAGCTTCCAATAGTCATGAAAATAACACGGTAGCAGGTATGCTAGCCGTAACCGACCTAGCTATGTTTCTTTTGTCTACAAGGAGATCAGGTTTAACATTATCGATACTATAAGTCTATCTCAAAAGGCAAAGGGCCGAGTGCGATTCATGTGATAGTATGAGAGAAATAGAATGATGTGATAGTGGGAATAGGTTTATGTGCAGAGCATGTGAAATTTAAATGCAGACTGTGGATTTGCCTGAAGAATGCAAACGCTTACATAACTATGTAGATAGCGTTCAAGTACTATTTAGGTAAGATACTCCAAGTACAACCAGCCAATTGACAATATCTGCTTATATTATAAGCAAACACAATATTAAACAAGCCAATATTTCAGAGCCACTAGCAGTTAGAAAAGAGATGGTGGAAAACCCAGAGGAGTCGTTATGGATCCACGCTGATGATCCTGGCAATATTTTTAATTTACAAGACGTTTTTGGTTTACATCCATTAACAGTAGACGCGATAGTTCACAGACATCAACCTTCCAAAATAGAAGAATATGATAGATATCTGTTTACAATTATAGATGGAGTACGATATGAAGAACAAAAAAGGGTCAAAGTAAAAGTGGGAGAAGAAAGTGATAAGGGAAATGATGGCGCCGCTGATAGTAATCTTGAAGAAGATGACCTATACATTTTTTTAGAGCGAAGATGGATAATTACCATAAATTTCCACGATCAGCAATTTCAGACGAATATTAAACAAAGGATCAGTAAAAGTTTGGTATCATCTCATCTATCTCCATCGGCATTATCAGAACAACATAAACAACGGTCCTCATCATCCAGCCAAAAAAATGATACCATGGACTACAGTATAGGAATATGTGAAATGGTATATCGCTTTGCGATAGAAGAAGTTATTTCAAGCTATTATCCCGTGATAGACACGATCAATACTCAACTAGAGCAGATTGAAGACTATGTTATACTCGAAAAACCCACAAAGTCACAACTGTTAGATGTACTTTTGATTCGAAGAAAACTAAGTTTTCTAGAAAGCAGTCTTGCGATGATAACGCAAGCATTCGCAGACGTTATTAACGGAGTTGTTCATGCAAAGCTTAGCAACGATTCTATGAGAAACATTCGCTCAATTAATGATAGAGTAGCATATTTAGAAAACAGCGTGGAGAATATGCATCAGAGAGTTATCAACTTGCGTGAAGCCTACAACTCGTCCTTAAGCGCAAACCTGAATGAAACAATCAGAACGCTTACGGTCATTGCTACAATTATTCTTCCTCTTACCTTGATAACTGGTATCTATGGTATGAATTTCGATGTCATGCCAGAGCTTCATTCACCATTAGGATACTACTATGTTTTATCATCGATGGGAGCGATAGCAGGATGCATGCTCATATATTTTAAGAAGAAGAAATGGATTTGAAGCCTAATGTTATTTCGATGGATTGTATTAAAATTTAGTGGATTATTCTGTCGTGCGAGAAATAAAACTGTACGTCTTGATCTGCCGGTAATTAATGTCTTCATTCTTTGTTCTGCTATCTCTTGTTGATAGAATGTTTCAGCCGGCATTATTGCTAACCTTTACTTAATAAACACATGTTCAATGCCTATGCCAACTTTCATTTCCTGATTTGGAAAAAAGATAGTACTAATTTGTGACAAATTTATTCGAAGGAGAAGGTGTGAGCTGATAATAGGAACCAATCGGTCGACTTATCAGTATTATTGGGAAAATATTTGCTTAGTACTAGTCGATTAGAATCTAGCGCGAACAAACTACTCTTATCAGCTCCAGTACCTATAGCTGAAACAGCATCATGAGTTATTTTAGGGGAAGGAATTTCTTGAACTGCCTCTCATACTCTTTTCAGTATAGGACGTTCCTTTAGCATAGATTCTGAAATATCCAATAATTTCAAATGTTCCTCACATAGATATTAAGCTAATAGTTCAAGAACATGACAATAACAGAAAGAGACGAAGAGGTTGAATCTCCATTATGCTCAAATCTGCAAAATCCCATACAATAATATTTGGTCTAAAAGTAACTACTGCTCCAGAATTTGTTATTATATACTAGTTGGGTTTTCCACCACCAGCACTATAAAATTCGTTGCCCTAAGCTCTAGCATACCCTCCATCATTATCAATTAGATATGTTACCTTTTTCCAATAGTTGT
>CAVPXM010000028.1:0-5054 GCA_963709405.1 uncultured Nitrososphaerales archaeon
CAGAAATCGCCATTTACGTTTATGGGTCAACATAAAACGATAGCGAGGCCAAGAAAGGAATTTAATAGAATACGAATGTCATTAAGTCACAATAATTACAGAATTCCTCTTGTTGGGTTTAGAGCCTATGCGAAAAGCTCGATTTTCTCCAGTAGGCTATTCATGCACATGCAAAATGTAACATTCAATATAGTTTTCATACTTCTTTCCCATCTTACCAGCAATCGTCTGAATCTGTCAAACGTTTATTGAATATTCAATGTTCTGTGGAATAGAGCCAAAGAACAATGCCAAGGAGCAACCGCCCAATGCTTGCAGAATATATCATTGGTTTTCATAAAAACTGTCCCAGTATCTGGAATTCGATTAATAGCCCATTCATTAGGTGTACAGTTGGATCACGAGTCATTAGTTAATCTTAGCAACAATTAAGTGGAAGGGTAAAATAGCGTCTGTGACATCTACTAGGTGCTGCTATTGACAATACGTTGATAAGAAATCACACCTCTGCAATAGTACGCGTGTCATAAATTTTATAATTTATACAACCGAGAAGATTATGGATTAAAAGTTAATCAATAAATCGAGGGTGATCAGCCACTAGGTTTGGTTGGAGCCCCAAAAGGGACCGTTTATATAGACTATACCGACACGAACGTTTCATTTCAAATACCCCCTCTTTCAGACGCAAATGGAGAAGGTAACGTTGAGGAGTGTTTTGAAGATGTCCATGTCGCTAAACTATGGGGAGACAATCATTTGGATAAATGGTTTCCGAGATCCTCACATCGAATTTTATGAAATTGATGATCGGTGTCATGGATGTGGTGATGAGAGATTGGGTTAAGTCATAATATATCACTAGGATGAAGTACATTTGAGGAGATGGTTAGCATATTTCTGTAACTACGTTTCAGACGCCAAAGCTTAAGCAGAGATAGCTGAGCTAGCAAATGACATAGTGATTGCCTATTACCGAGTAAATCCTAATAGAGAAATAATATTACAGTGGGGCCGGTGGTTTGTGAACCATTTTTGACATGATTTTAGTTCTCACCGTCTCCATACTTCACGATGATCGCAGGGAGTATCTCCGTGGCTTCTCTGGTTCTTATCAAACGACCTCTACGTTACACTTCATCAATTAAGATATTGATACTGCCAGGCAAGGAATTACCTAGGCTAATCTGCTATATGATCTTGCGTCACCTTATTTCATACGACGATGCTCTCACGTGGAAAATTAAGGACGGATGGTATTTTGAGAAAATGTCAGTCTGATTTCTCTCCATTTAGAGTTGCTTTGCTTGTTGCACTTACAATCCGCTTGAGGCTTTATCATTGACGTTGTCATTAGAAGATCAAAGTTTTGTTTAAGATTTGTCTGCCGATTCGTACACTTAAATTACTTCGCAAAGTGCTTTGAAATTATGGGACATAATTCAGTTCTCAAAAACTCCTTTGAGATATATCACGCAATCGATTGTCTTCGTTCTCTAGGTCTATTTCCACATCATGATAGAGTGAAGTCATGGGATACACTTAAGATGGTTGATATAATAAAGCAATCAGACACAAGCGCTTTTGTACTAGATGTGGGATGTAATGGTTCTCCGATTTTGCCTCTGCTAAGTAGACTTGGTTTCATAAACCTATATGGATGTGATTTGTTTCTAAAAAAAGGAATATCATCCGCAGTCGAAATGCATAAGACATTTGATATTTCAATTCAAGATCTAGAAAAAACCGAATTTCAAAACAATACATTTGATTTTGTTACGTCACTATCGGTCATCGAGCATGGTATTAATATTCAAAACTATTTCAAAGAAATGAATAGAATATTAAAAAAAGATGGATTACTTTTGACATCGACAGACTACTGGCCTGATAAGATATCCAATCTAATAAATACGGACGTAAATCCTAAGAATTCGCCTGATAATATTTTCAGCAGGAGAGAAATAGAGGAAGACGTAATTAGCATTGCAGAACGGAACGGTTTCCTTCTTACTGAACCAATAGATTTCACGCACGGAGACAAAGTTGTTCATTGGAATGATACTTGCCTTGATTACACTTTCATATTCTTTGCACTAAGAAAGAATTAGTTAGTACGTAAAAGCCTGTTACAATTACCTGGCACTGGAACAAGGTAGTCGTTTAAATCTATCGTGTGTGCAGAACAGGCATAAAATGTAGTATTAGACCGAAGGAATTTTGCAAATGCAATAGGAGCTTTTAGGTTATTGTTCTGATGGTGGTCGGAGCATCCATTAGACTTTACATGCTGATAGAAATCGTCGATTATTATGGAGTTGGTATGGCTAGGTACAGACTTTATTTTGCTAACAGTGGTAGCCAGTCTTTAATGGCAATTACATTTTCCTCCTTCCAGTGTTATTCAAATGGTATCTTGATTGTTTCACTATTTGAACCCATGTACTTTATGGGGCCAGTGGGATTAGTGACGATATTGGTGTCAAAAATGGATTCTTAACTTGTAGGAAAGCTGGGTTAGCTTTAAAGGTTTCTAAAAATCTGAAATAATAATAATAAGGTGGGAGGACATTCAGTAGTTATGTTGCCAGATTAAATAGAATGACTAACGGATAAACTCTTCACTTTACTACATTTAGATTGTATTGGATATCTACAAAATGAGGTGAGGTACCCGGCGAGGTAAGAGGTCCTGTGGGCGTAACCGGGATGTTATAGAAGACAGTGTGTTGGCCTAGGGGAAGAGGTTTCAAAAAGACCCACCATCCTTGGCTCCCTGCACGCCACGTTGCAGGTTTTTGACTTGCTTGATGACTGTCGGGTGGCAAAGTAGCTGTGAATCCTTTCGAGTAGAATTCCGTAACGTTACTCAAAGAGTTTTTATTATAATTTAAGGCCCCAGTTACTGGGTCTAATGACAACTTAACACCAAGATTAGCAACTCTATAACCATCAACGACTACTTGAGATGCTATGTTTCCTAAATTATATGTCCTTCTTGCGCAGTCTATTAATTCTTTATCCAATTGTTCCCCCTTTGCATTGGGATTAGCGAGCTTCATTTTATCAGTTCCAGTGTCGCACCATGCAATCCACAATGGTATCATAATTCCCTGTTTAGATGATATAGTGCACTGCTTAAGAGTGCTATCCGCTACCGTGTTCAATAGCATAACCATAGAACTCGAGTTATTCGCCAGGCACTCACTTCCTTTGGAATTGAATACTTTATTATTCAATGAAAAGTCCCAATTCCAATATTTAGAAATCCAATCATCATATGATACTCCGAAGGGCTTTTCTCCATTTGTAAAGAATTTAACACCATATACATTATTGAGTTGGGTGATAGCAATCGTGGCCAACAATAGAATAAAAAATGTGACTATCATACAGCTTAATGCGCAAGCCGTAGCGGATTTGGTTACAAAGCGTGCAATTGTCAAACGGAAGACTATCGGGTAGCAAAAATTCATAGATCGTTCAATTCGAACTATCTTCGATAATGTAATTTTAATTTAGTTATCTGTTCAATTCCTAATATAGATACAAGTTCCACATTCTAGAGATATTGATTGAGCAACAAACTCAATCTTCAGTAATTGGAAGGCTAAATGAAAATGTTGCTCCTTTTCCATTAGCATTATTTTCGGCCCATATTTTGCCACCATGTGCTTCTACAATGCCTTTAGAAATAAACAGGCCTAATCCAGATCCTTTCTCAGATTTAGAGACAAATATCGAAAATAACTTAGCCTGTATTTCAGGATCAATACCAGTGCCTCTATCTCTAAAGTTGATGACAACTTCATTTCCCTTTCTACTATTGATATCATCTTTATTATTATACTCTCGATTAGATTTTATTGCAGTAAAGACTGTTATTGCGCTACGGCCTTGGTCATAGATACTGGCACCGCCTCTCATACTATTCTTTGTAGACTTGACAGCATTAGTGAAGAGATTTGATATAACTTCATGAATTCTGATCCTATCTGCTTCTACAATCACAGGATTGACATTTGTTTCAGCAAATATCATTTCTATTTCATTTTCTTTTGATTTTATATCGTTTATGATGTTTCTTAACTTGTCATTAATATTAAATCTCTCTTTGTCAAGCCTTAAAATCCGATTTTCAATTTTTGAAATATCCAAAATTTTGTCTGAAAGACCTCGTAATCTTTTTGCATTTCTGATTATGATATCAAGGAACTCTTCATCTTGTTTATGGGTATTTGAAGCAGTATTACGGGAACGAATAACTTCAGTTAATCCCAGTATTGGTTGTATCGGAGTACGTAGTTCATGAGCGGCTATATTTATAAATTGATCTTTTAATTGGTCTTTATATTTAAGTTGTTCATTTAATTCCTTTAATTCAGTAGTTAATTGATTTTGTTTTTAATGTAATTTTTTATAGATTGCACCATAGAATTAAACGATTCGCCTAGAAGTGAAAGCTCGTCATTTCCTTTATGCTGAACTAAAACCTCGAGGTTTCCTTTCTTTATCTCAGATGTTGCATAGGTAAGTGTACCTATTGGTTCGAGTATTTTTATTACAAAATAAAGTATTAGTACAACCACACCAATGTTTATTACTGAAAGGAGGATCTCTAACAGTATTAAATTCCTTGAATCTATCGCTGCATCATTTCCTAGTTGTGTTACTAGCTTATCTGACGAATTGATTACGTTCAAAGCCAGTGATCCCAACTCAGTTTTAGTAGATTGGTATAGTTTTGTTGCTGCTATCCCAGAGGCATTATTAGATGTAGCTGTAGTAGCAGGGGTTTTTAATTGGGGTCGCTGTTTTTGTTGTTGAGCTGGCCTAACAATTTCATAAGTAATAAAATTCTTAAATCTCTAGCAATCAGCCATAGGTAATGACGTCATGGTTCACGTCTGTCTATTTGTATTTTCCAGTTGAGGAAAATACCATCTTGTAGTGAATTGCAGATAAGTTCGACTCTTCAATCGCTTACTTTGTAAGAGCACACGTTGTAATAGATAACATCTAAAAATGAGAAGCGCATTACAGAGTATTATATT
>CAVPXM010000029.1:0-49609 GCA_963709405.1 uncultured Nitrososphaerales archaeon
TAATAACAATCCACGGAATGGTAGAATTAATTATTAGTCTAAGAGACGCTCCTATTCCTTTTAATTTGCCGGACCCATGTTGTTACAATGGGCTTAGGAGAGACAGCCGAACAATCACGTACAAGGTAGGCACAGTTCACATAATATTCTGATTTTTTGACATGCTCTGTTCACTTAACAGTCTTTTCCATAATCTCTCTTTTATGCATACCTTTAAACAATCTCAAGTAATTCATGACATGGTAGCAAAATCATTATTATCTTTCCAAGATGGGAAATAATCATAAAGCACAATTTGATCTTTTATGTATTCGATATTTTACACTTCGATGGAGAGAATGTACTCAATCATCTTTAATACTAAAAATATAAAAGAAACAAGTAAACTGGATGTCACTACCGGACTGCTAACACCCGATCTACCAGAAGCCCTTGTACAGGAAAAGACATGATGTATTTATCATGGTTCTATCGTAATCTTGCGTATAATCCATCTTCGATAACGCAAGCGGATATCAACGAATTTGTTAGCCATTATTCTGCTCCAGGTGGAATGCTTGGCGGATTTGAGTATTATCGAGCTTTTCCCGAGGATGCGGTTCAAAATCAAAATTATTCAAAGACTAAGATTACAATGCCAGTACTGACGGTAGGTGCAGGATATATTCCAGCCTTACGAAGTAATGTTACTATGCCTACTATCGCGTATGGGATGCAGACATTAGCTCAAAATGCTCGGGGTATTCTAGTTCCAAGTTCAGGTCATTGGATTCCAGAAGAGCAGCCAGATTTTGTAATAAAACTACCCAACACCTTCTTTGGTGGGAATTCTACTAAAACTAGTCCTTCTTTGGTGGGAATTCTACTAAAACTAGTAAATGAGAACTATCCCATAACTGCAATTGTATTATCATATCCTTCCGCTCAATGACTTTTTTGCTTCCTAGTACATTTATGCAAAACTTTGTAAATTATCTTGGTCGAACTATAAAAACCCAGAATGCATGTTACCTTCCGGCAGGAGACGAAAAGCTCAGCTCAGTTTCGTTGCAAGCGGTGACAGAAACGGCTAAATCCTGGCGAAGGAAAGGAGAAACCCATGGAATACCTCACCGATATGGTCACCACGGTTCCCGAAGGTACTAGCCCAGCCAAAGTCGATGAATTGCGCGCAGCGGAGGCAGTGCGCGCCGAGGAGCTTACCAAAGCAGGCCATTTGGTCCGTCTCTGGCGCCCGCCGCTCGGTCCAGGCGAATGGCGCAGCATTGGGCTGTTCCGCGCCGCCGACGAGACAGAGCTTCGCGAAGTCCTCGCCTCGTTACCCCTTCATATCTGGATGAAGGTTACCATTACGCCGAATATGTCAGATATTCGATTGGATTTGGACGCTCGGTCAGATTTGTAGCACAATTCTTTCCCTCAGGAATGGATACAAGATTTGGATCCGAAGTAATAGGAGCGGTTCGTATATTTTGTTGAACTGGTATCATCCGTTCTGCTTCAGTCTGACCTGTGGTGGCACAGAATAAGGTTGATTTATTGGTTGTCGGTTTGTCGGAGTATATTCTATATTCTATAAGGTATTAGAAGAAAAATCTAAAATATTTAGTTTCGAACATAGAGGGCTCAAATAGAGAAGAAGGTGATAACATTCACAGAACGAAATCAAGACAGAATGGCAGATGAAACTGGGATTCAACCTTCTCTTACAGAAGAAGATATGAAACAATATTAGAACAGGTAATAAGAGAAGTTAAGAAAGACCGACGAGTACAAAGCGAAAGTAACTAATTTTGCCATATGCTGGGTGGCAACATTGGGTCAAATTTGTCCCACATACCACCGAACCCTCCTACAGTCTAAAACTTAAGAATATAACTTTCCTCAAATATAAGTTTCAGAGATGAAGTCCAAAACAGAATACCTTACATTCAATACCAACATGAGACGTGAATTTATCAATATAACTGAGGCTTGGACATAATTGAATTGTATGTTTTTCATATATTATTTAGTAACATATTAACTACATAACATGTGTTTGATTGATTTTGGTCGTTGACTACGTCTGGTTTTATAATTGTAGTAGACAAGGATCTGATATAGTAGTACTGACAGAAGTACTATTCCAGCAGCCTTCTGGTAGCCTCTTACTGGTAATGGGTCTATTCTAAAAACAGATTTAATATGTTCTATTAGTGGTTCTATCGATTTACTTCTCCAAGAGTAAATAGCCTGTCCTAACTCAGATTCATAGAATTGTATCAGCTCAAGTCTGTCAGTAGGGGTATGTTCATATCTTTGTACTGGACATACCAGTTCAAATCCTCTTTTAGTACTCAAGTCATATAGTTTATGGTCGTCATACCCAGAATCGCCTATCATGAAACATGTTTCTGGAGACAGAGATGATGATGTTGATATCATCGGATTGTACATTTGATTATCTTGTACATTAGCAGTTGTAAAATCTGCTGCTAATGGGACTATGACGGAACCAGTACTTGATATCATATGTAGTTTGTAACCAAATATCCATCCTTTAGTATGGCTGAATCCCCATCTTGCGTCAGTATCTATGCCAGAACATGGTACTATACCTTTGTTCATAGATGATTTGTGCCAAACATGTCCTTTGGCTTTCAGTAAAGTACTATCTATTGCAACAATGTATGGATCTATCATCTTTTCGCATACAAACATGCAGGTCATGATAGTAATCCTTTTTTTGATGTCTGTGGATATGGTCTTAAGTCGTCTGTCAAATGTTCGCCTGTCTGGTATTTGGGTAAGACCACATCTTTTCATTATCTTCTTATTGTAAGGATAATCCAATTCTAGGAATTCATGTAATGCATTGTTAGAATCCAGTCTAAACCATAGCCTAACTATGAAACATCTCAGAATTACAGTGGGAGAATAAACATATGGTCTGCCCCTTCTTCCCTTTTGCGATTCTGACCACGGTATCGAACCTATCAAGTACAGAATACTAAAAAGAATAGATTCACATTTACTACCATATGCTATCCATTGGGAATGTTTGATTATGTTTCATCACAAATTCAGACACTCAAAGGATAGCTTTATCCTAATTCATTATAGACATAAAATATGGATCTGGAATATGCCCAAGCCTCATATAACTAACAAACTTAAAACAAACCATGCTCATTGAACAAAACAAACTACTCTATCAGATTTTTTAAATTAGTTAAAATCATAACTACTAAATATAAACTTGCAGTAAGAAATTCTTTTTTGTCAGTATGTCGTTGAATGATTATGAAAATCGTTAATGCCACTTCAGAAGTTCCTGGTATGACTAGGGTGCAATAGACGAGTTTGATATAGGAATTAACGACTTCTGCTCAATTCCAAAAACAAAAAAGAATAAGATAAAATCGATGCTTTCTAATAATATGAACTTGGACGATGTTTACAATATTCTTGAACACAATGATGTCCCACATTACTGTTATAACACAGTAATGCGGAATGCAGGATTTATTGCGGAAGATGGGCTGTTATGGGGCCCAAAATTGTGTCACATTTGGTTCGGTAGGAATAGATCTGAGCTATTCCTTTCCAGTGTAGCCACATTCCCCAGATCTTGGTGAATTGACGATGGGTAGAAACATATCTTCTCCGCATTCATGATCTCGGACGCAGTTATCACAAAACGAAGCCTTCTTCCTGCTTTTTTCATAAAGACAAATTGTACAGATCTTGGTTGCTACGGCCTTCTTGCATAGATCACATTCAAAGAATATGGGCTCATTTCTTGCTACGATAGTGACCGGTTGAGGATGATCTGGCGGACGAGAAGGGGATGAAAGCTCCAGGGGATGAATCTTACGTTTTTCATTGACTGTCTTTGCTGCAACATGGGCTATTCTAGATGCTCCCGCGTCTATATGTGTATCTTTATTTTCTTTACGTGACCTGTTAGTAGAAACGACTTTAATTAAGAGTTCAGTTGAGCTTCCGAAATCATAGGTGTATTCAAAGATCATTCCCTCTTTGAAGATTCTATTCACTTTCACTTGCATACTCTTCTCCCTGGAACCATACTCTGGATCAGGATGAGATTCGTACGTCAGGTTATTTATTTTGAAAGAACTCAGATGGCCACAACATTCGAGCCATACATTTCTAAGTTGTTTGTCTATATCCTTAAGCGCGCCAGCATTACCGTTTACCTCCATAAACAGTACATATTCTGGAAATCGTTTTCCTCGGACTTCTAGAAGGAATGTATCCTGATATCTTCCTATAATTCGTGACGACTTCAACCCAGTGGTACAAGATCGCAAATGTTTAGCGACTAGACTCGGTGAAAACACTTCACAACAATAAACGAACCTCACTTTTTCTGCGAATTTGTCCACATAATCCATATTCAATTGGGGTTAGATAAATATAATTGGCGGTTTGCTACATTACATCAAGAAGAACCCTTCTTTTCCATAAATCCTCCCTCTGTAAGCAAAACTCTTGTAGTTACCTCCTTCAGAGCGGGGTCATCAAATGTAGTAGCAAGTTGAATAATTCCTGGAAGGGATGACAAATGCAAGAAGTATGGTTATACAATTCACATCAGATTAAGAGGTGAAGAAATAAGCAACAATAAAGAAGAAGAAGGAATACCAAAATACAGAGCTAGACGATGGGTTGTTGAAACAGAAGGATAATCATAAGAGATCCGTACATGCTGGGGCTTAAAGAAAATATTGTAGATATTCCTTATGATATTATTACAAGCGTCAAGCTTGAGAAAAATATTTTGTCATCTACAATTAGATTCAAAGCTGCAGGGTTAGTAAGTTCTACGAGATTAGGAATGATGGAAGAAATTATTGATGGACAAGAAGATGAAGAAGGTGGGAAAATTGAGTGTATCCCAAAGAAAAAAGCAAAGGATTTAATTGAAATAATTAGATCTGGGATGCAAAGCAGTAAAAAATCTTCTTTCTCTGTATACACGGAAGGACAAGAATCATCCACTCAAGTAAAACCAGAAGCGATAGACGATAAAGAAAGGACCAATACACAAAATCAGCCAATTAGTAATCCAGTAATATCGATAGCTGATGAATTAGCTAAACTTGCAAAATTAAGGGATCAAGGAGTAATTAGAGAAGCAGAATTTGTACAGATGAAAGGCATTCTAATAAAGAGAACGTAGATGAGAGATTGCATTTAAAAATCACTTTACATCGATCTTTTACGTTCAGTCAAGTCAGGAATTTCTTATCATATGTTTAATTCTACAATAGAAAGATTCTTCTTCTATTATACAAACATAGATCATTCTTTTCTAAATGAAATCACCTTCACCGCAAATAGTACAACCCATATTGGAAGGCGCTATTAGTAATAATGTTATTAATTAGACAAGAAAGAGAAGAATTTCATTGCGGAATATATTTAGCATATTTCATCCTCATTTGAATTCATACTAAAATAACTGTGGTAATAGAGAAAATAGAGGTAAGTAGGTGGCAATAATGATAATATGGCGGTAATAGGTCTGGCAGATCTTGTTTTATATTGATCATAATGCTTACAATAAAATTAAATGTTTCCGCCCATTTTCTATAGCATAATATTATCAACAGTATCAGTAAAGGCTTGTTTTTGTTTTGTTAAAGACAGAGTAAACTTGATAATCTTTACCTAAAATACTTGGTATATCTTTTATTTTTGTATAGATATATTCATCAAATGATTTAGTTTTTTGGTACAGTCCATGACCTATTACAACGCCATTAGGCGAAGCAAGTGAATTTATTTTTGAGCAAACATTTATTGAATTACCAAAAATATCATTGATAGATGATGTAGATAGCTTGGCAACCACAACACAACCGTATTCACAACTAATCCTATAACTCAAGTCAGGAAGTCCTTCCAGGTGTAGTATTTCGTTTATCTCGGTACGCTTTTGGATCATTGTCATGGCACATTTAAGGACGTCTCTAAATGACTCCGTGCTATCTAAATGCGTCTTTGGAAAATAGTATAACAAGCTATCACCTACATTTTTCACTACATTCCCATCATGATTAGAAATTATGTTTGCCATCATATTTAAAAATACGCCATAATATTTTCCAATCTTTTCGTTTGACATTTGCATTGATATACTAGTTGAATCGACCATGTCCACAAGACATACACAATAATTTCTAGTCGATTCTAGAAATTCTAATAAATATCCTACTTGCTGTTTTTCCTTAACTTTATGCTCTTCAGAATGAAATTCCAGTTCAAATTTTTTACCTGTAACCAATGTTCTATCACATACATTGGTCAGATCTTCTATCGTATGAATCACTAAAATCTAAAGAGTATGAATGAAAAAAAACATTCGTAACTGTTGTAATAATTTTGACTTATGATTAGTTTATTTTCTATCATTACTTAAACCCTCGCCTGAATTGCCACATTTAACTCATCCATCTTTTCAAGTAGTATCTCAATTTTTACTGGCTTTCTAAGACAAGAATGTACTCCCTTCTTAACAAGCTCCTTTACTTCTGCATCAGTAATTGACGAGGCAGTAAGAAGTACAATGAGACTATCTCTTATCTTATCAGTTTCTATGAGCTTGTCTATTACGTCCAGACCTGTAAAATCCGGCATTGCTATATCCAACAATATAGCATCAAATTTTTGTTTCATCATGAGATCTAATCCTTCTATACCATTATCAGATGTCACTATTTCATGACCCAAAGTACCCAAGACCTTGGCAAATAAATCAGTAATATCATTAGTATCATCAATTATAAGCAATTTCATTTCAAGTAGTTTTAGGTAGGCTGAAATAAAAATTAGATCCCTTTCCTTCATCACTTTCTACCCAAATTTTTCCTCCCAAGGCAGTAACTATGCCTTTACTGATAGGAAGTCCAAGACCTGTTCCTCCATGTTTTCTTTTATATGACGTATCTACTTGATAGAACTTTTTAAAAAGGAATTGATGTTTATCTTTTGGAATTCCCGGTCCATTATCTTTAACGCAGAAAACGATATCACCACTCTTGGATTCAGCAGCAGTTAGCTCTATCTTACCTCCTACTTGGGGTACAAAATCAACAGAATTATAAAGTAGAGCTGAGAAGACTTGAAGAATTCGAGATTCATCAGATTTCAATCTTAAATTAGGTTCGGCCTTAATAGTAAATTGTATATTCTTTTTCTTCATCACAAATTTAAAATCTTTTCTAATTTTGTTGAAAATAGAATCGACGTTTACATCTTCTATATTAAACTTCATTTCATTAAGCTCTAATTTCTGCACATCGAGCATATCGCTAATCATTTTCTCCAACTTTACTGCATTTGATTCAATGGTATCTACTGCTGCGCGTTGCTCAGATGTTATATTACCAAGTATTCTTGAATCCTTTAATGCACCACACCAACCAATTATTGGAGTAAGGGGTGTTTTTAGTTCATGCGATATCATGCTGAAGAACTCATCTTTAAGTTTATCTTGTCGTCTTAATTCTAGATTAGTTTCTTGAAGCTCTTCTAGCTGTCTTTTGATGATCTCTGCACTTTTCCTATTTCGTTTTAATGCTTCCTGAAGCTCGTATTCATAATTCTTAAGTTCAGTAATATCATTAGCTCGATAATCATATTCACCTTCGGATATCCTATCTGCTGCTTTTTCATTTGCTCTTAGTTTTTCATATAATTCAATCTGACTCCAAAAGTTTTCAAAGATGGAAATATAGGAAGCTATGGTAGGTTTACTTGTTGAATATGTAGATAATCCTACTGCTTCATTGAATTCTTCTTTGGAATCATCAATTTTTTCCATAACCAGTGAAGTCTTTCTATCAACGACTAATATCGTAGCTGTAGTTACATTATACCTCGGCGATGATTCTAAATATCGTATTTGCAGATGTTGTGTATCACTTTCATTTTCAGAAGAATAAGGAGAAAAAACTGATGATTTCTTTCCTATTAGATTTGATGTCTTTGAACTAATCCCGATATTATTGTCTGTGGTAGAAGTTGATCCTATGCCCATTTCATCAATTATCTGCCTGACCAAATCATTAGTAGGAGTTAAAATCTTAATACTAATTTTCTTTCTCCCTGCTCTATTTCCTCCATCACTCTCCTTTAATTCTTTATCAGTACCAGTTGATAGTTGCTTGAACAATTGTATTGCCCCTATCCTATATTCACGCAGAAATGCGTTAACAGTAGGTAAAATTAGTAGGATTTCAAATTTTGCAGACTTTACTAAATCAATGAACAGCGCCTTAGTCTTAGACGGATTATCAATGATTTCTGTTGTACTTAAGTTGATATTCCCTTCAATTTCTTTTATCTTTTCTTCTGCAGAAGTAGAAGCATTCCAAATACTCTCAAAGATATGTTGTTGATGCTGTACTACTTCCTTAATGTCACTATAGATCATCATATGTGCTTGTTTACCCTTTTCATGAAATGATTCTGGCGCAGCATACTCATTTTCGCTTACATAAAAATTTGCTCGAATGCCCTCTAAATGGCGTAGTTCATCTACTATCGATAATAATTCTTTACAATAGTAAAGGTTATCGTTTGTAATTTCTGTTAGGTACCTTACTTTAATCCGCTTTGTCTTCGTACTAACGAGCGCTTGTTTTAATTGTGTGGTTTCTGCTACTAACGCAGGCCGGGTACGATCTACGCAGACATCTATCTTATGCCTTGTGTTGAATATTACTTTTAGAGTATTCAACACATTATCAATGCCATATATTATATCACAGTCAGTAGTGTTCTTTTCCGTATTGTTATATGTATTTTTATAAAATATATGTATTATATCATAACTGACTTTTTTTGTTAGTCTAATTTGATTAATCTGGATTTATGATGGATTTAAAAATTCTGAGTCCACCCGTCGTAGGTTGCAGATTTCATAGTAACTGCGACCAATATTGCTGGCATAACTTGGGAACAAGCCATTCTTCAAACTTGATATAACCAGGCCGAAAAAGAACTTGGGGCATAAATCGACCCTCCCTGTCATTATGGAAACATCAATAACGACATTTTTTAATGATTGTAATTCTCCCTTCTTGCTTCTTCTCCAGAGTAAAAAATAAATTCTATATGATAATGCAAGCATTACATATTATTTAGATTCAGTAGATCCCAATAGAAATGATGTTTTGATGCTTTGCTTTTCATCAGATATTAACGGTATTTTGTTGTTGCCATATGCAGTCTGAAGCATTCTATTGTTAAGGCCATATTTGAAATAACTGATAAAATAAATTCTATATGATAATGCAAGCATTACATATTATTTAGATTCAGTAGATCCCAATAGAAATGATGTTTTGATGCTTTGCTTTTCATCAGATATTAACGGTATTTTGTTGTTGCCATATGCAGTCCTGAAGCATTCTACTTGCTTACAGTCTTCTTCATAATTTGGAGATGGGTAGCATTGATCATAGAAACTTCGTTGCCTTTCATGATTGCAGTTGTCATTAGCAGTACATGATGAAGTCGATGTAGGTGTAACCGACATTGCATATTGGAAGTAGGATTGTAATCGAAAAGGATCCTTTAGTAGAGATTCGGTTATGGATTTGAAAGCAAGTCTTAGTAATTGTTTGTCTTCTCCAAGGACCTTGTCCACTTGCTGTTTTACAATCATTTCGATCTTAGAACGTCTAGGACATGACTGCCTGACTTAGAGCCTATCCCAAAATTCGATACGATTATAGCTCGATGTTGCTTTTGCTAAAGTATGGCCTGTATCCAGAAGAAGAATGAGAAAGAGGATGATAAAAAGGATAATCGCACCATCATAACCATTCCAGATGAATTGTGGGATGAGATTAAAGTAATTTTACCCAGAGAGAAACCACTCAAAACAGTGGGTCGGCCAATTGTACCATACAGAAAGGTACTTGATGGAGTTTTATACATCCTTAGAACTGGGTGCCAATGGAAGATGCTACCCAAAGAGTATGGATCGGGTTCCACATGCCATAGAAGGTTTCAGGAATGGAATAAACTGGATGTTTTCAAAAAGACATGGGTTCGATTACTGAAAATATATGATCGAATCATTGGTATCAACTGGACATGGCAATCAATCGATAGTATATCCATAAAATCGCCTTTAGGGGGGCGATGACCGGAAATAATCCCACGGACAGGAGCAAACTGGGCACAAAAAGACACATTTTAACAGACAAAGAAGGTATACCGCTTTCGGCGGTCATTTCATCTGCTAGTACCCATGACAATAAACTGGTAATAGATATGGTTGATAATTCAGTTATTAAAAAGCCGTCATCATCATCCAAACCGAAATCAAGAAGAAAGGGAAGAAGGAGAAGGTTACAACATCTATGTCTTGACAAAGCATATAATTCCACACAAGAAGAACAGGAACTAATCAGGCGGGGATATGTACTGCACATTAGTCCCAAAAGAAAGAGGGGTGAAAAAGAGGAGGAGGTCAAGACGGAAACGCAACCTTCCTTAAACCGGAAAAAACATTCTGCAAAAAGATGGGTTGTGGAAAGGACAAACTCATGGCACAACAGGTTCAGAAAACTGTTCACACGGTATGAAAAGAAGGCAGAGAACTACCTTGGACTGGTACAGTTCTCCTGTTTTATGATCATCTGTAGAAAGATATTTTTGGGATAGGTTCTTAGTATATTCTTGACTATTCTGAAGTTGTTTTATTACTGACTCTAATCTTGTCTTTTTTTAGATATAGATTTCTTTTTTCAGATTCTTGCTTTTCACACTCTAACCTTTGATTTTCAGCAGTGTTGCGAAGATGAATTATATCACCATTAAGTTTCAGGATAGTTGCCTCTACGTTTCGTTTCTTCAGATTAAGATGCATTACCTCCTATGCAGATTTTTATATATTTGTTCAACTTTTGGAAGTTCATTATTTGCAATTTCGAGAAGTCTTTTAACGTGTTTTAGATTCATGCCTGCAGCTTTGATTAATCTGTACAATTCTACAAAGGACCAAATATCCTCTTTAACATGTTCATGAACCTGATAAAGCCTATAAGGTTGTTGTAGTTTCCAGTACTGTCTATACAATTCATGCACTTCAGGCTCCTTCAGACCTAATTTAATAGCCACTTGTATTGGAGCCTTGCCTTCTGAAAATAGTAGGTAGGCTTGAGACGAATTAGACAACGATTGCTCTGATCCAGATTTTTTTCTTTCCTGTTCTAATAAAATCCAGAACCTCTGTGATAGACGAACTTTTTAGAATCGTCTCAGCTTGGACTGCGTTATTGTCCTCGTACTTTCCTTTCACTCTTGGAAGCTTTTTTAGCTCCGAGAACCGAGCTCGATCAATGATGATAATATCGCCGGAAGATTCTATTTTTCTTAAAGGCTTTTGTTTTGGTTTTCTCCCGGGTGGCAGACTCATAATTTTCTTATAGATATAGTTGCTTAGGCTATCGACAGTAATATTTCCATGCCGATCAAATACTTCGTACTCTTTATCATTGAGACCCCGAAGCAAATAATACGTAAACAAGCTGTAATTCTCTTCGACTAATACTGAAGTCTCTTGATACGGTTGACTAGGAGCTAAAAGGCATATGCCCTGACCTTCTGCTATTGCCCTAAACTTATTGTCGACGGCGGCGGTCCCTAATCTTGCTGCGTCCTCTTCATGTCCTTTGCTTATTTTAGCTGAACCACTGTAGCAACAATTGAGTATTAAGAGCCTATCCCAAAATTCGATACGATTATAGCTCGATGTTGCTTTTGCTAAAGTATGGCCTGTATCCAGAAGAAGAATGAGAAAGAGGATGATAAAAAGGATAATCGCACCATCATAACCATTCCAGATGAATTGTGGGATGAGATTAAAGTAATTTTACCCAGAGAGAAACCACTCAAAACAGTGGGTCGGCCAATTGTACCATACAGAAGGGTACCTGATGGAGTTTTATACATCCTTAGAACTGGGTGCCAATGGAAGATGCTACCCAAAGAGTATGGATCGGGTTCCACATGCCATAGAAGGTTTCAGGAATGGAATAAACTGGATGTTTTCAAAAAGACATGGGTTCGATTACTGAAAATATATGATCAAATCATTGGTATCAACTGGACATGGCAATCAATCGATAGTATATCCATAAAATCGCCTTTAGGGGGGCGATGACCGGAAATAATCCCACGGACAGGAGCAAACTGGGCACAAAAAGACATATTTTAACAGACAAAGAAGGTATACCGCTTTCGGCGGTCATTTCATCTGCTAGTACCCATGACATTAAACTGGTAATAGATATGGTTGATAATTCAGTTATTAAAAAGCCGTCATCATCATCCAAACCGAAATCAAGAAGAAAGGGAAGAAGGAGAAGGTTACAACATCTATGTCTTGACAAAGCATATAATTCCACACAAGAAGAACAGGAACTAATCAGGCGGGGATATGTACTGCACATTAGTCCCAAAAGAAAGAAGGGTGAAAAAGAGGAGGAGGTCAAGACTGAAACGCAACCTTCCTTAAACCGGAAAAAACATTCTGCAAAAAGATGGGTTGTGGAAAGGACAAACTCATGGCACAACAGGTTCAGAAAACTGTTCACACGGTATGAAAAGAAGGCAGAGAACTACCTTGGACTGGTACAGTTCTCCTGTTTTATGATCATCTGTAGAAAGATAATTTTGGGATAGGTTCTAAGATTACTTTTGACGCTAGTGTCATTTGAACCACTTTTGTTAGCTCACTAAGAGCGAATCCTCCCCTGTAGGGCGAGGCAGGATCAATCTCCGACGTCCCTAGATATACGTCACCCTGTATGTCCGGTACCCCATGGCCAGAATAATAAAAAATAAGCGTATCGTCAAGTGAAATGGCAGGGTCGTCAAAGAAGTCTATAATTGCCTTCCTCATTCTTTCCCAACTAATATTCCCCACCAACTTGTTAGTATGCGGTATAGCATAACCTACAGATCTGAGTACTTGGTACATGCTGTTTCCATCGTGTTGGCAAAATCTTAGTTGTTCGAGCTTAAGATAGTCACTTACACCGATGACCAAAGCTCTTTTCATCGCTGTACATAAGAGGTTACTATGAGACAGTAACAAGAAAGCTACCTCCATTATGGCCCTAACATACATAATAACTTCAAGCATCTTGATTTGGGCAACATGTTCCTCAATAGGGTTCATCCTATCAACATATTTCAAACACACGAAAAATGTAATGCATATTTCTTCTGTTCTAACAATTATCATTGCTATTTTTCAGCCAGTTTTTATTCAATAGGCATAGTCCCCCTGGATTGTGTTATATAACCTGTGCAATGCCTACTACCAACGCGTCCCTATTGATATAACATCGATTGGATTCCAGACTCCAATGGGTTGATCAGTCGATGTTTCCTTATTTATACAAACTGCATATACTTACACACTCAAAATCCTGGCAGAAGCCGAGTCTGTTTGGAGAGAAATTGAATTATTCGATATTCAGTAAGAGTACTAATTTAATATGTGGTTGCAACAGTGAGCGTCATCCATAGATGAAGATTATTAATATAAATGCTGACTAGATCATCCAATATACTATTAAGTGAGAGTACACGCGATATAATAAATGACATCGACAATAGATAATGAATTAAATGCTACCTTTGAGGATATCATAAATGACATACTTATTCACGATAATGTCATGTTCTCAGTAAGAAGCGCTGGCGCTGTATGCGAAGTGAATGCCGAAAAGAATTTGCCTTTGCGTGTTCGTGAGTCATATGCAACAATAGGCGACGAAACCAGACCTTGGCATATACATGTTAACCTTAGCGATACCAAAGAAGCAAAGTTTGTAACAGAGAATAAAACTGGTGGCAAAAATAGCTATAGCATAAGGTTCTTTGATTCAGAAGGGAATTTAGTATTACGAGCAAATTTTGTTAGAATGTATGATAGTTCAAATGCACTTATTCAAGAAAGACTTTTAGCATATGAAGAGATATTTGCAAAGTACGGTAAGAAACAAAGCTTACTATTAAAAGCAAGATAATCAAATTCTAATAAATAAATACGTTCTTCAATTTTTAATAATGGCGTATTTTATATAAATCTACGAAGCAAAGAAATAGATCACTATTAACTACGTTGATAGTGGTTTAACTACGATAAAATCCGCACTATTAACTGGCTTCAGCTTCCCCCTGTCGAGTAGAAAAAAAGATTTCAGGTTTTATTTAGAATCAGTGTTCTATACCAAATGCTAGTTTCACGCAGACTCGATATTGAGTTATATTTCCAGTAGTAGGGTCTACTTTTGCAGTCATATCCTGAACTTCTAATCCTTTTATTCCACGAACTGTCTTCTTAGCTTCGGTTACCGAGCCTGCGCTATCTTGCCAGCTTTTTTCAGAACTACCAACAATCTCTACTATTTTGGCTATATGTGATGTCATTTCATTATTACTTCCTAAATACAGATTACACAGCTTTGATATATGAATTATGGGAAACTGGGGTTGTTGTCTAATTTGGATTGATTCCCGTATTCTATCAGGATTCATATACAAGTAATGAGTCAGGCAGCACCGTTGACCAGGTCCTTGTGAAGAAATTGGGATTACCTGAGAGAGAGGAACGGTTCATAGCACAATGGCTTAAATTAGAATTCACAGCTTTAGGCTCGTTTCTTTACAGAACTTTGCTGCCAACTAAAATTTCAAATGTGCTTCGCAATTCCAAGGTGCAATTCTTATCTCTCGAATTTGACGATGCTCTAACCGACATACCTTGGGAGCTCATGTACGATGGAGAGAACTTCTTTAACTTAAAGTATGCAATTGGCAGGAGGACAGTATACGATGATAGTGGATTCACTATCAGAGTAGGTCTATTGTCAGGCCTAAGAGAGGATGAAATGATATACTCCCACAGTAAAGAAATTTGTCCAGATAATGCTGGTCACAAATGTGATAGACTACATGTGATCAACAAGTCAAATGGTATGACTGTCGTAACGCTAAATTGGTTCAGAGGAAACAAACAATGCTATTTCTTTATAATTCCAACCAACATCTGGGACCACTTCCGAAGGCTGCCTAGGTTTACAAGGAAAGAAGAGATAATTAGTGCATAATATAGCTAAAAGAGAGGCAGGCATAAAATTTATGGATTTGCGAAAACTCCATTATAATGTTGTACGAAATACAATGGACCCTAATGAAGCGGACATACTTGCAGGAAGGGCAAAGACAGTTTCAGCACAACACTATGCATTATACCAGCGTTGGTGGTGGTGGTAGGTAAATCCAAACCAAACACTGGTGTTGGGGGACTCGTCTGGTGTAGTCCATTCGAATCAACCATGTACTGAAAAATCTTTCAGTAGGTAAAAATGATTACATTGATGAATATCAGACAGAGAATTATGGAATTAAACGAGCAACGTAGAGATTTGTGGGAAGTTGTAAGAAAAAATAAAATCAACCATTTGTTCAAATCACTGCCCATAAAGAAATTCACGCTCTTACAAAATCTATTCACTATATGCTTCCACTATTGGTAACTAACAGCAATATACCCAATGGCGATATATTTTGTGATTCTTTCTACGAAGATACGACTGATAAATATCCCGATCTTTCTGCATGACTTAATAATCTATATCCTTGCGATGATTGTATTTTTTGTATTTTTTCTTCAAATGATCTATATGAAATGTATCTGACCTGCAAAGAATTAGTGATATGGTTTTATATGGCATTTACAAAGCGAGCGCGGTTCCACCAGCAGCAGATATAGCCACTACTCTCTCACGATGGAGACTATGTTGTTCCTTGATCTGTTTTTGGTGCTTTGTGTTTTTTTGTTACTGTTGATTCTTGTCCTCCTCCTATCTGTGTTGGTTGATTGCTTCCTTTATGATGGTGCCCTTGTTGAGGATTATTGTTATTGTTATTGTTATTGTTATTATTTGATGCTGATCCCCCTAAGCTTTGGGACGGAGTACTTGCTGATTTGTGATAGTGGTAGGACAATTACCGTTAGCATCTGGTGCTAAACCATTAGGACATGTTATTGTTATTGTTCGTTGCTTCGACGTTGATGGTAATGCTGATGATGGTGGAGGAAGAACATGTGAAGGTGGTAGTGTAGAAGGTGGTTGTTCAAATCCGGCTGATGATGGTGGTGTATTGCCCAGACCGGTGTTTCTCGAAGGAGAAGTATCTCTGCAATCGATTTTGTTTCCATTAGAATCATATTCACATGTCTGACAGAGTGAATAGACGTCTATTATCTTTCCAGAGTTATCGTAAACTGTGTTACCCCAGCAACATTCCTTTGCGGATGTCGCACCGGGTTTGGTTGGATCCCTTTTTGTACAACCAGTAAATATTACCTTAGTTCTCGCAAATGCATCAAATTTCAGCTACTGAACTATAAATCAATATTACAGCTAAGCACGATATAACCACTACAATCACAGCTTCTTTACTACTATGCATAGCTGATTGATAACTTGCTTTATAGTTGGCTAGTATTTAGGCTTAACTAGGCTAACTGACTAACAAAATTAAGCTGTATAAGGCTGGCAATATAGCACTATCGTTCTATCTATCTAGTAAGATCAAGGAACTAGTCTTCGATCTCCTTTAGATGCATTCTTGATCGGTCACTTGTTGTCCCATCTTACTCCACTCCGAGAGCGATTTTAGCAGATACAGAATAGACTCTTCAGTGCAAATATTTCTAGGCTAGTCTGGTCAAAATAAAGCGATGTAGTCTACATCTGACATATGTGACATAACTGACATCAATATGATCACGGTTGAATTATCTGAATGTCTGACATAGATGAGGGTTATATTTGGGAGAAAATTGCCAAAAATTATGATTTTATAGATGGAGCTCAAATATCAAATAGCTTTATTGTCTTAATGGCCTTAAACAATTCAAAAGAATCATTAAGCACAACTCAAATATCAGAAAAAATAGCTGTTCAAACTAAAGGAAAAATATACAAAGTATCCGGAGCTTTAAGGGATTCGTCAGAAAATAGACTTAGAAAATCAGGATATGTGGAAGGTAAAGATATCCCTAATATTAAAACAAATCATAAACCTATCAGGATGACTTTGTACTCAATGACTCCAAAGGGTAGAAGATTGTTAAAGGGTTGGATTGCTTTCATTAGTGAGGTAGAATGATATCGTGATACTAATCTACTTTACTATTCAAATATAGAGACACTAGTAAGTCATCGGTCAGACGCTTATTTTTCGTTGGCTTTGAAACTTTCCGTGTTATGAAGTTGACCGTTTACTTCAATAGCTAATACCGTATTAGGCGTATATACTACCGAAGCACTAAGCGACATTGTCGAAACGAACATCACGGCTATAATACCAATAGAGAGGCAATTCTTTTTAGAAGATGTGACATCGACTTTTTTTGTAACCATTTAATTGCTACCGTAATTGTTCATCGATAACTAACTGAAAAACATTATGACTACAAAGTTCCACAGTTTCCCCAGATATTAAGAAAAATGGCATGGTTCACAACTTGGATGAGATAATGCAGCTAGCACCTGAATTTTAATGTCTCCTTTAGCAATACTATTATTCAAAAAAATGGGATTTGTTATTATCGATAAGATGAAGATGTGCTTGCTAGGCAGACATTGTGGATCACCGTTGTCGCTTTATGTATGAGGAAGAGAAATAAAGCTAAATTATAATTGCTCTAACAATTGTTATTCCTTCAATCACTACTCGCATTGAGGTTCTGCAATATTGTATAGGCAATTATAAGAAAATCCCCTTTGTATTTTTATCAACAGTAAAAAACGAAATGCAATCTGCTTGCAAATGTTGACCGTCCATCAATAATCCACATCGATTTCGTTATTGTCTCTTACTGTCAATTCTTGATGGGAAGGATGATTGTAATGGTACGAATTGGGAAGCATGTCGGGATCTTTTCGCATGGACTTGATGATGGATTCAAACGTGAGTTTAAATATTAGCTGACGATCACCAAGAAATCTTTCGACTTCTCTTTTAGCCATTTCTTTAATTTTGTTATGTGTCTCACTGTCATTCTGAATTTTATTTACAGCTACTTCCAACCTTATCTTTTGTATGCGTAGTTTTGTTATCTCCAAGCCCAGTTCTCTACAAGCTGAGTGCAAAGAATCACGTGTTTTTTGCAAATCTATTATCTGATCGTTTAATTCTTGAAAAATTCTGGCTGAATTGCGCTTCTCTGCTTCTAGCAATTTGGATCTGAGATTTTCCCTCGGAAAACATTGCATAAGCCTTAGATGAAATAGAAATATAATGATCTTTTTCCTTCTCCTTGGCTCCCTTTTGCAGAATTGCTCCAATGTCTCTGAACGACATTCCAACTTGCTGAGCAATCTCACGGGTGTTTTTTCCTTGATTGTAGAGGTCTATGACGAGACTCTCTTTCTCTTGTCTGGTTAATACCATGTCAGCTATTTAATTAAATATGGTATAAAATAAGAAAATAAAGACAGCTACCTCCTGCTACCAACATTGTCATCCCTGCTACCACCTAATTTCCTCTGCTGTCATCTGCTACCTCCTGCTACCAGGTTTCTTAAGGTAGACTTGCGTAACTTGATATGATGGTACATTGTAGTGCAATTAGGATGAATTAGTCTGGATAAGTAAATGCTCCTCTTCCCAGTTAAGCCACAAATATTTTAGACTACCGAATTTAACTCTTGAGAATTTCTAGTTTTATTTTGACACGATCGCAAAATAAAATCTGGATAGCATTTTCTGGAAAGTCGTGTAAGCGTACCTGTCCATATATCGGTAGAACTCGAATGTAACAATAATACTTCAGTACCAATTTGCTGGGATCCAGAAGATATAGATGCGTAAACTGACTGCACTCCGGTATTGTCCGTAGCTCTAACAGATACTCTAATATCTGTTTGCCCAGGTCCTAAAGTTGAAGGTACTACCGTTGTGCTTTGGATTGTTGGTGCCAGATCAAAACTGAGTTTGAATAGATACCGGTGTTAGAAAAAGATTCTTAGACTCGAAGAGATCAATCTCAGCTATAAGTATTTTCATTCAAAACAAGAAGTTATAATTAAATAACTTAGGTCCCCCCTAAGTATGTATTTGATAACGATAAGTAAGAAAACTCTCCTGTATTCGTAAACTTGTGGGAATAAGTTTTAGATGGCGCTATTAAAGATGCTAACCTTTACCTTGCCCTGCGTCACTAACTTCTTCAAAGTCACCTTAGAGGATAATGGATTCGATGCCGATGCTTACATCGACCCTATACAAGCATTTGCAAATTTTAAACCTAATTTCTATGACCTTTGCATTATTGATACAAGAATGCCTAGACTCAATGGTTTTGAATTCTTTGAGAATATTAAAAAAAAGCCTTGACAAACTTATAGACTAGCTCTAATTGTTAGCAATCTATTTGGTCATGCTTCTCAAACTTTCAGAATGATCAGATATATCAAATCATGCTCAATTTCTAGATATCACAACAAATACATTTTAGAGGAATAAAGAAAGGAAAAGAGAAAGACCAGTTAAGAAGTTGGAACTATTCTATATATTGAACCTGCAAATGTAAGAACGTAGAGGTAGCCATCATCAGGTCCAACTTGTAAATCCGTAATTCCACCATCAAATCCACTGGCGAAAATTAATGGTTGACTATCCTGTGGTGTATTAGATATCTTGTTAGCTAGTGTTCCGTTAAGAACCAGTCCTGTTCTAGCTTGGTCTAGCTTGAAATGATAAAGATTGCCATTTTTGTAGTCTCCTACGAACATATCATTTTGATATTGTTTACCAAGTTTTACGGAATTAAAGAACTTTAGTGCTGTAGGGGCTACCGGCTTCAACCATATGAATTCAGGAGATTTGTATTTACCTTTTCCTGCAAAGTCCACTAGGTTAGATGATGGATTAGAAATGACTGGTCCAGCAGTCTCTTTTCCTATTGCCCCTTCTGGAGCCCATATTCCCATTATCTGTGCCCATCCACTGTTAAAGCCAGGTTCAACAAGATTAATCTCATCTCCATATTTAGGACCATTTTCGGTATCCCATAGCTTGTTAGTCACAGGATCAAAGCCAATCCCAAAACTGTTGCGTATTCCATACGCATAATACAGATTTAGAGGAGCAGTAGTCTGCCCAAGTGGAGGGTCTGGTACGGGTTGACCATCCTGTGTAACTCTTAGTATACCTCCGGTGCTATCTGCAGGCGGCCCATTGACTATATTCTCAGCTTGGGTTCTGTGAGTTTTGAGATCACCAATAACAGTATATACGTTATTGTCAGGACCGATAACTACTTTGCCACCATTATGATTAGTGCCAGGAAGTGCAGGGAGATTTAGCAGAAGTTTAGGATTGCCTAATTGTTGGTTGTTGTTTACTAATTCATATCTATAAAGAACATTTGCAAGTGATTGTGCTCCAGCGCCAGACACTGTATAATACAGGAAGACGTATGTAGGACCATTATTGTGCTTTGCAATAGCAATCCCAAGCATACCTCTTTCATTTGTTGTTGATACTGGAACTTGAAGTAGGGGTTGCGGAAGCATTTTGCCATTTGTAATTCTCTGTACTGTGCCAGTATCTTTCTCTAATACTAGAATGTCGTTTGGTCCCAAGAATGCCATGCTTGTAGGAGATCGTAATCCCTGAGCTACTAACTCCACCTTTAGATTAGGAGCTTTTAATACTGCTGGTTGAGCTATAACAGAATTAAATGGATGTATTAATCCAATTGAGATCGTAACGACCAATACTAAGGTTAATAGACATTGAATTTGAGGTTTAGCCATCTAAATTGATATCTTATTACATAGAACGAATTTATATTTAATCATATGCCCCTTGAATATCATTCATTTGCTAAATATCTGGCCACACGGAAGAGCTTGTATTAGTATCTGTCTTGAAATAAGCTCTTAACGTTTCTGTAAGAGCTTTATTTGAGTGGTCTCTATTTTTCATTAGTTGCTTAAACCAATCTCTTTTCACAGTAACAAAACGTGCTCGTTCCACTGGTATCAGAGTTATGGACAATTTGACATGATTACTCTCAGACAGGAGAGCATAAGGGCAATTCTCGAGGCGACTGAAGATGAGGCTCTGATCAGAAAGGCTCGTGAAATAGGAGCTATGGTAAGCTATGGTAGACTTTAAAAATCTGTTAGATGAGAGTTATCTTCCTTCGTTGTTTGTTTGTTACTATCATCATTTTAAAAGTCTACGTTTAAAATCTGGATAATATCTTTAGACCATACTGGTTGGTAGACCATGGTTATTATTGTATGAAAGGAAATACAAATTAGATAACAAAGCATCTGAAATATTATTTGCGGTGTGGTGGAGTGTGAGCGGCGCAATATTACAAGACCATCATTGCTGTGAATCATTATCCTGGTCTACCACATGTGGAATGTGCTTCACGTCCACCTAAGTGTTTATAGATAACTTTAATGTACGATTAGTAGTGGCAAGTCAACGAGATTACCATGCAGAAGATACATTCGACAAGGAGCGACGACAAACTAAGGTTATGTCAACGAAAGTATCAGTAGACCAGTATAGAAGGTTTAAGTTGCTGACGGAATATCTGTCCCAAAAAGGACTAGCAGATAATCACACTCCGTCTGCTGTTCTACGTAATCATATAGAGGATTTGTTAAGGCATTATTGTAGTGAGGTAGACGGCAGCACTGATAGTTCAAAGGATCTAAGCAACACCTCCGGCCCCGATTCAGCATTGCTCTTACCTTCTCTAGAAGAGGAAGGGCAAGAAAATCAGGAAGAAGTTATACGTCACAATGAATGTGGATATGATGAGATCCCACAGTCAATAGATTATGTTCTAGGGGAAATTATGTCGCGTTATGGCACAAAATTGAATTATAATATAATGAGGGAAGATCGACTACAAGTGCTATCAAGAGCTAACGAGTTGTCGCGACAACTATCAGTAGACCTTCTACAAAAGGTAGACGATTTAGCAAAAATGGCAAAGGAAATTATAGATATGTTTGATAGAATTTATGAAGTTGCAAAACAAGAAGGTTATCCAATTGACGAGATCGTAGAAGATAAAGAAAAACTAAAGGAGTTTTTAGGGTTCAAAAATATCAATTAGAATATCATTGAAACGGAAAGCACACTAGTATGATGACGTTGTTGTTGCGCAAACGCAATTTATAATCTGTTGATAAGTCAGACTATAACAAAATAGATACGATATATAGAAACTATATTTCTTATATAAGATAATTGGAAACTCCATGCCGCGTATAGGTGATTGATTACCTAAGTTGTACTTTATCAATAAAATATCGTCATAAACTTTATCTTACAAAGCCAGAAAGCTGTCTTGATACATCTATTATATTGTCAATGTTATTGCTTATTGGCGACCGATTAAAATTCAGTATTAGGTGATCCACTCCCATTTCTTTAATTTTCGATAGATCCTTACCTATTTGATCAATACTTTCGCTCAATAACTGTCTTTTTTTGGATTTGGATTTGAATGCTTTTTGATTAATTTCTTTAGTATCCGTATTATTATTATTATTTCTATACTCTATAACATCAGGATATACTATTGCAGCAATATGAACATCTTTAGGGTCTCTTTTTGCGTTATAACATTCATTTCTTAACTTGTCAATGTATGATTTACTGTCATCAAGTGAACTACGTATAACACATATCCATCCATCAGCATAATTTGCTATCCTTACAAATGTTCCTTGACTATAGCCTCCTAGATAAATTGGAATATGTGGATTTTGAATAGGTTTAGGGCCTATTTTTGAAGCAGGAATGTGATGGTATTTTCCTTTAAATTCTACAACATCATCTGTCAAAATAATCACCTTCAATCTTCCACTAAGAAGACGATGAGCTCGCAAGAGATATTGGAATACTAAGAACCTATCCCAAAATTATCTTTCTACAGATGATCATAAAACAGGAGAACTGTACCAGTCCAAGGTAGTTCTCTGCCTTCTTTTCATATCGTGTGAACAGTTTTCTGAACCTGTTGTGCCATGAGTTTGTCGAAGATTCGCGATAAAGGAATCGAAATTACTGGATAGTATCGGAACGGCTCAAATGGAGCAGGAGATAGAGAGGAAAGTTGTAGTATTCACAAAACGAAATCAAGACAAAATGATAGAAGAAACTGGGATTGCACCGTCTCTTACTGAACAAGATATAAAAGAATATCTAGAACTGGTAATAAGCGATGTAGTAAAAAACCAGCATGCAAAAAAATGACTATATACGATTTGTATGTGAAATAGATCAAAAGATGACAAACCCAAATCCGTAGTGATTGCTCCCTACGCGGCTAGACAAACCTCAATATCTAATTATCTGTAAAATCTAGCGGAACCTAAGAACCTATCACGTTTCAAATTTCTAAGTAAATGGCCATTTATTTTTCCAACTTCTTCTATGGTCCCCATGATTATTTGTTATATTCGTATTGATAAAGAATACCCTGTTAGATGAAACTAAAAGATATGATTAGTTGTTGTTCTTGATGTCGTTTGTGTGACTTCTTCTATACTACAGTTTGCATCAACAATATCATTATTATCTTTCAGTCTAGTTTCTTTTGATGGTTCGTTAGTTATTTTAAAATAGCAATAGTTCGTCAAGAATCTGCGAGATGTTCTTCTTCTGCATTTTAACTCTTATGGATTCAAAGGTTAGCTTATGCCTATTCCTAGATGCCAAATATATATGACGAAGTATACTGACCTATACTCGACGTTCTATCTCGTTGACAGAGCTGAATGATTCTAACGGTTTAACTTCCCATTTCATTCTACCCCAGAATGACAGACTTGAGATCTCCTTCTACTTCTTCTATTGACCAAGAATCAATAAGATATGCTGTCCTTTGTCCAGCGAAAACCCCCATCCATTGCCTTTACATCCTGTTCAGTTATAATGGATTAATTTAATTAAAGTATATTAGGTTGATTCGAGTATTATAAATTATATAAGCCGACTGATCGAAAGAGAGGAAAGATCCATCATACAGATCTGCATTGCGGGTAAAGGCCCTCGATGTCCTTGGAAATGTATGGTTGTCATCATAGAAAAATAGGTAATCGCTGATTCTAAATGATTGGCGAGGAGTCCAATTCTGTGATGGTAAGGGCAAACTACGAGGCTGTCTGGACCCTAGGATGTCAGTCTTGAATAGAAAGCCACATGTCTTCGAGAATCAGTCGGCTAATCTATATCAATATATTATTAATTTATTCGTGGCTTCAATTATCGCCTTCTCCCTACCTAACAAACTTGTGTAAAAAAGAATTATCTTATTGATGGTTAAGGCATGTTCCTGTTTAGTTGTATAGAAAGTTTCAAGTCATCCCATCTTGTGTGCCTGCATCAACGATGACAAGGCATTCGCTTTCTGTTTAGTAGAGGTATTTTTGTCTTGAACGATTTTCCATACTTGTCTAATTATTTCATTAGATCCAGACATATATCTTACATACTCAAACAAAATATCTTCTCGCAGATATTTTTCGATTTCAATTCTTGCTTCTAATTTGATAAATTGTAGATCTCTGCTGACAGTTGACTGATCCAAATGGAGCTCTTGGGCTATTTCTTCCTGATTTAGACCCTTACTGTATAACGAAATGATTTTTGATATCCTGTTTTCTCTTTCGATATCCATTACTGTGATTTTGAGATAACAGAACGATTTTTCTTAGCCGGCTTGTTTTGACTCCTCTTGTTATATGAGATATTGTTTCTCTTTTCTTCTTCAATATTCTTTAGATCTGTTACAATTTTTGATTGCATTTTTTTATGCATGGTTGAGCTTGAACTCAGATCTAGATCTCGAAGATATCTGAACTACCTTTAGTTCCAGCTGCTGAATCCCCTCTTTTAGGATTTACACCATCAATACTACTTGCTAATTGATTTATTTTTGGATTTGAAAGAAGACTTGTTATTTGTTCCAATTCTGAAGTAGATCTTATAACAACTCCTCTCTTCTTTGTAGTAGCTCCAGAGGAATCGACTGGGTTGATTTCAATTGCTAATGATGGAGAACTAGATTTTGACCCAGGAAGCTTGATCAGAAATATGCCAGGTATATTAGTGGCTTTCTTTTCCCAATCTCTTCCTTCTGTTAGGAATTGCAACAGTTTCTCATTCGCTGCTGATGGGGAAGACGTTGTGGCAGACATACATCTAGATACTGTCTTAAATCTATAAACTTTGACTCTAAAATATATTCAATAATTATACTATATAGATATTACAAGAATCCTTATGAGAGATAATTCCACTTTGACACATGATTACAATAACAAAAGAATAAGATATAATTCATTACAGTTTGTAGATTAATTCCGAAATAACGTCATTCAAGGACTATTTCGAATACCCTAATGAGCAATATGTTCGTATTATTCATTGACAATCTATATTAATTCTGAAACGCACAATGAGAGATCAGGATAAGATGAAAGATGATGCAATAGCACACTTGTCGGATCAACTTGTGGCTATAACAAATAGATTGCAGGAACTTGAGAGAAGACAAATGACGATGTAGATCTATCATAAATATGCATAAGAAAGAGTAATGAAAAATCGCCAAAGTTTCAATTTCTTCTCCTTCTTATTGGCTGCATATTTTTGACGGGAAGATATGATCTGATGACACCAACAATTGTCGTAGTATTAGTTGATAGATCCTGTTTCATGTATAGCATATTCTAGCCACAAAATATCCACATTTCAATTAAAGAAACTAGCATAATCTCTGGCAAATTGTTCAAGTGATATAGGCTTACGACCTGTAATCTGTTCAACTACAGTAGTCGATTGTGATGCGTATCCAGATCTAATCACACTATAGAGCTCTACTAATGCATCTATAAGCCAGTCCTCCATTCCCATCTTCTTCATTGCTTTGCGGGCGTCTTCTTCTGTTACGTTTACATACGATATTCTTCTACCTAGAACATTAGAAAGAATTTCTGCCGCTTGACTATACGATAGTGCCTCGTTACCAGTAATATCATATTTTTTGTATTCGTGTTGTTGTTTGCTTTTACTCCCATTATTTTTAGCCAATAGTATCTCCGTAGCTACAGCTGCCAATATCTCTAACATCTACAAAACTAACTTTTCCGTCTCCTACAGGAAGATAAATTGCGTTTTGAGTTTTAATTGTTTGGCCAAAAAAATTTATAAAGTTCTGCATAAATGCACCTGCACGTAAGAATGTGTATGGTATTCCAGATTCTTCTATAATTTTTTCTTCTTGTCGATGCAATCGTGTGATCATAATTCCAGGCTCAGCATCGGCATCTATGACAGACAACTTGACAATATGTTTAACATCATTTTTCTTAGCTTCTTTTATTAAACTGGATGAGATTTCAGTCATGTTGGGCGTGGGTAACGTTAGTAAGAAGAGTTTGTCTACTCCGTTTAGAGCATCAACAATAGTTTCTGATTTATTATAATCCATATTAACAATCTCAACTGTTTTATTTTCATCTCTAAGTTTATCAGCTTTATTTTTTGAATGAACAGCTGCTCTAACTCGACTACCTGAAGAAAGCGATGATGGTGATGTAAGCTGCTTTACTACTTCACTTCCAACTGTTCCAGTTGCACCTGTAACCAAAATCGCAGTTTCATTATTTTTGATAGTAGCAGTCATCGATGTATTAATACATCGATATTATACTTAAGTCTAGTAGTAAAGGTCTATTAAGTAGATAAACACCATCCTACAAGGTAAGAGCCTGATAGACCATCATCATTCCAGATTCCTTGGCTATTCCAAATATAGTTGTCAACAAACCTAGTAGTAATACGACGATTGTGAATCCTCCGACCTATTCTTGTATTGTTAACTGTAGATTAATCTGTTAAGTCATGAGAAGATGATGATAAAGATACATCAACATAGTTTTAATTTTTTTTAAAAATACCTTTTTTACGCTATTCGATTCATTTGCACTCCTTATCTCCGTGTGCCTGTTTGATAAGCCGCTCTTAGTTGATAATAATAATTCACTTTATCATCATCGCAGATGTCTTCTCCAAATTCAGACACTTGCAAAACTAGATACGGCAAAGACAGTATGGGGATTTAA
The DNA here is from genome assembly GCA_963709405.1 of uncultured Nitrososphaerales archaeon. Classification (GTDB taxonomy): domain Archaea; phylum Thermoproteota; class Nitrososphaeria; order Nitrososphaerales; family Nitrososphaeraceae; genus JARBAU01. Next base: position 27,225 of record CAVPXM010000029.1, read on the forward strand.
TCCTGTAAATAGAATTGCTGATAATATTAACCTTGAACTAGACATCCCAAAACGTATAGTTATGAAACTAAAAATAGGAGACTTCGGATGTGGTAGAGCAGAATTAGCTGACCTATTAGAGGAGAATAAGGTGTTTAGTTTTGATCATAATAATATTATGAATGATAAGATTATTGCATGCGATATCAAAGATGTATCAAAACATATACGAGATAGAGAGTTAGACATAGTGGTATTTTCACTCTCACTCATGGGAAGAAACTGGAGAGATTACATAGCAGAAGCAAATAGGTGTTTAGAATCAAAAGGTTGGTTATTTATAGCAGAGACAACGAACCAATTAGATCAGGATGGTAGATTATCGGAACTACAAAATGTAATAAAAGAAAATGGTTTTGATATCTATAACGTTAAGCAAATAAAACACCTTACATTTCTAGACGATAGGAAGCATTAATTTCTTCACTTCAGATGACAAACAAAAGATATAAAATCTTCTACATAACTCTTAACTCAATCGCTTTCTAAGTATCGGCTTAAATATGTTGTATGTAGACGGACGGCTCGGACAGTGATTATAGACATGAATATCAAATGCGACTTGGTCATGATTATAGTGAAGCTCTAGGCAGGCTTGGTACTGTGACAGGCGACATTGATGGAAGTCAACCACGCGAACTATTTTTTCTCATCACATTCGAAGATTCTAATTCTGTATTTTTAATGACCTCTGCACATACCACAATATCATGGCATAATGATATACTTTCAAAGCGAATTGATGACAGATTCCTCCTATATCCTATCCCCAATAGGACAGAGATACTATTAAGGTTAGGGGACAAGGTCTCTAGATATAATCTTCGAATAAATGCGTATGATGACATTGAATTACACCCGGTTCGACGCACGTTCTTACATTAGTGAACGAAAAACTCCAGAAATCTGTAATATTCTCTATTTCCTTTTGTGTTTCCACAAATCCAATAGTACCTAAGAGATCTAGTTCTCTTAAAGCCGAAGAGACAATTAATTTCCGGGTCTTAATACTGCTCGAGACAAAAATAGCTGCGCCATAAGGGCCAGTACCTACAGTTGTAGTGGCAATTACAGAATCTGCATTTGCTAATGATAAGAACAAAGGGGAGATTACGGAAAGAATTGCAGCTAATATGCATACAATTAAAGCTTGATGGGAAGCTCGGAGTCTGTAAACAGTTAGATCTAAACTGAGTTCTCGTCTGATGATTTTTGCTTATATACTAATGATTCTTTCTGTAGACCTTGATGAATGATAGAAAATTAGGTTTTGGAATTCTCCCAATGATAGCTCTTTAAGTAACATCGGGGTATGGCTAATCCTAATCTCTTATTATAAGTATCAAGTGAGCCACACTAGGATATAAGTGCATCAGACAAATAAGGTAAGACATGAAGGAATACATGTCTGATCTTAGAACCATGTCACGGAAATCATCAGGAACCTCACTTGGAATTGAATTTGATTGAGTACAATCCTACTATCTCGTAACAAGAAGAAGAAAGAACAACAGATGATGTTGATACTAATGTTTGTAGGAGCTGGAGCAATAGTCTAATATTTAAGTAAATTCAAACAAAATACTATAGTTTTTCTATCTGGTAACATTTACTTAAATTGGTGCTACTGTTTTAATCCATAATCACCAGGTATCTCCAGTAGCGCTCCAGGATTCATTGAGACTTCTGCTGCTCAAGCACTAATCGAGCGTTTATCTAAACAATCCGGAACTGACATGGAGTCCGCACGTCAGGCATTAATGAAATCCCTCGGTGGTTTCAGTGATTTCAGACCGATCCACAAATATATGTTTGACTCTTATATTTTCATGTTTCTCGTATTATGACATCTCTTATAGTGAGATAACCTGTAGCTTTCTAAAAATGACTGAAAGGAACGATTACGACACCAGAATCAGTGCTGCTCTAAACTTTAGTAATTTCTCCATTGAATCAATGGCAAACATCGCCATCGTAGTTTCTTTGAGATCCATGTTATGTATTTTTTCAAGGATAGTAGCAGCCATAGGATGTTTCGTCCTCAACTCTTTGATCGTCTCTTCAACCTTGTGATCACTCACTTTATCTTCTATCAAGTCTAATGGCTCTTTATCTTCTACCAAGCTTAATCTCATCGCACGAATTTTCAGTAGCCATCTTACACCATCAACTAGGAACATAGTACTAACGACTTCTTTAAGATCCATAGAAGGTATCCTTTCAAATATAGCAGCAGCGTTAGGGGTACTTTGTCCTCCAATCATTAGCACTTCTTTGAATTCTTTCGTGACTTACATTCTCTTCTGATAAGGCCATCAGATCGATAGTTTAATGCAAATATTTAAATCTATACCATTTAGAGGCTGTAAGAGAAAGATAAAGACAAAGACCATATAATGGAACATTAGTTATTGGTATTGATAGCTACGGTGGCCGTGTTGACTTAACGGAATAGCTGGTAGATATCGCTAGCATTTTCATGCTTGGATCAGGAGCAATCTTTCCTATACAATTTCTTAAGTTAACAGCACCTATGTCACTATAGATGAACAAAATTTAAACTACGCTTCCTAGCGAGCCACTATATACTACAACTTCTAAGACGGACGGCGTGATATGGATAAAATGACCAGCCCCTAATTTCTGCAAGTCTGTTGATGAAAGTGATATACATCAGTTTTTAGGAAGCAGAACTATTAATTGAAGTCGATGACAACAACTCATCAATTAGAAACCTTTTGTAGCTAATCTGAAAAGATGGTAACTATACCTACTGGACTTCTTGTACTTCCTGACCCTAGCACAATCACTACACGGGTTGCACTTCTGGCATTAAATGTATCCATATATCTAGAAATAAGAAATAAGAAAATGGGTTAATTTCATAAATAAGCAATGAGGATATACTTGCTTATTGCTGGAATTATTAGTCTATTACAAATATAATGTCGAAGAGGATCACCTGTATTGGATTTTTAGATTATTAATTTATCTTCGATAATCTTGACCTGGCTATCTGAAACTTGTCAGAATCTATTTCTATGCCTATGAATCTTCTTTTGAGTTTGAGTGCTGCCGCGCCTGTCGTACCAGAACCCATCATAGGATCAAGTATAGTTTGGTTTTCTACTGTTAATCTTGAAATAACATGTTCGGCTTCAATTGTGGATTGTTCCCTTTCGTGCATAGTTTTAGAGGGTCTGATCGAATTAATGGCATCTGAAATAAAATCTACAGCGTTAGTTGTATCGCCTTTTACAAACCATAGCAAGTGTTTCCATTTGATCGATACCTTTCGGGGATAATGGCGTGCAAAAGAACCCTCAAGAATTACTGCTATAGTCCACCAATATTTCAGTCCTGCAGATTCCATCATATCTATAACTTGGGGAATTGCATAATTTCCAACATAGGTTACCAAACTTCCACCATTTTTTAGGACTCGCATCGCGAGCTGAGCGAGATTGTCATATAGCGATAAATATTCAGATTCATAATGAGGATCTGTAAACAATAGATCGATAGAATTATCAGAAATAAATTCTTTTGATTTTTCAATGAAGTCTCCATGTAATAATTTAATGTTGTCTTTAGTAGATTCCAAAGTAGATGGGGCGTTTATTAGTTCTTGTTTCTTTTGTTGTCTTTGCATTTGTCTGAAGACTTTATCTATCTTCACTGTTCCTTTTCTTAATCGATCCTTTACTTCCTCAGGTGCATTTTTGATAATTTCTCTACCTTTAAAATAAGTCATCGAAGAAACTCCTGCTCTTTGAGCAGATAAATCAATTACTCTACCTATTGGACGCTGATCCTTATCAGGGTTTTCAGATTCCTCAATTGATGTGGGTGTTATTGTCTTGTCTATCTTTTCCAGTTGGCTTGGTGGGGTAGTATAATTTTGTACTACCGCATCATCGTTGTTTTGGGAAAGGCTTTCATTAGTAGGGTCTTTTTCCCATCTTTTTTCGGCCCCAATCTTTCCTCCATCTGACATTCGATTTTTTGCTTTTCCTATTTCATCATCAATAGTTTCTAATTTGTACTGTAATTCTATTCTCTGAAAAGGAGTTAAGTGTCTACGATTCATATTTGTCTCAATCCTGAATTTTTGTTCTAATAATGGATTTTCGAAAAATTTGACTAGGAATTTTGGTTTTCTTTCCGATTCTTGACATGCTTTATATCTTTGGTATCCATCAAGAATTACACCATGCTGATTTACTATTATAGCATAGTATAACTCATTTTCCTTGATTGACTGTTTAAGAGACTCAAATTCATCTTTAGATAGAGTTGGAACTAGACGTGCATATTCATCGTTTATAACGATAGTCCCCTCAAAGTTTTCATCTTGTACTGTTGTTATTGATGTTGTCACATCATTTTTTTGAAAATTAGGATTAAAATAAAAAACAAAAAGAAATTAATATTATTATCATGCTGGACAATTTGTTCACAATAGATTATTATCAAACTGTGGGTAACCAGGTAATGAATTAAGATTTGATTTATCCAACTCGCTTATTTAAGTGGGTTTGAATTTTCTTTTGAATTGTTTAGAAAATCTATACTGCTTCTTATGTCTTCATACTTTGGAGTAGAAGAATGATCTTGACCACATGTCTTGCAAATATTGTTCAGATCGACAAAACAATCTATAATTTTGTTAATATCTGTCTTGGCAAATTCTTTATGCTGATTCTTCATCATTATTCTTCCTCATCGGTGGAATACCTCATCACTTGGCTGGACAATTCCACAATCGTTAGTTGTGGCACCTGATCCAAGCATGAAAATGCTAGCGATATCTATCAATTATTCCGTTAAGTCAACACGGCCGTGACATCAGTTAACATATTTTAGAATGATCACAACTATGCATAAAAGCACTTCAAAGGTTGTAACACATCTGAAGAACAATAATTTTATGCCAATTGGTTCAACAGGTCTCAGAAATCTTTATAGTATGCATGTTTAAGTGTGGATAAGACGCAAAGCCATGTGTAAATCTCCAAATGATGTATTTACCGAGGAGCTCGACCCCTGTTTCTTATAAGAACTTTTTCATCTGTTCCTTAGTCTCTTTATATCCATCTTGAATTAACTGTCGGATTGTCTTTTTGGAAAAGTCAAATGTCTTATTTGAAATAGTATGGGCGTCATTCTTTCGCTCCAAACGAGCAACAAAATCAACATCTACTCTACCCTTCACTAAATCATCATATCTTCCCTTCTTGCCAGTTGCAGGAAAAATAGCCTTAGTTTTCTCCTTCAAAATCTTTTGCAATGCCTCATTGCTTGCACCATTCTCTTCGGCTAATTTGATTAGAGACTTTGCTAGTAATGCGTAATCTGATACTAGAACAGCAACAAATTCATCAAATTCTGTTCTGTCATGATATATGATATCATTCTTTCTGTCAACTACACCGTCATAGTCAGAAGGAACATACTCTTGTTTAGCTGGGTGAAGATTTATTATACCGAATTTCAGCCTGGGTATATTCTCTTCCAATTTCCTTACTCTAAGCCAATAATCTCTGTGAGCAAGAACTGTCTGCCTTAATGGTGTATTAGCTAATAGGCCACCATCCCAGAAAAAGCGCAAGCTGTTAGTGCCATTCGATGAAGTAGACCTGTTATTATCCTCTATAGCCGTATCGTCGCCTTGCCCTTCCGCGGCCAAAGTGCGGGTTTCCACATTTAGTCGAGTATAGTCATAATTTACCGGAACTGAACAGCTTGCTAAAACGAAATCTGACTTGATCCCATCTTCATATCGTATAACGTGCTCATATGCTTCATTCTCCTGATCCTGATCCTGATTTTGATTCTTTGCCGAATCTATAAATTTCAGTCTACCATATCTGCCGTATTCAGTCTTGCTTGTTCCGTCTGCCTTTTCATAACTATCGAAAATAACTGGGGTAGCTTCCTGTACATCCACAGCCACAAGCAAAAGTCTTGGTTCGTTATTTTCAAAGCTTGTGGAAATGGGAAACTTTGCAAATTTTTCCAAGCTTTCTTTTAATGGTCTATTGTCATAAATATACCAAGTATTTAGAGGATCAAAAAATCTATTATCTAACAAAGGTGTCTTTGGTATAAACACGTTGGGAACTCCTTTCAAAATAAATTCCTTAGTGCTAAAATATCTTCTGGCAGATTCTCCTGAAGCAATTCGTCTATCTAATCCACGCCAAGAATCCCAATAGCTTGTAAAGTAAGGTATGTTTTCAAATGATGATTGTGTAGAAAGATATTCCCAAAACTCAACAAGCCTTTCGCCAGATCCTTCCCACGTTTTATTTTCCTTTACATAGCTTACCAATAAAGTAGCGTTTATCGCGCCTATTGACGTTCCGGACACGATATGAAATAATGGCTCATTTCCCCTGCCTTCTGTTCTAAAGTATACTGAAAGATCCTCATGCATAGCTTTGTAAGCGCCTGCTTCGTACGCACCAAGCGAGCCGCCTCCTTGAAATATTAATGCTCTATGTATGTTGGAATTCATAAATCTTATTCACACCTGCAGTATATTTATTATTATTATTATCGAGTATCCTCGTGAGGAATTATCTAACCTGACCCGAACGAACTTACACTATGATGATTTCAGTTCATTCCTTGTTACCATCCTGTTTCGGAACACTCCAAGAACATTATTCAAAATGTTCCACTTACTCATTCAATTAATTGTTGTACTGAATCATAAAACGACATTGTAGCGTACAAATCCTGTTTGCAATCCTGATTTAATGAGTGATTACTACAGGTTGAGACGTTGTTGATCCTTCGGTCCGATAAGGTCTTTTTTATAAAGTCCCAGAAAATTTTCTCAAATGAATACGCTCGATAACTTGATGGTAGATTAGAGCCTATGTTGTAGTAAGATTTTATGCAACCATATTCAGACTGTACGTCCAGTTTGCATTATAGCCATCTGTCGGTTCGATATGTTAGGCACCAGCACACTGATAAGAACAAGGAATTGAATTATGGCTTTCAAAGTTGCTATGACTGGAGGCATTTACCAGATCAGGAAATCCTAAAGTAATATGATTACTCATAACGAAACATCTGACAAAATGTCAAAGTCAAAACGAAAACAACCAAATATTCTTGTCATCTGGGGTGATGACATTGGAATAACCAATCTTAGTTGTTATTCACACGGACTGATGGGTTACCAAACACCCAACATTGACCGTATTGCAAGAGAAGGCATAATGTTTACAGACGCCTATGGCGAACAGTCCTGTACAGCCGGTCGCGCTTCCTTCATTACCGGGCAAAGCGTTTATCGCACCGGCTTGTCCAAAGTAGGCCTACCAGGTGCACCGGTCGGGATGAATGAAAAGATTGTGACCATCGCCGCATTGCTAAAGGAACAAGGTTATGCTACAGGGCAATTCGGGAAGAATCATTTGGGCGATCTTAACCATATGCTGCCCACCAATCATGGATTCGACGAGTTCTTTGGCAATCTTTATCATCTCAACGCACAAGAAGAGCCTGAAATGGACGACTATCCTTCAAAAGTAGAATTTCCCAAATTCTTTGAAACATTTGGTCCTCGGGGTGTGATCCATTCTTGGGCCACAGATACGCATGATCCAACAGAGATGCCACGGTGGGGAAAAGTTGGCAAGCAAAGAATTGAGGATACGGGACCGCTGACCAAAAAACGTATGGAAACATGCGACGACGAATTTGTTGCGGCTGCCAAAGATTTTATCCAGCGGCAGCATAAAGATGGAAAACCGTTCTTCGTGTGGCTCAATACGACACATATGCATCTGTATACCCATCCCAAATCCTCAAGCAGGGGGCAGGCAGGTCGCTGGCAGTCTCCGTATCATGATACGATGATCGACCATGATAAAAATGTTGGACAAATGCTTGAGCTGCTCGACGAGCTTGGAATTGTAGAAGATACTTTGGTCATGTATTCAACTGATAACGGGCCGCACGCGAACTCCTGGCCTGATGGAGCCACGACCCCCTTCCACAGTGAAAAGAATACTAACTGGGAAGGTGCCTTCCGTGTTCCGTTGTTAGTGCGTTGGCCTGACAAGATCAAAGCCGGTTCAATATCTAATGGTATCGTTCAGCACCATGACTGGCTGCCAACTTTCCTAGCCATGGCAGGCGATACAGAAGTAGTGGAGAAACTGAAGAAGGGACACAAAGCTATCGGGCGTACCTATAAGAATCATATTGATGGTTTTAACCTGTTGCCCTACCTGACTGGTGAAGTAACAGAAAGTCCCCGCAACATCTATTTCTATTTCAGCGACGATGGTGACGTCCTTGGCATACGCTTCGACAATTGGAAGCTGGTATTCATGGAACAACGTTGCCAGGGAACCATGCAGGTATGGGCTGAGCCATTCATACGCCTTCGCATTCCAAAGATCTTCAACCTCCGCACCGATCCATACGAATTTGCGGATACCACGTCGAATACGTACTGGGACTGGGTGCTTCACAACGCTTATTTCATATACTTAGCACAGTATGCTGCGGGTAAATTTGCAGAAACCTTTAAGGAGTTTCCAGCCATCCAGAAGCCAAACACATTCACGATAGATGATGCGATGGCGAAAATGTCGGAAGCTGCCGGCGCCAGTCATTAACAAGATCAAACCTATTCAACATGTTAGACACAAGTGAATTCGATAATGGAAGAAAAGTGCTTAATCGGTAAAATATGATACTTATAAATGGTGGAACTTTTATGATGGGTTCCGATAAATTTTACCCTGAAGAAAAACCAGTGCATAAAGTTACGGTGGATCGTTTCTGGATGGATACATGTCCGGTGACTAATAAAGCGTTTAGTGATTTTGTTTCGGCAACTCAGTATCTGACGGTTGCAGAAAGACCATTGAATCCAGTTGATTTTCCTGGTATCCCGGAAGAGAATCTTGTTCCGGGTTCTATGGTTTTTGAAAAAAGTAATGAGGCTGTCGATTTGAAAAACTATGCCAACTGGTGGCGATGGATGAAGGGAGCCAGCTGGAAGCATCCACAAGGACCTGACAGTACCATTAATGGATTGGATGATCATCCTGTAGTTCACATCGCTTATGAAGACGCAGAGGCCTATGCGAAATGGGCAGGAAAAGAATTGCCCACGGAAGCAGAATGGGAGTTTGGAGCAAGAGGTGGATTAGATGGAATGGATTTTACCTGGGGAAATGAGGATACACAGCTCACAAAACCCATGGCGAATACCTGGCAGGGACAATTCCCTTACCAGAATTTATTAATAGATAAATATGAAGGTACCTCTCCTGTTGGTTCATTTCATCCGAACGGCTATGGTTTATTTGATATGGCAGGTAATGTTTGGGAATGGACATCCGACTGGTATCTCCCGCATTTGGATGAATCTGCTAATAAGATTAAAACTTGCTGCACAACTTCTATCAACCCAAGAGTAACATCACCCGAATACAGTTATGATCCCAGACAACCACAGTTTAAGATCCCAAGAAAAGTAGTGAAAGGCGGTTCGCATATCTGCGCTCCGAATTATTGTTTACGATATCGGCCTGCGGCTCGACAACCACAGATGATCGATACAGGGATGACCCATATCGGGTTCAGGTGTATTATCAGGATCACATAAATGATACATAAGGTTAAACCATATTGATAAGAATTATTGATAGAATCTTAATTCCTCCGCTTCCACTTTGTGTTTGATACTCGTAAAATAATCCGCAATTTTATGCCTGTTATCTTCCTGTAATTGTAGGAACTTAAATGTATCATTGAATGTCTCTTTGTCGGATAAAAACCTTAAAGGTAACTTGTGTTCGTCATAGAACAATGTCCTCTACACAATACAAGACGATAGCACGGAGGTTTGTTGAAGATGTAGTTAATGCCCAGAAAACAGAGATGGCGAAGAACTATGTTGCTCCTGATATAGTATACCATGGGATGGCTGAAGAAGTTAGAGGTCTTGAGAAATTCAAACAGTGGGTGACCGAAGACCTATCAGCATTTACAGATATGAAGGTAACAATCCTAGATGACTTTGGAGAAGAAAACAAAGTTGCCATAAGATGGAGTTTAAATGCTACACATGAAAAGGACTTTGCCGGCTATCCTGCCACCCATAAGAAATTTGAGACTCAAGGAGTCGAAATCTTTCATTTTGAGGGAGACAAAATCAAGGAGGCATGGACTATAACTGACCTGTCTGATTTAATCCAATGATTATTTTTTTTGAAGTTGCAAAAGCTCCATTTGCATTGGGATTTCCATTTTAGAATCAACTCACGTAATAGCTTTAGTACTCTTGTACTATAGCTATTATTATTGTCATTGCATTAATAATTACTTGTCTAATTACTCAGGATTATTTATGCGTGTATATAATGGCGGGGCTCTTAGCCTTTGCCCGACACGTCCACCTGAACCAACTATAGTGTTTGAAAGATAACATTCGATTTATGAAAGCTGAGGTTATAGAATCTTAGAAATATTTGCAATTGGTGGTACTAATTGTTCGTATATATATAACAGCAGAACTAAAATTGGTAGGAAAACGAGATGGAAATAAGTAAAGAGCTCATTTATTGAACTTTCAACCTATTCTAAAAAATTCCTTTTAGCTGTTCTATTATCCAGCTAGCTGTTCTTCTAGTGAGGCCTTAGATTACATTTTTGATAACAAGTCTGCTTTGAGTTTCTGGAATTCCTCGTCAGATAATATTCCTTTTTGGTGGAGATCAGCATATTTCTGCAACTTCTGAGTGACATCTTCCTGCTGTGATTGGGGTTGGCCGGCGCATCATTTGTTAGTAGGATTTTCAAATCCTGAGTACTATAATCATCAGTATGAACTGAGTGGGATGGCAGGTTGTAATTCGTCGGTGAATATTTACCATACATTAGCGAAACGTATTGTTCTGGGTTGCTTTTTATCGAATGGACTACACAAGTTACAGCAAGTTTCAGCAGGCTTGCTCCATTAGATAAAGTGGAGTATACTTTTTCTTCAAGGAGCCGCGTCATAGCAGAATGTAACTGACAGAAGTATTGGAATTCTCCTGCTCTTGTAAACTTGTGTTAATGGTAAATTAGCAGGATAAGCATTGGCTTAGTTATTGTGAAGGCCGCCCACATCAACGACAGGTATGCCTATCTCGATAATAATGTCTAACATGATTTATAATTGTAGTACATCTGGTCCGTTGTAAGCTGCTCTGAATCAATTGTCGTCATCTCGTTTCTCTTTACTATTTAACAACTACTCAAACATGCTACTTGACACATGAAGTTAAGGTTAATGCAATGATAAAATAAATGTAAATATAAGATAGATAGAACAGAAAATGCTTCATTTAGTGATTAGTATAGAATACTAATTACACTTGTGTGTGTGTGTTGTACAGAATAGGTCCAATATCACGCAGAGATATCCGTGCTTCCTTGGCTATTTCAGCGTAAGTCTTTCCTTCATTATAATAAAGGTCTAAGACGAGATTTTCTTTTTCCTGTCTTGTCAAGCCGACAATATTATTCATATCTAATTTAGGCAAAATTGAGCCTTAAAGGGTGTTATGTGCTATTACCATTCTATTATCATTATTGCCACCTAATTACCTCTATTTTCTCTATTACCTAGGTTATTTTAAAATGAATTCAATTATGACGCATTGTGCTAATTCAGTAATGAAATTAGATTGAATAGATCGAGGTTCGCATCTTAGATTTAAAAGCAGATACATGTAGACATGCTGATGAGCTTATTCATAATCGCATGATAATTAACCACAGTTTATTTTCGATTGTAAGACATTCAAGGGACTCGGAGCAAATCAGGTTTCTTCTGAATGAATTCTTCTATCTTGTTACTGATTACATCTACATTGTAGCTCAATTCTAAGCTAATTATAGAATAGTGTCCGTTCTGAAGTCTTATTACAGCTTATAGACAGATGAATTTATTGTAAAGCATTACTTTCCATCCTGCTTCTACTTTCTGTGCTCTAAATTTCTTTGAAAGTAGATCTTCATCTAATACTCTTTTGATTGAAGAGAACACTATCTCTGCGATCCATCTTCTACCTGCATCTTTTAGTTGTTTCCATCCAGCATATCCTACTTTTTTGATTAGCAAGACTTCATCTCTTCGTAGTGGACATCCATTAGATCTGATAGCAGATGCATTTTTTCTAATACTTATTGCAGGTTCTATATTCAAATCATCTAACAAGTTAAAACTCCCTCTATTATCATGAGCCTTATCCCCGTATACCTTATCAATATCATATTCCTTAGTTATCTCTCTTATCATAGAACTAAACTTTTTGGAGTCATGAATATTACCTTTAGTTATTCTGAATGATATGATCTTCTGTGATTTAGCATCGACTGCAATAATATGCAGCTTGACAAACTCTTTTTTCTTCCTTATCCATTTTTGTTCTATGTAATCTCCTTTCTTTGTTATAGTAAGACCAGATGCATCGACTATCAGTGTTACTGGCTTATCATTATCTAGATTTAGATTTCCTACAGATGGTTTAAACTTTAGGATTCTTCTTCTGATATGTGTAAAATGCATTTCTTCAATCCTGATATAATCAGATAATCCTCTTACAATACCTTGTACTGTTCTATAAGCAATCTTAAACCCAATCTTGAGGAATGCTAGAAACTGGATATAAGTATGTGAGTATTCAAATGGAGCTCCAACCTTTCCATCATTCATCTTCTTAATCTCCCTCTTAGATGATCCTAGAAAACTAATATCCATAAGAACTCGTCCACGCTCAATTAATGACTCATTGTAATCGTGCCATGATTTGTTTAGCGGCATGATCTAACAAATGGATGTGCGTAAATAATAACGCTACAAGCTACATCATATCAAATCAGCAATGATGACAGCTACAATCATGTTGTGTTATTTACCTAATTGCACGATAATATTATCATTATTTCCGCTACAAATATCGGACTAAAAATTGTTAATAATTTCTGTATACTCACTCCCATAGTACACCTCTTGTCTACATGGAGACGTTATAACAAATAGGATAACACTAATAAGTTCCGGTCGTTCTGGCTAATATTAGAGTTTCATCAATTTGATCGTTCTACGATTTCTCATCTAGCACTTCTACGAACGATTTTCGTGGATATTCTTGTCGCTCTATTCTAAGCCTACTTTTACTACCTTTCCATTCTTTGATGTACGCAGTTATTTCACTCTTCATTCTTTTTGTTTTTATTATCTTGTGGTATCCCTGGCAGTGCACCAGACTCTATCAATTCTTTTAATTTCCTTACTATCTTGTTTATGCCTTTATCTTCTGCAACAGTATTCTGCAGTTTCTCACGAATATCTTTTTTCTTCTCCTCAGTCTGCAATAGTCCTTTAACCTCTGCTAGTTCATCATCTTGTATGGTTTTCCATTTATCACTATATGCAAACTTTACAAATTCATTGAGATAATCCATAATCTCAGTCATTTCATCAGGGTGGTAATCTTGTGGCTCTGGTTCGTCAATTACATTGGTGTAGTCTCTTGGCTCGGTAAACACTTCCTCTAATCTATGTACAATATATTTCCATAATGCCTCTGCTCCAACTGCTGCAACTATAGAATCTAACTCGATTCTATACGTCTGCAGATATTCATCATATTTCCAAATCTTACGGTATTCAGGCGTATACTCTTCCAATAATTCCTTTTCTGTTAGATCTGGATAACCATTTTGCTGCAGCCATTTCACGGTACTTTTGTCAACGCCGAGCCTAGGGATATTTAACCCCCTTTCTTTTAGTGCATCAGGTGCCTCTCTACCTCTGAGATCGTCATCATATAATGTTGACACATTTATTCCATTTGCGTGTGCACTCTCGGCTAGGTCTTTAGCATAATCTACAAGCATTCCACCTGTAGCAACTAGTGCAATACTGTATCTTGCCGCATGTACGAGTAACACATCGGTTATACCTTCTTTCTCGGCAACAACCATATCCGTAGTACCAAGATTGGCCAACTCCTTAACACTATCAAAAGTAACTGGATATTCTTGGCCCCTGAAATATAGAACGGCCCTCGCTTTGGCAACAATTCCAAGGTACTCTCTAGTTATGTTCTTTTGCTCAGGCCATAATTCTTTAATGGTTTTAGTAATAGCACCGGTTAGCCCTTTTCTAGCCGCACCCCAACCATCTTTACCATTCTTAGGCGTAAAGCCGTCCCTTAGTAGTAAGGGTCTAATACGATACCAAACACCAGATTGTGTGAGTCTGTCTCTAGTTCTGAATGAGGAATCTGCTTCAACATTCCGCTTTCTTGCTCTAAGAAAATCCTTAAGGTATGATACATATTCACCACGTTCTGCAGCCTGTACTCCACCCACCTGAATATTGACTAGCAGCTGGATTCGTACGAATTGAAGGCATTTTATATGCCAACTCAGAAACGACCTTTGCAATTACAACTTGATATGGAGCAAGATTAATGTGAGTCTTACCTGCTGAACCCATCCAGTCAGGACATGGCGTTATCAAGTTTACAAATATAACACACGGTGCTTTCTTCCAACCTGCATTACCTTCACTATTAAATCCACATTCACTAAGCATACCTCTAATATTCCGGGCCTCTCGTAAAATTCCCTCTTTATTTGTCCATGCATATGTTCCACCATCGAAGAATGTCTCTCCTCCATCTACACCTGGAGCAGAGTTAACAGATGCAATGATCTCAATTTGTTTAACACCATACTGTATTTTTCTAGGAGCTATGGCAACCTCAATTATAGGATTAAAGATTTGTGAACTAAATCGATCCTGTTCTTTAGGCGATGGCCATTGATAAACAATAACCCTTGCACGTGCAACACTGCTATCAACATTATAATCCTGTGCTAGTTCGTCTATTAATTCCTGCTCTCGCTGCTTCTTACTATACGGCAACTTTGGAGATTCTGGCTCCATCCTGGTTCTTAACTCTCTGAATAGATCTAGAATTTCTTTTGTCTTATCTGCTAAATGTCGTACTGTCATTGTCTTGAACTCTTTTGGTAGTACCTTCAATTCTCTGAAAGTTCCTAGTGCTTCAGGTACGCCTATATTTTTGTCAGTAATCGTTTTGATGTACTCTACAAATTTGTTAGGCTTATAATAGTAGATACTTGATTGTGTCATCTCGTACTTGCTAACCCCTTCCCTCAATTACAAAGTCTATATTAGTCGTTCCTCTTTTGCCGAACCTGAATGTTTTAAAATATTGTTCTAGATCGTCAAGCAATGGCAATTGTGAACTTCCGTTATAGTAGGTTGAATTGTAGCATTGTGATTTTGTTACCGGTAAAGTAGCACAAACCTCCGTGTAGTTTACAGCATTAGAAGTAAATGGCCCTTCGATTCTTGTCCCTACACTAATATTACTATCGACTACAATAAAGATCTTGTATTCCTGACCATTAAACCTGAGAATTAACGGTTCTGGCCATTGCTTGCTACTACCAAAATCGCTGTTATCATCATTCTGAGCTACGGTTGTATCATAGCCCTCATTCCAGCTAGCATAGCCCATACCTAATACTCTTTTGAGAAAATCTCCTAGTGCACCACCAGTGCCTAAATACTGGTTTCTCTTCGTGCTCTGCCACTTGTCAAAATCAAATATAAAATCTAAATTCTGGAAGACCTCATGTTTATCAGGATTTGAATTTTTAACTGCTATGCGAAGTAGTCTAATATCTTCATTATCAAGAATATTATCGAGCCTTACATTTGCCCTAATGAATCTGTCCTCTTTAGAGTAGGACTCTGGAGGGTAGTAGACTCTTAGAGAGTCCCATGCATTAGTTAATAACTCTTTTTCAGCGATCTTGGGCCAGGCTTTCTGCTCCCATGATATTTCTGATACTATACCGCTAAGAGTAGTATATCGTGATATTTGTCTGACTGTCGTGAAAACTGGTTTTCGTACTATTGGTGTTGGTTTATTCTCTATTTTCCTTTCTCCCCCTTTCCCAATGATTGAGGAAGGGGTAAGAGTTTTCTTGTCCTTATTCGCAATGCGTTTGTTTGTCTATTTGTGCTATGTCGAAAATCAATCAATATTGTTATTATCGATACACTCCTGATTGTTATTTTGTGGTTTATCTAAACCATCAAACTGTCACGGTCAGATGCATCGTCTTTTCTAAGGCCATCTAGATAGATGAGTATATCATCCAGTTTCATGTCTCTGAAAGACTTGTGGTTCAGAGTATTTGATAGAAGAACTAAAGTTGATATCATATTAAGTTTGTAAGTATCAGAAATATTGATTTCTGTCTTTTGTGTTAGAATGAAGTTTACGATAGTCAGCGCATTTTCCGAGGAGAGGTAACATAAATCTGTTAGTTGCTTGGACACGTATTCTGGCAGTCCGGTGGTTACTAGATCTATTTTTCTGAGGACTATTTCATTATCAGGCTGCAGGTCGTCGAGTGGATGTTCAACTATTTCAGAGGATGAAGTCGTTTTTACTCTTGTTTTTAACTTTGAGCAAGGAGGTTTTGTTAATGATGACTCTTCTGAGGATACAGTTATCATTTGTCTTTTCTCGAGCAATTATGATATTACCTCAAGAATAAAATACATTCTGTTACGCATTATTCTATAGGTAGAATAAGGATAAAGTATACTACTTTATCATGAAACAAAAGAAGTTTAATGATAAGAGAAGAAATATCAGTAATACTAGGAATAAGCGAACAGCTTCTTCTGCTGCTTACAAGCGAATCAAGCGAGCTACTAAAGACCATCAAAAAAGTAATTATGATAATCAAACTGATAATAAGGAGAATAATAGAAATATAGATATGAGCATGGGACTAGGAGAAGAGAAAAAATTAAAGGGTAAAACGGATCAAAAGGAAGAGAAACCCTCGTCATCATCAGAAGCAATCACAACACCATCATCACCACTACCTACATTATCAACAGTTCAACCAGAGGTATTTGATTCGTATAGATATAATGCTATGTCAGAAACGAAAGAAACGGCAGATATGGGGCCAGATAATTCAAGTAAAGTATTCTCGCAAGTGGAAGAAAAACAACAGCTAGATCCTTCGACAATAAGTAGCAACGATGGCGTTAAAAAAACCGAACCTGAAAATAGTCTAAACACAAATCCGGATACCACTAGCTTCCCTATGGCAAATCCGACTTTAGAAGAAAGAGATCGTAACGTAATGAAATTAAAAAAAGAGGATGTAGTGTCGAAGCTGGATGTAAAACAAGACATTACTCAGGTTCACGAAGAATCGGAAAAACAAGATCATTTGGGCGAATCAGTTAGGTTTTATGATAGCGAGAATAAAGAATCTTATTCTAATTCACCCAACTATGATAACAATCCATTCGTTTCCGTAATAAAATTATGGCAATCTTATAACGTTGCATGGATTAATGGATATAATGAATTTATGAATGCTTGGATGGGTATGATTAAAAGTTAACCCAAATAGCGTATGAAGCATTTAATTCAATATTAGGATGATAAAGTTTTGACGGAAATATAAACAACTCAATACCCGATCTACTTTTTACAAAAAGTAGATATTTTTTACTTTTATCACGAGCCGAATAATTCATCAAGAAACCTTTCAAACTCAATATCGCTCGTCAAATAAACATCACTAAAAAGATGATGAATCGTGCAACAAAGCGGGTATTGATTCTAAATTGCCGTTGCCATCACAGGCAGGAAATATTGCATACGGGAGGCTGTTTATAGTTGAATATATGGATACACACCAAAAATATGTGTCACGTATGGACAGTTGGGAGGAATTCTAGCGAATAACCGAGTACAATGCGTATTCGATTTACATGGGGTCATTTGTTTAATTCTAGCTTTACTATGTTTACTAAATCAAATAGTGTAATTGGTTTTGGAATAAAACATTTTACATCCTGAGCCAATGTTTGAATTTGCATCCTTAACTCTTCACTATACATCTCGGAAGCAGTCAGAAAACAGACTTTCACTTTATCGTCTACCTTTCTTATTTCTCGATATAATTCAATACCATTCATATTCGGCATATTTATGTCTTGTAGTATCAGATCGTAAAAATCAGGTTTAAAATTTGATAATGCAAAAACAGAATCGTTAAAGATATCAACTACAAAGCCATCATCTTCTAGAGCGATTCCGAAGACAGAAGTATTATCAGGCTCGTTATCTACAAGTAAGATTCTATTATTATTATTATTATTATTCTTATTCTAGTAATGATGGGAGTTCTTCATTAATCCTCTTTACAAAGTCATCTATTTCAATAGGTTTTTAATGAAATATTTCAAATAGCTATTATAGTTATTCTCGGCTGCGAGAGAAAAAGAGTGTGATAATGATGGTAGATTTATCCTGTCCTTAAATTCCTCTAGCTGTAAATCGAAGGCGGTAGTAAAAAACACATTTACTTTATCATCTAATTTTCTTATTTCTCGATATAATTCAAAGCCGTCCATCTTAGGCATAGCATGACTTCTCATATTGGACATAGAACTTTATAACCTCATTGCGAATCTCCGTTATCGTTATTATAGAAATCATTCATATTTTTGTATCTATTATTTATATTGTTACTTAGTGGAAGACTGAAACAAAAGATAGCTCCCTTTTTTCCGTTCGAGTTAATATTTTCGGCCCATATCTTACCACCATGAGCTTCAATAATGCTTTTTGATATAAATAATCCTAAACCAGTCCCGCTTTAGGATTTGGTGGCAAATTTTGAAAATAATTTGGGAAATATTTCTGGATTTATCCCAGTACCTGTATCTGTATCTTTAACGCTAATCACAACCTCCTTCTTATTGTCGTTATCATTATCGTCACCAAACTTTTCTGGTTCTGATAGTACACTAACCGCCACATTTCCAGATGTTGTCGTGGTAGCTATTTCTTTGGCGAATTTAATAGCATTATCTACTAAATTGGAGATGACCTGAGTTTCTACTGCACATGCTAGCGAATCATTTGCATTTTTTAGTTGTGCAGTTCTTGCGACTACCGTTTTCTCTAATTGTTTATTCCATGAGAATACAAGAAATGCAATGATTAATGCTACTATTCCTATAATTATCACTACCAATGTAGTAAAGTATTTCAGTTGATCAATTAATGTACCTACGTCACTTGCTAGGTACATTAACCTACTAAGCAAAGGATCGCTGGTAAATTGCTATAAAATATGGATAATCTGACATCATGATTGAGCCCTTTCGGTTAAGTTTGCCACCTGTGAAACGTGGGATGACAAGTAGTCATTTTCTACTTCACTTATGGACTATACGTTTGATCACTAGTTATGAAAGTAGATCTCGTATTTGAATCATATGTGGATAGATAAATAAGTAATGACTATCTCGAACTGCTGCTACTGGCTACGAATGGCACTTCTACGATTACGAAATATTCCACTCCATCTTTTTGGTGAAGGTTTTGCTGTTGAGGAGGAATGAGGAACAATTGATATTCTATCCATAGTTGGAATTTTAGAACGCATTTCAGTCGCTATCTCGATCGACAACAACTCAACTTCTGCCAAGGGCTTGCTGCCATCAATTTCTATATGTACTTCAGCTTGCGTTACCAGACCGGTAGGACGGAGCAATACTGACCTAACTATGATCTGCTCGTAGCTGAATTTCTCTTCGATGGTCCTCTTGACAATTTCTGTAACCTTGGGATCTTGCCACGAATCTACAAGTATAAGAGATGAACGTTTGAGTGATACGTAGGAGACAGAAAAAACGTACCCGGCGATTATCATACCACCTATAGCATCTGCTTGTAAGAATCCCAGCTGAGAGGCTATCACGACACTAATAAAACCAATGACTGAAGCAGAACCATCTTTTATTGAATTTTTGGCATCAGTTTTTAATGAGAGTATGTCATATTTGTTCGCGATAGTTCTCATTTGAAATGCTCTGTATAGAGAGATACCAGCCGCAGGCAGCTAGGACAATCATAGTCAAAATAGGCTGCCGAATTTCTCTTGGTTGTATTAGGGCCTCATAAGAGTGATAAAAGATAATACCACCAATTATAACCATTCCTATTGCTGCCATAAGTGCTGCGAAGCTTTCAACTTTATGATATCCAAAATGGAAGGTCTTATCTGCAGGTCTGTGTGCAATTCTCAGCCCTAATAATACTATGAAAGATATCATTGCATCAGACAAGGAATCAGTTCCATCTGCTGTGGCAACAGCACTACCGCTAACATATCCGGTAACAAGTTCTACAATACCGATACTTATTAAAGTGATAACTGAAATTTTGGCAATCCTCTGACCTGCTAGGATCCCTTCATTTATCAAACTAGAAGTTGAAGTCGCAGATCCTGTATTCGTGAGAGGTTTAGAACCATCATTTATATGTTCTCTAGTTATTTCGTTATCATCATCCAATACTACGATATACAATAATCATTCGTATCGGTCATATTTAAGATTTGAATCTAAATGCCAGTATAAGAAATTTAACTTGTACATAAAACATTCTGGTCTTTTTCGAGGCTTTTCAGCCAATAAACGTCATTGTGTTTTAAGAATTAATCGCCTAAATATCTGCTAGAGTTGTGAAAACTTTTGAAATAGCTACAGAATATAGTCAAAAAGTATATAAAAAATGTAGATCTTTTATTACTTATAAATAATTTAGATAATTACTAGATATTTAAAAATATATCTGAGAACTGAAAGAAATAGACCTTTTTTGTAGCAACTTAATACCAAACTCATGAAAATGTAGTGAATTATGATGCCAAATGCCACTAGAATGAAAAAAACTATAATAATACTGGATTCATCGAGCACGGTCTTATGTGGAGATCAAATACGCTCGTACATAAGTTAATATAGTTATTCTCAATAATAAAGATAAGTTCAAAAAGGCAAACCTTATGGAAGAAGAACGTAATAGCGACCAATCAGATGATGATTCGGATAGTCACGGCAATTATAAAGATCAAAACAAGTTGAATAAATGCGAAACATTGGACGAAGGTACATTTGCTTTTATGCATTGGTTGAATTCCGATGATAAGAAGTCATTAGCTTCTACTGGTAACCCCATAGTGCTGTTGAAATTTGTTAATGATGTCCATACCATCCTATATGATACATATCTACGTGCAGAGATAGACGTTGAAATAAACAAAGGCATTCCTTATTGTAAATACTGTAAGGAAGGTGATTGTGCTCATGTAGGGTTCGCCATCTGCATAGAGCAATTATATGGTCATCGTAGAAGCGGAACAGGTGATACAGTAGAGGATATTATAGAAATCTAGTCAATATCAAATTTTTAGTATATTTGTTCTAATTTGAGCTATTGACATCATACTCGAAAACGAAACCTAAACCTTTTCACCTTTTCTCGAGGAGACGTAGATTCAGGAGAGTGAGAAGATGTCACCGATTCCGAAATTCTTAGGATGTTCCCAAACTTGATTACATATGGAGTCATGAAAGCTGTTAGCTATAGTTACTATGCCTAATATTGGGAAGACTGAGGAAGTAATTGCTCCAACATCTTGACCAGCTTTGGCGATAATCAAGGATATCTCTCCTCTTGCCGAGGCCATTCCTAATCCTGTCCTTAGTGCTGTAATGTGGCATCATATCCCTTTGCCCTAATCAATATTGCAATAATTATCAAGAATTTGGAAGCAAATGATGTTAGAATCAGTAACATTGCTGGAACAATGAGTAAAGGAACCTGAGATAAGTTAATCAGCGCACCTATGGATATAAAAAATATTGTCCTGCAACATATCTCTTAATGGGGTTGTGATCACTCTTAGCGACATTAGCACTCTTTGATTTAGCAACCAACACTCCAGCTAGAAAAGCGCCGGTAACAACAGATAAACCAAGTTCCTTAGCGCAAATGACAAACCAAATGCCAACCCAAGAATTACGATTAGAATCAATGCGTAGTCTTGTGTCTTTACCAATTCTATCTATTATCGCAGGAATATACCTTGAGCCTAGGAAGAGTGGCACCTCCAATAAATGCAATAACTATTCCTAATGAAATAGAGACTTGCAGGATAGATACGTGACCTTCATTTGTGGCCACTGATTGAAAGATACCAAGAGTAGTGATAGCTATAATATCTTCTACAATAGAAATTCCTAGAATTAGAACGGTTGATTTATCCTTGATCATGCCTACCTCTTCAAGGACTCTAATAGTTATTACCGGACCAGTAATAGACATAGTGAATGCAAGGAACAGTGAATCAAAGAATGAAAAGCCGAGTGTTTGAGCAAC
>CAVPXM010000030.1:0-257784 GCA_963709405.1 uncultured Nitrososphaerales archaeon
GCGTTCCTCTTTGGTAAGAAAACTTCGCGTGCTACGTGAACTTGTTCCACAACAACCATATGTCACTTCATGATTCACCTCCTATTTTGTTTCTGTGCATATCGGATATACGATATATCGTAATGGGCGTATTTATATATATCGGATACCCAATACACTGTATAAGGGATGCCAAGGAGAGAAATAGCAGGCTACTGTTGTGACATGCGAGGCATGTTGGGATTTCTAATTCTTTTCCTTCTATCAAAAAAACCCATGCATGGACAGGAGATTGCTGAAGAGATTGCAAAAAGAAAAGGAGAAAGACCTAGTCCAGGCACAATCTATCCTGCATTAAAGAGTCTTCGAGAAATGGGATTTATTATTGACGAGAAGAATGATGGTAAGATAATAGTTTACAGCTTGACGCAGACGGGAAAAAATGCGCTGATGATCGCAAAAAGGCGATTTGTAAAAACCTTCCTTGGAGTATATCCTTAAGATTAGACTATGAAAATGACTAGAACTCAATGGTTATTGATGTGCACATCCTTTCATTTCTCCTCTTAGTCTATGGAATTACAGATCCGCCACGTTTGCTGATTGGATCTTGTCAACCCTAACATGACCTGGAAGTAATCTATTTCCATCATATCAACGTCTGCCTAGTATTTACATGACCTGACAAGATCCCGAGTCGAAATAATTATCTATATTGTACCATCCTGCGATTCCCAGTAGTAATCCATTCACAAACTTCTCCATTTTCACTTGTTCAATTGAATAATTACCATATACCATTTCAAACACATTTCAAACACTATCATTGTGAGTTACTCAAAATCTTCAACTAGATTCGAATGCATCTACTGAACTATGAACTGACACTCTTGAGATATAGAATTATGAACGGTCTCACAAGACTTGTGTACATAATACGCGATTCGAATTCGAATAAGATAAATTAGACATTTGAAAGATTCGGTGTATGAATTGGAACATATATTACAACAAAACTATCATAATAATATATGTTTTATATCTAATAATATAGATTTGCTATTATTACAATATTTGCTAGACAAAATACAATAATACTTAGTTAAAGTATAGATATTATGAATCAGTAACCAGTAGTTAAAATGGTGATGTCCAAAGGCGCGTCATACGGAGCGATAGCGGGTTTTATTGCTACTTGGTCTATATCTACTACGATAGCTGTATCTGAATTGGAAATAGGGTTGCCTATGACTACGTTTTATTCTATTATTGGAATAGCTTTAGGTCTGAATAATTTTACATTAGCGGCATCTGCTGGTTTTGGTCTTCACATTTTGACTGGGACACTACTTAGAGCAATAGTTGGAGCATTTGCTACCAGATGGAAGCGAGTTAAGATAATTATTCCACAACAAGGTATGTTTATCGGAATAGTGGCAGGCGTTCTTATATGGCTAGCATTGTTCCTTCCGATAACCGCTTTAGTAATTCAACCTTCTATTCCTCATATTGTTACCTTATTAGTTGGAGCTGAAACTAACCACATGGTGTTGTCTGACGATATATATCAATCTACAAGAGGTATTGCAATTAGTGCAATACTCTTTCACATAATATGGGGAGCAATATCTGGATTTGCCATAAGTTCACTTCTACGAATTCGAGCATACAGAAATAAAACCTGGACAAGCATGTTGGATGAAAGTAAGAAACCTATATACCTGTTATTCCAATATTAAAAATATATCAATAGAGGACAATGTTGTAGTTTTGATTATTTGCAATAATAATTCGCTATAACAACCAATATTGAATTGATAATGTCTCTATAGTACAATATTTGATTCAAACAGTGATTCTGATAAACGATTGACTGATTAATTTTACAATCCGGGAAAGTTATAATTAATCCTCAGTAGTAAGAACACAATTAATTGAGGCTTGGGCATATTCCAGATCCATATTTTATGTCTATAATGAATTAGGATAAAGCTATCCTTTGAGTGTCTGAATTTGTGATGAAACATAATCAAACATTCCCAAAGGATAGCATATGGTAGTAAATGTGAATCTATTCTTTTTAGTATTCTGTACTTGATAGGTTCGATACCGTGGTCAGAATCGCAAAAGGGAAGAAGGGGCAGACCATATGTTTATTCTCCCACTGTAATTCTGAGATGTTTCATAGTTAGGCTATGGTTTAGACTGGATTCTAACAATGCATTACATGAATTCCTAGAATTGGATTATCCTTACAATAAGAAGATAATGAAAAGATGTGGTCTTACCCAAATACCAGACAGGCGAACATTTGACAGACGACTTAAGACCATATCCACAGACATCAAAAAAGGATTACTATCATGACCTGCATGTTTGTATGCGAAAAGATGATAGATCCATACATTGTTGCAATAGATAACTGTACTTACTGAAAGCCAAAGGACATGTTTGGCACAAATCATCTATGAACAAAGGTATAGTACCATGTTCTGGCATAGATACTGACGCAAGATGGGGATTCAGCCATACTAAAGGATGGATATTTGGTTACAAACTACATATGATATCAAGTCCCTGGTTCCGTCATAGTCCCATTAAGCAGATTTTACAACTGCTAATGTCCAGTAATCAAATGTACAATCCGATGATATCATCATCATCATCTCTGTCTCCAGAAACATGTTTCATGATAGGCGATTCTGGGTATGACGACCATAAACTATATGGCTTGAGTACTAAAAGAGGATTTGAACTGGTATGTCCAGTACAAGGATATGAACATACCCCTACTGACAGACTTGAGCTGATACAATTCTATGAATCTGAGTTAGGACAGGCTATTTACTCTTGGAGAAGTAAATCGATAGAACCACTAATAGAACATATTAAATCTGTTTTTAGAATAGACCCATTACCAGTAAGAGGCTACCAGAAGGCTACCTGGAATGGTGCTCTGTCAGTCCTGTTCTGTCGAATCCTTGTCTACTACAATTATAAAACCAGACGTCGTAACGGCCAAAATCAATCAAACACATGTTATGTAGTTAATATGTTACTAAATAATATATGAAAAACATACAATTCAATTATGTCCAAGCCTCAATTAATTAGTATGTATAAGCAAGTTATTATTGTTCGCAAGGATTTCAGGAATGAGTTGTGGGTAAGATCAGGCAACAGCAAGTTGCACACGCTGCAATTATGGCAATGGAAAGGGCTAGTAAATACTGATATGCAGGGAGTGATAGATTGGAAAGGAGGAAGATGGACAGATTAAGGTTATATTAAAGGTAAATAGTTACAGTGAACTAAACGATTATTTTATTAATATCATAAATGCAAATTTGCCTGTAGTAAAGATACATGACGCTGGCAGAACTCAGGTTAGAGCCTGATACTGTTACCTGTATAGGTATAGGACCAGTGCCATCTGAAAGGATAGACCCAATTGTAAAAGATCTCAACTGTTATAATGATATATTACAGTTAGAGCAAATCGAGAATTTCGGATAGATACTTCCAGAGATCTATTTGCAGTTAATGAATTATTTACAAGCTAAGGTGACATATCCCTCTATTATATACAAAAGATATCATAAACTTTAGTGGAGAAATATTTTCATATTTTAAAATATCCTCCTTCGAATCTAGAATATTAATTCTTCTACTAGTAGACTAACATAATATAACATAGCATCGTCTGATCGAACAAACGAACCCGAAAGACCTATTCATATTAACTTTAATAGCTATTTTCAAATATTTAGATTTGGGTTGTTATGTGATTTATTCTATTTTCTTTAGATAAAATCTCCTCCCTCTAACATTCTTTTATGTTTTATTTCGAGATCGTTCTCCAGCATTCCTTTTGATTAAATCAATCTTATCTTTTGAGACACCTTGTCCTACACATTCTTGTTCAACTACTAGTTCGAATTCGTGAAACACATCCAAGAAATCAATCAATCAATAATATGATTGTTCTTGGCATATTTGTCTATCCAATTTTGAAGAGTAACTATAATCTTGGTTACTTGTTCTTCATGTTCAGAAACCGGAGAATGTTCTTTGCCCATTGTTTTATTTTCTCTTTAGTCCAAGTTAATTAATGTCTCTATTATCTTTAATCTTTTGAGGGATTATTGTTAGAAATTATTAATGATTATGAACTAAAAGATCGCTCTTCAGGCTAAAGTAATGATGACTGAAAATCAAGATGGTTCTGATGGAGTAATTAACCATGCTATAGGGGGTGAATAGTAGAGAAAATTGACTGTATAATATCTACTTTGTCAAAATTTAAAATTCAATGAATGAACTGGAGGCTAAGATACCATTTTTGAAGATAGCCAAGTTATTGTTAACTCACATCATTTGCCAGAATTGATTAGGCTCCATTTAACGGACAGACAATTCAACACACCACAAATTTTTGAAATATATTCATTTTGAATAAGTATCTATAAAAAGCAGATATTTATGTAAAATGATATGAAATATGCATTTGTGGAGAAACTGTTACTTTCGAAAATCCTTTTTTCCTATCGCTCATTAGTATTTTAAAGTAAGATGAGGGTTTTTGAGTGACGTATCATATAATAAGTAGAATTTGACCTCACCATGTAGATGTTACCTTGACATGCTAGACTACAACATTTGGTTATGAATTCCCAAATTAATTTTCTTGGGATAGAAATAATCATTACATTGTTATTGGCTTAATTACAACACTAGGAGTGTTGAATAGGTAGATGAGATAATTGATAATATCTTGTTATTAGTTTAATAGAGTTAATCAGTTCATAGTTTTACGATGTTAAGGTTTAGAGAGGTTCTTGATAAACGGTCGATACACTTAGAAGAAAGCGATAATTGCTATTATGAGTATTATCATAATAGTTGGAACTAAAGAGGCAGTTATGATTTGTAACAAAAATCAATTCTTTTTCTTATATCAGTATTCGAGTTCTAATAACATTAATATTAATATCATTTCTTAACCATCATACCCACAACAGTGAATATCTATGTCCAAGTCGACCTCTGATCGCGTGAAGGTAATCGTACAGGTAATAGAAATTGCCGAGAAGTTACCAAGGATTTACCTATTATAGTATTTTCGTATGCAGGCCTGACCACTGTTTTTGCTGTTGTATGCTTACTTGAAAACTATGTAGTAGCAGGAATAGTCCTTTGCATATTCGCAGGGTTCGGTATATATCTTGCAATAAGGCTCTCTCTGGTAAGAATAAGATGGAAACGGAGTGGCAAACACAGAAAAATACATAACTGAATATGGTGTGCTCATTAAACATTAGAGAATATAGCGTGTAAATTACAGGTAATTACATATGTGATTTCGTTTATAATGACCGTATTAAACTTTGACATATTGTTCGCCCCTATTAACTTAGCGGGATTATTGGTAGACATCGGTAGCCATCTCATGCTTGGATTAGTAGCAATCTTTCCTACACAATTCCTTAAGTTAATACCACCTATTATTAATATCAAATGGACATATTTATACTAAAAGTTAAGTAAAGTAAAGTAAAGTGAGGATATTTAACAAGAGGCGAATTGGATTTGCAATGTTGAATCGAGAGTGGGTTTGTTAGCCTGGCATGGACACCGTGGATTAATATTCGATTTTTCATCGTATTTTCATCTGTTTCCTCTTATTCCATTCATTCACAGTCATATATATGTCCTGTTTGAGATAAGAGTACTCAAAGACCTTATCTGCACTGTACATACATGCAACAAACAACCAAGTAATTTCATGTAACTATTTATCTATAATCTTCTTAATTCATTTGCTAAACTTTTAATAGATTTGACAGCGTCCTTAAAAGCAATTATTATCTCCTTTAAATTTTGTTCCGACTTAGAATCTCTTTTATTTTTAACTGATAATGCCAAACTTTTAGTTTCATCCACAATACCAGTTTCGTTTACTCGTGTAGAGACGTTTCTGATCCTATCTCCAGCATGCTGCAATGCTTCAGAGGCAGTACACATTCGTTCTAGATTATTAACCATTTGAGGATCCTCTATGGAATCAGTAATTTCTTGTCCTATTGATGCAATTTCTTTGATCTTACGAAGTGATTCTATCATCCCTGGTGATCCGAATTCAGTGACAAGTCTCACACTATCTGAAGATATTTCTTTAATATCCTTAAGCCTCATCTCTGGTGTTCAATAATTATGCATGGAAATAATTAAAGTTATTTTAGATCACGTAACAAATCTATACATTTTGCTAGAAATCAATCGATACCACATAAGAAGCAAATCAACGAACCTTTATTTTTGCTTTTTTCGGCTACCGAATAATTCTAGACTCTTGTCCCACATATCCACAGTAGCGTTTTTCTTTAAAGTACCATATCATATACAAATGATTTATAGTAAGTTGATTTCATCAGTGAGCACTGCTTTCCGAATCATCTGGATGGAGTTGAAGAATCTTGTTTCACAGCATCGCTTCCTACTTCTACCATTTGTTTTACCACCTCGCCTACTTGAACGCTCGCTTGCTAACAATATTTTCTTTTTCTTCTCCTTTTTCACTCTCATTTTCTTGTTGGTTCGATTCAGAATTCTCCCATTCTGCCTTCGTCTTTTGATGGATCCCATATGGTAGTAGCTTGTATTCACCATGGTTCGCTCAATATACCATCCAAAACATGCTTTATCTTGGCCATACTCTTCCTCGAACCATTTGGGAACCAACATGTCTGCTATCCATGCCCCAGTATTTACTACGTTATTCTGAATATCATTGTAAGGTCTATGAGTATGCCCAAAAATCAGAATATCATTCAGGTGCATCCCTAATAGTGGATACCTAGCTTTTGACTTGGCAAATTTATCTATTGCATCCATACCTTTTCGTTGTTCTGCCGGCTGCCAGGAAATCAGTAATTTGAGGCTGTCCCTGCCTGAATATTCTATGAAACATTTCATGTAGATAACTTGCGATATTTCCTTCCGTGTCATTCATTCTACACAGTTAATCTGAAATTTTATCGTATCGGAGAGTTTAAGATATGTTAGCTTCGAGATCACTTCAAGCTCATGTCCATGAACAAGAAGAAGCTTTTGTCGTCACTTTTAATCCTAAAGTATTTGCCAATATTATAGCAGTTAAAATCAGGATAATTTTGTGCTGCATCTAGGGTAATATGATCGTGATTACCAGGAAGATAATATACGTCTTTGAACTGGTTAATCAAGGACAGAACCTCGTCAGATTCTTTTGAATATATAGTATCGTGCTTTCTCCAAAAATCCCAAAGGTCGCCAAGGATAAATATCGAACGGTCTTTTGAAGTTCCGTTTGCAATATTGGTGGTAAGAAAATCTAGAAATGCTGTTACATTAGACTTTTCATACCCGAGATGCACATCAGATACTATTATAGCTTTATCTATATCAATAATGGTTGAATAATTCTTCTCAATGAAATTCGTTTTACCATAATTTAAATTGTCTATTTTCTTGCGAATCGGTTGATCATTGGTAGCAGTACTCTTACTCATAAAGTGGTCACTTTCCTTAGGATTCATAGAACTAAGTTACTTATAACGCTTATAACAAGTAGCCTGTTCTCTGACCATCGATCCTCTAAAACCCTTAACATTGTAATTTGCTAGTGATATCTCTAAGGATATTGCGTGCGACTAACCAACCAACAAGACCAATGACCAGTAACTCGGATTAGATCATGCTATGCCAGGTTAGACTAAATTGATAGATGAAATTCCTGTAGCCAAACTAAATGTAGAAACGATCACTCTAGGATCAGGATCTGGAGACTTGCATTACAAGATAAATCAATAGCCGCTCCACGGATTTTGCTTAAGGAATTTACGCACGTTATATCACAAGATACTCACAAGCCAAATCAGATGGGATGGACATAACATGCTGCGGTCAGGAATTATGGTATTTTTGGATCCACCTAATTCTAATACGATCTTTTACCACATTAAAGTAACGCCGATAGGTACTCTCACTTCTGCTGCTAGTGTTTACTTCGTAGATATTACATATAATCTCGATATAGTCAATTAAGCATAATCATATTTACACACATTCATAGAATTCATCTTCTTCGTATGAGGAAATTTATTCCTTAATATTGTCCACTTAAGGAGCTTGACAAACGAACATCGCGCATAAATGATGCGATACATGCAGAGCTGTAGCTACTCCAACATTGGAATTAATCATTTATACTTCTGAGTCGTTTGGCATCCCAGTAACATACAAACCAGCATGAGCTTCTTGTTCTAGATGTTGTATTCTATCTTTGTTTGTATCAAATCGTACCCCACATACAAAGCATTGGAAATCAGAAGGTATTTTTGGATAGTCTTCGTTTGTAATTCTTCTCATATTCTGATTGTTGTTCTCGCCTCCTCTTTCATTTTCATCTGAAAGACTACGTCTCATTCCTATACATCCTATCATTTGGTGTACAAGTTGGCGAATTTTCATTGCTTCTAATCAATAATAGGAGCAGGTATTATAAAAAAATATATATTTTAATAGAAAATTGCGCTTTAGATATCAGTTTCATACGACTAAACTCTTATAATATGATTTTAAGCACTTTTAAACTGAAAATATGTAATTTCTTAAGATGAGTTTCTGAAGCTTACTGCATCCCTTTGGTGAGCTATTGCTCAATATTTGCAAAAACGCTCAATTTCTGATATATTATTAAAAATCTTGATCCACAATAAAGTTTTTGCACGGCATTCTGAAATGAGTCAACCAGAAAAGGATATTAGATTCAAATTTATATTCGGAATAGTTATCCTTAATCCAAAATTTGAATATAATGAATTGTTTTAGAACTGACTTGTGAGATGGGCTAATGATGATCACTATTGATTTGCATCACAATTTTAGGTAGAGGCTATTAATGAGATGACAAAAAAGATAATCCACAAGACAACGCTTATTCAGTTTGTTTTTGCTGCAATCCTTAATTGAATTCATCCTTGATCACATGCAGACAGTCAATGCCGCTATTGTTATAGAGGCCGTACCATGATTATTGAAATTCATATAGCTAAGCAAACTTCTGGTCGAGGAAAATCAAATCCTAATTGGGCAAGTCAATTTACTTCTATTTTTCTTTTCATTCATTTGTTAATCCCAGAATTTAGTCTAATTACAACTTACATCGATTAAATCACTTTGTGCGAAAATTCCAAATTAGTGGGCCTTCATATAAAACTAACATTAGGCATTTCCGATTAGAGCCATCAGATTGAATATACTACATTTTACTACAGTAGTAACTGGACTGTGGCACACAAACTTCTATCAGAACAAATATCAGATATCTTATTTGTAGTTAGCTTTTGGAATCGATATTGATTTATTTATGGTAAAAGCGTGCGATACCGTTTAGAGGAACCGACATAATCCATGCTAGTACTTCTCAGGCCTATCACTTCGAAAAACATCACAAAGGCTATCTCAATTTATCAAAAGAAACCATGTTTCCATTTGGAACTGGATCCAGCGTTACAAGCCGAAAAAGATATTGCAAATGAGATGCAAACTATCTGAATTTATCATAGATGAAACATTGATTAAAGTAGGTAGTGACTATGTATGATGGTTACGGGTTGCTATTGAACCAACTGATAGGACTATACTTGGTATTCGCATCTCCATTGAAAGGAACATGCTTGTAGCTGAACAGTTTATACAATCTTTGATTAGAAGATATGGAAAGCACAATATTTCAACAGATGGTGGTACAAGGTATCCACAAGCATGTAGTTTCCTGAATGTTGAACATCATAATCATTCCTCGATTGAAGAAAGCTTCATAGAAAGGACAATACAGTACATAATAAAAGATAGAACCGAATGTTTTGATGATTATTTCCCTTGTAGGAAAGATAATAATGATTGTAAGCTAAAGCATGTCATGAATTGGTTGGGTTTATTTGTAGATATGCACAACAGAGAAATTACGGAAAAGATTGTTAAGTGAACAGAGCCATAATTTCTATACAATGCGTTTAACTAACGATTCTATTTAGATAATTTTGAGGGAGGTAACTATGGACAACCGATCTATTGTACAAATCTGTAATTCTTTTCAAATTTGGGGTGTAGCTGCTCATTTCATTGAACTAACCAAACCAATTTATCGTGTGCTATCCACAAGTACTATCATTGTATTTAGATTTCAATCTAAATCTAATAACAGCTTGCCACGACAAATAACTCGATACTAATTAACGTATTCTATATATTCTATATAGTAGTATATAGTGCTATTAGATATATATAGGTAGTTTGTTGATACTTAGATATGATAGATTCATCTACAGAAAAAATATTTCCAAAAGATAATAACGTAAAGATAGAGCAAACAAGGAGCCAAAATGATGATAAGATGGTTCAAAAGTCACTTACAAATGAAACTGGACTTACGATTATTCAATTATCCCGACAGATTAAGGAATCTTGACAAGAAAAACACAAGAATAGAAGAACTACTTTCATCTATCAAGAAAGACATTAAGAATGTAGTACTGGCCATAAAGGACAGTCAACAACTCGCATCAGACGGAGCAACTAGAATGAAGGAATTTCACGATCAGATAGCTCAATTACAAATGCAAACACAAAAAATTGAACAGGTTATTAATGACGACTCTGTGTCTAAAAAATCAAAGAAAGTTAAGAAAGATAAGAAGAGGAATAAGAAGCAGAGTAATAAGAGAAAAGGATAAGAAAAGCAAGAAGAAAGCAAAAAGTATGAAGAAAAAACAGAAGTAATCGTCAGTATATACACGAAAGAGATATGCGGAGTCGTAATTCTGATTGGAATTATATTTATTAAGACACGGTGAGTCAAGCAAAAATTGCTGGTTTGAGCCGGCATTTAAAGTCAGTAATGGAAATTCAGGCCTTACAGAAAATGGGAGAAAGGAAATTACCAGAATTGCAAAATCAATAAAGAGATTCAATACTACTTTTGATGTCATCCTAACAAGCCCTCTCAATTCTGCGATGCAAACTGCAAAGATAATTTCCAATACCTTCAAAATGAAAAATAAAATAGTGATTTGTGAAGAATTAGTTCCGGAAGGTAATAAACTAAAATTGTAACAAGAGGCGGCACGAGTTTACATCAGAATCGTCCTTTAAATGTATATTAAATTAAAATTGCCTAGGCAATAGCATATGCTATGATGAACAAACGTCGTCAGTCGTATAGTGTAGGACATTCTATGATGATTAATTCACCTTCCACACCGCGTTATTTATTATTTAATTATCATTGATAACTAACTACTTTCATTTTAGCAGCAAGTAAAATTTTGTTAACATCGACAACATAAAGCCTAATCCTTAGCGATTTTATTAACCCCGTATCACTGGGTTTATACATCATAGAAAAATTTTAATTTAATATACAACAAAACAACTCATGGCAAACACAGAATAATAACAATAATTGTTATTCCTGCTCTCCCTCTATGAATTTAGAACAATCACATTCCAAACAAAATACAGCTGGCGTGATTTTACCCGTCTTTACACTCCTAATCGACGTAAACATATGATAGAGTTTCGTATGTTGCATCTACAAAATGTTGCCTCACTCATTTTGATCCATTCCACTTTATTTGAGATTTGTATATAGTTATATACGATGTTGACCACATGTTATTAAGCTATGGTTACATTAATAAAGAAACCAACATTCCATAATATAGATATAGATGATTTCATTCCTGGAAGCCCAGCCATGAATGACTATGAGGATGGAAGGGTGCTAGTAGACTTCTTCTCTAGACATAACACTTTAGAAGAATACATGAAGCTTTTGAATGAAACCTTCAAAAAGTAATGATAATAGCATCAATTGTGGCTATTATATACAACTGCATTGTAATATAGATACTATTCTTTAGAATACCATATACTAACCACGACCGTATTTTTGTTACGACTTGATTAAGCAAGAGATGGGAAATGCCATCACAACACACACGAAGATCATGGTCCTAGGTAGAACAATAGCTCTTGTTGGTACTGCATTAGGAACAATAGATGAGCCAGATAACATCTGCAACTAGTGGGTAAAACATTTTGATCCCTTAGTAGGATTTCCAAGATTAAAGACAAAATTGCTCATGATAAAACTTGAGAAGTGATTTCCATTTATCAAAGTAGATGATCAATATTGAATCAATCGCATTCTTGTGAAAAACTTTGATTAGTACGCTAATATTGATTTAAATAATTTCTAGGACATTTGAATTCATCTTTTGATTGTATTCGTCCATGCTTTCACAAACTCGGTGTATGTATTGATCCATACTGCAACATAATCTTGCCATAATTTTACTAAAGGAATTGACGGGTCATTATCATTACTAATTAAGTTAGACTGGTATTCTTTTTCATTCTCGCCATCATAGGATCTTATTGCATCACCTAAATGATTCTGTTTTTCCGATTCCTCACTAACCTGAGCAATATCTAATTTCACGATTTCCTGTCGTCCTAGACCATCCTCTTTTAGTTCTGTACCACTACGATCTCTTTCTTCTAGCATAGGATTTGCTATCGTTGGAAAGCTAGTAGTAGTGCTTGTGTTTAGACTGTCTTCAGGATCAGTTTTAACGTTACTGTTGATACTAATCGTCGCAGGATCTAATCGCTGTTTCTCTTCCAACTTTGATAATACTTTGCTTGCATTATCTGGTCCCACATCTGCAGCTTCTTTCATTTCTGACATGGCGCTATATCTATACGAATCAAATACTTCTGGTTGTAGTCTTGTGCCAGACGTCAATGATATTGAGTGTTTTTCTTCTTTTTGATCAATCGTTTCAGAATTCGCTTTTCTATCTCTTTTTTGTTCTTCGTTCATATCTTTATTTCTACTCTTATTGTAGGTTTGATTATCATCATTGGGCCTTTGATAGTTTTTAGTAGTTTTTTTGATCCGATTTTTAGCTGGACCTGTTCGTTTACTTCTCATGTTATCCATATTCTTTCTCTCTCTATTGTTTTTTTCGTTCGCGATAAATCATCATACTTTCCTTAATTTATCTATAGTAGATATCCTTAAGCTTTTGTCAAGATAAAGTGTATAATCTGCTATGAAGACATTAATATACAAGTATGTTGATATTTGTTGTATTTCTATTGACGTTTATATTAACTAAATCAAAGATTTAAGGTGCATATTCTTTATATAGGTCATATCTCTCATATAGAGATCATATCATGTTATTAATTTATTGCCAAAGATTGGATTCCGATATATCATTGGCGTTAGTGGTAGAGTAGCTAGCACCTTCATGTGTTGGTTCCATCATTTCATGGATTTTGCTAATGATTGATTTTTTTATCATAGTGTTTAGCTTGGATTCCGATATATCACCGGTAACACTTACAATATTTAATTAATGCTAGTGCAGGATTAGTATAGACATCTAACGAGAAATAGAAGCTGAATTTTCCTATCTAGATTGCATGTTGCAGAGTCATCTATTTGACAAGATTTTTACTCAGAAACTTCATTATAACATCAGTTCATAACCAGCACTCTTGAACGCTCCAATGGAAGAGTCAAACTCCCCAGGCAGTATGCAGACTAAACCATTCATCCATCCCAAAGCTTCGGATTCGGTAGAATAGGTTCGTAACACCACAAACTTCCCATTCTTGTTCGTGTCTAGTCCTTTAAACGTCAGCTGTTGTTCGTCTTCAGTATTAAGTGCACCCTCCCAATCAGAGATGGTTATGCCGTTATTATGTATAAAAGAGCGTCCGGAGGGAACAGGGAAGGAATCATATCCTTTGATATCACCAGTCCAAGTGCTTTCTCTCTCTACCACTCCTTCCTCATTATTCTCAAAAACAATCTTGCTACCAGTTGGTCTGTCGATCTCTTCAAATAGTTTTCTTCCTATAGATAACCCTGCGTTTGCCATTCTCTGCTTCCCCTTTCTAGGTTTTGTCAATTACTTATTAAAAAATATTTGTTACATATTCAAACGCTCCCAAAAAAGTCCATCAATACGACTGGTTGAGACTAACAATGGTACGCGATTGACTAGACAGCTAAACTATTTCGACTGCGGCGTCACTACCACTGTTGATCACCACAAATGGAGACTACCTTATCCAAATGATAAACTTTTTACAACTCGAACAACAAGACTAGAAGCAAAACCCCCAACGACCCAAAAATATGCGGAATATGTCGTGAACGTGGCCATAACTTCAAAATCTACCTATACGCTTACCAGATGGGACATAAAAGCAGCAATGTATGATTATTTCAGTCACACTAAGCACCACCATATGATACAGGACTAGTACATTAGGAAATCAAAGAGTTATCGAAGCCTCATGATAGTAAATTCAGAAAAACTATCTCTAACTACCAGTGGCCAATGATTTCTTGCCAATAACGGTAGTAAGATGGTTACCAAATACAAAGGCAGTTACTAGAACACCAACTAGGACTGCGGCCAATATCATCCAAAGGCTGAATATATTAAAACTGACTTGATCGTTGGCTAGAAAATGGGTAAAAATACAATACCATCTGGCCTATTATTGCTGGAACCCTAAACTCTTATTTATGTACTAGCAATAACATCATTACCAGTGGAACCGTACTTAGTTTGTGACTGTCAAAAGATATCGATTAGCCATCTTAAGCCGACCAATTTAAGGACCGATTCTCAATCTATATCACTATCGTGTAACTCTAAATCCTCTTGCAATAACAGGTAACTTTCTAGGAGTGAATTAGCATAGTCATGCACTGTCATACGGTGTTCTAATGCCTCCTTCCTTAACAAAGTCCACACTTCCAGACATAAGCCAATGATTATGCGCCTATCTACGATTTTACCCTCCATTTTTTAACAACCACCGTATGAAAAGTGTCATTAATCCAATGTATTGTGAAATGGGTCTGGTTCTCTTCGACTGAAAAGCGATCAAGGGCTAGTAATTCTCTCATATGGGAGTCTTCTTGATTATCTTTGTGTATAGTCTTCGTATTGATGTCGTTAGTGATTGTAGACGTATCTGTCGACCACTTATTTTTTCAACGTCTTGTAATATATTGAGTCGCTTATGTCTTGCCGCTTTGATTCCCATATAATATCATCATTAGCACAGTTACTGTTACTGTTACAAAATTAGATTTCATTTCTTGATGTGTGTTAGCTCGTAATGTTGCATCTCTTCTATGTCATTGAAAAATGACTGAACTGCTCCAAAGAATATCTGAAAGTCAGGACTACTACGAAACCCCTCCATATGTCCTTCTAGCGAGTCCCATTTTATTCTAAGGATATAATGCTCAGGCTTTTCAATACAATGAGATAGATCATAATCGAGACAATGCGAGGATCTCCTCAGAGCTTCCTGAGCCCTCTCATATGCAAGCTCAAACTCTGTTTACCTTTCCTTAGAAATCTTGTATCGTATATATTCAACGATTCTGATATCTTAATTTTCATTTGACTATATGATGAATCAGTAGATTCTGATTCTGATGGCTTTGCGGCCATCTTCATATTGGTCGAGTGGTACAGATTTAGACAGACTTTCTAAAGCAAATTTAGTTCCGTGATAAGTGGAGTGAAATGGAATCGCAATCCTTCCTCCCATAGATGTTATATTTACTATTTTGCCGTTCCTTTGCTTTCTCATTATAGGTATCACTGCTTTCATCACTTTTACGGCTCCAACTAAATCATAGCCAGTTAAAGCTGGAAAGATGTGCTGTTCAATGACGAAGTTAATCTACCATCATCTATCTGCTTGTCATCACAAAGAATTTGTGGACATTTCTTAAAATTATCTCAGAAATTACTATATTATTCGTATAGGGGAGTCTTTTATACAAGTCATTATTATTAATCTCACGGTTGAAATGAATGTTAATGATCCTAACATATTCTCGAAGAGATGCAGATGACGTTAATTATAATAGTTTTTATCGTTGTTGTGATAAGTGTAGAACAGAAACCGCAGAGATATTTCAGGATAGCGGCGATTATTGTATAGAATACAACAGAAGTTAATGACAAATGAGATGAGAACAATTTTAATCTACAATATAAGTTGATCATGGTGTACACATGGTTCGCGTACTTCTACCGTCTTGGTTTGGGCCCAAGCAGATATTAGGTAATCAATGAACAGAAATCTTATTCCGTCCAGCCATTAATCCAACAATCTCTGCAGATTATTTCAAAATCAGATATATAAGCGCCAGTATATAATCGATCTTCTTCTAGCTCTCTAGCACACCTATGGCAATACATCATTATTTCACCATGTTCAATTTAAGTTGAACCATATGTGTTTTCTATCGATGATAGCTGAATACTCATAATTAATTGTTTTTCTAATTATGTAAGAAAAGTTTGATTCCGATCGTTATGAGTGTTATTATCTGACTTTGATCCTTAGGATCTGATATTAGTTTAGAAAGAATTGTGCCTTCCGTTAATACATAAATACAAGAAAACTGAATTTAAAGTCGTATATAAAATAAGGTAATACCTAAGAAGTTGGAACAGGTCTTACCATTATTTTAGCTAGTAATCGGAAGATATCTTCGTTCCTATGGTTGAATCTAAATTCTATTTCTTTAAGGTACAGGTGAAAGTACTGTTTGGGTACTCCTCGATAATGATACAACCAGGTCTTTGCATAACTCCAGAATCCTTCAATACCATTGATATGACTAGTATCTTCACGTACATATTCTTCCATTCGATGAGCAATTATCTGATGTTTTCCGATTAGATCTAATGAAGCATATGCAGTATGGTCATCGGTATAATACAAGGAACCCTTCTTAGTATGGAGTTTAATTAATGGAATTAGTGTATCATGTATTCTGTCAGATACAGGAAATGTGATGACCTTGCCATTTCTTTGATGTATTCCAAATACCAGGCTTTTACCTTCTGCACCCCATCCGCGTTTTCCTTTCCTATGCCCACCAAATAATGCTTCGTCTATTTCTATTTCTCCCGACAGCTTCTTCAGCTCCTTTAATTTCTGAAGTGATTCATTGTAGATTGATTGTCTGAATACTCAATGTTCTCTCTATTGTGGCCAAGCTAAGTGGAACATAAAATCGGATTCTTACGCTGGTACTCCAAGAGCATAGAGATAGAGGAGGTGCACTAGTATATCAAGTGGGAAATAAAACTCTCCAAGATAAGTTCCTGTCAACTCTCCAAATTTGTATCTGCAACGTTTGCATCCAAACCTCTTATCTTTAAGATGGTACAACAATCCATATCCACATCTTGGACATCGTCTCCTTCCTTTCCATCTAGCATGACGAAAAGCATGACTAAATATACGCGGCTTTTTGTCGCACACTTCCAGCGAGTTCTACTAGTATAAGACTAGATTCACGCACGCATGCACGAATAGGGCAAAATTTATCTCATAACCCAAATTATATAGTTTAATTTATATTCACTTTTAAAGATAAGGACTTTATTGAATAATCTAACTAAATTCAAGCTGATTATACCATTGGTATTTATTATCATTGCCTTATGTTGTTCTCACCTAGCGCTTTTTCAAGGCTCATACGCAGAATATACTAATCCTCATAGGAGTTTGTCTTTGAAAGATTTTACATTTGCAAAGCAGGGATCTTTCATGGATTCGCATGGCCTGTTAAATATTGTAGGAGTTGTGGATAATGTTGGAAGCATTCCAGCAGAGGTACGAGTTGGGCTAAATGTAAGTGAAAAAAGCAGCTCTGAACACAACATCAAAAGCAACGATCATGTGATTTCAACAATGATCCAATCGCTATATGGGAAGGTCATATATCCACAAAGCGGATCTCCGTTTAAATTTGTAATTGATCCAAATATCTTCAGTGTACAAAGTAAGGCATTTCTTGTGAGTACGTTGGGAAGGCCCATCCCTAACTACAATAGTATGCTCAAGTTAAATTACTCAAATCTCGCATCTCGTCCAGACGGCCTTCTCACGGGAACTGCGAAAAATACAGGCCAGCTAGATCTTCATAATGTTAGCGTATATGCATCTGCTCATGACGGCAATGGTACACAAATAGATTCGGTAAAGAGTCAACCAATCTCCACCATCAGACCAGGGGAGGAAGTTAAATTCACTGCCGTTCCAAATGCAGCGATAAAATCGAAGGTGGTTTATTACAGTTGTGCTGGGGTTGATCTAAACGAACCTATTAACACACTTAGCGTAGGAGACGGCAGATTTATAACCTATGATTTACAGGCTATTGCAAAGGTAAGCGATTTTAGATATGACAATAGTTCCGATAGCATAAAATTCGGCATACAACATTACAATCCTACTGGCGGACCACTCACATTTAGACTCGCGCAGTTATCAAGTAATCATACAGTATCTGTCACAATGGACGGGAAGCCCTACCCATTAGTATATGACTCAAAAACAAGTATTAATAGAGATGGGAAAACAATTAAGTTAGATCTTTTTATACCTAAAGGAGAACACCAGTTGGTGATTCGAGGGGTTTCCGACAAGGGAACAGTGTGAGATCGACCCGGATTTACTACCTCAAAATTCTGGCCTTGCACTTAAAACGGTGCTGATCGATTTGTTCGGCATCTACGTGTATCAAAGCATGATCTTGGGATTAGCTTATCAATGGGGGTTGATACTAAACTGGAATTAGACCGAACTCGATTTGGCTGGGTTTCAGAATCGATGTATTCTTATAGGGTAGAGAATGCTAAAATGAAGGATTTGAGAGAAGGCCTAAGGAAATGGTAAGATAGTACGAGCATCGGATGTTAATAACAATTCTTAGAATAGTAACCAGAGTAAGCAAATATTGATACATTAT
Source organism: uncultured Nitrososphaerales archaeon (assembly GCA_963709405.1). Taxonomy (GTDB): domain Archaea; phylum Thermoproteota; class Nitrososphaeria; order Nitrososphaerales; family Nitrososphaeraceae; genus JARBAU01. Next base: position 18,905 of record CAVPXM010000030.1, read on the forward strand.
GTAATAAAATGATCTTACATATTTTAGTATACATGACAAGGATTTACGCATCTATGATGCACAGAAAGAAAACCTTATGCTAATATACTAGAATCATCCATATAGTTTTGATGCAATCACTATTATATTTGAGCGAAGAAAATTTGATTTAGTCCTAGGCTATATTCCAGAACAGAAGCGAGGCCGCTCAAGAGCTTGCATCAAAGGTAGAAGGATGGTTACGAGGCGAATTTGGACAGATAGCCAAAGATTCAGTCATAGTCTTGGCAATTCCTATAGGAGGCGTAGTTGTTAGGGATACTGTTGTTTCGCAGCTCGGATGTGACCTTGATATCATAGTTTCAAGGAAGGTTGGGCCACCATCGAATGGGCTTGCGATTGGAGCAGTCATGCCTAAAGGGACTTATTATTCTAACGAAAGTGTAGTGGCTAATTTTCACGATATCTATAGACAATATATATAGACGAAAATATTATGGCACAGAAACAGAAACAGATCCAATATCTATTTCAGTTTAGAGGTAATAAAAACAATCTACTTAAGTCGCATGAAAAGATAGTTGTATTGGTTGATGATGGCATTGCCACAGGAGCAATTACGATTGGCAGCTGCTCGCTGGCTGAGGGAAAACATGACTACAAATATTTGGTTATTGTTGTTCCAGCGGTACCCAAATCACCAGATACTATCAGTGAGCTGGAGCGAGCTGCAGATAAATTGATAATCTTATTTTCATCGAAGATTTTTCATGCCATTGGACAATTCGAGACTTTTCTCAAGTTAGCGATGAAGATGTAAAGAAAATTATGCAAAAGTACGGCTATGATCTATGATCCTTCGGATGGTATTTGATTTTATTTCGTATGAATATTTAAGTCTTTATCACATTTACATCATAAAGCCATTAGACGTAAGATCAGTTCAACGAGTGTCGTGGCATTGAAGACTGACTGACTGACTGACTGAATTAACGATTGTTATTATTCGGGAGATTCGATAATTGAGTACAAATGAATACGATGACACAGGAGTCGTGTATGCAATTTACATTCATGATCATATAAATGGAATCCCTCCTTCATGTACGGTAATTGGGACTAAAAGGAGTGCATTCGTTATGGTGGTGCAACTATTGACACTTTATTTTACACGATTTGAACTAGAATCATTATTAACTTTAGAAATCTAAATGAAAATAGTTTTTTTCACCGCAGGTGGTGACTAATCACATGACAGTTGATTAATTTGTATTGGCAATAGTAATCCAGCAGTTTTCTGACAGCTGACAGATATAATATTTCGTTTAATATCATATATCAATAGTCCTTTACATTAATGATAGAAATTAAAGTACCTATCATCGGACATACCCTCGTTCTTATTTTGCATGTCTGATAATTCTTTGAAGAGAATGTCACCCGCAGCCATCTCTATTAACTCCCCCCGTGATATGCTAAGAGCGTATTTTATAATATTTAATCGTTGCATATTTTCCTCAAAGATTGAATCTCTCATTCCTTGTCCTTTTGCCCTCTGACGAAGTATATTTCTTATTCTGCCTTGATGATAGTTGGTATGTATGTCGCTCGCTTCCTCTTTCGTAACGCCATAAATATCGGATATTCTATTTGTAATTCTTCTTTCATCTTCAATGCAGGTGTTTTTATGAGCAGAATCGATTGCTGTTTTGCCCCTCAACTTTACCGTACTGGTCTCGGGATAATCATTTGAATCCTTCATCTATTTCTGTGATCAGGACTAATTCGACGGTTATGCCTAATAAATTATTCTAAATGGTTCTCCTATGAAAATGAAATCTGGATTCAACATATTAGTTACATAGTTGAACGAGTCTAGGGGCCTAACTCGAGTTAGACATTATCACATACAAATTAGAGAATTAGATTGCAATTCAGTACATTAATTGCTAGGAATATTAATTGTACTGAGTCTTTAGTATATTAATAACAGCATAAACGATTTTTCGTACGTTATCCTTTGTACCGGCTCTGTAAAGTTAAGATAACAAATTATTGTTATGATGACTAACAAATAGATCCAACCATTTTTGTATGTGTTGCAATTTACACTTACTTTTTCTACAAGGAAAATAATCATCGAAATATTCTGTTCTATCTTTGATGTATTGTACCGTCCTTTCTATGATACTTTTCTCATATGGAGAATGGATGTGATGGTGCAGTCTCAAGAATCTACAAGCCTGTGGATACCATGTACCTCCATCAGTTGAAACAGGATAGATGTTCTCCATATCTTTTTACAAGGTTTAATATAAAACGTTCTGCAACAAACATGTTTCTCTCTTTTGATATGCTTATTTGAAGGATTTCTCGGTTATCATTCATTTTCAATGGCTATCCATAACCAGATATATTCGGAACCAACTTTAATGATAGTTTCATCAATTATAAATTCAGTAATACGTATCTATCTTTCTGGAACTTAACATCTCTGGTTTATATTTTTGAATCCAGTCTCTGATGGCAGTATGACTTCTTTTAACAAATCTAGACACAGCTTTGGAAGTATTTCTTAATGAAAGACCAAGGAAATACAGATACAGAGAATATGCTATATCCTCAGGTTCTGTTCTCTTTCTTATTTGACACATCATAACCTATATCGGAGTCATAAAGCTATAGATTTTTCCTTAACTTTACAGAGCCCTTTGTACCATAGTGCTAGCTTAAATACTGTATAATCTATATTCCGAGAATAATGACTAACTATCATAGCTGATCACCATGGGTTAGATTTTCGGGCTTTGCTTTTTCATCTTATGAGCCTAAGCCAATTACTCCTGGAGAAGGTTACCCTCATTATGTCTACCATTGTTTGAAAATTAGGGATCTCAAGACCATGTAATTTCTTTGTCTATCGTAATAATTATTTATACCGGCTATATTTACTATTAGCTCAACGAGAATGCACGATCTACGTTTAGAAGGCGACGAGAGGGTCACAAGAAAACTCTATCTCGGAATATTCTATTTTTGCGCATTTGTTATGGCAGCTATAACTATTTATGCAATTTATGTGAGTGTTAATGAGTATCTTAATACTGGAAAAGTAGTCATTGGAGAGGTACTCGTAGACACTGAATTCCCAGTAAAGGGCCTATCAAAACTCGTAACTTATCTTATGATCGTATCTGTAGTAGGATGGTACTGCGTAACTAAGCTTGGCACTAACAAAGTCCAAGGAATTTCTAAATCGACAAAATCGATACTTCAGATAGTCGTATTAGCTATTGCAATTATAGCTCTATATGAATTTATATACAATTTTATACTATGGAATTCATTCATCACGGTCGATGTTATGAAAGGAATAATGAAATTAGATAGCATTAATGTGCCATATCCTAACCCAAAAACTCCATGGAATCTAGTATTCGCTACAAAAATGTCTCTTGCCGCTCTTCTTATTTCAGCCCACGGCTTCTATCTAATGTCTAAAAAGCCAAAAATAGAGGAGGTAGACGGTGGTAGTGTCGTATGAATGCATATGAAATCCAAATAGAATCTGTATCATGCATCACATTTATCTGGCCAGCCATTTAATACGGACTTGTGATTGTACTTATTGATTTTATTAACCCATCTCGAGCCTATATAATTCTAAAAGATTCGCCCAGTGATTAAGAGCTCCTTGACGTGCAATATCAGTAACAATAATATCAGTTAGTCTGTCGTATCAAGCATCGAGTCACGTTTTAACATAGAGTAAATCCAGTTCTGATTCAATCCTGATAGTGACTTTATTCATGATCCCTGACCCTCAATCACAATAAGTGTAAGTGTTGATTTTATTTTATCTATTTTTCTAACATGCCACGTTATCGTTTCTTTTAACTTGTCCATAGTATCAGCACTGATCTTTACTATCATGTCGTAGACCCCGTATGATCCTTCTACATCAACGATGCCTGGTAATTTCTTTAGCTCATTTATAATCTCATTTTCGTGTCCGAGTTCACAGTTTAGAAGAACGTATGCGGTTGGCATAATTATATTCAGTAATAGAAGTATTAAACTGCTATGATGATTGCTTCACGCTATAAATTATCAGCTTCATTAACTGCGTTCTAATGTGTTTGAATGTATTATTGCGGTACTGTTCAGCAATATTTCGGTTTCATGTATGGTGGAAAATTTTGATATTTACTGACAATAAATTAAGAAAAAGTACTCAAAATTGGCCATACGTTGACGATCCATTATTGGTTATCGCTCTGACAGGTCCACTTATAACATTCCATTTAAAATCTGACTCGTAGACGTTATTACTCTTATAAAAAATGTATGATATATTTACAATATTTTTATATTATATCAAATAGATTGTCATTCAGATACAATATGATCGGAAAGTTTAATAATTGTATTTACGCTGTATGTGGACAATCAGAAAACATCCACTAAAAGATAGAGACCTCGCTTGCCAAAATCCTAGTCTTTGTTGCCAGGTGCGGTAGCGGGCTTACTCTGTCCTTTATCTAACAAGTTTTTCTTCAAAAAAAATTTGATTGAATGAAGGAAAAAACGTGCTTAAGTTGCAACCACCTGTTATGAATTATTAGTACTTATCGTTACTTTTCGTGATAATCTGGTTGACTATACTCGTTATTTGATTCATTATCTGTACGCCTGATTTAGCTGGAAAGAAGCAAGCAGTAAGTTGGTCTAGGCGTCAAAATGCGGAACACCATAGTATTGTCCTGGTGATTTTTCCTGCACTTGTTAAGATGCCAAGTAAAGTAGACTGACTAGAAAACATCGAATCATCTGTTTCAGTTCCATATCGAGGAATCTGCTATCGAATTCTTAAAGCGCTTTTTGCTTTACCTATCAATTCATGGTTATATTTTGAAGACTCTGGTAATCATAACCAATTCTGGTCCGCTAGTCGGACTGCCTACAACCACAGATTTTGAATTAGCAAGCATGCCATATGATAGAAATGGTATGCCGCCATTCACAGTCACAGGTTCAACTGGAACTTTGAGTATATCTGATATATTTTCAATTTCCTCATCGCTCGCCTTAGGATGTACTGCTGCGCCTAGATTAGTCGCAACGATCGCCGATCCAACCTGCACGTAACCAGCTACAGTTATAGAGTTTGTAGGAACTCCCAATACATCCTGAACTTGTTCGAGAACCCCATTTTCAAATAATGGTGATATTAAGGCTCCTTTATCGTTGCTTGAAATCAAATTCCCAATGGCAGTGAACTTTGTTTTAAGACGTTCAACATTTAAACCACTAACTTGTTCAAGCATTTGAATTTCCTCATCAAGAGTCGTTGCAGGAACCAGAATTCCGTTATTATTCATGACAGTCATTGCACCAATAAGCCTGGTACCCGCTATCGATCCAAAGAGCTCCTGCTCAACTTGTAAATATTCTGATAGTTTAGTGCTCTTAGTCTGTGGGACTCCAAAGGGCACTATCAGCATACGATCGTTAGTTTTAGCAAATAGTCCAATATTTGGGCTTTTATATAAATCATATCTGTAAATTCCCAATCAAGGAAGTTTTTCAATATGTTGTTCATATGAACCTATTGGAATGGATCACAAATGATTTTTCATGATCGAACTTAGATCATGTTTGTAATCCAGTTGATAGCAATTCACTAAAATCAAAATCCGACATACTTAAACGGTATGAATATAAGGAATAAATTGCGGAATGCCGAAGAACAATTTCTACAACCGTGACATAGTATCAATAAATGATATTAATAAACAAGATCTGGAACTTGTATTTTCATATACTGACAAACTGAGTAACTTAAAACCAAATGAAAAGAGTGAACTAGGCAAAGGGCGTGTTCTTGGCTCAGTTTTTTATGAACCGAGTACTAGGACTAGAATGAGCTTCGAAGCGGCAATGGCATCGTTGGGTGGGAGCTCACTTGGGATTTCCGATCCTAAATCATCTTCGATCGAGAAAGGTGAAAGTTTGGCAGATACTATCAGGATTATGGATCTCTATTCAGACATTGTTCTATTACGTCATCCATTGGATGGTTCAAGTAGATTCGCCTGTGAATTATCGAAGAATCCCGTAATTAACGGAGGGAGTGGAAGTGAAGAGCATCCTACACAGGCGATGTTAGATCTATATACTATCGTTAAGGAAAAAAAGCAAATAGATGGACTCACTATCGGTGTAATAGGTGATCTCAAATATGGTAGAACTGTATATTCATTGTTATATGGTCTAACTTATTACGATGTCAAGATTCATCTAATTTCGCCGGAATCTTTGAAGATAAGGAAGGAATCCATCTATGACGTTATGCACAAATTAAGAATTCATGAACATACTACCTTAGAGGAAGACATATTGTCCAAACTTGATATAATATATGTTACTAGAATACAAAGAGAACGGTTCCCAGATCTACAGGAATACGAAAAGGTTAAAGGCACATACGTAATTAATACGGACGTTCTCAAAAAGGCCAAAACTGACGTATCAATCATGCATCCGATGCCAAGGATGGAAGAGATTTCTCAAGAGATCGACAACACAAAGAATGCGGTATACTTTAAGCAGGCAGCTTATGGTAAGGAACTTAGATCCGCACTGTTGGCAATGATATTGAATGAAAGTGTATTTTAGTAACCAAGGACAAAAGCTAGCTTCATCCACTTTCATTTGATTAGATTTAGACGAGCAATCAATTGGTCATAACATAGCGACCGATTGTCACAGATTACCGAGCTACCAAGACATTTTGATTATTCGAGTTTAAATATGCTACAAAGAAGCCTTATTAATTTATTGTAATACGGATCACGAAACCTTGAGACACAATTTAGGATATAGATATCAAGTATTTCGGATAAAAAATATCTGCATGCATAGAGTTGCCGAAGACAATCCAAACAAGCTCCATAACGCAATAGAGCGGCGGACGACCGGAAAATTATTTTCATTTCCTGACTGTGGATTGAGATTCTGACACAGGATATCCCAACTCTAAGTGTATAATTAATGAATTACCTTATTGTGTGGAGTGATCTTTGGTTAAGTATGTCATTTAATAACGTCAGATCATATAATCCGGATAGGTTCGGTCTTTCTTTTCCTTTTGCCAGAAATCCAAGATCATACGCATTATTGGCAGATTGGAATAATGATGATTTCACAGGGTCATATGTGAATACCACCCTTGACCATGCATCACTTAACTCATCTTGTGGTATAGCTTTCCCAGTAACTTTTTTTAATTCTTCATTAAATAATTTAATTCCACTATCTTTATTCTTGTTTATCCACATCGTCTCATTAATGTGAGCTGACAAAAATTTTCTGATTGTATCTGGATTGTTCTTAAGATATTCACTTCTGGCAACAATATTCGCAGTTATAAATTTACCATCAGGCCATAAACTTCTTTCATCGACAAGGATCTTGCCATTGGCTTCTTTTGTTAGTCTGGCTCCCCATGGCTCAGGTACCCATGCTCCATCGATCTGTTTCTTAAGGAACAAGGTAAGAATATCTGAAGGATTTGCTTGGACTAACGTGACATTTCCACCATTCTCTTTGGTCTTGAATCCGCTATCTGCTAGATATTTTCTAAGTGCCACATCTTGTGTGTTACCCAGTTGTGGGGACGCGAAGACTCGATTACCTAGATCTTTACGTGAATTAATTCCCGAGTCATTTCTAACTACGAATACCGCTCCGCCGCTTGCTGCTCCAGAAATTACTTTCAGCCCATTTCCATCAGATACAACGTAGCCATTTATTGTAGGATTCGGGCCAACATAGGCTACATCTATTTGATTAGCAAATAAGGCTTCGATAAGTGATGGGCCGGCACTGAACATCTTTGAATCAATTCTAACATTTTCGCCTAAAGCTTTCTGAAAAGTTCCAGTCCCTAGCCCTATAAGTGCCTGAGCATGGTTTAGATTCGGAAAATAACCAATTCTGAGAAGATTTGATGCTTTACTATTGACGCCACTGGTTGTCAATGATGGCCCTGTGGAATAGAGGACAGAACTTAAGATGACCGCAACCATTATCGCAGCAGATATTGCAAATTTTATTTTAAAATCCATTTAGTAATGAACTACAATGATTAAACAATACCGCTATTAAATGTGTTTTAGACGTCTATCGAAATGCTTTTTCAAATTATGGAATTTTCCAATTCTTCTAATTCTAATCATGATTTTTTGGTTACATCAATCATAATCGTCCATATTTGTAGCATACATATGAAATGACCTGTTTTTAGAATATTTGTACTCACCATGACGACGTGTAACTTCACGATCTTAGATGCCCTTCCTTATTTACCAGATTAATCCTTCGATATCCTATTAGATATCTAAAACAATTTTAGCTAGCTAGAGATCCAGTTTGACGAGATTCTGAAATTTTTATGACCGAATCTATTATTCTGAACTCAAAAAAACTTAAATTGAGTACTAAATGGCATCAGTTACGATAAATTCGATCTAGTATGATCCAACAACCTAATGGATAACTGAATTGTATAAAAGTATCAGTCTTGATCATACAAATAAACTGGCAGCACTTCCAGGGCACTGCTTCGAGTCATCGGATTGAAGGAATAGATATCTTACCTATCTGCAGTATCGGTAAGACGATTGGTATAACCATTTTTCAACAGTGTTAAGCACAAGGATTAGTATGGTTGCTAGTTGTAACCACATTGAGGAACGCGGGCACAACACTCTCTATGCACCCTTACGGTTGCAATAGGAACTGTTATAAATAACTTCAATTTTAATTGGCTGTACTGTGACGCCGAGCCGAAGCCAATGACGATTTTCGATTCGGTAATCATACAATATGGTGAGGCATACAAAATAAACATTTGATAGAGTTCGGATAAACCATCCCCAAAAAGGTAAACTGACCTAGATTTCCCGTTGATTGGCAAAAGTAAGTAATATTGACTAATAGCGAGACCAAATGATTTTATATCTCGTTTGAACTATTTACAGGTGATATTATCGTGCAGGCTTCTGACATTAATAGTGATGATGCTAATCGTCGGCTAATAGATGACGTTAATCTTAAAATAATTGATATATTGAACAAGGACTCTTCGACACCTTTTGTAAATATAGCTAAACAAATTGGAGTCTCGGATGCAACTATTCATATAAGGGTTAGGAGAATGATATCTGCAGGCATTATTAATAAATTCACCATTTCTGTGGACAATGGGCTTTTGGGTTATGATCATCTTGCATTTATGGGAATTAATATTGAACCAGGGTCAGCGGACAGTATTATATCTGATTTATCGACAATTGATGAAGCCTTAGAAATCCATGAAATGCACGGCAGATTCGATCTTCTGTTGAAAATTCGTGCTAAAGACTTAGAACAGATGAGAGACATTGTAGAAAATAAGATCCGAAAGCTGCCACATATTCTTGAAACAGAATTAATGCCTGTCTTGAAATCAGAGAAGGAAGAACAAACGATATCTTTAGGCAATGATATAGCCTATAGAGATAAAATATCTATGCCATAATTAGTTACGACACGTTTTCCGAATGTTCTAGTAAATCGTGCAGGCCAGTCAATATCTTCTATACTTAAGTGAAATACTTTGTTTCATTACTAATCACACAGTAATCGGTTCTAATAGTTTTTTATATAGTAGCTTTTTTTTTTGTTAAAATAGGAGTGATTGTTATAAACTCTGTTCTGGAGATGGGGATCGTAACTTTACCACTGGATTGGGACGAGATAGTACAAATGAAAAGACCAGTAAAAACTAGCGACCAAACATTTTGTGGAAATGTAATGGCAGAGTATAAAGACAATCTAATTGTAATTGATGGGAGCATCGTTAAGTTACGTATGTACATGATTCCCAAGTCAAAAGTAGAATCTTGCAATGAACAACAGCTTCGCCTAAAAATTTCTAGTGATATGTTATCGATTTTTGATTTTTAGTATGATGACTGGCATTTTAGGCCTATAGAAATTAGCTACGAATATGGGGAAATTAAGCTCGACTTAATAACGATTTGTAGCAAATTGAAACAATATTACGGGAATTACTTAACACTATGTACTCCTAAATCTCTTGCCAACATGGTAATGGTTAATGCCAATAAGAAAATGCCTCTCATAAAATGATAAAAATGATTTAATACTTAATCATACGAAATTTAGTTTACATGCTGATGGTAACAATCCATGTTTTCTGGATAGTTCAAATAGACTTATGAGCGACTTTTCACCATCGGGACCCATGTCTACAGTTACATTGTTCACATACATCTTGACAAACTTAGTAATCATATCTTTCGATTGACCTCTGCTATAACTCATCGCATAATTTACAGCTTCATCGGTATTATTTAGACCATAAAGGATTGAATTTTTAAAGAGGGTCTGGAAAGCCTGTATCTGAGCTTCATTCATTAGCTTAGTACTTGCTATATTAATTCCGAGTGGAAGAGGTAATCCACTGGTTTCAGTATTCCACCAAGACCCAAGATCCAGAACCTTGTAAAACACTGATTTATCGTAAGCGATTTGTGCTTCATGAATCACAAGCCCAGCATCCACTTGCCCATTTTGAACAGCTTCTGGAATGAGCTCAAATTGTGTCTCTTTTTCCGTAAACGAAGTCCCTAGTGCAAGTTTCAAGAGTAAGCTAGCAGTAGTCAATTTTCCGGGTACTGCAATTATGCTATCTCTTAATTGATTTTGGGTTAACTTCTTTTTAGAAAGGACAATAGGTCCATAGTTTAATCCGAAGCTACCACCGGTATGAAGTATCTGATAATCGCTTAAATAGTAATAAGCATGAGCAGAAACTGCTGTGATATGCAGTTGGTGCTTAAATGCCGCTTTATTTAATGTCTCTATGTCTTCTACAAAGTGTTTTATTTTGAAGTCTGAAGATTTAACTTTGCCAGATACAATTCCATAAAACATGAATGCGTCATCAGCATCAGGAGTATGGCCAACCGTTATTTCAATCATAAACCATTCATATTAATTGCAATACTTGCCTAAATAAAAACCTGAAATCCCGGATACGGCCTCATGCGCGCTGCAAATGCTAGCCAAGTCCTAATGTCCAAAAGGAACAAAAGTCGAGTAAGTCAGGTTCTTATCGCTATGACAACAGTCGAAAGTTGACTGTGATCCTCAATATGACCTACTTGATAGATAACTTCATAGAATCAGAAACAAAATTAGACCTTACGGGTGCAATGAAAGATTCTGATTGTTGTCATCAATTTCTTGTTCGTAATGCAGATGTTCCTCACTTATTTCCTTTCAGAGCTTCATATATGCATATCAACTGATTCTGATTGTAATGATGATGAAGTTTCTGACTCAAATTCCCAACGATCGTGTCTGTGACTTTTTCTAACGTCACATCATAAAGTTTCTTAGCGTGGTCCAATATTAACTCCTATAATTGTCATCTTGATAAGATCGTCCATAAACAGTGTCTGATGGTGTTCTTGATGATGTTGTTCATTTTATGATAACTATTACTGATTACATCTTCAGCATGAAGGAAATGAGCGGCAAAAGTCATGATCGTGACCATGCTTATTTGTAGGTAAGGTGAAACTAAAAATAGCCGGTAATTTAATTCCCAGTAAAGAGCGTGGAGGCTATTAACATAAGACTATGAGACCAGTCTTGCTTACCGTGGATGATGATCCACAAGTGGTTCGAGCCGTTGAGCGTGATTTAAGACAGAAATATGGTAGGCGCTTTCGTGTTTTTAAATCGGAATCTGGTGAAAATGCTCTTAGATTATTGAAAGAGTTGAAATTACGTAACGAGATGCTGGCATTGCTGTTAGTAGATCAGCGAATGCCTCAGATGTCTGGAGTAGAATTCCTGGAACGATCCATGGATATATTTCCAGAAGCTAAGCGTGTATTGCTTACAGCTTATGCAGATACAGAGGCTGCAATAAGATCCATAAACAAAGCTAAAATTGATTATTACTTGATGAAACCGTGGGACCCGCCTGAAGAACATTTATACCCTATACTTGATGACTTGTTAGACGATTGGTGGGCTTCATTCAAGCCTCCATATGAAGGTATCAGGGTAATAGGATTAAGATGGTCTCCCAAATCATATGAAGTAAGACATTTTCTAGCCAGAAATGGCATACCTTTTCAATGGCTGGATATAGAGACTGATGAAGCTCGTCGACTACTCTCTTATGTTGATTCAACTAGCAAGGGAGAACGTTCTGGTTATACACCATCTACTTCTTCATTGTCTCGTTCGTTTTCACCCTCCTTGAACCTACCAGTTGTCGTTTTTCCCGATGGTTCATACATGGATGAGCCATCTAATTCGGGGCTCGCAGAAAAAATCGGTCTGAAAACCCATGCACAGATGCCTTTCTATGATTTGATAATAATAGGAGCAGGACCAACCGGATTGGCAGCGGCAGTATATGGTGCATCAGAGGGTCTCAGTACATTACTAATTGAAAGACAAGCGCCTGGTGGACAGGCGAGCCATGAGCTCTAATATCGAAAACTACCTCGGCTTTCCTTCTGGTCTCACCGGCAGTAATCTTGCTAGACGCGCTGTTGCGCAAGCAGTTCGATTTGGCGTCGAGATTCTATCCCCACAGGAAGTCATGGGTATACGCATCAATGGTCCATATCGGATAGCTAAATTGAAAGACGGGGCAGAGATAAGCTGCCATGCCCTCCTTATAGCGAGCGGAGTATCATATCGCAAGTTGGGAGATATAAAGGGAATAGATAAACTGACTGGAGCCGGTGTATACTATGGTGCCTCCATGGTAGAAGCGCTATCATGTAAGGATGAAGATGTATTTATGGTTGGAGGAGCCAACTCTGCAGGTCAAGGCAGCAATACATTTTTCAAAATATGCTAAATCGGTAACGCTTGTAGTCCGTGGTGATTCTCTAAGTAAGAGTATGTCATACTATCTTGTTCATCAGATAAACAAGACATCTAACATACATGTATTATTAAATTCAAAAATAATCGAGGTACAAGGTGAAACTAGGCTTGAATTCATTACTATAACAGATACTCATACAGGAGAGAAGCAGACTATTCAATGTTCTATCCTCTATATATTTATTGGCGCAGTTCCCCATACTGATGCCCTTGCTGATCTAATAGAGCGGGATGCAAATGGCTTTATTTTAACCGGTCAGGATTTGATCCAAAATGGGCGTAAACGTCTTAAAGGCTGGACGCTGGATCGTCAACCACTTTTACTCGAGACAAATGTGCCTGGGATATTCGCTGCTGGAGACGTGCGTCATGGTTCTACGAAAAGAGTTGCTACGGGGGTAGGAGAAGGGTCTCTGGTTGTCCAGCTAATACACCAATATTTAAAGAGTGTTAAATAAATGACAGTTATCTTTGCTAGCCGTACAAATAAAAATACTAATAACCAAGAAGTTAATAATAAGAATGAAATAACATGACGATTAGCTCAAAGAGTGGCAATATCACTCATGATCAAGAGGCTCTTTTTCATCAAATACGGTTGTTTTCAGGGCTCTCTGATAAGGAGTTAAATTCGTTGGAAAAAGGAAAAGAGGAATGGTTTGAAAGAGGAGACAAAATAATTGCTGAAGGTGAAACTGACGCTTTTTATGTATTACTACAGGGGAAGGTGCAGATCATATTAAAAGATGGACCCCAAGAAGCGGTACTCTCTACATATGATTCAGGTGACCATTTTGGAGAGCTTTTGATTATTCTTGGCGAACATCTCTCAGATCATAAATGTGCTGCTATTGCTGCTGAGAGAAGCCATCTACTAAAATGGGATAAAGATGCATTCTGGCGAATGGTGTACAGTTCTCCTTCTTTGACTAGGCAAATTCTGCATTCAATGGCGCGCCTTCTTAAATCGTTGGAGACAGTATTAGAGCGCAATCAAAAACTCATAGCGCTAGGTAGCTTGGCTGCAGGTCTTGCTCATGAGTTGAATAATCCTGCCGCAGCTGCCAATAGATCTGTCACACAATTGTCTGACTCTTTTTTAGAGTGGAGGTCTCTATTGCAGAGGTTAAATAGTGAGGAAGGTATAACATCTGCACAATGGTCATATATTTCTAAATTGAGGGATGATATTCTTACGAACTCCACTAGATATCCTCTTAAGGGAGCTTCTGTTACTGGCGATCTTGGTACAAACGATCCTATAGCACAAAGCGAACAGGAGGAGCAGATCATAGACTGGCTTGAATCTCATGGTATTAGGGATGGATGGAAGCTGGCATCTGAATTGGTCAATGTAGGTGTCACTATAGATACCATAAGGGATATCGCTGGTACCATAAGGCCGCCGAAATCAATTACCGATAACAAAGGATCAGAACAAAACCTTAAGGATATTTTGGGTTGGCTTACTACTACTATAAGGGTAGATCATTTGCTTTATGAAATTAAGAGCAGCATTACGCGTATTAGCGATTTAGTCTCTGCGGTAAAATCATATTCATATGTGGATAAAACTCCTCTTCAGGATGTCGATATCCATAAAGGGATAGAGAGTGCATTGATTATTCTTCAGCATAAACTAAAGAAAGCAGATATAACTATATCTCGAGAATATGATTCTAATTTGCCGCATCTTAATGCTTATGGAAATGAGCTGATTCAAGTATGGACTAATCTAATAGATAATGCTATTGATGGGATAGGCGAACACGGAGCTATTTCAATTCGTACCAAGAATGAGGCTAATGACCATATAGTTGTAGAAATAGCAGACAATGGAAGTAAAGGCATTCCGGAAGACATACAATCACGTATTTTTGAACCATTCTTTACAACTAAAGATCCAGGGAAAGGAACTGGTCTTGGATTGAGTATAAGTCACCGGATCATCACTGAAACGCACCGAGGAGACGTACGGGTATATTCTAGACCAGGAGAGACTCGTTTTCAGATTCGTCTACCTATTATTTACAACGAAGGGGTCGAGAAAAGGTACTGGTCTTGGATTAAGCCATCGGATTAGCAAGGAAAATCATAGAGGAATAGCTGCAGGCAGGACAATTTGAATGCCATATCTGATCCACAACCTGTATGGCCTAGTGTTATTCCTTCAATATATTTTGGCATGATTGATCAAATATATCCATTATTAGTAATCTAAACAATGGCAACAGGTATGCTAGGGATTGTCATTGTCATCAGTTCTAGAGTAACAAGCATTTACTTGCATGATAATCATGAAATAACGAAGAGTAGTTTAGCATAGAGGATATATTACTCAGCACCGACCCACCCACGACTCTAAATCAATATAGGGTCATGAGCTTTGATGTGATCTGCAAGAAGTAAGTATGGGCCTTCTGTGGGGGATCTGAATACAGGCAACCCAGACACCAAACGCATGTATTTTTCATAGAAGGCTACCATCAGGGACTTTAGTATAATAGAGAACTGAACCTTCTATATCGAAAGCAGAAATATACAAGAAATCAAGAGACTTGAGATGAGTTTGGCTAGTGATAGGACCAGATCGCCTACCATCTCGTGAATCAGCACTTTATGTTGCAAAGATGAATTATTACCCACATCATACATTTTACAACGCAACAGATAATGTGAAAAAAATTCGCCAATAAATTCTTTCCAATTCATGCAAGTTACGAAAATATGGATGTCTCCAATTTAATTTTATAAAAGCTTGGGGTTCTATTAACCCTAAAGATGTAATCCGTGATCACCAGAAATCTGCAGAAATAGAAAACCTGTTAAATAAACTAAACAAGCACGATACTATCAACCTTGTTTAAAAATCTAAACTTGCTATAACGTTTGTAAGTATATCGCTAGTGTAGGAAAAGTTTTACGTATGTAAAACAGAGTGGGGCGACCAAGGTAAATCATTGGTTGGTTGGTCGTCCTACGAAGCATCTTGCCACAGCCTCTCTGTTGTCAATACTTTATAGTACATATTAGCATAAAAGGTATGTATCAGTGATACTTGTGATAGATTCTAGCGATTTAATCGAAAAGCAAATTTCACAATTTCACATGAAGAGGACTGAAAGCGTCGATTATTCTATGATAATTGACAGACTATAAGGTTGTACTCTAATTACATTTGAGATATTTCACTATTTGACGTTGGCTATATGTAACATCTAGGCCAGACCTAAATTTGAGAAGCAAACTTGAGATGTGATCTTCTAAATACTAATCAAATACCATACTTCACAACGGGAGAAGAATAGATAACACAACGGTCATGATATATCTCTCAGAGATCAAATTATATAATGATGATAATTAACAAAAGTTGTGTTAGTAACCCCTCTAAGACCCCCTACAATTGAAGAAGTTAAGAAATTAGGCACAACTGATAATGCTATAATGACCGCAGCGTCTTACTCTCTTAGAGCTAAAATGAGAAAATATATACAGATTGATCCGTATACTGTATCTGATCCATTTGGGGATAAAGATGATTTCGACTATTTTGTCGTCATAGATGGGGAAGTTCCCTCTAGGATAATTGCAATGAACATAAAGATCAAGGATCCAGCTTCTGAAATCCCTTGGAAGGAAATATTGAACGATCGGCTAGCTGTGCTTCAAATGTCTAAACCTGATGCTCTGCTACTAAAACGAGAGCTAATGCCGAAGGATACAAATAATTTCTACCCATATAGGCGCTCCGGCAAGATTGTAGGATTCCTTATGTTCGCCTTTCAGATTTGCGGCCATAATTAATATCATTTTTGTGGTTATTATTGATCCGATACGATTGTACCGTAAAAAGATAGTGTTACATTATTGGCTCTTCAATTATTTTCAAGTTTCCATCAGATAGTATCTCAATCCTCATAATATTTAATATCTTTTTGGCCATGTATTTTTCTTCTCTACTCATAATGGCTTTAGCAATTTTTAGCCTATACGCCGGAGCCCATTGTTGACCAATTTTATACTTGCCACGGATTTCGTTTGGAAATATCTTGATCACAGCTACTTCACGTACCGTTTGCATTAAGGGAGTAAGTTCTTGATATTTCTCTCTATTTTGATATTTTTGCATTAACATATTCAATGCTAGGGCCTTCTCTTCCCAGTCTTCGATTATATCGGCTTTGCCCTTTATAACTACACTGATATAAAGAGTATCTGCTTGTGAGGCATCATGAGGATGAAAATAATAAGAGGGCAAAAAACATATGTGCTGATCAACCTCAAATCCGACCTTGGGGTTTATTCTAATGTTATCCAGTTTTTCCCCGGTTCGATGAGAGTGCATATACACGGCATCCCCACTTATTATTTTGTTTGGATTAGTTGTTGGATCGTCAGCTTGTATATATACAAAATTCATAGGTATAATTTGGGGATAGCCATTTCTATCGATTGAGGCTACTCTGCCAACAGGCTGCTTGTTGAGAAATTCAATGATTTTCTCCCGGGATTTTATTTCTAGCTTTTTTACAAGCTGCATACGTTGAAACTTTCATGAAGCGTAAATAAAGTTATTGTGAACATAAGGATATACTAAAATTATACTAAATCTGTCAAATAATCGGGAAATTAATCAGATAGTGGTATGGTAATTATTCCTTCTTAATTGTGACCACTATATTCACATTTGGTATCAACATATGTGATAATGGGGGTATCAATATAGTATATGAACTAACGAAGCAAGTGACAAAGATTCATAATTAGAGTTAAAACCAACGAATTGTGATTTCAAATCTGACGTAGCATCACTACTTGCTTTAGGCTTGAGTTGCATGTGAGAGATTGTGTAGTTACAGACAATTCTAGTTTATTATTAATTATCGTTATAGTGAATTTACATAGGGATAATGCAATTAATATGAAATATCAATTCAGCTGACTCTCATCTATTAAAGGGATTCTGATGATGCGCATAGCAGTTAGTTTACCCTAAGACGATGGAAGTGCAAAATCTAAATACAAATTCGAATTCATTGAGTAATCATGGGAATTAAAGCCTCTAAAAACGTCTTCAAAAAAAGGGATTTAGGCCTTTAGAAGGTTCTTAACCCTCTTCCCAGCCCTTGACAAATACTGCATTCTTCTTCAATGGAATTGGCTGTCCTGGTGTATAGTCCATTGGCCTCATCCAAAATATTGCCTTTGTTGGACACACTCCGATGCAGGCACCATCAGATATACACCTCTCTGGATAAAACACAAAGGCTTTACCTCTCTTCCATCCTTCGACAGGTTTTACTCTAAGAACATCTGGACCAAGAGCGGTGCAAATCTCTACGCAGAGAGCACAGCCTATACAGTGTTGTTCGCTAATATCTGGAATTATTGCGACTGGCATCTTTTTTCACTTAATGTCGTTTCATATCGAAAGTATTTAAACCCTATGCCATTTGTATAACACTGATATAATGGTAACTATTGCATTTTAATTTCTGCCTTTGACAGCGATAATCGGATTGTTGAACACATGAGACATCTAATTTTGGTACGCGAAATTCACTTTATAGGCTCGTATAAAAGTCCTAGCCGAAAATGTAGATAAAAATAGGCAAGTGATTACGGTTGCCGTATGATAAGATTCAAAGTACCATGAGTGAATGACGAAGGTAAGAGGACTGACCGAATATAAAATCTAGACGAAATCCTGACAAGCTTTAATAGAATCCGTGACAAGCAAATCTATGCGGAATTATTCCAATTTATCTACAATGAATTTTGAAATCTCAAGGAAACAAGAACATTTCTTAAAAAAAGTTGATGATATTTGTAAATTAATTCGTCCATACGAAGAAGAATGTTACTTGAAAGAAAGGTTTAACAAGAGAATAATTTCCGAATTCAGTAAAATTGGAATGCTGGGATGTCCTATATCTAAAAAATATGGTGGGCTCGGATATGATATTCTAACTTATGCCCTCGCAATAGAAAGATTAGGCGAGGAAGGCAATTCATTGAGGACTTTTTTTTCAGCGCATATCTCGATTGGTCAAATGGTTCTTGAAGGATGGGGGAATCAAGAACAGCAAAAGAGATATCTGCCTTACACTTCTACAGGCAAAAGCATTATGGCATTTGCACTGACAGAGCCTACTGCAGGAAGTGACCCATCTTCTCTTGCTACCACATATGAAGATAGGGGAGACCATTTTGTCATAAATGGAAAGAAACACTGGATTGGGAATGGCACTATCGCCGACCTCATGACTACTTATGCAAAGGAAAGTGGAAGTATTAACAGTAACAAGAATATATCAGCATTCATCATTGATACTGATTCTCAGGGTATATACATAAAGGAAATGAAAAACAAGATTGGCATGTTAACCGTGAAAAATGCGGAAATCTCTTTTCATAATTGCATTGTCCCAAAAAAGAATTTACTTGGCCAAAAAGGCCAGGGTCTGAATATTGCATACAGTGCACTTATCGATGGACGGCTTAGCGTCGCAGCTGGTGCAATAGGTGTCATGGTAGACTGTTTACATGAGTCCACCTCCCATGCCAAATCTCGAGTTCAACATGGTTCATTTTTGGCAAAAAAGCAATTAATCCAACGACATATCGCGAAAATAATATTGAACATAGAAAGTTCTCGGTGGTTGGTATATCGTGCTCGCATTTATCAGGCAAAAACTTCACAATTACGTAGAGGAGCTGAAGACGAAAGATGACCATTGGCAACTCAAATTGACTAGAAATAATAAAGAATATTCAGTATTGAGGGCTGAAGCTGATAATCTGTCGGCAATAGCAAAATTTTCTGCAAGTAACGCTGCTTTTGATACATCAAACATAGCTGTTCAAATATTCGGATCCTTCGCTTATAGAAAAACAAACAGAGTAGCACGACATTTCTTGGACTCAAGAGCAATTACAGTGTATGAAGGTGCAAATGAGGTTCTAGAGCTTAAAATAGCCTCTCACGTTTTGGGAGAAAGATACCGAGCATATTAGCCCCGGTTTCTGGGCCTTAACCATAGTTATCGGACAGGTCTTTGTTACCAATCAGATCCAGAATCGAATTATGAATCTACGCGGATAAAAATCATCCTTAATGTTCATTTACAGTCGTCTCTGACTTAAGGTTTATCAGCACTCCCTTTCACTATCTATTATATCGAATGGTCTACAAGTCTACATGAAAGAATAAATTTCTCTGTGATAACGAGAACAAGGGAGACAAGATTCTAGGTTTAGAAATTCTGATTTTTGTGCCAGTTTTGTGCCAGCTCCCAACTAATAGTTATCATAGCCAGTGATCACATACTGGGCACTTTTTATTCCAAACTATTCTTATCCTGTCTTGAAAACTCCAAAATAGTACTCCCTCGTGAATTAATTCGAATATTGCGAACGAATTACAACTAATATGATGGATATATCAGATTGCCTAACTAGATGGAACCTCTTCAGACTAAAATTTTTGCAGTCAGCTATTATTCCTATTACCAAGTCTTGCATTCCGCCTCCATTTGATACGTTGAAGCTTTGAATTGTATTTGAATCAGGTTGACTTTCCATTTCTGCACAAATTTCAATGATCCTTCATCGTGTTCTCCAAAATCTATACAATAATAATATTAGTTTTCTGATAATTATCGTAAAATTGCTCACCTACTTTGAATTTGACCATTTGAGAATGCAGACATCTTGAGGTATAGTTTTAGCGCTAAGAGGAGAGGTTACAAGGATAACCCAGAATACTTGATGGGTAAGAGAAAATGCACTAGTATTTATTATTGTATTGAGCTTAATAAGATGATAACAAATCTCGACATGAGGTATCGAACAAGGACTGAAATTATTGCAAGGATATTGGAGGTTGCTAACGAGGGTACAGTACTTAAAACCAAGATAATGTATGGTGCATTTTTATCTCATCAACAGCTTAAAGAATATCTCTCTCTTCTATTGGAAAGAGAACTGATACAATATTCCAAAATTGGGCAAACTTATAGAACAACAGATAAGGGAGTGCACTTTCTACAAATATATACCACTTTGAATAATATGATCGACAAGAAGAAAAAATCAAATAATAAGAATATTACTTGATTACAGTGGCTTGGCTATCCATTTGAATTTGTATTAATCTACAATGTTGTCTAGAAGCAAAGGCGGGTACTCGGCAAGAAATAAGCCATTCAATTTTGATAGAATTTCTTCACAAGGGTGATCAACTTATGGATATCTTTTCAAACCACAATGCAATTCCTACGAGAATAATTGAGGGTTCATCATCTTGTGCATTATAATGATCACCGGTCTATGCAGGGTGTATAACAGGCTTTACTTATTCCAGTAACGCATTTACTTGATAATCTACTATATATTATTTGTTCTTGTGTTCTCATATAACATACCTATTAACTTTTTATCCATAGACGTCAGTAATTAATACATTGTTGCAGATTATTGTTACCATTTATGAGGTAGCAAATTTTGCACTCGTTTTAGTGCTTGGCCAAATTAGTATTTTTCGGTAAAAAAATGACAGTCTTAAACGAGCTCGTTAATGATTGATGCAATTGCTTAATGATACCAATATCCGTAGTAGTTATCGAACGCAGAATTAACGGATTTGCTGCTGGCATTGTGGTCTATCTATATAGGAATATACTATTCATATTACTAGATCATCTATCTGTTTTTAATATACTATTAGTTTACTAATAAACGTATTAAAACTTATTATACAAAATTATCAAATTTCGAGTATATATTAATTAGCATAACCGAAATCGTCTACAGAATAATCAATTACTTGATTTATTTATTGAATAATACGTCGAGGTTTAATTTTCTGCTAGACTCCCTTGACAACCTGTCAAGGGTTGTTAATTCAATCTATTACTCTAAAATAAGCTCGATTCTATATTATAGAAGCAATTAATTCGCGAAATGCATAGAATTTAGCTTCGAAATATGGATATATGAACGGCTAATATTAAATGATGTGTTAATAGAAAAGAATTTAGAATCATGTAGGTGTACAGAGTGCTGGAACAAAGACCAGGATGAGTATGGTCGATTCTCATGTCCAAAATGTTGTTCCGAATGCCTAAGTGTTGAAAGGTATCGAATTGACAATAATCGAGCAATTCAGATTGTCGTATGCCATGGCTGCAATTTTAAATGGAAAGATGTTTGGGGTATACCAGTGCCGTGTATAGCATTAAAACCATAAGAGTCTGTGAGTTTTATCTGTTCAAATCCTCTCATTCTTGATTGACCAACAGTGTTATCCATCGAAACCACTTTTACTATAAAAACGAGCTACGGGGAGAGATGTGGACAGGACGTTAAGTGGATTATGGCTCTGCCTGGTTATTTTAACCCCACATTATTTCATCTTCACAAAATTTGGTAACAAGAAAAAATAGATCCGATTTTTAAATCAGGTGGCCAAAGCATCTATTAAGGAATTGGGAATAGTACCTGCAGAGTAATCATCCAGGGGGACTCTGAATTGTAAATATTCAGTTCCTTGTCTCAGCAATAATTCAAATATAGTATGAAGATGACCTGTTAGGCTTTTACTAATGTCATTGCTAGTCTACATAAGGTTACAGGTAACGACGTGTATCTCAATACATTTCTCAATTGAAGTTGATACGGATTCTAGATCTCCAGTTCTGGGGCTTTGTTCTGTAATGAAAGCCCCTAAACTCCTGTCTTTTTCTTCCTTTCCCCTCTTCCAGAATGAGCCTTCTTAGAATGTATTTTGAATCTCTCCTTATTTTCAAATTGCATGCCACATTGCTTGCATTTGACAGGTTTACCTTTAAGTTCAGTTTCTTGATCGTTATGTTCGTGTTTATCATCTTGTTTACGGTTAAATAGACGCATGATTGTTAATCTGTCTATATGAAAGCTTATTAATGCTACGTTAATTTTTTTCGGTGGCTAAAGACTTTAAGGAGTTATTATATCAATGATGAGAAGTTTTTATTTTCAGCTATCTTCCACAGTTTCGTAGTTAAAACCCGATTTGTACTATTGTATATAATATAATCGTACTAGTGACTCGAGTTGCTGACTTTGTGTGAATTCCTGCTGTTCGCTCTCCTAGAATCAGTTAATGTTCATGACTTTGGTTCAACCCCCATTTTTCTCTTACTCTGTCCTCCAACTTAGAAAATACGACTCTGTCAAATATTAACCCGATAGCAAATATCGTAATCATCGAAGCAATTATTTGGTCCATTAGCTGAAATTCTCGGCCAACTAGAAGTATGTGGCCTAAACCTACGACTGCTCCTATAAGTATTTCAGCTCCTATTAATGCGTGCCACGCGAAAGACCAAGCTTGTTTTATACCGATGAGCAAAGAAGGTGTAGCTGCCGGTATCATGAGATATCGGAAAAGTGAAAATCCCTTTGCCCCCATATTCCTTGCAGCACGAATGTAAATAGGCGGTATATTACGTACTCCACTATAGGTTGACATCATTACGGAAAAGACTGAACTCATTATAACAACAAATAATATGCCGAAGTCATTTAAGCCGATTAATAGGATTGCAAATGGTACCCATGCTACACTCGGAAACGATTGCAGCCCTACTGCAAAGGAACTCATAGTTTTTCCAAAGCCTGAGAATTTTACCATGGCCAATCCAATTCCTATGCCAAAGATTATTGATATGGAAAACCCAATGCTAAGCCTATACATGGTAACTGCAATGCTGCTTATCAGAGTCATATCTTGAATTAGCTCTTCAAACGAGCCTGAAACCATAGCTGGAGACGGTAATGCCACCCGTGGCCACACGTTCAGTAAGAATACTATCTGCCATATTCCAAGGAATGTAGCTATAAACAGAGTAACATTAGCTACATTATCCAAATCTATGTTTCTTAATGCCCTTCTTTGAGAGGCATTTTTTCCTAGTCCTGTTTCCATATACATCAGGTACCAGAATCAGAGTACATTTTAGATTCAATAAGAAATCTTTTTTTCTGTATCTTACTAAGTGACAATTGTCTCTTCCTCACTGGATGCAGCACGTATGCCATGCTGCAGACCTACTCATACTGTTTGTGTTATTCATGCGCATCACTTCTGTAAAACGCTTAATCTCAGCTATATCCTAGATGAATATTACTGCTTAGGTATGTGCAAAAATGCACAGGTTAACGCAAAATATTCACATATCGTAATCATCACCAATTATTCTGCATCTTTTCTCAAATATAGATAAGAAGAATAGATATAACAATGCGTAATAATGGTCAGGCAATATTTTTCCAAGCCTATTATAGTGTTTCCGATAAACAATCCACAATAAATTCTAAATTTGCTCACGAAAATGCACGTGTATTCTAAAGACCTGCCTGTCGTGTTTTGTATTTAGCCATCCATTATTTACCTTATAAGGATTATTCGAGATTGCGTGGATCGTTTCTACGTTAAATTACACTATGCCATATCCAAGGCGGGTTTCCCGTGTTCCGCCTAGTCTATATCAACATATCTGTTTGGAATTTGAGTTCAAACCTAGCATAAATCTAATCATTTGCTATTTTATAAAAGACGATTCTGGGAATAATGCAGATAAAAAGTAATTGTAAATACACTTCGGCTTAGTCTCAGTCCTCATGAGAGAATCAATCATCGTGTTACGCACAAAAACAAGATCAATAAAGATGGATGTCAACTCTAAATGAAAAACTATAATGACCTAAAATTCTATGATAGAGATTGATCTATGAATAGGCTAAATTACCTATCAGGATCTTTCAATTTGGTTCTGCATTTATATGGGTTTGAAGCGCAAGGCGATATTTATGCTATTCCAAGACGATGACCTGTTTGAAAGATGATAATAACAATAAAACAATAATTTGTTATCGGATATTGTTATTTAGAGAAGTAGCATATGTATTTTTAAGATGGTATTAAGTAAGTAAGTAAAGCATGGTAGACTTAACGAAGCTAAAATACAAAGTCAATTATAATCATTATACATATAATTTTAAAACGAAGAGATATGAGAGTAAAGAAGCAAGCTACTCAAGTTATGAGCAGGCTAGAGCAAATCAATGGAAATGCGAAAAATGTTGCAAACTATTCGCAACTCTCAAGCAACTTAGACTCCATAAACTGGAATATCATTCCTACTAGTACATTTAGACGATGAACGCGTCAGTTCTGATTAGTGTACATTTTGATGTATTAGGTAAATGTTAGTTATTGCTTTTACTGATTGAGATTCTGATAAGTGGATCCAAAGATCAGTTGGTGAGGCTAATGCTAGACGAACTGTTCGTGACTTGGCATGTTCGGCTCCGTATTGTCTAGTTACGTAGCCGCTTTACCTCCCTCCCATCGTAAGTTTGAATAATCTCTCATCGAGAGTTTATTCAATTGAATACTGCCCAGAAATCTTTTATTCGACAGACCATGTATTACGAACCGAATTTATATCATGAGGTTGAGTATCTAAGCGTTAGTTTTTAATGTTCTAATACCAACTACTCAATGTTGAGAACAATACAAGTAACGTAAAAAGGATATAAATCTTATCTAATAAAGATATGTAAGACAGAAATTTAAACGAAGCTAGGTAGTTATGTTAGCATATCATAAATACTTATTTTTTAACTTATAGTTGGCCACTTGAAATATAGGAGCAGAACTGATATAATTGCAATGATTTTGGAGAGCGCAAATAGAGAAGGTGGGTCAACAAAGACTAAGATAATGTATAAAGCATTTTTGTCCTTCACTCAACTCAAGGAATATCTGATGGTTTTATCACAAAACGATTTGCTACAATATGAGGAAATAAATCAGGTCTATAAAACTACAAGCAAAGGAATTCAATATTTAGATCTCTATAATAATATTGACGAACTGAGCAGTGCCAGCGTAGACTAATGGCTCTAAGTATCTGATTATCAACTGTTTGAGACTAGTGTGATTCTGCTTTGTTGCATAACTAAGCAAACCTCAACTACTTGACGATAAGCCGATAACATTGTATTAATTAATATCATATATTTATCTCAAAAATGACTTTCTATACCATAAGAGACGAGGATGAGTCATGCAACAAAGCAGTGTGATTCTATTAAATTACACGTTAATCACGACGAGTTTGATAAAAAAAGAATCATAGATTGTAAATTTCATAAACATATGCGATTGATCTTTTCTGATTTGAACGTGAACGAGAGTTGAATAATTTACATTTCTAAACTTTGATTTACGCCGTGGAAGTCATTTATTTGTTGAAATACAGGGATAATTTCTTTATGGAGGCGTGTATTAGTTGTCTTAATTCTGGAGTAACCGCTAGTCGGTTGACCATTCGACAAAATTCAATGTTTAGCAAATCATAATCAAAACCTTGATTTGTTACCATGACAATGCACTATAATACATTTACAATCAAAAAAAGAAATTGGATATTTCTGAATTACACTCGGTTGACAGCGATGTCGTCATTTTACGGTATGGATCTGCTGTATAATTTACCTTCGAGAGCTAGCTTGTACATCTCGGCTACATATGGATTCCTGGCTGGTGTTTCTGCTCCTAACTCCACTAAACGTGCATATACTCTTACTACATAAGCAAGAGCACCCATGAAAGCAACTACTACTCCCATGTTGAACATCCAATGGTTGGGGACTGAAAATATTTCTTCGACGAACCAGAAGTGCCACAATTCATTTATGCCTATTGTAAACATTGTAGCTAGATAACCGATGATAGTTATCTTCAGGCCAGTATTCATAGAGTTATTCGGTCCTCTTAGGATAGGCACTCTTCTATCGTACATTGCCACAAATCCCCATCCTAATGGAAGAGCAATGAAGTGGCTGTACAACCACCAGTGAGCTGGTGTAAATGCACTATCTCTAATAGCTGTCTGATGTAGTGAGCCGTCGACGAAGTTATCTACTTCTACTGATGCAGCGATTGAACCAAGCATAATGACCATTATGTATATCTTTTTTAGTCTCTGTATTTCTACTTCTTTGGGAATCAGTGCTGGCATTTGTGCCATGTTAGTTCATAATTCATCATGTCTTTGCATTACTTAAAGCTTATGTTAACAAAATTTCATTCGGAATTACACAACATTGAATCATTAAAGTATAATTGTAAATATATTGATATTCAAATCTAATAATTCAATAAAATTAATATCGTCAATGAGATTATCGATATTGATAATCATATATGCTAGACAAATGACTCACTATTATTCAAGGTTTTATAGAACGGTAGATCCTTCTCGACCCAGAATGGGCGATCTGAATTTGTAAGATGAATCCAAGATTCAACAGACATGGGTATATGGATAATATGAACAATCCGTAAAATCCTGTATTTATTCATCGGGAACTTTTTTAAGTATGTCTTTGGATTGCCAAAAAGTCAGAAGTTCCCTAGCTTGTTCATATTCAAGCCAAACATAATCGACATGTTCTTGGGAAATTATTACTTGATAATCATAAGTACTAACATGATAGAATTTGACCACCTTTTCGATCTCTACGCCCATCTTTAAGAAGATGTAGTTTACGTCACCAAGATAGTCTAATACCACGAATTTGCTAATTCCAGTCTCTTCACGAATTTCTCTTCTAAGCGTGTCATAGTCTGTTTCGCCTTTCTCCCTACGACCTTTGACAAAGTTCCAGTCTCCTCTCGGACTTTTCATTAGTAAGAATTGTCTCGTTTTGGAATTGAGTCTTTTAGATCGTGAAGGCCCAAACGTCGATTGGTACGGAGTATATGAAATGACTGCACCCACAGATTCTTCATAACCTCGTTTCTTTATTTGCACTTCCATCATTCTATCCAATGAATCAGAACAAACCAACTGTACCTTGAGATCAATTTTGCCAAATATCTTATGGAATGTGTTATATCAACAACAAATTTTTAAGTGCATCTAAATGAATCAGCCGAGAACCCGTCGCTTTTATCATCTTTTGACATGTGATTAGCATCTAATACCGCATCGATATCGCATTTTGAAATAGATGTTGATTCGTCGTTTAGTGTAGGAGACATTAAGTCACCATTGAAATTTGCATGGCCTAAACCAAGTGCATGTCCCAGCTCATGTTTTGCAATTTGTTCAGTCGTACCAAAGTCTAATTTGTCACCAAAAATAGATTTCGATATCGTTGTTACTGCATCAGTAATCATGCCATTTTGAAGGTTATAATTAATTCGTGTTGCTCCGGGCGCTATAGCCTTCAAACTAATTCCTTTATTAGCTGAGCTTCATATGCCCCACACTACCATCTTGGGAAAATTTTGAATTAAACTTCAACGTTATATCTGCGTTAGTGTCAGAAGAGTCTAGTTCATTGAACCTTAGACCCTCAATGTTCCTGGTCCAATCATCTATAGCACTGTGCACTGCTTGTTCCGTCATAGCATTTCCGCCTATGATCCTATATGTTACGCCTTCACCGCTAATCTTATTAGCTCCCCAACCACAACAAATTTGGATCGACTGTTCGTTATTTGATAGATCGTTATTGCCATGACCAAACGAACGTACTGATTTAGATTTTTTTGCTTCTACTTGATGGTTATAATTGTGCACATCAATAGCCGGTAATGCGATAAATACAGACATTACAATAATGATAAATAGCGAGATCTTGAAGAACAATATAACTCTCTTGACGTCCAGCTCTTTAAACTTACTGTTTTTATTAGGTTTCGTTTCCCTGTGTTAGTTGTACCATGGTCTATAACTTCTGAAGTAATCATTCACGAAATATTATTTGTAAGGGTTGTGTTCAATAATCTTTATCCGGTATCTTTGAATCATTACTCCTGTTACATCTACGTATTCCAAGAACGAGTCGGCTCAATATACTGGATGATAAATAATTGTATTATGGTAGACATAATGAGAGGCTAAGTAATGATAGTATTCGTTGCTTGTTGAGTTAATTATGGACAACACTTCAATTCAGATCGAACGAGGATCTAGTTCGATACCAGGGCTAAAATTGAGACGACCACTTTCTACTAGAACCAATAGCATCCCATTGTGATCTCTTATTAAAAATGTCCTTCCTTATCTAAAGCTATTGATCATCAGTCCCACTTTTATTGATTTCAGTATTGTCTATCCTTGTTAGTTGATATACGCTCTTTTTTAAGTCAATTATGCTTCTCGTATAAAATACCGCACTAAATATAATACCAGCAGCAACAGCTGGCCCGATAATATCAGCATAGCGGAAACCCAATTGAGGAATCCCATTGTTTTTATTAATTAAATTCCTATTATCAGTGCTAATGGATGAAGATACCTGACTTGAGCTTGAACTCGCTTGTAATGTACCTGTGACAGCATTTACTGTGCCAAGTGAATTACCTCTTTGTTCTGCAAACCATATATTTCCATTAGAGTCTGCAGTTAACCATTGAGTGAAGGGGTTTTTTGCTGGAAGATCAATATCTTTATGTTCTCCGGTTGTAGTATCAATAATCGATATTTTATTTATGACATGTTCTGCAATCCACAGATTATGGTAACCATCTAGTGCCATTCCAAATGGCAGGCCTTTAGGATTTAGTCCTGCGTATCGTTTGAACGTCTTTAATACAGGATCAAAAACACTCACTGCATGACCGTCGTGTTCTGAGATATATATATTGCCAGTATCTGGATCGATAAGCAAAGCCGTAGGACTCTTCAATGAGCCATTAGTATTAATATTTTCATTCGTTACCGGATATTCTGCTATCTTATATCCATTGTTAGTATCTATGCTTCCAATCTTTCCGGAACCACCTTCGGCAAACCAAATCAAACCCTCGTTATCAGCAGCGATGCCTAGCGGGCCGGCATTCGACGTCGGTAAGAGATACTTAGTAAAAATTTTTGATTGCGCATTGAACCTTAATATCTCATTATCAGCGGGTAATGTTATCCAGATATTGGTGTCTGTACTATTATTGCCGGTATTGGCGACCGTAATACCAGATGGTGGCCCTTGACTTTGTATTCGATAGAGAGTATTTCTATTGGTATTAGGATCATAGTTTCCTAGATTCCTGTTCAATGGATCAATGTACCAAATATCGTTATTATGATTTGAATTAAGAGCAATACCTGTAACAATACTTGTTGCATTAAGTTTATGAGAATAATATTTACCACTACTCAGATTGAATGCCAACAGTCTTCCACTACCTATGGCAGTATCGCCAACCCAGATTACATTTCTATTTCTGTCATAAACCGGATAAAGCGGTTGGCTCACTGTACCATTAGTGTTCAAATCTGAGGGAATACGAAATTCTTTAACATTGAATTTCGTCTGATCAAGAGACGGTTTGACTAACAAGTCATAAGTACCCACAACATTTGGTTCATTTTTTTTATTCGGCGTGCCCTCAATCTGAATTTCCCATTTTCCAGGCAATCCAAAAGATGCACTAGCTGAAAATACACCTTTGGAAGAAGAGACTCGTTTGGTATCGACTTCAATCGGCCCGATACCCTTATCAGTTTGCGTAAATCTCATCTTCGCTGAACTAATGTCTACTGGATTCCATGTTGAATTCAAAAACTTTATTTGGAAATTGTTACTGCCGGGTGCGAAAGGATCTACGGAAAGAGTAATGATATCTCCGTCTTCAGTAAAAGTAGTTGAAGTAAATGGTTTGTTGCTTGATTGTACAGGGATGAATTGACTATTCTCATACTGTTGCTTCTGTTGTTGTATGAGATTCTGAAACTCACTTGCCGGCAATCCACTATTGACCATTACTGCTACAGCTAGAAGTAGTGCAATCCCGATTAAGGCTTCTATCTTTGTAGTCTTATCGAATTTTGATATCGCTGTCGGGGCCAGTGATGGAGAGCTGAAATTTTCGCCATTACTTCTCTTATTCTCGCTAACGTCTGGGTGAGTTAATTTCTCTTGTGAAGACGTGTCTGTGCCAAAGTATCGCCTAAATGTTCTTTTATTCTTGCTGATTCTTTTTTTTCCTTCCAGAGTCGCTTTAATCGCGATAATTGTCGATTCCTTCAAGGCTTGAGGATAAATTCTAGCCTGATTATATCCTCCAATAGATATCATCACTGCCGCAAGGGATAGTTTAATAATCAAAACTTTTCCATAGAAAGAAGCTAAGGTCAATGCCAGATTGTTTTCCAATATATACAACAAAAATGGTCCGGTAATTACAATCACCCCTAGTACCGTTACTGGTATCGTGGAAAACCTGGGAATTATTACTGATAAAATCGAAGCTTTTATACGTTCATCTAGGTTTCCTCGTTTTATGCTAGGTACTACTACAAAAGCAAGATATATCAATCCACCAATCCAAAAAGAAGCCGCCAAATTGTGAATAAAATCTATAATAATTGATGTAAACGCATTTCCTGATACAGCTGCACCGTGGCTAATTAGACTTGTGGTAAACAGCGTGAGAACACCAATTATCAAGAAGCTAGTGACCACTTTCGTAGAAAGTCTAATTGAGGAATAGTTTGACTCGAGTTTCTTACTATTCTTTCCAAAGTTTTTTATGGTTGCAAATCTCAATATTCCTTGCCTATAACAAAATAGCATGGACATACTAACTAATATAAACGAAAGAACCGTTCTAATGATCCAGACGCTTCCAAATTTGGTAGCTATAGCATCACCAATTGTTGCGTTTATGGAAGACGCTTGAACAGATATCATGGCAATATCTGAGAAAATCAGAATTAATGAGCCAACGAGCATCAAAACATAGAAATTGCGATCAATTCGATATTTCGTTACTGTGAAAGAAGTATTTAGCCAGTCAATCCTAGTTAAAGGCTTCCATATCCACAGAGCTAGGAACGCCCCACCTACTACGATCACCTGACCTACTAGGGTAGGAAATCTTGCAATCGCATCAGGAATCGAAAGCTGCGAAGACGGTGTAGCACTGGATCCAGATGCTCCCATAGTACTGGGAATCGTAGCCTTACCAACCCCAAAAACGAATGCATTATCAGTAACATGACCGTCCACCTCTGACAACATTTTTGTAGATACTGTGTAGATTCCATCACCAATACCTGCTGGCAAGGTTAGGCTCAGTGAAGTATGGTCGCCATTAACATAATGTAGGTCTTTTTTATCTACTTCCTTTCCATTTGAATCGACAACTGAAACCTTGCTATAACGTACATCTACTGGTTCACTTAACGATACTTGAACCTTCGAGGGCGGTGTTTTTAATGTTTGTGATGGCGACGGATCGCTATTTATTACAAATGCGTGTCCATATGAATTCTGAAGCAAAAATGGTGTAAACATTAGAACAAAAATTGAAAAAGACATAGCCACGATTACGATCAAGACAAAAAGATTATTCCTATCTTTACCTGACTGGATATTGATTCCATCAGTCATACACAGTACACCTCCAATTATGTAGGGATCATTAGAATTTATAGTATTTGAGAATTTTATTCCTGACATTCGACGAATGAACCAACAAATTTATAGGAATATGACTCCGTTAGTAGTGGAGGTCATAACCATCAATTTTTGTGACACAGCGAACAAATATGCCAACTCCTTCTCTTTGTTTGCAGCCCTTATCAGTATTCTAATAGTCTCTGCGTTCAGTGGGCATTACCTTTTTAACTTATCAGGCGCACCTGCTTATGCACACATAACGAAGCAGATTGGAAATATCAAAGTCGAAGTTGGCTGGTCTGATGAACCACCATTAACTGGACAAGTTAACAACATTATAGTCGCTGTCAACAAAACATCAGCTGGTGGACGGGAATCAGCGATAATAAATGCATTGGCTGATCTTGACATAAAGGAAAGATACGGCAGTATTACAAAATCGGTAGATTTTATACCATCCGAACAGGCCGAAGGTGTATACGAATCAAAAATAATACCTACTAGGGTTGGCTCCTACAGTCTTGTTATGAATGGTACCATTCAAGGAGAGAAGTTGTCAAATGTAGAAATACCGTTAGATCTTGTAGAGGGCACACAAAAAATCTCATTCCCCAACACTTCAGGTTCTAATACTGTAACTTCAGGTGTGCAAGCAGCAAGTAACAATATCGGGCCTAAATTACAGACAATCATTAGTGGTATCTCAAATGATGTCGGCTCATCTAAATCCGATATCCAATTATTGGCTAAGAATATGGCTAATATTCAGAAATCGGCTTTAGATATGAAAAACTCTGTCGATCGGTTATACATGATCGCAATGCTAGGTATCGGCGCAGGAATTGCAGGCATTATAATAGCAGCTGCGTCCCTCTCACGTAAGCAAGTCTTTGGTCTTCACTAGACTCGGATCTTGTAGTTTGGAAGACTAAACTGCATCTTTTCAATACTTGACAGCATAAACCTGCGATTTCGTAAGAGTAGTTGACCTAGTTAGATTCCGAAATTTAATGTTGCAAAAGTTAATATGTCGCTAGAGATATTACTAGTGATATATGAAAGAACTTGTCTCGAAATGGTTAGGCAAGGTGGGGAGTTCCATCCCAAGGGGATTTTCGCGATATTATATTTTGAATTTATTGAAAGAGCAACCCATGTCCGGAAAAGAAATCATTAACAGGGCCAGTTTACAAAGTAGTGGTAAATGGAAGCCTTCGCCTGGCTTGATCTATCCGATACTGGGAAGACTACTTCAGGAAGGACTAATAAAAGAAGAAGGCGATGGTAGATACAAGATTACATCCAAGGGAGTAGAGATGGCTGCAGACATCGAGTCAATAGGAAATATTGTAAAGAAACAGCTGGATGTGATGCTTAAAGTAGGTGATACTGGCAAGTTTATGGCGCAGGACTTGATCGATAGAGCTTATACTATCGGATCGGCAATAAGTTCCAATTTGGACAAGATGACTACAGAAGAGCGAATCAGGTACAAACAGGTCCTGGCAGATGAATTGCATAAGGTAGAGGCAGGGACTACCGAAGTTGATGAAACTAATCAGGGGCTAAATGGAAAATCAATAGATGTAGAATAGATGGCTTGAAATTGTTTCAAGCGACTTGAAAGGCATTCCATATGATTCTGCGGACTCAGTAGTTATGTTTCCCTCGTCCGGCTCACTATTTTAGCTAATATATTAGGCATAACTATCGACTATCACCGTTAACCTTTGATTCGGGACAATTAGTGGGGTAATTTGAAATAATATGAGCTTGTCTGCTCATAGCATAAATATATACTTCAATTGTGTTTTATCATAGATCCACGATTCACAAACGATTCGTATCTCCGTACCACTCTATTTTATTAATTAACTAATTTACCAATCCAATTCTAGATATTACGCGAGTGTTTTGTAATATGCTTATTTTCTTCTATTACCATGAATACCCATTGATGCCTGTACTTTAATTCGCTAAGAACTTTTGAATGTGCTACGTGAAAACTCAGTTTAATTATCATTATATATCTACTTTTCACTATATCCAATGTTATTACATTTCTACAGAAATGTCGATTATATTAGGATGCCAAAATGTCAAATAGGTCAGTTAATCCTCAGTTTACTAATCGACATTGGTGTTCATACACGCACGATTAACCATAATTCTAAATGGCAAAATAGAAATTAACAAATATTGCTTATAGAATGCTTATTCTCAGAGATGCAGAGAGCATTGGTTTCTAATCATCTATGTGTATTATCAGAGTTTCGTGTAAAAATCGCCTAATCACAGCATATAAAACATCTTCTTGATATCTGCAAACCTCTTTCTGAGGGTTACCATGCTGGTGCCAGCAGCTATAGCCATTTGTTCTTGCGTTATTCTTTCACCCTCTCTTATACATGCAGCATATAGTACAGCAACAGCTAATGCATTTGGATGCTTTCCTATAGCCATATGATCTTCATTTACTCTAGCTAACATCTCTAGCGCCCTCCTGTATGTCCTCTCACTCACTTCGGCTTTGCTAGCTATCTTTGACAGGTAGCTACTTGTGAGTACCACCGGAAGGGATTGAAGTTTGAGATGTCTTACGAGTAAACGATAACACTTGCTCACAAATGTTAGATCGCTATTTATGACTGTGGAAATTTCATCAAGCGTTCTTGGAACACTTAGTTCTCTGCATGCAACATAGACAGAAGCAACGACCATTCCCTCGATTGATCTGCCTTTAATCAGATTCTTGTCGAGGGCTTTACGGTAATAATATGCAGCCTTTTCTGTTACTGGATCTGTTAAAGAAAGTTTGTCTTTAATTCGTGACATAATTTCGAAAGCATTATTTAGATTCCTCGCTGACTTATTATTATTATAGGTAGAAATCCTATTCCAACGACGCATTGCTCTTACTTTGTTAATTTGCTCTTGACTAAGCGCAGTCCCGTTCGCGTCCACGTTCGAATAGGATATGAATGTTGATAAACCCATATCATGAATAGCAAGTGAAGTAGGCATTCCAGTTCTCTCTTTCAGTTTAATATCTTCAAATTTATGGATTCTCCATTCTGCTTCTAAAGATTGCATATTATCATATATTACCATACCACAATTGCTACAAACAACCTCGCCAGTCTCGGCGTCAAATATAGTAAGGCTACTACTGCAAAGGGAACAAATAGTGCTCAAATCAGAAGAGATATTGCCATGGACTAAAATATCTTCATCATTTAGATTAAGTTGTTTTGCAGATCCCTGGAAACCATCTGAACTTCCTTCACATAAAGATGATCTGTTATACATGAATCTATATGCCTATCACTATAATGAAAATGTTTGCCTTGATTTTTTCATGCCACAGATCTAATTTCCATCCTAAAGGAAAATATTTCATGTCATCGATACTTTAGTTTGTATGCATATCATTATAGGGATTACAATAGTAAAATATGGTCGTGCAATAACAAAAGGTCTATTTGTGAGATGTTTCAAATGATCGATTTGGTCAAGCCTGATCGTATGCCAATTTGATTAAGTCTAAACTAAGCATATCTTGAATGAGATACTTCAACAAACGCGATTTTAATCTTGATTATCGAATTACATTCTTATAGTATTCTAGATTATCTGCTATTAAACGATGATAATAATGATGGAGATTTAATGCTGTTTTACTGAACGAATGCTAAGGCTGGAATGGAGGGATTGGTATGGTTGGCGAGTATTGCTATCGCCCAATAGTTTCAAGACCAAGTAACAGTATTACCAGAAATTTCTGATGAAGTTTAGTATTTCGGCCGGACCTGTCCCTAGTATTCAATTGCCTCGATAGGATGAGTACTACGATATTGCATACAAATGACTATGTCGTCTACTGACCTTCGATGCTCTTATCGTTAATAAATCTTGTCTAATCCATAGTCGATTTACCTTTTGGAGGATTTCCTTACTAAGAAAAATCAATTATGTACAATCCTTTATCACTCGAATCCTAAAGTCTAGAATTAATTAGAATATAGATTACATTCGTTACTACCCCTTGTGCATGACACGTTACGGCTATGAATAATGATTTTTCTAATACCCTAAAATACTAATACTAACACGAGAAATTAAATTCATATGAATCTAGAGCAAAAGTTTTGCCAATTTACCATTAAAGATTTATCAAAAAAAATAGAATCTTTAGAAATATTGCCAACAGAACTAATAGAATGTTATCTTACTAGAATTAAAAAATTAGATCGATTATTCAATACATTCATCACAGTATCTAACGAAAATGAAATTTATGAAGATGCCAAAAATGCGGAGAGGGAAATTAAACAGGGATACTATAGAGGGCCTCTTCACGGCATTCCTTTTTCTGTTAAAGATAATATCTTCACAAAAAATCTTAGATGCACTGCAGGCTCTAGGATACTATCCACCCACATACCGGAATACGATGCTACTGTAGTCAAGAGGATGAAGAAATCAGGCGCAATTCTAATTGGCAAAAACAACTTAAATGAATTCGCATCTGGAATCACTGGTGTGAATCCATTTTATGGCAACACCAGAAACCCTTGGGATATATTGAGGATATCTGGTGGCTCGAGCGGAGGCTCAGCCTCAGCCGTATCAAGCGGAATGATTCCCATCTCATTAGGAACAGACACTGGTGGTTCTATAAGAGTCCCATCTTCTTTGTGTGGGGTGGTTGGTTTAAAGCCTACATATGGTCTTGTGAGTAGACACGGTGTGATACCTCTTTCACCATCACTAGATCACGTTGGATTTATTTCTAAAAGTGCTTGGGATGTAGGCAGCGGCATTGGAATGCACTGCAGGGTGGGATCCTCTAGATCCGACGACTTCCAAACATAAGAAAGAAGGTTACACGAAGATTATCGAAAAATCAACAGTCGAACAGATATCAGTTGGAATTCCA
Organism: uncultured Nitrososphaerales archaeon; assembly: GCA_963709405.1. Lineage (GTDB taxonomy): Archaea > Thermoproteota > Nitrososphaeria > Nitrososphaerales > Nitrososphaeraceae > JARBAU01. The sequence continues at coordinate 56,280 of CAVPXM010000030.1, forward strand.
AGTAGCTATTTCATGAGCTACTTTGATTTAGATGTCGAAAAATGCTTTTATGATTTTCTGGATTGATTGAGACCTATAGTGTCAAAAATATATGATATAAAATTGTCAAACACTGAAAGATATTTCGAAACTTGGAAAAAGATTAGGCTTGCAGAGGCATCAGAAATACATTTGCTTAGGTGGAATACACGATTGCAAGACTACAGTAGAGAGGTTAGAAAGATGCTAATTCAGGGTACAAGAGTAATGGCCTATGATTATCTAAATTCAAAAAAAATAATAGAAGAAATAAGAAAAGAATTTATGCGAACATTATCTTCGGAATGTTCTACCATTATCATAGTCCCTACCACTATAATTACTGCTCCATTATACTCTGAATTGATAACAATAAATGTCAATAACAAACTCTTCCAAACCAGAGAAGCTTTACTTAGAAACACAATTGTATTTAATAGTATAGGTTTGCCAGTCATTAGCATCCCTATTGGACTAACAAGTAAGAATTTACCTGTGGGGGCTCAAATGGTAGGCGCACAATTCAAAGAGGACAGTATCCTATCACTTGCTTATTCTTACGAAAAAGAGAATAATGATAAGTTGATGTTGTAGCGATAGAAGAGCAGCGTAAACGTGTAGCTGAATTATTAAGACGTGGAGATATGACAGAGACTCAAATTGCTGCCCTTCTAGGCTATGACTTGAGTACGATTTCAAAAGATATCAAGTTCCTGAAAACTCAGGCCCAAAAATATATTTTTGATCTTGCACGTTTAGATTTAGCTTATTTCTATGTTTCAACAATTCAAGATTTAGAACCCATCCCAAAAATAGAGACATATAGCTTGAGAGCGTTTTGTTCATAGGTGTGGCTTACAGTAGAGTCAAATGCCTTCCAACTGTCAAAAGAATCCCAGATGAGTTATGGGATGAGATAAGGTTTATACTTCCATCAGAAAAACCAGCGAATACCATAGGACGTCCGGCAGTATCATTTAGGAAGGTACTGGATTGCATTCTATATGTCTTAAGAACTGGATGTCAATGGAAGATGTTGCCAAAGGAGTATGGGTCTGGTTCGACATGTCATAGACGATTCCAACAATGGTCCATATCTAAGATATTTCAAAGATTGTGGACTAGACTGCTAAAAGTGTATGATGGTATAGTAGGCATTAGTTGGAGATGGCAATCACTTGATAGTATATCTGTAAAGGCACCTTTAGGGGGGAGATGACTGGGCCTAATCCTACAGCCAGAGGAAAGTTAGGAACAAAACGTCATGTATTAACTGATAGACAAGGTATTCCATTATCTGTTATTATAACTGCGGCTAATACGCATGATATGAAGGCTGCTTTAAACACACTGGATAATATCGTAGTTCAAAGACCGTCTTCTAAGAAGTATAAAGAGAAACAGAACCTTTGTCTTGATAAGGGATATGACTTTCGGGAGATTGAAAACGAAGTTATCAAGAAAGGATACCTGACCAAATATTCGACATAGAGGAGAACAATCAGTAATAAAGGGTAGTAATCATCATCGTCATGCTAAAAGAAGATGGGTTGTAGAAAGAACCAACTCCTGGCATAACAAGTTCAGGAAATTTTTGGTTAGATACGAAAAGAAGCTAGAAAGCTATTTTGCGTTAGTATGTTTAGGCTGTTGTATTGTTATCTACAGGAGGATAATTTTTGGATAGGCTCTTAATCCATAACCATTCCGATAATCCGTGACGCTTAATAGTCTGTTCACTTAGGGTATCAATTAACAAAATAAAGAATGTACGTTAACTCATTTCGTTACGATCTAAGATCACATGGTAGTTCATTAAAAAATCAATAAATGATATCAAAAATCCGGTTTTCTAACTCTATTAATGATCTAGAAAACTTGCCAAAATTATGGGATCGATTAATGCATGCCCTACTGACTATGAATTTAATTTGTGTATCTCTTCAGTACCGAAGGTTACTGTATTTGAAACAAATATAATTGGATATACTAAATAAGAAAATACGAACTAATTGTTACTACTATTAGTGCAACGTTCGTGGCAAAATGTAACATGTATGCGTGATTAATACTATATTTATCATAGATGTATTTGTAAAAGAATCCGAGCGGTAGCAATATGAGTACTACGCTAAGTGATACTCCCATGAGTATATGCAAAAACCCCCATATCACTACACGCTTCGAGTTCGTTCTGAAATAATACTCTTCAAAGTAATTTACATGAATCAACATGTATAAAAGTAGCGGTAGGAATGGAATTACGCCAATAACGCCATGTTGCGCCAAGGGACCTACAGCTATATTGTAGCCAAGCCACGAGAGACTTAGTATCGGGATACGGGATATGAAAGGCATCACGAAGAATACGTAGCTTAATAATACTGACACAGTTATAGGTAGTAACACAAGTATTCTAATTCCAGAACGCAAATTCGAAATTCTCATTCTTGTTTCCTTGACGACTAACAATGAAGGTATCACAAGAGCTACGTAAATTATTATTATGTAAATGTCTTGCAATTAATAGCCTTGATCATTGTCCCTAGTTGACCATATTAATTTAAGCCAATATATAGCGAAATTATCTAATTTATGAGCAAGCTTTTTGTAGATGTGAAGTATTCACCTGCTTGGCCAACATCGAGACTTGTTTTTAAGTCTAACGACTGGTATGTGCAACAAGATTTGTGAGCTAGATAGTATGTCAATCCCATAAAATGAAAAAGATCGTTCGAACATAAGGCGTAACTAGGAATGAATCGATTATTCGTTTCCTGTGGTTATTGCAACCTAAAAAATATAATGCATTCGTTGATGTATCATCATTTGTTCATGACTTTGAAATGGCGTTCCACAATGAGCACACATAAATATACCAATCTCTTCAATATCCCCAGATTTTAAGATTGCAATTTCGCTCTCGTCCATCGTATTTTCTACAACAATATACTCCTCTATGCGACTCTTTGAGAGGATGCCGACTAAAATCTTGATTATTTTTTCTCTATCCTCCTGAGGTAACATTAAACAAACAAGATCGTCATTCTTATCATAATGGTTATCCCTGGGGAGCGAAGCAAATTCTTGATTGTTCAAGATAATGGACCTTAGGGTAACAGGAAGATGTGATATATCGATCTTGATAACCACGTCTCTCCATCCTCCTGATAACTGATTTAAACTTATCATATATAGAATCCTCATAACAACAACTGTGTCTAAGACAACTATGACGTATTATTAGCAGGATAAATTGTTAAATCCCTCTGTCCCAGAATTATACATGCAATTCGTTCAAATCAGATTCACAGTGAAAAGGAAAAGACGGTCCGGACGTGATTTTATTTAACTAACCAGGTACTCTTTCATATGAAATAACACTAAAAGATCGCTTGGGCTCATTCTACGCAACAAGTCAAGGTATAGGTGTGTTGCAAACCAAATCAATATAACATTATTCCTTCAAAGCAAGGGCTAAGTATGGTTTTAAATGGCATTTATACCCAATTAATGGCATAGTTTATATTATGGATAACAAGACTAAAAGTATGTCATCAAAGAAAGAAGAGAGAAAGGAAGTGCCTTCAAGATCGTTTTCGGAGGTCCCTGAATTGACAACTGCGGAAGAACATTTTGCAGAATACCGTGATAACATTAACAAAGCATTAGACGAAACCAAGGCTAATATTAAAAAATCAATAGATGAAACAAGAACTCAAATCCCTCGTTATACTAATGCAATTAATGAATATCAGGAACAGGTCTTTCAAACAGCTAAGGAAATAGCAGATAACTATGTGGATTCTCAACGGGAAATCATCGTCTCGTCAGAGTCGACCTTGAGTCCATATATCGAAGGTGCTCAAAGAATCGCCAATTATTGGACACCATCACCTAGGGCATTGGCTGGGGCATATGTAGGGGCAGTGAGTAACTATGCTGATAATATCATTACTACGACAAGACTCGTCAACAACATGATGTTTGCGAATGTAGAGGCCTGTAAAACAACTTTACAGCAAGCAGCTGACAATTCGAAGGAATTATTAAAAGTGGGTATCAATACCGCAAGGACTGTTTTTGTTGCTTCGATGCTATTTCAAATACAAGAATAATTCTATTAACCTGGATACGTGGTCTGATTCCAAAGATGATAATGGTTTGGATTTAAAAATTTCAAGTATCACAAGTATGAATTGCCAGAAATTGCTGAAGATATTTCACAATAAAGGAAAATCTAATGCTTTGTATCATAAGAGTCATTTTTGCTTTAAGTAATATTCATGAATATTATCTCATAATTGCTTCTCAGTATCATGAAACGCACCTTTGATCGATATTGGACCAATATCTTGAAACGGTAATATCTGAGATATTTGCGCTCTCCGACCTAGTCTCACAAATATCTGCAAGTTCACATTGATTGTCCTCAGGATATGCACACATATGGGAGTCTCCATATATCCCATCAAACTCCGGATTAGTCACTATTTCGACGATCTCATGGGTGCAAGTCAAGGTTATTTGGCTTAGTTGATTAAAATTAATGACATAGCCAAATGGTACTCTAACCGTAATTTGAGCATCGCCACTACGTAATTTACACTTGAAAAAATCATGTCCACCATCGACGAATTCTGGAATTTCACCTTTCAGTGTCATATCTTCTGCAGGTATTAAGATATAAGCAGTATCATGCTCGTAAGATAGCGTTCCATCTAGTATTAGATCCATTATTGCTTCATGCATATGGCGATCTGTAAACAAACGCGGAGCTTTGGATACAGTATTAGTCACTGCTTTGAGCAAAAACGGACTATGGATGTTTCTATATTGATTAAGTTTTTCAAAATAATCGCTATCAAATATTTTGCGAAGTGCATCTTTTATTTGTCTCCTAAAGATCCCTCTAGTAGGGCTAGTATCCCACTTGGTTCCCCAAAAATGATTTGTATCCTTGAATTTTCCAACACCCTGCCTCGATGATCCCTAACATAATGCTTTAGATGGGACTTGAAGATCAATAGGTTATCAGATTTGAGATTATGGGCTTTATGGTAATAAAGCTAATTATCTTATATAATCAAGGATAGGACTGAAATCATGTTTCTAATTCAACCCGTAACCATAGATCTTAACTACCCTTCTTTGCCAATAAATTTGGCATATTTGAAATGCTAGAGTCTACATTAGGTAGTTAGAAATTAATAGTTCTGTATGCCCCATACGCCTTAATGCATTCGAATTAATAGCTCTTAAAGTATTAACTTTTTTTATATTTTCAAAGTCATAATATAATTCTTTGACCAATGAGGTGTAGGAATTGCTAAGAAGGACCATACATTTTCTATCGTCGAGTTTCTTAAACAATCGTGCAAGCTCATATTGATCTTCATCCGTAAAACCGTTATCCGTATATCTCGTAAAGTTAGCAGTTCTGCTCATGGGGTCATATGGCGGATCTAGATAAATAAAGTCGCCCTCTCTTGCATTTTCGAGCAGTATTCGTTTATAATCGCCCAGTTCTATATGAATCTGTGATCCTTGAAGAACTTTACTAATGTTTCGAAGGTTCCCTTGATCGCATATACATGGATTTTTGTATCTACCCATAGGAACATTGAATTTACCCTGTCTGTTTACTCGATAGAGACCGTTGTAACATGTTTTGTTAAGTGTGATAAATCTTGCAGCCCTTTCGATGACATTCCTCTTGAGTGGAATAGCATCATCACGTAGAGAATAATAAAACTTAGCAGGAGATTTCTTATAGTCCTCTTCGTAGATGATTAAAATCTCAATTAACCTCTCAACATTTGACTTCACGACGATATACGCATTAATTAGTTCTTCATTTAAATCTGATAGGAATGCGTCAAAATGAATATTATTTTTATTGATCGTATGCAAGAATACGGCGCCGCCACCCAGAAAAGGTTCGAAGTATCTTCTGAAGTATGTTGGAATGAAGGTATCTATTCTAGATAGTAGTTGCGACTTTCCTCCAGCCCATTTTACGAATGGATACATTTTGTTGAAGTTTATAGGTAAAGCCTCAATTGATTGATCCATATTTTGGCCCACTATCTAACCCATTCACCCTATTTTAGGTTTTTATTTATTTTTTATACTGACTTGTAGTTCAATGAAGTAACCTATAACTCGTGACATTCGCTCATTCGCCTCTACTGGAGAAAAACAAAACATTCATTAGCCAGATTCTATCGAAACTGCTTCTTCCATGTCTGAACCCTTGCTGCTACGGAGGCTACTTATCTAAAAGCAGTTTTAAAATGTTTCAATCAGTAGACGTGTACGGTGTTGATACCGCCTACAATTAGCTGGTCTTCGGAAGTATTGCTAACTTAGTAAAACAAGTGGATAGTAATCGAAGGATATGTGTTTGTATATCAAACCAATCCTCAGATCACTATTCGCTTCATGGTGCTTCGAGAACCACCAAAGGATGTCTTTAAGCTTGTGTTAGATACGTGGGTGCCGTGGAATGGTTCTACGCTCACTTTGATAATAATCTTCTAGCCGTATCTATTAATTTTGAATGATCTGCCTGGACTTCGGTAGTGATATATAGAATGTGATCGTCGCCCAAGGGCATAGTAATTCGCTTAATCTTTTCATATTCTGCCAAAACATATCTTCCTTTTCCAATCTTTGGTGCGAGTGCGCTTCGTGTTTTCCAAGAATTTACGGCTAATTCAAGTGATTTTTTACTCTCTTCTGGTGTAAGTAGATTCTTGACACCTTCACGATGGCTAGAATACATTATATTTCCATTTTGGTCACATACTGTTACTAGTCTTATATGAGGATCGCTCTTCATGAGTTCTTCATAAATATGTTTATAATCCATTACTCACTAATAACTAACCGTCATATAATAATATATTGCGACTTACTGGCTCATCATTGCTGGAACTAAGCAATGTTATATCTGGAATCGTCATTAATAATTTAGCGATCTCATCTTCTTTAGCAAGCAGCAGTATCTTCTTAGATACTGTACTAACTTCATCATTCAACGATCTAATAACACGAAGGCAGCCATTAATTCTATAATCATCATGTCCTTCCAGTTTATCCATATCTCTTTTGGTAAATGTACTGGTACGATCGACATCGGAGGCATCTATACCCTTCATAAGCGTAATGCTATGTACCTTATTCTTTAGTTTAGTTCTCATTCTTACAAGTGCGGCTCTATGCCTAACAATGTCTCGTAGTTCCATTATTCTCTTGTTTGGAACATAGCATTAAGCTATGTATCCTCCTCTCAGTAGATCAGCTAGTTTAACCGCATCAAGTTTGTCAGTCTTTATTTTAGCTGAGGCAATACTCTTGTCTTAGAACCTATCCGAAAAGTAGTGGAGGTTGTAATTTGACTGATATAGGATTGAAACACTCTTCATCTCAGATTGTAGGTGTGTATGTTATTGCGTTGTAATTTGAGTAATATAGGATTGAAACAACGACTAGGCGGTGTTCAAGCGTTCCCGCCTAGATGGTTGTAATTTGAGTAATATAGGATTGAAACAACGACTAGGCGGTGCACGCCAATCCCCGCCTAGATGGTTGTAATTTGAGTAATATAGGATTGAAACTTAATACATGCATACTAGGTATAGGTATGGATAAACAGTTGTAATTTGACTAAGAACGTATCCGAAAATTCCAACTCTTCTGTAAGTGATCCAAGCACAAGCAAAATGTAACATCGCAATATGGTTCTCTACCTTTATCTCCCATCTAATTAACAAGCGTCTAAACCGGTTCATCCAAGAATCAGTCCTTTCAACGACCCATCGTCTAGCTCTATATCTAGGTAATTTTGCTCTTTTTATGTTGCTTCTTTCTTCTGCTCTTAATCGGATGTGAATTGTATAACCTTACTCTTCTTCAAGTAATTCGTATACTTCAGGAGAGTTATAACCCTTGTCAAGGCACATGTGCTGCTTTGATCTGATTGTTGGTTCAGGTCTATAGATTACTACTATACTCTGAAGTGGTGCTTTACTCAGTTTCATATCATGTCTGTTAGCACCATCTACGGATACACCAATAGGAACTCCTTTACCATCTACCAAGATACTACGGTTTGTACCTGATTTACTTCTGTCTGTGTGAGGGATTTGGTCCTGTACTTTTTTCCCTCAAGAGGTGTTTTTGTAATAACACCGCCATCCATAGCCTGCCATTTCCAATCTATTCTATTATTTTAATCATATACCGACAATCCATCGATCCACATGCGTTTGAATACACCTTCTTTCCTCCACTCTTGGAATCTATCTTCATATCGACTAATATGTTTCTATCTATGAATATCATCAATTTGTAGATTCGACAGACAGATATGTTTATGAGTTCATCCCAAGTCCTGAATGCTTTACTATCCATAGAATCAGCTAGTCATGAGTAAGTTTGAGGAATTTTAATAACTCTGATTTATGTATCTCGGGATCTTCGTACTTCATGTGATGCTCTATCGATTCCAGATGGACGTTCTTTACGTCTGGATGTAATCTACAGTAAAAGTATCCCTGCTCTATGGCAATTACAGGATAACATGGGCTTTGGTCTAAATTATGTTCCTGGGATGCAGTATATGATATATTTGGATCATCATAAAAGAAACCGTTTATTGAGCTGAGACTAGTAGTATCTTCTATACGTATAGCTGAATCCGTTAATAACGGGGAACATGAGCAGATGCGCTCCTTCAGCATCCCCGTCATCTTTCCAGTTTTGTATCGCTAGCGATTTGAGAGCACGTGCCCATGATCGAGAATATACACATGTAGTTATATCATCAATCTCAATGTACATCGAACCTTCAGTCTATACTTACAATGTCTCATTTTAGAGAATGTTTATACTCTGGCATGCTGCATATCGTTATTAGAACAGTTTTTTCCGATATAACTAAGCCAGATTTTACAAGAATCCAATACTGTCTGACATGCTGAAAATTACTACATCTAGAATGATCAGGGAATTGTATCATGTTTTTGTCGGCGTTACTAATCATCCTGGCTGCCATTATCTATAGAACTCATCGTAAATATTTTCAATATCGATCGCTTGAATTCTTCGATTTGCGACAAGTAACTACTTTACAATATAAACCGTTATTCTGATTAATCATAGATAGTTTTTACTGAGGTTAATTAACAGCATTTAGACATTAAGTAATAATGATTGAAAACATCCTGTATGTAGTTATCGGATTTGTTGTTACCTATCTGTCACTGGAATTAGCGTGGCACTTTACAGCCTGCAGAATCAAGGACAAGAAACTAAGACCTTGCATGTTCAAAGAAATTAAAACAGTCTTGATGGTATCTCAAACTAGTCGTCGTCATAGGAAGGATGGTGTATAGTAATAAATGATGATAACTACAGAATTGCAAGAAATAAGAAATGTCTTCAGAGGACTAGAAACACTATATCAAACATACCTTCCAAAAGTCGATCCTACGCTGATTCGTGAACTTCTAGTACGCGAACAAGATAAGACTGAACGTGCACCTTTTTACATGGTTGAAGTATTTACCAAGAAGGGTACTGATTCGCAATGGTGCAAGGCTCATATATTGAATACTACTGGGTTTGTTCCTGCAATATACGATAATGGTACTCACTATGTAACTAATATGAGATTAACATACGACATTCTCAAAAGATTAAATGACTTTGACTTTGTGAATGAAGTTTCAGGTGATTATACTGGCACATTAACAGGTAGAGGAGCATCACACGAACGTAGAGGCCACACAGACTAGTAGGAAAACAGCTCTAGAGATCCAAGCCCGTTTTGGCAATATCTAATAATTTCAGTAACTCCAATCTGTGCTTCTGAGGATCTTGGTACTTGATGTGATGCTCTGTCGTTCTTTATGTCAGGATGTAATCTGCAGTAAAAGTAGTTTTATTTTTCGCGATTATTGTATAACACGATAACGAGGCGTGTATGTCGTTAACTTTGGCCGGATCAGCGTCGGTCACCTCAGATTTAATTTATCAAATTATGGTAATTTCTTACCAAGATCATCTGTCTTCCGTTGTATGAGCCTATCCATTTGTGAGTAGGATCTTCTGATGGAGGACTCTTTAGGCTATTTAGATAGCTAAGTATATCTTGCTTTGTCATTTGTCGAAAAGACTTGGCCAAGTAATTTGATAGCCATATCAACATTTTTATTTTCCCTTCTTTGGTCGACTCTTTGATATTGATTTCCGCCTGTTCGGCTAAAATGTAATCACAAACGACATTAGCATTTTCCGTGTTGACTGCGGCGAGTCTCTTCAAAGCCTGTCTAAAATAAGGCTTTGAGTTGTATTGTGTGATAGAGTCTATCTTTGTTTCCAGTTCATTGCATATAGCTTTTAGATGTATCTCTTGAAGCGCCAATATTGTTGTAAGAAATAGGCACATATCATAGTTAATGAGTTTACGTTAAGAATCCAAGTAAAGCGCGGGGAGTGGGATTCGAACCCACGGGTTCTTTCGAACATGGGATTAGCAATCCCACGCCCTACCAGGCTAGGCGACCCCCGCTATAACAAAAAAATACCATGAGCATTATATTAATTGTAGGTAATGTTCAATTTTGTATTGATTTATCTATGATATTGTATATTCATTAGGCTCTATAAACCACATTAATACAAAGGCCTTAGAGCTGTTTAAAGTATGATTTTCTCTTCAAAATCAAGATGTGATAGACTAGTACAGACAATGTTAAACGGGATAAAAAACACTACACACTCGATATGATATTTCGTCCCATAAATGCCACAAACAAATTCAGGTTTGGCGGTCTATGAACAATTAGTTAGGCGCCCTAATCAAATACAAAATTAATGGCCCGTATTTGGAAGGTTAGAAGCTCCTGTGCAAACGTTCCCACAGTTGTCATATAACAGATTTGATATTCTTCAGAATCTTACAGAAAGAATCAATTCTATTGTATTTGAAATGACCTTGGACTACTCGGTTAAAAGGATTATAATATGGACCAGACTGATTATACTATCTTTGAACCTTAAAGAGTCAAATGAAATCTTTCGAAAGGCAATCATTAAGACATACTTTGAACCCGAATTACTGAAAATGGACTTTCGTAAATCTTTTGCAAAACATCCTACAATTAAGGATGAGGGTTTAACAGTAGATGATGCATTGCATTTATATTTTGACCTGAATACTGGGGATGACTATCCTGATGGTGATGAGTGGTTTACAATCGAATATCTAATACCATATAGTGTAAAATTACCCGATAATCTTAAAGGACCAGATTATTTTACAACTATCTCAGTTTCAGAAGGTAAGCATTTTTGGAGACATCGGGAATTAATTCGATATAAATATGGCAAATCCAAGAAATTATCTGAATCTTTGGAATTTATAAATAGAAAATACCGTGAATTGATCGAGATTTTGCAGGATTCCTCGGTTATTAATTAACTAGGATAAATATCTAAAACGTTATCGCTTCTCTCAATAACGACCTTCGATCACTCGCTGCTCTCATGACCAGGCCCTGCAACAGAAGGATACCATCTATGGTTGTTCTCGTTGTATAAATATACTATCTCATTTAAATGAGTAGGGAAGGATTTTAGCTGGATTTCGACAATATCGACCATGTATTCGATCTTTTCAATAGCCATTTCAAATTGCCTAGTATTTTTACTCTTTAGTATGAATGTGACACTCGCAAGGCTATTGTAAGAGGTTCTGCAAAAATGAAAGACTATCTTAATATTCCTTTTACCTCTTCTTTTTGCCATTTCTTTTAGCACCTCTTTAATTTTGAACCATCTCTCCACAGAAAACCATCTAAAGAAAGACTCGCCATATGAAACTGGGAATCCAATTTCAACCATACTCACAAAATTTGTATCATTAGGTGTGAGTTGTTCTTCTTGTAATTCGAATGATTCTCTTAAAATATCATATATGATTTCGATTTCGAATGGAGAAATGCCATAATATCTAAAGTTAGCACTGGTTTCATTGCCCAATATAATAACTCAGACAAATTCCCAAACTAAAGAGTTACTGCGCCATATTAGGTTGCCTGTCGAGATCGGTCATAAGTAAAATGTGCACTTTAACCTTCTCATTTTGATTGGATCAGTTCAGAATTTGGAAATATTTTAGATTTTTTTAGGTAAATTATATCATCTAACGATATCTCATCTTTTTTGCCTTTGCCATAAAATAAATTTCATGCTACTCCAGGACATACGCCCTCACAACATATCGTTAATCAAGTTATCGATATTCTTAATACCGCTAGATCTATCCCTCAACCTTATAATGATTTCATGCTTTGTACATTAACACATATGGGGTAAGAACTAGCCATCAACCCTAGCAAGACCTAATTGGCTTGCAATAGAAAAATTATGCAGGATAAGTTGTTAATCGGCCCTTGGCTCGGCAAGAATTTATGAAATCATATCAATTTATGCGGATAAGTATTTAATGCATGTTTGAACACTACAACTAATATATTGAGTATTTCGATGCAAACAAATCCACTTGATGTATTGGACAAGCAATTGCTAAATGATATCCAATGGACATTCCCCTTTGCTGATAGGCCGTTTCTTGAAATTTCTGGGCGTTATGGTGTTTCTGAAACAGAAATTATTCAGAGGATATCAAAATTGAAAACGATGGGTCTAATCCGACAGATAAATGCAATTTTTGATACTAGGAAGCTTGGCTATAAGAGTGCCCTCGTAGCATTCTCGGTTAAATCGGATAAGATTGAATTCATCGCTAATGAGATAAATAAGCACCCCGGCGTTAGTCACAATTACGAGAGAAATCATGAGTTCAATATCTGGTTCACTCTTGCAGTCGCTCCAGGTGATGATATGAAGATTGCACTCGATAAGATGTCGTCGCTGGACGGAGTCCTGAAATATAGATTGATGCCTACGCTTAAACTATACAAAATTGGCGTGAGGTTAGATATGATCAACGGAGATCCAGTTACTCCATCGCCTTCGGATAAAGTTAAAGATCCTGTTACGAAAGGGTTCGAGATCACAGAGCGTGATAAGGATTTTGTAAGAGAACTACAGAAAGATTTGAAAATTATTCCTGAACCTTTTAAAATTAATGCTGATAATCTTGGCATAACTACTGTGGAACTCTTTGAGAAAGCTAGAGAATATGAGAAAATCGGTGTCATGCGAAGGTTTGCGGCAATCTTGCGTCATCGTGAAGCTGGATTTACTGCCAACGGTATGATAGTTTGGAATGTGCCCGCTGACAATATCGATGAAATTGGCAATAGACTTGCTACGTTTCCAGAGGTAAGTCATTGCTATCGCAGACCAGTCTATCCTGACTGGCGATTTAATTTGTTTAGCATGATACATGCACGCTCATTGGAAGGGGCAGAGAAAATTGCATTCGAAATATCAAAAATCATTGGAATTAGTGATTATCAAATCCTGTTTAGCACACGGGAATTTAAGAAAGAACGAGTTAGGTACTTTGAAGAAAGTACTTAACTGCTAATTTTATTTATGAATAACAAGGTAGATGATGGGTTTAGAATCTGATTTTGCTCCGGTCTCCGTCTCACATTGGCTTGCGAAGCTTTATTCAGAATTTGCAATCGATGAGGATTGTATATAAAAATTATTATTGTATAACTCTGATATCTGAAACATTTCCTTTTCGCCGAGATACTTACCGTCAGACATTTCAGCAATTGCCTCAAGTTCTGGGATGTCTAGGACAGTAGGTAGGACAACTGAAATCTCTCTTTGAGAGAGTATGAATTTAAATGCTAACTCGGTAATATTAAACCCTCTTGACTCTGCAATATGTCTCATCTTTTCAACTTTCTGTAACGCCTCAAGGATCCATTCCCTTTTTCTGCTTCCTCTGTGATCATTCTTATCGAATGTAGTGTCAGCTTTAACCTTGCCAGTCAATATTCCTGAGGCGTCAGGAACCCGTACTATGATTCCTACATCATTTTGGCGAGCCACATCAAAGAAGGCCCTTCCAGGATCCTGTTCTAGAATATTGTAGACAGTTTGCAAGCACGTAATATTTCTTGTTCTTGTAGCCAGCAATCCTTCTTCCATCCATCCAATAGCTGGACCCAGTGCTACACCATAACTCTTAATTTTTCCATCTAATGCTAAAGAATCGAGAGAATCAAATATGGTGTCATTTTGTATTGCATCGATTTTCGGATTATGAAGACTGTATACATCAATATAATCAGATTGTAAACGATCCATACTCCTTTGTAGCGCATAATGCAAAAACTCACTATTGTGCTTCTGTGGTATCTCATTATGCCCAACTTGTTTGCTATTATATATGTCATACCCCCATTTTGTAGAGTAGACTAACTCTTCTCTGTTCATACCTTTAAAGGCTTGTGATATTAGTCTTTCACTCTTGCCATTTCCGTAAATATCCGCAGTCTCGTAGAAATTGATTCCAAGATCATATGCACGTTTGAGCATTTTTATTGCATCGTCATCATCTACCCTCTTACCGCCCCACCAATCAAGCGCAATAGCCCAAGCTCCAAAACCGACCTCGCTTACTTTTATATTGCTTTTACCTAATTTTCTATATTTCATATTACTTATTCAGCGTCTCCAAAATTCTGGTCCTGATCTGTTGAAATTTCTCATCATCGAAAACAGGTCGACCGTGATCTTCTAGCATCTCAGCTTCATTGCCAGATATTTCAATCGATATCCAAGATTTACAGCCAGACCATTCTGGTTTTATGTAAACAGGTATAGTGTGATTCATCTTGTAAACTCGTAATATTATCATATTCATAGATTTCTTGGGGTTATAATTCATTCTCATTTCTAAGTAGCTCTTGTTCCATATATGATATTTTTCGAGCTTTGACAGAATGTATTTGTCGTTGATCTGTCTAATATCTGAAACCTCTGCGTATGCGGCTATATTTCTTTTTTCATCAGTGTTGTCCTTCAATATCGTTTCAAGCTTGTGCGCATAATCCACTTGGAGAGCCTTACTTGATTGATGTTCCATAGTTGGGAACAAAAGAAATCTATCGTTAACAAGCTTAAATCCATCTTTATATTCCAGAATCCCACCCTTTCGCAGTAACACCACCTGCCTTCCCTCTTCTAGCGCCTTGCAGATTATTGCCCATTCTTTAAGGGCAGAAATGGGAACCTCCGAGGTCATCCCAGACTCCTGATAATGATATCAATTGGTTTATACACACATACTATCATCGGTGTATCTTTCACCACGTAGCGGCTCACTCGCGTCTCTCGTAATTGGATTATCAAATCCTGAAAAACCATCAGATCATCTGTCTCAAAGGCAAGCGTAAAATCTTGATCGTGAATACCGAAGGAATAGGAAGTATTGATTCGTATTTGTGGAAACTTTTTTCCAACAGTTATGTGTTCTTCCATCATTTTTTTCCGGTCATCTAGGGGTAGCAAATACCATTCCCTTGATTTAATGAACGGATATACAATGAGATATTTCATTGGTTGCTCATCAAGCATAAAACCAGGCTGGATTTTATTATTCGAATAAATTGACGGTCTATAGGCAGATAAGTAAACCAGCGAAGGGTCTATATATTTACCTACAATGGTGGTATAAACCTTCGAAGCAAGAACCTGAAATTTTTCAATCGAGTCGGAGATCATCCATAGCATAAAGTCCATATCATGTCGAAGTCCTAGACTTGAATATGTTCTAACTTTCATCTTTGTATTTGCTACCTCTATTAACGTTGAAAACTCTTTAGACGCTTCTTCCTTCCCAATATCATTTAACCATCTCCACTTTTGATCGATTTTAAAAAATGAAAAATTGAGATATAGTGCTGACGAACGCGTCTTTTGCTCGCCCTCATTATCACCGGACAAATTCATAATTAAAATCAAGAGTCCTTTATCATATTTAAATTACATAATACCTGAAGAAACAATAAAGTCTAACTACGCCCAAGAAATATCATTCATTTTCCTATTTATCCTCCAATCCTAACCATCCGTACCCTCGAGTTTCAAGTTCTTCAGATAATCCCTTGTCCCCTGATTTTATTATTTTTCCATTTGTCATTATGTGAACGTGATCCAGTTTCTTGAGATATCTTAGAATTCTAGCGTAGTGTGTGATTACCATTATCCCAGCGCCAGTGTCAATCAAATCATTAATTGCCCCTGCAACTGATCGTACTGCATCGATATCCAAACCCGAGTCTGGTTCGTCCAAGATGGCAACGTTCGGTTTTAAGACTAGCATTTGCATCACCTCTGATCTTTTTTTCTCTCCCCCAGAAAATCCTTCGTTAAGATATCTACTGAGAAACGAAGGGTCAAGGCCAACAGAGTCTAAATTGCTTTTTACATATTCATGAAATTCTTTCACAGTCAAAAAAACTTCTCTATTCTTTTGCTCTTGACCCAAAGATTTGCTCAATGCGTTATAAGCATTTCTTAAAAAATGACTATACCCAACGCCAGAAATTTCAGTTGGATACTGGAAACCTAGGAATAATCCCTTATTTGCTCTTTCATCAGTCCTAAGGCCTAAAATGCTTTTTCCATCCACAAGGATATCGCCTGATTTAACTGCATATCTTGGATGTCCCAATAGTACATTTGCAAAGGTGCTCTTTCCAGAGCCATTTGGCCCCATTATTGCATGGACTTCACCTTTATCGACAGTTAAGGTAAGGCCTGAGAGAATTTCCTTTTCGTCGATACTAGCATGCAAATCTTTAACTTCTAGAAACGGCATACAAGTACAATATATTCCCCGATATATAATATATGAGCGTAATAAAAAGCCAAGATATCTACTTGACAAAAAATTGTGTAAAATATAAAATTAAAATGATTCTGTCGTTAAAGATTATTAGATTCGGGTTTCAAGAATCACCGTGAACAGTAATGTTTCTGGACTCATGCTTTAATTCATAGTTCAATATTGCTTCTATCTATTCGGATAACATATCTCAAAGGTTAAGCCTAGCGTACTAGATAGTCGGCATCGAAATGCTTGAATGCAAGAAACAGTCAAAGACCTTAAGCTACTTTTAATATTCCCGTCATGTAAGGATGTACAGTGCAGTGAAATGGATATTGTTGTCCAGATGATAACTTTGAAGTATCGACTTTGGCTGATTCACCTGCGTTAATTATACTTGTATCAAATAACTTGCCAGCGTTTGCATCATCAGGTCCCTTCCCATTTGTAACAGTATGAGGTACAGAATCTTTATTTACTACTTGCACAACATTGCCCTTTTTGACACTAATTGGACTGGGGTTATAAGCTGGGTTTCCTTGTATTGAAGCGCCTTGCATAACAGTAAGCGTTGCACCAACAGGTCCACTAACGTTAGTAGCGGCTACTTTATTGGTTATACTCCCATTAGCTGTTCCTCCAGAAGATAAACCTGACTGCGTAGAATTTACTTTAGGAAGATCTTTGCGGTCCAAATCATCAATTACTCCAGGGGTTGGAGCTACCAGAGCAAATAGATAAAAACATAAGATACCAGTGATAGCTCCTAATACGATAAGTGCAACAAATGCTACTATACCAGCAGAATGCATCTCCATATGAATATCAGTTCCTATATTAAATTCTTAACTGAATCCTAATATACTTGAATTGTAATCGTCAACATATAACGAACTGACTTTTTGATTAACCGTTAGCGTTGAATGATTCTGATGCTAGATATCCGCTAAACCACTTCTTATTGCGTTACTTAATTTTAAGAAAATATCAAAATCTCCTGAAAACATACCAATGTTGTACTCGACGACTCCAAATTAATAACTTGTTGAGTTGAGCAGCGTAATTCGTAACCTAGCTCGTCTTTCAGCTAATTATAGGATATCTTCAGTGGTTGCAACTTTATTTGCTACTGATTTCCAAATCTAGACGTGTTTTAGCCCAAAATTAGAATCAGGAAGATATACATTCCGCGCATCTCAGAATGAACTTGACTTCTTTTCTTCAGTAGTTCAAATATAATTTACGTGAATTGCATATAATCTGATAACGTTTATTAATTCTTAGATAAGGCTTTAGTCACAAATATAAGATGGTATCGGAAACTGGACTTTTATGAGCCGAGATATTGAGCGAGAGCAAGCTACCATGGACCAGAAAATGAACGAATTGATACAGCAATCTAGAGTTCTAGAGGCTTATATGAATGATATCATAGCTCGAGAGACCACTATTACAAGAATGATTCAAGAGGCCCGGTTGGCGTCCGATGCTCTTCACAATATGCTTAATGAAACCGACCATGAATCTTTAACACCTATCGGTATTGGTATTTATATGAAGGCATTAATTCCTCCGGTAAAAAAGCTATTAGTAAATATTGGAGCAGGAGTTACAATCGAAAAAACTAGGGATGATACTATAAATTACGTGGAGAGTAGATTGAATGAATTCGAAGTGGGATTGAGAGAGCTTAACAAGCAGAGACAACAAATTTCATTAAATATGGAACAAATCCAGGTACAAATCAATCAATTGCTTCGTCAAGCAAGGAATGCTCAAACCACAAAACGGCAACATATTGCTAATGATGGCACGTCTAAACAGTAAGGCCGATAGAGTATGTTTGAACAACTCAAGAAAGCATTCTCATCCGCAACCAGGAGCATTTCGCAAAAGGAGATTACCTCGAAGGATTTGGAAAAGACCTTATTTGAGATTGAGCTTGATTTGCTGGAATGTGATGTTGCTCAAGAAGCTATAGATGATATTTTTGCTAAGCTAAAGGATGAATTGGTAGGGCTTAAGCTCGAAAAGGATCAGAGTTCGGAGGAATTGATCAGTTCAAGACTAGAGTATAGTCTTGCTCAAATGTTTGTCAACAGCGGGAGTATAGATCTTTTACAAAAGATTCGACTTAAGAGCGAATCGAAGTCTGGCCCATTTGTAATTGTATTTGTCGGAATAAATGGTACCGGTAAAACTACAACAGTCGCAAAAGTTGGCAACTTACTGCAAATTAACGGATTATCAGCTGTTATGGCAGCTGCGGATACTCATCGTTCCGGAGCTATTGAGCAGCTTTGTGCACACGGTGAGAAATTGTCATTAAGAGTGATAGCTCAGCGATATGGAGCCGATCCATCAGCAGTCGCAAGAGATGCTGTAGAATACGCTAAAAAACACCACATAGATGCAGTTCTAATTGATACGGCAGGAAGGATGCAAACCTCCAAAAATCTGATGGATGAAATTAGTAAGGTCGTCAGAGTTGTGAAACCAGATGTTAAAGTGTTTGTGGGTGACTCATTAGCTGGCAATGACACGATAAACCAAGCACGAGAATTTTTTCAATACACCAATTTTGATGCTGCTATTTTAACGAAAGCTGACGCTGATTCGAAAGGTGGCGCAGCAATATCTATAGTGCATATTACTTCAAAGCCTATCCTGTATTTTGGTATCGGACAAGGATATGGTGATATTTTGCCATTCCACTATGATAAATTCTTGGGATCTATTTTTAGCAATTACCAACTGATCGATGGACAGGATCGTTCTACCCAGGGATTCAAGAACCAAAATCAAGAGAAATCTACAAACGAGCAGGATTATCACAAACAGGAGATACGTCCAGAAACGTGTCTGGCGGTTGAGGATTCATTTAGCTCTCGGAAGGTGAATATACAGGATATGGAACAAAAGTCGTTTTCCTCGCCGCCAGCAGAAATTAATACATCATCAGAGATGTCAAAAGTCGATCCTGGCTCAGTTCCGTCTTTAACAGGATCTCAAGTCTCAAAGGAGGATGACAAATCTACATCGGGAGATCTAGATAGCCATGGCTTAGCAAGATCAAACTCAGAAGATCCATTTCCTATGAAAAATGATGATACTATTTCAATAACTGGAAAGAAAAGGGGGCTTTTTGGGAATCTCTTCACACGTAAGAAAAAAGTTAAGAAAGAGAATGATGATGTGAAGAATAAAGACTCTGAATCAGAAAGACGATCAACTGACGCGTCGTCTGCAAATGATTTGAATGATAATAAAGGAAACAGGCGAGATACTGGAGAGACTAAAGACCACGAACCGATTTATCTTTCAGATGAGGACATTGAGGATCTCATTAAATAATAAAAATATCCTAAGCTTAAGAGATCTTACGTCAAGTGAAATACTTTCTATTTTGAAATTAGCTGGGATATTCAAGAAGGAATTCCAAGCGAGAAAGTCTCGTCCATTACTGCGGGGGTGTATTTTGGGGATGATCTTCGAGAAACCATCTACTAGAACTAGGGTTAGTTTTGAAACAGGAATCTTCCAACTAGGAGGAAATCCTATCTACTTGGGTATCAACGATATTCAGTTATCCAGAGGAGAATCTATAGAGGATACTGCTCGAACACTAGGTCTATATGTTGATTGCATTGTCGCGAGAATTTATGACCACTGTAATTTAGAAAGACTAGCTCGCTTTCTTCTCATGTGCCTGTAATTAACGGACTTTCTAATTCTTTTCATCCTTGTCAAATACTTGCTGACTTATTAACGATTCATGAACATAAAAAGAAATTAAGAGGATTAAAACTAGCATGGATTGGAGATGGCAACAATGTCTGCAACGATATGCTTTTGGGCTGCGCAAAAATTGGTATAAACATAGTAGTAGCTTGTCCCAAGGGCTATGAGCCATTACAGTACGTAATAGAATTAGCAAAACAAGAGGGAACGCACACAAAGGTAGAAGTTACTATAACCGATGATCCTGTATTCGCTGCTGAGAATGCTGACGTTATAGTAACAGATACATTCGTCTCGATGGGCAAAGATGAAGAAAAGATGGCTAGAGATACAGCTTTCCTTCCAAAGTATCAAGTTAATTCAAATCTATTTAGCTTGGCAAAAAAAGACTGCATCTTTATGCACTGTCTTCCTGCTACACGTGGCAAAGAAGTAACCTCTGATATTATCGATGGCGATGCCTCAGTCGTATGGGATGAAGCAGAAAACAGGTTGCATGTTCAAAAAGCGTTGATGTACTTTTTACTAAACAATTAGTCTTATTTTGTAAGTAATTGGCAATTTCTAGCACTAACGGTCCATGTTGGGTAGTGTATAATCCTAAGAATTCAGTAGAGGATGATTTTACCCCTGATATATGTGGAAACAATCTGAATAAAAAGTACAGCCAAGAACAGTGCTGCGGTAAGGAGGTTTCTATTCGGCAATATTTGCTTTTGAAATTGACTGTAAATATGTTTATAATGGTTGTTACTGGCTTACGAATTGTAAAGGGTTTAATATCCCTAAAACTGTATTGACGATATAGTTTGGAGCAAAAGATGTCTTCCGTAGAACAAATAATTGATGCTCTGTCAGCCCTCGAAAATGACCTGGATAGCCTTAACTTAAGGGTCATTGAAATGAAAAAACGAATTATAGCCTATTCCACTACAGAAATCGAGAAGCAAAAAGAGAGAGTTATTGCCATCGCCAACGAGGATGCTAAGAAAATTATTGAAACTGCAAGAAAAGAAGCTGAAAATGAATCTTCAGTCATTATGGCCGAGACAGAGAAGAGTGTTGCAGCAACAAAAAAGAATATCGATAACTCATTTTCTCAAGCAGTAGACTTTGTAGTAAAGACGATTTCTGGCCAGACCAATCATTTTCATGCCAAAAATACTTAGAAATGCAGCAGGAGGATTCGAAGCTGAGAAGAATAATTAAGTGCCATTTCGAACCAATTAATTGTGCCTATCATGACCCCTTAATAAATTCTTGATATTACTTAAATTGTGGGAAAGTAACATGATATTATGATCAAATGAATATAATAGGTATTCATAAAGTTTAATAATAATTTGATTTGAGATTGACTTTAGATGGAGCGCCCCTAGATAGACAAGAGTCCAGATATACAGTTACTGTTGCCACTGTTTATGGCCGGTCATATTATAATATTGTTAACGCATTGAAATTGATGGATTTAACATACGAATCCTTATCACCAGAGCAGGTAGACTCATCAGACACAAGACTGGTGATTACCACGAAAGATGAATCTGGAATTATACACAAAAAAAATATTCTCCTAGATACCGAACTAGATAGATACCCTATTCTTTCAAAAGCCAAAATATTGTATACAATTATGGGATACTCCAAGGACGATGACCTACTTATTGGAGTTGATCCAGGGGACAGGATAGGAATATCTGTCAATTATTTTCATAACGAAATCGAAAGCTTCGTAGAGCGTTCACCAGAATCTGCCATCAAAATTATATCTGTGATTCTATCCGGAATTAGATCAGGAAAGAAGGTAGTAAAGATCGGTGACGGTAATATTATTATGTGTAAGTATATTGCGGAGGCCATAAAAATGAGATTCAAGGATTCAGTAGATATTGAGATTGTTGATGAATATGGTACATCTTTACGGCGTAATGTATATGCAAACAGACGCGGAATTAGGGATCGCTCATCTGCAAAAGTGATCGCATTTAGGAGAGGCAGGCATTTTAACTCATAATCTTATACACCTAGTACGATCTGTTAGACGGCGACAGCCAGGGTACAAATCGGCGATGGATCACGACAACCCGCTATGGCATACATGTTTGTAGATGATATTATTGCTCTCTCAAATTAATATTTCGTGAATCACCATAAACTTGATAATATTTCCAATCTCGATCATCTCTGATATTAAATTTTTTAATTAAAAATAAATTACCTTAATAAAATACTCATATAAATTTAAATAGTGTATATCAGAATATAAAAGTAGGTAAAAATATTTTACCCTGGATATGTTAGAATGACTTGTAAGGATATCTGCCTACATCACAAGGCTCAAAAACCAGTTGGTTCTGGTCGGTATGCTATTGGACAAAAACGTTGTCAGATATGTGAAATATTTCTCAAATGGGATGGGCTATGGTGTCCTTGTTGTGGCTATAGATTAAGAACTAAGCCACGAAACCTGAAGTACAAGGCTAAACTTAGAGCAAGAAAAAAGGCTCAAACACAAATTATAAGACCGGCATTTATTCGTGTTGAAAAGAATGTATAATAATATGTAGTGAATACTACCAATTATGCCAGCAGCAGAATCACTGTCCAAGAATTTTTCTTACGGCTTATTAGGTTTTGATTGTGATACTCTGTAAATAATTACTTATCATCCGGAGAGGTATAATACATATAATGAGAAGCCTGCGCAAACCGGCCCGGTTTAACTACGACCTGCGCGGCTTTCTCAATCTACTAGAGAAGAATAACGATCTTGTCACGATACAGAAAGCAGTCAGTTCAAAATTTGAGATCTCGGCGATAGTTAGCAAATTTGAGAGAAAACAGGCAGTAATGTTTGAAAGGGTAAGGGGCAGTAAGATCAAGGTCGCATGTAATATTCTGGGAACCAGAAAGAGATTCTCAATGGCGGTTGGAACAAGTGACGAAAGTCTAATTCATTCACACATTATTAAATCACTCTCCTCAAGTTGTGAACCACGTAGGCTGCTAGGCCGTGCACCGTTCGATCAAAACTCATCACGTAATTTGTTAGTCCTTCCTATAGTTACCCATTTTGAAAAAGATGCAGGACCGTATATCACTTCATCAATTGTTTTTGTGAAGGACCACGAAAGTGGTAACCAAAATTCATCTACTCATCGATTATTGAGATTAGATGACAGGCATATGGTAATTAGGATGGTTGAAGGTAGACATTTGCACAAATGCTTTACATATGCAAAAGATCATGGGGAAGATTTGAAAATCGCGATTGCAATTGGTGTCCATCCTTCGGTAAGTATTGGCAGCGGCATATCAGGCTGCATATGGTGTTGATGAGATGCTAATCGCAAATTCTTTGCTAGAAAATCAGCTGACTCTGAGCAAGCTGGATTATTCGCAATTGTTTGTTCCAACCCATGCTGAAATAGTTCTGGAAGGTCGAATTCTGAGGGACAAAACTCAAGAGGAGTGGATGGTAGAGATGTTGAAAACATATGATTTGAAGCGTCAACAACCCATGTTTGAACTTGAAAGAATAAGATTCAGAGAAAATGCAATATTTCATGATATTTTACCGGGCTTCGCAGAACATCGATTGCTAATGGGTATGCCAGTAGAAGCAAAACTCTTGGGGGACGTTAGAAACGCTGTGACGAATACCAAAGCTGTCTATTTGACTGAAGGCGGTAGCAGTTGGTTAACTGCTGTCATTCAGATCAAAAAGAGACTTGAAGGTGAACCAAAAAATGTTATAATCGCAGCACTAGCCTCGCATCGCTCGCTGAAAATAGTTATTGTGGTAGATGAGGATATCGATCCCACGAACCCTATTGCTGTTGAATATGCTCTATCTACCAGATGCCAAGCAGATAGAGATCTTGTTATAATTCCGAATGCCAAAGGATCTAGTCTTGATCCTTCTAGTGATCAGCACAATTTACTCACCGCGAAGCTAGGTATAGATGCGACTGCAACCCTTCTAAAAGCCAAGGACGGGTTTGAGATTGCAAAAATTCCAGGGGAGGAGAATTTAAAAGTTTCAGACTATGTTTCCTACAAACACAGAAAAGAGAAATCGGTAATGACTGATTCTTCACAACAATTGCATGACCTATTGGACGAATCAAGCAACAGCTTGAAATACCGTTCCCAGAATGATGTTTAGTTTCCGATTTGTTTTTTTGTGAATCTGCTTAGGTATCGCCACGTCAGTTTGATACTACCCATTCTGGTATTGCATCGGAGGTAATTATGAAGGTAAACAATTTGAATTGAATGACCTGCTTCTGAAACATAGTGGGATGTATGTCATAACAATGGTTCTACGATTGGTAAATACCAGCTGGACAGTGAATTCGCTATTAGGAACATATAAATGCAAATAATAGCGATCTGATGTAGGGGCCTGCTCATTGAAAGATCGGTTTATCCATGGGAATCTCATCATTCTTTACGCCATCGATAGATCCGCGTCGGTAATAGAGGGACTGCCTGACCATATACTTAAGAGAGCAAGATTGTGTCTCGATACATTTGGAACTATAATGCGATCAAAACCAGACAAAAATAAAACCACGATCTTTGTCGTGGCAAATCCGAATTCCATTAAATATCTTAAGCAGGAGCTAACGAAAGGAGGAATTGACGAGGACAAAATCGTATTCGATACTATCTCCAACAATGTGCGACAAACTTGTGATAGTGTTATTAAATATGTCCAGAATAGGGTTAATCCTCCAAAGATTTATTTTATCGGATCGGCGTGGCTAAGAGAATCCTTTGATTCAATTGTCCTATCAAAGCTTAAAGAATACAACGTACAATTCGAAGGTGCCCTAGACAGTAGATCGGTTGCAGAAACTGATAACGAAAAAGCAGCGGATAGTCCGAAGAAGGGAATACAGTTTTACAAGAAACAAGCGAAAGATAAGGCCGCAAATATGCTCCTCAACTTACTTTTCCCGGCTAAGAAAGAAGTTTCAAAACGTTAAGATTTAATACCTATTTTATTACTGGAGAATACTAGAGTGCGGTCATCGTCTAGTTTGGTTAGGACACTGGCCTTCCAGGTGTTTTGATTGACACGGGGTTAGCCCGTAACCCGGGACTTTGTTTTATTAACGATACAAAGCGGGAATTCAAATCCCGGTGGCCGCATTCATGCAATTAATACTATATATTACATCTATCGCAAGCTCACGTAATCATAACCCCGTTTCAGAAACGATAGGCTAATTATCAGAATTTTGTGTCTTCTATATAAGATATAAAAACAAATGGAGCAAGAAGGAACTCCTATTGAAATTTTCAGCTCGCTATCCTGTAGGGGATAAAGGTTGATATTGCATATAAAGTCAGATAATTTGTGTGATCAAAGGCATAAAGGTTATACGTGATGACTAATGGAGGTCGCGACCTTGAGAATTGGCCATAGACTGGTTCGTGACGATCGTGTAACTACACACTCTGCATTGGTAGCGAGAGCATTTGGTTGCAATAAAATTTACATGTCAGACGTGGATGACTCTATAATCCACACCGTCGAAAAAGTCGCAAAAAATTGGGGTCAGTCTGATTTTTTGATTGAGATATATCGTGATTGGAAGGAGGTGGTACAAACATGGAAGAAGGATGGCGGAAAGATCATTCACTTGACTATGTATGGGATCAATGTAGATGACATTATCGAGACCGTTAGAGTTGAAACCAAAATCCTTGTTATTATTGGTGCAAGAAAGGTTCCAAGAGAACTGTATGATATTGCGGATATGAATATTGCTGTAGGAAATCAACCACATTCTGAAATCGCTGCCTTGGCAATATTTTTGGATAGAATTTTTAATGGAAACGAGCTAAAGAAGCAATTCAGTAAAGCAAGCTATAAAATAATCCCTGCCGCAAGAGGCAAGAATGTGCAGCGTCGATCAGTGAATGATCGGTTTAATATTTAGGATCTCTTAGTGTAAAATGCCAGTGATAGTACATATACGATGAACCAAGTATAATCAATCGGATAGGCCATACTGGGGTTTCATGATACACTCCTGTCAATATATTGGATGGTTAGAGAAAGCCTTAAAGTAATGTATTTGATCAAGAGGAATGGTACAAAGGGGATGGCGGGAATTACTGAGATTAATGACTCTAAAGAGAATGCTATCTTGCGTATAAGAAAAAGAGATGGAAGAGTGGTCAGTTTTGTGCAATCGAAGATATCGAATGCAATTTACAAGGCCTTGGTCGCAACAGGTAGGGCTGATTATGCAGTAGCGGATAGATTAGCTGGCGACGTAGTCCAGAAGATGCTCCAACATGGCTATAGATCTAGCGAGAAAACATCACTTCCAAGCGTTGAGGATGTTCAGGATATGGTAGAATCTATACTCATTGAAGAGGGATTCTCTGAGACGGCGAAGGCTTATATATTATACCGACACGAAAGGCGAAAAATTCGTGACGAAAAGATGAAGATTCTAAATAAGAGAGATCTTGATGAAGTGGATAAAGTATTTGATGTGAATTCACTTAGGGTTTTAGCAGCAAGATATCTGCTAAGAGATAGTTATGGTAATATTATAGAAGGCCCTAAACAGATGTTTGAACGAGTTGCGATTCTGGTAACAATTCCAGATATCATACATGATTCTTTACTGTTTGATTTAAATGGCATTCACAGGCAGAATATTGACGAGGCAGCTGTCTATTATTCAAAGACGGAAGATTTTCATTTAAAGCTAAAAATCGGAGATTTCCTGTTAAATAAATACCATTTTGAATCGCTGATTCGAGTTTATATCGATCTTTCAAAGCAAGGACACATGAAACTTAGTTTCAAACAGATGCTTAGATTAATCGCTGAAGGTAAACTATCGGCGTACGAGCAGAGAATTAAAGAATACTATGAACTGATGACATCCAGAGATTTTCTTCCAAATACTCCTACGTTAATGAATGCAGGTACGAGGCTGGGACAACTATCTGCATGCTTTGTTTTGGAGATGCCTGATGATATGTACGGCATTATGAAATCGTCAACCGACGCGGCAATGATCTTTAAATCTGGAGGAGGCGTCGGAATCAATTATTCCGATCTGCGTCCAGAAGGTGATATCGTTGCATCCACATCAGGAGTCGCATCTGGACCCACATCATTCATGAGGATTATCGATACCGTTACTGACGTTGTAAAACAGGGAGGAAAGAGACGCGGAGCAAACATGGGTATATTGGAAGCATGGCACCCTGACATTGAAAAATTTGTCACCGCAAAAACCAAACCCGGCGTATTCGAGAATTTTAACGTTAGTGTAGGAATGTTGGAAGATTTCTGGAATGCGCTTATGAATAAGGACAATCCCAAATATGCACTGCGAAATCCACGAACTAAAGAAGTTATAAGACAAATAGATCCTCATCAATTGATGGATTTAATTGCTTTTAGCGCATGGAAGAGTGCTGAACCCGGCGTAATTTTCTTTGATAATATTAACAAATATAATCCATGTATGAAGGCGAAGGGTGGTCCTTTAAGAGCAACTAATCCATGTGGCGAACAATCGCTATATCCGTACGAATCATGCAACCTTGGTTCGATAAACCTAGCAAACTTTGTAAAGCGAAAAGCTGACGGAATGTACGAATTTGACTGGCAGAGATATGAACAAGCTATTAGATTATCTTCCAGATTTCTAGACAACATAATTGATATGAACAAATATCCTGTCCAAGAAATCGAAGATAATACCAAGCTCACAAGACGGATTGGTCTTGGAATAATGGGTATTGCAGATCTTTTGTTCTTGCTTGGAATTCCATACAATTCAAAAGATGGGTATGATCATATGAACAAACTCGCTGAAGCAATCTCCTATTACAGCATGGAAGAAAGCGTAGCTATAGCAAAATCAAGGGGCTCATTCCCGCTCTTCAAGGAGACGGAATATGTCAATGGCAAAATACCCATTGCAGGATACTATGATCTGCCTAAAGAATCACATTCATATGATTGGAATTCGTTAATTGTAAAGATCAAAAAACACGGTATAAGGAATTCATGGACAACTACGATTGCGCCAACAGGAACACTGTCCATGATCGCCGATACTTCTAATGGTATAGAACCCATCTTTGCAGTTGTCTTCGAGAAACGTGTAACAGTTGGAAGATTCTTTTATACTAATAGAATTTTCGAAAATATGTTGAAGCTGAACAGATTGTATGATGATGATATTCTTACTAAGATAGCAAATAATTATGGATCAATCAGCGGTCTTTCTGAAATACCAGAGTCAATACAGAATATCTTTGTAACTGCAATTGATATTCATTGGACAGATCACCTGATGGCACAAGCAATATGGCAAAAATGGATTTCTAATGCTATTGCAAAAACAATCAATATGCCCGGCGATGTAACTGTCGATGATGTGAAACGTGCATATCTTTTATCTCACGAACTAGGCTTGAAAGGTGTTACCGTATATCGAGACGGTTCAAGACATGAACAAGTATTGCATATCACTGGCGAGAATAGACTTGAGAAGAGAGGCGCTACGAAACCAAGTGAATTCGTGCAAGATTATATATTTACCAACATAATGGAGCCCTATGTTAAGCAACAATTGGAACCAGTGTTTAGGGAACCAGCGATTCAGGAAGATACCAGTCAAGGTATGGATTTTGATAAAAGTCCGACACTGTCTCCAGAATCGATATCGACATCACATTTATTTGAAATACCCGCAGGGGAAATCTGTCCATGCTGCAATTCAAGGTTAATAATCACAGAAGGCTGTAGCATGTGTATTGAGTGCGGATTTAGTAACTGCGCGTCAGGATGAGTGTCAAACTGGAATGTTTCTATAGCCAGGCGTTAACTGAAATAAGTTGATGTTGATTAGTCACATCAGGGCTAGATGTGAGAATTCAACAAAATTCTATCTTATACGACCCCAATACCTTAAAAAAGTTGGTTTTCTTTTCAATCAAGCATAATGCCTCATGAATGGTTCTATTACTTGAATGACCCTCAATGTCCACATAAAAATTGTATTCCCATGGCGTGTCTTTAGTCGGACGTGATTCTATTCGTGTAAGGTTAATGCGTCTTGTAGCAAATTCGCTCAAGATATTAAATAATGCACCCGGTAGATGATTTATAGAAAAGATGATAGAAGTAGCATCATGGCCAGTAGGCTCAGTCTTGATCTGCGTTCTTGATAGCACAAAGAATCTTGTATAATTGTTTTTCTCATCTTCAATCCCATGATCAGCAATTTTCATACCGTATAATTTGGCTGCTCTTTCACTAGCTATAGCCGCTGCGTTCACGATCTTGTTATCTTTAATTAACTTCACAGCTCCAGCCGTGTCGTATGTGGGGATGGACTCCAACCCCCTCCGTTGGATATATTTCCTACACTGTGCAAGGGCTTGAGGATGTGAGTATACCGATGTAATAGCCGAATCTGAATTCTGATTGACGATAAGACAATGGATTATCCGCTGGTGTATTTCTCCAAATACAAAAGCATTTGATCGTAACAATAAGTCGTACGCTTCATTTACACTCCCCTCTATGGAATTTTCGATAGGAATTATTGCGAAATCTATTTTGCCAGATTCGATATTCCAAAATATGTCCTGAAACGTTTTCGTTGGTATCAGCTCTGCATCAGGAAAGTACTTCATTGTAGCAATTTCGCTATATGCGCCTTTCTCTCCTTGAAACGCGACTTTTTGTTTCATCTGAGCTTACTTTGCGCTTCTTTTGTGAATTAATCGAATCGTTTCCTTACCGTAATCGTTAGTTAATTTACGCTCTTCTTGTGCTCCACATTCGATGCATTTTATGGCATTATTTATCCGAACAGTATCTCCGCCACAGTTAAAACACAATGTGTATATAACCCCATACTCTTTTTCGTCGATTGTAATATGAATAGTTGAATTAAGCAAACTAATAACTCGTCCTCTTATAATATCACCAACCCTGAAAATGACCCTACTCTTTCGTTCTCCACGGCTCCATCCGCTACCACTCAAAGCAACCCTTGTGGATGCGATCGCGGAGAATCCCGAAATTGATTTCTTTTCATTTAAATAAAGAATTCTTACCGACATCATACTACCAAAAAGCATCTCTATATAACCAACCACTGTATCTCCAATCTTAGCCAACATCGGAGAATTTTTTTGTTTAATTTTGACTATGTGCCTTTTGAGATCATACATAGGTAACCCGACGGTCGCGGATCTAATATTTCCATCAAGAACATAAGTATTCTTTCCTCCTTCAAATTCTTCGATCAATGCAACATATTCGCCAGGAACAATAACAGTCGTAGGTTCATTTCCTTTGCCCATATATAGAAGTTAATTTGCATGAAAGTTATAATTGTTACACCATCTTCAAGCTTAGTTTCTTAACGGTTTCATGTAGTCATAATTTATTTTGAACATGAAGACAAAAGTGTCTAACCACACTAGATGAAGATGAAGAATTGTATTGACACTAATGTGCAAGTCATCTTGTTCAACTAGTTACTATTAATCTTACGGCATAATCATGCTAATGTTTGATTTAACATAATTATCAGATCTGATCCATACCAAACTTATGGTAACACTGGTTGCATTTGAATTTTTCTCTACCCGCGATACCTGAAACCACCTCAAGCTGACTCTTAGTTCTGCAATTTGGACATTTTCCATATATCGTTCTCCTAGCCAATAATATGTATTCAGCATATAACCTATTAATAACTTACATGCATTTTTAGATATGAAATTCGTAGACTGGTTTCCGTACTATCAGGATATTAGAAAACAGTTTGGATATAGCACTGAGATGGATCAACATGCAGCCGACCTGTTGTCTAGATTAATCAGAAGAAAGGCTCTGGATACTAAAATACTGCGTAGGAAAATTGAGGGAAAACGAATCTTAGTCATAGGAGCAGGGAAGAGTCTAGAGACTAACACGACCTTTTTAAAAAAAAATAAGAATTCAGTGAAGATTGTTGCCGACGGCGCGGTTCAAGCCCTGATAGAGAGAAAAATCAAACCAGATATAGTGGTTACTGATTTGGATGGGAATCTATCATTTTTATTCAAGGCGGAGCGTATAGGAGCAATCATGGTGGTACACGCACATAGTGATAACGTCGATAAACTAAAGAAGATTATTCCAAAATTTAAACACGTTGTAGGTACGACTCAAGTCATGCCAGTCAAAAATGTCTATAATTTTGGAGGCTTTACTGATGGTGATCGGTGTGCATTCCTAGCAGAAGAATTTGGAGCAAAGGAGATTATCCTAGTGGGTATGGATTTTGGTAAAGAGATCGGCATATATTCAAAAGGTTTCATAAAAGATCCCAAATTGAAAATGGAAAAAATGAGAGTTGCTAGAAGGCTACTCGAAATGTTATCGAAGAGATCCAGTTCAAAATTATTCGATACATCAAAGCGGCCCATCAAGGGTTATGCGCCTTTTATGGCCGAAGGCATTTGATGTCCAAATTACTGCTAATTACTTAACAATATCAAGCATTCATTTTGAATGAATCTTACATCAATTAGAGAACCTCATTCCAAACTAGAAAATAAAGGTATGTAAAAGTAAGTTGTCATACATCTGACGATGAATTTCTATATGAAAAGCTATTATACCTTTTTATGTCACAGGTATTTATCACATGACTAACTACTCAGACGATGATATCAGACAAGCGGCCGAAATTCGGGAATGGCTTGTAAAACAGCTAGCTGATAAACAGGAAGAAATTGAAAGATTACGTACTACACTTTTACTTATTGATAGTTTGTTGAAACAAGGTAGCTTTAAATCGAGCTTCTAACCTTGACACTTCAATTACATTACCCGCTTCAGCCAGCCAAGTAGGTCTTGCGCGACAGGATACGGCCATACCGTTTAAGAACAGTGGAACGACGGATGATGCTAATTTCATCAGTAATTCCCCGAAAGTTACGGAGCGTATCAATAAAAAAGATACAGAAGCAAAAGAGATAAAACCCCTTATACGGTTCAAAGACAATCTGTTATTAGCAAATGCAGAAATATATCCAAGCTCAGTCGAAATTGTTCCTACAAGAGGAATTATTCTTAATGTCAATACTCCTCCCTTTAAATCGTTCTTTTTGAATAGGATTTTGGAAGGAATGAAAATGAAAGATGCAGAAAAAGCAAGCCAAGGGCAGATCAAAGAGTCTGAATTATTAAATTACGAGATCGATGAAGATGGTGAAGGTCTGATAAAAAGGATTAAAATAAGTAATTATCGAGAGAAAGAGAGATTGAACGAGATATTTAACACATCAAGCTGGGTTTTTACTAGGATGATAGAAAAAAGTGGCTGATACCAATATCGATAAGATTGTAGTACTTGATTTTGGATCGCAGTACAGTCATCTTATATGCAGACGTATCCGTGAAGCAAATGTATATTGCGAGTTGTTACCCTACAATACGTCTGCTAAAATAGTTCATGAAATTAATCCAAAAGGTATAATTCTTTCTGGAGGGCCAGCGAGTATTTATGCAAAGGATTCTCCAATTCCAGATAAACAGATTTTTGAAATGGGAGTTCCAATTCTGGGCATATGTTATGGTCATCAACTAATAATAGATAAATTTGGAGGCAAAGTCAAGAGATCAGAATATAGAGAATACGGAAGCGCTGAATTGATTATCGATGATGCCTGTGATCTGTTTGATGGCGTAGGTAATAAGATTAGGTGTTGGATGAGTCACGCTGATGCTGCTGAAGTGCTCCCAGATGGTTTTAAAGTCCTTGCACACACACAAAATTCGTCATCTGCTGCAGTTGTAAGTAAAGAGAAAAAAATCTATGGAATTCAATTTCACCCAGAGGTAGTTCATACTGAGAAAGGAATAGAAATCCTCAAGAACTTTTCCCATAAGATTAGTAGAGCTAGATCGGATTGGAGTATGGAAAATTTTATAGAAAGAACTATTCACGATATCAGAACTAAAGTTAGAAATGAAAAAGTGTTATGCGCTGTAAGCGGTGGAATAGACTCTACTACTGTAGCGGTATTGCTGCACAAAGCGTTAGGAAGCAATCTTCGATGTGTCTTTGTTAACCACGGTTTATTGAGGGAAGATGAGCAAAATCAAGTTCCTAAGCTATTTAAAGACCATTTTGGAATAGAGATAATTTACGTTGATGCAGAACAAGAATTTTTGACAGAGTTGAAAGGAATTTCTGATCCAGAACAGAAACGTAAAATTATTGGTAAGGAATTCGCAAATTCATTCCTTCAGATTGCGTTAAGAGAAGGACCATTTCAATGGCTTGCGCAAGGAACTTTATACCCAGACATAATTGAGAGCGGAATATCCAAGGGACCAGCTTCCTTAATAAAAACTCATCACAATGTTGGAGGTCTTCCGAAGGACCTTAAGTTTAAGATAATAGAGCCATTAAGTAGTCTCTACAAAGATGAGGTCAGAAGAGTCGCCAAATTGATTGGTGTACCTGAAATATTGTTACATCGACATCCTTTCCCGGGGCCCGGTCTGGCTGTTAGGATAATTGGAGAGGTTACCTCCGAAAAGGTTAGGATAGCAAAACACGCTAGTAAAATAGTTGAAGACGAGTTAATGTCTGCTGGTTTCTATGATAAAGTGTGGCAAGCCTATGCTGCGGTAGGAGATGATATGGCAGTTGGAGTACTGGGGGATGAGCGCATGTATGGCCATATTGTAATAGTCAGGGTTGTAGAATCAGCTGATGCAATGACAGCAAATTGGACCAGATTACCCTACGATCTGATTGGTAACATTAGCAATAGAATTACGAATGAGGTTGATGGCATCACATGGGTTACCTATGCAATATCATCCAAACCTCCGGCAACCATAGAACCACAATGAGAATTATTGTGGTTCAAAAGTAAAAGGTTGCATACTGCTTGACGTTCAGAATGGATCGCCAGAAACACTGCTCAATTGTAGATATATGAAACATTCTAGTCACTGCTATTCTTTTGCACACGTGAACCATAGGAATAACTATCCGAAATGATCCGTGATTATTATCTTCTATTAACAGATTCTTTGTTAAGGCATCTATCTTCGATAAAACACTCACATTTGATATCGTAAAATTTATGATGTGCAAGGGTTATCTTATATAATATGGGCATCAATCTTATATTAATGAGCAACGAAAAACGAGAGGATTTCCATGAAAATAATCTTCTAACACTCTCAAACATTAAATCCATAATAGAAGGATTAGACACATTGTTACTTACTGACCTCGATGGTGAGAAACGTGTGAGAGTGATAAAGCTCAGGGACGAATTAGTTTCATATATAAGTAGTATATTTAATGACTACTCTTGAAATTTCGTTAGCGCGAAATCTAGAGGGGAATAACTTGATCGATCACCTGCCTAAATTATCATTCTCAATTTGTGATCGGACTCTTTTGACAGTAACACCAATATTATTTGTATCGATCAATAATTAGCATATTCTTGTATATACTCACAAAAATATGTCACAAATATAGATTGAATTTCAACAGAACATATGTTCCATACAGATCTTGATTTCTTTGAGTTATGCGCTTGTTGTTAATTCTTGAAAGCTTAATTATGAGTACAAATCTCCTATCATAAGATATCGAAGTTGCCATATAGAGTCGATAACGGTAAGATAGAACGATTAAGTTTCACTTCGGCAGAGGTAATGCAGAAGCTTAAAGACGATAAAATCAAGTTTTTGGACTTGCAGTTCACGGGACTTACTGGTAGATTCCACCATACTACCATGGCAGCTAACATGTTCCAACAAGAAGACTTCGAATTTGGACTCCCGAAACTTGACGGCTCATCGATCCGAGGATTTACCGAAATTCATGAATCCGATCTAATTATCAAACCAGATCCATCAACATATGCCGTGATTCCATGGATCGAAAAAGATTATACCGCAAGGTTGATCTGTGATATCTTAAGTGGGGGATCCGAAAGGCTCGCATTTAGCCGAGATCCAAGATCAATCGCTATGCGTGCAGAAAAATACGTCAGTGGCCAAGGTTATCACTCTTCAAATTGGGGACCAGAAATAGAATTTTTTGTCTTTGATAAGCTAGAAGTGAATACTATGACTCCGTATCATAGTCAGAGTTATAATATAGTTTCGAGAGAAGCACCATGGTCTACTGAAGGTGGAGGGTATGCATTAAGGCTGAAGGAAGGATATCTTCCAAGTGCTCCAGGTGATACTTTGATGGAATATCGCAATGAGTGCGTTGATATTTTAAGTAACAATTTCGGGATTATCTGTGACGCGCATCATCATGAAGTTGCAACAGCGGGGCAGTGCGAAATCGATATTAGATATGACACACTTACTAATGCTGCGGATGCAGTACAGAGCTATAAATATATCGTGAAAAATATCGCTAAGAAGCATAATATGATAGCTACCATGATGCCGAAGCCAATCGCACTTGACAATGGCTCAGGAATGCATGTCAATGTAAGCCTATGGAATAATGGAACAAACCTCTTTTTTGATGCAGATGATGGGTATGCGGAAATGTCTGAAACAGCACATTATTTTGGAGGCGGAATACTTGATCATGCCTATGCTCTTGCAGCCATAGTTGCTCCGACTACAAATTCTTATAGAAGACTTGTTCCAGGATACGAGGCTCCAGTGTACATAGCATGGAGTACTGGTAATAGATCTGCGATAATTAGGATCCCAGCACACTTCAAGGGTGAAAAGTTTTCTAAGATGAAACGAATTGAATTCAGAGCTCCGGATCCATCATGCAACCCGTATTTGGCGTTCTCTGCAATAGTTGCGGCCGGATTAGATGGTATTCGGAAGAAGACTTCGATAGGCTCACCAGTGGATGAAGATATCTTCAAGATGACCCCGAAAAAGAGAAGAGAATTTGGAATCAAGCAACTACCTGCGAGTCTGAGAGATGCCTATGAAGAATTAGAAAACGACAGAACGTTCCTGAAGCCTATCTTTGGCGATGATACGATCGATATGTTAATCGAGAATGAAGTTAAAGATCATAATGAAGTGGCTGTTAGACCACATCCACATGAATTTTCTATGTATGCCGACGTTTAGTGCGGGGTTCTCGGGTCTGGTGACCCTTCCATTTGCTCGACCACTTTTCAGAGTATTTGAAAATTTGTTTATTGGTTAGAGTCCTTTCAGTATATCCCACTCTACTCGTAATGACATGAACGTATTGTAGCTAAGTATATCCTAGAAAAAGAAATCGCGTACATAAATGTGGTAATGTCGATTCCCGAATGTCTGCTATACGTGCGACGTTTGTGGGACTGCATTTTACAGTAGTGCACTGACGCATACAGTGCTATGATGGGTCATTGAAGTTGTGAGAAAAGGATAGCTAAAGACGTGAGTAAATATTATGTATGTAGGACTTGTAAAGGCGCATTTTTTTGAACTATAACTCGTTAATGAGCATAGAACTACGACCGCTTATCCAGAATTTGAAAGGCAAAGTCATTAATAGAAACAGACACGGCCTAACGAAAGTGTATTCAAAGTAACCACGTAGCAGGACAAGAGATCGAAGCCATGAAAAAGAAATTGTGAGAATCGTATAATGAGTCTATCATACTACAATACTAAAATACCTAGCTAAAATACCTAGCTAAAATACCCAGGATAGAATAGGGGATTAATATAGATAGTAGGTCTTACAGATAACACTCGCGCTTACAGTAAGGTACAGGTAAACCCCAATGCTTAAATAAAAATATCGATTCTCGCTTGTCATGAATAAACAAGTTTCAAATCAGCGAAACGACTATTTCAGAGATGCGTGTAAAGCTGATGAAGTACCTGAGGGTAGTATGAAACATGTAGAAGTTGACGGAAGGGAAATCTTGATTGCCAAGGTTGACGGGAAATTCTACGCTATCGCTGATAGGTGTGGGCATATGAACGCTTTACTTTCAATGGGCTACTTGGACGCTGCTAAAAACAAGGTCACATGCGGATTTCATGGGGCTCAGTTTGATATAACAACTGGGCAAAAATTGAAGGAACCCAGATTGACGCCTCCGGAAGGGATGGATCCACTCCCAGAGAAATTGTCTGAGTTTGTGTACAAAATGATGAACCCTATCAGAACCTACGATCAAGAGAGGTATGAGGTAAAAGTTGAGGACAATATGGTCAAGGTAAAGTGAAAGTGTATATGTCTTCGGATATAACACAAGAAGCTCATTGATTTCAAAGAAGCTCGTAGTCGCTGACTTTTGGGCTCCATGGTGTCCGTATTGTATGAGATTGAAATTACAGTTTTACTGTAATAAAATATTAACCGTTATGCCAAGACTAGGGGCTATCGAAAAAGAAGAGGTGAAAAGCAC
Organism: uncultured Nitrososphaerales archaeon; assembly: GCA_963709405.1. Lineage (GTDB taxonomy): Archaea > Thermoproteota > Nitrososphaeria > Nitrososphaerales > Nitrososphaeraceae > JARBAU01. The sequence goes on from CAVPXM010000030.1 coordinate 94,303, forward strand.
TATTCTTGTTTGCAGGGCAAGGGGTTATAATTATAAACAAATTCTGTCTGTGGTAAATGATAGCTTAAGAAAGTATAACAACAGTGTCTCAGAAAAAAGCCATATTCAATATTCTGGCAAAGACAAAGAAAGATGCTCAGGAATGGCTGAAAAATCTTTCAGTAGGTAAAGATGATTACATCGATGAATATAGACACAGGATAATGGAGTTAAACTTCTGTTGATATCTTTGTCTATTCATAAACTTGTACAACTCTCGTCTAGTGAGCATGTACCATATTACAACTAGGATTTCCTTTGCTGTAGCGACAATAGCTTTAGGATGTCCTTTTCTAATCTTTAGTCTTTCATAGAATGTTCTGACTAAAGTTAGAAGTTAGTTATTAGTTATTAGAATCGGAACATCTCGAAGGCTATCAGAATAAACCAGAAATACTAATACCCTCATCCACACATGGATGATCATACGTTTTTGCTATTCTTTTTTTCTCGACTTGCCAAAATAAATCATTAACCCCAAACAAATAAAGCCAATGAACTCTGGGATTATAAACAACTTAAATCTATCGTAAGGCGAGGCACCATAATCCACTAAACTAGCGATAGGACCACCAACTAGCCCACCAAATAATCCTACCATTATTGCGATAGTTATTATTCGCTCTTTTTTCTCCATAGGTTCTTGTAATTAAGAAGCTTATTACGCAAGTATACTTTTGCCTTTACGATTGTACTGAGTTACACTTTTCTGTTCTTTGAATAATAGTTAAGTTAGTAACAATTAATGAGGTTAACGGGATCGGCTTACGACTCCATTCGAAGGTAAACAGGTACACAGCCATATCCACAGGAGTATGAGTACCAAAATATACTACATGCAAAATATACTACATGCAAAATATACTACATGCAAAACAATATTCAGTCCGCAGTGATTCTCATTGGGTAATAAACGAATAGCTATTAGTAAGGCTATCTCTACATTCCAAAGTTCCATCGTTAAGGATGATGCAATTTTCAGGCACTACTCTCATACTTGTGGGATTGCCCTTCATAAATTGCATAGCTTGTGATTGATTCATAACACCCATGTTCTTCATTCCCATCACTGAAATCTGCATTCGTGCCATATTCATTTGTTCCAACGCTGCGCTGGCATTACCTGCTGACATAGCCTTATCTGCAGCCTTTAAATGCATTCTCACAGATTGCATCATAACTGATGACATATTCGTATTTGCATTCTTCGAGCCATTCGACTGAGCTATCACTGGTGTCATTATTGCAGGCAAAATGCTAGCCCCAAGAAGAAACTGGACCGGACCCATCCAGAGCAGATACTACTTCATTTAAGCCTTTACCGGAACTTCTCAATACCAGAAGTACTTGATGTTTGTCTCCTCCAGCTGTTGAACCTCCACCACGCAGACTTGTGAATGAATATTGGTTGTCAATTCCAAAAGCCTGGATTCTTTAATTCAGAAATAGCTTTGCCAAGTTGATTTGCTGGGACCATAAGTGTGGTGATGGTATCTGCATTTTTGGTTGTTACGGCAGCTGATAGCGTTGATGATGATGAGGATGTTTTAGCAGTAGTACCATTAAAAGGAGTGCTCAGTGGCTGTGACACCTTGAAGATACCATTATGTACATTCATTTTTTGTTCCGCCGCATAAGGGAACGGAGATAGAAAACTGCCTATTTATGCACAATAACAGATGATAAAAGCATTACCTAATCATGCAATGCATTCATCAAGTTTTTAAGCTATTAGATGACTGCCAAAGACAAGGGAATACTCAACATGAAAAAATTTGAGATAATAATACCACATAGAAGATTAGATGATGTTAGTCAAATACTCAAAGGTATCAATGTCGGCGGAATGAGCCATTACGAAATTGAAGGGAGGGGAAAGGTTAAGGCAGAACCTGTTGCAATAGGGAGAGGTACGTGTCATAGGTACACTCCGGAGTTTATTCCTAGAGTTAAAGTTGAGGTTATTGTTAGAGATGATCAAGTGGAAGGATTGATTAACGAATTAACCGGAAAATTAGGCGGCGATATTCGGGGAGGAAAGATATTTGTAACAGATGTGCAAATTGCAGTAGATTTATCCTCTAAGCAACGTGGAGAATCTGCAATCTAACTTTTACCGCAGGTAATCTAACCCTTGACAGTTTGATTAAAAAATATAGGAAGCAAATATGAGCTAATGTTCTCCTTCACCTACTATCTCTTGCCTTGTTTTAATTCCGTTCTCGAATCCAGGACCAGAACCACTATAGAGCAGATACATGGGACTTTCGTTTCTAAGAAGATCTATTGCATTATAGTAATCGTCGTCGTATTCGTTACCGTTACCACTAGAACCGATGTAGTTGTCTAATTTCTTGAACAGATCTTTAGCGTATCTGTCTACTTTCAATCTGAATTAACTTCTCCTGCAACTGCTTTAGATACATTATGCTTGGACCTTCATCGACTAGTTTGAATACTGCTTCATGGCATTCTTTGGCCAGTTTAAGAGCCGCTAGTCTTTGAAAATTATTATCTGTAGATTCATAAATATTCCAGCATTCTTTCATAACGTCTGCCGGATGCCTTCAATTGAAGTCTGATACATAAATGGCAATGTAGATTTTGCCAGATCATTTAAGTAATTCTGAGATTGTTCAGCCAAATATGCAATGTCCCCTGAAACAGTAGCAGGATCAACACCAAATAAGACAGAGGCATAAGCCCTATTGGTCACCATCATCAGGGAAATGGCATTGTAGCAACTGCAAAGCCAGCGGCGACAAGTTCCATATGGAAAACACCGAATGTATGGGTTCAAATAAGAAGAAATAACTGCGATAAATTTATGGGTCTGGATTTGTTTGCTTTATCTGTGACTTGTTCCGTATCGCCTTGGCTAGACTGTCTAAAATGTACCCGAACGGCTTGGGCCTTATTTCTTCGAATTTAGCCTCAACCTCAATTTCCTCCATCATATCAGTAGCATTAACGTCTTTAATTAGTACAATCTGAGTATCCCCTTTATGACCGTAATATTTTATAAGGAATGTAGAGATTGGCCACTGGATCAAAAAGTAGATATCTGTTTGAAATTGTTGGCACATTCATCTTCGTTTTCGCTATTTGTTCAGCAGCTACTGTATATTCTGGGCCCAACAAACTGGTTGGAATAGTAGGCCTCGGACAGCTCGCAATGGCTGTATTAGGTTTAGTTCATGCTTTCGTTTTAACTGCATTAGTATATGCTATTAACGCTCGCTCTGGAGCTCAGCTTAATCCGGCTGTTACAATAGCATTTCTAGTATCAAGAAAAATGCGTGGAAAAGTAGCGGCACTGACTATTGCGTGCCAAGTATTGGGGGCTGTTATCGGTGCCGCTGTAGTATATTCAATGTTTGGAAGCGATATGGCTGCTAGTGTTGTACTTCCTAAAGATGGAAATGCTATTAGAGCATTAATTTTGGAAACTGTCATGGCGTTTACTCTTGTATATGTTGTATTAGCAACAACTAGATCTAAAGATTTTAAGATAGCGCCTTTAGCTGGAGTGGCAATAGGGTTTACTCTTGGATTTAATTTCATGTTGGGAGGGCCTATAAGTGGCGGAGCTATGAACCCAGCACGTGCATTTGCCCCTGCGCTAATTGTTTGGAACTTTGACTACCAATGGATTTACTGGGTAACTCCCATTCTTGGAGGAATAATAGCAGCCGGCTTGTATAAGGGATTGCATAGCGACTTAGACATACCATCGCCTAAAGTGGAGCAGATGAAATAAGGTTAATAGTCCTGTGTATTATGTTTTAGGTTCATAGTATAACCACTACTTACCGCAAAGACCTCAATGTACAATTAGGTATAATCATAAGACCCCCCCAGACCTTCCTAAAAAGGTGAGGGTTGACCACGGTCCTGTTGGAACGTCAACAAAACAAATGGCTGGATACTTTACGATTAGCGGCATACAAAACGAGACAACGGTGCTTGAGAAGGACTGGCCTCTGTTTGCGCTTAAAGAGAATTGCGATAACTCTTGGGACTGGCTAAATGACTTTTATGCTACAACAGTATCCATGAATGTTTACAATTACAGAGCTAGAAGGTATATAGGAATCCGTGCATGGATAGACAAAATTTCAGGAGACCCGAATGAAACAAGGATATTCCATTTATGCGTACGGTGGTTTGAGCAGTTAGCCCAGATATTTAATTATGCACAATGGCACAGGTACCAAGCGATATGGCAAAAGTACGAGAAGCAGCAAATGACATGGGGTTTGATATTGACCGATATAGCACAAAGTTTGCTTGGGTAAAGACACCGCAATCGCTATCAGACGAGCTGATGCATCTATCTAGTCTCATCGAAGATAGCTACGGTTACAAAATCGAAAGATACAAAGATACTGTCGGCAAAAATGGAAGAAAGAAGAACAATTCTGTAATTAAGATACTACTGACCTTAGCATAGAATCCAGTGCTCTGAGAAGTAATGCGGGTAACGATGTTAGTACAGAGCAATCAAATCCCTAGGTGAGGATGCAAACTATGTCTAGGATTTTTAGAGCATACCATCCTTACCATCATTACGATGCTTACCAATATGAACAGGTAAATCAGACGCCTCGTTATTTACAGGTGACCATTTGTTGTGATAGTAAGGATGGTAAGGCTAGTAAGGATCATATGATCCGAAATTTCTGGTATAAATCTAGATCCAAGATTTTCCCTCATCTACCGTCAATTCGTAAGGAGCGTATTTCTTCATGATCTCAACAAAAGATAATTTCAGCTCCAAGAACATCAGAATATTATCTATAGACTTTGAGACAAGACAGATAACAGAAGAGGATAATGATGTTACTAGCGTCACGTAGATTGTCGAAGTCTAAAAGTATATACAGAATCGAAGACGATTATCATCATAAACCATTGTCGAAGAAATATCTGCAAGTTGTTTGTGTTTAATACATATAGTTCGTGACACATTCATTTTTCAACTACTAAGACGTCCTGTTCTGAATTATGATGTTTCTAGAAAGACTTAAATCGATGGCTTAGATGCCGTTAACAATAAATAAAATGGCAAATTCAAAACAAAAACAACCTAATATTCTTGTCATTTGGGGTGATGATATTGGAATAACCAACCTCAGTTGTTATTCCCACGGGCTCATGGGTTACCAAACTCCCAACATTGATCGCATTGCAAAGGAAGGAATGATGTTCACAGACTCCTATGGTGAGCAGTCATGTACAACTGGTCGTGCCTCCTTTATTACCGGACAGAGCGTCTACCGCACCGGGCTGTCCAAAGTAGGCATCCCTGGCGCACCGGTTGGAATGAATGAAAAGATCGTGACGATCGCTGCATTGCTGAAGGAACAAGGTTATGCGACGGGGCAATTCGGAAAGAACCATTTGGGCGATCTCAATCATATGCTACCAACCAATCATGGATTTGATGAGTTCTTCGGCAATCTTTATCACCTCAATGCAGAGGAGGAGCCTGAGATGGATGACTATCCTTCAAGAAATGGATTTCCACAATTCTTTGAAACATTTGGCCCACGTGGTGTAATCCATTCTTGGGCTACTGATGTGGACGATCCGACAGAAATGCCGAGGTGGGGAAGAGTTGGCAAACAAAAAATTGAGGATACAGGACCGTTGACCAAAAAAAGAATGGAAACCTGTGATGACGAATTCGTTGTGGGAGCTAAAGATTTTATTCAGCGGCAGCATAAAGATGGAAAGCCATTTTTCGTTTGGTTCAATACAACGCATATGCATCTGTATACTCATCCTAAACCATCCAGCAAGGGACAGGCAGGCCGATGGCAATCTCCATATCATGATACAATGATAGATCATGACAAAAATGTTGGACAAATGCTTGATCTGCTCGACGAGCTCTGGAATCGCCGAAGATACCTTTGTTATGTATTCTACTGATAATGGGCCACACTCAAATACGTGGCCCGACGGAGCCACTACCCCATTTCGCAGTGAAAAGAATACAAACTGGGAAGGAGCCTTTCGTGTTCCATTGCTGGTGCGCTGGCCAGGAAAGATTAATGCTGGTTCAATTTCCAATGGTATAGTTCAGCACCATGACTGGTCGCCAACTTTTCTTGCCATGGCAGATGATCCAGAAGTAATGGAGAAATTGAAGAAAGGATACACAGCGATAGGTAGAACTTACAAGAATCATATCGATGGCTTTAACCTGCTTCCCTATTTGACAGGTGAAGTAAAAGAAAGCCCTCGCAACGTCTACTTCTATTTCAGTGACGACGGTGATGTGCTTGGCATACGCTTTGACAATTGGAAGGCTGGTATTCATGGAACAACGAAGCCAGGGAACTTTGCAGGTGTGGGCTGATCCTTTCATCAGACTTCGTCTTCCAAAAATGTTCAACCTGCGTACCGATCCATACGAATTTGCGAACACCACTTCGAATACATACTGGGATTGGGTAATTCACCACGCTTATCTCATATACGGAGCGCAGGCTGGCTGCAAAGAAATTTGCAGAAACCTTTAAGGAATTTCCAGCCATCCAGAAACCAAACACATTCACGTTAGATGATGCAATGGCAAAGATGTCAGAAGCTGCCGGTGGGAGTCATTAACAAGAACAATCCATTCTGCTATGTTAGACAGAACAGAAATCGACAAAGAAAATAAAATGTACAAGCCCGAATATATGGTATTTGTAGAGGGTGGAATCTTCATGATGGGTTCAGATAAATATTACCCGGAAGAAAAACCTGTGCATAAAGTTACAGTGGACGCTTTCTGGATGGATAAATGCCCGGTGACTAATAAAGCGTTTAGTGATTTTGTATCGGCAACTGATTATATGACTGTTGCAGAAAGACCATTGAATCCGGCTGATTTTCCACTGTCCCGGAACAAAATCTAGTTCCGGGTTCCATGGTTTTTGAAAAAAGGAATGAAGCTGTCGATTTGAAAAACTATGCCAACTGGTGGCAATGGATGAAAGGCGCCAGCTGGAAGCATCCGCAGGGACCTGGCAGCACCATTATTGGATTGGATGATCATCCTGTAGTTCACATCGCTTATGAAGACGCGGAAGCCTATGCGAAATGGGCAGGAAAAGAATTGCCTACTGAAGCAGAATGGGAGTTTGAGCAAGAGGTGGATTAGATGGAATGGATTTTACCTGGGGAAATGAAGATACACAGCTTACCAAACCCATGGCCAATACCTGGCAGGGAGAATTCCCTTATCAGAATTTACTAATAGATAAATATGAAGGCACCTCTCCTGTTGGTTCATTTGATCCGAACGGCTATGGTTTGTTTGATATGGCAGGTAATGTTTGGGAATGGACATCCGACTGGTATGTACCGCATTTAGATGAGTCTTGCTAATAAGGTCAAAACTTGCTGCACAGCCTCTGTGAATCCAAGAGTAACATCGTCGGAATACAGTTATGATCCTAGACAACCACAGTTTAAGATCCCAAGAAAAGTAGTCAAGGGAGGTTCACATATCTGCGCTCCGAATTATTGTTTACGATATCGACCTGCGGCTCGGCAACCACAGATGATCGATACAGGGATGACTCATATCGGATTCAGGTGTATTATCAGGACCAGATAATGATACATAAGGTTAAACCATATTGATAAGAATTATTAATAGAATCTTAATTCCCCCGCTTCCACTTCGTATTTAATACTCGTAAAATAATCCGCAATTTTATGCCTGTTATCTTGCTGTAATTGTAGGAACTTTGTATCATTGAATGTCTCTTTGTCGGATAAAAACGTTAAAGGTAACTTATGTTCGTCATAGAACAATGTCCTCTACACAATACAAGACCGTAGCACCGATGTTTGTTGAAGATGTAGTTAATGCTCAGAAAACAGAGATGGTGAAGAACTATGTTGCTCCTGATATAGTTTACCATGGGATGGCTGAAGAAGTTAGAGGTCTTGAGAAATTCAAACAGTGGGTGACCGAAGACCTATCAGCATTTACAGATATGAAGGTCACAATCCTAGATGACTTTGGAGAAGAAAACAAAGTTGTCATAAGGTGGAGTTAAAAGTCTACGCATGAAAAGGACTTCGCTGGCTATCCTGCCACCCATAAGAAATTTGAGACTCAAGGAGTCGAGATCTTTCATTTTGAGGGAGACAAAATCAAGGAGGCATGGACTATAACTGACCTGTCTAATCTAATCCAATGATTATTTTTTTGAAGTTGCAATAGCTCTATTTGCATTGGGATTCCGATTTTAGAATTAACTCACGTAATAGCTTTAGGTACTTGTACTATAGCTATTATTATTGTCATTGCGTTAATAATTACTTGTCTAATTATTCGATTATTTATGTGTGTATATAATGGCGGGGCTCTTAGCCTTTACCCAACACATCCACCTGAAGCAACTGTAGTGTTTGAAAGATAACATTCGAGAAGGCTGAGGTTATAGAATCTTAGAAATATTTGCAATTGGTGGTACTAATTGTTCGTATATATAACAGCGGAACTAAAATTAGTAAGATAGAGATGGAAATAAATAAAGAGCTCGATTTATTGAACTTTCAACCTATTCCAAAAAAATTCCTGTTAGCTGATTTTATAATCCAGCTTTTTGCATGTTACAAAACTAAGAAAATACTATTTAATGATTCTCCTATTTGGGATGACGCATTAGCAAGGGTTAAAATCACCAAGATGCCGGAATTCCAAAGGCTGGATATCAAAGCTGCAAGTTCATCAGAACGTCCTTCTGATGAATCAGACAATGTCTGAATCACATGATTCTTACCAGAAGATGTTTATCTGGAAATTTTCGAAATTGATGGCGTCCCTCTGTTCAATCAAGATATTGAAAAAGATGTGCCGATAAAGGTAAACGAAATCAAATCGAAAATAATGGATGCAGATGCCATCCTAAATGCAACTCCAGAATATAATTTTTCAGTGCCAGGAGTATTAAAAAATGCTATTGACTGTGCCTCAAGACCATATGGAGATAACGCATTTGACAAAAAGCCGGTAGCCATAATAAGTGCATTTGTAGGAATGTTGGGTGGTGCTAGAGCACAGTATCATTTTCATCAGACCTCTGTATTTCTAAACATGTATTCAATAAATGGGCCCGAAGTAATACTCCCATTTGCACAGGATAAATTTGATGCAAATGACACTAACGGATGAGAATACCAAGAAATTCTTGAAACAATTACTTCAGAATCTTGCAGATTGGACTATAAGACTGCAAAATAAATAGGCAGACTTTTTGTCGAGCTCCTACGATCAATATGTTGAGCCTGCAGAATAGTGCAAACATATCAAGTTAATATAGGAGAAGAGAGAAAAATAAAATAATAGGGATCCAGAAGAAACTATGTAATAGTCATGGCACAATAGTAAACAATCCAGAGGCCTTTAGCTTTTTAAATGCCTCAATCTCGTCGGTGAATGAGTCAGATAACAATTTTGAAGACAATTTATTCTCAGTAGAGTTATTTGTTAATAGATAATTGCGGAAATGATTGTTACTTTGAAGCTCCGATTCAAGACTCTTGGTATATAGATCAGTGGCATTTTGGAATTGTTTAGGAGGCTGCAAAGATTTTGACTCATTAATCAGGCTTTGAAATTTGGGTAGATAATTATCAGTTATTGCTATCATCGTTTTATTGTTAATCTGCCCTTTAGCAAATTTCCCGGTCTCATTGTGGTAACTCTGAGATAAATTATTGGCTTTTTTTACTAGTTTTTCGAACGAGCCAACAAATGATGTACTATTTTGTGCAAATGATATCTGAGAGGGATTAGAATATGTAACTATAGTAAAAGATAGAATGATTAGTAATGATGATAATCCTAAGAGGCTCATACTAACTTTCGTATTTTGTATCCTTTGTATTCTATACATTAGTTGTAGTACCAAATCATAAAATGACATTTTTAGCTCACAAATCCTGTTTACAGTTCTATTTTAATGGGTCACTACTACAGGTTGAGACATTGTTGCTTTTTCACTTCCAATATCAGACAATGTCTTTTTTATGAAATCCCAGAAATTTTTCTCAAACGCATGTGCTCTATAACTTGATACTGCAGCTGCAGGAATTGCAGCTACTCCGGCAGTCAGAACACCTGCTAGCAGCTGTTGGAACGATTATATCTTTACCCCAAGCACCTGTTCGTAGGATTAAATCATAGTTACCCTCTTTGCCGCTTATCATTACCTCAACATCTCGTACATTTCCGATTATAACACTACCTTTAGTACCTTTATGCGCTTTTAAATCCCAATAGTTTTCTTCCTTCTCTTCATGGATTATGTCCAGTTTGAGGTCCTTAAGGTATTTCTTGATTTCATCATATAGTTGTGAAACGTCTACATCTTGTAGAGTTACATGCTCTTGTCTCATTAATTCATTGAATGGAAAGAGAATTATTTAAAGAGGTGGGTTTCAAAGACATTTTCAGATGAATTGGACTCACTGTATCAATGGTTCTTGCTATTAGGTGGATATCTGTTCACCAACCGAAGCTCACAGATCGAGCTAGCAGTAAGTTTATCAATATTATCTCGTTAGGAGTAAAGGATGTCACGCTGGCAGAAGTCTAAGTAGGAGTACATGTCAGGCCAATTCAACTTTGAGAAGCCAAGAATCAACATGAGAGTGACAAGGACTAGATCGCCTCGAGCGGTGAAGCAGAATCGACGTTGAATTCCAGTTATTATAGGCTGATGGTCTATTCGGCGATGTTTGGTGCTCTCGCCTCGCTGCTGACAGTGGGATACATCACACTATATAATCAGGGTATCAAGTTCTTCGGACAACCAAGCCTTTTCTTATTTAACATTAACTCTTGGCCTCTTATCTTGTTGAGTATAGCAGGCGTATTCATCGGCCTTGCCATCAAGTTCTTTGGTCAGCATGGTGGGTTGGGGGTTGCCCAAAGCCAATACGCCAAGACAGGCCGTCTCAACTACCGCAGCTTGCCAAGCATGCTTCTTCAAGCGTTTATTGCATTGTGTAGTGGTGCGATATTGTCGATAGACCTAAGTGGATGAGTCATGGTTACATATTGGCACTTTTTAGATGTAACTCTATGTATAACGGTAATGAACCTAATCGGCGGGCAGTTGTTGTACTGCTTCATTTTTGTTATTGTATGCTTCAAAATAGCGTTGAATAACTGCCTTATTCATTTCAATTTGGGACATTGTCTCATTAGTGCTCATGCCCGTATATAACAGACTGGGTCTTGCGGCTTATGGCTATTTTCATTGGCTCTGAGCTAATCCTTGTTGCAGGTTTTGCATTAATTGTTCTTCATATAGTATCATAAAGCAAAAAGATCACTTCAGCTCGGAAATGGTTTCTTTGTATATACTATCTCAACTGTGAGAGTACTCGAATAACAGTAATAATATTGTGACCGTAAGTAAGGAAGGTGATCATTTAGCAGGTACTCATATAAATCTGCACTTAACCGATTAACAGATCGTATCGGCAGTTCATTATACCACAATTTACAAATTGCCGGCAATAAACACAAAACATTCTAATACGATGAAACGCTTGAAGACATTTAGGCAGGTTATAGAATCGGACAGCGAAAGGTACATCAAAAAAGAGGCTAAGCGATTGGCAAAAGAAAATGACTGGGATAAGATTCATGCATTATCATATCTTTGTACGAAATACGAAAGAGAGAACCGTGTCGAAGAGGCCGCCATTGTTCTCTGAAGTAGCTGTACTTCAGAAAGCAGATGGTAATTGGCAATATGGTAGTAATTTTGAAGACTAGTAGCAATATCATAAGGAAGAAGAGAAAGCTGCCTATACGATAATGATACAGACGTAGTGTTTGAATACTTTGAACTCATCAAGAATAAAGACATCGAAAGCCTGATGAATCTGTTTTCTGCTGATGCAATAGTTTATGAACCATTCAGGCAGGTTGATGGAATAAAGATCAAGAAACCTGGAGGATTGAAATCTAGGATAACTGGTAGTGATAAAGAGATTATCCTTTCAGCATTGTTTAACGATCCACATATCTTTGGTTATCTTAGAAATACGTGGAGTCTAAGGTCACTTGCACGATGTCTTACAGATGAACTTGATATTCCAATCAGTTTCAAACATCTACAGAGAATAACTAAGGATATGGGGATTAGATGCACAAGACCAAAATTGGAACTATTACATGGAGAGGATTATGAACAAGGGAAAAAGAGAGTGGATAACTACAAGCATGTTGCATCAGCTCTGAAAAAAAGAGAGTTATAATGGCATTTGAAGATGAAACTACCATAACACAGAAACCTTGTATTCACAAGTCCATGAGTTTTGAAGGCCAGCAACAAAGGATAGAACATAATGGAAGTAGAAAGAAGTTCTCCACATACATATCCATGCTATGGCCTGAAGAGAAATTAATGACGTATGATTTCTATGATAGAATGAATTCTACGAATACTATTGATCATCTGGAGAATCTCAAGAGAAACATTATGAAAAGTGATTGGTGGAAAAGACTCATACTCATATGGGATAACGCTTCATACCATGTAAGCCTAATGGTACGGAATTATATCAATGCACAGAAAGAAGAAGACTGGCTGACCATAATCCACCTACCAAAGAAAGCACCATGCCTAAATCCAAATGAAACGAAAGTAAACCAGCAGATAAAATCAGATGTGTGTGCAAACAGATTTTATATGCAGATAGAAGAACAGAAAGCTGCAGTATCAGCTTATCTAGAGAATAGATTTGGAACTTGGAATGACGACAGACACTACGACACTTGACTTAGCACCTTTCGGCGGGTTAATTGGGGAAGACACCCAGGTACTAGTCCAAGCTATACAAAAGGAAATTTGAGCCAGTTTTGTTACTATTTTGTTTCCAGACCTATTGCTCCTGTAACTACTGCTTTGTTGCATAATTCATTATGTTAAAAGTATTACTTAATTGACCACTTCGTATTTAGCTTGCCGATAGCAGTAACTACCATTAAATGTGAACCGAGACTCAAGCACGACTTTCCAGAAAATGCTATCCAGATTTTATTTTGCGATCGTGACAAAATAAAACTAGAAATTCTCAAGAGTTAAATTCGGTAGCCTAAAATATATGTGGCTCAACTAGGAAGAGGAGCATTTACTTATCCAAACCAATGCATCCGAATTCTACTACAATGCACCATCATATCAACTTACGCAAGTATGCCTTAAGAAACCTGGTAGCAGGAGGTAGCAGGTGACAGCAGAGGAAATCAGGTGGTAGCAGGGATGACAATGTTGGTAGCAGGAGGTAGGCTGTCTTTATTTTTTATTTTATACCATATTTAATTAAATAGCTGACATGGTATTAACCAGACAAGAGAAAGAAAGTCTCGTCATAGACCTCTACAATCAAGGAAAAAAGTCCCGTGAGATTGCTCAGCAAGTTAGAATGTCGTTCAGAGACATTGGAGCAATTCTGCGAAAGGCAGCCAAGGAGAAGGAAAAAGATCATTATAATTCTATCTCATCTAAGGCTTATGCAATGTTTTCCGAGGGCAAATCTCAGAATCGAAGTTGCCACTGCATTGAATCTAAGAGAGCCGGAGGTAACTATATTCTACACCGAGTTTTGCAACCTAAATAACTTCCGTGCTCTTGGCCAAGTTTACAATGAAATTAAGGGCGACATTGCATATTTCCTGGAATTGTATAGACTGACCAAAGCGGCAGGAATGAATACACAAAATATCAAAAGAATTCTGGAAATCGCTCATAGAGATTTATCATCAATTGAATATAGATATAGGGCTCTACAAAGAGAAATATCCTCTTTAGAAGCAGAGAACCGCAATTCAGCAAGAATTTTTCAAGAATTAAACGATCGGATAATAGATTTGCAAAAAACACGTGATTCTTTGCACTCAGCTTGCAGAGAACTGGGCTTGGAGATAACAAAACTACGCATACAAAAGATAAGGTTAGAGGCAGACTGCAAATAAAATTCAGAATGACAGTGAGACACATAACAAAATTAAAGAAATGGCTAAAAGAGAAGTCGAAAGATTTCTTGGTGATAGTCAGCTAATATTTAAACTCACGTTTGAATCCGTCATCAAATCCATGCGAAAAGATCCCGCCATGCTTCCCGATTCGTACCATAACATTATACGCTATCCGATACAATTGTCAAATCATCCTTCCCATCAAGAATTGACAGAGAGTTCCTCAGAAGTGAATTAAGTATACAATAAGATTTGTGGCCCAGTCAAAACAGGGATTTATTATCGAACACAAAACGATAGATGAAATTGTTTCATCTCTGAAACAGAGAGGCCTAAACGTATCAGCATACGGAGTTACTGAAGCCTTGAATGCGATAATTCAAGCATTTGAAGAGGACGGAGACTTAAAAGTCGATAAAAGTGCCGATTTCATTTTGGCGGTGCTGTTGAAGAATATCCTCACCAGCCAAATGAGAAAATATTAAATGAATATAATAAGCTTATAAAGAATGTAAGAATAAAATGGAAAAAGAATAGCAAGTTAATGATGCTTCCATCTGCGGCGACATCGCAAGAAAAAAATCATCAACATTATTCTACTGTGGGAGCAGTTGCAATTGACAAAGATGGAAACGTTGCTTCAGCCGTATCATCTGGTGGAATATGGCTTAAGATGCATGGAAGAATTGGTGATTCTGCAATAATCTGTTCTGGAATCTATGCAGACAGTAAATCAGGAGGAGCTTGTGCTACTGGCTATGGAGAATATATTATGAGGCTTTGTTTATGTAAATACGCCTGTGACCAGATGCAATCAAAAAATAGTGCAAATATATCGAGTCAAAAATCAATCGACATGTTAACTAAAAGATTTGGAAAGAATACAGGCGGAATAATAACAGTTGACCTCAAAGGAAGATTCGGTGTAGCATGCAATACAAGGTCTATGCCAACAGCTATGATTACAAAGAAAAATCAAAAACCCATTATAGCATTTGGATCTGGTTAATGGCCATATGTCGGCAAATAATGATAATGGTAATGGTAATAACTTCTTATATATCAGAATATGGGACTATGATGGCTTAAAGCGGTTATCCATACACATGGATTAAGTGTATTGTATATAATGAGAATAAAGATAATCTGATTATCAAGATTATGATTTAGGTAGCACAATGCAAGTATAAAAGAAAAGTGATTCTAGCAAGGATTGATTATTATTCATGCCATACCTTGATCGATAACTGAATAATTCCTATCCTATTTGTTTATTCGCATGGCAAACTAAATCATGGTAAGGTTGGTGAGCCCTACGACTATCCAATTGTAATGAACAATGATGAGTTGATTGATTTTGTTAAGACTGCGAAAAGGAACTTTTGGAACATTTCGAGTTAAAACAAAAGATAATAGAATCAAAGAGCGTTACTTTCTTATGTATATAGTATTTTAAATTGATTCGGCACATCATCAGTATTATCAGATTAGTCAGTCTATGCCATGGGGTATCGTTTCCAGAGTATCGATCCCAATACAGTTCAGATAAGTCAGAAAGAACTGCTTAGGCAACCCCGCCAATAGTTCTAGTGACTTTTATTTTTGACTTTTATAGATCGTATATCTATCATCATTCTCCAATTTGATGCCTGTTTCATAGTTGTGTATTGTTAAAGATTTCATCAAATTGCAAAATTGTATTTAACTTTCTATTTTGAGTTCGAACTAGAATTGCATAATTGAAAAGATAACAGAGATAGCAATGGCAATAAATTGATAACATGTGATAGCAGAGTTTTAAAGGTCTATCCTAACTATATAATATAGGTAAACGCAATAATGACAGTACAATTACAACAGTCATAAGTAGAGGTATATCTTTAGTAGAGCATAATTTACTGAGGCAATATGCTGGTTGAGAAGAAATAGTAATTATATCTTTTCAGCCACACCATATTTTTGTTCCTTTTTTTGATTGAAATGTTTATTGATTTTTAGGGACGAGTGAAGCAAATTATCATGAATAAATCACAATCAATAAAATGACATATGAAAACCAATAGCTTCGCAAATTATAAACTATAATCATATTGTTCTTGAAAAGAAAAAATGTCATAATATAAATAGTTGTGAAAACAAAATGCTAGCCGAACTACCCAATCCATTGAACACGGGTAACAATCTTAACTCCTCTAATGAGGATTTAACCTCAGAATATAGATTAAGACTGTTATTATCAAGGAATTATTTGAATAGTTTTTGTGTATTTCTACACCCGAGCCTCAATATCGTCATTAATTGCGGCATCTTATATTGAATTATGGGCTAATGTGCTATAAGATATAAAATATTTTTATAACATGTTTGTCCAGATGTCTATCCCCTGATATCCTCTTCAAATCCACTCAAAAATCTCAGGACTTTGCCACAGTTGGAACATTTATTATATTCACTAAAATCAAGATCATTATACTTCCTAAACGAAAAGCTGTCTGAGTGCTTACAAAAAAACCGCCTTAGTATTTCAAGAATCATATGACTTTTCTTAACCAAAGACTCATTTTTTACCATATCGTTTGAAATAGAATTGATTAATGTGCCGTCGGTGAGATTTGAGCTCACGACAGCTCGGTCTTCAAGCTTCACCCCTGTGAAATAAGGTCGAGTGCTCTCCCGGGCTGAGCTACGACGGCAAGTGTTTATCGTATTTAGACAGATCATATATAATCTTGTCTGGCGATAGGCGATAGTATGATAATATTAGGTGTTGTACTTTCTAACATAGGTGACATTATAGCTTACCGACATGGGTTACACTTCTGCTGTCAGGAAGTGAATCCATATAGAAATCAGAACAAGGTTTAGTCTAATACATGAAAAAGAATGGACTGGTGATACCATAAGCATTATTTGTAAAAAATATGGTGTATCCAGAAAGACGTACTATAAGTGGAATAAGAGATACAAACAGAAAGGGATAGAAGGTCTATCAGATACCTCAAGAAGACCTCATAATATCAAGTACAAAAAAGTAACAGCAGAAGTAGAGGAGACAATACTTGATCTACGATTAAGCAAGATATTTGGATGTAATAGGATCAAGTTTAGATTGAGAAAGGTTGTTGGAATCTCATTAAGCACTCGAACTATATACAAGATATTAAAGAGACATTGTCTTAACATCCTTAGATGTAAAGCTAAAATACGAAGCTACAAACGGTTTGCTATGAAGCATCCAAATGATATGGTACAGATGGATATCCTTGGCCCTTTCTATCTGAGCAATTCCAGTCAAAGGAATTACATCATTAGCTGTTTAGACGACTGCTCTAGGAAGGTAGCTAGCAAGTGGTCTGAAAGAAAGAGGTCAGTGGATGTTCTGGACGTATTAGAGGATTGGATAGTGATCAATGGCAAACCTGATAGAGTAATGCATGACAATGGAAAGCAGTTTACATCTAACATATTCAGACATTTCCTCGTACACAATCAGATAAAGGATAAACAAATACCAAATCGCTATCCGCAGCTTCAGGGTAAAGTGGAAGCATATAACAAGATAGTGAAGAATGAATTTCTAGCAGTTGAGGATATACCAAACACAGATGATGGTAAACAAAGGTATGATATGTTTGTAAAAGCGTATAATGAAACTAGAGAACATGGAGGAATAAATGGTCTTACTCCATCAGAGATGTTTCTACAAAGATTAATTACATCCACCATACATACAAGAACAAGCAGCAAAGTGTAACCCATGTAGGTACTTAATAATGTAACCTATCTGTGCAAGTACAACAATTAGGAAAAGCACACAAGTGAAACTTGCGTGATGAGGTCTATACTTACCTGTTGAATTTCATTAACAAGTGAGAACAATACCCAATACTAGTCATTTAGATAAGACGTAATCCGTTAGTATTGTCATTTTTTCATGCTACTCTATTTGAATGTAAATCAACGGCTCAAATTTAGGATAGTTGAGATTCGATAACTGTATGCAATCGGTGAACTATCCTGTCCACATCAAACGTTATCTGGTCTAGACATATTGTTTTTTCTGCTTTGTTGCATGATTTGCTATGTTGTAAGTGATACTTATTTGACCACTTCGCATTTAGCTTGCTAATAGTAACTGTATAGTATGATTGACTGGTATTCCTATAATGAATCGCTAGTAAGACGTGGCCAAGTACTCTTGGATTTTGATGTAATTGATGGATGGGATGATGAATTATCTCAAATGAACCACGGTAAGATTGGTGAGCCTTACGACTATCCAGATTCGTTTATGCAGCTTCTAGGCTACATGAGAGTATATTTTCATCTACCGTACAGACAGGCAGAAGGTGTAGTTATAGCTCATGCGAGTACCTAAGGTACCATGCATACCAGATTATAGTACCATTAGTAGACGTGTAAACAGACTAGATATCAAAATCAATGAAGGATTAGGAAATAATATTGTCATTGCTCTAGACAGTACTGGCATTAAAGTAGCTAATCGTGGAGAATGGATGCGGCATAAATGGCATGTTAGAAAAGGTTACCTGAAAATACATGTAGCAGTCGACATCAAGAACAAGAAGATTATTTCTTTGGAGGTAACAAGTGAAGAGATACATGATGGTAAGATGCTAAGGAAGTTAGTAGACAGTGCTTCTGAAAATAATCATGTAAAAAGTGTATTAGCAGATGGTATGTACGATAGCAATAACAACTTTAGATATCTATCAAAGAACCACATTAAACCTGGCATAAAGACAAGAAGTAATTCCAAAGTCAAATCAACTAACTGTCACGCTAGGAATATGTCTGTAGTAAAACAACAAGCAAACTTCAAAAGATGGAAGCGTAGCGTGAGCTATGGATATAGGTGGATGGCAGAAACGGCATTCTCTTCTATTAAAAGGATGTTTGGTGAACATGTAACAGCTAGAAAATTTCCTAAAATGGTAAAGGAGATCTTTCTAAAAGCAACTCTTTATAACATGTTCAATCGAATGACATAACCATCGGCATAAATGAATTAAATCTTAATGGATCATGCAACAGAGCAGTTTTTTCGGTTATGTATATCGCAGTTGATATATAATTCCATGATTGATGCAGGTGGATTAGAAAAACAAGATGAAACATGGTTTAAGGAAATGTTACAGAGTATGCCACACAATATGCTGCCAAAGATTCATAATCACTAGGTTGTCGGTACGCATTCCTAGTGACAATGACTCGCTTCATATTAAGAATGACCATTGTAGGGCTGCATTATACCACCTTCCTATTAGAACATTAAAATGAGTCTTATTCTTTATAATGTCATTAATTTTTCAGGAATCAAAATGTGAATTAGATATGTTTTCAAAAGGAGCGGCTCAAGAACAAGACTAGCTTTGGTTTTCATATTTTTATAATTTCTTGGAATAGCCTTATTATCGACCACATATTATATCTTCAAAGCAAAGAGTAATCTTGTTATCATGGATTGTTTAGATTGTCAATTTGAAGGAGATTTGTCAGAACCATACCAGCAGAATTATAAATAGGAGTTTTTAGATAATCTTTCCTATCATCTTCACTGTGATCTCTACTCTAGTCGCCCGCGCAGTTCTGACTCGCGTGGTACTATATACAGTTTCAATGGATAGTATTCTTGACAGAAACTGAATACCACTCAATGCTGTGGCTGAGTAACCAAATCGATTAAATGCCTTCGGACCTTCTTATCTATTTCTGTTCCATATTGCATTGCCTTCTTACGTTTAATCGTGGACTCTTTTGGAACATTTAGTAATCGTGCTACCTTTCTTAGGATCCGCTTTCTAAGGAAGTCATCAGACCCTAGTATTTTATACTCGAGGGGAATATCTCTAGAAAATGCAATAAATTTATTTGATAAGAAGGGCTGCCTAATGGTAACTCCAAAGTCAGTTACTGTCTTATCTATTTCTTGAATAAGCCTCAGTTCATTTAAAATTTTTTCTTCCATTAATTTCATTAGTCGTGTCCTGCCTTGATTAAATATTGCTCTATAAACGTCGTAGCCACAAAAAAGCTCATCACATCCGTTCGCAGAGAGTATAGTTCTGAAGCCAATCTCTTGAGCAAATTTCGCAATAAATAAAAATGCGATACAATTTTCTATGTGCGAAATACTTCCGCAGTTAACGTTCCTTGTAACAGTCTTTAGATTTTCATAAAAATCATTTTCTTCTAATTCATAGATCCTATGGTCTAGATTCAGTCTTGAAGCTATAATTTTAGAGAAGCAGACATCATGTGACTTCGGAAACCCAATAGTTAACAGAGTTACAGATACACCAATGTCCCTACATATAGTAGCGAGCAATGAGCTATCGATACCCCCAGAATAGGCCACAGCAATAGATCCTTCGTCCTGTATAGCATCATCTACCACGTCAAAAAGTACTTGTCTTAATCGAGCTAGCAGCATACCAAGGCATCATCTTCCTATTAGTCTGATCGCAACGCCTATAGATAAATAGGTAACACGAATGGTAGCTTAAAAGATTAACTACCTTGTGCAGCATTCAAGAGTACCAGTATAACTTTAGCCGACTATAATTTCCGAACGCTAGAAACTCATAAAGGGCAGATCTTTGATATTGCATATCCCAAAACATATGTTCGATGATTTACTTTGTAATCCTCAGGTATGATAAACGCATATGCAAATACATCGCAATCTCGGTAGAACAGGTACGAACAATCAATAAACTAGAATAAGTGAAAGGGCCGAGGCTAGCGTCAATAGTCTAGAACGAATACATAATACCTTGCAAGATTTTGAATGTGAACTATATTTTTAAAGCATTGCGCCCCACAGGATCCCAGAGGTCTCACTATGATTTCCCTATGGTCAGTTACAATACCATGAATTCGATTTAATGATGGCGGTAAAGAGGATAGAAACGATAAAAATAGTTGTAATCCTCAAAGTTTCTAAACGAATATGAGTATCTACATGGAACCTGTGAATACATCTAATGGTAAGTGATACGAATAGATCCGAAAAGTTTTGCAGCTATCAATTTGGCAGGGAAGCCGAATACATTGTTGCCGTTTTTCTTAAATCAAGGGGGTGGAAGTTGAGTTTATCTAAAGGAAGCAGAGGGGCAGCTGACATCATTGCAATACGTAATTCAATCAAATGGTTAATCCAGGTTAAATCTAGTAATCTTATACCTCGGATAAGGGGCTATGAAATAAAGCGGCTTACCGAAGCGGCCGAATTAGTTAATGCATCGGCAGTTATTGCCACGCTACAACACTCTCAGACGATAATGAATCACGATGTCGGTAGAAATAGAAACTCGCACTTAAATGATGGAGTTTATCACATTGGAATTTATTCACTAATATTCTACCTCCTTCCTAATTGGAGTCGCATATCCTAGGCTTAGTTCAAAGTTGAATTAAAGATACCAATGTTTAGTATCACATTAAGTATTTAGATGACATCTTAAATTAGCAAACGACAATCTAGGATCTAGCCAATTTTAGAATAATGATGAGGATATTGGAATAGTAACTCGTCATCATATGACCTATCGAGTTATATTACTCAAATTTATTGATATTGATTCTGATACAGGCAGAACGGAGCGTAAGAAGATATACCAGTTCAGAACCCTAGTGACCATGTATGTGAAATATCATTCTTGCACACATTGCTATGTGACAGACGATTAAGAATACTAGGATGGTTGCAAGATCTGTGTCAATCGACGAAAATGATACTATGACCGCTTTACTCATCTATCATTGTTGCTAATACAACTAAGACTTGCAACATGTAAAGCATAATTGCTCAAATTCAGCGCCAACCATTATTTTAGTAGCTTAGCTTTATCATAGCTTCTTGTATATTCGACTTAACACTAGCTTTTAATCTTTTTTTTCTGTGGAGGACTAGTACTAA
Organism: uncultured Nitrososphaerales archaeon; assembly: GCA_963709405.1. Taxonomy (GTDB): domain Archaea; phylum Thermoproteota; class Nitrososphaeria; order Nitrososphaerales; family Nitrososphaeraceae; genus JARBAU01. The sequence continues at coordinate 116,292 of CAVPXM010000030.1, forward strand.
GATGGATCAGCATCAACAGCCTCTAAAGAGTGATCTTACGAATGCCACGATTGTAGTAAGCAATCAGCTCGCGAAACTGAAGATGCTTAATAAGAGAATTGCTCTTATTGATAAAGATTTTCGATATAAAATAGCTTGTAATTTGAAGAAGGGCAATAATGGGCGTGCAAGAGTTATGGCAAACGAGCTATCTAATATTCATCACGTTAAACGAATTTCTCAGAATATGTGCCTGGCATTAGAAGTCATCGTCCTAAGATTCAGTACCGATTAGCGAATTCGCCAAGATTCTAGAAACCGTCAATCCAACTATTGAAACGATCAAGGATATTCAGAATGACATCTGGAACGTCGTTCCTACTGCAACTGGACTTTTCAACGAGATGACTTCAGTAACTTCAGAAGTGTTGCTTAATTCAAAAGTTAAAGTTGATAGTAATATCCTCCCTACAAGTGTCGATATGGATGCGCTTTCGATACTTGATGAAGTGGAAGACCTATTGGAAGACGAAGCAAAAGCGAAACTACCGGATGTCCCTGACACTATCCGTCATGTACGCTCGAATACGTCTGAGGTGCAAGAGGAGGTGTTAGATGGAAACAGAGTTCTCGTCGAGAGTTAAAATCCGTACTACGCAGACTAAGCACTGATTGTGTTTCACTATATCATTAGTAAAAAAATATTTACAAAGGAGTTTTAATCATCTAGTCTGAATAACGGTGCAATGGAACAGTTGAGCCCTGAATTTTCATTTCAGTCCGAATCTAGACGAGAAGGGGTATTGGAATCAGCTTCTAGACGAGTTAGAATGATATTTTCAGTTATGGCGAGTCCTAATCGGATTGATATACTCAGGATTTTGAATTCCAAAGGACCACTTACGTATTCTGAATTGAAATCTCTTGCTGGATTCAAATCCAAAAAGGAGTCTGGTAAATTTGCTTATCACCTTAGAAAGCTGTTAAGACAATCACTCGTAGCTCTAAATAAATCTGAGCGTAGATATACCATTACTAATTTAGGCAAACTGGTGTTGAGTTTAGCCAGACAGATTGAAGAACGATCTATAGTTGAGAGTGGTAAAATGTATGTTAGAACCTCTCGACATTCAATTGAAGAATTTGATGCTCACAAGATAATACAATCCCTTGTCAGAGAAGCCAACATGCCACTTGAACAAGCACATAAAATTACTGAAGAAGTTGAGAACAAGATCTATAAATTTCAAACTTCATATCTCACCTCATCATTAATCAGAGAAACCGTGAATTCAGTCTTGGTGGAGCACGGATACGAAGACTATCGAAACAAATTAGCCAGACTTGGTATGCCTACATCAGATATCATTGAGATGCTAAGCAGTATCGATAAGCTTAAGAATGGAATGGATAGCGTCTTTTCAAAGGTGTCTCATTCGTTATTCTCAGAGCACCTTTTGAATAATGTGCTTCCGAAGGATATCGCAGATATGCATTTGGCTGGCGAGTTAAACATATCTAATAGTGGAACCTGGGCATTAATACCCGATAGTATTTTCCTAAATGTCAGCGACCTATGCGCAGATGGCCTGAATCTCAAAGGTAAATTCTTAAACGTTTCAAGATTGGCTAACCTTCGGAGTTCTGACGACTTTGTAAGCACACTTTCAATGCTAATTTCACTTCTGAGCAGAGAAGCTTCTACAGAAATTATAATGGATGGAGTAGCTCAGAAGCTGCTAGAATCATCAGATCACTTAGGAGGAATTGCGTCACTATTCTCTAAAGTTCTTATAGAATCTTCGTCATCACCATCGTACTCAGCTTCTGGATTACCTCTTGCTACGATAACCATACCCATGGAAGAATTTGATGACAAATTTATCGATGAGCTGTTATGTGGTTATTCAAAATATGCTGATTGTACGCCCATGCCTAGACTAGGTCTAGAATTGATTCACGATACTAACAGCCACAAATTTAGTCTCCATTCAGAACAAATTGCCTCAACCATAAGGCTAGGTGGGATCATCTCTGTTTCTAGAGACGGGACGAGATCTAACACTGGAGTCAGAAAATTCCTAGGCGACAAGATTTCAAACACAGTCATAACTTTGCAGTCTTTATCAATTAATCTCCCTAGGATTGCCTATCAATCAAATAAGGACGAGACTTATTTTCGTGCTAGGCTTGCCATGCTGATGAAGCCAGCTTTTATGGCGATGTCAATTAGAAAAAAGATTATTACTGATCTGATTCTTAAGGGAATGCTCCCCATAATTGCAAGTAGCGCGAAATTTATGGAAGTAGGTGTTACGAATGCAATAATCAACTTGGCAGGGACTCGGGAGGCTGTTTATGATATTCTGGGATATGATGCCAATAACAACGGCCCAGAAATTTTACACAAAGTAATAAGGACTGCTGTGGATGTGGCGATAGATCAAGCAAGGCAAATGGGCGAAGAAACTGTAGGAGTTGCTATGATTAATGATAATGGTAACTCTAGATTCGCTAGTCTGGATTCTGACAAGTATGGCAAAAGTCTTGTACTTTCACCAAACCAAGAGTATAGTGTTTATTCCCAAGGGATGCAATTAAACAGCCGCAAATTATTATCTGCTGATGACGCTCATCAGTTAATCGAAGAATTTAATACAATAGATACGCTGCTTAATGGAGGATTATCTGTTGACATCGATTTTAGCGATATGCCTTCCGTTCTAGATATAAAGAAGGCATTAGAAATTGCTTCAGATTTAAACTACATGCGGCCCATTTTAAAGATTATGATATGCAATACATGTGGAAGGAAGTCAACTGCATTGAATAGCGCGAATTGTGTCTTTTGCGGTTCTCCATCGATATTCCAAACTAAGTCTGTGACTCTATAGATTAAGATAATAGATCTCTTGCGTAATTAGAAGCTTACAGCTATATTCGACGTCATATAGGATATTTATGTGATATCTCTTTGATGTCATATAGAAGACTATGCAAAAAGCCTTTGTTATTCAGGTCACTTACTGGACTAACTGTACCAGAATTTGATCAAATAAGCACAGAAATGGACTCGAAATATGAGGAATATGAAAGAAGACGTCTTTCTAAAAGGAAGAGGAAAAGAGATGTTGGTGCCGGTAGACCGTTTAAACTGAAACCAAGAGAAAGACTTCTAATGCTTTTGGTTTATTATCGATTGTACATTACATATGCATTATCGGGATTTCTATTTGATCTTGACCAGAGCAATGTATTTAGAGATTTGACTATCCTAGAATCTTTGCTAAAGGAGTGTATTCCATTGCCAAAGAAGATATACAAACGTACTAAGAGATTAAGAACTATAGAGGAAGTTGAACAGTACTTCCCTGGATTCAAGGCTTTCATAGACTCTACAGAACAGGAGATTCCAAGACCTAAGAACAAGAGAAAGAGAAAGAGTTACTATTCAGGTAGAAAGAGGAAACATACTGTCAAGACACAATTGATGGTTAATACTGAAGGTTTGATCCTGCATAAGACAGGTCACAGGAATGGAAGAAAACAACATGATTATGACATTTACAAACACAATCATCCTACTATAACTCCATCACAAGTTGACAATATAGTTGATCTTGGTTATCTTGGTATTGAAAAGGACTTTCCCACAGTAAAGTCTGTACTTCCCATTAGAAAGAAAAAGAATACCTTGCTTTCAAATGACGATATGAGATACAACAAGAATCACTCAAGACTCAGGATCATAGTAGAACACACCATATGCAAGATCAAGAAGTTTGGAATAATGGGTACTAAGTTCAGAAACAAACTAAGAAGGTACAATAACATATCTGATATTGTATCCGGTATACTGAACTTCAGAGTGATGCAGTCTAACAGGATTTCAATCTAAGAATACAGTCAAAATAGGCAGCATTAATAGATCATAACTGCTAATTACGCAAGAGATCTATTGACTATGAATCTCGTGCGAGACATTAGGATCAGCTGAATGCTCAAAAGCTGGGACTACCAGAATCCACGAATTCGGATTGTACAACGCGCTGATATTTCAGCTCTTATTGTCCCATAAAGTAGTTTGGGCGGTGATATCTAAATCTCTGACAACTACACGATCTAGAATCTCTCTTACTTTGATTGCACGTGCTGTTCCAAAACCGGAAATCCTCCCAAGCTCTGCAATAGTCGCATTCAATGCTCTATTGGGCGTTTTAAATTTTTGAAGCATTTTAATTGCCATCTTATCTCCTATGCCCGGTATTGAAGTTAAGATCGAAAGCTGTTGAAAATAGATTGGCTTTTCCTTTTTTATTTTTCTCAATAACGGACCAGTGTCTCCTTCGCTCTGTTGAGCAATTTTCGCCATAAGAATAAGTAATTGTGATGTATATTCCGCAGAGGGTGTATGAATCATCGGAATTCTAAAATTCAACGCTATCTTTGTTAGTGTTTGATATGCTAGAGGCAGTCTTTCTAGCAAGATTTTTAACTGCTTATCATTTGCTATTCCAACTGGAATATCTGCGAGATCTAATATGTTACCCTCGATAACAAGCACCGGTTTGGAATAATATTGGTTTAAATCCGAACACTGCAAAAATAATCTTCCATCATAAATAGAGTCGATTAGATCATTGATGGTCTTTCTTTCAATGGCGGTTGCAGATGATGTTATGTAGTCACCTACTTTCAATTGTGCAAAGTCAACTCGAACTCCAGCATCCCGTAATAACTTAGGTATTCGACTGTTACGTTCTCTCTCATCAACTACAATTCTAACAAGCATTATTATTCAATTGTCGAGCATCTTAACGTTAACTAACTGAGGTTCGGTAGATTGTCAATCACAGAATATGTTTCTTGAGTAGTCGATGATTGGAGGTTTGCTCTATTCGTTTTGAATTTTCGAATTAGGTACAGAGCTACCGATAGTTCCTTGAGCCCCAGCAATCATTTGATTTATCTTAGCTTCGACTTCTTTTAGATTATCTTTAACCCTTGTCTCCTGCTTTGTTAAAACCATTAATCTAGTATTTGATAACTCTTTCTTTTCTTCAAGTTCCTTTGATACCTCATCCTTCTTAGCTCTAACGAGCAAAGGCCCAGCGTTTTTATAGACAGTATCGTCCGGACCTATCTTTTTTAACTCGTCTATTGCTCTACCAATTTCCACGGCTTCTATTTCCACTTGTTGTTTTTGCATCATGATAGCTTGCAAGTTCTGTTGAAGCTGTTGCAGGCGCGATACTTGCTCTCTGAGCCATGGTGGAAGTTCTTGTTCACTCATGATACTATGATATGAAGAGTATTATAAATACCAAATGTGCGGCTTGCATCTAAGCCAAGCTCTTTGTTTACACATATAAAAGCGGTTTATCTGGCAGTTATCCACAAAATAATCAAGTGCAGATTCGTATTGTATATTTGGCAGCATCAATTATCTCGTTGAGTGGGAACGCTCATGTTCTGATTACTAGGCTGGGGAACAATATCCACTCTTCAAATCAAGTAGTGGAAAATACTCTGACACTATTATCACTTTCTATATTCAAAAGATAAGAAAATTGTTCTATCCTAGGTAATGTTTGAAACAAGAATAATGATGTGGTCATGCCAACATGTGACTTTAGAATTAATCATTGCCACGTGTGATATTACAGGCTAGAAGTAGCGTTCGGATACTATTCTTCTTGCCCAATAATACACTGGAGATTATTAGTATCCTTTATGCTCGTGAATAATTAAATATTCCCCTTAATTGTTAACCAGTTAAGAGTAAAATGGAATGGACATTGGTAAATATTTGCCTACATGTCTAATAAGCTCTCAAGGTCAATCTAAAATCGATTGATACGCCATATTTACAAGCCGAAGATACGAATTAACACATGCTCTGAAATCAGCCATGTTTGTCGCTGCGATTTCAATAAATAATTCAGAGTTCCGTGCTGAAATTTTACTCTTTGTGGCTAACTTCGATGTGAATTGAGTTTCTGATTTCAAGGACGAGCAGACAGATTTTGCAATGCTAGTTGATTTAGGGCATTTGGGGTCGAAAGAAAAAGTTAATGCTGTTTTGAAATCTCTAGAGACTGACTTCGTACGCACCGGATGCAATTTTATAATTACACTTTCGACAATGCCAAATTCCCAATGCAATCCTACGAAATTGTAACGAGCCACACGAAGGGCAACGTCTCTTTTCATTTAGTGTTTTGTATGCCATTCCATACCTCTTGCGGAGGGTTGCACCAAATTTAATTCCCAGTCCCTTCAACGAGCTAGATCTATGCTTTTTTCTACTCACCAATTCTGGTAATCTCCTTTATCTTACTTCGTACTTGTTCTCCCTTTACCCTTGCCGTTTCCGAGAGACTCTTAATTTGTTCGGTACTAAATGTCCCTGTAGCACCCTTCTGGACCGCAGTGAATTTGCTATCTGAATTAGTGGTAATAGTAATCCTTGCATCCATGCATGCTTCTTCCTCCGCAGTTGGATCCAAAACTATTGAATCACCAATTCTCGCAGCAGTAATCGATATAGGTATTGTCGTCACAGGTGCAGGCTGTGTGTCGCCAGTATCGATTACTTTATTATCATGAATTTCAAAGATGGGAAGTTTGCAGCTCATTAATGCCGAAACCACGGCATACGACGTGCAATCAAACAAATTGCCATCTGCGTTAATTATGCTACAGTCGACAAATATTGTATAGACAATTTCTCCTGGAACTAGAACCAATTTATCAAGGTCAATCATTTCAGACTCTCTAACTCCTCTATCCACTACCCTTGCTAATTCTACAGTTTCTTCATCGGGGGGACCAGGCTCAATATAGGGGGAAGCAGTAGGGAGCACTTCTGCAGACACAATCAAAGCTCCTTTGTTTTCCAATCCTTCAAATGGTTCACCAGTTTCAACTTTTATGCCAGCCACTACCTCCGAATTCCCCAAATTAACCTTTGCAGATCCATTTGCTTTTTTTATAATATCTAGTTCAATATTCAATGCCCTTAATTCATCTAGATTCCTGCCGTCCAGTCTCTTACCGTTTGAGATAGCTTCCCACATTTGTTGTTTGCGCAGATGTTCTACAATTAATGTCGATCGCTTGGAGGAGCTCATTGATCGTCTCTTACCTCCTCGGACTCGCTACCAAAATACCTCTTCATCAAAGCTGATCTTTGGATTTCATAAATCGACTTGCAGCCATTTAGTGCTTTATCTAGGCATTCATTAAATTGCTCACTATTCAATATACCGTCTAGCTGCAATAGGGTGATCTGATTCAAATGGGGCATGTACGCGACTGGCATGTCAGCTCCGCCCTCCTTGTCTTCGGTGTCGTTTATGTCAAGTACTATCCTTTCATCAACTTTACCAGCTGCACAGGCTGTTACCATATCTCTCATGTTTATTCCAGCATCTGCGAGAGCCACGGATGCAGCTACGATTCCAGCGCATCTCGATCCACCATCTGCTTGCAATACTTCAACGAAAACGTCTATTGCTGCTCTGGGATAATCTTCTAGCATTAATGCCGGCTCAAGTGCCTCTCTCATAACTTTCGAGATTTCAACTTCCCTTCTAGACGGGGCAGGATTTTTACGCGTGTCAGTTGAGAATGGGGACATGTGGTATCTGCATCTCAGTACACATCTATCAGGCAGGGCCATATGTTTGGGGTGTACTTCTCGAGGACCATACACCGCCACTATGATCTTATTGTTACCAAATTCTATAAAGGCAGAACCATCAGCATTTTTCAGGACCCCTACTTGTATTTTAATTTCACGCAATTCATCTGGAGTTCGACCATCAGTGCGTAATCCGCGGTCGTCTATTAAACTTCTTGTTTGGGTCATTGTCCTGTCTCCGTTTCTGATCCAAATTCATCTGCTTTTACACTAGATTCCTTCTGATTTTCGTGTAATTGATTGACTTGGACATCAACCTGAGAACCTTCTGACACGTTAAGTAATATCTTAATTCTCTGCGTTAAATTTGACATATGTGCTTCTTCTTCAACCATTTTGATAGCTCTGATGGCTAACTGTGTCCCATCTAAACGCTTACCTGTAACAACAATAATGCCGTTTTGACCAATCATAATTCTAGTTTGAGTAGCTTGTTCGATAGTCTGAATCATAGATCCTCGCTTTCCTATCAAACGCGGAACTCGCGTTGCAGATATACTTAATAATTCACCACGTGGAATTTTCCCCAAGTCTTTATCTTGTACAGTCAGCATTGGATCCCTTGTACGATCAAATGCGATAATTCGTGCTGTGATGAGATCCCCGGTCGATAATTGCCTGTTCATATCGTCTCGAGCAGGAGAAAAATCTCTCCCGAAAACGTCTTGGGCAGGTAGGTGAGCAGAAAAACACGAATTAATATCTACTTCCCACGATAATGATGAATGATCTGTGATTTTTCCTAGCACGATGTCATTTACTCGTGGTATGTAAACACCAGATAACGGTATGACTTTGATCCCGTCTCTCCCTGCCTCTGCAATTCCTATCCTCGTTGCAATAATGGAATTGCCTGTCTTGATCACATTCATTAAAGGCCTGAAGTTCCCTTCGATAATTTTGTCGCCAGGAACTACGTATTTTCGTTTGATTTCCTGCATGATGCTAACAGGTCACCTCCTCCTGACTCGGTTCATGCCAAATGATTATTTTCATTCTATGCATTTGGTCTATAGGATGGGACTTATATGAAGTGTACGGATTGATCTATTCTTATTTTTGCTCTGTTATCGAAGCAGTTCCTTTGGTTATGGATCCTATTCTATCCACCAAGTCACCCTTCATTCCAGCATTGGTTTCTAACAATATTTTTAACGAACCATCTGCAAGCCACTGCTCTCCTTTGAGACTACCAACAGTCTTCAGGGCACTGTAAGATTGCGCCGCATATGACGACGGGACTGTTATCGTTAATAAGAGGTTTTCTGATTTAAGGGGTAAAATCTTCCTGACAGCATCTATCACATTTTTTGCTTGATCTTCAGCTTTCTTATATGGATCAATTACAGTTCTCACTTCATTCATTGCGCTAGTAATTCGGAGAGGTGGATGTGGTAAGTGAGTTCTGGGGTCAACAAAATTCTTACTAATATACTGAACAATCTGTTTTTTCTTTTCTTCTATCATTCTTCTTCGCTGTTCAGTTGTAAGACTATGTTCGCCACGAAGAAGAATTTGCTTAGCAACCTCAATTGAATCGCTAGTTTTAAAATACTTAGACAGCTTTTCACTGCCTGCTCGTAGTCCTTTATTTGCATCTGTATAAATTTCATCAGATACAAGAACATTTGATAGGTCGTGCCTTTTGCCGAGTTTATATTCTAAAGCTGGATCAGGCTTCACCAATATTTCAAATTTGTTATTTTCCAAAATTAGCCGAACTACGGTGAACTTACTCTCTGGCACTAATTAAGTAAAATTGAATCCAAAATAAAAGTATATACCTATTACCTTGTCTGTTAGGCGTTCAAAAATTCAAGTCAAGTTAGTCAAAAAATATTGGGAAAGTCATTCTGTAACGTATGCTCTTTCTCCATGTTGAGTCAAGTCCAAGCCAATCTCCTCCTCCTTTGGAGTAACTCTAATTCCACCTGGCCACACGACGTCCATGACCTTTATTATAACTGCAGTAATACCCATACACCATGCAAGAGCTGCGAAGGCGCCAATTGCATTGTTTAAGAGTTGCTGTGGATTTCCGAATGCTAGCCCATTAGCAATCGGAGTGTACATTTTTTGGGCAAAGATTCCCGTGAGTAGTGCTCCCACAAGTCCGCCCATTCCATGTACGCCCCACGTATCAAGGGCATCATCCCATTTGCGTTTATTCTTAAACATGACCGCTGCATAGCATACGATAGATGCAACTATTCCAATAATAACAGACGCCATAGGACCAACATATCCAGATGCAGGAGTGATTGCAACTAAGCCAGCCACCGCCCCAGATGCTGCACCTACAGTCGACGCTCTACCGGTATGAGCCCAAGAAATCAACATCCATGTTACCGCAGCCATGCCAGTTGCTATTTGCGTAGCAACAAATGCACTCGTTGCATTTGTTCCTGCCCATGCTGCAGAACCAGCATTGAAGCCAAACCAACCAAACCATAGTAAAGCCGCGCCGAGCACTATCAGTGTTATATTATGGGGCTCCATTGGAATCTTGCCATATCCCAACCTTCTACCAAGCATAAGTGCTATAACTAATCCAGACCAGCCGGAAGTAATATGGATTACAGTTCCTCCTGCAAAGTCTAGTGAGGGAAGAGCACCAGTCCAACCTACGTGCGTTCCGCCTGATCCCAATGACCATGTCCAGTGAGCAGCAAAGTCGTACACGAATGTGGCCCAGAGCACAATAAAGACCAAAAATGCACTCCATTTCATCCTCTCAGCGAGTGCCGCAACGATAAGCGCAGGAGTTATAATAGCGAACATCATTTGAAATATCATGTATGTTTGATGAGGTATAGTCGGTCCAGCTAGACCTCCATATACGTCCGATGGGACATCGTGTAAAACATATTGTAAGCCTACCCAAGCAAAATTTCCGATGAAACCATTACCCATTGCGTCAGGTCCGAAAGCTAAGCTGTATCCCCATAAAACCCATTGTATTGCTATTACTCCAGTGGCTATGAACACCATATGAAGTGTATTCACAGCATTTTTCTGTCTAGAAAGACCTGAATAGAATATCGCTAGTCCGCCTGGGGTCATGATCAACACAAGCGCAGACGCAGCCATCATCCAAGCATTATCTCCTTCGTTTATATCACATGGTGTCAGGTTTCCATCCTTATCCACCAACAAGGGCTTTGATTTGTCTCCGTTAGGTGTATCAACGCTAACACCCACATGTTTGAAGCAACTGTATGGTACTGCAGGATTAGATTTTGTGTAGTTTTCTGTACGCGGATATGCAGGCTGAGCCAGTACATTACTAACTGTGCTAGTTGTTAATAATGCCACCAGGCCAAAGAAAATACCCACAAATAAAAGGGCTGACCACATCGCTTTCGTATACATTATAAGGCTTTCCACGTAGGAGGAAATATAAAAAATATTATAACTTATAATTGCAAATTATGAGAAAATGAATATCATTATTATATCGTAAAAGTATCTTAGAATGCATAATTTATGATACTTACTATACAGACAAATTATTCAAATTATTTCTGAAGACTAATTCTAGCATAAAATCTTATTTTTTGGATTAAATATAATACAAAGTGAAGAGAAGCTATGCTTAATTCTATTATAGATTATGTTAGATGTGAGCATGTCCGACAACTACATTTACTAAATAGAAATATCCTGATACCATTTGCGTCTAAAGATGTCAAGTTAGACCAAGAATAGGATTAGAATTAGCGGTGTAAATTACTTAACAATTCTTACCTTACCAGTTATTCATGGTAGTAATTTTCGGTAGATTTTTAATACGTACTGAGCAGGTTCTATTAAGGCTTGAGTTCCGCATCTATTGATATACTTGAAAACACCAACGAAAAGATTGTCATAAGATTCAGCAATGCACCGAGACAGTATGTAAATGCGATAAGAAGGATATCTATAAACGAAGTTCCTACCTTGGCAATCGACGATGTCGTAATTCTGGAAAACTCTTCAGTGATGCACGATGAAGCTTTAGCTCATAGGTTGGGCCTCATTCCGTTACGAACGGACTTGGATAGATTCGTATTGCCTCATGATTGTGATTGTAAGAGTACCTTAGGCTGCTCTAAATGCAGAGTATTACTATCATTGGATTCGGTAGCCATTGACAAAACTAAGGTAGTCACGTCTAGTGAACTTGTATCCGAGGATGAGATAGTAAAGCCTCTAAGCACGGAAATCCCTATTATCGTTCTTGCACCTGCTCAGAAGCTCAAGTTCGAAGCCTACGCTAGGTTAGGTTTTGGAAAGGATCATGCAAAATGGCAGCCTACTTCAGCATCAGTTGTCACCGATGGGAAAGATGAAAATGAATCTATTTTAACAGTTGAGACGAATGGCGCATTAACAGCGCAGGAAACGATTACCGCTGCGATTAACACGTTAAATTTAAAAATAAAAAATTTTGCTGAGATCGTCAAATCACTAGAATTATCCAAAACAATTTGAATACATTTATTTATGATTAAATACGATTGACGACTGGTTGCTTATGATTACAAATAGTAAATCAAGCGAAACAACGTGGATACTTCGAAAGGCTTTCAAAAACAAGAGAGCACCAATTTGGAAGCATCTCGAAAATGAGCTTGCGAATTCGAGATCACACACAAGTGAAGTTAATATTAGCAAGCTGTCAAATGTTACTAACGAAGATGAAACTATTGTTGTTCCAGGTAAGATTCTCGGCTCTGGAAGAATTGGTCATAAACTTACTGTATGTGCCTTTTCGATGTCACAGAACGCTGCAAAAAAAATAAATGATTCAGGAGGAAAAATCATAACCATTGAAGAGCTCACTGAATCCTGTCCCGAAGGTAAGGGGGTCCGCATAATTGGTTGAAGAACAGCTCGAACTTAAAGAAAAGGGAGGTTTCATAACCATTGATGTTGCAAATTGCATTGCTGGTAGAATTTGCTCTCGTATTTCAAAAATGTTGTTGCAGGGCAGGATGGTTTCTGTTGTAAATGCAGACAAAGCCATGCTATCTGGGAGCAAGTTTGCGACAATAACGGCATATAAGAAAAATCTTGAAGTAAGCTCTGCAACGAACCCGATCCATGGTCCATTTCACCCTAGAAGACCAGACACAATATTGACTAGAATGGTTAGAGGAATGCTTCCCAAACGTAAACCAAGTGGCAAAGTTGCGTTAAAAAAATTACGAGTCTATAATGGCATTCCGGAGAAACTCAAAAAAACTGATATTGAAACATTTGATGATTGTAAAATCACCAAGGCATCATCATATTATGTTACTATGGGCGAGATAGCTAAGGAAATCGGATGGAAAGGGTTTCTAAGCTAATGCATAAAACAGATCTCTATCCCGGACAGAGAAAAACATGCCGGGCCACGGCTACAATCTCTAAGGGCAGCGGCCGAGTGAGAATTAATAATATCCCAGCGGAGTTAGTAGAACCAGAAGTTGCAAGGGAAGTAGTATTAACTCCTTTGAATCTAATAGGAGAATTAAGGAATAGATTTGATATTAATGTAAAGGTGCAAGGTGGAGGCTTCATGGGTCAGGCTTTTGCAAGTGCGGTCGCAATTTCTAGAGCAATTACTGGAGAAGGAAAGGGGGGTAAGGACCCAAGAGATCACCCTTTGTCAAAGAGTGTCAGAGAGGAAATTCGCAAAAAAATTATTAATTTTGATAGACACTTTTTGGCTGGCGATCCAAGACAAACTGAATCGAAGAAATTTGGCGGTCCCGGAGCAAGGCGTAGAAAACAGAAATCCTATCGTTAGAAGGTTCCATTTATCCTTTCATTTTGTCTTATCGCCATCATTTATGAAGAATGTTAGTAGAAATAAGAGAAGTCTAAACGGTTCTTCTATGTCTGATTACCGATATATGACTTACCATTTTGACGACATATGATTGTGATCTCAAATATTGGTCATAGATAAAATGTAGACTACATTTGAAATATTGAAAAAAAGGCTATATGTGTATCGTAAATTTCTTTGGTATGACATTACTCAGAACGAGTCAATTTTTGCAATAGAACCTGGTTTCAGACTTGAGAACAAAATATATCAATCTCTAACCTGCAATCTAGGTGTACAAATTTTTGGCCGATGACACGACATGAATCTCTGCCATTATTGTGAGCTGTCTACTCCTTTTTATTTTATTCCTTCTCAATCTTCAGCTGCCGGATCTAAGTGAGACCTTTGTTGGATGCGTATGAAATCTAGACATTAATTAGCAACGAATAATCTTGGTAAATTGTAGGATGGTGATAATCTATAGTGCCATTTTTTTACATTTATAATGATATAAATGTCAAGATATAAATAATAGGATGACAATAAGTTACAACATGAAGCAAGATGTGCGAATGATCCTCATTCTTACTGCTATAATCCTGACTGGAACGATATCGGTCGTTGTGATATCACATTTTAATCAAGCACAGGCACAAACACAAGAAAATGGCGCAAATGGACAAATTGGGAAAAGCGTACAACAACAATCTCCGTCTACTCTTACAGATATTTTTAAAAGGGTTGAAAATTCTGTAGTACAGATAACAACTACCAGAAGCGATCCGAGTCAGCTTATAATAATAAATGGCGTCCCGTCGACGGGAAAAAATACTGCATTAGGTTCTGGGTTTGTACTTGATAAGCAAGGACATATCTTAACTAATAACCACGTGATAGATGGAGCGACCAAAGCGGATGTTACTTTTGTTGATGGAAACACTTACTCTGCTAAAGTGATTGGAAAAGATCCATTTGGTGACCTAGCAGTGTTGCAAATAACGGATAACTTCTCAGATGAAAAACTTTTGCCGCTGCCTGTAGTGAACTCCTCTAATGTTCAAGTAGGAGAACAACTCATAGCTATAGGAAACCCATTTGGTCTTAGCGCAAGTATGACGACAGGCATAGTAAGTCAATTAGGTAGGCTATTACCTGATAGTCAAACTAGTTATGCTATACCGAATACAATTCAAACCGATGCTGCGATAAACCCCGGAAATTCAGGAGGCCCATTACTTAATATGAAGGGTGATGTAATCGGAATGAATACTGCAATATTCTCAGAGTACTGGTGCTTACTCAGGTGTTGGTTTTGCGATTCCCTCAGAGAGCATTATTCGTGAATTGCCGTCACTAATTAAGACTGGTACTTATGAACATCCATGGCTCGGACTAGCTGGTGGGAAGATACCAACAAGTTTAGCAAAGAGTATTGGACTATCACCAAATTTCAAAGGCGTGTTCGTGACTTCAGTCCAAGATGGTGGTCCCGTGGGAAAAGCTGGTTTGAAAGGTCTGATCCAAGACGATAATGGAGATATCACAAATGTTGGGGATATTATTAGTGCAATTGATAATCATCCTGTGAGACAAATCGACGATATAATTAATTATATTGAACAACACAAGAAGATAGGTGATAATGTAAAGTTAACGATAGAAAGAGACGGTAAGACGATGGATTTATCAGTACTTTTGCAAGCGCGACCTTCTGTTCAAGCATCTGCAATATCTCAAGATTCAACAGCTCGACCTCAATTGCCGTTTGGGTTAGGTCCTTTACCGCAACTACCAAAAATCCCTGGGCTTCCGGAGCTTAAATTTCCGCCACTACTTCCTTAATTTTTTAGAGGTAGGGTTTAGTAAAAATATTTACGCAACACAAAAAAATACTATAGTCGTTAAGTATCTAAATAGATGCTAACCACATTAAAAGAATATGCATAAAAGGCACAATCCAGATAATCTCCACCGATATCTTTAGGCCCATCGATTCCGCAATGTATTTATTTTTCAACACAATCAACCACCTTCGTTTATCATAACACCAAATTTGTGTCATTGTACGAGTGTCTCCTAATCTGCGAATTCATCCTGAGGTTTACTACAATATGATCAGCCCTAGGTTCATACTATCACTTCTAGAGGCGCTTGTCTGAAGCTAATGCATCTGGTCTTGACTTTTGAACTGCCGAATGCGATAGTAAATATGGAATCACATTAGTCTTGTCATAGATGACGGTAATAAATTAGGTTAGACCTAGCCCAAAGATAATAGTAAGATCAATGTTAGCTGATCTTCCCATATATTGGTGTTATTTATTGCTAATCGTGAATATATATGACAGATTCATTTAATCATTCTTTAGTCTTATAGCTATATCATAATTTGTGATAATATAATAAGAACTTAAAATATGATCTCTTCGAAACAAGTCATAGTTATAGTAATAAAAATCTCGAAAAGGATCGGTTAATGACCTTTGTGGCATAGCAGCACCATTTGTTGTTGGGTCCAGGTACTGTACCTCTATTGGTCTGAGATGTTTGGGAGCATGCATATTGTCTGCAGTGTATAAGAATGATAAGGAAAGCTATCTTGATGTTTGGTGTAATGTCGTAAACTGGGACGACGTAGCTCAGCGATGCGCTGAGGCACGAATGTGGAATTAAAATTTTTTGCCTTTCGTTGTTCTGCGTCTACAAACGTTGGATCCCTAAAATGAGATCACCAAGTCATTCCTAATCATCAATCAAGATATTACTAAAGGACTATTCGTACAGAATTCATATCGGGGAAAAACGAGCCGGGCATGACAGGAATTGAGAACTAGTACCGAACCGTAGATCTAGATAGCCGCATAATGCGGGCACACATTCTTCAATTAAAAAAATAGACCGTTGTTAGTAAAATTAAAAAAGAAGCTATTTCACGATGTTATACATTGATTGCGCCTTGATAGTTTACAGAAGAGGAAGACTTGATAGTGGCCTTAGCTAGAAAGAGAAAAAAATCTACATTGATATATCAGTAGACGAGAGTTTAGGATTGATGGCCTTGACAGATAGCAAATTTCCATTCATACAGTTACAAAATTTGGAGAGTGTTGATGATGACATAACGAGTGAAAAGTACGGTTACTATCCTGACAAAAGGCCAATATCTGACTTATTTCAGTATGGGGTAATCTTGTTAGATAAACCACCGGGTCCTACTAGCCATGAAGTTGTAGCTTGGACAAAGAGGCTTCTTGGTATTGAAAAAGCAGGACATAGCGGTACTTTAGATCCGGGTGCAACGGGCCTTTTGCCAGTAGGATTAGGAGAAGGGACCAAGGCTCTCGCTGCGTTGCTTCTCGGGCCGAAGGAGTACTATTCTTTAGCACGCTTACATGCCCACGTTTCTGATGATAAACTGAAAAGTGTTGTAAAAGAATTCGTTGGTGAGATTTATCAAAGACCACCTCAGAGATCATCAGTAAGACGTGCTACTCGTGTTAGAATGATATATGAATTAGAAGTCGTTGAACAGTTTGATCGTCTTTTATTAATGAGGATCGTTTGTCAAGCAGGTACATATATACGAAAGATTATTTATGACATCGGCGAAATTTTGAGCCCAGGAGCCACTATGATAGAGCTTCGCAGAACTAGGGTTAGCAATTTTTGTGAGAATAATGATAAATTTGTAAGGTTACATGATCTCGCTGACGCAATTCAAATTTACAGGGAAAAACAAGATGAAGTAAAGCTTAGGAGAATGATTAGACCAGTTGAACAATGTTTGGAGTTAATACCTGCAGTTATTATTCGAGATACCGCCATAGATGCCTTATGTCATGGTGCTCAACTTGCACTTCCAGGTATTTTGGCGGTTCCAAAGGTTCTTAAGATGCATGAACTCGTTGGTATCTATACTCTAAAGGGAGAAGTAGTGGGACTGGCCGAAGCTGCAATGTCAATTCAGGATATTAAAGATAGTGTAAAGGGAATAGCATTTCACGTGAGACGAATCATTATGAAACCAGGTACTTATCCAAGAGCATGGCGTTCAAATGTTGATAACAAAGATACTTATGTACGTAATACTACTATAAGCTAACTACTTGATTAATATCAATATTATTGGGGAGAAATCTAATGCAGCGTAATACTTTTAATATTTAGTACTCTTACTATTTTATTGACAAAAACAGGATTTCTCGTATTGCTTTGTGACTCTGACGTCATCAAAGAATAATGTTATTATAGTATTTTGAATAAAATTATTTTATATAATTACTAGAGGTGGATAACCGATAGTCAAAACTTTTCCTCCAATTTTTTAGTAAGAGTACTTGCAGATATATTCCTGTCTTGATTTTTACATTTCATTCTCATTTCCAGCAATATTTCGCTTTTCCACTTCTATCATAGACACTTGGTATAATAGGATTATTTGAGCTGCGTCATACAACTCTATGATCGATACTCTAGAGGAGAATTATAAATGTCAATTTAGCTTATCGAGGTCTGTTATACACGTAATGTAAGTCGCGGCGATAATAAGTTGGTTAATTAGTCGCCATCAGAAAATCGAAAATAATGAACATAGGCTTGTTCCAAATTCGTTCCAATAAGTTTAAAATTCATTGATAATTTAAGCACTTTTCCTGTCTTCGCGATCCGCCTAAGTTGATTTACAGTGCTACCTATCAATTAACAATTTTATGACTGATCATTATATATTCCTCCATATGACTTAGTTATGCCGAAACGATATGTTACCACTTGAACAGCCCTGCACCTAATTCAACAATAATTGTAGTGATGGGGTATAGGCTATTGCATAAGCGATAGTACTACAATGAACAATTCAACTAAAATAATACACCTAATTTATGTATAGCATCTTCCTCCAAATATGATCGTTAATCGGTCTCTACTAACACAATGGATCAGACGTTAATTACTATAAAACGATCGTAATCGTTAGCACTAATTTATGCAATCATAGAATTATATCGTGTCCATAATCATTTACAACTTAGAGTTGCTTTTGGATTTTTGAGGGCGAGACGAACGCTAAAATAACAATTTGAGTGTATAATTTATCATACGTACATAGATGTTACCAAAATACTCCACCAAGATTACATTGAATGCTTCATAATAAAAATTCGAATAAAACGAATATTAACTACTTACCTATCGTATATATTTGATAATTCTGGTTATACCACAATATCGAATATGCACCCAGAAGATCTTAAAATACTATGGATATGTGTAGAATGTATGCAAAGGTTCATTTTTCACTCTGATTTGGAGGATCACCAACTTCAGACCGGTCATTTTGCTATAAAAAAATATGATTTAATTTCATGTGAGATGGTTATTGGATTGAGTAATCGAATTAATGAATGTACGTAGAGCCTTAGCATATTAATAGTAAAAAGCCGTAGTTAAAAATCACGATATCTTGTTTAATGGTTAATATATCGAATTTGTTACCAGATGTTACGTCTGCCGGGGTCGCCTAGCCTGGGAGGGCGCAAGCCTGGAAAAGTATCTTGTTAGCTTGTGATCTGTGAAGGTCTCGGGGGTTCAAATCCCTCTCCCGGCGCCTAATCTTACATGAACAATTATGCTATACTGTAAAAATAAATTTTTTCGATCAACGTCCTTAACAGGAATTACTTTTCAGTATCTACTAACTATGATAACTAAGTGCAATCAACTCTGCGGTATCGTACATGTACATTATTTTGACTTTAGTGGTGTAGCTCGAATTAGCAGTATTCGCCTAATATCCAAGTAACCACCTTAGTAACACACATGGGCAAATGAAACTTTAAGAAAGGCCATTTTATTAAACAGAAAAAAATAAGCTTGAGCAAAAATAAGATAATTGAAGGTTTTGAAGCGAACTGCAAGCAAATTGTTCGGTGAGCTGCCGTACAAGATAGTAGTGGGGAAATAAGAATCCTAAGTAAATAATTATTAACAAATGGATTAGAAACATATCTACAATATCATTATGGTAACACACAAAAATATAAATTATTTTTGTTGTGCAATATTTAATTTAGTCCTAATTTTGGTTATGGTGTGGTCATATTATCTATTCTTTCTGCAACGTATTGCAGATAAATACCTAATTATGGTAACAACTAGAGTCTCACATAACAATTACATATTCACTTGTGACAGAAAATGAATGATGGTCTTAGCGATGTTGATAGAGAGACTGAGAAACGATAAGTTGCTGATGTTATTGCTAAACAGGCTACTTCACTACGTACCATAATATCTTCTCAGATGTAACTATGTTTTTAGGGTAATCCAAATGCAAGTATGGAACCTTCTTGCCTAGAGCTATTTTTTGACTGTATTTGAATCTTGTCTGTTGGTACAAAAAGCATTCCATTTCCTATTGATGGTCCAACCTGACCTATTTCAGCGTTAATGTTATATTCCCATAACTTTTGACCATTTTCCTTGTCCAATGCTAAAATAATACCAGACTTTGTTGTTGATACATGGTGATTAGATCTTGTTTTTTCTGTAAAATGAATGTAACCCGTAAACACAATGCCATTTGTAACTAAGGGGGAAACTCTCGGCGGAAATTCCATCGGCACTTCCCATTTAAGTTTACCGCTTCTTAAGTCGAGAGCAGCTATTGTACCGTTGCGTAATCCTAGCTCTATGGTATGTGGAGCAGATAATCTGCGTCCTGCTAATCCACTATCTGTGAAATAATTCAGCCCTCTGTTCGTAGCGGCTATATACATTGTATTTTCGCTGTCTACTGCATGATAGTTAAAAATTCCGTAAGACCAAATGTCGCCGCTACCATCAGGTCTTGGAGTTGCATCTGTATTATATTGTCTTCCTAAAAGCTTCCACCATACCTCTCTTCCAGTTGCTGCATTCATTGCGATGATGTTCCCCATCTTGTCATGACCTATAACAATTTTCGTTTGTGTACCATTATCGTAAGTTACCTTGCTGATACTACTTCCCCATGAGGTATCCCAGTCGTGCGTATCGGGAACTTTTACATTCAGAACAGTTCCAGCGGCTATGAAAGGTGTAGCCCAAATTATCTGCCCGTTAGTGATTTTTATGGCCATCATATGGTTTGAGTAAAGATCTCCGTCCTGTCTTGTTGTAGCATTAAAGTTTGGCGATGCACTACCTAGCGGCATATATATAATACCAGTTTCAGGATCCAGAGAACCACCAGACCAATCGTTTGCTCCAGAGTTATAACTAGGCGCTGTAAGTGGATTAACCCATTCTCCTGTGGTAGTGTGTAGATTCCATATAATTTTACCATTAGTACCATTAAGTGCTGTAATGTTTCCTCTTACCGTTCCAACACCATTAGAGACGTCACCGCCACCGGCTGAACCTACTATTACATAATCTTTCCAAACGATAGGGTAAGTAGGAATATTGTAGCCTGTTTTAGGATTACCTAGAGCTCGTGACTCCCAAATAATTTTACCATCCGTTGCATTAATTGCCACTACTGTGGCGCGATATGCAGTGGCTGCGTATATCATTCCATTGTTAAAGGTCAGACCCATTGTGGGACCACTTCCTATTTTAGACTTCCAATGGACTTTACCAGTTACAGTATCAAATGCTATAACGGCGCCAGAATTATCTTGTACGAATCCTTTATTGTCTATGATTATAGGTGGGTCCTGTATTTCTACATCATTAAACAGTGTCCATTTAACCTTTAACTGCGACACATTTTCCTTGCTGATAATTGTCTGGTTACTGGATCTGGTGCTGTAGATATCATGATTGACGGTTATCCAGTTGTTGTTATTTTTTGTCTCAATACCGGTATCCGAATCAAATTTCCTGGAATGATAACCCATAGTATCGTCATTATCGTGTGTATGTAAAGTATGGCGATCAACGTATACACTCGTCGGATTAGTCAGTTGTTTTAACGAGCTCTGGTTTGCCATAGTGTCTGTTGATTGTCGTTCTTGTTCGAACTCCATGGCAGAAGACAAGTTAAAAGTAACCAAATTAGATGGAAAGGCCAGTGCTATTATCAGAATAGAGAAGGCATTTATCAGCGTGAATTTGAAGACTAGCCTATGACAAAGCACGTTTATAATGTATTTCATTCGAAATTAATAGTTATTTTATGGAGATAAAAATATGCCGTAAATTATCATAAAGTTTCTTCGACCATCTATTAAAGAATGTATGACATAAGACGATAGATATACGCTAATGCAAGAAGGTCTTGGAGTCAGATATAATTTTGATCTGTTGTCCCTTGCTTCGTAATTCCTAAAAGAAATCGATCCGTATTCCTACCTTTCACCTCTTCAATCATTTCTTCTTGAGGAATTAGTCGGTAAGTAGTCTTTCCAATGTTTTAGGGTTCTGTGCTTTTATCTATAGCAATATATATTACATCGATCGTAGTCGTGAAATCAAAAGTTAAGCAAAGGCATAAACACCGGGCTATGTATTCCATAAATGTGCCTAAAAAAGACAAAATCGATCGCAATACGGATTCATTACATTTCGATGAAAAAACTTCGAAGGAGTTGACTGAGTTAGAAGAGATTAGTGCCAAATTAAATACTTTAATAGACGTGCTAAATGAGAACGGAGTTATAAATAAAAAAGTGTACGAAAGGACTTTGGCAATGCGTTTACATGAAATTTCGAAAGCTACTGTGTTTGTAGAAATGAGCGACTAAATCTACTTTAAATCGGCGTCTTATCATTTAAAAGATTGGAGTGTGCATTATGTCTTTAACGTATCATGACAATACTTCTTTCTGATAGATGCTTCGGAAAAGCTCTGCCGTTTCGTTATTGGCTTAGATTACTTTATACAAAAATCGCCTTTTACAATCAGTCCATCGATCGATTTTAACCTAAAACTATCCTTTTATACTCCTTCTCAATGGAATTTAAAAGGTCCTTACCATTGATGCGTCCTGCCGATTTTAATATTGATGCTATTGCTATCCCTCCAGCTCCCACCCCATCCTTCACATAACCTTTAGAGAAGGCCTGTAGTCCAGCTATCTTGGATTCTTCCATATGTAGATTTGAAGCGTAGACAGGAACTGCATTCTCAGACAATGATTCTGTTAGGCCAACTAAATCGGATGTTTGATCTCTTGCAACATAAACAGTAGTTCCAATGCATAGATTATCAAGCGGTTGACCAAGCGAATTTAGTATTGCTATTACCGCAGTCATTTGGGTCCCACCTGCAAGCATTACTTTCCCCCCAGAATTAAGAATTCCAGCCGCAATTCCAGCAATGGAAGGAAGCATTGGGTCTCCCAATACAGATACAGCCTTAAAAGGGTCGTTTTTTAAATCCCCTCTTTTGATACCCGCCTTCTCCAATCCTTGAGATACCACACTATTCTTCAAAATGTGCGGATTATTGGGCATGCTGCTACTTACTTTGAATTCTGCGCTAGCGCCGAGTGCACTCAGAACACCTAGGGCTGTAGTAGTACCACCTGGAATACTTTCGCCCAAGACTATCAAATCTGACATCTTTGAAAGGTTAGCTCCAAGCAAATTTCCATATTCAAATGCCTTATTAATATTACTTGGGTCAACGGCAGAGCCGAATGCAATATTCTTGCCATGTTGTTGGTCAAACGATAGACAAGGGACATGAGGCTTGATTATTGATCCTGCATCCA
The DNA here is from genome assembly GCA_963709405.1 of uncultured Nitrososphaerales archaeon. GTDB lineage: Archaea > Thermoproteota > Nitrososphaeria > Nitrososphaerales > Nitrososphaeraceae > JARBAU01. Next base: position 139,474 of record CAVPXM010000030.1, read on the forward strand.
CGACAAAAAAAGGAATGTCTGCAGTGTCTAGGATGCTTCTTGTGATTATGGCTGGCGTAGGTTTTCCATCCGGGGTAATCGGAACTCTATCTAAGCATTTACAATACCCATAATAGAGGAATTCAGAATCAGCAGGGGGGGTATACTTCATTAGGTCTGGGCTAGCACCAGCTATTGTAATCCCAGGTATTGTACTGGTTTCAGTATAAGATATGACACAAACGAATACTGGATTTGTAGTACAAAATTTTTTGATAGGCGACGAAGGTCTTTGATTCAAACATATTATGTCGGAGTAGAACTGTTCTCCTTGCAAACCTTAATCATCGCCATACATGAACTTCACAAAATCCTCCTCAGTCCTTGGGCTGAAAATCGGGCTTGTTTTCTTTTCCTCTTTTATTGTAGAAGTAGGATATGATCCATAGTTATGTCCAGGATATACAATCAGTGATTCATCCAATTTTGAAATTACATTGAATATGCTATTGTACAATTTCTTTGCATCACCGCCTGGCAGATCCACCCTTCCACAGTTGCCTACAAAAATTGTGTCACCAGTGAATATGAATTTGTCTTCAATCACAATACAAATGCTATCGTTAGAATGCCCTGGAGTATACAATATTTTTAGTGGAATATTTCCCATATAAACAATCTCTTCGTCTTTTACGGATTTATCGCTAGGTTGATTAGAGTTTTCATGTTGGATAATTTTTGCACCAGTGACTGCAGCTACCTGCTCGTTACCTAGTATATGATCAAAATGAGTATGTGTATTAATAATGTATTCCAAATTCCAATTGTTCCTTTTCAATATCTCAAATAATTTTTCAAGATCCCAAGATGGATCAATGATGCATGCTTTAGCTGTGTCTCGATCAGCTAATATATAAGTAAAATTTGCCATCGTACCTACAGGTATTTGTATCACTTCTATCTTTGAATCGTCCTTGCCTTTAGTTTTATACAACTCCGAGCTCGGCCTCCTTAGGAATCCCTATATGTTCAATGTGGATGGCACCAGTGTATCTTTTGTTATTCAGAAGACCTGTTTTGATCCTGTGAAATGTAACGGTAATATTGGCGCGTACGCATCTCTCATTAGCTTCGCCAGTGGTTGGATTTAGTCCGGATGGAATATCTACTGCAACTTTGTATGCCTTAGCTGCGTTAATGATATCAATAGCAGACGCATGTGGATCTCTTATCTCTCCTTTGATTCCCGTACCGAAAATCCCGTCTAAAATTATATCGGCACTACTGATCCTCTCCTTAATAACCCCATTAACTTTTTCGGTATCAATCACATCTACCGAATTCATTTTCTTAATAATATCCCAATTTATTCTAGCTTCCTCGCTGCGTAAACTAGAAGGATGGCCTAATAGAATAACTGTGTAGCTTGAGTCAAAATAGGATGCTAGGTGTCTAACCGCAACAAAACAATCCCCTCCGTTGTTACCAGTACCACAAACTGCAACAATTTTCAGTCCGACGAGATTCTCTTTGAATTTAGCTGTAATTATATCGGCGATTCCATGTCCAGCATTTTCCATCATGTATACCCTTCGCATTCCAAGTAAATTATGCCCATTTTCCTCGATCTTGTACATTTGTTCTGGGGTGATCGCACCGACGTCCTTGTTGTTGCTTAGCATAATCAATTCAGGAGATATTCAAAGCCCTTATATTCGTTTTAAGAATCGGTATCGTCTATTGACGAAAGACTATGCGTAACAAGCTAAAGTATCGAAAACCAAATACTTGTGAACCTGAATTAAGTATCTCTAGATCCGCTCGCAAAATTTTCGTCTTGTTGGCAATGCTTGTCCATGTATGTCAAGTTCTAGATAAGGTTCTCTGTTTCGCAGCAGTTAGTTCATCCTTGATATTTTGGATCATAGATTCGCGCTCCAAACTTAACCTCTTTTTTGATTCTTCAAACATCTCATTTATAGCATGTGGCAAACGTGATTTATCAGACATATTGCCAGTATGTACGATTTGATATAAAAATCTAATTCATCTGATGAGATCGGCTTCGCGCGAGAATATTCTCGAATCGACTTTTTTAAAATACTGCTACTCCTAATCTTTACAAGAGTTGTTTCTGCTCATGTTTATCGACTAGTTTATCTGCCTTATTCTCTGAATCCTGCAGGTTCCTCTTATTCGTTTTCAATCATTCGCCTATTTCAGACAGTGATTTAATTACCAGTATACCAGCCAGCCAATCATAAAGTTGTATGATACAGTCAAGGTGTCATAGACGTTATGTTTTGACAAATCACGCTAGACATTCTTACGAGTAATAATTAGTATTGTTCTAGAACTTGAATAATAATTCCCTTGAGTGTGGTAAACGGAAACAATAATTAGCACGAAAAGATGTAGCGAATGACTTGAGTTAAGTAATAGTTTCAATGTATCCAATTATAATCGGTCCTCGTATAGTCTGGCGCATGAAATTTCTTTCTATATAAATTTATCTAAAATACAGACTCTTACACTTATATTCCAAGCAATTTATTGTAAGTTCTGAAAGTTGCAAGGCGTCATGAGGGTTCCTAACGAAATTAAATATGTTGCGGTTATTATAATTGCTGTTGTAATCATCTGGGTCGGTATCCAGCTTACATTTGGGGTAATTAATCCGTTTTACGTTGTTGCAAGTGAGAGTATGGTGCCTAAGCTGAAGGTTGGCGATTTTGTAGTTATCAATCACAATATTCAATTTAGTAATCTAAAGGTAGGTGATATCATAGTTTTTAAAGAGCCCGTACCAGAAAAAGGGCAAGAACCGGAAACCATAGTACATAGAATAAGGGCAATCGGAATAGATTCACTTGGCGATAGGGTAGTTGTAACAAAAGGCGACGCCAACCCTGATTCTATACCTGGCATAGATTATCCGATAATGCATGACAACTATATCGGAAAAGTAGTTTACGTTATTCCGCAATTGGGATTAGTTACTAGAGCTATCAGTCCTCCTGTCAATTATATTCTAATTGCAGTCATACTTGTTATATTGTTCATCCTTATGAAAAAGGGGAAGGAAAAGAATAAAGCCTCCGTATGAGATGCCACGACAAATAGATGTTAAATTGATAAACAATCCACGTTCTCATGGGATGAATGCCAATATCATATATCATCCATTAATTATGTAAGCAAGTTCGCTGCCGCACAGAATTAAATATAGCTGGTAGCAATCACTTATTTTTGTTGCAGACAAGTAGAGATGTTAAGAAAGATGTTTCTGAATATTGTTCTTAAAACCCAAACTAACCATGAATTAAGAAAATGACTAGAGCATATTTATGGCATAGGTATAACCACTTCTGCCCTAGTGGGAAGAACGGGATCTGTCGGTTAATTTCTTATGATAAATACTCTTGCATTGGTAATTTTCGTTTCCTGCCAAGGCTTCTTCCGTACTAATCATTTTTACGTTCTTCATTTTCCTCCTATCATATACAGTATTGAGGAATTTATAACAAACTGCACATACCTCTTCTCTTTTCTCAATCATAGAAAGCTACCCCATTTTCAACAATTAATCACTAATTAATCTATGTCTTGATACTCCAGTGAAGCCACTCTAAGACACATCCAACTCTTTTTGCCTTCGGTGAACTAAATTAATATCATTCTTTAGGCATCATTACGATTCTCCTCATTCGATGTTGTTCTTTATATTGGAATGACAATTCATTCACTTGATTCAAGTATTATGAATAAACAAAGGTGCGGCGATTGTTTAGAGCTTTACCGTTGCCATTGACATTAACTACGCTATGAAAGGGCATGACATAATCCGGGAGATTTAGTTTTACACATTTATCATCTTGTAAAGCAAAGGTCTTACCATCATAATTGCATTTGAGAACAGGAATTTTCTTTGAACTTACAAAAACGTCTCCAACCTTATAATATTCTATCAACCTACGATGTTCATACACAGTACAATTCTTTCTCTTAACCCTCTTTTTTCTCATAAACTTGAATGCGAATATAACGTGTCTATTAGAATAGAACTTGAACATATCACGAATATATACACATCGTTCTATTTGATCTTGTGGTACATATAGAATGTCGCTTGTACCGGCTTTGGCCTCGATAGATAACAGGATAGCCTCTCTGTTATTAACAGCTATGATATCCGGAAGGCCAGTGCTAGAACCACCTAGTCTTCTTGCATGCCAATCGCCTCTGTCTAACCTCTGGACAAGTGTGTGCTCAAAGCTGTATCCCCTACTCCTTCGAATATTACCCAGATACTACCACCATTCAACCATATTTACTAGGCCAACCACGCAATTTCTCATTTTCAATGTGAATAATCTTATTAAAACACTCTATCGAACCCAAATTGCAAGAACCATCCATATAGCCATTTTCATTCAATATCTAAATAACTAGTAGAGAATAAATCAGTAAAACTGAAGTCCAAATTCATTGAATTCATACCTTACTAGGTGTATGCGTGGAAATATATATTGCTGTTGCATTATAGCAGGTCGCTCGAATCGCAATAACACTGCCATTGGGAATGATCTTGGATTGGATTCTATTCCCTGGCCGCAATGGCATTAGAATACCGCTGATTGTCGATGGTCAGTTTCAATTCTTTAGTTTCATCAGAACACCAGGATACCATTTACAACTTCAGTACATTTTGCACTTGATCTTCATTTCCAATTTGAGCTCGATCTGTTTGACTTCGATAATACCGTAGCTTCAATCAATCTATCGATGATAAATACGGCAAGTATACCCATTTGCACATCTTACTGTTGTTTAGATATTTATTGGCAGTCTTTCACTATTAGGATGAAATTAAACCATGCTTTGATTAGCTAAACGAAAAAGACGCTACGTTAAAAGTAATTGTATCAATACTAAATCTTACCTAAAATAAACGTTTTCCAGAATTATCAAGCCAAATTTCTAAATAGTCTTCCTTTTACACCGTTATCATTTGTATCTAGAGCTTCATGGTAATTAAGAGCGGCTTAAATAGGAATCATTTATCATTTTCATCAATTTACATATAATCTGTTCGTATGAAACTTCCCCCGATAATCCTGATTCCATTGAATTATCGACAAAGTTCAACGTGACAGCCTTGTAACTTTGCATCTGTTCAGATATTCCTTAATTATAAATAAGATCATTAATAAGGATAATCCAGATGGATATAGGCGACATAACGGGCCAAGGAAAAGCAAATAGGCTCATAAATGAGAGCAGCCCTTACTTATTACAACATGCACACAATCCTGTAGATTGGTATCCCTGGGGAAAGGAAGCTCTTGAAAATGCAGAGGTTGAGGATAAACCGATATTTTTGAGCATTGGGTACAGTGCATGTCACTGGTGTCATGTAATGGCTCATGAATCATTCGAAGATACTGGCATTGCAGGATTCATGAACGATAATTTTATCAATATAAAGGTAGATCGAGAAGAACGACCTGACATAGATGACATCTATCAGAAGGTTTGTCAACTTGCAAATGGAACTGGAGGTTGGCCACTATCGGTCTTTCTTACACCGGATCAACGCCCATTCTATATTGGCACCTACTTCCCCAATGAGACAAGGAATGGCATGCCTGGTTTTGGCGTAATACTGAGCCAATTGAAAGAAGCGTACAAAACAAAAAGACACGAGATAAACTCTGCCTCATCCGAATTTATGCACGCATTGGTACAAACAGCATCCGACATTCCATCTTCGGACAGCCGTGCTAAATTAGAGCGCTCTACTCTAGATGAGGCAGCTATAGGGTTGATTCGTATGGCTGACCTTGTTTTTGGTGGTTTTGGTCAAGCTCCTAAATTCCCCAACGTCTCCAACCTTTTGTTTTTGTTGCGTTATTATGATATCTCCGGAATAAATCGGTTTAAGGATTTCGTAATATTTTCAGCCGAAAAGATGGCCGCTGGAGGAATCCACGATCACCTTGGTGGCGGTTTTGCAAGATATTCCACTGACCAAAGATGGCTAATTCCTCATTTCGAAAAGATGCTCTATGATAATGCTCTTATAACACAGATATATGCAGAATTGTTTCAAATCACTAATGAAGAACGATATCTGCAGATAGTCCAGAAGACCCTTGAATATGTCATAAGAGAAATGACTTCTCCAGATGGTGGATTTTATTCCTCCCAAGATGCAGACTCTGAAGGGGTGGAGGGCAAGTACTATGTCTGGTCTAGAAACGAAATATTCGAATCACTTAAGGACCGCACTTTTTCAGAAATCTTTTGCGATTATTACGGAGTTACTCAGAATGGTAACTTCGAAGGAAAAAATATACTTAATGTAAGGGGAACAGCAAAAGGACTTGCAGGAAAATATGATAAAACTCAAGAGGAAATAGAACAGATTATTAAGGATGCATCAATAACACTATTTGATCTCAGGCGGAAGCGCGCAGAGCCAGGAAAGGATGAAAAAATCCTAACATCGTGGAACGGATTAATGATATCGGCTTTTGCAAAAGGATATAAGGTTACTAATAATATTGAATATCTTAAATCTGCAACAAGCGCAATAAATTTTGTCGAAACTAATTTAGTGAGTGCTAACGATGGCAGGTTAAATAGGCTGTACAAAAATGGAGTTTCTAAATTAAATGCATATTTAGACGATTATGCATTTTATACAAACGCTTTGCTAGATGTATTTGAAGTTGATACGCAGCCTAAATACCTTGAAAAAGCGATTCTTTATACTGACTTTATGCTCAAGCATTTTTGGGACGATAAAGAAAGCAATCTCTTTTTTACCTCGGATGATCATGAAAAGTTGATTGTTAGGACAAAGGCATTTTATGATTTGGCGATTCCAAGTGGTAGTTCAATAGCTGCATCTAATCTGCTTAGACTGTATCACCTAACGAATAGAGATGAATATTTGCAAAAGGCAGAATCAATTATGAGATCAGCAGCTCATGCAGCAGCAGAAAATCCATTTGGATTCGGCCACATGCTAATAGCAATCTATTTTTCGATAAAGAAATGTACAGAAATATTGATCATGCAGGAAAAGGATATTCAAGCATCTTCTTTTCAATTGACGAATTGGCTAAATAAACATTTTATCCCTAACCAAATTTCAGCTGTAATTAACGATAAAATACAATTACAACAACTGCAACAGTATGCGTTCTTTTATGGAAAAGATTTGAGCGGGATCACAGAAAGTCAACCTGAGTGCGCCATAGTGTGCAAAGATTCTACATGCTCTCTTCCTATCCTGTCAGTAAGCGAGCTTGAGAATCAGATTCACCCAATTAAAGAGCCAATTTGACAACCAGTCCGTCTGTTTACGCTACTTCTCGTGCTATAGCAGCTCTAATAACGAAAATTACGAGGAGGGGATACGAAGTTAAAGTGACATATGAAAATTGTCGATATACTTTAGTCGTTAAACATCCGTCCATGCTAAGCAGTTACATAGTCAATTTATTACTAGAATATGGATTCATGCATATTTTTTGCTACGCAAAGCCGGCAGTTAATTTAGACAACGTACCGTTACACCAATCTGTTTTTGAAATGGATTTGGTACCTCACAAATCAAAAATAAACTCCAGGGAGGAATGAGCTTAACGTTTCTCATTTTGAAGATTCAGTCTCAATACTAATTCTCCTTTTTGATTTTTATGGTCTGTAGAGTAGATAGATATAACATAATACTTACCAAAAGAGGTAATCATACATTTGAGTTACATATATTTAAGAAGACTGGAACTACATGGGTTACTGATGATATATGCCTGCATAAATCACAATATCAGAAACCGGAAAAAGAATGAAAGGAAGTTGATCAATATCGACATTAGTTGGGTCCATAAAGAGAACGAGTAGTTCATGTGCAATAACCTGTAGGAATTCGTCACATGGACAAATTTCTTCCTGGCAGCAGAGTTTTTGTACCCAACAGACATAGTAGGTGAGAGGCCAGCTCTGTTCTGATATAGTTATTTTGTTCCTAGTTTTCTATTCTATATTTATCTGCTTTCCTTTAGGTTTTGTTTGTTCTTTTTTCTTAAAGGTTATTTCGAGTATTCCATTCTTGTAAACTGACCTAGCTGTTTCGATATCTGCTTCTTGCGGTATTTCGATGACCTCGTGGTATTTTCGTTCTGTCCCAGTAGTGATAATCTCAACAGAATTGTCGTAAGCGTTCACTTTAATATTTTCCTTATTTACACCAGGCATTTCAACAATAACTTTGATTTCTGTGCTTGTTGATGTTATGTCTGCCAATGGCTCTCTTTCAGATGAGATCATTGAACCTGTAAAAATGCTCTTTCTGCCGCCTGGCGAGAGTGGTGATTTAACATTGCCAAATTCTCTCACTTTTGGTTTACCATCTGGGCCTATTGTCATTGAATAGCCGTATACAAACGGACCATATTCCCTTACTTTACTCCCTTCAGGAGTTTCATATTCCCTTACCAAATCTTTCGGTGCTTTTGTCTCTATATCTTTAAATCTGTGTTCAAACTCACTTTCCATTTCTCTTCTCATTTCCTCAAAGCCTTTGAAAAAGTCACCAAAACCAAATCCTCTTCTTCCCTTTCCAAAGAACCTATTATACCAGTCAAATGGCTCTATGCCACTATCTTCAGGAGAACTCATGCTACTTTATTATGTAGTTCGATATTATAAAGCTACGATTCATCTGTGTTTATGTATCTCATACTTATCTTGCTACCATAAGGAATTGTAGCTCTATTACATCGAGATAATAAACGCATGAAACTGATGCAAACTTGCGACTAGTGTTGACATAACCTTTCACAATTTGGGCCTCACGTACATATCAAATGTCGAGACTATATCATCGATAGAATATTGTCCAGATTATTGTCCACGCCATTCGTTAGAATAGATATTATTGAATAGAACTCCATAAGATATCGACAAGAAATGGATTACCAATATTTCAAGCACTTATCCAGAAATTACTTTTATCGATGCTTCTGAATGGTAGCATATTCTATTCGAGATATTATAGGATATATATTGGTGAAGTGTTTATTGTCCTGAATTAGCATGAAAGAAAGTGCAAGTAAGCATCAAAAATACACCTGGACGTTATCACTCCTATCGGTCATCGTTGCCGGTAGTGTCATTAGTGTTTTTGTCTCTCACAACAACAGCGAAAATTATTCAGCCAACGCAGCTACAGCAAAGCCATCAAAAGTCTATCTCAAGATTGAAGATTTAAAAATTAGCAAGGGCCCCACCGGTGCTATAGATGTTACGGGTAAAGTAATAAATAATTCCAGCAAAAATGTCCAAGACGTAAAATTAACGGCTTCGTATTACGACAATACCAATTCTTTGCTTGGAAAGACTACCAAGTTTCTTAGTAATCCCTCGGAGAACATTAAGCCAAATGGAAAATTGGACTTTAACTTTGTAGAAACGGTTACATTCACGCGCATAGCTCATTCAATAGTGAACGCAACAGCTAATTTGCCTAAGTAGCCAAATCGCAAGTCCTCAATTTATTCGTGGAAACACGTAACAGAGAGCTAAAGGATAAAACTAAGGATTGTTAAATTGACGAGGCTCTTTTATTTTACTCCATAATATCATAATCAAAGTGAAAAAACAAATCATCGATACATGAATGGTCAATACATGAAAACAATGATCTAGATTTTATACAAAATGCCTGAGAAATTTGAAGCAATTAAAGTCCTACCATGTTCTAAATCCACCTGGAAACGGTGCCATCATCTTTCATCAACTGTCTATTACTAGCTTATCGCGCCTTCCTAGAAACAAGATTTGATTGATTGGTATATTGTTCTTGATTGCCGTTAATGATCACCTCCTCACAAGGTGCCTTTGTTCGTCAAATTTTCTCAACTCATCATGTGATCTTATATTTAGATAACAATGTTCATCTTTAAAACTACATTGTTACGCATGAGCCAGAATATAACTTGTAGTTAGAGGTGCAACCTATCTTGTTGGCGCATGGCTTCAAACTCATCAAGTGATGTATGACTGGTGCACGATAAACATCTCATATTAGTACCGTACTGATCAAGGATGATCCTGCCGATTCCAGAGGCAGAATCAAGTATGACGCCAGGTATGGGACTATTACAAAGATTACATCTCAGCTTTACGACGCCGCGGGGCAAGCGTTCATTTGGATCGAATGTCAACAGAGCTAACTCAGATTCTCGTTCATGCTCACTTTTTAATCGTAATAGCTCACAAATATCATCATTGTCTAGGTAGCCCTTGTTACGATATTCTTTAATGAGATTCTTAAGCTCTTCTGTTGGTTTTGAAAATGTCTCACAGTCTATGATAATGCTACTTAAAAGTGCATTTATATCTCGATCAGTTAACCTCAAAAATCTGTGATACTCTGACTCTACAATATCTGGATGATACCCATGGTCAGCGATTATTTCGATTGGTTTCTTACCTGCACTAAATTCGCTGTACAACGTCTTTAGTTCCCCAGACACCATTCGTGGTATGTCGAGGTAATGATTTGGTTTATTAGTGTAAAAAAAACCATCGATTGCCCTCATTCTGTCTTGGTTATTCGGGATAGAAATTTCCCCGATGCCTTGCTCTCCACCGGATCTCCCTTTAACAATTATCGATGTCTCCTCCTTCCTTTTTGAGATTCCTGTAGTACTCCTGCTTACAACATCGCTGCCTCCTATTGTAGCTTTCTTAAATCTGCTTGTCTCCTTCCAGACATATTCTACTGTAGTACCGACCATCGATGCAATTTGTTCAGGAGGATACTTGCCATCCGATACTAGCGCCCATATACGTTGCTTTTTGTTAGTTGAATTAGCTGGTAGGTAGGTTGGTTTCAATTTGGTATGGTGAGTAAGTTAAGTAAGTCAAGTAATTAAACTTTGTCTGAATGCCAGCAAGATATCTAACTTAACCTCCTTAAGCCATTACTTACTAACTTACCTACCAACAAGCCTACATACGCCCCTGCGACATATCAAAGGTGACCTTAACTACCAATTCGTAGATATTATTTTTCATCATATTTCAATTTTCTATTCATGCGATCCTGGCTGTCCAACCTACGGTGCCTCCGTTGCCTGCTAATGAGTCATATCCTTTCACTGTCATCCGCTTTCGTTTCGTAGATGTCCGTATCATTAAGGCTCCAGAAGCCAGTCATACAACTTTGTCGTTATTCTAAACCATAATTGACTTGCCGGAATGTTGCCAGGACAGAACAGATCATTTTGTCGTTGAATGGGAATATTTCTTCACCGTTATATGAGTCTGAATTGCAGCTGGATTAATACCACGCTTATCATCTAGAGGCCTATATCATCTGGGAAAACATCTTGAATTAATATATTCTGAATCATTATTAGCTACTGGACCAGTTACACGCTCGTCCTCGACTTGTTCAGATGACTCCATTTTATTCGCTAATCGCCTCCTTCGAGTTCGAACTGTAAGGATTGTTGACTCTGATTTCACGAACCATTTTGTTGCAATCGCCCTAATTACAAGTATTACCGAACTATGATTTCTTTGTTATACTTGGCTGGAAATCTATGCATCTCATTATGTCCTGCTAAAGTGAATCGTATCTTCACAACATTACTTGTTTACTTTATTATATCAGCAGCTGCTTTCGGTAATTTATTTTTCTCATCTAGTACTGTCCTTTAGATTTAACGAACGAGTGAGTTAAGTCATATGATCCTGCTTTAAAGCATATTTCTTGGAATCCTATACGAATTGTGAATTATGGGATCATGATCCTTTGATACATCGTACAACTGACTACAAATTTCTGAAAAGTAACAAAACTGTCTATGCTGATTGAAGAAACTTTCCATCCCTAGACAATTGACTTCAATCAAGTATGTCGAAATAAGGCAATAACTCTCGAGTCAGTTTTCACAATAGAACAAAAAATTAAGATTACGGAGTGTTATTTACTTGGATAGTCCCCTTCATGGTAAATGGATGATATGCACAGTGATATGTGAAAGTGCCTGTCATATTTGGACTAAAAACTAGTTGACCTGAACCATTAGGAGCTATGTCATCGCTTGATGGTAATACGTCGGCTCCCGTATCAATGATTAGTTCATGCTTCGTATCGGTCGGATTTTGGATTTTGATGATATTTTTGGTATTTGTTAATGCTTTTATCGTAGGGTTGGATACTGCGTTACTACTGTCAATCCAATTGTAGACACCATTCTTTACTTCCTTAGCTCCCAACTGAATCGTGTTTGTACTATTGATGACTCTTTTTCCAACTGCAGCGGATGCTAATTGCAAGTGGTATCCATTCTGACTATTAGTACATAAGAAACCACATATGACTGCTGCAGATACTACGAATGTGAAAGTTACATGAGTACGTATTCTCTTCATTAATTTGTAGGTATTGGTCTGCTCCTATTTTAGAACAATATACAAATACCAGTTTTGGGACTCAAAACTGGTATTTACTCCAATCCTTCATAGACAGATGGATCGTCATATCATATTGAAACCATTATGATCTGATAGTCTACCAGATTTATAATAGTAAAAGCCCATTTTCGCTCTATGATGCTAAATGTATAAGGGTATAAGACAATAACTACGTCATAAAGAGGAGGGACTCTACCTTTGCTGGATGTATCAAAATATGTGTGAATTATATTCTTCATATTGTATATTCCAAATGCCCAAGGGCGTAACTAATATAACACGAATCTACTGGTGGATGTTAAAGTAAAATCTACTTTACCATATTGTAAGATAGGCTAGTTTGTGCCCACTTTACAATCATAATCAGAATATGTTACTGCAAGCGATTACATACTTTGGTATCATTATACTTGATATGATATCGTGTTTAAGTTTAAAAGACTATGTGGTAAACAGAGGATGGTTCGATTATCAAATGAAGATCGCTCATTAAGAGTAGTGCTTGTGAATCTGTCGCGAATGTATAATAAACAGAACCGTAAGATTATATCCCTAATGACTGTTCTATCCTATATTGCTTGGAGCTGAAAAGCGTCAAAGCAATAATCTTGCTTAGAAATAACTTTATACCATGCATCTCGTAACCAGCAGCAGGCTGTGCTCAAGAGCAACGAATTAATTTAGATTCGACAAGGTTACCGACCCAAGAGATTTAACCCCTCATGAAACCTAGCACGAAGCCAGCTGTTAGGCTACCAGTTAGAGGTATGCCAATGCTTGACATGGTTGAGGCAATATTTTCGTGGGTTCCAGGTATCTGCCCACTGGTAACATTACCTAATGCACCCGAGAGACCCGTCTGAATTTTATTCCAGTTTACAGTAATCAACTTCTGATATTCCAAGGAAATGACTGCAACAAATAGCAAACCAATTATAACTAGCATAATTTTCATAACCTTTTTGATAGCATAGCCTATCAAAAAACCAGTAATTCCACCGAATCCTATAGATGTCGCAGTAGAAGCAAATGGAGAAAAGTCAATACTCATTTATACGCAATGTATTTCAAAATTCAATTTATAGTGCATGCGATTATTTTTTATATAATCATCATTGAGGAGATTCTATTCGGCAATTCTGCCAGTACACTTGCTTGTATTAAAGCAGCAGTACAGAAATACGAGCATCTTCTCAGAAAAGACTGCGTGGGAAGGGATGGTGGATATGAGCTATAATCAGGACTGTTCGCGTCAAGCAAACGTCCTATCATCCCGACCTGAAAAACACAATCCGATCATATTCATTGCCACGAAATGGGCAGAAACTGCTGCAAAATTGGCAGGTACGCCGGTCTTGATAAAATTGGGCAAGCATCCTTCAAGATGGCTTAGCCTTCAAAAACCTCCATCTAATATCATCATCCCATCGTAATTTGTATAATAGATTAATGAAGTTTAGTTTCCTTCACTAGACCCCTTAGATGTGCCAAAGATCTCACCTGGCCTCCATTCACTTTCTTGTAAAGCATCCAGAACATCTCTCTGTTTATATCATTTCTATCTTTTAAAACCTTTAAATGATATCTCATTGACCTTACTTTATGTATATATATCTCCTTCTTGCCTGCTCTTGCGGATTTCTTTCCTTTCTTAGAACCTGGGCCTGTCCCGTGTTTTTTTCGAATCGTATGTTTCGCTTTTGCCCTAGACCGAGATGTACCAGCAGGTTTGCCGGTCCAAATTACTCCCTTCTTAATCAAACTCCTAATGTTTTCTCTTGTAATTGAATCAGCCACGTCGTCAAGTTTGTCGGGTTCAAACCTGACTCTGTTTATTCCTACGCCAAGAATCCTAGCTGCTAGCTCCCTCTTTTTCCTTATATTAATTACCATGAGTTCTACCCTTTAGCCTTATTTGTTTCCGTAGTCTTATTTTTTCCTTCAGTTTTTTCTTTTTGAGACAATTTTCCTGCATTTAGAATCTTGATGCCCAGTTCTGTTGCCTTTGAGATGATCTCGATTCTCTTACGTTTTCCTACCGCATGTGCCAATCTTGCTGCATCTTTCTTAGCATCTAATTGTGCCAAGTCATTAATGTTGAACACCAGATTATCTGTGTATCCAGACGGATGTAGGCCCCGGCTCTCCTTAGGGCCCCTATAACCCACCTTCACAAGGCGTGGTACACCTGACACCTGGCGTCTCATCTTGTTATCTTTGCCCTTAGGCTTTCGCCAGTTCTCTGATAATCTATCATATCTCCAACTCTCTTGTCTAACAAATTTAGGCCTCGAATCAGAGACTTTTTTTCGTGCCTTAAGCAGTTCAGTGTTAATTACCATAACAAACACACAAGTGGTATGAAGAGTCAATTTTTAAATAAATACGTTTCTACCTTCGCTTTAATAACTACATGACATAAGCTCATTCATGTAAAGTATACATTACCGATGTTCAGATTCACTTCCATAACCTGAAAGTAAATAAGAAGCAAAATAGATTCCATTTGTATTCTGGCCAATAACAAAATTCAAATCCGAGACAACTACCTTTTTTTAGCGCTATGGAGGTCTGACGCACTTGAATATGATGAATCCGGCACTATTGAATTATAACCAAGTGCTAATGCGGATTAGCTCCGACGGATTCGCATTACGTTAGACAAGACTTGACAAACGTGGTAAATGAGCTGGAATCATTGCTAATTAATAATTAAGTAATGATGGACATTTGCTACGTCAGAGAATAGTCACACTAGTAAAGTATAACTCATACCATCTACTTACCATAAACTTTGCGATAGAGTCGATCAGTTCAGCTTTTTCCCTTATAATTGGCTGTGATCAAATCTTGCACGTCTTTAGTTATGTCTATTACGGTGTGAGAATCTACATTTGGTTCGATAGATAGTAGTAGGGTAAATTTTTCCATATAGAATGTGAGCATCGAAATCTTCTCGCGCTCTACGTATGCAAACCTGGCTCTACCCATGGACTTATCAAATCTCTGTCTCATAGATTTTCTAAGGGCAGTTTGGACCAAATACAATTCGTCATTATCCTGTGCCGTTATGGAATCAATTCCTTTACGCATACCACCTGCAATCAGAGATCCAAAATCATCAATAATTCCTGCGTATCTAATATCATCATGTAAGGCAAATACTTGTTGACACAATTCCTCAAAATTCAATACTGCTATTAGTGAAAAATTCACGTGTATATATATGTGCAGATTCGCTCGATTTTTAGTTAATTATTGTATTATTAGAGAGACAAAACGGTTGAAGAAAACTGGCAAGATTCGATATGCCTCTTTATTGAGGGGATCTTTGAAAGTAAAATCCTTGCAACTTTCTAGACTTGGAGGGTTTACTCTTCTGCCTAGCTAAATCAAAATCTGTACAATTTCTTGCCAGCAGGGAAAACTGATTTTTTTCAAACCAAACAAAAAACACGTAAATTCGTTCCAGATCGATAGCGTCGGTCAACCCATCTCTATAGTTGAAGAAAGCAAGCATCAGTTGTCTGTTAATAGTCTATGCCTATCTTCGCTTTCACTCCCGATCGGTAAGGATGTTTAACCTCCTTCATTTCAGTCACTAGATCAGCCATATCAATAATTTCCGGAAGTGCGTAGTTGCCTGTAAGCACAAGCGTTGTTTCACTGGGAACCGACTCCACTATACTTATTATGTCTTCCTTTGTTATTAAACTGAGCTTTACAGCATAGTTAATTTCATCTAGGATAATTACATTATATTCCCGTGAGGCTATTTTGTTTTTGGCGAGTGAAACAGCATTTTTAGCTGCAGTTTCATGTTCTTTAAATGAGTGATCGTCGTCCAGGATCCCTACGAATCCCTTGCCAGCTGCTATCATTTCAAATTCAGGTTCTAATCTTTTTGAGCTAGTGAGCTCGCCATAGTACCATTCCCCCTTAATGAATTGAATCATTCCGACCTTATGGCCATGTCCTACTGATCGCAATGCAATTCCCAGTGCCGCCGTAGTTTTACCCTTGCCATTTCCTGTATACACAACTATTAGCCCTCTATTACTGGACCTGTTACCAGTTAGCATTAAGAATAAATTCAGTAAATTCAACTTATATAAAAACTGAGCCTTGGTTTAATCCACTATAGTTGAAGGCGGTTCTTTATAGATAAGGCTGTACCAAGCAAAAGTTCCAACATCACCTCATGATTATTGATTTTTTTGCTATTTTCTTGTATTGTCTTACGCTTGAGATGGAATTATGAGATGAAAAAACTGAAAATTTGTATTGATGGTAACGTTAAAGTATGCGAATTGTTCGGTTTACCTTTATAAATGGTTACTGCCGAAATACGACAACTTCCTGAAGATGGTGACATTGTCATTGTAACTGTTAAACAAGTTACTGGGCATGGTGCCTATGTTAGTTTAGACGAATATAAAGGAATGACTGGGTTTCTTCACATCTCGGAAATCGCGACTGGTTGGATTCGAAATATTGAACGTTATGTAAAACCTAAACAAAAGTCGGTTCTGAAGGTAATCAGAGTAGATAAAGCAAGAGCTGAAGTTGATCTTTCACTCAAACAGGTATCTGGGGAGGAAAGAAAATCTAAAGTGATCGAAGTAAAGAAGAGTGAGAAAGCGTCGGCATTTATGGAGATTATTAGATCCAAGACTAACCTCACAGATACACAGATGAAGGAACTTGAAGATAAGATATTACAAAAATATGATTATGTATATGATCTTTTCGAAGCCACGGCTAGAAAGGGAATGGAACCTATTCAGAATCTAGGCCTTTCAGACGAGATTGCGAAGGCAATTGAAGAGGAAAGCAAGAAGATACAGATACCACATGTCGAAATAAGAGGCATCTTTGAGATTTCAATTAAGAAGCCAGATGGAATTGAGATTATTAAATCCACATTATCATCTGTAGAGAGTAGTAAGAACAATTCGAATGTCGCTATTTCATACGTTGCTGCTCCTAGGTACAGAGTCGTGATCACCACAGAGAATTTCAAGATGGCCGAAAAAATAATGAATAACGTAGTGGAAAAAGTTCGGTCATCAATAATTAAACACCACGGCGCATTTAATTTTATTCGATTGGAATCTAAAAAAACACATTCTTCCGGATAGGTGGTTCGGTATGAGACATCTTTTAAGAAGGTGCCCGTCGTGTGGGACTTATACTTTGAAGTACGAATGTCCAAAGTGTAGTTCATCAACTGTCTCTCCTCATCCGGCAAAATATTCTCCCGACGACAGGTATGCTAGATACAGGATTCAGGATGCACATCTAGATCACGACTGACCTAGATGTTGTCTACCATTAGTTAGTTAGCTATCATTAATCAATGCAAGGATGCGTAAGCAAGTACAATTGTGTAAGAAATTACAAATTTCCAAATGCGGAGGTATTCAATCAGATTAGATTAGATCCATGTTGAAAAATATCTTCCCATCCCATTATGGAGAAGAATTATGATGGCATCACTGATAATTTATTCGCACATTATCTCTTGGTTGCATTAATGATATTATGAGATGCAAACCTTGTCGCATTAGTATTTTGTAATTTTTGTATTACAGACTTCATACCAGCCGTATTATTCATACCAGCATTCATACCAGCAGCCGTATTATTCATACCAGCATTCATACCAGCAGCCGTATTATTCATACCAGCATTATTCATACCAGCATTCATACCAGCATTCATACCAGCATTCATACCAGCAGCCGTATTATTCATCACTTTTGGGAGATTAGAGATAAATTGTTTTGCGGCATAACCGGTTGCATTCGTATTTCGGCTCTGCTCAATGATCGATTGCATGAGTGATTTTGGGGACATAAACGATTCTACCGCGCTTTGTGCAGATTGATTACTAGCATTACCTTTAGTAGAGTTGTTTGGCTGTTGTGCTCTTGCTGGCTGAGATAGAATCTCGTGATCTATGATGACTATTGATGCCGCCAGTATTGTTAAAATGGTCATGGCGGATAATAATTGATAACTTATCAGTTGCTTACTTTTCATCATGTGAAAGAGAATTAGTATTTAATTTATTTATTTCTATCTTCTATTCTAGGTAAAAGTACACTTACAAATGTAATAGAACACGACTAAAGGAATGGAATTGACGTGTTGGCGAATATTAAATTCAATAATATGCGAATCCTTAGAAAATATTATGTTATATCTGTCAGTATTGAATTGACTTAATAAAAAAGAGAATGGGTCATAAGGTGTGCAGTTACTTACTTCTAATTCATTTTATCTTCCAATGCAGATGCCGCTTGGGTTGCTTGTCCTACAATTGTTTTCAGTAAAGCTGTTGGCGTTAATGTTTGCTCCTAATCCATTTGCGTTATTCATGTCAATTGCGTTATTCAATACGTCGTTCGTCTTTACCACATTATTCGAAGTCTGCGCATCTAAGAATATACCATTTTGGCTTCCTGCCACGTTGTTGAACACCAGTTGAGAATTATGTGTATTGACTAATGTTATTCCTGCGAGTGTGTTACCGGTGAATATATTTGATTCTATGTCAGCGCCACTACTAGAGTGAGTTGCAAATCCTAGGTTATTCTGGATGAACAAGTTGTGCGTCAATTGTGCGTTATCCGCTCCAGTCATAAATACTCCTATTTGATTAGCTAATAATGTTACCGCGGGGCCGACAGACAAGTGGTTAGCTCCGGTTACCAAAATACCAGCTTGGAAGTTATTTATTGTTCCTGGGCCTCTTACTACTACATTATCATTATTGGGTATCATGATTCCCACTTTGGAGCTCTCTGTTCCTTTAGGAGAAGAATTTTTAATGCTGTATCCATTTAAGTTTATGACTGTGTTGTCGCTTCCTACAATTATACCGTCTCCATCGCAAACTAGACTCGATGTTAGGTTTACAACTCCCCTAACAACTTCTCCACAAACGGGATTAGTTACAGTGGCTGTTGGTGCTGGTTGTGCTTGTGCCATTTGAGGTAATGGTTGTAACATTAGTCCTCCTATAGCTGCCAATGACACTATTGTTGCTACCATGTATGACATTATAGTTCGTTTCATTCAGAAGAAGGCTAGAAAATAAGGTATTTATGTGAAACTATTATTTGTACTAAATTTCAGATTCGTGCCTATTCAACATAAGTATGTAATTGCGTTATTGATCGAAAGTAAGTATTGGTACAAGTAATCATTCTACTGTAACTAACTTGTACAACATAATTCTACATGCTGTTTCTCAATCGATCAGACGTATACTGGGACTTCGACTCTGGTTTCATCTAATCAAAATCTAGATTAAATCCATTGTTAATACTTGTTTACGATAATAAGAACTAGAATTTACTATTGACAACAATACTGTTCAAAATGGTATTAAGAATATTGCTGACACTAGAGTTAATAGCTGTTCACTTGTGATAAGAATTATAAGTTATTCGTTGTAAACAGTGAGATTACGATGAAGATAGCCATTGCCGGCGCAGGGGTGGCTGGTAGCTATCTGGGTTGCCTGCTTAATAGGATGGGCCATGATGTAAATATATTTGAAGCAAGCAAAAAGGAAAATCATTGGCCGGTATGTGCATGGGGAGCATCTTATCACATGCTTTCAGGTTTTTCAGCAAAGGTGGGTCTGAATTTTGATAACTATGTGCTTCATGTCGGAAAAGTTCTGAGAATGGATCTTCCGAACAACACAACAGAATCTCTTGATTTGAGAGGGCTCGTCACGTATGACAAACATAGATGGGAAGAAGACATGCTAAGTGGTATCAAAATTGAATATGGAACGACATGTATGCCAAATTCTTTTCCATATTTTAAATACGATCTCGTGGCCGACTGCACAGGTTTGCATCGTACTATGCTCCCAAAATCCAAGGAGGATTTCATCATACCTGCTTACGAGTTTCTTGTCGAAAATATCCAGGGATTAGATGAATTTTATGTGATAGGCTACAAGGGAGCAAGAGGCTACTTCTGGTATTTCCCACTAGATCAAGAAAAGGCATACGTAGGAGCGGGCGACCTTGATAGAAAATATTATGGTATACAGGACTTTTTCGAGAAGCATCCAAAATCAAGGATTATGAAAAAAATAGGTAGACCAATAAGATTAGCTCCACCCAAACGGATGGAACCATTTAAGTCTGGCAATGTGATAGGTGTGGGAGAATCGATTGGATGCGTTTTTCCTATGCTGGGAGAAGGCATTATACCTTCTCTATTATGCTGTGACTTATTTCTCGACTCTTTGGAGGAAAGCAGTATTATCAATTTTGATGAATATAGAAGAAAAGTACTGAAAAAATTTGCATATTACGATGACGTTTACAGAATTGTAAGATTGAAAATGGAAAATAAATTGAACATGGTTAGACATCTCAATTTAGTAATGAGCATGTATAGGAATATGAAAAGGGAAGAGAAAAGGTTTGGGTTTGAAATAAACTTTGGTAAAATGAGAAGATTAGTAAATGCCTTGTAGCTGATAATCTTACTTTGCTTGCAGAATCAAATTCATATTAGGGCAGAGCAGAGATTATGAAGTTATATTTCAATCTAATTCGCAGTATTTGTGAGTAATTGATATGGAATTGTGTTTCATATAGATTTGTGAGTAATTGATATGGAATTGGAGGCGAACTAAATCAATAATATATTTTAATATTGATGAGTAGAAAATAGTATCTTACAATATCGTTCAGCAAATTCAGTCAAAATTCAAGCTTTAGGTTCTAGATTCACTATGAGCTTACCTGTGAAGGTTCCGGTTATACCTATTAGTAGTAGACCAATTTTATCTAATTCGTTGATGAAATGTTGGTTTATGAATTTCGTTTTCAGCCTGAGACGCCCTGTCTGAATATCTTGTTCTAACCCTTTTATATCAATGCCTATCATTTCAATTTTCTTTTGCCATCTTGCTAAACCATCGTCAGATTTCACCTCATCAGCCATTGAACAATAATCTCCAATTCTACTTCATCCGTATTGACATTGGATTACTTAATCCTTTTCTGTGTCGATATTCCTAGCGATATCCCTATTGTGTTATTCGTTGACTCGATTCGATACTTGGAATTTAGTGTGCTTTACTTGAACATGTTTCTTATTGGGGGGGGGAGGTCCAGTCTTACCGCCCTCCAGCATCCTATTATAGAAGTTCTGTTTATAATATCTTTCATAAAAGGAAGTGTGATTTTCCTCTAAATGCATCAGGTATTCGTGCACTCTCTGGGCGGCTTCTCTTCCAGATGACATTGTTTTTACTACTAGCGACTTCGTTCAAGGCTTCATCCTTTAATTCAGATATAGACATCGAGAAGGGGCGAAACTCGCCATGAACCTTGCTACTAAGAATCCACTCGCGACCTTCCCTCTCATTGATAAGCTTAAATGTCAGATTATCCTCTTCCCTTATCTTCGCAATTTGAGTACCATTTAGTGATATTACAGCTTCCCGCGGTTTCCGGCTATTTATCACATATTCTGTATTCAATCGCTCAATTACTAGGAATAATGGATTATGATAAGAATTTATAGCTTTATATGAATCTTTTTCAACCTGATTTCGAGCTGAAATGTGATTATTTTCTATAGTGCTGCCCAAACAAGTGAGTCATTCAGATTAATTCATTGCTACGTCCACTTTTGAAGAGAAAATAATGCCTGGCGTGCAATCAATTAGAAATCTTTTTAATTCATTTGTGAAACTGTGCTATATAAGGGATATCGTGTGAAGTCTAACTTATTGTTGTCCATAGTTGGCACTAGCCTGTTGTTATTGATATTTGGTATTCCATTTTTGAAAGGAGGTCCGGTCGAATTTTTTGCTTCAGGTCTGGATCTAAAGCCTGCCAGTGGTAATCACTCGTTGTACATGCTCGCAAATATTACTATAAATGGATTCAACCTACTAGCCGATGTTCCGACCACGAACGATCAATTTCAAAAAGGATTAGATATTAAAGATCATATTAAGGAGAACGAAGGGATGCTATTCATTTTCAAACAGCCGGGTAAATACCCTTTTTGGATGCATGGCATGAAATTTCCGATAGATATCATCTGGCTTGATAATGATAGTAATGTTGTACATGTAGAACATAACTTGTCACCATGTGTAATCGATCTTATGTGTCCAACGTACTCGCCGGAAAGAGACGCGATGTACGTGTTGGAAACCAAGGCGGGTTTTTCTGAAAGACATAATGTAAAGACGGGCTCGCACATGAATTATCATTTGATCAGATAATCAATCTTGGACGAGAGTAACTATCTAAAGACCAGATATACAAGTTGAGCAATAATATAATGACTGCAGCGATTGACATTTTGATGGCAAACGAATCTATTTTTCGTCTTGGTAATAGCCGACTAAATAGATTAGCATATCAGGATGATGGCACTTGAAGGAAAGAATTTGTAACATAGAGTGTATATGTTAATGAAAGTTGATGGTACATGTAATATTGCTCTCAGAAATGTCCTATCACTTGATCCTTGACAATCCTTAAGTAATTGTTATTAGGTAAGGTAAGATTACATGGAATTAAAAATAACGGCTGTCATAGTATTCTTGATAGCAAACCTGTTTACAATAGGATTGGTCTCTTTCCAGTCGAGCATCGTTAATGAAACATATGCAGCGTCCTCGAATGCAACTAATGCAACTAATGCAACATCGAATACAATGCAGGCTGCTCTTCAAAAAGAAGCGCTCAAATTAACCCCACCATCTTCTTCTAACGATGCTCAAATAACAACGACGAAAAATTCTATTGTTTTGGGAAATCCATCATATATAGAATATATCAAAAGCATCCGACAACAACCTTTAGTCCTGAATACTGGACTGCATGCCGTTGGAATGATATTCATAGGTAAAGGAACGGTAAAGGGTACAAGCTTTGTACAGACTGAAGGCAAAGCATTGATTATACCGTTGTCCCAAGGAATTGCAGATATCGTTGGTGGTGGGCTTATCAGAGCTGCGAATGGAGAAGGTGGGAATGCAACTTATAGCTTTAGGGAAATTGGCCATTATAATCCATCAACTCAGACCGCTCAAGGAACTGCGAATCAGATCATGAATGGAACAGGAGCGAGCCATATTTAACGCGAACGCCACTGGAAGCTTGTCTTTCCTTAGCAATACTGTGGTAATGTTTAAAGATGAAGGTAATCCAAGTGGTGTTAGTACGATCAAAGGATGGGAATGGAAGTAACTATATTAGAAGAATAGAACAAGCCGAATCTTTCGACTTGCCCTTTTCCTATCGGTTTGATTATCATATATTTTATCCTAAAAGCTGGTGTTAGATTGGCCTGTCCTTGTCTGTGATCCACAAAATTGAATGAAAAATTAAAAATCGCCTCAGGAGCTGATAGGAAGTCTTGAGTCAACAGGTAATTTCTTCATACTGATATTTGCCCCATGAGATAATTAAATAGTCTCATCGTGAGAAGAACTACTCCGGCTAAGATGATTGATGTACTCTTTTTATATGTGCATGTTTAGCCGTCAACATATTACTCATGAACTGCGAATTGAAAACAAAACAAAACGTCAAATATAGTTTCGCCTAGTCAGTCAGCTGAGCTACATGGGAGGTACAATCGGTAAATATCGCCAAACAATTAAAAATATGCTTTCAACATAATAGTTTTGATTCCCTAAAACGCATTATTTTAGTTGTGGCCCAGTCCAATAGTTAAAGAAGGATTAAGGTCGTTTTATTTTCTTCATTCTCTCACCTTGATACACTTGACTGCATTGATTTACAGATCATCATTTCAGTGGAAGGACTTTCCGTAATAACTGACAGCAATAGTAGTTCTATCGGATACAAGATATTACCTACTAAGTATGCCATCCTGTCGCTATGACGCACGAGTGACGTAATGGTACGCCACATTAATTTCAAAACAGATCGATTCGTATCAATCGGCGCATTCATTAAAACAAACATTGGACGACGCAGTATTACTTCGAAGTTGTTTTCGCGCAACGCTTTTTGAATAACGCTCAATGATCTGCTAACTTGACGTGCAGATCTTAATGAATCCTGATGTAGAAAATTATCTGAAAAAATAAAGAGGCCGCCAGGTTTTAATAATGAAAAAATATTTTTGATGGCATTGTTGTATCTCGAATCATCTACAATATGGAATAATACATCAAATGCAGAAATAATGTCAAATTTATTTTGAAGAGTTTTATAGCCCGCTTCATCTCCAATGTCTAGCTGTAAGAATTCGTTGGATGGATACATTGATCTCAAATTCTCCACAGCTACCATTGTTATATCTGTGCCAGTTATCCTAATTACGCCGAGGTCTTTCCACAGTCTCACATAAAACCCTGTACCTGAACCAATATCCAACACGTTCACATTTCCATAGTCAATATTCAGCTTTCTGATTCTCTGCACGAAGACCCGCTGCCTAACCTTATACATATATTCATTATATCGCCTTCCGAGGCCTTGGAAGCCTGTGCCATGTAATCCAAAATTTTCTTTTAATCTCCATTCCCAATAATCTTTAGAATTTAAATCGCTCAACTTAGGTGAACAGAACAAAGTACAACATATAAAAATCTAGTGACTATCTGATCAACATCTAAAAATTACTATCTTGCTCTTGTTGTTGTTAAGATACATCACTTATCTAAAAGTTAAGTATGAAATATGCTCTTTATTTTTTCGACCTGTTTTTTTCTTACAAATTGTCTGAGCTCTTCATCATAAACACAATTATACCCTTCATTTTCTGCCTTATATGTAAGATAATAATAGATCATATATAACGAGCCACGTCGCCCTGTTACAGTCCCGGTTGAAAAGTACTTGGCGAACCTTCCTAATGCATACATTGGATGATATCCCAGTGTATGCATACTAACTCCAAATTCAAAGAAGCGATGATTCAATCCTAGAGGCCTTGTATGTCGATACTTTGCTTCTTCTATTACAGCGTATTTGTAACCAAGATATTCTGCCTCATACAGAATAGCAGATTCATAACCCATTTGTTCAGGATAACTACCATTCCATCTAGTCTTTTCAAAAAAGGAATTTCTTATATATCTACCAGCACCATGAGGCATTTCAGGTTTGTGTTTAGTATAATTGCCCGATACTACAGCTACATCAGGATTAGAATCCAAATACGAGACGATCCTAGGCAGCGTAATTGGAAGGATATTCTGTATCATCTGTAGCGATTAGATGATAGTCTGTTCTAACCAAGTTTCTTTGTTTCACGAGCTGTAACGCTGCATTCCAATTCCTAACAACTCTTCTTATATCATATCCAACATCGGGATTTGTAATTATGAATAGCTCACTCCAGTTATGTTTCAGTTCTTCAAGAATCACTGGTGTATTGTCCTTAGAGCCATCATCTATAACTATAATATATTCTGGCTTCAATTCTTGATTCCTTAATGAGAGTAGCGCCGACTTGATACTGTCTTCCGAGTTCCTAGATGTCACAATAGCAAAATAACTACCCAATTAATTATAGGACTAATGAGTAACATCAATTTTAAAGTTCTTTAATCTTTTGTTACGAGGAATCGTGGATAGTATACCAAATCCGAACGAGTCTTGCCTTTTCTTATATAGTAAATCTAAGTGGTCTTTGAAATATAACAGTTGAGAAACCATCTCTTCATCAGTGTATCAAACACTGAGCAATGACCTTGGAGCGTTCTAACTACGGGCTGAATAGATGATGAACACATGACAAGGGCACCAGCGTGAGCATATTCATATGGCTTGTTTGGGTTGCTAAGAGATGAGCCCAATGCTTCCTCCATGGCACTAGGCCTATTGAATGATTGGAGATTTCATTAAACATATCTTGCCTAGATAGAAATCCTTTGTATCTAACCTTATCAGTTGATTTATTCTCCCATGATATCCACATGTGTTGCGTATTTTTTTCAGGAATTCAGGCATATCCCTGCCTCTTTGATTTGCCAAGTTCTTTACGTATTGAAAATAAAACATCAATTCTACAGTAAACATGAATTATATCAGTTGATCCAGCATGCATTAAACATTGTTTATAAAATTCTCTACTTGCAAGTATTATATATTCTTTGTAAAAGTCCTTTATTCCTTATTTATCCGAGCTGCGAGTGGTTACTCCCTATGATTCATGGCCTTGCAGTTACTAAAAGTTCGCAAGAACAAATGCTACACCAACCCGATCGAATATATGGAGAATCCGTAACATATCCTCCCGGTGGAGTATTACATATTCTCCGAGTTTACTTTTGCATCTATGGTGTTGGTTTTTTGAGTTTGCCCATTATCATCTGATCCATTTGTAGTCGATGATGGCCTGGGCGCGGCGGTTCTTAGACTACGCCGAGTTATCTTTGTAAGCATTTGTCTCATTTGCAGTTTCTCTTCCTCTGATACCCTTCCATCAATTAAGTCGATTACAAACAACCACATTGTGGCTCCTATTTCATTTTCCTTAAACATGGCATCTTGCTCCACTTTCCACTGGCTTTTTCGATGCCAATATCCAATAACTATGCCCAGGGGAACATAAAGCTGCTACGAAAAGGAGAGCAAATACCCATATACTATGAAATATTGGATTAAATGCTGGGACCTTGTCAATCAGTAGCTTGTACTGGATGGTAACAAAGTTAGCAAAAGTCATTATAAATATTAAATAAATACTGTGGCCATTACGAAAATCGAGCCATCGTCTTCTTACCCAATTTCCAGTTGCTTTTCGTATAAGGTCTCTAGTGAGCATATACGTTTAATGATGCTTTTTACCGTTAAAATATGTTACGCATTCATTTAATGAGTTTGGTTGATAACTTTCGCCGTCTGCATCATGTTCGAATACACTCTGGATATAGTGACGATTTCAGATGAATAAACGCTTTTAACCTTCAGGCCACGGAGATCAGGACTTTCTCCCTTCAATGCGAATATGTAAGTATTTTGGGATTTTGAATTTCGTAAAAAATTGACCAGACCATCATTGGTATTGAAAAAACGAAAGGTTCTGTCGTTTTCAAACTCCAGTTCCATCCAGCCCCTTAAGTGACTTGCTCCAATTATAGTCGCATTTGGTCTAGTATTTTTGTTGATCCAATCTATAGCAGACAGTAGCTCAGGATTCTCCTTTATATCAACTGAATTGAACTGCATGCTGACTGGTTCGAACGATCCTACATATCCACGCACAATATCATACAATATAAATGGGCTACCATATGGTAATGCAATATAGCCGATTCCAATAATACCAAATATCGCTATTGCGATTAAAAGGACAGAATACCCAGTTTTCAAGTTTCTGGCACGAATCCTTTTGCTAAGGATGATGAACCCGTATCCTCCAAAAATGGAAAGAAAAATTCCAGTCAATATGATCCATCTGTTGGCAACCAAAGCTTCATTATTTGGAAAGAGTATCCATGAAAACGAACCAAAAAGAGTGATTAGGAGTGCTATTTTTAGGATTTTATTATTACCCTGGTATCGCAAACCTAGCAAAGATGTCGGCACTAAGAGACCGTTCACAATAATAAAAGAAATTAACAGATTGAATCCATTGTAAGAGTTGGGGATTGTTCCCGAATGTCGAACTGTAACTGCCTGATGTTCAATAAAACTAAAATTAATAACGTTATCCCACAGATTAGAGCCCGTGAACACGGCGATTATAAATATACTGAAGGCAATAATTGAACTCACAAGGGCGATTCTACAATTGGATTTGACGGCATATATAAGTAGAGAAAGCGAAAATAACCCACCAATCATCCTGTCCGATACAACGACAATAGAGCATAAGATTAGTGATGATATCAGTTTCAGTAGTTTGTTCTCATCAATGCTTACTCTGTGAACAGCAATTAGTGAAAAGGCGAACAACATTAGCGATATGGAAAAGACATCTTTGTGCAGATCCCATGACGTACGAAGCACGGCCATTTGTACGATTACAAACACTGATAAGAACGTGCTTTCTGCGATACTTATGTTCAGCATTCTTATTCCCATCACAAATATTGAGACAGAAAGCATTCCAAAGATGACCGTGGCTGATATTAAAACGGTAATGTATGGGGACGACCCGATAGGTACTTAGGCAATAAATGCAGTAGATAGACATAGAACGGAAATTCGTGCGCGGTAGTATGCCAATGAAAATCGAAATTTGTCACGTACAGGGATGTAATAGTTAATAACATCATATCCTATAGGATACGGATATGCGAGCATTTCGGGAACGAGTCTAGAGTACGAAACCAGCTGAAAAAACCAGCGCTGCTGCACAGTATTTATCTGTTACAAGCCGTGAAATCGGTGAAATAAGGGTGTACAATCGAGTCAGACGGGTACCAAATTAATATCGTGTATTGCTTCATTCATAGGTGATGTGTATCTTTTATCTCACGAGTAATAAACAATTTATACCAAATTTCTAAGCTCAATAATTGAAGCAATTTGCTAATATATCTCGGATCTCCGGTTTGATCTATTCTAGATAATGCGTTATGGTACCATTTTTGATCTATTATTTTTTCCTCAAATATTCGCCCTCGTTCCAAATTAGATGTTACAATGTCTTTTCCCTCATTTGACCATAATGTATTCAAGTCCATGCCAAATCCTATTTTTTCGTTCTCACTGAACTCATGCTTGGAGGTCCGTTTTAGGATAGATCGCAGTGGAATCTTCCCGACATCATTTTTAAAATCATATTTCAAATCTGAAGGAATTTTGGTGGAGAGAATTACAACTTCGTCGTCCAAAAGAGGTGCTATTCCATTAATATTAAAATGGTTGAAATATTTCTCATTTGTGGGTACAAAATCATGCATTAACTTACCATGATAGTCTGCATACAACACCTGGTCTAATGGTTCTAAATTGTTGTTGAAATATTTTTCAAATATTTCGTAAATTGAAAACCAATTAAATTTCATCTTTTCTGCGAACATTTTTTCTGATCATCTACCCAATCACGCTCATGACATTGTAGATAGATCTGAATACGTTCTAGCGAAGTAGATTTTGATGTAATGGTTGAGAGGTATTTCCTATATCTGAACGTATATCCTGCAAATAATTCATCACCACCATCCCCAGTAAATAGGATATTAGATGTAGATTTTGCCTCCTTGATAAAATAATATTGATATATATTCCATCTCGGTTCTTTAATTATGCTTAACATTTTGACTAGATCTCTTAAGGGGTTTTCGACAACGATATGATTGAATCCTGCTCCTTTGCTCTCTGATATCTGCTTAGCAATCAAAACTTCATGATCGTCGTAGAAGCTCTACGCTATAACAATTTATGTCGATAGCTGGGAATTCTTCTCGTATTAGCGAAAATATGAGATTCGAATCTACACCTGTGCTCAATGCAAGAGCAATACGGTTAGTGTTATTTGTCTCAACAGACTTTTTTATAATACGACGCAGAGTTTTTTCTAGTTCCAATGGAGTCGGAATTGGTTCTACGCTTTTTCTTTGAGCCGAAATTTGATCCGCGGTAATTTCAATAATTTTACTGTATTCTTTGGATAAGAAGGGTCATATCTCAATGTCAGCAAATTACATAGATTTATCAACGGTTAGTCGTACTCCTGCTTTTTAAAAAATATATCGTAAGACTTCTGGGGTGCAAATCTAAATTCTAATATGAAGCAAAGGGAATCTATGGATATACGCTGTTCTTAATTTCTATATATTGATAGAATTTTAATGCATAACAACGATGGCCCTTGGAACTTGGATTCATTCGTTTGTATGCTCCTTCCTGCATCGCACCTATTTTTTCTGGGGAGTGATATTTCTTTACATATTCTATTCCCTTTTTTTGATACTTTTTGCTTGGTGCTTGTGTCTTGTATTAAAGCTTCTAGATCTTGCCTAAGATTCTGCATGGTAGTCATGAAGATCGGTGGTTTGTAATTATCGCATAACTTGGCAGACACGTATGCAATAACCGGCTTTCCAAGTGCCATACCTTCAAGTTCGAACGTCACAAACCAGCCAATTTTACGGAATGAGATAGAGCAATTAAAATAGATGACATTGCTCAGGGATTATCATTTTTCTTTTGTTGCACAATGGAATTCTTCGAGGAGGTGGCAAAATTTAGAGCTGCGCCAGGGAGATATATGCTAAAATAATGAAGGATAGCTTTCATGCCAATAATGCAAAATCCCAATTTCGGCCAGATATTCTGACAGTTGATGGAGGTGACCTACATATTGCTGCTCATGAATTAAGAACAACTAGGTTCTATGGCGGAACTGAGGAAAGCACTACTGGTGTGAAGAGGTTAGAGATATTACAGTCAAGGAAAGGCCTGAAATATCCTGCTGATAGCGGTGAATAATGCATATACAAAACAGTTATTCGATAACCGACTGGCTTGTCTCTATCGGGGAAACAAGTAATAGTATGCGGTGACGGCTGGGTAGGAAAAGGTGTATCTGTCAGAGCAAGAGGGATGAGAGCAATTGTTACCATAACAGAAATTGATCCCATAAAAGCTCTAGAGGCACACATGGACGGATTCAATGTTAAACGATTATCCGAGATTGCGGCACTTTATTGACATCTTTATAACACGTACTGGCAACGGGAGTGTTATTAGATAAGAGCCTACCATAAAAATGAAGGTTGGGGCGACACTGGCTAACGCTGGACATTTCGATGTTGAAATAGATATCGATTATCTTTCTTTTCAGGACAATTTTCCGTTTTGGTAAGGTCTAACGTAGACTGCTTTAAATTTCGTGATAAGAAACAATATCTGGTTTTCAATTTTTAAAACATTCTCGCATTTGACAATAATCGTTCCCGTCTGAATACCCTGCGACTTT
The DNA here is from genome assembly GCA_963709405.1 of uncultured Nitrososphaerales archaeon. Taxonomy (GTDB): domain Archaea; phylum Thermoproteota; class Nitrososphaeria; order Nitrososphaerales; family Nitrososphaeraceae; genus JARBAU01. The sequence continues at coordinate 170,869 of CAVPXM010000030.1, forward strand.
GATCTAATGTTTAGGATATAGTCTGGTTATGGAAGATGAAATTCATTTAGAAAAATACCGGACATATTGAGATCATAATGCTGACTGCTGTAACGAATTTAAGTTCATAACCTCTTTCCAGGATCTCCTTAATTACGGATTGAATTTTATAATATTAGGCCTAGTACCCGATAACTAGAACTAGCTTCTTCATAATTACGTTGTACTTTTTGATAAGTGTATCCAATCCCCATTCCCTAGTATCTTGCTCGAAAACTGGCTTCTAGTCTTCTAACGTTTGATTTTTAGGTAATTGTAACTGAATACAATCGTCCGAACTCGGTATTCTTTCCCACTCGCTTACTCCCCTTTCCCGAAATTATTAACGCAAAGCAGTTGTTCTGTGGTTAAACTCACGGACAGAAAGATTAGACAAAAATACATTTATAATTCTTATAAAAGCACACTATATTTCAGTATTACAAGTCGTGAGGATCCTACATTTTTCGAATATAAGTTTGCCGTATTGGAGAATTGAGAAAGGCAGCCATCAGTGCATTAAATCGAGGCCACGAGATTTTTTTTGTAGGAAATGATTCAGTCAATTATAATAATAAAATCTTCTCTAAAATATACAAAATTAATTGGACAGCAAAGGCGAGATTAGGAATTCCGACGTATTGGTATTATCTAAAAAAGGAGGTGGGAAAAGTCATGAAGGAAGTAAAACCAGACATAGTCCATGCTCATAATATTTTTTCAGCAAAGATGATCTCTGAATTTGGGCTACCATTCATATATGACGATCATGAATATTGGTCTCAATTTTCAAAACTAATTTCTGAAATGGTTGATACATTATCTTGGAGAGACAGATCACCAGCGGATACTGTAAGAACAATTGCAATTGGTTTACCTACAAAAGTAAGAAGAACTATTATAAATCGATATGCAATACATTTGTGGACGAACTGGGAAAAAGAAGTGGTCTCGTCCGCTCCCACTATTACAGTATCTGATAAAATCGCCGAAGGGTTAAGAGTAACAGGTAATAGTGATAAAGTCTTCATAGTACCAAATTTTCCGATGAAATTTGAGACTGAAAATCTCGCGAAGCCATACGTCCAATCAAGGTTATCATCCGTTTATGCAGGGTCTGATGGCCTCAACAAGCAAAAAATACCAAACCGAAATATAGACGGAATTACAGACATATTTATCAATCGAAATATAGGCGAACTTACCATTATTGGATGGGAAGGAAGATCTTCGTCTGAGAAGATTAGGTATGCTGGTCTTCTCCCTCGACAAGCCATGTTTACTGAAATGTTCGAACATTCGATCGGATTAATACCGTTCAAAAAACATTGGTCACATTTTTTTGTGAGCCCAAACAAAGCATATGAATATGCACATGCTGGTCTTTTTGTTCTGGTGCAACATCTTCTCTAATACCCGTACAAGACACCTTGGAGGACAATTGCATCACATTTGAAGATTACAATGATCTGGTATCAAACTCAATAGTACTTCAGAGACAATCTAGAGGAGCTCTACCAGAAGAGACTAAAAATATTTGAATATGCCCATCAACATTTGATTTGGGAAAATTATGAGAAAAATATATTTCGTGCGTATCAGTTGAGTTGAGTATGTCAGTTTCTATTGTGCTTGCCCGCGAGTAATACTGTTCAAGATCAGCAACTACCTTTTTGACGTCGTGATTCTGAGCATATTGAAGACCGCTCTTGCCAAGTCTTTGTCTTTCTGATTGGTCTTGCAATAGAGTTTCTAGATCACTTTTGAAGGTTTCTCTTGTTGTCCTATAAATTGGGGGTCGATATTTTGAATAGAGCTCATCCGACACGTAGGCTATCACGGCTTTTCCTAACGCCATGCCTTCAAGCTCAAATTTGCCAAACCATCCCATGTCCAAACGGATTTTCCCGATTACAATATCTGAATTAGCCATTTGTTGGATCAGCCTTTCATAGCTGTAATTCAAAGTTGTAATCACTCTGCACTTCTGCTGATTTTTCAATTCTGTCAATACTTGGCTGTAGTAATCCGGAACGCTTGGTTGAAGTTTATACGCTGGGTAATGAATCAATTGTATAATGTCATTTTCAGTCTGTTGTTTATATTTCCTGTAATAGTCTAAATTCAAGGCTGTTGGTAGCCAATTGCCATTTGGCGCACGTTCCAATAAATCAGGCGTTGCAACAAGACAGAAGTCGTACTCCTTTCCAATTTGGCGCAGATCCCCGCCATGATAGTGTTTTAGATATATCTTATCTCTATTTCGTTTCTCCAAATTTTTTTTTAATGAACCATAAGGATAATGGTAATGCCACAATTCATATTCTTGTAATTTTTTAAAGAGTTTCCATCTAGAAATAGGTGACCTGTAGTTGATAAAGTTTCCGCCAAATAGATTGCAAACTGTTTTGCTAAACACAAAAACATCCGTTGTGTGTCCATTTCTTCTTTGTTCTTCAGCTAGAGTGATAGGTACGCCGGCAGTATTATTAATATGTGCTATTTTCAAATTTCCTGGTACTTTTTATTTGCCGTTATTAATGGTTACTCACGGAAAGGCGGTGGGGGTAATTAAGATTTAGCAGCAGAAATGGGCAAGAATATCGATAAGATCTAGCGTCACCTCATCTGTCCCAATAACATGATAGAAGAGATTCAAAGCTAAACTTTTTTATTTCACACTTTCTTAACAATGAAATCCCCTTCTGATTTAGCTCCAGTCAAGCTGGTCATTTAATGATGCTAAATCATATTCATTAAAAAATACAGAACTCTTCTCAGGCAAGGTATTATTTTCGAATAGATTATTTAACAATGGAAGTGAATAGAAGTGATGGACAAAATTGCGAATTCCTAGAGTTTTTCTTCCATCCCTATAATTATTACCACAATCGCATCTATTACCGCCACCACAGTTTCGTGGATTCCATCCCATCGATTGATACAAGCCCGAAAAGATGTTATTTTTTCGCTTCAAGTCCGCACATGATACCAAGATTACATCAAATCTCTCGCTGCTTCACAGAAGATCGGATCTGTCTGTACTGGTTAGAACCAGAGAAGGCAATCTAACGGTATTTCCTCCCCTCAAAGGAAATGATAGCTATCGAATATTCTCAACATCCGGGCATAAGAAGTCTCATGTGTCCTCGCGAAATAAATGGAAAGGCTTAGATTAATAACAAGTACAGTAAGGACACCGATGGTAAGATCGCATTTGTAGCAGTGACATTTACGACGGTCGCTTATGATATCTCCTTTTATCGCTTTTATGGCAGCATACAAAGAAATGCCCCCTGGAGTAAAGATTACCAGTGATGTTAACAGCATTGTAATATCATTGGTAATTACTTTGTAAAGTGAATATGATTATTATGACAAACTAATTTTATGGCTACAGCTTTAGCTAACTCATAGCAAAATGACCAGAGATACTTTACATAATGAACTTATCGTGCCATTTACATAACTGTTAACCTATTAAGAAGCAAGGCCTAATGTCTAGTAGATTATAAGACAACGCTATTAACAAGACGTCCAGTATCTATTAAGGCGGTAATTGCAACCTATGAACTGCAATGCAAAAAGGGTCCAGTAGGCGTGCTTGGAATTTTCGCTGAAGATGTGTTACCTAATAGCAGATTCGATAGGTTCTGCTCTTACAAGATATCGGAACGCCAGATTAGTCACTATAAAATTAGTATCATAAAATTAGCGGTTATCACCTCTCCTCCCAATAGCTTCGAGTCATTCTCGAATAAGCCATATTTCGGATGAATATCATGATATTACTTGATGTTGACCTATGAAATAATAGAGATATAGATAAGTCTAACAATGTTATGAAATATTATCCTGATTTTCGGATTAGATCGTGTACTCTCTAAGCGAGTCCATATGCAATCGCTGTAGAATATTTGATATATAGTGGTAGGACTTGACGGATTTGACGACGATATTGACTATCTATTTGACGGTTTTGGATACACAAATCCTTCCGGTTAGTTTGTAGCGTAATTCTTATAGCTTCCTTTTTCATTCATTATCAAGCGATGCCGGCAAACAAGTCATGGCATGTTTATAACGAATCCTTGGTTGAACGAGGGCGAGTTCTAATTGATGTAAGGTTCCTCAAATCAGCTAATGATGAAATAAAGACGATGAACAAAGGCAAGGTTTGAGCACCGTTTCAAGATTCTTATAGTTATATAGAATTTGTTTCTTCTTGATAGTTGGCTTTAAGATTCTATATGCTAGGTGAAGACCTGCTTTCGAATAAGTTCTCTCCACAGAAAGTAGAAGATAGACGAAAAGTCATGCTTTACAAACAGTTCATGAATCTGTAGAATAACAATAATATCTATATTGATCCCACATATAAGAGCTCATCCGATTTTTAAGCAGAGCGCTTCTGGCACTCAGCGTCTCCATGGATAGACTGACTAATCTTTTCACATAATGAATTAAAGGTCATCTGAGTCATAGATAGGAAGAAATTACCGCATTCTTGCACATTATAAGCAGATTGAAAAGTTCGACTTTAACGCTAAAATTCAGGACCGTAAATGACGGGAATGTTGCCGAGGAAGAGAAGGTAGCAGCAGATGCGAAGATGCGTTTCAACAATATTGAAAGATTCTGACAGGCGGATTATGAGTGCAAGCGATACGATTGTGCAGTCAGAACCTCATTCGAAGGTTAATCTAGCAAAAGAGTAATCGAGTCGTCATTCAATTTTAGAGACAATATGCGAATACTGCATGTATGGGACCAGGCCGGCGTTGCATGCGTAATGGCAAAATATCAAAGATTGCAAGGGCACGATTCTAATGTGATCAGGATTAGTGGCGTTGACAAATACGGCATTAACGATTTCTATCGAGATTTTGTTTCCTTTGTTCCTATCGAAGAATTTGTACACAGTTGTATAGAAAAAGCGGAATCTGTAGATGTGATTCACGTCCACAGCATGACTGATATTCTCATTAAGCTTCGAAAGAAATTTGGTAGGTCAAAAAAGATCATTCTTCATTACCACGGAACAGACATCCGTGGATTATGTGAACCTGATGAAAAAAACTTCCACCCAATACAGTTTATTGAATTCCATATTTCTGAGACCCAAAGAGAGTAGCTAGAGCAATCCTTAGAAACAGAATACATTTAAAGGCACAAAGGCTGGCAGATGCAGTGATTGTCTCAACTCCGGATTCTGCGACGTGTTGCAAAATGCACATATCTTCCAAATCCGGTCGACACTGACTATTTTAAAGCAGACACAATTTATGGAAAGAAGAGGGGGGCCATAACTTTAAACACTGAGGTAACGGACACACAATGGACGCTAGACTATTGTAAAAAGAATAACATTATCTTCGAGATTGAAGTCTACGACAGAACTCAGATTCCCATTATGTATGCTGACATGCCGGACTTTTTGAAACAATACTCGGTATACGTTGATATCAGACGTGTCAACGGAACAGTTTTAGAAAATCTAAGTAAGACGGCATTGGAAGCACTGGCATGTGGGCTGAAAGTTTTGGATTACAAACTTGAATATCAGGAAGGTCTTCCTGTGGAGCATAACCCTAAGAAGGTAGTTTCCAGGCTTGCAAGTATTTATTCGAAAAAGAAGCCTGATTTATAAGGTCACATCCTTTTTGACTTGTGCCTTTCTTGATATCACCTATCTTGCTTATGCCTCAGTGAAGTCGGTAAAGTCCTGACTGAATTTTGAATTCTGGCTTTGTCTTATGTCAGGGGTTGAAACGCTACCACAAGATTAGCACCGCCATAGACACACTAGTTCCTCCTGAGTTTATAGCGTAGCGAATAATTGTAGTTTTTGAGTAGCGACAGCCGATCTCTGTAGGCTCCTTCATCATTCCTCGCAAAAATCTCGATATCTATTGATTGATTTCTGCAAAGCATACTGTGGCAGCAGTGTAACGCCGCGTGACACTGTGCTAGACAAGAAGAAAAATACATTGAAGTTTACGATAACAACAAATCATCCGACGATGTATGCAGACACGCCGGACTTTTTGAAAGGATACACACTATATATGGATAACAGATTTATCACTGTCTGGTTATAGTTGAATTCTCCAATAGGATTGTCTTGTAGCGTAACTTAAGATTGTTCTATATTCTTTCTGTAAGGTTGAGCCAGAGACGTAGCCTCGTCTGCCTCTAACTTATCTGTCATATTCAAATCGGAATTTTCAGACATTTATCCTCACGAAAATAACAGTTCGGGATTCAAATAGGATTATGCCCATTATTCGTTCCGTCGCCAACCATTGCGCACCAACACGCCAAATCGATTATTTATACTAGATTACAGCAAGTCATAGGTCAAAAACATGGCCCGTAAATACCCTAGAATTGCCGGCACGAATATCGAGCTCGAAGATTATTGATCTATATATTTTGAAGCTGACTCAGACTCGAAGATCGGTTCAAGGCTGTTCGAAACGCTATTACTTTGCGCACGAGGTCGGCGGGCCTAGCCACTAGGATAGGCTTTTTTTGCAACTCAAAGTAGACGCATCTCGAGATTTTTCGTTGGATTCAACACCTTTGTACAGGTACAAAAAAACAGGCATTACAGCGACACTTTACAATATGATTTGTCTTTCCTGTAGGCACGGAGCATTTGTAGAATCTCTACCAAAAAATTCCCGAATGTTATTTCTGTATCATTCGAACTGAGAATTGATTTAACATAGCTGATATGCTGTCAATATATTTTTCTCATAATTTTCCCAAATCAAATGTTGATGGGCATATTCAAATATTTTTAGCCTCTTCTGGTAGAGCTCCTCTAGATTGTCTCTGAATACTCTAATTGTGAGGCAAGGTCATGATAGTCTTCAAAGGTAGCACAATTATCTTTCAATGTTTGTATGTACGGTTCTAAATGAAGAAGTGCACATGATAAGAAGGCCTGAATGTGCATATTCATACGCTTTGTTAGGACTCACGAATGTGTGGGAAATGTGTTTTTTCCATGGTATTAATCCGATCGAATGTTTGAACATTTCTCTGAACATTGCTTCTCTTGACAGAAGCCCTGCGTAATTGACGTTTTCAGACGATTTCCCTTGACTACCAATTAATGTCAAATAACCGATGTTGCGACGCATAAATAGATCAGTGAGACCCTCTATGTCTCGATTTATTTGTTTTTTCTGCGCCTCGATACCTGCATAACGCGATGACAACTTGGTATGGATGCATGGCCGATCAAAATCTTTTACTTCATGTTTCATTGGAAAATTCGGAACTACAAACACTCTGTCAGAATTCCCTATGACCCTAATTCTTCAGCAATTTTATCAGATACCGTGATCGTCGGAGAAGATGGAAATAAGCTCTTTTTCCCATTTTGTCCATAATCGTATGGCATAACGCTTTAGAAAATTTCTCGCAACTCTTCTAATCGTATTCCTTGGTAAACTGGGCAGCAACAGGTTTTGTTTCCTTATCGTCTCCCTGGGCCAGGATCTTTGAAAATTCTGACCAAAATTCATGATCATCATATATATATGGTAGCCCAAATTCAGATATTTATCTTTGCTGAAAAAATATTATGAGCATGGACTATGTCAGGCCTAACTTCTCTTATCACTTTCCCAACTTGCTTTTTAACAGAATGCCAGTAAAAAGGAAATCCTCGCCTTGATCTTTCTGTCCACTCAATCTCATATTTTCCAGAAAAAGTGTTTGTGTGATAGGTTTTTGAATTTCGTCCTGCAAATACAACATCGTGGCCTACCTTTAACGCTGTAATCGCTGATTTTTCGATTCTCCAATCAGGTAATCTGTCGTCGGACAAGTGCAAGATTTTCAATTCTGGGGATAGTTTTGATCCCCTTGTAAAATAAAAACCCACTTTTTTAATTAATGCCTATACGGGCTTGCGACCTTGTCTCATTATTATCTGGCCTACCCGACATCCTAATATCTGTCAGCAGTTCAGGGATGAGTCGCATCTCATTTGAAAATTCCTTTAAAAGAGAACTATATCATCAATTAGGTTTTAGTCAAGTCCATTATAACATTTTGAATAATTGTAAAAATATAGACAAACTCGTGACCGGTCCCCAACTAATTATTTTCGAAATTCATTGATAGGACTATCTTAAGATAACAAAGTGCTAATGCGGATAAAATTCTCAATCACTCTTTTGTGCTTAAAAAAGCGTTATTTTGTACTCGCATGGAGACAGAATTAATAGATGCAATTGCACGGACAAACAGTGAGGAATTTTGGTATCAATGCTTGCAGTCTAATGTAGTCGAGGGTTGCAAAATATGTGATTATAGACTTGATAAGCATAAGATGAAAAACATTAAAGTACGATAGTTTTGAAATACTGCTCAGGAGAACATATACTTAATATGAAACTCAATTCGGATTTCGGCGAAGATGCCGGGATGAAATTTAACCTCGAAAATCATAGCATGAAATTGAAAAAAGTAGGCAAGCAATATTATCAAACCAGTTAATAAAGCCCTTTTAGACCATAAATGGATAGTTACTATGTTTGGACGCACTGCTGACTGCGTATGTCAAAGAGAATGGTCGGACATTAAAGTTAGAATTTGATCCGATTGACAACATCCTTGCCGTGCATAAGGCCGATTGAATGAAAATGGATATAGAATGTGCAAAGGTGCCTTGAAGTCTTGCTTACCTACACAATCTGTTTAAATACAGAAATAATTGGTGAAGCTCGGAACCAAGTTATAGGTTCGAAATCTCAATATGCACAAGCCAATGAATAGTAGCATTGTCCCCTCATTATTTTCGGCATCTTGTGTCGCCATTAACTCATTTTAGGTATGTCACAGACAGAAAACCAAAGTAGTAAAGTTCGTTGACACATAAGAAGAAAGACTAAAAAAGATACATGTCACGAGTTCGTGACATTAAAGTGCCAGTCACTATTAGTGACTGGTAAAATTGGGCTCCTATTTAAAAATGGTGATCGAGGTATCAATCCTTTAACAGCTTCAATCTTAGCAGTATGAGTATCTGTGAGGATATTTGCGCCCTTTTTCACAGTTTCGACCCTTCCGGTATTTTTTCTTAGGGTTATACATGGAATCCCTAGTAGATAAGACTCCTTTTGTATTCCTCCTGAATCTGCCAAGTACTCTGATTATGTCACACTTACCAGTCTCCTGCAACGAATCTAATATCGCCGAATAAACATCATCATGCCCATACATTTTATAATAAGGATAATGGGCTATTCTGACTCTCCCTTCACGTTTATTTTCTGCCCGCGCTACCAACTCGTCGATATACACTGGACTAGGAAGCCACGTTCCATTAGGGGCATATTGTAACAAGTCAGGAGTCGAGACGATACAAAAATCATCATCATGCTTCCCCCTAAGATCGTCACCGTGATAATGCTTGATGTATATCTTTCCACGTTTTCGTTTTTCTAAACCCACTCTTAACGAGCCGTACGGATAATGATAATGCCATATATCATATTCTTGCAACCTTCTAAATACTTTCCACCTTGAAAAAGGGGATTTGTAATTTATCATAATTCCACCAAACTGATGATAGATCTTTGTGTTGAATACATAAACATCCGACAAATGTCCTTGTAATGTTTGCACCCGGGAAAGAGCAGAGCCGATACCTGAGGTATTGTTTATATGCGCAATTTTCATGTCCGTGGTAACTAGTAAAGTGACATAATAGATAATGAACCTATTGAGATCGCAGGAATAAAACGTAGTATAGAAATAACTAGTTGAAAAACCAGTAAATTCCTAAATTTCAGAATTTTTATCAACGTGCATCTTGTATTTTTTCTCAAGAATCTGATACTTTTGTAAGTCGACAAGTCTATTGAATTCATCGAACGTAGTCATCATCTTTCTGTGTTTTACTGTCGTTACCTTTCCTTTTTAACTCTGTAAAGACTTCATTAACTGCGTAAGTAGCTCGGATATAATCCTGATAATGGGAAAACGGCAATTCTATATCCAATATCAAGGAGTCGTTTTGCGTTCATATTCGGTGTGATTCCATCTTCGATTATGTTTGCGACCAATGGCGCGTCAATTTCGTTAGTAACTTTCTTTAATTCTGCAACTGATCTTGGAGCTTCTATAAAAATCACGTCTGCACCAACCTCTCGGTATGCTCTTCCGCGTCTTATAGCTCTCATCCAATCCTAGCGGTGCTCTCGAATCTGTTCTCGCAACTACAATGAACTCTTTGCTCTTCCTTGCTTCCAGAGGCCTCCTCTCAACTTCGAGATATAATCTTCCATTCCGATAACATCTTTACCTTGCATATGTCCGCATCTTTTTGGCCAGATTTGATCTTCTATAAAGATACCGGCCGCGCCTATCGATTCTAAATCGCGAACGATTTTCCAAACGGTTAACGGATTGCCATAGCCTGTGTCTATATCGACTATAACTGGCGAATCCACAGATCGAATAATTCGAGTTGCATTCTCTATCGTTTCGCCAGCATTTAAGAAGCCGTAGTCTGGCATTCCAAGCAGCGAAGCAGCAGAACCGTATCCGGTCTGAAACATAGCATCAAATCCAACATTCTCCGCTATTTTTGCAGTCAATGCATCAAAAACTCCTGGAAGAACGAGAATATTCTTCTTGTCCTCAATCTTTTCTCTTAAAGATTTATTATTTTTCTGCTTCCTCAATTGCTTTTGTCTAAAAGGAGATTGCAATTATTAAAGGATCTGTTTCGATGGATCTTCAATATGACTTTTCGATATATTTGAGAAATACTCAATTCTAGCCTTATGTTTATTATTTGGACTTACAATGCTATTCCAATTTCTTAATTTTCTGAACTGCTCTTATGAATAATGATGTTTGAACATCCACTCCTCAACAAGATATTGCTGCTATTCATATTTCTTGATTATTAATTATATATCAAAAGTATTCCCCTCAACTTGCGATATTTTTAATTGCCATTTTTGAATATGACTATAACTCAATTAAAGCCTGTACTTCAAGATTAGACTACTATGTCTCCTATCCGTGAAATTTTGATATTTATCCAAGCGAATATGCTCCCCAGGACATAGCAAAATGCCTTTGCCCAATCGCGTATTGATTGGAGCGGCTGTAGGGAATAATGAGAATTGAACGTCCTAATGGCAACGATATCAATACCTGACAATGATTGGTCACCAATATGGGATTACCTACAAGACACAAATATGGCATCACAGAAATAACTATTGGGTAACGCAAAGAAGATTTGTATGTTTTTTTGCTAGGGTTGCTTAGGAAACTGTTATATGAATATGAGTAAAAGAAAGGGCATACAAAAATTGCAAGACGACGATGGTCACTTGTCCAGATTAAAAAAGAATGCTCTTGACCAGAAGGAACCTGTTGTAGTAAAAACCATTATTGATACTATTGCAGCATTTGGGAGGGAGGGAATAGAACCTATACTAGAAATTCTGAGGCAGTCGACAGATAAGTCAGTGAAAATACACGGAAGTGAAGTAATTAGACGAATAAAGATGCTAAATCCTTAATTTTATGATTCAATTTCCCCTATGACGCAGATTGTATCGACCTCCACTATTAATTGAAACAGTAATAGAGTAAGTGTCTCGATTGTATTTTTAACCCGATTCGAGCCGCTGCTTTCTAACCCATATATTGCCAAACACTAATCGGTCGATCACATTGTTGGGAAGGAATCGGTTTATGTGATATAAAACCCCCTAGTTGTAACACGATCACCCTAGACGCAACACATTACGAGAACTCCCGGCTTCGCAACAGCACTTTCTAAGGAGTCCTGCTGCAATATCGGGCTCTATTCACTAGCGTTGCATTCGGGTGCTAAGTGTTGCACGACGGGAGCTTATTAATTTATAAATAGTCTTCTATAACATTATACGAGAAGTATTGTCGGATGATTAGAAGAAGCAAAGAGACTTGCTACTAATTATTTAGAGGCTCAGTTAAAAATGGCTGAAAAGCTTTTATTGTTAGATGATTCTGATATCCAGAAGTTCAACAAGTGGTACAAGAGTTTCCCCTATGGACGTCATTGCCTGCTAGATTACTTGAGTTAAATAATAGGAGAAATAAAACCAAGCAATAAATATCATTTAATTTCATATTGAAGTTATTGAGCAAGCCTGAAGCACCGCCATTTGATTTATTAACACTATATAAAAACTTGGAGAGTCTTGGGAGGATTTTATCATTCAAACTAATGCGGTCATGATGACCAATTATGATGCATGGTTCGACTCAACTTGTAAATACCTTTGCGATTTCCTTAAACCTCAGGTTCGAGCATGGCTTGAGGCAAATTCTAGGCAGTTAGTAGAAAAGAAAAGTCAGAGAACTGCTCCACTTCAGTAAGTAATTATTTGGAATAAGAGATGCGAATGCAGCGTATGGTATGTCCAGCGCTGAAGCGAAATATTGGAAAAAAATAGGCATTGCAACAGGCTACAACTGGTGAGCATTGCCCTAGTGGCAGTGGGAGCCATAGTAGCCTACCTCAAACTAGCGAACAGTTGCGACTGCTAATAACAGTCAAGTAGTCCACCTAAGACAACCCTCATTTTTTCAGCCATAATAATGTGTCGAGTCGTCAGCTTTAAACATTTTGCTTCTTAATCCAGCAACTCTCCTTCCCGTAAGAAAACCACGAAAAGCCATGCTCTATTAATATCTCGTTAATATCTCTCCAGTCTTTCTTATTCATCCAGTCTTTAGGTTTGATTTCGATGCTATCATCTTTACGAATTATATCTAGTTTATTAACTCTAATACCTAATTCGAAAATGAACGGCTCCACTTTCCCTTTAACCGCCGCCTGTCTCATTAGGCTTTCCACTTTGTTATGACCTAAATGCAGTTCTAACCCTGCTTTTTCTGCGGGTGTCTGCTTCTTTAATGCCTGATGAGGTCTAATGAAATTATGATGAATACGCATGGCATCGACTAGTTCCTGTGTGGGATTTGCTTTGTCCAATCCATGCATGACGCTTTCTCTATCCCTTACGGTTTCATTCAGCCATTCGACCTTCGAGTTTAATCCCTGATGTCCTGAGCCTATGCTTCTGACGTTTTGGATCTTCGGATTCTTTAGAGTAAAAAGTTCTTTATTAAACGCATCGTCATAGGCTGGTAGTCCATCATGAATTAGAGCTGAAGGTAAGGGTGCGCGCCGTTTCATCTCCTTAAATAGCGCTACACCTGATTTGGTGTCACGTTTCTGGCTTATCCTAGAGCATATCCAGAATCTAGTAGTAGAATCCATTAGATTCCATAGCCATGAATAGTGATTATCGAACTGTCTGTTAGGGTGGTTCTCTGGATTGCTTAGCATCATCTTAGATTCATTATTTTCCTTACGGACATGTAGCATCATTTCGTCTACCTGATAAACACCTCCGACCTGTGGCACCAAACTGTCCACATATGGCTTAACTGTATTACTGAACTTACGTAACCATCTACAGATAGAAGAGCAATTAATTCTAAAGTCGTAGAACTGTTTCAGAAGGTCTGCTATTTTACGCTACGGCCAAATGGTTTATAATGAAAGTTTACAAATTCTTCAATTATCGTATTTCTATGTATGAGTAGTCTTTCTTCACATCTGTTCCGCGCTTCATTTCTTTTCTCGAATTTGTAACTAAAAAACCTGTCAGTACTTCCGAAATTATGAGTCCCAGTAGTAGAAGATTTGGAACGGTTCCCTCCTTCTGTCCGAAAATTAGGCCTAATTGAGCCCCAAATAGCACGACTACGAGTATCGTCACAAGTATACCTATGGAAATTATTGTACCAAGGATGTGACGCCGTGTGAACCGTATCATGACGAAATATTCTCCTTCGTAGCGATATAAATAACTTAATAAACTTCAGTAGATCGGCAGAGACTCCCGGTATGCAACGTCTAGCACCCGAATGCATCAGTCATTCAAAGCTCCCGATTTTGCAGCAGGACTTTCTAAGGAAAAGAATATAACTGTCACTAGCGATATTAGCAGTGGATGCTTTCGCATTGGTTTTCTCGTGTTGGTAGTTCTATTCCAAGAGGATTTTCTAGACATTATGTTTTGGGTTTACTTAAGGAAAAACCAATGACAGGAAAGGAGATCATGGACAGAGCAATATATGAAAGTGACGGAAAATGGAGGCCATCTCCGGGCTTGATATATCCTATGCTGGGAAGATTACTTGAAGAGGGTCTAATCGATGAAATAGAAAACGGCAGATATAGGACTACCCAGAGCGGGGAAGATACAGCTGCTGATATGAAATCTTTGCACAACATTGTACAAAAGCAGTTAGATGTTATACTTCGAGTGGGAAACGTGGGCAAATTTATGGCGTTTGATCTGATAGATAGAGTGTCTGCAATAGGATCCGCACTGAGTTCAAATCTAGATAGAATGACCGAACAAGAAAAGGAAAAATACAAAGAATTTCTCTTAACTGAGTTAGCCAAACTTGACGACCAAGAAAATATCAATCAGAAGATCACTTTAGAGCAAGAATAGCTAAATCACTGCCTTGCCTTCGAAATGGGTCTAAGCTTCTAATAGCTCCATCAAAAATTGTAGTAATAACCAAGCCTAAAGTATCCGTAAAACACGGCATTTTGACATATTTTCAATCTGATGATTGACCACAATTAGTGGTGAACCAAAAGTCTGAAACTTAATGTAACTAACAATTATCGGTGAACTAACTTTGACATTGACTGATTATTTTAAAATTTTGTATTGCTAATCCTTTTAATAACGTTAATAATCTAAGAATCTGTTAGTTTGTCTGACGATATCTCCGTAATATCTGGGCCTTCTTCTTCAGAGCTAGCAAATAATATTGCAGCTAATCTAAATGTGAGCCCGGTCCTTGCAGAAGTCTGCATCTTCAATGATGGTGAGAGCAAGATTAGAATGCCCAAAATTCTTAAGAAGAATTGTGTAATTGTACAGTCCACATATCCTCCAGCAGATCGGCATCTTCTACAAGCTTTAATGATGATAAGAAAATGCTCTGAAGATAAGGTCACTAATATTATTGCAGTGATACCATATATGGCATACGCCAGACAAGACAGAGAGTTTTTACCAGGGGAGGTGGTTACGATGTCATTAATCGCTAGGCTTTTGGAAAGTGTAGGCACTAGGCAGCTGATTACGATTGATGCTCATAGCTCAGCATCACTGTCGCATTTTAGCATCAATGTCCAAAACGTTTCTTCAATTCCTTTATTCGCAAGTTATGCTGAAGAAAATCTGAAATTGGATAATCCACTAATAGTCTCACCAGATCTGGGAGGCGCGGTGAGGGCGAAGACGCTTGCGTCCATTTTAAAAACTGACTCTATAGCCCTGATTAAGAGTCGCGATAAATCTACTGGCGAAGTAACAATTGAACGCGAAAAACCAGCTTACCAAATCGACAAGAACGATGCAATTATTCTGGACGATATCATAAGCACTGGAGATAGTATAGTTAAGGCATGTGAGGCACTTAGACAATTTGGTTTATGTGGAAAAATATTTGTAATGTGTACTCACGCGCTCCTAATTAAAAATGCGACGCAAAAAATCAAAGCAGCAGGTGTAAAGGAGATTATTGCAACAAATTCTGTCCCAAATGAATTCGCAAGAGTAGATCTTAGCCCAATAATATGCGCACCTCTAAGATCTCTAGCCAAAGTGCAATAGGTCTGCTCGATCTACGATATGCCGGCTTTGCTTTTTAGTTTACACAATGCCGACAATTTAGAAAAATCTTGATGTTTAAATTCAGATGTATAATCATGATAGTACATGAAACCGTTACACAATTTAAAACTAGGATGATCTTCTCAATATACTTTTAGAGAATGAGGATATAAAATGAAAGTTGCGGGGTGATTGCTTGGTAAATATGCAAATAACATTTCTTGGTACATCGGCTGCAACTCCTACCACACATAGAGGACTATCGTCACTTGCCATATTACGAGCAAACGAAGTCTTATTGTTCGACGCCGGAGAAGGAATGCAACTCAACTTCATAAAGTCAAAACTGGGAGTGAATAAAAAGATGAAGATATTCATCACCCATATGCATGCGGATCATTGTCTTGGATTATTGGGTCTATTGCAAACCATGTCTCTACAGGGTAGGGAAAATAAAATAGATATCTACGGTCAGCCTAAATTAGCAGAGTTCGTTAATGAGAATGTTAGAATAATTAATTTTGGTCTGTCTTATGACGTAAATCTTCACATTATTGATTCTGAGGGACTAGTATGTAGAGAGAAGGATTACGAGGTTACATGTTGCAGTGCAAAACATTCAATTTCGGCATTTTCCTACTGCCTCACAGAGGGTAATAGGCCTGGCATTTTCAATATTCTCGAGGCTAAGCGGTTGGGTGTTCCTGAAGGAGAACTGTACGGAAGACTACAAAATGGTGAAGATATTACCTTCAATGGAAAAACCATACGATCCAGCCAGATTGTGGGATCCAGTCGACTTGGCCGTAAAGTTGGAATATCCGGGGACACCAGACCCACAGAAAAGCTTACGACGATTCTTTATGGATTGTGATGTTCTTGTATTTGAATCTACTTATAGTCACAAATTAAAAAGGAAAGCAGTTTTGAATTTTCATTCTACGGCAAAGGAAGCGGCAATGTTAAGCAGCACGATCTGGAGTTAGGAAACTGCTTCTTACCCATTTTAGCGCCAGATATAGTACTACATTCGATCTGCTTAATGAAGCTAAATCAGTACATAATAACGTCGACGCGGCTGAAGATTTAATGGTAGTCCCAATACCGTATCGAGAATAGCTATATCTCATTATTGTTAACATCTTAACATACTTGTTAATTATCATTTTTTCTTGAATTATAGATAGTAGGCTTAATGAAGCAGCAATTCTAGATTAGCAAATATGAGTACCAAACGTAACAACATCTGATTTGGTGTTACCTGTTTGCTCGAGTAAATGTTGGGACAGATGTATATTCATCAGAATCTGCAATCAATGAGTAGCTTGTTGTTTTATATGTTTGCAGACTTCTCCGACACTACCAACCCAAAAACAGCGTTAGACCCGGCGGTGATATTCAAAGGTTCTGCTAATCCTCTTCCTATTGCGATTACGTTGCCATTTTTATCATATAGTGTAGCAATGATTAGTGTATTAGTTGAATTAGCTTTGGCATTGTTGACCACTATTCCGTTGATATAGTAAAAGCCAAAAATATCTAATCGCGAGTTAGTTGGATTGACCTCGAGTCTCACGGGTTTCAACTTATTCTCAGCAGGGCTTGAGCTTATTTCTGTGGATATCTTGAAATCTCTAACCTGGTTAACAGTTTTGCTATCTATATACAAAATTTCAAATGGGGATATGCCTCCCGGATTAAGTTTACTTAGTTCTGTCGACCTGTTGAATTCATTCAACAATTTGCCATTATCGTCAAAAAATGAAGCCTTTACCACCACATTTGACATGGGCTTGGTTGATAAGTTCCTTACCTCTCCATACAGATGCATAATTCCGTTTTCATCTACGAAGGACGATGTTTTCCCAATCTCAATGTCCGACGGAGCTATTCTGGCTGAAATCCCATTCATGAGCGGTGCCACTAAAAGTAGGATTACGAAAACGTTAGTAAAATTATTTAATGACGTACAAAAAATTGGTAGTTACAGGTTATAATCTGTTTTGCCTTTTGGATTATACTCCTAGATTTTGTAATCAAATTCCATGGACCATTTGTAATTTGAAAGGATGAAATACTATTATATGGAAGGGGTTATAATATGATGAACAGTAGAAGTTCTTCTTAATGCATACAACATTAACATGCCCTGGATGCAGTAAAGGTCATCTAATTGCTGACGCTGATACTGGAGAGATAATTTGCGACAGCTGTGGTTTGGTTCAAGTTTCTGATTACCAGGATCGCAGTCTGTTAACGGCTTCTATTAAATATCCAAGTAGAAGCAATGTGGGCTCGTCAAACTTTGCATTAATCTGTAGGGATATCGAATATTCTACAGTAATTGATAGGGCAAATACCGATGCTAGGGGTCATAAACTAGATCCAAGCACATTATCTAGAATGCAGAGATTGCGTACGTGGGATTTCAGACTTCGTACTGATTCTAACGCGGCTAGGAACATTAAACAAGCACTAAATGAGCTGGATGCCCTAAAGGATAAGCTTGGTCTTCCAGATGCTGTACTTGAGAAAGCGTCATATATATATAGAAAAGCTCAGGTGAAGGGTCTAGTTCATGGAAGATCGATATCTGCAATCTTATGTACTGCAGTATACATCGCTTGTAGGGAGATGGGTACTCCCAGAACGCTGAAGGAAATCTCTGTGATTGCGAACCTTGAAAGAAAGGATATTGCAAGGGACTATAGACTACTTGTAACTGAGCTTGATCTTCAAATCCCATTACTCGATCCTTTGAAATGTATTGTGGGAGTGGCAAATAGAATAAATATAAGCGAAAAAACTAAACGGCTCGCTCTTGATTCAATGAGTGAGATAATAAGAACCGAAATCTCTGCCGGGAAGAATCCTATGGGACTAGCTGCTACAGTCCTTTACGTTTCATGTCTTAAGAATAAAGAGAACAAAACACAGGCAGATATTGCACGAGCTGCAGGAATAACTGAGGTCACAATTAGGAATAGATACAGCGATTTGAAACGTACCATGATTTAATATACTTCTTCTTCCGTCGATATTTGTTAGACATTGGTACCAGAGATCTAGGTCTTGAGACGCTCTAGTTGAGGTTAAAATTCTCAAAGCTGTGCATGTCTGTATACTCAGAGGTTTAGTGAACCTATTCCTGCGCCTCTGTCATCTCGCAGAAGCACAAATGTAATTTACATTATTACATTTTATGGATTGTTTGGAATTTGTTAAACGATATTTTTCTATGGTGATGACTTTCCTCACACAGATTCAACTACCTTATCATCAATTACTTTCCGTATCTTCAATCTAATGGAGAAAGGCGGCTAGTCCTGCCAAGAGTTGCACATCATCATATCCAAGACGCATATTGATACCTATTCGTGCAACAATAAATTGTCCACGATCAGAATATACACCATCTTTCGTTTACTTAATAAGCTGACCTAAGAGAATATTATGTCGTAATGTCTAAGATTTATGACGTTATCATAGCCGGTGGTAGTATTTCTGGTCTTATGGCCGCACGAGAATTATCTAGTCACAATGGAATTTCTGTCCTGGTTCTGGAAGAGGATTATGAAGTTGGAACTCCTGAACATTGTGGCGGACTTGTTAGTATGGGCGCGATTGAAAAACTTCAAATCCTTCCATCGGTTGCGTCAATACAAAATAAGATTAAAAACGCAAAAATCCTATCTCCGTCCAATGATTTTGTTATTGATGCAGGAAATCAGAAGGTTATCGTACTAAATAGAAGGGAATTAGATAAACAGATTGCTTTTGAAGCTCAAGATGCTGGCGCTGAAATAAGAGTTAGGTGTTCAGTAAGATCAGTGGTTGAGTGTGCTCATACTATTGATTCAAATATTATGGATGATGGAAATCTCTATTCGGTGTCGACTTCAGAAGGAGAGATGAAATGTAAATACTTTATAGATGCCAGAGGGATAGGATCGATAATTCATAAAAATAGAACTGGGGTATTGCAAACTGCACAGTATGAAGTCTACGCACCATGGATCGACAGTGATACTATTGAGGTGAAATTTGACAATATTAGATTTCCTGGATTCTTTGCTTGGATTATACCTACGGATTCAGGAAAAGGCAAGGTGGGTGTAGGTGGTAGAGCATTAAACGTGGCCGATGCGTTGAAATCCTATTTGGATAGTAAAGGATCAAGATACACCATTGTTAGAAAGGTTTATTCTCCTATTTGGGTCATGGGTCCATTAGAAAGTTTCCTATGCGGACGCAGGTATGTGGTCGTAGGAGATGCAGCTGGACAAACTAAACCAACGACAGCTGGTGGAATCTATACATGCGGAATGGGCGGTATACTTGCTGGGAGATCTATGGCAAATGCAATAGAAACATGTAATCAGGATCTGCTAAAGGAATACGAAAAGGAATGGTTCTTACTGTTCAATACTGAGTTTAATAAAATGCTGCTAGCAAGAAAGATCTTTGAGCGATTGGATAATAGGGGATTGGACGAAATATTTGCCTCTGTTTCTCATTCAGAAATTGATCTTGTTTCTCAAACAGGGGATTTCGACTTCCATTCAACAGCGTTGTCAAGGATAATTGGAGCAAAAAAAGCTACTGGCATTATAAAGTCGGTGTTGAGTAATGAAATAAGGCGCTTATTAGATTAAGCAAGGTATAAATTCGGATATTGATCTTCAAACGATACATATATGTCGAAACCTTTGCAACTACCAGTCTGTACATCTTGTAATCGTGCCATTATGCCGAATGATGAATGTGTCAAATATTATTGTCCTAATTGCGGATATGTCCTAATATGGCGATGTCAAAGTTGTAGGGAATTTGCTAGGGTTTACAAGTGCGTCGGTTGCGGGCTAGAGGGACCTTAAGATGACCAGGTTGGTTGCCAGGATTAAAATTCTCCCTGCGGAAGCTGACACAGATCTAGATAAACTAGTGGATTCACTCAACGAACAGATCCCAACAGGAATGGAGTTAAAAACACACGTGAGGGAGCCATTAGCATTCGGAGTAAATGTCATTCTAGGAGATTTTCTGATTGATGATGAGGAAGGACAAATGGACAAATTAGAAGAATCCATTAAGAAAACTGAAGGAGTTGGTGAAATTGATGTGGTTAGCATTAGTAGGCAGTCTGTAAAAATGAAATAATCAAAGTGAAGGAACTTAGGCCGGAGGTTGTATAAATAGTCATTTGAAAAGACCTCAAGGGAAGAAAAATAAGGATCAGGGAACTGCCAAGAAAATTCAGTTAAGAGTAGCTGAAGCAAAACATCGGGATGTTGGTAAACGTAGAGCAAGAATAGACTCTGAACCCATGCGTCAGCTTGGCATCGAACCAGGTCAAGTAATAGAATTGATAGGTAAAAGAAATACTGCAGTGATTGGATGGCAAGCTGATGATGAACAGGACCATGATGTTATTAGAATTGATGGACAAACAAGAAAAAATGCTGGTATAGGAATTAATGATTTGCTTTCAATAAAGCCGATAAATGCTAAATCTGCAAAAGTAGTGGTTTTGCTACCCCTTGCTAATAATAATGTTGTTATTGATAAAGAATTTTGCGAATTTGTAAAGAATAGACTGCGTGGCTATCCGGTCACAGCTGGTGATGAAATATCAGTTATTATTCTGGGGAACTCCATAGATTTCAAAGTCGAAAAAGTGGTTCCAAAAACTATCGTCAAGATTGATAGTTCAACAAAACTGAGCATACTGGCTGAAACTACTCTCGACAAGAAACCTCGGATTACGTACGAAGAGATCGGTGGTCTACAAGATCAGATAAAGCGTCTACGTGAGATTGTTGAACTACCCCTCAGGCACCCGGAGGTATTTACAAGACTAGGGATTGAACCGCACAATGGGATACTAATGTATGGATCTCCAGGCTGCGGCAAGACACTGATCGCAAAAGCCCTCGCCTCAGAGTCAGAAGCTAACTTCTACATAATAAATGGCCCAGAAATAGTCAATAAATACTATGGAGAGACAGAAGCAAGGCTAAGGGACATCTTTAAAGAAGCACGGGACTCAGCCCCTAGTATAATTTTCATCGACGAAATAGATGCGATAGCACCCAAACGAGAAGAGGCATTTGGAGATGTGGAAAAGCGAGTTGTTGCACAATTGCTTGCTCTTATGGACGGCATGTCCGAACGCGGAAATGTCATTGTCCTTGGTGCTACAAATAGGCCGGAGAGTATAGATCCTGCTTTAAGACGTCCTGGTAGATTTGATAGGGAGATTGAGGTTGGAGTACCAAATGCTGAAGGGCGACTCGAAATCCTTCAGATCCACACTAGAGGGATGCCTCTCACATCCGATGATATAGACCTTAAAGGTCTAGCGGCTGAGCTTCACGGATATACTGGTGCTGATATTAAAGCCCTTTGTAGGGAAGCGGCAATGAAGGCACTCCGTAGATATCTACCGGAGATTGATCTTGAAGGTGACAAAATCTCAAGAGAGACCCTAGAGATGATGCAGATAAGAAATAAGGACTTCAGAGAGGGAATGAAGGAAATTATTCCTACTGCGATGAGAGAATTCTATGTAGAGGTTGCAAGAGTTAAGTGGAATGATGTAGGAGGGTTGTATGACGCAAAACGGACGCTATATGATAATCTTATTACTGCAATTAAGGAGCCTGATAAATTTACTAAAATGGGTATTAAACCTCCTAGAGGAGCGCTACTCTTCGGTCCTCCAGGTTGTGGCAAGACACTCATCGCAAAATCACTTGCGACTGAAAGTGGTGCTAATATCATAGTGGTGAGAGGACCAGAGATATTATCTAAATGGGTCGGCGAGTCAGAAAAGGCTATACGGGAAATATTTAGAAAAGCGAAAGCTTCATCCCCATGTGTAGTTGTGTTTGATGAGTTAGATTCCTTGGCAAGACCAAGGGGTGAAGATGACCCATCTGGTAATGAGCGGGTGCTTTCTCAGCTGTTAACAGAAATGGATGATTCCGGGAGCGCTGGAGTTATTGTGACGGGTATTACCAATAGACCAGATTTAATCGACACGTCGTTATTGCGTCCTGGCAGACTTGATCTTATTTTGTATATATCACCGCCCGATGAGAATGGAAGATATGAAATCCTAAAAATCTTAACAAGCTCGATGCCTCTTACTCCAGACGTTCAGCTGGAAGAAGTAGCTTATTCGACCAAAGGTTTTAGTGGGGCTGACTTGGTCGCGCTTGCGAGGGAATCAGCGGTAAATGCAATGCGGAACAAGTCCATGGTTATTTCGAGGGAAGATTTTGAAAAGGCACTTCGCCTCGTGAAACCATCGATAACTAAGGAAATTGAGGATTGGTACGAAAATATGCGAAAATCAGTCACTTACAGTATCCCTAGACCTTCAGACAAATCGTTCTATAGCTGAAGCGTTTCATTACACACTCACCTCCAAACTTTTATGACGACACGCTCTAATGATGGTGGTAACCGCGTGTTACGATTTCATACTGTTGATATATAGCTGTTGTACACTTTGCAATACTAGATGAAATATCCGCTGCGTAACTTGATTTATGAAAAGATAAAGGAAACCGGCAATACCACTGACGCAGATCTGATGAGTGGCTTGACTAGGGACAATATTTCACTTACTCATGCTGACCTCGATAAGACACTACTGGATCTTGAAATATATGGTCTGATCAAAGTATCTTGGATTACTAAGGACAAACGTAGAATCGAGTCTGTTTAATTTAACTTCATCTCTGACTAGCAAGATGCAATGTAGAACGAGTATTTGTTATGGCTAGTGTGAGTTTGAGCCTGTGTACATTTATAATCTATAATAAAACAAGGCATCCAGTGCTAATCCAATGAAAACCACTACTAAATACGGGGCTGTGACTTTGTAAGCCTTCCAAGCATATTCTGACGTAGGATTTTTAGTTAATTTATAATGGTATATTAACATTAAGGAGCCTGAAAATGCAGCAACTACCGTATATAATAGACCTAGTCCAAAAAAATAAAGAGCAATGGAGTAGGGTAAAAGAATAAGAGTACTTAAAAAGATGTAAGTAGCTGCCTTCTGGTTGCCGACTAGAACTGGCAGCATTGGGACATTAACACTAGCATACTCCTCCTTAGCCTTAATAGCCAAACACCAAAAATGAGGGGGTGTCCACATAAAAACTAGCCAGCCTACCAAAAAACCTAGAAGGTCAATAGAGCCAGTAGCAGTTGCCCACCCCGCCATAGAAGCTGCACTCCCAGCAAATCCACCAATTACAATATTTGAGGCATTACTTCGCTTGAGCCACAACGTATATACAATAACATAAAAGAATATTCCAAGTATAATCATTCCAGTTGCTACAGGATTTAGGGTTATCCATGCAACGCCGACAGCCAGCAGGCACGTGCACAGTCCGTAGGCTAAAACATTTCGTGGAAGCAATCTACCAGCAGGGAGAGGTCTTTGCGATGTTCTTAGCATCATCTTGTCGATGTCTCTATCGTAATAATGATTAAGAGCACTAGATCCCATCGATGCTAGAGCACCAGCCAACGAAAGAAAACCTATTTGCCAAAATGAAACATCCCAACCTACTGCGGGTGTATTATCGAATCGGCTACCCGCGAGTAAAGACGCGATTGCAGTGATTAGTAAAACTATTAAGATACGCGGCTTCGAAACTTCCACATAGTCACTAATACTCACTGTTCAAATACCTTAATTTTGGTCTCGTAAACCTACCATTTAATTTATTCGCTCTAAATACGCAGCAGAGATTTTCGTTATATATTATTTCGATTTTCTTCGAATCTGAATTAGCAACCTATCCATGTGAAAAATAACTAACATCCATAATTCTCTAGTATCATTAGCGTTGAATGTATCTTTATTCCATCCTCTTATCCACTTTATTCGGACTAAGTTACGTATCTATCGAGGTGTAATTTTGCTTCGCATATCACTCTCTTATGCTTTCCAGAGTTGATACTACTTGCCAAAGCATTGTTCTTATATGAGATTCCATTTGTCTGCTTTGCGTTAGACTCTCTAACATACTAATCGCGTTAGCTGCTCTTACCGAAATACTCCCTCCTTTTTCATCAGTAAGGGTAGAAAGGACTTCCTTCACCAGGTTTCTGGTATTCCTTTGAATATCTCGATTTTTTATAATCGCTTCTAGTGTGACGATCGTCTTGGAAAGGCGCTCTTCATTGGCCTTCTCCTTCAACTCTTTTTTCTTTGCGCTCATAATACTATTGCTAAACAACATACCGTTATTTGTATTCATTCATCCAAATTCTGTCTTTTCTGAGAATAAAGAAATCTCTTTATTGAATTGTGTAGAATGAGAAAGCAATGCTTACGAATGTGAAAGCTTCCTTAAATGAAATTAGCTTTGATCTTAAAGATATAGAAATCAGGCGTGATGCCCTCATAAAAAACACACGAGATGTACTCAATGATTGCAGCAAATCAATAATATCTCTGCATAGGTCTGAAATAGGCAATGCGACGCAACAAATGGAGAGAGCAAAGAATACATTAGATGCTCTAAGACAACAGGCCAGAACCGACCTTTATAAATATATCATTGTCCCTGAACAAGAGCTGGTCGAGGCTTACATGTTACGAGCTATAACAGAGGAAACACTCTTACCAAGTTTCAAGGAGCTTAGTGTTTCAGGGTCCTCATATTTAACGGGTGTTCTCGATTGTATAGGAGAACTCAAGCGAATGGTGTATGATAGACTGAGAGTAGGAAAACCAAACGAAGCCACAAAACTATTTTTAATAATGGAAGAACTTTATAGCCTAGCTTATCCGTTTGCCGTGTATGATAATATTGTGCCAGGATTGCGGAGAAAGTTGGATGTTGCTAAGGTTTTGATTGAAGATATTAGAGCTATTATAACAGAAGAAACGCGACGACAAGTAATTATGACGGCTATGGATAATCTGAAAGATAAGCTTGAGAAAATATAGCTCCGGAGAGGAATCTACAAGACAGGAAAAAGCATTGATTCTCAAAAAAAAACTATCATCATGAGGTACTCTTAATTTCGAAATTTTGCAAATGCTTCTTTCAGAATATGTTCTAAAGTCAAATGCCACTGGGGAAATCCTCCAGGATCTTCAGGGTAATTGTGGTAATGCTTAACCAATTTCTCATTCATCTTGGAAGTATGGCTTAGATTTTCAGCCAAAGTCCTGTTAACTACGCCTTTGATGAACATTGATAACTTGTCAACAGCACTGAACTCAGGATGTTCGCCATCAGTAATTTTTTCAACATCCATCTTAGAGAGAAAATGCTTCATACCATAATTAATTTGATCATTAGAAAGACCTTGTAGCATTCGACGGAACACTTCCAAACCTGCTGTCTTGTATCCGTACTCATTCATAAAATCCTTATTATATTTCCACAGACCTCTTTCAGTGACATCCTCTTGTTGGATAGCTTCAACTGCATCTTTTCCCACAATGGTGCTTGCTATTATTGCAGGCCCAATTCCGCCAGCATCGATAGGCTTAGGCATCCATGCAGCATCCCCAACAAGCATGTATCCATTTGCGACTAGACAATCATTCTGCCTACGAACTGAAACCTGCCAGGTCCCCCATGAATTTCCTTCATCTGCTTTTTCGTTAGTCATTTTCAAGTCCTTTAAAACCGGATTAGATAGAACATATTCATCAATCAAAGACTTGAGATCTTTGTTCGTACCGTTTCTTTTATTCATGGACTCTAATGCTTTTTGCTGAACGCCCAGCCCGATGTTCGCCTTATTTTCTCCCTTGGGGAATACCCACGCATAACCACCTGGAGCGATCTCTTGATCTAAATGGATAATACAGTAATTCGGATCAAAATAAGTCCTATCATGTTTGGCGATATCGAAAGTATAGATATATCGCCCCGTGGCTTCTAAATCATTTCGATTAATTCTTTTTTCGATATAAGACTGGATGGGCAAATTTGCTCTGAGAACCGATGTTACTCCAGTGCAATCGATAACCAATTTTGCTGTTCGTTTGAATACGGTTTTACTGTCGAGCTCCTCGCCCAGAATACCAACGACCATATTGTCCTCAAAAATCAAGGATCTCAATGCTACCTTATCTTTAATTTCTATTCCTAGGTCAACTGCATCATTCAGTTGCTTTTGTGGCAGAACTTTTCTATTTAAGAGATATCCTTCGCCATCAAATGAGACACCAGTTTCATGGTCAGGAGAATACGCAACCACCCCTTTTACGTTGTGTTCTATTTCAGGGCTCTCCCATCTGATTCCGATTCTATTTGACATGTAATCGACTGCTTTCTTACCTACGGCGTCACCACAGATCCAACCTGTGATCGTTTTCCTCCCCAAGCTTAACAGTGGATTTCGATCTATCACAAGAACTCTAAGAGACTGATTTGAGTAGAAGGCAACTGAGCATGCAGTAATCATACCAGCTAGGCCGCCCCCTGCTATTATAACATCATAATCTCTTTTACCAACGGACATATCAATAAAGCGAGGTTTGTTATTTTTTATCTCTATTTAAAGTTAAGTCGTCCAATCCATGAATTTGCTAGACATGATTTACACTAGATAACTAATCCCAGCCAAATTTAACTCTATTTCACAGTCACGGATTTTGCCAAATTGCGAGGGTAATCTGGATCGGCATTGCTCACAAGTGCAAGGTGATAAGCCAGAAGCTGGAAGGGAATTACTTCTATGAGTGGATAGAGAATCTCATCTACCTTTGGGATTCTTATGAGGTAATCAAACATACTATTCCTCACATCCGAGATCCCAATTATCGTAGCGCCCCTCGCTTTGATCTCATGTGCATTTGAGACAATATCATTATAGGTGGAATCAGACGGATTAATCACGATTACCAATGTATTTTTATCCACCACTGCTAATGGTCCATGTTTTAGTTCACCAGTCTGCTATTCCCTCAGCATGAACATATGTTAACTCTTTAATTTTTAACGCTCCTTCAAGCGCTATAGGATAATGCAGTGATCTCCCCATGATGTATATGTCTTTGAAGTTTTTGATGTTGTTAGATATTTTTTCTATTTCAGATTCTAGCGAAAGAGTTACCTGGGTAGGCTTTGCCAGATCACCTAAACTATTTGAAAGTTGGACGTCCTTACAGATATTGTTGGTAATTCTATATAACAAGGAGAGCTGCGACGTAAAACTTTTTGTAGCTGCCACACCAATCTCTGGGCCGCAACCAATCTCCAAGAAAGAATCACTTATTCTAGCTAACGATGAAGTAGTTATATTGACTAGCGAGAGAATCGTCGCGCCTTTTTGTTTAGCCGATTTCACTGCCTGTAGCACATCAGCAGTCTCTCCGCTTTGCGAAATTGCGATTACTACAGAGTTGTCATCAATGAGATCCTGCACGTACTGAAATTCGCTTGACATCACACACTCGGCCCTAATTTTGGGATATTTTGCAAAGAGATATTTTCCAATCAAAGCCGCGTGATAGCTGCTTCCACTTCCGGTAATGTATACACTTTCAGCAGTCGATAAAAAGTTACAAAATTGGTTCAACTTTTCTTCATCCTTATTGCTGGCCGCAAACATGCTTTTACTTTGCTCATGTATTTCCTTTATAGTATAGTGTGCGTATCTCCCCTTATCAGCAGCACCCAGCTCCCACGCAACTACAGTGGGGTGACGATTGACAGGATTTCCATCGAAATCAAATAATTGGACACCAGATTTATCTACAATTACGATATCTCTGTTATCAAGAAAAATTGCTTTATCTGTGTATTTTAGGAATCCTAAAACATCGCTCGAAATAAAGCAACCGTTTTTGTCAAGCCCTACAATTAGAGGTTCGTCGAATCGCGCACCGCCTAAAGTGCCATTTTCATATACTGAAATAAAGGCAAAGGCCCCCTTTAGTCGTTTACAGGTTTTTATCATGGCGGATTTAATATCTTTATCCGATGAATGATGCTCTTCAAGTAAATGAGCAATGACTTCGCTATCGGTATCACTTTTAAATAAATGTCCTCTGCTCCTCAATTCTATCCTCAATTCCTCGTAATTTTCTATGATACCATTATGAACTATTGCTATACTTCCACTACAGTCTGTGTGAGGATGAGCGTTTACATCATTGACACGACCATGCGTGGCCCACCGTGTGTGCCCGATGCCTGTCTTGCCGGGCATTCCATTTAAGTCTAAGTTCTTACTGACTTCAGACACTTTTCCTACGCCCTTGCGTACAATCATGGTACCATCATCAATAGTACTAATGCCTACGCTATCATAACCTCTATACTCCATTCTCTTGAGACTATCAATTAGAACAGGAGCCGCATAAAGGTCACCCTTATATCCGATAATCGAACACATAATAAATAAAGAAATACAAGTCCTTTTAAAAATTATGAAACTATATACGTACCGTTATAATTTTATTTATCCTGGTTTGCACACCACATTTTGAGAACCAGTTACCTATAATGACTCGACTTTAATTGGATGGTACCACTATATATCATTATATAACACATTTTGAAAAAAATATTGTTGAAGAAAAAAACCCTAGTATACGATATCGAAAAAGGGTTCATGGCAAAAGAAATAATCATTTTTGACAGCGTGGACCAATTGAGAATCCTCTCTAATCCGACCGCTTGGAAAATAATGCAGCTTTTATCAACTAGACCAATGTACACTGCACAAGTTGCTAAAGAACTAAAAATATACGAACAGAGTGCATATTATTACACACGCAAGTTGAATTCCATCGGCGCTTTACACGAAGTTGGAACAGTGCTTGTTCGGGGCGGAACTGCCAGGTTATTCCGATCATCATGTCCTTCGTTCGGAATAGAAATGGACTGGGGTGAAAAAAAATCAGATATCTCTATTGACCGTGAAAATAAGAGACAATATATCAAGGATTTTTTCAGCGATTTCATCACGAACGATTCCTTTAATGGTCTTATTGTTGTGGGGGCACCAGACCCTCATGGTCCATACAGATCATCTGCAAGGGATGGTCACTACGCTGTTCAGTTGGCGTTTTTCTTGGGAACATTTACTAATATTCCATCGGAATTTGTGGTCAAACTTGATGCCGATGCAAAAGCAGAGAAAGTTTTGGACGGTCGAAACATAATTTCCATAGGCGGGCCTGGAACAAATATCGTTACTGCAGAATTTAACAAATATTTGCCCATAAAATTTAATGAATCAAATTTCTGGGCGGGTTTGGTAAAAGACTCGCATGAAATATATAACTTGGATAGTCAAGGGCTAATCGCAAAAATAAGAAATCCTTACAGCAACCGCGGCAGCATAATTGTAGTAGCAGGAGTTAGATCAATTGGTACTAAATCTGCAGTTATAGCACTTACAAACTTTAGTGAGAAAATTCTAAAGAGTTATCAAAATAAGAAGGAATGGGCAATTGTTGTTCAAGGATTCGATATGAATTCAGACGGGAAAATAGATCATGTTGATGTGATCTCGGAATATTAAATAAGCATATGCAGTTAAGGGAATCTATCCTTGAGGAGTTCCCGAGGAGCTTTTGTGCACATCTAAATGAACCAAAATCTGTTGTTCCTCATGCTTTTTCACCAAATAACCAGGCAGATTGATGAATCGATTACCAATCGAAACATGATTATGCACGACCAATTGTCTTGATTGATATGGTGATTTCGTCCCTGTCTTTCTCATTATTATATTCTGCAATCTCCTCTCAAGCAAATCTTCGATCTTGAGATTTAAGATATCATCGAGAGTTGCGCCTTCCTTCACAAGGCCCAAACGGTTTAAATAGTTTAGTAGTTGAGTCTCTTTTTCGTGGCGCACTTCAGTCGCAAGAGATAGCAATGCACGAGCTTGGTTTCTAAATCTAGCTACTTCAGTCTGAGCTTTCCATAGTTCTCTCTTGTTTCTGAGCCCATATGTTCCTACCAGATAAAGTTCAGCACTCAGCTGATCTGTGGTCCACATTCTCCTTGGTCTACTATATGTCTTCTTTGGTTTACGAGGATCACCCATAGCTACTCAACATATCCTACTTGTTGGCTCCACTCGAGGCCGTTTCGGTTCCTGATTTGACGGGCGTTGAACTAGCTGGCGTGGGTGCTGCAGTGCTCACAGGCGCAGCTGGAGCTGCAGCTGCAGCGCCTGGTTTGGATATTTTCTTCACTCCGACCGCGCCGCCTTTTCTTCCTGATGTCCTCGTATGCTGCCCTCTCACTTTTAATCCGAACATGTGTCGGTAACCACGCCAGCTCATCACTGATTTTTCACGTTCTATGTCATTCGAAATCATGAAATCTAGATCAGAAGTAATCAGGTGTTTGTCTGTGCCAGTATCCATATCTTTTCTTCTATTGAAATACCATGAGGGGATTCCTACTCTTGATGGGTCCTTAATCGTTAATTCAATTTCTTTCAGTTCACTCTCTGTCAAGAATCCTACTCTTATATAGGGATTTATATTAAGAGATTGAAGCAAAACCTGGGCAATATTATAGCCTATACCACGTATCAAGCTTAATGCAACAATAATTTTCTTACTCCCATCAATATCTTTACCAGATATTCTTAGGATATGACGGTACTCCGAAGCAGACAAATCAGAATCACGAGGAAGAATCCGAAATAAAAACCATGCTAACGTAAGAATTTTGCATAGATTGTTGGGTTATTAATTCGTTAACAAGTCAAAGGTATTTTACATATATTGATAGAAAAAATGAGGCAAAAAAAGTATCACAAACACAATTGGAGATTGGTAAAAGCAAATATTATCCTAGTTTAGTTTTAAGTAAGTACGCACAGAAATCTTAACGTTCAAAAAATTTTTAACGAAATTAAATAAGTAAATAAGATATCTGCGTTTGAGAAGTTTAGGCAGAAATTATTAGGGATTTAAATATATGAATACTTCAAAACATCACATCTATCTTATGAACTCGATAAAAGACCTTGTACATATTTCTTATTCTTCTGCTCCAAATTATCATGAATTAACGCCTGGTGTCCCTACTGACTTTAAGCAAATTAGGACTCTTGGTGATTTGTTAAGGATAAATTATAAGTCCACTACAATTGAACAACAGATTCGGGGTAATCTTATTATTAAAATCCAGAGTGGCCAAAATCCATATCCTGGAATTATCGGATATGATGGTGATGTTGTCCCAGCATTGAATAGAGCAATTTTGTCAGGACATGACCTTCTTCTAGTAGGGCAGATCGGTCAGGCTAAAACAAAGATTGCAGAATCTATTGCAAAGAACCTCCTATCGCCAATTCCAGTAGTCAGAGGAACTCTTACTAACGATATACCGGTTACAATTCCAGAAGAAGAATTAATTGCGATGCTAAATGATGTCGATATAAACAGGATATCGCCCGTATTTTCTGTTTCAGCGGAGTGTGAAACTACAATTAGAGATCATAAATTGGACACAAAGATTGATTGGATTGATGGTCCAAGTCGGTATCGGTACATTCTTGCTACTCCTGATATTTCTGTAAAGGATTTGGTGGGACAGATTGATGCAATTAAAATCGCAAGGAAAGGCATAGAAATATACAATATCGAATCTTATTCTGCAGGCCAATTGTTACAGGCCAGACATGGAATTATTTGTATAGATGAACTTCCAGTCCTAGATCCTAGAAAGCAAGTGGCTTTACTCAGCATCCTGCAAGAAGGAAAGTTTACCACAGGATCTTATCCGATTATATTCAGACCTGATGTTAAGGTCGTAGCTACAGCTAATCCTATAGATTACACACATTCTGGTAAAATTATTGAACCATTGTTTGATAGGCTCAAAAGTCACATAAATACCCACTATCCAAAGCATATTATCGATGAAATGTTAATAATGTCACAAGAGGTAAAAATTGCTGACGAGGACAATGTTTTCTTGCCTGTCCATATATTAAAGGCTATGGCCAAGATAACGCAGATTACTAGAGCACATCCCGACATTAACCATGATAGGGGTGTTAGCGTCAGAATGGGAGTTCATTCTTTGGAACTGTTGATTGGCGAGACTGAACGAACGAGGTCAATAAAATATAAAGTTAGGGTTATCCCAAGATTTTGTGATTTCCACAGCATACATCAGTCATCGAAATTTGAACTTTCGGAAGTTGAGGATAGCTATGAAAATCGAATGAATATATTAAACCTCATTATAGCAGATGCCATTAAACAAGTCTCTGCTGAATATATTCAGAAAATCCCTATTGAAGAGTTATCAAAAATTAAAAATGAGTTTACCAAAAATAAGACCTTTGAGGTGTCACAGAGCATCATAGGTCAAAAGAAAACTGATTCTATTGATTACGAATCTCAATTGGCTAGGTTCCCTGTATTGAAAAAAATTGTAAATGAAATGCTTGTGATAATTAAAGGAGAACAAGAAGAGTTCGTAAAAGCTGCCAAGATACGTGAAATCAGTGTTGACAATCTAATCCTCTCTCGGAACATGAACGGTGAACTTACAGCCTCAGTCATTGAGGTAGTTTTAGAAGGCCTCAGGTGGACTCAACCACCAATCTTGGAGAAAAAAGATAATTCATATGCATCAGCATGATACCACGGCAGATACAAAAAATTTTATCTATTTTGGAAAAAAACATGAGCAGAGTGAAAAGAACACTCCAGTTGATTTAGAAGAAGCAGATCAAAATTTAAGCAGATTTAAGGACAAGTTACTTGAAGTTATTGGTAGAGAGGTCCTAAAAGAACAAACCCCAACTCTTCAAGAATTAGAATACACGTTGCAGGAGGCACTATCGCAAATTTCACCCTCTTACAAGCATAATGAAGAGAAGAATCAAGATGACACCAAAGTGGACCAAAATTATTCTAGTACCGGCACGTCAGCATCGATAATTGCACAGTTGATCCAGAGTGGATACATAAAAAATGATGATGCAAAATGGCTTACTTCGAAAGCCTTTGTAACTATTGGAGAAAAGATCTTAAGGGATTTTATGCGATCGTTGAAGAAGGACGGTTTTGGTCTCCATGAATCTAACCATCTGGGACATGGCTCGGTTATTTTGGATACAACTAAGAGATACGAAGTTGGTGATGATATCAAATTAGTGAACGTCCCTGCATCCCTGCTAAATACTGTTCAAAGGATTGCTAAGTATCGAGAGTCAGTTATGCTTCCACTTCAGATTACTATAGATGATTTTGAAGAATTCGAAACGAGACAAGATCTCAGAGTTGCAGTTGTATATTGTATAGATTTGAGTTCAACAATGAGATATTCGACTATGTATGGGAATATGAGTAGGATAGAAGCTGCGAAGCGAGCACTCTGGGGCATAGTTACATTGAATAGAAAATTCTTTCCCTCCGACTCGATATATGTCGTAGGTTTTGGCGCACTAGCCTCGAAAATCTATATAAACGATATTCCATATTTGAAAACTTTCGAACCCGGTGCTAATCTACTACATTATACGAACTACCAGGCGGCGTTCCGACTTGCAACTAAGATATTGCAAAAAGATACTGCTATGAATAAAAGAATCGTTCTGATAACTGATGGACATCCTAGTGCCTGCTTTATAGACGATGACTCAGAGCAGAACAAGATATTATCCCAGAGGCCGTATTCCTATTTTTATTCGCCAGACAAGGGTGTCATTGATTCGGTGAAAGCCCATCTCTATATGGACCTTGACGTAAAATCGGGTAATCTTGTTTATCTATGCTATCGATATAAGCAGGTGGACCAGTACATAGGTGAAAAAACAATATCAGAAGCGAAAAGGAGTCATAGGTTAGGTATTGAAATCGATACTGTAATGATCAGTGAAGAAGACTCCCTATTAGGATATGTTAACGATATGGAAAGGTCGGTTAAAGGAAGATCTTATTATATCAATCCTGCAACAATAGATAAGGTTTTACTAAATGACTACTTGTATAACAAAAGATTGATAATGACCAAATAGAGTTTTGTATGCATCAGCTAAATCCGATCCATTAGTTTTTATGTAAATTATTTGTCACATAAAAAGAGATTCGATTTGAGTATCGAAGTAAATTACCTTGATTGGAATAACGCTCTTCCGATACTGAATAAGGCTCATGAAGCTGGTTTATTTTCAATAATCATTGGACCGAAGGGAACTGGCAAGACAACACTTGTGAGGAAATTCGCATCACTAAACAAAAAGGATTTATATTCAGTAAATTTTAGCCTTCGAACTAGGGAGTCGCATCTTGTTGGTACAAGTACCTATCGATAAAGGTGAAATTAGTTTTGTAGAAGGGATCCTCGTTAAATCTATGCGAAGTGGCGGACTGTTATACTTGGACGAGCTAAATGCTGCAGAAGCTGACGTGCTGCTGAGGCTTGATGAAGCGTTGGATGATAGAAGGCAGCTAGTATTAAAAGAAGCTGAAGGACAGACCATAAATGCCGATCCTAATTGGTCGGTGGTGGCTACAATAAATCCATTATCACATGTAGGAACTAAAGAGCTTCCTCCTCAACTGCTTAGTAGATTCCCTGTTAGACTCAGGTTAGAATATCCTCCAGAGGATGTTGAGCTAGAAATTGTCAAAAGACATGTTGACTTAGAAAACTCAAAGCTTGATGCAGTACGCAATGCTATTCGCCTTGCTAAGAATCTCCGCGAAGCGGCTGCAGTAGAGGAACTATATTACAGTCCAAGTTTAAGAGAGACTATCGCTTATTCAAAGATTCTGAAGAGCGGTCTTTCTGCAAGGGAATCTGCAGAAGTGGTATATGCCAATGCTTATGATCAATGGGGTCAAGTTGAGTATCGCAAAGTGATGGATATGATAACTTCGATATTTGGAACCTGAACCATGTGTAGCCATTTAGAGAGAAGTCCTTCATTTTTAAAAATGCGGAGTGACGTCCTGATTGATATCGGTACTTTTTTGGCTAGGAGATGGTCTGGACGAGCAAAGGTAGTCATAACGCTGAATCAAGACAAGATTCCGTTGGCAAAGCCTGAAAAGAATCAGATAGCCCTGCCCTTTCTAGAATATTATCCTGGAACAGATTTCCAAAAATACAGGCAGTGGAGGGTAGCATTATGGTACGAATCTATGCGCATAGGTAAATCTACGAAGGTGCTTAGTTACGAACACGCATATGGATTTATACTCAATACTGTTGAAACTAAGCGTATAGAAATACTAGGTTTGAACCTTTGGTATGGAATGTTAAATGAGCTAATTTTTAATGAAGCTGTATCATGGGTAGGGAGACCACTCCTTAATTCCATGTACGGGCGTCATAAGATTATCGAAGCCTTTTCTCAATACTTTTCTACCGGTTATATCAAAGGAGAATTATTTGGTCGAGATTTTGAAAAGGTAAGACAAGCCGCAGAATATGCCAACAATATAGTACAGGAAGCGATAACATGTTCATATTCCACTGATTGGGTCGAGAAACACGTACCAGAGTTGATCAAGATACTAGAACTCAACCCTTTACTTACAATTCCAATTTCCGCTCTAAGAACCAAATTTGGTTTTTCGATGGCACAAAGTGACATTTTAAAACAGGTTGAGAGGATCGTGAAAAAAAGAAATAAAGACGAAGATATTGCAAAGACTTCCAAACAGATTATTGAGGGAAATGAAGTTCTAGGCGAGTTTGATACGCTCATCAAGGAAAGTAAAAAAACCGAAATCAAAGGTTATGAGAGTTTAGAGAATTTTGGTTTAAGTATTCCAGAAAAAATGGATATTGACGAGAGTTCTATGTATGACCCAATTCTTATCCAAAAGATAAAATCGAAATTTAGGGATTGGAAAACAGGGTGGATAGAAAGGCATGATTATACAGGTGAAGAGTTTGATCAAGAAGTCTACATTGAAAGGCTTCCTAAACCTTTCTTAGCCGATTTCAAACTCTCAATTAAAACTAAAGTTGCTATTCTACTTGATCACTCTAGCAGTATACAAGACGTAGAGTTAAAATACAAGCAAGCTACGGTAGCGCTTTGCGAGGCACTTTCTTACTTAAATATTAAATTCGCTGTTTATGCATTCAGTACGGAGTCAAGACAGGTAAAATGTTGGGTAATAAAACCTCCTAACATAAAGTGGTCAACTATATGTGTACGTCGCCTGGCCCAAATTAAGGCAAGCGGCGGCACACCTCTGGCTGAAATTTATGCACTGCTTCAACCAATGATTAACTTGTTCAAACCTGATATACTAGTGACGCTAACTGACGGCGAACCTTCGGATTTTGATGCAGTAAGATCTATGGTCTTATCCTATAAGGAATCTGGCATACACATGGTCGCTTTAGGACTTGGAAGGAACATTCTCGATTCAATCAACGTGGGTCAAAACTTGAAATATCTAAATTATGAGAAGAGCTTGGCTGTCAGTAGACTAGAGGACATTCCGCAAAAAGTGTTAAGTCTACTTCGTCATTAATTATGCCAACAAATCTTTATCAATTTTCTTCCAATCAGACAGGAATGAATTAAGACCGATCTCAGTAAGGGGATGTTTCATCATCTTCCCTAAGATTTCCGGAGGGAGGGTCACCACATCTGCTCCAATCTTGGCTGCCTCGATGACATGTAGTGGATGTCTAATGCTTGCAACTAGTGTCTGAGTGTCATATTGGTAATTTCTAAAGATCTGAACTCACTCTTTAACGAGGAGCATTCCCTCTTGTCCAATGTCATCAAGACGTCCGATGAATGGACTCACGTACGAAGCACCTGCCTTTGCCGCCAAAATTGCTTGATTAGCAGAGAATATCAGAGTTACGTTAGTAGGAATTCCTTCCTCTTTCAGTCTTCTTACAGCTATCAGACCGTCAGGTATCATAGGTATTTTAACAACAACATTTTTACCATATTTCACTAATCTGCGAGCCTCCAAAATCATCTCTTCTGACTTTGTTCCTATCACCTCTAGGCTGACTGGTCCTTTTATCAGGCCAACAATTTCACGCATAATTGCATCAGGATTTTGCTTTTCTTTATAAAGAAGGCTTGGATTTGTCGTGATCCCATCTACAATTCCCATATCGTTAAAGGTCCTTATAGAAACTAAATTGGCTGTATCTAAAAATATCTTCACTTTCTAACTCCTCTCTTGGAATGAAGTACAGTCTCAACTATCTTCATTGCGCTTAGACCATACTTTTCAAATAAGCTGTCGATCTCGTCATCTCTTGCCGACTCTCCAAATGTGTCCAGTACTCCTAATCTCTTTACACTGACTGGATATACTTCGGCAGATACTTCTGTCACCGCTCCACCTAGGCCTCCCAAAATGTTGTGCTCTTCTATAGTAACAATTGTACCAGTCTCCCTCCCGCACTTCTCTATTAATTCTCTGTCGATTGGTTTAATAGAAAACATATCTACTACTCTGCAACGCAGACCGTGGGTGTATTCCAATACCTCGGCTCCCTCTAATGCCTTTACTACCATTAATCCGCATGCCATAATAGTTGCGTCATTCCCATCTCTTAGGATATTTCCTCTTCCAATCTCAAATGAAGCCTCTTCTTCTGTATATATTATCTTGCCGGATGGTCTTGCAAGCCGAATATAAAATGGCCCAGAAGTGTCAACTATCCTTCGCACGAGATGTCTAACTGCAGTTGCATCCGCTGGTACAAGAACCCTCATATTGGGTATAGCTCTCATTGTTGAGATATCTTCGATCTGTTGGTGCGACGCCCCATCCGGTCCAACGGAAAGCCCGGCGTGAGAAACTACAAGCTTGACGTTAAGGTTAGGATAACATATAGCATTTCTAATCTGATCAAGGCATCGGCCAGGAAGAAAAGCTGCATACGTACTAGCAAACGCTATTTTACCTGTCATAGCTAGACCTGCTGCTATAGAGACTAGGTTTGCTTCAGCGATCCCAATGTTAAACATCCTTTCGGGAAATCTATCGCCAAATTTTTTTGTCTTGAGCGACTCAGTAGTGTCTGCACCCACGCAAACTAAGTTAGCATACTGAGCACCTAATTCGACGAGTGTTTGACCAAATGCCTCTCTCATGTCGGCTTCCTTTCTTTCGTTACTTAATAGCATGGAGCTCCTCCTCTATTCCTAACTCACTTGCAAAAGGAATCAATATATGTTTACGTGCCTTCAACCAATCGGTTCTAGTTCCTATTTGACTTGCATTTTCCAGTAGTGTCTTTTCTAAAACGACATTCGCTGTATGTTTTAACTGAATGATCGCACCGTTAATATCTGAGCTACCGTATACTGCGTTACCTGCAACCATTATTCTGGCTCCGGCGGCATAAACTTGTTGAAGCGTTGTGGCGTCGATTCCTCCATCCGCTTCTAGATACCCAACAAAATCATGTTCGCGAAGCTTTCGACTTATTGTCATCATCTTGGGTAACACCTCAGGTATGAATTTCTGACCAGCGGAGCCAGGATTTACCGACATTACGATTATCACATCTATTTCTGAGAGGTGGTGATATAACCAGCCGGGAATATTCTTTGATGGGTTAATTGCAATACCTGGACTAATGCCATTCTTGAGTAATTTGGATGTAATCACTGAAAACGAATCTTCGGTGCAAGTTTCAGCGTGAACGGTAACAATGTCGCAACGAGCATCTATGTATTCTTGAATATGTTCAAGCGGGTCTTCGATCATGAGATGAACATCAAACGGTAAGGTAGTAAGTGGCCTTAGTTTTCGAATGGTATCTGCAAAGAATGTGACGTTGGGTACAAAGTTACCATCCATCACATCTAGGTGAATCATGTCTGCGCCGGAACGCTCGGCGATTCTAATTTTTTCTTCATAGTTTTCACGCTGACCAGCAATGATGGATGGAGCGATCAGAAATTCACTTTGTAGCTCTTGGAGGAGAATAGGGATGTGCTTCTTCGGAGGCGCCTTCCCATGCCATTGTGGATTGTTTGTCATATGTTTAATTCCATAGCCCTTAACGGTATTGGCGATAATGATAGTAGGCTTATCTTTAACTTCATAGGCCTTGTTGATAGCTTCGATCAGTTGTTCAACTTTGTGTCCGTTTATCTCTACAACATTCCAATTGAATGCTAACCATTTGTCACGAACGGGGTCAAGTGGCATTATATCTTCAGTAAATCCATCTTGTTGTATTCTATTACGATCAAGAATAGCTGTGATGTTGTCTAGCTTGAACTTGGATGCAGCCATAGCTGCTTCCCATACCTGACCCTCGTTTGATTCTCCATCGCCAATGAGAGTGAATATGTGATTTTCTTTTCCATCAAGTCTTGTGGCTAAGGCGATCCCCAAAGAGACGGACAGGCCAATACCCTCAGAACCACCAGAGTACTCAGTACCTGGCACACTGTATTTTTCTTGTTCTTTTGAATATCTTACAGGATGACCTTGTAACCTGGCACCAAGCTTACGCAAGGTATCCATCTCACTAATAGGAAAATATCCCGCTACGGCAAGAGTTGCAAAGAACCCTGGAGCAGAATGAGCTTTAGAATTTACAAAATAGTCTCTTTCATGCCAGTGCGGTTTTAATGGATCATGTTTCATTTTTCTAAAATAAAGTCCACCCATGATTTCAGCCGCGGAAAATGACGCGCCAGGATGGCCAGATCCAGCTT
This sequence comes from uncultured Nitrososphaerales archaeon, assembly GCA_963709405.1. GTDB lineage: Archaea > Thermoproteota > Nitrososphaeria > Nitrososphaerales > Nitrososphaeraceae > JARBAU01. The sequence goes on from CAVPXM010000030.1 coordinate 211,287, forward strand.
CTGCTATGCCTCGGATAGCCAACATGCGGACACTTCTGATCTGCTGCTTTAGATTAAGATAACGCATTTTTAGACCCATTGCAAAACACAACCGCCTAGCATTTTCTTGGAAATCATACATTGAAATGCCGCAATATGAAAGATAAAAAGATATGGCTCAACAGTGCCAGTATCACCTAGATTCATTAGAATCTCAGAAAGAAGCTTCCATAGAAGCCAGATCCAATACTGTCAATGTATATTTTTCCACAATGGAATTTCGTTAAATGCTATGATGGAATAGTTTAAAATAAAGTATACAAACAAACAAGATCTTATGATCCGAATCAAACTAGAAAAAGTCAAGGCGGGTATAAAACAAACTCAACTTTTGGCTCTAGGCGTTTTTGAAGGAGAACCAGACTTCCACTTCAAAGGATTGGAGAATAATTCGTCGTCTGCAATCAAGGAAATAGTCGGAAATGGTGAATTCACCGGTAGCTTCGGGTCTAGCTATTTGTTACCTACCTTTGGAAAGGTGGCCGCCAAAAGGATTATGCTGATCGGGCTGGGCAAGAAAGAAAAGTATACAAACGAACATGCAAGAATTATTGCGGGAAAAATATCCCTTAAGGTTCAAGAACTTGGATTGAAAGAGTTTAGTCTCGTCCCTTTCTCCATCTTGGATGACGGCCTCACCGAAGCAATTTTCGAAGGAATTTCACTGTCTGTATACAAATTTAATAAATATAAATCAGCCCCAGGTGAGCTGACGTGAACTGAACGAAGTAACAATTTTAGTAGATTCGGATGATTCAGACATGCAATCCGTCTTGGATAAATCAAGTCAGATAGTTGAGGCAGTGAACTTTTCACGCGACCTGTGTAACCTTCCCCCCAATGAGTGTCCTCCAGCGGAATTGGCAAGGGTAGCTATGGCATTGGCAAATGAATACAACTTAAAAATAAGAGTCATAGAGCGCTATGAAATGGAATCGTTGGGCCTAAATGGTATTGTATCTGTTGGGAAGGGAAGTAATAATCAGTCAAAACTTATTATTGTGGAATATCAAGGTGCATCAGACAATCAAAAGCCATATCTTCTCGTAGGCAAAGCAGTCACTTTCGATACTGGTGGGATATCCTTGAAACCGGGTGACAAGATGGATGAGATGAAATTTGATAAATGTGGGGGCTGCAGCGTATTAGCAGTTATTAAGGCTGCCGCATCTTTGCGTCTACCTTTAAACGTCGTAGCCTTAATACCGTCAGTTGAAAATATGCCATCTGGTAGTTCGTACAGACCTGGAGACATAATCAAGATGTATAATGGGAAAACCGTGGAAGTCGCCAATACTGATGCTGAAGGGAGAATTATCTTGGCCGACAGCTTAGCATTTGGAGTAAAAACATACGATCCTAAGGCCGTTATTGATATGGCGACCTTAACTGGAGCTGCAATAATCGCATTGGGAGCAAACGTTGCAGCAGCAATCGGCAATAATACATCTCTCATGGATAAATTGAACAAGGCTTCTGAGAAGACTGGTGAAAAATTATGGGAGCTGCCACTATATGAAGAATTTCATGATCAAATTAAAAGTCACGTAGCCGACATTAGGAATCTAGGTGGAAGACAAGGAGGGGCAATTACAGCTCCGGCATTTCTTGCTAATTTTGTGGGCGATAGACCCTGGGTTCACTTAGACATAGCAGGAACCGCCTGGACACAGGACGGAACCTACGAAAAAAGCTATAATCCTAAAGGTGCTACCGGTTATGGAGTTAGAACTCTGATAAGACTTTTACAAGACAATGGAAGATCCAAAGAATAATCAACTAATAATAGAAGAATTTACATAAAATTGCAATTATTTTTGCACAACCTAAAATCTACGCTAAGGTGGAATCATACGGTCCACTACGGGAGACGCCTTGATAATTCATATTGGAAAAGTCCAATGGATTTGTAATTACTAGACCAAACGACAGTAGAGTTATGGGATGCAGATTCGTCCCCCCAAAGCCCTGCTGAATCATAAAGTTAGATTAGAGTATACCTTTATTATCTAGCTGCATACCAAATTACGTTGTAATCCCTGGGTGATCTGAATTTCCATTATTTTCAATGGATGGCCTTGTACTGGAATTGACAGAGTTAGGCGTCATTTGCAGAGTGGGTGATATTGAACGTGACATCGCCATTGAAAGGCGGCCTTACTTCGATAGATGGTTGTCAAATAGGGATGGTTTTATTAAACTTAGGGCTGCGAATATTGACTACATTGGAGTAGAAGAGGTGATGCGAATGGGAGCATTCTTTGATGTATATTGTCTGATTGAAAACCAATTCGTCAGCGAAAATGATGATAATTCCTATACTCTCTTTCAAGCCAGCCCATTCTTCACTTTGCGAAATGGTATTTTAGAAACGATGGGATGGAGCGGAGGAGTACTTGCAGGCATTCTTTCAAAAGACGGAATATTAAATGAATTTTTTCGAAAAAGCATCATGGAAGAGCAGACACGAAGGATTTCTGTTAGGGTAGCTAATCTTGCATGTATTATTCAGACTCGTATTTGGGAATATCATGATCTGGCATCCATTTACAGTATTTTAGATAGGATAGCCTTGAATATCAGAACCCTAACTGAGCAAATCCATCTTGGCGAGAATATCTAATTCGACAAAAGACCTAGTATTCCTAACGCTGTCTATATCTAGATTCCAACACTTTTAATGCAATGATATCAATCATCATCAACTCGAACAGAAAGCTATTCAACCTTAAAGTTATAGATGCCAGCACTGCTGATTCCCAACCGCTCACGCAGGTAAGTAACACAGCAGCGACAATAGGTTTGACTTCCGGGTTCGGAATGGGTCCGGGTCGCACCCTCTTGCTATGGCCGGCTTAATGTAAGTGAGAACAAAGGGCAATTTAACCTTATAGCTTGCAATGTAGGCTAAGAGAGTTGAAATTTTACTTTAAAAATCTGCTTAGTATAGCTAAATCGTGAAGATTAGTCCAGTCATCATCATTCTACATCGTAAATTATTTATTGATAACTTTCAAATTTCAATGGAATTATGTGAATAGTGACATGCCAAGCTATGATATTTATTGTGTTCATCAGTACGATAAACAAATATGTGTTCAGAACGCATATAATGTACAAATGTGCAATTAGCATAATTGGGAGATTTAAAATCATCTACGCACAGGATAGCTGTCCTTGATCAAGAATTATGCCAGCCAAAGAAGTGTGGCCTAGAATGCATAATCTATTGTCCAGTGAACAAGACTGGGGGAGAATGTATAATACAGAACTCAGAAGATGGCAAGGCAGTTATTTCAGAAGAGTTGTGTACAGGTTGTGGTATTTGTATTAAAAAATGTCCGTTTGATGCGATAGTAATTGTTAATCTTGCAAAGGAATTGGGCGAAGACAAGATCCATCAGTTTGGTATAAATACATTTAGGCTTTACCGTCTCCCTTCGTTAAGGAATGGTTCAGTCGTAGGTCTTCTAGGAAGGAACGGAATGGGAAAGACGACGATCGTAGATATTCTGGCTGGGAACACGAAACCAAATTTTGGACTATACGATGAGAATATCAGCTGGGACGAAGTGATAAAAAAATTTCAAGGGACTGAATTGAAATCTCATTTCGAAAAAATTGCCAATGGCGAATTACTTGTCTCCATTAAACCACAGCATGTATATATGATTCCAAAGGCTTTCAAAGGAACAGCAAGAAATCTTCTACAAAGATATAATGAACGCAACGTCCTTGACAAACTAGTCTTTGATCTAGATTTGAAATATGCCCTCGATCGAAACGTTGCTGATCTAAGCGGAGGAGAATTGCAGAGACTAGCCGTGGCAATAGCCGCTAGTAAGGAATCTGACTACTACTTCTTTGATGAGCCCTCTTCTTACAATGATGTTTATCAGCGTCTTGCTGTGGCAAGAGTCATACGAGACCTTGCAAATTCAGGTAAGAGTGTTATGGTAGTCGAACATGATATTACATTGCTGGACTATCTTTCTGATTATATTCATATTCTTTATGGAGAGCCAGGTGCTTATGGCATCACTTCAGTGCTTCAAAGCACAAAAATGGGTATTAATAACTTCCTAGATGGCTTCCTGCCAAGTGAAAATGTGAGGTTTAGACAAAAAGCATTCAGATTCGAAACAACGAGTACAACTGATGATATGATGCTTGATCTACCTGTTGCACGCTATTCAAGCCTAACCAAAACCTTCCCTTCATTTAATTTGAAAATCTCTGACGGGCAAGTCAGAAAAGGTGAAGTTGTTGGAGTTGTAGGTGCTAACGCATTGGGTAAAACTACGTTCATGAGGATGTTAGCAGGAGTCGATAAACCCGACTCTGGTAGTTTGGAGATTAGTGCAAAGGTGTCTTATAAACCACAATATCTAAATCAAGAATATGATGGGTCAGTAAGATCGATACTTTCAGCAGCATATGATAATCTGATAGAGGGATCTCTTATTGAGGAACAAATTCTGAGTCCTTTGGGACTAAAGAAGCTGTATGAAAAGACTGTGAGGAACCTTAGCGGTGGAGAATTGCAGAAGGTGGCTGTTGCTTCTTGCCTTATAAGAAAAGCTGATATCTATGCTCTTGACGAACCTTCTGCATTCTTAGATGCTGAGGATAGAATTGCACTAGCAAAATTCATTCAGCGCTTCGTTAGAGCGAATGATAAGTCTGCAATAATAATCGATCATGATGTTCAACTAATCGATCTGATGGCAGATTCATTAATCATATTTGAAGGTATACCAGGACTCAGCGGTAATGCTAGTCAATCGTTATCTAAAGAAGTAGGAATGAACAGATTTCTCAGGAACTTGTCAATAACTTACCGAAGGGATGAAACCACAGGCAGGCCTAGGGTTAATAAAGACGAGAGTAGACTAGATAGATCTCAAAAGGAATCCGGCAATTATTATTATATAAAGAATAGATAGGTATTACTATAGTACGATGGCTCGGATGCTAAAGACTGTCCTTAGCGAGACTCTATCAGCAGAGGAGACAGCTAATCTGTATTCTTCGTTTGATATAATTGGAAATGTTGTAATCATAAAAATATCGGAAGCTCTAGCCACAAAAAAGAATTTGATCGGAGAGAGTATATTAGAAGAAATTAAATCTGTGAAATCTGTATTTGCACAGGTATCTTCTGTTAAAGGAGATTATCGACTACGAGATCTGGAGCATATTGCAGGAGAAAACAATACTTTAGTGGAGTATAGGGAGCACGGATGCAGATTCAGAGTCGATCTTATCAACACTTACTTTTCACCGAGGTTATCTACAGAAAGATTGAGAATCGCTAATCTGACGTCAGACAACGAGATCATCACGAACATGTTTGCAGGTGTGGGAACATTTTCCATTATTACAGCAAAAATGCATAGTCACTGCAAGGTCTTTAATATTGACATAAATCCGGTGGCTATAGAGCTGAGTATGTCTAACTCCAAGTTGAATGGAGTAGAGTCGCAAGTAATCCCAATCTTGGGTGATGCAAAAGACGTTATAACAAGAGATATCCGATCTCAAGCAGATCGAGTATTAATGCCACTTCCAGAGAAGGCAAATGAGTATGTAGACTGGGCTGTACGAGCTCTTAAAGACCGCGGAGGCATAATACATTATTTTGCGCATATCAAAGCGCTTGGAAAAAAATATGCCTTAGAGCAAAGTTTCCTAGACGCCAAGGCCGCATTTTCGAATTACGATATCGAAGTTCGATTTAGCAGAGTCGTTAGAGAGGTAGGACCCAGATTGTATCAAGTTGTCACAGATGTTTACGTTCGCAAATAGGACTTATTCCTTGTCCGCTACGGAAGTGGTAGACATTGTATATCCTATCCATGCCATAACAGATACAACTGCGCCAACTGCAACAATAATACTAATCTTTAGGACTAAGATATCCCATTTACTAGCCAGTATTAGATATAGGTATATGACGAAGCCTATGATTGACATTGCTAGGATCATAATCCCAGTAATTCTAGAACGCGTAGGGCTCGGTTTCATTAGATAATGGATAGGGTTTCTATCTTAACCTCAATTAAATTCCAGGGCCATCAGAAAGGCGTCTTCTCCATCTCTATAGTACGAGCGTAATTTGGATTTTATTTGAAAGCCAAGATTTTCATACATTATTATAGCTGGTTTGTTACTGAGACGCACCTCTAGATAAATCTCATCGCATCGCCGATTAATGATTCCATTAATACCTTCAACCATTAGTGCTTTACCAAGACCCTTCGTACGATGCTCCTCCAACACCGCAACTGAAACTACGTGGCCTTTCTTAACAAAGCCAAGTTTTCTGAAATTGGAAAATCCATACTCAATTTTACACATGATATATCCGACAACCTTATTTTCTAATTCCGCAACAATGAACGATTCGGGTAGTTCTCTTAGTGTTGATTCAAAGAAATAATCAGAGTAGTGTTCAGGTAGAGTATCAATATTAACATTAACTACGGCTTCCAGATCCTTCATTTCGCAACGACGGATTAGATATTCTCGTACTCTCCTGAGGGTTGATTGCAAATTGATGAACTTATGACAGAACAAATTATTTAACCTTACCAGGCATGGCTCTCAATAATTGCCCATCACTCTGAGGTTACAAATTCTTCGTAACGTCTTCCTTACTTTTGAATCTAGACATAAGAAAGGGCTGATCCAATTTCAGTAGATTTGCTAAAATCAAACAAATAATTAATCCCCACACAAAGCCACCAATTATGTCCGAAAGGTAGTGCTCCATCATATATAATCTGGCAAAGGCGTTTATTATAGGGAATAGCCATATTAGTAAGCCTCCTATCATTGATCTCCTGGAAATTACAAAACCCGCGATAAAAGCTAATGCCGTAGTCGATGCTACGTGGTTCGAGGGATAGCCAAAATCCCGTGCAGATGGCGCAAAGCTATCATCTTCTATCGAAAAATGTTTGGGAATGTGCAATACCGGTTTGTATAAATGTGAGGGAGAGGACCTTCCAAAGAGCGTTTTCAAGTACATCGTTGAGATGGAAATAATTACAATTGCCATCAAAAAGACCAATCCTGCCTTACGTGTTCGTCTAATTATTGTCAGTACTATAGCTACTATAAGCAAAGAAAAAATGTCGCCCAAAGATGCAATGCCAATCATTAATTGATCAAACTGCTGGCTGCCCTCTAGCGATAGAAAAAATTTGGCGACATTGCTATCGATTGTTGACATGAGGCCTGTTTCTACTGCAATACTAAATATAGTAAAAAAAATAATCAAAGATACAAATTGTGGAGAACGAAGACTAAATAGCCAAGGTGTCGATGTCATTTCTGGCACTGAAAATTCTATGATTACAAATTCGTCTTATTTGCTTTATTTGTTTTGTTTATCGAACATGTCATGCAGGAGTAGCAATATGTTCGTTATTATTATTATATCTCGGTTGCTCCCATATCTCTATCTAGGAATATGATAGGCTCTGAAGTTTGTACGATTATCTACAGATGTTATTAATCTCCGTATTTGAGATTCTGGGATTAGAATCAGGATGTGCTGTAAATTCTATCCTCCAATATGTGGTTGCTGTCATGGCCCGCATAACTCCGTAACCCGACGTCCTTGGTTCTGAGCCATGGTTATTCGCAAACCTTCATCTCGCATTATAAACCTCTTTTGAAGGTTATTCAATCTTCAAATGCGATTTTTTAATAGAGTTTTGATTCATCTTGAATTTTTTTTGCGGATCCGGGATCTTTATCTGCATAATACTTTACCATACCTAACTTTAGGACTTTGAGTGAAAGCAGTGCACATTTTATTCGTGCGGGGCCTAAATTCATTAGTCCAATATTCTCCAATACATCCTCCTTTGCAATGTCCTTTACGGCACTCAGTGGCTTGTTGAGAACTTGTTCAGTTAACATAGAGGCGCTTGCTTGACTTATTGCACACCCCCTGCCTTCAAATTTGATGTCTTTTATTATATCTTCCTCTACTTTGAGATGAATGTCAATTTCATCTCCGCATAGTGGGTTGCTATCATGTATGCTTATATCAGCATTAGGCAGATTGCCCTTATTTCTTGGATTTCTGTAATGGTCGAGTATGATCTCTCGATAAATGTCTTCACTCAGATCCCGAATAACCTCCTAGCATCGTTAAGCGCATTTATGAATATATCTATCTCTTCTCGTGTGTTATAAATATAAAAGCTTGCTCTGGATGTTGCCGAAACGTCAAATTTCTCCATCAAAACTTGAGCGCAATGATGACCAGATCTAATAGCAATACCGTGGTCGTTTAAAATCGTAGCGAGGTCGTGCGGATGAATGTCACCCAAGTTAAATGAAATGACTCCTCCTTTATTTTTGGTATCCAGCGGACCATATAGAGTCATTCCCTTGATATCCTTCATGGCTTCTATTGCATATTTAGTTAATTCAATCTCATGATCTCTAATCTTATCCATTCCAAGTTGATTCAAATAATCTATAGCGGCTCCAAAACCAATCACATCCGCAATATTCGGTGTGCCTGCCTCGAATTTATACGGAAGATCATTATATACTGTCTCGTACTTGTGGACTTCCTTGATCATGTCTCCTCCGCTTATAAAGGGCGGCAACTTTTCCAATATATTCTTCTTGGCATACAAAACACCTACTCCGGTAGGCCCTAACATTTTATGAGCAGAGAATACCATAAAATCACAATCTGTAGCTTGCACATCTACAGGCATATGGGGTACTGATTGTGCTGCATCAATCAATACCGGTACATCTCGTTCATGAGCCATCTTGATGATCTTTCTAATAGGCAGTATTGTACCCAGCACATTTGACATCTCGCTAATGGAAATCAACCTCGTATTCTTTGCCTGGAGAATTTTCTCGCAACCATCCATATCCAAACAGCCCCGATGGTCGACTTCGATATAGTTCAAAGATGCTCTCTTTTGTTTACAAAGTATCTGCCATGGGACAATATTGCTATGGTGTTCTAGTTCGGTTATAACGATCTTGTCATCTTTGTGGACATTTTCAGAACCCCAAGCATGAGACACTAGGTTTATTGCTTCGGTGGCGTTTCGAGTGAATATTATCTCGTCAGTAGAAGAAGAATTGATAAATTTTGCAACTTTGTCTCGCGTAGCTTCGTAGGCATGTGTTGCCTCTTCTGCCATCTGATGGACTGCCCTATGAATATTAGAGTTATAATTCATATAGTAATCTCCGATTGCCTCAATCACAGACAAGGGTTTTTGTGTTGTAGCTGCATTATCAAAGTACACCAGGGGCTTACCTCTAATCTTCCGACTAAGTATCGGGAAATCCTTTCTAATCCTGTGAACACTAAGTGCCCCCTTTTGCATCAATCCATAATTCACTGGTAAGTAGACAGAATCGATATGAGCACTGTGATATTTAAATTAGATTTCAGGGAATACTCAATTATCAAAAGAAGTCGTCAATGCAATATGTTACCCAAAAATTCGAGATTCCATTTTCACTTATAAAGCCAACACCGGACGAATCCATTTTCGAGTTCGATCTGAGGAGGATCTTTTCTACACAACTCTTTGGCGTGTGGACAGCGCGAAAAATATTTACATCCAACAGGAAGCTCGAGCATGTTTGGAGAACTTCCGGCAATAAACTGTAAGTCTTTATGGACAGAATGGAGTCTAGGAATGGAACCGATTAAGGCTTGAGTATATGGATGTTTGGGACTAACATAAAGGTCCTTTGAACTGCCAAATTCTACCAGTTGGCCAGCATACATTACCCCTATCTTGTCAGCAAACTCTAAAATCAAATTTAGATCGTGAGTTATAAGTATGACTGTCAAGCCTCTCTTCTTCCTTAATGTTTTGAGCAAATCCATAATCTGTGCTTGAACCAAAACGTCTAGAGCAGTCGTGGGCTCGTCTGCAATCACTATATCTGGATCAAGTAGCAATGCCATCGCTATCACAACCCGTTGTTTCATGCCGCCACTCAATTCATGGGGATATCTAGACGCGATAGACGGATCGAGACCTACTTGCTTCAATGAATTATAGATTAGTGGCTCCTGATCAATATCGATTCTGTGCTCCCTGAGGATTTCGCTCATTTGGCTTCCGATCGTATAAACAGGATCTAAAGTGTTCATCGCACCTTGAAAGACCATGGCAATTTTTTTCCAGCGTACTTTTTTGTCAAAGTCAGCGTCTGTCATTTTAGAAATATTCTGTCCACGGAGTAGAATATTACCACCAACGATCTTGCCTGGCGGCTGCAATGATCTCAAGAGGGCTAAACCAAGGGTGCTTTTGCCAGATGCTGTTTCGCCAGCTATACCAATTGACTCATTTTCTCTGATCTCAAAGCTCACTTTATCTACCGCTTTAATAATACCTTCTCTTGTGACATAATGCGCTTCAAGTGAATCAACTACCAGCTTTCTTGTCTCAGACATTATTAGTGTTAAAAGAAAATTCACCAATCACCGATAATAAATGATCTGCGTCTATGGAGCAAAAAATATTTGCAACTTATAAAGGATGGAAATAGATAATTCATAAAAGCTTTAACTAGTTCCAAATTGGGTTTCGTAGCCACAGCTTGCTTATTGGCTTTACCTGTCGAGAGAAGAAAAATTACATAAGAGGTTATATAACAGAAAATTCTCAGATATCATAATTCTATGATGAGTGATTGCTTTGAAAACGCCTATATGTTCTTTTGATGCCAAAACCGGGGTCCTCTGTGCTAAATGCGAGTCAAAGGTCAACTCTGGGCTCCTAAAATCCTCTGACGTGGAGGCGGCCATGAAGCTAGCCAAGCTTGCCGAACACGATCCCAATATAAATCGATTCACTTTAATTGGTGCGAACAAGGTTGATGACGTTTTTGTATTGATTTTGAAAAGTTCAGATATTATGTTGATCAGAGGAAATTCCGATGTAGAGAAGAAAATCAAAAAAGAATTCCAGTCTAGAGTATGGTTTGTCGAAGGGGATTCCACAGATAGAAAGTTTATCGAGAATCTTTTCTTCCCAACAAGAGTTCTAAATATAAATCTGATCTGGCTACCCGGTGGCAATAAAGTTACGAAGGTCATAGTTGAACCTAACGACGATTTAAGATCTCAGCTAGATTCGAAGATGATCCAGAAGATTGCCGAGAAAGTGAAGAATATGGAGTTGGTAATTGAACTTAAACATGCAAAGAACAACTGAGACTGAAAAGCTATGACCAGTAATGATACTATTCATAGATCACACTTCGCAAACCAAATTGACAAAACCCGGCTGGGGGAAAGAGTGCATATTGCTGGCTGGGTAGACGATATTCGTGATATGGGAAAGCTGGCCTTTTTACTCATTCGAGACGTAACTGGAATAGTACAAACGGTAGTTACTGGTGATCACCTCCTGGTCCTAAAGGATCTAACAAGGCACAGCATAGTCATTGTCTCCGGCGTTATTCAGACTGGAAAAGCAAAGGATTTTGACGTAGAGGTTAAAGTAGACCGTGTTGATATCCTTTCCAAGGCAGTTCACCCTCTTCCTTTAGATCCAACTGGAAGGATTGACTCTGCATTAGATACGCGTTTAGATTCAAGGGCACTAGATCTGAGGAACCCTAAGGTTTCAGAAATCTTTCGTTTGAGATCTTATGTAACTCGGGTGATTAGATCCATATTGCAATCTAATCGATTTGTTGAAGTATCTACTCCAAAAATCATTGGCACCGCTAGCGAAGGTGGAGCGAATTTGTTTTCGGTAAAATACTTTGATACGGTAGCTTATCTGGCCCAGAGCCCGCAACTCTATAAAGAGCAACTAATTTTGTCGTTGGATAGGGTATTTGAAATTGGTCCCTATTTTAGAGCTGAGAAGTCACACACGGTAAGACATCTCAGCGAATTCGTCAGCGTTGATATTGAGGCGGCATTCCTTGATGCTACTGACGTGATGGACATAGCAGAGCAGCTAATTGTAAATGTTTTGAAAGAGGTCCAACAGACCATTGAAGAGGGTAGATCAACAAATTTAGACAAAGACATGATTCGTAGTCTGACCCAATCCAAAATTGAGCGAATATCATACAAATATTGTATAGATGAATTGAATGATGAAGGGGAACAAATCGAGTTTGGCGATGACTTGTCTGACGCGGCATTACGAAAACTCGGTCAATTTCATAAGGGGTTTTACTTCATAACTGATTGGCCTTTAAAACTGAAACCATTTTACATCCACGAGAAGGAGAACGATCCGTTTCTTTCAGAATCTTTTGACTTGCAATTCGGATACCTTGAATTGGTATCTGGAGGAAGGAGACAACATGATTATGATAAACTACGTCGAAGAATTATAGATCAGGGATTAGATCCTGCCAGGTTTGCTGATCATCTGAAGGCGTTTGAGTGGGGGATGCCCCCGCATTCAGGTTGGGGTCTTGGGCTCGACAGGTTGATGATGATATTAGCAAATGCACAAAATGTTAGAGAAGTAGTGTTGTTTCCCCGAGATACTCAACGTCTGCGTCCTTAAACTGGTTCTATATCAACATCTTCTAATTCACCTTCGAGGATAAACGCCCTAAATTCACGTGTTGTACTAGAATAAATTAGCCATACCATGGGATTAATTCTCATGAATTCCTTGTCGGTCGAAGATGGGCTGGGTCTCGAAGGATGTGAATGGAATATGCCAACTATTTGCAGTCCTCTAGCTTCGGTTTTCTCGTATATCTCAATTAGCTCCATTTGATCTATACTGAAGCTTATAATAGACTGATCAGCATTTCTAGCTGTGACAATATCGAAAACCCGTACCTCTTTCCCTTTTTCAAAGTCTTTGACTTGACCAGCCAACATAGCACAGGATTCATTTGGGAGACAAGATGTCGCAATATTTGCTAAATTATTGAGATGGGTCTGGCTTATTCTCAGGCTTGTTTTCACTCAGCTTACTCTTATTGTATCAACCACTGACCCTCTAAAATAGATTGCAAATAAATAGTCAATACTCAAAGAGATATTCTAGAATCTCAGCGATGATCTCGGCGTTCAGGCTTTAACCGTAAAACTTGCTTTCATGAATGGATGAATAGTACAGAAATAATCATATCCGCTAGGTGCCAGCTTCGAAACGTCCAAAGTGAACGTTTTCTTTGGCATCATGATGGAAGAGTCAAATGTTTTTCCTTGATCCTTAAAGCTCGTGACCGTGTGAGGAACATTGTCATTGTTCGTCCAAATTATGCCGGCGTTTTTGGTTACAAGAATGGCCTTGGGATCAAAATTTGGATTTCCCTTTGCCGATGCTCCAGGCAATATCGAAATCTTTGATATCAAAGTACCTTTCTTTAAGACCACAGCCTCGGGTGCACCTGAACCAGCTTGCGCACTATTTGTAGCATTCTGACTCTGAGCCGAAGGAGGTTTCGGGGTTACTAGCCCAAAGGCATAAAAGGTTATACCTCCGACTAATGAGGCTGAAATGAACATCACGGTCAAAGCTTTTATGTATGGTGTTCTCTTGGCCGACGCCACTGCTATTACTGCAGCCGGAATTCCTATTATCATCATTAATCCAATATAGGCAAATATACTTGGAACTTGTGCACTGACGGTTACTGCGGTCTGCCACACCAAACGTAACCAAAAATCCCAATGTAATTAGAGTAGCAGATTTAGCTTTGCCTGAAGACGGAAATCCATCCTTGAAAAGACCGGACGCAAGAAAGATCATTCCAATTAGCATTGTCAAGAGGGAAACGGCGTGCATTCCTTCCACGAATGTCTTCGCTATCCCAGCGAGCGAAATTCCTACCCCCACTATCCCAATTGATGTCAAACCGATACCGGGAGTAAGAAGATCCCAATCAGTCATACTACTATACTCAGGTGGGAGAGGCTTCACATAATTAATCTTTTCCCGAAATGCTAAATAAATGATGTTACAGGGTTCTAGGCTGTGTGAACTTAAAGAAAATCCTATAGCTGAAGATGAGGTCCTATCTCTTTAATATGGTTGCTAAAAGAAATAGGACACCTTCAAAGCCTGTTGGCTATGGATTGTACTTGTACTTTCTAGGTTTATCATATAGGAATACTTCAAAGGCATTTATCCGGATTCATCAAAGGAAGTAATGTATCCATCTGGAAATGGATTCAAAAGTACAGACCTAAAAGAATCAAGCGAAATAGAAAAGGACAACGGAATTTATCATTCATGAAACTATGATAAAAAAGATTCGTTCTAATTACATGTGGATTTGGGTTGCAATAGAGTCTGAATCCAAGGAAATTCTTGGAATTAGTGTATCAAAAGAACGAAATATGTTCATTGCAGAGCGTTTTATTTCATCATCGATAAAAGAATATGGTAAGCATTCAATATCTACAGATGGTGGTACGTGGTATCCACAAGCTTGCAGATTCTTGAGACTAAAGCATCACACGCATTCCACATTTGAGAAAAGTCTTGTTGAAAGAACAATGCAGTATATCAAGGATAGAACCAAGAGTTTTGACGACTATTTCCATTGTAGAAAAGAGAATTGTAGACTAAACATGTACAATATGGTTGACCCTTTTCGTAAACGTGCATAACAAGGGGGAAATAAACGCTTAAGGTAACAGAGCTGGGTTCTAATGAATAACACTTAAAATTAGGGGTAATTACTCTTCGCTTAATATGGCGGCCAGGAAGAATACTTCGAGAAAAAAGAGACTGCTAAGAAAGACTAAACAAAACAGACCAGTGCCGGCATGGGTTATTATAAGAACTCACAGACATGTCAGAACTAATCCGAAACGTAGATTATGGCGTAAAACAGATGTAAATGTTGGATAGAGGATGCGTGAGTTAGATGTCTAGTTCTGAGGAAAGCGAAAGTCGTGTGTATACAATAAATTTAGGCAAGGCATGGATAACCCCTTGCTACAAGAGGACGGATAGAGTAATTAGAATGATAAGGGAATTTGCGATAAAGCATATGAAGACTGAAGATGTTAAACTTGATCAAGATCTAAATAGACACATTTGGAAAAAAGGAAAGACGAATCCTCCAAGAAAGGTACGTGTAAAAATGGTAAAGGATGAGGACGAAACGACAGTCGTATCTCTATTTGAAGAGACGAAGTTAGAAGCGGTAACGAAACCCTCCGACACTGTCGCTCCTGAACAGACAAACCAGTCCTAATATCATCACGATGAGGAAAACTCCTTAAAACAGAGTCTATAGAGAAATGGCAATCTCAGATTTTTGGACAACCACCGATGATCACTTTTGAGTTTTTTTATGATACACCTGCTTCACGCAATTATTACAAGAATCAATAGAATCTTATACACGACAACAACATAGCCAATTCATACAAATGCGAATGTGCATAGATCGAATGCTACTAATAACGACCTTGGCAATATGTATTCTAACCTCAGTGATGGTTATCTCTTCTGTTTCATTTGCTAAAGTCATAGCACAGATGGAACATATGCACAACAACAATGCGACTATTGACACAGGGCCGAAGGCTTACAAGATGTATGAAAATTCAACCCTAGGAATCAAATTGCAACACCCAAGAGACTGGCCAGTGTCAGCTCATAAAATAGGGCCCACTATGGTTATTAAATTTAATTCGACTAGACAAAGTGAAATGGATACCATTCCGCCGGTTGTACTCATCTCAATAGGGAAGTTGCCACCAGGTAATAAGACACTAGCTGATTTGACTCGCATAAATAAGGCTGAGGCCGCAAAGACGAAGGGGTTTCACCTAATCGAGTCAAATGCGACTAAACTCGGAGGTCTTGATGCGAAAAAAATAATTTACTCTTACAATAGCTATGACCCCTCACTGACTTTTCCTCTTAATTCTATGGATATTTGGACAGTAAATAATGGTAAGAAATACACGTTTTCATTTATCGATACCCAACACGAATTTACGAAACAATTGCCTACAGTAAAAAAGATTCTCGACTCGCTTGAGATAAAGTAACGATTCTAATTAGATGTGTGCTGCCGCTCTATCATTGCAGCAGGCTACCACATAATGCATTCGGAGAGACACTCTGTACTCTTACTTGCAATTCTGCGCCAAGAATGTTATCGGCAGACTCCTTTGACAATCCGCACTGCGTGAATGGTATAAATATTGGCTTATACGCATAATTCCTTCCCACCAGTGCATCTTTTGTTACTTCATCGACCAAAATTTTGCCTACCCAATTTTTCCAAAATTGATTTTGCTCATAACATATTTTTTTTACTAATAGATGAAGTCTCTCTGTTCTCCTCTTTACTACTTGTGAATCTATCTTGTTCCTTTCAGAAGCTCGTGTTCCTGGCCTAGAACTATATTTAGAAATATTCACAACATCAGGCCGAACCTCTGAAATTAAAGAAAGCGTATC
Organism: uncultured Nitrososphaerales archaeon; assembly: GCA_963709405.1. Lineage (GTDB taxonomy): Archaea > Thermoproteota > Nitrososphaeria > Nitrososphaerales > Nitrososphaeraceae > JARBAU01. Next base: position 227,756 of record CAVPXM010000030.1, read on the forward strand.
TTGAAAGTCTGCCTCTGTTTCGGACGGAAATCCAACAATTATATCCGTTGCGATAGTGATCTCGGGTATCTCGTTTCTAAGCATCTTGACGATTTTTCTAAATATGTCAACTGTGTGACCACGCTTCATCATTTTTAGTATTCTGTCACTTCCGCTTTGAACAGGGATGTGAATAAACTTGAAAATCTTTTTATTTTGTTCAAAAACCTTCACTAACTCTTCTTCCATGCTTGGGATATACATAGGATTCATCATTCCTATTCTTATCATAAAATTAGCATCAATTTCTACACATGAATTCAACAGATGAACCAAGTCTACTCCAATGTCTCTGCCATAGCAGCCATTGTCAGTGGAGGACAGCCAAATTTCCTTGCACCCTTCAGATATATCTCCACTTATTTGTCTAGTTATCTCACCGACGCGATAACTCTTTAACCATCCTCTGGCTAGCTTCGTCTGGCAAAAAGTACATTCACTAAGACATCCTGTTGATATTTCTACTATTGATATAATGCGATTAAGTCGAATTCTGGGTATATTCAGTTTAGATAATACCGAGTCCTCAAGCGCTACCATTTTTTCACTATTAAGAGCAGATCTTACAACTTGGACTGTCTGATCGATAGAATTAGGACCAATCAAAGATGCACTCAGATTCGCTGATTCAACTTTACTTCTGTCTGCCTTTGCAAGGGAGCCTGCAACAACAATTGGTCTCCTCGACTTTGTAATTTCATTAATCCGATGAATCATTCTATGTTCAGTTGAATCCTTAACTGAGCACGTAACTATGATACTGGCATCTGCTTCCTTTTGATCTACTGCCATATCAAACCCATCAGCTGTGAGTAATCCTTTAATTATTTCAGAATCCGCAATATTTGAAGGACAACCATAAGCTTCGATCCATATCTTTCGTTTTGAAGTGGACTCGCTCAGAACTCTGCTATTTACAGGGCTTGGATTGGCTAGACTATTCGAGATAGCTGGATATCCATAATTTTGGTCGTTTTTTTCTGTAAATGCTCTCTCATCTATTATTTTTTTTTCAGACCGCAACAAAATACTTTAGAATCACGGTTTCTAATATATCAACCAATCACAAAATAATCAGTAGAGCTTTCGTCTAAATGTCTATGAAACCTGTTCCAGTAACGACCAAATTCGCGTAGATGGTATAGTTAAGTTTCTACCGTTTTAACTTGATTTCTTGGGTTGCTTCGTATCGGATTGGAGGCCGAAGTCCAACCTATAATTTCACAGTCGCACTTATCATACTTTCTCATAAATCGACCACATTTTTCGCAAATCTTTATGGCATATAGATTTACCTCGTCCACTTCTTTGGTCATTATAAGAACGGACATGTACACTTACTTCTACTGTCTAATATAAAAATTTTGTACTCTAATGAAGTCTGGCTGATGTATTACATATTTCGCACTAAAATGTCAATATTTTGAACGATATTAACAAAAGTTAACAAATTTATGATTGTGCTAATTGTATGTAGATATTGAAAATTTCGAGAATAGACAAGGAATTACTTGTTAGCCAAGGAATTTTTGGACAGAAGACGGCGAGTAGAATCTAGTAATATCTCAACATCACGCTCAGTATGAGCCTCTGAAAATGCGCCCATCTTTAGAGGAAGGAAAAATATTCCATGGTTTGACATCAAAGCAAAATGATATCGTCTTAACATATTTCTATCAGACAGGCCCACGTCAGTGGCATTATGAATCTGGTTCACTTTATCATTCAGAAAATGGGTACAGAAAATAGAACCAACCCCAGTAATATCTACTGGAACTCCTGCCTCGGAAAAAATTTTGCTCAAGCCTCTCCTTGTTTGATTGCCAAGTTTATCTATTTTTGAATATAAAGAATTTTTATTTTTGATAAGGTAAGTGAGATTAGCAATGCCTGCTGTCATTGTCATTGGATTTGCAGAAAAAGTCCCACCGCCGATAGCACAGCATGACTCTTTGGAGTCTCTTTTCACAGGATCCGCAAGGGACATCACTTCTCTTTTGCCACAAAGCACTCCTATCGGCATTCCTCCGCCGACTATTTTACCTAAAGTGAATATATCTGGATCCAATTTATAATAATCAATGGCGCCTTTTAGAGATAACCTGAAGCCCGTTACGATTTCATCAACTATGAACATGCTGTCGTTTCTCCTTGCAAACTCTTGAAGACCTTTTAAGTAACCTTCCACTGGTGGGATGCAACCTGCCCCCCCTAGAACGGGCTCAACAATTATGCCAGCTCAGATCATCTTTGATAGCTTCAAGAATCATTAGAGAGCGGTTCAGATCGTTAAATGGAATAGACTCAATGAACTGCTCCTCGTCCTGGATTAAGCCGGGGCCTTCATCAAATTCGAACGGGTAATTTACTGATTGCAGCAATGGAGTATTAAACCCATGCCAACCTCCGATTATTTTAGCAATCACTCTTCTGCCTGTTCTGGCACGTGCCAGGCGGACAGCATACATTGTTGCCTCCGATCCAGTACTACTAAAACGCAGAAGTTCTGCATGAGGCATGATCTTTTGAATCAAACCGCCAAGTTCTACACTAGCATCGTTTACTGTTCCGTACAGCGTACCTTTTCTTACCTGCTTTGACAATGCATCAGTGATGGGCTTCGACGAATGTCCAAGTATGAGAGCCCAATGACCCATCCAGTAGTCAGTATATCTATTGCCATCAATATCGTACAAAGATTTCCCTTTAGATTTATTAACAAAGAAAGGATATGGTTGGAAGTACCGAATATTGTGACTTATGCCACCTGGAAAGATATTTGCAGATTTATGATAGAGATGCCATGACTTTAATGTATTACGTTTATACGCGCCTTCAAAGTTAGAATAGCTCATTTGTAACAGGCAAGATATCATTTGCTTGTATCTTTATTTGTTTGTAAACTAAACGTACACGATAATATGGAGGAGTTACTGTCAAAAGGATCATTATACATTTATTTCAACTTATTATGTCGCATTTCCATGATATTTTTCAAGCAAGATCTGCAGATCAGAGTGAATGATTAAGGCCAGTTTACGAAGTGCTCATTCTTGCGAAGATTTATATTCTAATCATGTAAGAGAACACTAAACGCAATGTAAAAGGCGGCGTTGGTGATGACTTTGGTCTTAGTGCCATGCAATGATTCACTGACCTCCAGTTGCGCTTATAATATGGAGATTCAATTCAAAAGAATTGGATCTGACGATCACACAACCCGCACAAAAACAAGTTATCCGGCCGTACTCTTTAAAATCACGAAATGGATTGACTCCGGTTGATCCTGCCGGACCCGACTGCTATCAGAGTGGGACTAAGCCATGCGAGTCAACGTAGTAATACGTGGCATACGGCTCAGTAACACGTAGTCAACATGCCCAGGGGACGTGGATAACCTCGGGAAACTGAGGATAAACCGCGATAGGCCATAATTCCTGGAATGGTTTATGGCCGAAATCTATATGGCCCCTGGATTGGACTGCGGCCGATCAGGCTGTTGGTGAGGTAATGGCCCACCAAACCTATAACCGGTACGGGCTCTGAGAGGAGAAGCCCGGAGATGGGCACTGAGACAAGGGCCCAGGCCCTATGGGGCGCAGCAGGCGCGAAACCTCTGCAATAGGCGAAAGCCTGACAGGGTTACTCTGAGTGATTCCCGCTAAGGGGATCTTTTGGCACCTCTAAAAATGGTGCAGAATAAGGGGTGGGCAAGCCTGGTGTCAGCCGCCGCGGTAATACCAGCACCCCGAGTGGTCGGGACGATTATTGGGCCTAAAGCATCCGTAGCCGGCCATGCAAGTCCTCCGTTAAATCCAGCCGCTCAACGGTTGGGCTGCGGAGGATACTACGTGGCTAGGAGGCGGGAGAGGCAAGCGGTACTCAATGGGTAGGGGTAAAATCCTTTGATCCATTGAAGACCACCAGTGGCGAAGGCGGCTTGCCAGAACGCGCTCGACGGTGAGGGATGAAAGCTGGGGGAGCAAACCGGATTAGATACCCGGGTAGTCCCAGCTGTAAACGATGCAGACTCGGTGATGGGATGGCCTCGAGCCATCCCAGTGCCGCAGGGAAGCCGTTAAGTCTGCCGCCTGGGGAGTACGGTCGCAAGACTGAAACTTAAAGGAATTGGCGGGGGAGCACCACAAGGGGTGAAGCCTGCGGTTCAATTGGAGTCAACGCCGGGAATCTTACCGGGGGAGACAGCAGAGTGAAGGTCAAGCTGAAGACTTTACCAGACAAGCTGAGAGGAGGTGCATGGCCGTCGCCAGCTCGTGCCGTGAGGTGTCCTGTTAAGTCAGGTAACGAGCGAGATCCCTGCCTCTAGTTGCTACCTTTACTCTCAGGAGTCGAGGGGCTAATTAGAGGGACCGCCGCCGCTGAGGCGGAGGAAGGAGGGGGCTACGGCAGGTCAGTATGCCCCGAAACCCTCGGGCCACACGCGGGCTGCAATGGTAAGGACAATGGGTTTCGATTCCGAAAGGAGGAGGCAATCCCTAAACCTTACCTCAGTTATGATTGAGGGCTGAAACTCGCCCTCATGAATATGGAATCCCTAGTAATCGCGTGTCACCATCGCGCGGTGAATACGTCCCTGCTCCTTGCACACACCGCCCGTCGCTTCATCGAAGTTGATTCTTGGCGAGGTAGTGCCGTATTGGTATTATCGAACCTGGGACCAGCAACGAGGGAGAAGTCGTAACAAGGTGGCCGTAGGGGAACCTGCGGCTGGATCACCTCCTTCGAGTCGAGGCCGGGTAACTTTGTGTAAAGGGTGGTGTGATCGTTAGAGTAAAGAGGAGAAGAACAATGCAGTTCTCTATCGTATAAATAGAGAATGAAGGACAGAGTGATCTAGAAGATCGCTATGAGAGTCGTGCATAGGATCAATCAACAGCCACAAATAATGTTATTAGAATGCATGCATAATGCATTCTAGTAACTCTGACAGAAGTTAATTATGTGGAGAGGTTAGACTTTGAATATTTGCGTGCATATATTCGCGTAAACCTCTGATGTATTATAATGCTGACTAACCACTAGAACTTAGCGAGAATTGTAAATCCCTGATAAGATAATTGGTGCAAAGACGCCGGTTGGTGGATGACTAGGCTTGGTAAGCGAAGAAGGACGTGGCAAGCTGCGATAAGCCTGGGGTAGGTGCATGCGACCGTCGATCCCGGGATGTCCGAATGAGGTCTCTCACATACTCCCTTGCTTAAGCTTGGGAGAGCGAACTGTCCGAAGTGAAGCATCTGAGTAGGACGAGGAAAAGAAATCAAACGAGATTTCGTTAGTAGCGGCGAGCGAAACCGAAAGAGCCCAAACCGAATCTGTTGTGGTAACATGATAGAGATGTAGTGCGTTATAGTGTATAGTATGCTGTTCTCTAAGCCGAAGTGCATTGGAATGTGCTGGAATAGAGGGTGATACCCCCGTAGGCACAAAGGAATGGGATACTGCTATGACAAGAGTAGTTGGCCTTGGCAGTGGCCAGTGAATTAGGTGAAAGTAGCATCTAAGGCTAAATATTTACCAAGACCGATAGCAGACTAGTACCGTGAGGGAAAGTTGAAAAGTACCCCGGAAGGGGGGTTAAAAGCGCCTGAAACCAACCGGTTACAGACGTGTACAGCTTGAAAGGATTTAGGTGGAGGAACCGCAAGGGACTGAAGCCTTCTAGAGTTGTACGTTCCGTCTAGAAACACGGGCCAGGGAGATTGCTGTTATGGCGAGCTTAACCTGAAGAGGGGGAAGCGAAGGGAAACCAAGTTCGCGCAGCTAACGCGAGGCGAAGGATCTGAAAGGGTCTTGAGTCATAGCAGTAAGGCTAGAAACCGGACGATCTAGTCCTGGATAAGACGAAGGTGGGCGAAAGCCTGCTGGAGGTCTACAAGGGTCCTGACGTGCAAATCGGTCCTATGATCTGGGATTAGGGGTCAAAAACCAATCTAGTCCGGTGATCGCTAGTTCCCACCGAAGTGGATCGCAGTCCTGCCTCAGCGGAGATGGCCTGTTCTGTAGAGCACCGATCGGTCGGTAAGGGTCCGAAAGGACTCGCCAACCATTCGAACTCCGAATGTACAGGCGTCGTAGAAGCTGGGAGGCGGGTTTATGTGGGGTAAGCCTCATAACCGAAAGGGGGACAACCCAGACTAAAGTTAAGGTCCCCAAATGTCTGCTAAGTGTCAAACCAAAGGGTGTTTTTGAGCAGAGACAGCAGGAAGGTAGGCTCAGAAGCAGCCATCCTTCAAAGAGTGCGTAACAGCTCACCTGCCGAGCTCGGAAGCCCCGAAAATGTACGGGGCTCAAGCAGACTACCGATACTTTAGACCACCGGCGAGGCCGGTGTGTGGTAGGTGGGCGTAGTGATTGGGTAGAAGCTGGGCTGTGAAGTCCAGTGGACCGATCAAACTATTGCAGATCCTGGTGGTAGTAACAGCATAGCCGGGTGAGAATCTCGGCGACCGCAAGGGCAAGGGTTTCCCGGCAATGCGTCGTCAGCCGGGAGTTAGCCGGTCCTAAGAACAACCTCAACAGAGTTGTCCGAATGGGAAACTGGTTAATATTCCAGTGCCTTGGGAGGTCGTTACGACTTGCCCTGTCGCTTCCAGATAGAGTGAGCAGAACCGTCGTTCTGTTTAAGTATTCGAGTTTGGGGGAGTGCCGTAATGGCGAGATCCTGAACGAGGTGCGAATAGCCCTTCGCAAGGAGGGTTCACTTGAATCTAGGAGACACTGAAAGCAGGAACAAGCAGATTCTTCCAAGACCGTACCGAGATCCGACACTGGTGCCCTGGATTAGAAGTCTAAGGTCTGTCGGGCATACCGTAAGGCGAGGGAACTCGGCAAAATAGCTCCGTACCTAATGTATAAGGAGTGCCTGCAGCTTTTGCGAGGAGCAGGAGCTGCAGGTCGCAGTGACAAGGGGGTCCCGACTGTTTAATAAAAACACAGGTGGTCGCTAGTCCGAAAGGATGAGTACGGCCTCTGTATCCTGGCCAGTGGCGGTACCTAAAACCTGGGTTCAACTGGGCTAAGGGCCGCTAAACGCCGGGAGTAACTCTGACTCTCTTAAGGTAGCCAAATGCCTTGTCGGGTAAGTTCCGACGTGCATGAATGGAACAACGAGGGCCCCGCTGTCCCCGCCTGCAGCCCGGTGAAGCCACATAACGTGGACGAACAGTCCACGAACCTCTGTCGGGGAGAGAAGACCCTGTGGAGCTTTACTGCAGCCTGTTGTTGCGATATGGTTGCGAATGCAGAGAGTAGCTGGGAGCCTACGAAGTCATTCCTCTGGGGATGATGGAGGCGACGTTGTAACACCAGCCATTTGTTGCCGTATCGCTAACCCGTTCTCACGGGGACATCGGCAGGTGGGCAGTTCGGCTGGGGCGGCACCCCCTTGAAAATGTATCGAGGGGGCCCAAAGATTGGCTCAGGCGGGACAGAACTCCGCCGGTGAGGGCAAAGCCAAAAGCCAGTCTGACTGGATTCCGAATGATAAGGAATTCAGAGGCGAAAGCCGGGCTTAGCGATCCACCATGTCCCCACTATTGGGGGCTGATGGTGACAGAAAAGTTACCCTAGGGATAACAGGCTCGTCGCGGGCGAGAGCTCCCATCGACCCCGCGGTTTGGTACCTCGATGTCGGCTCTTCCCATCCTGGTTCTGCAGCAGGAGCCAAGGGTGGGGCTGCTCGCCCATTAAAGGGGAACGTGAGCTGGGTTTAGACCGTCGTGAGACAGGTCGGTCTCTGCCTGACAGGGGCGTGGTTGTCTGAGGGGAAGTTGCCCCTAGTACGAGAGGAACAGGGCAGCGCAGCCTCTGGTTTATCAGCTGTCCGACAGGGCACGCTGAGCAGCTAAGCTGTTTAGGATAACTCCTGAAAGCATCTAAGGAGGAAGCCTTTCCCGAGAAAAGACATCCTTCTGTAAAGAGAAGGGCGGCCATAGAAGATGGCGTTGATGGGATGGAGGTGTACGCATCGAGCTTCGGCGAGGTGTTCAGCCTGCCATTACCAATAGCCCAACGCACCTAAATTAGCTGTATTATCCAAACGATGGACATATCATGGTGTCGTCGTTTGTGAATTCTGCAAGCAGTGGTTTACCATTGATAGCTGGTTAGTCACGGATAATGCATCAGAATACGTAAAGGATGTATGCACTCCTGTATTCATGTGTTGTGTTGATTGATCCTGTGTAACTTTTTTTCATTATTAAATACAAATCTGAAAGTATAGTTCTTGTCTTTTTAAATCCTAGAGAAAGAGATACAGACATTAGGAAAAATCTTATTTTGTTGTGTTACTAGGGGTACGATTAGATTAAATTTAGGGTGATACACGTCCAGATCGAAAGTAACAAGTAATGGCATCTTTGTCTTTATCCAGTACAATAGAGAATGAGCATCCTAGATCGGTCTCTGCAGCAATCTCTGACAGATCTCCCCATATTAAAAAACCAAGGGTGATTTGTCTTTCCCATAAGGAGGACGTGGATGGTTTAGCTTCCTCTGTATTGATTACAGCAGCATACAAGTCAGCAATCTCAGTTATGCTTGTAGATTACGCGAATATTATCTCAAGGCTGAATCAAATTGTTAGTATCACTTCAACACCGGATGGAAATGGAAGATCTGGAATGCTGTTTATTTGCGATCTTGGATTGAATAAAAAAGTTGAAAAGAAGTTCATCGAAAATATCGAAAGAATTATTGCAAATGGTTACAGGGTAACATATATAGATCATCATGATTTGAGTCAAGATACTCGTAATGCACTAAAAAAAATTGGTGTGAAGCTAATTCATTCGCTTCAAGAATGTACAAGTGTTCAAATTTATAAGATATTCAAAAAGAGGCTCGACCCGCGTGCGTCGTTCTATGCTGCTGCCTGGTGCTCTAACTGACTACATGGAGGATAGACCGATCGCCTCCTCTATTTCGTCTAGATTTGACAGACAGTTTCTGATGCTGGAATCGACAGTATTATCTTATATCATCTCGGCAAATCAACATGATGATGAATACTTGTACAATTTAGTAAATGATTTGTCTCAGATGAAATTTCCACATGAGATTGAAGGAGGTTTTTCGATTGCCCAGAGGTATGCAAAGAAAATTTCTGAAGGTGCGAAGTTACTTTATGACTCAATTGTTAAGCGCAAAAATATCGCATATGCTCATAGCAACTTGGATCTATCTTCTAGTATGGTGGTCAACTTTGTGTTAGGTGCGTCTGAAAAACCTGCAGCAATGGTCTATAAATTCAGAGATGAAATCAAGTCATATGTTATTTCAATCCGCGGTTCAAAGGATTGTAAAACTCATCTAGGTAGATTAGTCAATGATGTTGCGTTAGAGATTGGGGGAAGTGGGGGAGGTCATGATAAAGCATGTGGAGCGGTTGTCCCCAGGGATAAATTAGAATTGTTTATTGAACGCCTGGATAGTGGTATAAGATAGTCTTTAGCCGTTGACTTCAAGGTTGAAAAGTGATACAGTAACGAACTATTCGATGTAACTTTGCTCTTATATAAGAGCTGGCAGAACTAATATTTTGGCTAGGTCGATGAGGAAAGTATAAGTTGACCATCCAAAATCTAGGAAACTACTACAAAATTAGAGTTAGAACAGAATACCTTATGATTCTATAAACGAAACTAAGGATAAGCTCTAACATATGCATATGCATACAAACGATATGATTAAGAGTCTTGTAATATCGCATGTAATTAGTTTGTAAAGTGAATATGATTACTACTTGGTCGACGTGATTCCTCTGTCTAAAGTATGACTGATGGTTATGAGTTAAGATTCCAACTTGATGAAGTTAGTTGCTCTATAGAAAACCTATGAAGCATCAGTTTTTTAATTCTAATTAACCATCTAGGTTTTACAGAAAAAGAGCACCTCCTACTGTACAATGCTATTAAGCAAGAGCGGAGGGGATTAGATAGCAAATATTGCGAAGAATCAGTACCATCCATTTACACGTTATTAGTTTGACAGAAACTGAGACGAGTTGACCATCTTTCGTGGAACGATGATCAATTCAGGAGACTCCTATCCATCCCACGTGTTTGAAGTATAGGAGCATAAGTGCAGTAGATATTACGGTGGCTGCTAGGAGAACAATAAAAGTGCTGTAGGGGCCCAAGAAAGTCCAGGGCCCAGTTTGGTTGTCACCTGGAATATGTACATTCATCCCATAGAAAGTACTGATCACAGTAACTGGGATAGATAACGTAAATAGAATCGTTAGTACCGACAAGATCTTGTTGGATTTCTCGCTACTTAACATGAAATCAGTGTCCTTATAGATCTCTATTGTCTCTCTTGATCCATCCAGTGTTTCAAGTACCTTGTCTATATGGTCCTTTACGTCATAAAAATATCTGGTAAGGTCTTCATTAGAAAATTGTTGTACATCCCTTGCCAATTCACCGACAATTCTTCTTAGAGGCATTACAATCCGTCTTAAGACGGTTATCTCCCTTCTCAGAACAGAAATTTCCCTTGCTTCAGATATTTTGGCATCGAATACCGCCTCTTCTATATCATCTAGATTGCCTACGATCTTCATGAGGATGTGAAAAAGATCGTCAACCAACACGTCTATTATTGTGTGCAATAAATAGCCGGAGGTCTTGCCCATCAGATTTTCACGTTGCTTGGCATCATTGGAGCAGACCTGAAACAACTCGATTAATGGTTCTAATTCACCTTGGTGAATTGTGACTAGATAATCAGTACCAAGAAAGATGGATAGCTGACTAACTTTCGGCACATTTTTTTCCTTGTCTTTGGTTGGAAAATGTAATATGATAAATATATGATCTTTGTATCTGTCAATTTTTGGAAGTTGTGTTTTAGAAAGTGAGTCTTCTAGGTTTAGATCGTGAAACGAGAACATTTTTTCGAGATATCCCATATCCTCGCGAGTAGGCCTGGGTAAATCTATCCATTTCAGGCCATTATTACTAATTGTATTCAACGCCCTATGGAAGTTTATCTCCATTCCAAATTTTCGCTTCTTGCTCTTCCAGAATAATGAACCCTTATATTCCATTCTTTTTTTCCTCTCGCTACTCACTTTGAATGAGTTAGTTAGCTGGGATCGCTGTTAATACATGCATTGAGACTAGTAAAATTGAATCACAAGTAATGAATAATGAATAAATATGGAATAGGAGTCAGCTACTGCTATTGCTTAGTCGTTCGAATAGCTATATATCAATTTTTACAGCCTTATTCTTTGTAGCGCTTTTAGTTTCGACCTCTTTATTTATATCTGAATATTTTAATCAAAAAGCTTTTGGAGACGGGCTTACTCAAGAAAATCTTCCCCCTGCTACGGTTGGAAATAGAAAGGCGAGTCTCTTTGTTAAAGTAAGCCCGCCAATTCTAACTACTGATACTCGAGGTAATACCTATCTGCAACTTCGCTTATTTGACGCTAATACCAACGAAACTATCCAGCATGTTACTTACGATATTTCAGTTACTAAAGGCACCACCCAAGCAGGACCGGGAACAAAGCCAATTTTGAGGGACTTCTTCCATGCTCACAACGGTTTATTGACTTTAAAAATACAACCAGTCAATAGCAGTGGTGGACAAGTTACAATTTATGGTGAAAGAGATCCATTTCAAAATGCATGGGTAGCCGATCCAGGCGGTTCAATTAATATAAGAGGCCCAGTCTTGCTTGGCGGAGGACTGTATCATATTCATATAGAAATCTTTGGAATTGATAACGATAGAAACCTTTTCATACCTGATCAAGCACCAAAATATGATTCTTATCTTAGTGTAGGTGATGTTTATCGTAACAACATAGCAGATCCTAGCAGTGGTCAAAAATTTAATACGACGCTTATCTCATACTACGACAAAATTAACGATTTCAAATTTGATCCAAATACAAAGAATATAACCTGGCAGATGCCCTTTGATTGGAACTTGTCACGAATCAAGAAGCAGAACATATTTGTACACGAAGAGCTTAGGTTGCCAAAATCCTGGAAGGGCTTTGTGGGCAGTGGATTTGCTGGTTCGTTCAATGCTACAGTCAATGGTATTCCCATAACAGGACGATCATTGGCCATAGATCCATTCTCTTATCCAAATGCTCTGGTTCTACATTATCTAATTAACAAAGATGAACTCATAAAGATAGCAGAGGCAAGACAACAACAACAACAAGGACAGCAAGGACAAGGAGGGCTAACCGCAAATAGCTCTTCTCTCAATGCTGCTAATATTAATAATAAAACATCAACAACGGTATCGAATTCAACTAAAGTAGGATCTTCATCTGCGACTGTTAATAAGACGGCCTACCACAATGGAGGTATCTTAATGAATAAGGGTAATATTTACAATCAGAATATAGCTAGACCAAAACTTATTTTGGTGGCAGACCAACAGTAACAATACCATTAATAATAACAGTAGTTCGATTAGTTCTCTCAATAGACAAAAAGTATCAAGCGAAGGTGTAATGTCATTTACATTAATGAGCAACACTGAATCTAATAAGACAGCTTCTTCTGCTTCTGCTTCTGCTTCTGCGCAAACCTCTTCAGATTTAGTTACTGATACGGGGGCAATTCATGTAATTGTTACTTGGTCACCTAATCCACTGGCACCCTCTAAGGAATCAACTGTAAAAATTCAATTCTCTGATGCTCTGACCTCAGGACCATTGAATGCAGATGTAAAGTACGATCTAATGATACTTAATAAAAATGGTACAACGGCGATAAAAAAAGATAATCTTGTAGCCAAAAATGGAACAGGGACACAGACAGTTACATTTCCAGCAAAGGATGTATATCAATTAGAGATACGTATAAAGGCCTTACAAAGAACAGGACAATCTGTACCGGATTTAACTAGAAGTGGAATTGCAAGAGGATATGTGGTAGTTCCAGAATTTCCATCAGCTACCGGGGCAGCACTCTTGATAGGGGGCTTATTCGTAGTTGCAATTTTCTTTACCCGTAGATTCAAAACCTCTTATAAAATCTAGAATTCGCAAGATTGATTGATCTCCATTTGATATTAATGTGCAAAAACAACAGAATATTTGATACTCCTTGTAGTCATCTTGGATCCAATCTCTATCATATTGTGACTTGTTGTTTTTATGATAGGATTCGCAAAATGTCCGGTTCTACGTGGCATATCTGGAAATAGAAAAAATCGAGCGTGCATACTGATGTAGCCGATAGTCGGTTACATATCGATCCTTGATTGGATATTGGTTCTTATACAATCCATGTGCTTCTATCTATTCTTCCGTCATGATAGTCTATACCGGTATATTCATAATGGATGAAAACCCTCATCGGAATGAGTAGTGTTGGCAGTGCTATTCTTTGATGATATCTCTCGGAAATTATTTGATGAATTACCACAAAGTAATGTCGCCAGTTCTAAGGTAATGTTGAATATTGATTCGTTTAATATTGGTCAGAGTTATGTGACCGCGAAGATTGAAAATAAGTTTGGAGATAATATCGAGATGAATATTCAAGGAGGAAAAGGCGGAATAGAACTCCAGGAAACCCTGTTTAATATTCCCAGGTTAGATAAGCCTCGCTTTGCTTATCTTGCGACTACGATTAAGGATAACGGATGTTTGTTATTGAGAAAATTGCCGATATTAGGAATCAGAGACTGGCTCCTTGTCTATGACGATACCCTTTTTCTTTTGGCGGTTAAGGACGCCTACGATGAGCTAGAGATACTTATTGTGTGATTAGATGCGAAAAAGAATCTTATCCGTCGAATAAACAAGATTGCGTCATACCTCGATTCGCACATGCCTTTGAAATATTGGAGATTTGCTCTCGTCACATATACATACTTCCTGAAACTAAATACAAAACAAATTTGACTGGATAGTACTATCGTAATCGTAATAGTACTATCCAGTCATGTTCCCCATCGGTTTGGTCGATGTAATTCTCCATACTATCAAATCCAATTTAAATGTGATGACCAAATCAGATATTGGTACAAGATGAATGAACGAACAATATCTACCAAACATTTACTCCAACTATAGTGATGCGTCATCACAAACCAAGAATTGGTATAAGATAAATCCAAATGCCAACATATTATATAATTTTTTCAAGGCATTACAAATCATCAAAAAGGATAGTATTTAATATAGTAATACTGCATATATGAGTGAGCAATTGAGTAGCAATAGAGACTTTCTTTCACAACAGCTATTATGGATAGCTATATCACTTGGAATCAGTCTTGCTATATCGTTATTTATACCATTTCCATTCTCATTACCGATCATCATCGCAGTATTTATACTACTTAGCTTTTACATGAGAAAAAGAGCATTGAAAAAGATGGGCTTGTCTGGTTCCTCGATGTTTGGTGGATATGGTAGTGGTGGTGGCAGTTCCCTAAGTTATTATTGTATGAGCTGTGGAACAAAGCACAATCAAGCTCCATGTCCCAGGTGTGGTTCAAAGATGAAAAGGGTAGGATCCTAAGGATTCATTCGGTAAAATACACCTAAATTTTTTAAACTCACATAAGTCGACACAAGGCAGGTCAATTTCGAGATTTCATGCAGTCACATTGTAATCCTTAGTTCCAGAGGAATTGTTGAAATAATGAATAAACATTATGGAAATCATGCTCCATTCTGATAAAGCATCGTGAAAGCTCGAATAGGTTCTACTTTAAGAGTCGAACACGCGCGCCATATATAATCGAAAAGGAAGGAATTGGATGTGAAAAAATCCAAGTACGTTCAAGTTGGGTTATTAGCAACAAAAGTGATTAATAAAAAATGTTAAACCAGCTCCAGATCCTGAGGTCCACTGTCTATGTGTCTATCCTCTAAATCCTCAAAAGAAATAATTAGAAATTAAAGTCAAAACTTTTGATTTTTCATATACTTATACTTTTTGTACAGCGCAAATACTTACATGGTAGGAAGTACGTGCTGGTAATTCACAACGTGTATGTGACTTGTGTTATCCAGAGAACGTACCTGCTAGCGTTGTGTTGTTTAGCAAAGACTTTGATTTGTTAGGTAGTGCCTCCTCGTTTAGCACTCCGGGCGTTCCCAGTATAATTTGATTTAATCTCTGATCCTTATCAGGGTACCAATAGAGAATTTGATTTTCTTTATCCCATCTGACATTTTTACTTGTAGCCCAAACAGCAAACTCAGGAGAATAGTGGATATGAAACGGGACATAAATGACTGTAGGATATGACTCTGAAGCTTCGCCCTTCAAAATCAAAGCTGAATATTTGGACTTGTGGTCAAAAAAAAGCACTATCGGTTCTGCAGAACTACGCATCGGATATGGACGTACTATAACATCAATGTTCCTCGGCGTACGGTTTGGTCCCAAGAGTGAATAGTTCTCCAAATTCCAATTGTCTTTCCCTTCTTCTGTGTTATAAAGGTCATAATTCCAGAAGGTTGAATTCAGTAAGAAGGATTCAATTTGGTTAAAATTTAAGTCAAGGTAATCTCGGATTTGTTCAGCGTCCTGAAGACCTCCAAATTCAGTTAAGAATGGAACAAAGTCGCGTTCTTCTGCTCCCTCTACTAGTTGAGCAAAGATATCTGGCCATAGCCTTTTAATTCTAGTCAAGTTCTCAGGTATCTTCAGGTAAGAGCCTGCGATAGCCATAACATCGTAATAATGGAAAGACAAAACACCTCTAGGTGAAATGCTTTTAAGTAATCCTCTCTCCGATGGCAGGTTTGTTCGGATTTCCTTGTGTTCAAGCTTGCCTTCAACCATGACATTCCTAATAAATCCTAGGTTAAACGTGCGTTTAGCGCTAAATACCGATTTTCCCATAAGTGATTTACTATCACTTGCACTGGAGACAGTCCAGTCAACCCTAGGCTCCATGAACAAAAACAACCGATCGTCGTACGATCGTAATTCAGATTCTATACTTAAGTAATATTTGTAAAGAAACTCTTGTTCAAATTTATCAGGCTCAATACCTACTGGATGTGGTTCGTTAAATGGTTCTATTCCTAAAATAGCCGGGTGACCATCATTATTATTTGAAGCCTTGAAGAATTTAACTGTCTGACCTATTGTCTTTTCGAGATGAGTTCTAACAGGAAAATTCTTCAGCCCTGCCACTTCATTCGTCAAATCATTTTGCCAAAAGGATTTTAAGGTATGTCTCACAGACTTATTGATCATGTAGGCCGTTTGCCATTTCTTATCTCGCATGTTGGAAGGCTTTGGAAGCTTATTTTTACCATCTATTGCTAACGCCCAGTCTGGAAATCCGTCTCCTCCGTATATTTCATGAGCTATATCCTGATGGAAGTCAAGTATTACATATAATCCTCGTTTATATAATGTGTCGATAATCTCCTTCAGTAGAACGAGGTAGATCTTACCCTCATCTTCAATATCATCCAGATTCTTGTTGGGATATGGTTCAAGTGCTTTCCATGACACCAAGAGTCTCACAACATTAAAACCCCATTCCTTCAATCGATCCAAGTCAGTACTGACAGATTCTATTTCCTTCTTTAATTCATCAAGACTCATTTGAGTTGTGCCGAGTCGAGCTATCGGCAGATATGGAGGCAACTTGCTACGCGAGCCAAAGTTCACACCACGAAATAATAGATATCTATTCTGCGAATCCTTGAACCATTTTCCATCTTTAGAAAAGCTTCTGGCGGTATCGATCTGCAAATCTCCGTGATCAGTCAACGCACTCTCTCACTTTGTTTTTCTTAGAATAGCCTATTTATTCATTTACTACTGTCTCTACCTGTCTGGGTATCTGAATTTCCCCAACATGATCGTTGGTATTCTTAAATGGTTAAAAAGGTGGAAGATGACTCTAGATCCCTAATATGTCATATTTTGTATAAAAGTACGTGCCAAAAAAAGAAAAATTCGGACCCTAATTAGTAGTTTTTCTAGTGCTGTTGTAACCACTGAGATATCGATTCAAAAACCAAAAATAATTATTAATGTACCTCGGTTAGAAATGTCTTCTGACCCGTCTTCCTGTAGTTCCCACGATTACAAGCTCTATGCCAGTAAGTAATAAAGCAATGGATACCATCAGCAGCAAAAGAACAAATCCAGTCGTTGGACTTACTAGAACAACTATACCTATCGCCACGCTCAAGACACCTATGCCAGTCCGAAATATTCCTGTGCGCCTATCATATTCGTCGTTCCTTAAACCATCCAAGATTCTCACGGCACCATTAGCCAATAACCCAAATCCGAGAATAAGCACGATGTATTTTATGGCAAAACTCGGAATTATAATTCCAGGGATTAGATATCCTACTAATCCCGCTCCTATTGCTATATTAATAATTCTAGAGGATCTTTTCAGGCCTTTTGCCCGAATTCCGGCAATGAGTCTTTCTATCCCAATTATCATTAGAGCGACCAATGCGAAAAGTACTATTGCATACTTTCCAAAAGAAGATGACTCTGCTATTACAAGGATGGATAATATGATACATGTCAGACCTACAGCGACCTGAAGTATCCTAAACCATTTACGCGGACTTTCGATACCTTCAGCTGCCCTCAATAGGATACAGTCAGACTCCCTGACGAGTCCAATTTATAGATATTGGAAGTTGAACTCGTATTTTACTAGGCAAACATGAAACAGAATATTCACAGGTGTCAATAAAAATAATCTGCGGTGATATAGAAAGACCTTCGAGTTTATTTGGGCCCTGTTAACTTATCGGAATAGTCGGTAGATATCGCTAGAGATTTCATACTTGGATTAGGATCAATCTTACCCACATTATTCCTTAAGTTAACAGCAACTTTATTTGCAGTATGATAAAAGATGATATGAGCGACAAAATGCTGAAAGGTATCTTAATTGTCAGTGCTAGCAACATTGAGAGATTATAAACGAAGTAAATTTACCGACCATATTCTAGACATTTCTCAGATTGGATACGGAGCGGGTGCTAGTTAGTTAGTTAGTTAGAAAAATAATATGCTTATCTCTCTTGTAGGGGTAATCTGTCATCGCTATGCTTGTTTTGAATAAAAATATAGCATTTTCGATAAACGTCGACCGGTGTAAATCGCTATCTTTACATGTTTTTACCTTACGATGGGATTAAAAACGACGCTTTATTGATTAAGTGATCAAACTGGTAACAATAAACAAATACAATTAATCAGAGATCATGAGAATGATTAACACCGACATTGCAGCGAGTTTTTTGAGTCATCTACTTAGAACGTATTCCAAAAGTAATTGATTTTAGTCAAGTTAGAAGCAACCTGTATTAAAGAAAGAGCTAAGCATTCAAGCGAAAGTAGACTATGGCTTCTGAGGGTATAATAAAAAGACCAGTATCAATCGGAAATGGCAAGATAGGAATGGTACGATCACAGAAGCACCTCTTCCCAGAAAAGCGAGGCACTACATACCACAGATAGATCTAAATCGGGTACTAAACGTAGTATCTTGACAAATGATAAAGGCCTATCTCCAGATGTAGTGATAGGTGGTGCCAACAGCCATGACATGAAAATGAATAAAGCAAGACCGTAAAAAGTCATCCATAGACCTGAATCTACAATGAACCAGGACACGTGCATGGACAAAGGTATACGATTTACTGAAAAGTCTGTTCATACAAGTCGCATCAGATTAAGAGGAAGTGAAAGAAGCAGCAGCAAAGTAAAAATGAAGCAATGGAATACCAAAATGCAGAGCTAGACGGTAGGTTGTTGAAAACATTTGTCGATGAACAGGTTTACATGAATATTAATTAGATGGGAAAAGAGGATACAGAACTATGGAATGTTATACTTAGCTTATGCATGGATCACTTATAGAAGAAGTGAACATTTCGGATAGTCTCTAGACTTAAAAATATGTCAAGTACCTCCTAGACACCTATCTTTTTTGCCAGAGCTACCACTTTTTTGCCATCCACTGTTAATTTGTTGAACACCTTATTCTTGTTTACTTTTCTTTGTACGAGACCTATGTGTTCAGCCCTTACTAGTAGTTTATGTCCGTAGCCATATGCACCCAATTTGTTTAGTAGTTCTCTTGTTGGGTAATCTGCATTACCGATTGTCTTAAGTAGTCTTACAATTGCTCTCTCCTTTATTAATATCCGCAACAGTTGAGTCTCTTTCATGATATGCTCTATGTTAACAAGTTATTTAACCGTTACCCCATTCTAGGAACATAAGAGTTAGGTACAAATAGTAACAATAATTAAAATGCTTGTAAGATCTTAAAATAATTTTAATAACAAAGATATAATTGATATAATTTACAAAAAAAGAAAAAGGCACTTATTTATCACCTTTTCTACATGACCCCACCGATACATATTGATCTCCACTCGAACATTTAGAACGTTACGTTGCAGAAGATAACTTCACCTAGCTACTGTTTGTATGCCAGAATGAATTTTTCAATGAATCCTACCAGCTCGATCCACCATGCTGTCAGCTTTGACTTCAACAGCAACTAATACTATCATTATTAAGAGCCTATCGCAAATTAGTCAGACATACAGCTTGTGACTTTCCTCTCATAAGTGTGACTTATAGTCGAATCACACGCTTCCGACTGTCAAAAGAATTCCAGATGACTTATAAAATGAGGTCAGTTTGAGACTTCCACCAGAAAAAACCAAATAATACTATAGGATGTCCAGTAGTATCATATATAGGAAGGTATTGCTGGACGGCACTCTTTTTGTGTTAAGAGCTGGGTATCAATTGAAGATGTTGTCAAGAGAATATGGCTTCGAATTCCACATGCCATAGATAATTCCAAAGTGATCTGCATCTAAGGTATTGCATAGATTATGGATTAGGTTGCTAAAAGTACATGATGGTCTAGTAGGCATTGGTTGGAAGTGGCAATCACTTGATAGTATATCTATAAAGACACATTTAGGGGAGAAATGACCCGCTGGTCCTAATCCTACAGATAAAAGAGGTAAGTTGGAGACAAAACGTCATTTATCGAGATCAAGATGGCATATCACCATTATCTGTTGTTATTACTGCTGCTAATACACACGACGTGAAGAGTACAACAGAAGCTGTTAACAAAATGGTAATAAATAGAAAAACCTTTGCATTAAGATGTTCAAAATCACTTTCTGTCTTGACAAAGGATATGATTCCAAAGAGATTGAATATAATAATGTTATCGAAAGAGGATACATGTACCATATTCGATATAACTGTAAGACGGCTACACCAGAAATCAGAATGACCATCATCATAATTCTAGAAGATGGATTGCAGAAAGAACCCAACCTTTGATATAACGGGCTCAGAAAACTGTTTGCGAGGTATGAAAAGAAATATTAACATTTTCCGGTTATTTTTGGCTGATAATTTAGATCCTTAAAATAACTAATATATGCTGAGGAATGAAAATATTAGGTACGGTTCTGAGCGCAATTACATAGCCCAAACCAAAGAGATATCATAGTATCCCAATGAAAAACATGTCACATAGCATCAATAAAAAACGTTTGAGTCTGGAAAGCCTGTATATCCTTTGCACTATTGTTTTTGTGGGTTTTTAATTTTAGACTCTACATAATTTCTAATTAGACTATTCATTGAATTATGCGCATACTGCCTCCAGTCATAAAGTATAATAGAGATTGCCCTTTACAAGGGGATAATGAGACAAGAACATGTAACTCTACAAAATGTAGAGGTTTCACAAGTATATGATCAAATCAAAAAATATCTCCAAGGGCTCAAACTGGACATAATCCATGAAGAGAAAATTGAAAATTATTGGGATCTAAAGGCGCATAAAGGTACTAAAGGTAGTGTTATCATTGGGAATGTAAGAGATGTTGAAGTAATGATAAGCGGCACTGAGGGTAATTATGATTTAATCTTGCGAACTGGTGCATGGGGCAAGGACATTATCGTTCCAACAGCTATAGCAGGTGTTCTGACTGCAGGAGTAGCTGTAATTCCTGTAGCTGCAGTGTCAGGATATAGAGCACACGCGTTTGAGAAAAATTTCTGGAACTTTATCAAAAAGACACTGGCCGACACCGGAAATGCAAATGCAACAATGTCTGAACCTGTAACAGTGACGCATTAGATTAGGAGTGTAAGCTATGGCTGTAGCTATATTGTCACCTATGGTGATGAATTCAACAATTAATATACAAAAGACGTAATATGGCATCGGCAAGGATATTTGTGCCGAATTGTCCTTGCGCTTGCGCCTTTTTTAAATAGTCGCTATTATACCAAAACTATGCATAACAAGTCAGATACAGGCAAGATATGATGAATTTCAGGAAGCCTATAAGACTATACTTGCTAAAGTAGATGAAATCTAATTAACCTTAGATATGCTCCACGGAAAGAACAATTTTATAGTCAATTATACCCTAAATTTAAAGTAGATCGAACGATTTGTGATACCTATGAAGCCGACGCTTCATTTCTTTTCGCAAATAACTAAGAGATGGGATGTCTTTATAGTCGGCATTGGCATGACGGCTCCCTATATACTTCTTATTTTGAAGTTACTTGGGCATGCATTCTAAATATCAAAGAACGATTCCGCCTTTAAGAAATCCTCCTCTCAATGCCTTTACTAACCATTAGAATCTTTGCATTCCAATTTCGTAAAATTGTTAGTATCGAAGGTGGTTCTATGCATCAGAAATCATTGATATCTCTACCTTTCCTCTTCCAACTAGCTTGTTACCAGAGCTTGAGTAAATTTTCTACTCTTTTAAGCGAATTGATATATCAGTTAGAAAAACTACATAGATCTTACACTATCTTAGATAAAATTCCAAGATTTCTTCCACACGGTGGTTTATTTATGATCATGATACAGTGACAAATTAAAATAGCGAAGCTTGTCTATAAGACAACAGAAATGTCGCTTAGAAACTAGATTTGGTATTGGAGCACTGAAAGTCATATATAAACATTTTTACAGCAGTTGTCTAATGAGAACAAAAAGCGATCGTGAACGATTTAATCTACGGGAATTTATGTACATCTAGATCTTCTTAAAAGGATTTATATTGACATGCAATATGTAGAAACAATAATGAGTGAAAGTAAGTCGCCTGGATGGATGCGTTTCGCCCAAATTGGGCTAGGAATTATAGCTGTGATATTATCCATAACGATATTGGTTTATCCTCGAGGGTCAGTGGTAACAATTGTATATCTTGCCGGTGTTGTCCTTTTAATAGTTGGAATTGAGAAGGTAATTACAGGCTTTTTTGTTCGTAGCGGGTCTCGAATGGCTAGTATTGGATTGGGCATACTCGTGATCATACTGTCACTTATTGTTATGGCGTTTCCACACGGAACTGCAGTATTTCTAGTAGTAATGTTAGGAGTCGCCCTTCTGGTATATGGTATTGCTAGGATCATCCATGGAATCGGTGACAGAGAAACCAGCGGATGGGCCAGATGGTCAAATATTGGTGTGGGTGTACTAATGCTAATTATCTCTGGTCTGATATTCATACCGGGCCTTGGAATCTATTTTGTAGGGATCTTGATCGGCATAGCGCTCTTAATTGCTGGAATACAGATAATCGCAGCTGGCTTTTCAGGGAGGAAGATGCGGCTCTTACCAGGTCGTGATCGTGGTATTTAGGATAGGAGAAATTCTAAACCGGTCTTATACACCGGTCCAGAAAAGGTACAACCACAATATTGAGCGATAATGCTCTTATTGACCTTGGTAAGCATGGGAAACGTACTGATCTGAATACTCTTCTGATTTCTTATCACAACTTATGAGCAATTTTCTGAATCTGCTATGTCGTGTGTATAAAACCCATCTTTAAGTACGATGATGACGATGATGATAAATGACAATATCTTTACTAATTATTGTTAATTGTCGTACTCAACGAGCTGGGTTACAATAAAGCGAACTAGCAGTAAGTGAACAAACCTTGTAAGTGTGGTGAACAGACGATAGTGTACGTAAGAAGAATATGTTTGTGCGAACGGAAATACGGGAGTACTGCCTGCAGGTGTGTGTAGGACAGACGAACACATATCCAGAGCTAACGAATTCTTTGATAGCCTTAATCGAAGTAAAAATACTATGACAGTGATGGAATGATCTGATAGGTAGTAACATATAACTAAAATTAGACAAAACCTTCAATTGAGCCAACGATTATTGCGAAGAATTGTCGAATACTGTCAAATACTATCCAATCCCTTTCATAATGTTTATAGTTCTGCGAGAGCGGCTAGATGACAATATGAGATGACGGAAAACAACAAATCACAGTCGAAAAATTTTGACACAGGAGTGATTATAGATAAAATTTCTAAAGCGGCTGCGGAGCTAAGCAATACTACCAATCCCTTGAATTTCATTGAACAGATGATCTCCATCAGTGTGCTATTAATCGAATATGACCCACCTTTGTCAGACATAATCCGAACTATAGATGAAAAAGCGCAGGATCCTAGTTACTTTATCGCTGCCTACTTTGATACAAAAGATGTAACCAAAGCATTGTGGATCTATAGAATAGTTCGGTTGTTAGCTAAATATATTCTTCTTTCCGATAGATTTTATGAGATAGGGAATGATAAATATGCTTTGCTCGCAGAACGAGTGCGTCAATCAGTAAATGAATATCTCAGATCCGAAAGTGATACACAACATCTTAGTTATTCTATACCTTATTCCTTAGAGCAGTTTTCGACATTTTGGAAATTTGAGCAGATCGTAAAATCTCGTATACTTGGAAATTATGCTTTCTCGTACACTGAAATAAGACATTTTAATCTATCAAAGTCATCAGATGCATCGATAGTCTATGCAAAAGTTTTAGATGCCAAGCTCCCCAGCTTTAATGAAAATGTCTGCTTTAGTTCTTCATTACAATCAGGCGTTGCTTGATATACACGATGACTGGGAGGATATAGCGGATGACGTTCAGGAAGATATGCCCAATATCTTCGTTATGGCTGCACTTGAGAATATTCCTTACAACATCATAAAAAATTCCAGCCATGAAATGATTAGAGATGTTGTATTGAATGGAGCAGATATATCAAGTGCACAGATTATTAGGTTAGTAAACGATATCCAGGCATCAGTCAGGAACGTTTCTATTCCTGACAACTTTAGCTTCTTAAAATCCCTATCTGATCGTTACGCTGATAATTTGAGAAAGACCATATCTGTAGCATATTCTCAATAAATGTATTGCTATTCAGTATGACGTTAGGTTGCATTTAACGCCCTTAATCTAAGCTAACTTCACGGGGTCTCACAATATTAGGTATAGAACGGTAATATCTGTACTAGGAGAGACAATACTTGATCCAAGATTAAACAATAGATTTAATAAAAATCTCGTATCTGATCGATTAAGCAAGTAATGCCCCCAAATTTTTATCTCAAAAAAAGGTGACCTTTTAAGGCACCAATTACTTCAAGGCAGGTATAGGTCCAGGCGCTGTTGCATTTTGGGGTTGAGCCCCGGTTGCATTTTTGATTGGTATAGGTCCAGGCGCTGTTGCATTTTGAGGTTGAGCCCCGGTTGCATTTTTGATTGGTATAGGTCCAGGCGCTGTTGCATTTTGGGGTTGAGCCCCGGTTGCATTTTTGATTGGTATAGGTCCAGGCGCTGTTGCATTTTGGGGTTGAGCCCCGGTTGCATTTTTGATTGGTATAGGTCCAGGCGCTGTTGCATTTTGGGGTTGAGCCCCGGTTGCATTTTCAGGCAAATTCGGTGATAGCTTTCCTGCCACTATGCCAAGTGGAAATTTAATAGTGTCAATTCTTACAATCACATTTCCAGCAAGGATATCTCTTACAAGAGATGGCATGTCCTCCCCACGTCCACGAAGGAAATCAGCAGAGGTGAAATTTCCTGCCAAAGACGCTGATTTCGCCTGGCCACTCAATCCTTGCTGAGTACCACTCCTCAAGACGACTATATCAGTACATCTTCCTCCCGTCGAATGACACAGCGTCGCTCCTCTGACATTATCCACAGGGCCCCCTGTAATATTATAGGACATAGTTTTTCCGTCACCTAATAAAGCAAGTTCTGCTCTTCCTGTAGCATTAGTCTTTACTGGAGGAAAAACATTATCGCCAGTCAGTTTTGCAAAGAAATGTGGCCTACTCGTGTTAGATACGTCGCTCGATTGGGCGTATAATGCTGGAGACATATTAGTAACCGCAGTTGCACTAATCATTGTCAGAGACATTAGGCTAGCCAACACTAGCAGCTTAGGAACATTCATAGTCGAGTATATGGTTAGGTTACTATATATGCATATTGTCAATGTTCTGTGATATTAGTCACAGGTTTTGTCGTATTAGTTCTAAGTAGCGATAAATTTCAATTCAAGAAATATCACCTCCTGTAATGTTTTCATTGCTTATCATATAATTTATTAATATGGTTAATCCTAAGAGTCTTAGAAAAAATGTCCAGGAGCGATTTTGAATTAAGCGCGGTATAGCAGTTTTAATAGCTGGTGGAGTTCTTCTACTGATTGGTTTAGCGGTGGTAATCCCTTCCCTCTCTTCCCTTGTCTCAGTAGCCGATTCACTACCCCCAATCTCAGCAAAAGATTTGATAAGATCAAGTGTCGGAAACTTTGTTAAAGGCAACCAGACGGCTATCAAAGATACTCTGAAGAGTATAGGTTATGACATAGCACTTAGTTCCTTCGGGATTCTGGTAAGTATAATACTTGTAATTAATAGCATAATCGCCTTTGTGGGAGGGATTATCATAGTTATATATGACAGAAGATCTAAGAGCAAGCCTCTTACAAAATGATAAGACAACATTGGTAACATTGATTCGGGTAATCTAGGCAAACCTCGAGCCAAATAATTGTCTGGCTGCCTGATACAATGCTGGTAAGTGCAGTCTTGGACACATATAAAAAAACATTTGCCCTGAAAAATACACAATCACCAGACACACATTGCTATGGCCCACCTGTTCATACAGTATGAAGGAATGTTTGCAAGTTAGATCAATTGTTCAGTTAACAGGGCCGAATTCCCTTTCCGAAAGTATATTAACTACGTATACTTTCTTATAAATTATGAGAGGGAGATGGGCTTCAGCGAGCTATAGGAGCAAGCGTAGCAAGAAGTCGCGCCGGCGCTCAGGCGAATCAACAATCACAAGCAGCACAAGCTCAACAACAAGCAGCACAACAACAGATAGAAGCACAGCAAAGGCAAATAGAAGCACTACAACAACAAAAACAACAACCCCAAACCCAAACCCAACCACAGCAGGAAGATATCACTCAGAAGTTGCAAAAATATGCTGATCTCCACCAGAAAGGAATATTATCTGACGAGGAATTCCAGAAACTCAAGGCGGAATTGTTATCTAAGATTTAATCTAAAAGATGCAGTTAGACGAACGGTTAATCTTTTGACTATAATTTTGTAATATTCATAATAACGCAATTTTTTAGAACAAATTTGAAAATTCATCAAATAGCCTCGTGACTTTGATACTTAGATCTCTTTATATTATCAAATTTAGTCCCGCTCTTGCGCATAAAAATAATTAGCATAGCAGTTTGCGAACAATACCTAGATTTCGTAATTCCAGCTTTCTTGCACGGATAGTAACCACCAATACTCTCACTGGTTCTATATGGGATACTCGGCAAAGATAAGGCTGAGAAGAACCACTATCATTCAACATTTATAGCTAATTTGTCCAAATGGATGAAGAATATTAATGGGATGAGTATAATGGCTATATCACAAGTGTACTGGTATTAGATGAGTTGCTTCTAAAAGGTGAATCCCAATATAAATAGAGAAGTAGTAACTTTCAAAACAATAATTACTGGGCCAAGTCAGCCATGTTACAAATTGTCCATGCCTCCTTAATTTTGTCTCCCTCAAAATGAAGAATTTCGACTCCTTGAGTCTCAAACTTCTTATGAGTGGCAGAAAAGTCAGCAAAGTCCTTTTCATGTGTAGCTTTTAAGGCCCATCTTATGGCAATTTTGTTCTCTTCTCCAAAGTCATCTAGTATTGTGACCTTCATATCTGGAAATGCGGAGAGATCTTCAGCCACCCACTGTTTGAAATTCTCAAGACCACTAACCTCCTCAGCCATCCCATGGTAATTTATATCAGGCATAAGGTAGTTCTTTGCCATCTCTGTTTTCCTGCCGTTAAATATATCTTCAATAAATCTTCGAGCTATTGTCTTGTATTGCGTATTGGACATATCCTATAACGATCATACGTTACCATTAAGCTTTGCTGTTTATTTATTGAAATTTTCGTCAAAATCCAAAAATGTAATACAAAAGAGATGAAAGAAACAAGCAGGACTAGAACTAGAAAACAAGAGGAGGTGATAAAATATCATTTCGTATCAAGGTAGGAATTGCTATATTTGGTATGATATGTATCACCATAGCAATAGTGGGATACGAAAACCTCAAAATAAAAGTAAAAACCGTGATATCTTATCTCGTTATGAGATAATTGAAAATCCAAGGAATTTAGCCTTTACATTTACTTTGTGTATGCAAGAGTTTTTTGAATCTATTCCCCAAGATCAATGGAAGATAAAAAGATCCTGCTTTTATCAAGCAATCTGAAGTATTTGCAATATCAATTTAAAATACTATATACATAAGAAAGCAACGCTCTTTGATTCTGTTATCTTTTGTTTTAACTCGAAATGTTCCAAAAGTTCCTTTTGCAGTCTTAACAAAATCAATCAACTCATCATTGTTCATTACAATTGATTTCTCAAGTTGTTCTTCTTCTTTGATTATACGATAAGCCCAATTGTTTTCTTTTATATTGGTTAGATCTATCTCTTGAGTTGATAACAATGGATCTTTATTACTATTATTAGTAGCACTGACTGCACATTACTATCATGTTTTCCAGCTGTCAAATCAGAAGGATAGGACGGAGGGACCAATTCTTCAGCCTTTAAATACATATTCCTTTGAGAAAACAAGGCACCAACTGTCAAATATCTGAGCTAACATCACCAGAAAATCGATAAACTCGCTGTACAACTCATTTTTCTTACTTTGAATATCCAAAATATTTAGGGCATGTGCAACTTTGTTAGGATCGCATTTATGATTAGGTTTAACTTGTATTAGTGATTTCATATCTCCTTGGTTGGACTGGGCCCAATAAGACAAACAGTTATAACAAATGTATCCTCGAAATCCAACAATATTTTTATTAGTGCCCCACATATTTCGTATTGTTGAATTATTACAAGAATTCAATAAGTTAGGGGGTGATGGCGTAATAAAACCGCTAAATGGCCACGATATACCTCCTTCTCCTATAGCTGATGGTTGCCAGAAAGTGGGTCGACGTCGTTGTTTTGTGATATTTATTATTTCAACTGCTTGACGTATGGTTTCTAGTAGTTTATGGCCTGCATCTCTTTTTTTGAAAGATGATGATTCTTTTAATTTCTTAGAATCTAGTTCTGAAAAATGACCATAAGATGGATAAATTTGATGATAGCTGCCATTATTATTATCAGGATGATAATAATGCCTATCATTTGTCGTTGGCATATTACTCACATCAGAACTACTGAATTGAGTACTAGTTGCATATGACCGTGGTGTTGCTGGTTTTGCTTTTCCACTATGCTTTCTCTGAATATGTATCTTTAGATTCCAGTTTGTAGAACAGGTCTTAGTGCAATAAGGACAGAGAATTTGTTTTTTCTTTCCAGTCAAGCACACTCACTCCTGAAAGTGTTTTGTACGTCATGCTCGTCATCTCCTTTACTGCAGTCACATTCAAAGTATTTCATATGAGTAATTATATAACCTACGAATAAATAATGACGAAAAAATTAAACCATAAAATTCATATCTTATCAATAAATTGCCTAGAACAAAATTTCTAGAAAGATACTCAATTAATATTATATGTCTTCCAGGAAATTAGGCTCGTCATAAGATCTTTGAATAAGGGCTGGGTGGGTCTGTAACAAGAGGACCACCCATAGTCGTCTTAGACGTAATCATTGTTAATCGTGTCATTTCAAGATCGCGCGCCATACCAGGATTCCACAATTAAGGCCACTACCAACCCTACAAGTCCTATGGTTATGAGCAAGTTCGAGCCTTTAGTGTTCTTCCGCAGATTCTTTAGCAACATCCGCTCTGTACTTAAAGATCATTTCAGATAGTATGGGGCATAAACGAATCGAGTTCCGCTCATGGAAGAGGATCACTCGCCATTGGAAATCACATTCCGTTTCCTTATGGCGTTCGAAATGTTATAACGGAGTCTCATTCTTATCTAGTCAGGACTTTTGCAGTTATTAGTTTCGCCCTAGATTCATATATCTTAAGGAATAGCCGTCGACAATAAAGAGACGAAGAAGAAGAAATCGAATATCTTAAATAACGGGCGTTCCGGACCTACAATATTTATGACTGCAAGTCCCGATGTTAAGAAAAGAACATTTACTCAAGAGTTCATGGACTTCTTGAAGACTTTTGGAGTCATTGGACTTGCTATTGCCTTCGTAATAGGAGTGGCAGCTTCTGCATTAGTAAACTCATTAGTTAAGGATATAATCGATCCCTTGATAGGCCTGTTTCTTCCTGCGGGTAGCTTAGCAGCACTAACAGTAACAGTTCCAAATCTAGCGGGAACAACTACTGTATTCAGATATGGCGATCTTATTTCGAATATCATTAACTTCTTGGTCATAGCCATGGTCGTATTTCTTGCATACAAGCAGCTTTCAAAGTATAACCTAGTAGAGGATAAGACAAAGGGAGAAAAGAAATAACGTATTCTTAAGCTGACCTCAAAATATCCATTCAATATATCTTTATGTTAATTTTATAAACAATAACATCCTTTACAGAATTAAACACATATTCACCTGATCAAATGTTCGCTTCTGATAGAGTTATTATAAATCC
>CAVPXM010000031.1:0-39853 GCA_963709405.1 uncultured Nitrososphaerales archaeon
ATTAACAGGGCACGAGTAACTATATCAGTGATTCCATTACTAAATTATACAGACGATAAATGGTAATAATTTATAGCATTGTAATGTTTTTATGAATTACGTAATTGTATAACAGTGAACATTTTAATTCTGATATATGTGCTGATACTGGAAGAAATTCGGATAAGTAAATAAATTATGCAACACAAAAGTAAAAGAGATGCCGAATCTAAGTCCAATTCAATTATCTAGCTCTTTGATCCTTCTGTTACTCCTTAGTCTCCTTCTCCAAATCATTTTTGTATTCTTTCAATAATGCTACGCGTTCCTCTTTGGTAAGAAAACTTCGCGTGCTACGTGAACTTGTTCCACAACAACCATATGTCATTCATGATTCACCTCCTATTTTGTTTCTGTGCATATCGGATATACGATATATCGTAATGGGCGTATTTATATATATCGGATACCCAATACACTGTATAAGGGATGCCAAGGAAGAAAATAGCGGCTACTGTTGTGACATGCGAGGCATGTTGGGATTTCTAATTCTTTTCCTTCTATCAAAAAAACCCATGCATGGACAGGAGATTGCTGAAGAGATTGCAAAAAGAAAAGGAGAAAGACCTAGTCCAGGCACAATCTATCCTGCATTAAAGAGTCTTCGAGAAATGGGATTTATTATTGACGAGAAGAATGATGGTAAGATAATAGTTTACAGTGACGCAGACCGGAAAAAATGCGCTGATGATCGCAAAAAGGCGATTTGTAAAAACCTTCCTTGGAGTATATCCTTAAGATTAGACTATGAAAATGACTAGAACTCAATAGTTATTGATGTGCACATCCTTTCATTTCTCCTCTTAGTCTATGGAATTACAGATCCGCCACGTTTGCTGATTGGATCTTGTCAACCCTAACATGACCTGGAAGTAATCTATTTCCATCATATCAACGTCTGCCTAGTATTTACATGACCTGACAAGATCCCGAGTCGAAATAATTATCTATCTCATCCTGCGATTCCCAGTAGTAATCCATTCACAAACTTCTCCATTTTCACTTGTTCAATTGAATAATTACCATATACCATTTCAAACACATTTCAAACACTATCATTGTGAGTTACTCAAAATCTTCAACTAGATTCGAATGCAGCTACTGAACTATGAACTGACACTCTTGAGATATAGAATTATGAACGGTCTGCACAAGAATTGTGTACATAATACGCGATTCGAATTCGAATAAGATAAATTAGACATTTGAAAGATTCGGTGTATGAATTGGAACATATATTACAACAAAACTATCATAATAATATATGTTTTATATCTAATAATATAGATTTGCTATTATTACAATATTTGCTAGACAAAATATAATAATACTTAGTTAAAGTATAGGTATTATGAATCAGTAACCAGTAGTTAAAATGGTGATGTACAAAGGCGCGTACTACGGAGCGATAGCGGGTTTTATTGCTACTTGGTCTATATCTACTACGATAGCTGTATCTGAATTGGAAATAGGGTTACCTATGACTACGTTTTATTCTATTATTGGAATAGTCTTAGGTCTGAATAATTTTACATTAGCAGCATATGCTGGTTTTGGTCTTCACATTTTGACACGGACACTACTTAGAGCAATAGTTGGAGCATTTGCTACCAGATGGAAGCGAGTTAAGATAATTATTCCACAACAAGGTATGTTTATCGGAATAGTGGCAGGCGTTCTTATGTGGCTAGCATTGTTCCTTCCGATAACCGCTTTAGTAATTCAACCTTCTATTCCTCATATTGTTACCTTATTAGTTGGAGTTGAAAACTAACCACATGGTGTTGTCTGACGATATATATCAATCTACAAGAGGTATTGCAATTAGTGCAATACTCTTTCACATAATATGGGGAGCAATATCTGGATTTGCCATAAGTTCACTTCTACGAATTCGAGCATACAGAAATAAAACCTGGACAAGCATGTTGGATGAAAAGTAAGAAACCTATATACCTGTTATTCCAATATTAAAAATATATCAATAGAGGACAATGTTGTAGTTTTGATTATTTGCAATAATAATTCGCTATAACAACCAATATTGAATTGATAATGTCTCTATAGTACAATATTTGATTCAAACAGTGATTCTGATAAACGATTGACTGATTAATTTTACAATCCGGGAAAGTTATAATTAATCCTCAGTAGTAAGAACACAATTAATTAGTATGTATAAGCAAGTTATTATTGTTCGCAAGGATTTAGGAATGAGTTGTGGTAAGATTGCAGCGCAAGTTGCACACGCTGCAATTATGGCAATGGAAAGGGCTAGTAAATATGATATGCAGGGAGTGATAGATTGGAAAGAGGAAGATGGACAGATTAAGGTTATATTAAAGGTAAATAGTTACAGTGAACTAAACGATTATTTTATTAATATCATAAATGCAAATTTGCCTGTAGTAAAGATACATGACGCTGGCAGAACTCAGTTAGAGCCTGATACTGTTACCTGTATAGGTATAGGACCAGTGCCATCTGAAAGGATAGACCCAATTGTAAAAGATCTTAAGCTGTTATAATGATATATTACAGTTAGAGCAGATCGAAATTTCGATAGATACTTCCAGAGATCTATTTGCAGTTAATGAATTATTTACAAGCTAAGGTGACATATCCTCTATTATATACAAAAGATATCATAAACTTTAGTGGAGAAATATTTTCATATTTTAAAATATCCTCCTTCGAATCTAGATATTTAATTCTATACTAGTAGACTAACATAATATAACATAGCATCGTATGATCTGAACAAACGAACCCGAAAGACCTATTCATATTAACTTTAATAGCTATTTTCAAATATTTAGATTTGGGTTGTTATGTGATTTATTCTATTTTCTTTAGATAAAATCTCCTCCCTCTAACATTCTTTTATGTTTTATTTCGAATCGTTCTCCAGCATTCCTTTTGATTAAATCAATCTTATCTTTTGAGACACCTTGTCCTACACATTCTTGTTCAACTACTAGTTCGAATTCGTGAAACGCATCCAAGAAGATCAATGGATCAATAATATGATGTTTCTTGGCATATTTGTCTATCCAATTTTGAAGAGTAACTATAATCTTGGTTACTTGTTCTTCATGTTCAGAAACCGGAGAATGTTCTTTGCCCATTGTTTTATTTTCTCTTTAGTCCAAGTTAATTAATGTCTCTATTATCTTTAATCTTTTGAGGGATTATTGTTAGAAATTATTAATGATTATGAACTAAAAGATCGCTCTTCAGGCTAAAGTAATGATGACTGAAAATCAAATGGTTCTGATGGATAATTAATCATGCTATAGGGGGAATAGTAGAAAAATTGACTGTATAATATCTATTTGTCAAAATTTAAAATTCAATGAATGAACTGGAGTAAGATACCATTTTTGAAGATAGCCAAGTTATTGTTAACTCACATCATTTGCCAGAATTGGATTAGCTGCATTTAACGGACAGACAATTCAACACACCACAAATTTTTGAAATATATTCATTTTGAATAAGTATCTATAAAAAGCAGATATTTATGTAAAATGATATGAAATATGCATTTGTGGAGAAACTATTACTTTCGAAAATCCTTTTTTCCTATCGCTCATTAGTATTTTAAAGTAAGATGAGGGTTTTTGAGTAACGTATCATATAATAAGTAGAATTTGACCTCACCATCTAGATGTTACCTTGACATACTAGACTACAACATTTGGTTATGAATTCCCAAATTAATTTTCTTGGGATAGAAATAATCATTACATTGTTATTGGCTTAATTACAACACTAGTAGTGCCTTCAATATTGGATATACTGTATGTTAGATTAGTTTTTTATTTTGAATAGGTAGATGAGATAATTGATAATATCTTGTTATTAGTTTTAATAGAGTTAATCAGTTCATAGTTTTACGATGTTAAGGTTTAGAGAGGTTCTTGATAAACGGTCGATACACTTAGAAGAAAGCGATAATTGCTATTATGAGTATTATCATAATAGTTGGAACTAAAGAGGCAGTTATGATTTGTAACAAAAATCAATTCTTTTTCTTATAAGTATTGAGTTCTAATAACATTAATATTAATATCATTTCTTAACCATCATAGTTACAACAGTGAATATCTATGTCCAAGTCGACCTCTGATCGCGTGAAGGTAATCGTACAGGTAATAGAAATTGCCGAGAAAGTTACCAAGTATTTACCTATTATAGTATTTTCGTATGCAGGCCTGACCACTGTTTTTGCTGTTGTATGCTTACTTGAAAACTATATAGTAGCAGGAATAGTCCTTTGCATATTCGCAGGGTTCGGTATATATCTTGCAATAAGGCTCTCTCTGGTAAGAATAAGATGGAAACGGAGCTGGCAAACACAGAAAAATACATAACTAATATGGTGTGCTCATTAAACATTAGAGAATATAGCGTGTAAATTACAGGTAATTACATATGTGATTTCGTTTATAATGACCGTATTAAACTTTTGACATATTATTAGCCCCTATTAACTTAGCGGGATTATTGGTAGACATCGGTAGCCATCTCATGCTTGGATTAGTAGCAATCTTTCCTACACAATTCCTTAAGTTAATACCACCTATTATTAATATCAAATGGACATATTTATACTAAAAGTTAAGTAAAGTAAAGTAAAGTGAGGATATTTAACAAGAGACGAAT
Source organism: uncultured Nitrososphaerales archaeon (assembly GCA_963709405.1). GTDB lineage: Archaea > Thermoproteota > Nitrososphaeria > Nitrososphaerales > Nitrososphaeraceae > JARBAU01. Next base: position 4,708 of record CAVPXM010000031.1, read on the forward strand.
TGGATTTGCAATGTTGAATCGAGAGTGGGTTTGTTAGCCTGGCATGGACACCGTGGATTAATATTCGATTTTTCATCGTATTTTCATCTGTTTCCTCTCTTATTCCATTCATTCACAGTAATATATATGTCCTGTTTGAGATAGAGGTCCATCAAAGACCTTATCTGCACTCTACATACATGCAACAAACAACCAAGTAATTTCATGTAACTATTTATCTATAATCTTCTTAATTCATTTGCTAAACTTTTAATAGATTTGACAGCGTCCTTAAAAGCAATTATTATCTCCTTTAAATTTTGTTCCGACTTAGAATCTCTTTTATTTTTAACTGATAATGCCAAACTTTTAGTTTCATCCACAATACCAGTTTCGTTTACTCGTGTAGAGACGTTTCTGATCCTATCTCCAGCATGCTGCAATGCTTCAGAGGCAGTACGCATTCGTTCTAGATTAATTCGTTCTAGATTATTAACCATTTGAGGATCCTCTATGGAATCAGTAATTTCTTGTACTATTGATGCAATTTCTTTGATCTTACGAAGTGATTCTATCATCCCTGGTGATCCGAATTCAGTGACAAGTCTCACACTATCTGAAGATATTTCTTTAATATCCTTAAGCCTCATCTCTGGTGTTCAATAATTATGCATGGAAATAATTAAAGTTATTTTAGATCACGTAACAAATCTATACATTTTGCTAGAAATCAATCGATACCACATAAGAAGCAAATCAACGAACCTTTATTTTTGCTTTTTTCGGCTACCGAATAATTCTAGACTCTTGTCCCACATATCCACAGTAGCGTCATTTAAACCTTGATCGCTTTTTTGGCGATCATTTTTCTTTAAAGTACATATCATATACAAATGATTTATAGTAAGTTGATTTCATCAGTGAGCACTGCTTTCCGAATCATCTGGATCGAGTTGAAGAATCTTGTTTCACAGCATCGCTTCCTACTTCTACCATTTGTTTTACCACCTTGCCTACTTGGAACGCCGCCTTGCTAACAATATTTTCTTTTTCTTCTCCTTTTTCACTCTCATTTTCTTGTTGGTTCGATTCAGAATTCTCCCATTCTGCCTTCGTCTTTTGATGGATCCCATATGGTAGTATCTTGTATTCACCATGGTTGAGCTCAATATACCATCCAAAACATGCTTTATCTTGGCCATACTCTTCCTCGAACCATTTGGGAACCAACATGTCTGCTATCCATGCCCCAGTATTTACTACGTTATTCTGAATATCATTGTAAGGTCTATGAGTATGCCCAAAAATCAGAATATCATTCAGGTGCATCCCTAATAGTGGATACCTAGCTTTTGACTTGGCAAATTTATCTATTGCATCCATACCTTTTCGTTGTTCTGCCGGCTGCCAGGAAATCAGTAATTTGAGGCTGTCCCTGCCTGAATATTCTATGAAACATTTCATGTAGATAGCTTGCGATATTTCCTTCCGTGTCATTCATTCTACACAGTTGATCTGAAATTTTATCGTACTCGGAGAGTTTAAGATATGTTAGCTTCGAGATCACTTCAAGCTCATGTCCATGAACAAGAAAGAAGCTTTTGTCGTCACTTTTAATCCTAAAGTATTTGCCAATATTATAGCAATTAAAATCAGGATAATTTTGTGCTGCATCTAGGGTAATATGATCGTGATTACCAGGAAGATAATATACGTCTTTACCAGGAAGATAATATACGTCTTTGAACTGGTTAATCAAGGACAGAACCTCGTCAGATTCTCTTGAATATATAGTATCGTGCTTTCTCCAAAAATCCCAAAGATCGCCAAGGATAAATATCGAACGGTCTTTTGAAGTTCCGTTTGCAATATTGGTGGTAAGAAAATCTAGAAATGCTGTTACATTAGACTTTTCATACCCGAGATGCACATCAGATACTATTATAGCTTTATCTATATCAATAATGGTTGAATAATTCTTCTCAATGAAATTCGTTTTACCATAATTTAAATTGTCTATTTTCTTGGGAATCGGTTGATCATTGGTAGCAGTACTCTTACTCATAAAGTGGTCACTTTCCTTAGGATTCATAGAACTAAGTTACTTATAACGCTTATAACAAGTAGCCTGTTCTCTGACCATAGATCCTCTAAAACCCTTAACATTGTAATTTGCTAGTGATATCTCTAAGGATATTGCGTGCGACTAACCAACCAACAAGACCAATGACCAGTAACTCGGATTAGATCATGCTATGCCAGGTTAGACTAAATTGATAGATGAAATTCCTGTAGCCAAACTAAATGTAGAAACGATCACTCTAGGATCAGGATCTGGAGACTTGGATTACAAGATAAATCAATAGCCGCTGCCACGGATTTTGCTTAAGGAATTTACGCACGTTATATCACAAGATACTCACAAGCCAAATCAGATGGGATGGACATAACATGCTGCGATCAGGAATTATGGTATTTTTGGATCCACCTACTTCTAATACGATCTTTTACCACATTAAAGTAACGCCGATAGGGTACCTCTCACTTCTGCTGCTAGTGTTTACTTCGTAGATATTACATATAATCTCGATATAGTCAATTAAGCATGATGATAGGACATACTATAATTAAATAATAGCCGACATTAAAATAATTCCTAACAATTATGGCGGATTTAGTAGACAACAAATCGGATTCTGAAGCATACAAGAATTTCATACACACTCTGGATTCACCGGTATCACGAGAAGAGGTCTTCCCTTATTTTATGAAGTTTTGTCAGGTTACGAATTATGAAGATATGTTACTAATCGACATAAAAAAGTTGGAGGGATTGATAAGGGATTATATCATATACTTAAAGCAGGTCAAGAAGGTAGCGCCTGCTACTGTATCGTGTTACGTAGCAGCACTCACCCACTTTTATCAAATGAACGACCCCCGCTTAAGTATATCGAAATACTACCTTCTAGCGCTAAACATATGAAAAAAGCAAGCGATCGTAACATTTCGGCTCAATGAATGCGTCGCACTAGACGCTAAAGGTTTCATAAAGACTGGTCCCGATCTATCGCCAGAGAATCTGACCGATGCACAGTGGCCTCTTACTCGTCAGCCATACTTGCTTGAAACCAGTTTGCCTGGTATTTTTGCGGTGGGTGATGTAAGGGGCGGCAGCATCAAGCGTGTTGCATCAGCAGTCGGCGAAGGATCAATCGCAATCTCATTTATTCATAAAGTACTCCAGGAATAGCGTCTTTTGCTCTATTCATCTTCTTAGTATCAAGACGAAGTCTAGTCATATATCGTAGTGATAGTGATCATAGTACTATCGACAAAATAGTAATTGCATAATGGCCCAGATGCAACAAGTATGAATCAGAACGAGAACGATATTTATTATGAAAATTGGAGTATTAGGATCTGGAGATGCAGGTCGTAGGCTAGCTGATGGCTTTATTGAACTTGGACATACAGTCAAAATTGGATCACGCGACCCAAACCAAAAAAGGTAACTGAATGGATTGCCAAGCATAACAAGAGAAATGTATCATCAGGGACATTTGCTGAGACAGCATCGTTTGGTGAATTAGATTTGCTTGCAGCTTTGTGGGCTGGAACTTCTAACGCTATAAAAATGGCCGATGCTAAGAATCTTGTTGGAAAAGCTGTGATTGATGTTACTAATCCTTGGGATTATACTGGAAGAATGTCACCAAGACTAGCAGTAGGTTACACAGACTCAGCTGGCGAGATTGTTCAGCGTATGCTGCCGGATTCCAAAGTAATAAAACCGTTTAACATGGTCTGGAATATGCATTTGATACATCCAGATTTTCCTGGTGGTCCACCTACCATGTTTATATGTGGAAATGATGACGAAGCCAAAAAAATGTAGTAGATAATTTTCTCACAAAATTTGGCTTGGAAACAATAGACATAGGAGGAATAGAGGGTCAGCCTTTACAAAACGAAAATGATTGATGAACAGCAATGGTTATGGTTGGAAGCAACCGCTAAATCAATGATTACAATTCCAAGGTTCAAAAAGGTATGGGATAATACAAAAGATAGTCGTTCACACAAGTTTGTCAAATTTATTGATTCAGTTAGTACATCATAGAGAAAAAAAGGAAACTAACCAATAAACTTGACAAGCTCGGAGTTGACTCTCTAATGTTCTTCATTGAGATCACATTTGACGAGAACCCTAGTGAGTATTTCATGTATGCCATACACATTCTTCCAAACCAATTTGCAGTAAAAACTAATACTTTTGGATTATATACCTTGAGTCAAATAAATAATTATTTAACGCCCATGCAGCCAAGAAACACCATTGTAAATATTTGGTAGAAAAATCAAAAAGTAGTTAGCATATTATGTCTTTCAATAATTAATTAAAATGTTTTTTTATAAATGTTTATCTGAGTTCGGAGATGTTTTATGACATGTTAAATCAGATATTGTTCTATACTTTATGCTGTATATTTATACGAACTCAATTTGTAGTGGCCGCCTCTACTATTGTCTCTAAATTCATTAGCATTGGCTGTAAGATCATTATTGTCATGATTCCCCTTTGTATTTCTATTTTCTATTGTTATTAGTGGTCATGATCATGATCGTGATCCTTATCCTTACTCTCAGTTACACTTTTGGCAGCAATTTGATTTGAATAGAGGTGGTTCCTAGTTGAATCACTGCTAACTCGCAGGCCTGATTCATTAAATGAGCCTATGGTGTTGTTGTGTACAGAATTAGCAAACGATTTATTAAATAAATAAATCCCATTGTTACAACTGTCTACTTTATTATTGTATATCTTGTTATCGTGCGACTGCGATATGAAAATGCATTTGGATTCATTATGTACAATATTATCTCTAGCTATTGAATTATACATGTTTCTACTAAACATAATCCCTGAACCAGCGCTATTAAAAACAGTGTTATTTTCTATCGTTACATTGTAGCAATTAAGAGAACAGATAATGCCCATCGCTCCATGGTCATGTACAGTATTATTCCTAATCACAATATTATGAGTTCCGGTATGAGGATCCAGTCCATACATGAAATTGTGGTGGATTATGTTATTCTCTATAAGTATGTTGCTTGCATTTACTGAGTAGAACCCAAATCGGTTATTATGAATCTCGTTGTTCTTAATTATGTTTAGATGATCCTAATTTGTATCTCCGTTCGGATTAGCATAATACTAATACCGGAACAGCCACCACCACATTCATATCCCAAATAAGCTATTTCCGAATTAGTGATATTAGTAGTACCTGTTGCTCCCTTATCAATCATGATATAAGGTCTTGGAACAGCATCTATACCTGTGTGCTCATGTTCTTTATCTTGTAATATTTCAGGATCAAATTTGACATAGTCATTAGTATTTGGATCCCACGACGTAACCTTGACTGAATCTATTAATAAGCTACCATGAACAATAATTGGATAGGCTATTTTTCGATCATCAAATATTTTCAGCCATTTGGTATCTTTTGGATCGATTACTAGTGTGGATCCTTTTTCTACAGTGATACCTGCATTTAGTAGCCATATATTGCTATTATTACTGTCGTTCAATTGACCCTCCTTATTCAAAATAGTTCGATCGGCAAGCTGGTTATAAATATCTGACAAGTGAGCAAGTTTGCAAGTTAATTTAATTTCCTTTTCTCGAACATCATAACTAACACATCGTGAAGTTTCGTCGGAATCACTGATATCCAATGCTTCAGCATAGCTATAACTCTTGTATTGGATTGTCAGAAATGGTGATGAAAGTATTAATAGTAATATCGTATTGACCGAATATAGGATTTTAGAGGTCGATCTTTGTTTATTCAATAGGAGTTACAGAATAAGTTGGAAAATATCCCTTCCGAAACTGTCTTAGTATAAAGTTATTCTATCAATATTTTCGCGGCTTTAGAATAAACTTGCGACATATCATTTGTTAAGATTCGACTAATCCTACTTAGGGCATGAGAACACTACTATATGATCTATTGATAAAATTTGTGATTTCATAATTTGACTATACAAAGATTTAATATTATTATTATTATTATTAGTTTCTTACTTTGATTCCTACTATCAAACCAGATAAAGATAAATGCGAGCAATAAATCAATGTCTTTAAAATCCAGTAGGGAATCTCCAGACTTTATTTCTACTCTTCTGGTTATAAAAGAAAAACATCTTCTTCTTCCTTGTTTGTTCCACTATTCCACATAGTGTTGGTGAACAAGCTGGTCATAGAACCACTCACTTGATATTGACAAACTCTAGCATTCCAAACCTTGATAGCTCTCTTCCAAATCCACTTTTCTTCACACCACCAAAAGGTACTCTTGGATCGGAAATTACGACATTGTTTACAGTTACTATACCAGACCGAACCATTTTTGACAATTTATCTGCTCTATCAAGGTCTTGCGTCCATATGCTTGCTCCAAGGCCATATTGAGAATCATTTGCAAGTCTCACAGCTTCCAGGTCATCTTCAGCAACTATTATTGGTGCAACTGGGCCAAAGACTTCTTCTTGTGCTACGCGCATATTTTGGGAAACATTCTTCAGAATTGTAGGCTTATAAAAATACCCTTTGCTTCCTATCTGTTGACCTCCTGTGAGTATTTCGGCACCCGCTTTAACCGAATCTTTAACCTGAGAATCTATGGTCTTCAGGCCTGAAGCGTTTACAACAGGTCCTAAATCTGTATCTTCTGATAAAGGATCTCCCACCTTAAGTTTTTCTGTGTTTTGAACAAACTTTTCAATGAATTCGTTTGCAATATTTTTTACCACGATAAATCGTTTCGATGCTATGCAACTCTGACCATTATTAACAAATCTGCCTTTGACAGCTCCACTTGATGCCTTTTCAATATCGGCATCTTCACACACTATGAATGGATCACTTCCACCTAATTCAAGCACACATTTTTTTATTTGTGATGTTGCTCTTTGAGCAACTTTACCTCCTACAGGAACACTTCCTGTAAATGTCACAGCATTAATATCTTCTGAATCGATAAGTATGTCTGCAATACTGGAATCTCCAACTATCGTTTGGAAAACTCCATCTGGTACTCCACTCCTATCAATCGCTTTTTCAATTTCTATTCCACATCCCATAGTAGCACTTGCTGGTTTTAGTACTATAGTATTACCAGCCATCAGCGAAGGAGCTGCAAATCTTAATGCTTGCCAATAAGGAAAATTCCAAGGCATGATACTTCCAATTACTCCTAATGGTTCAAATATCACAAGCTCTTTCTAGCATCCGTATTAACTACTTTATCAGTTACAAACACCCGACCGTTATCTGCAAAATAATCCATTACCCATGCACATTTCTCGACTTCAGATCTTGCTTCTTTTATAGCCTTTCCCATTTCTTTTGTGACTTTTATTGCAAGCTCTTCCTTGTTTTTTCTTAGTTCATGAGCAAAATCATGAATATGATCAGCTCTTTTCTGTATATCTGTTTTCCACTCAGAAAAGGCTTGCTGAGCTTTCTTTGTTTTTTCATTTATCTGCTCTTTGGTCATTATCTCGTATGTGTCAATGACTTCTTCTGTTGCAGGATTTATTGTAGAAAATTCTCTTATCATTGTTGGATTCTGGTTACCTTTTATTTCTATGCATTCAACAATCGGCTCAATTTTCTTCAATATCAACTCGTGTTCAGAAGGCATATCTTCGATCCGTGGGATTATGATAAGGTCTACAACAGTATGCACAAAATTGAACCTAATTGATGAGGATGCAAGTATCACACTTTGATTATCCTTAGCTTGAACAATCAAATTGACGCGGCTATTTTCAACATTACTTATCCCATCTGATGTTATGGGAATCTCATAGTCTGTCTCCCTTTATTTCTAAAATATTGTTATGATGATTATGGTTGATAAGTTTGGTTACATCCTTAAAGATTTGACCATATAATTTCAATATTCATAGGAATTGAACTGAAAGATATACATATTCAAAACTATAGAACCCCTTAACATGCAGGACCCCAACCCCCTTGAGCGCACTGTATGAGAGGGTTGAGGATGTAATATAATTAAACACTACGGATGAGGTTCATGCCATAGGACCAAAGTGCTTATAGTCTCTAAGGAGTGAGTTGCTGTAAATACTGTTATACACTGCTATTGTTATTCTTACAACATTTTCACCAATAACATACTAATATTGATTTCAAAGATTAATTTTTATTTAGTTTGTTGGCGTCATGCACACAGGAATTTACCTCCAGGTACAATAGTGCAGGTAGTAACTACTGCCTGGGCTTTGCTGAATGGATGCTATCTCTTTGTACTCTCTTGTAACAGAGGCTCATTCCATTAATAGAATCATGAGAAAATAAGGCGATTGCTGGAACTTGGCATTCTACATACAGGAAAGATACTTCTGTGTTTCGTAGCCACTTTTCATAATATTGGATAAGAAGGAGATTTGAAAACATTTAGAATAGCGAAGTTCCGAGGTACCTGAGGCTAGCAGTTACTTCGTCTACTTGGTTGAAAGCTGAAACACCTTCTCCAACTTGTTTGATAATCTCAAAATCTCCAATGTTGATTGAAATTGGAGTCGTATGATTTGACGTATGTAAGCTTCAAGAATTTTCCAATCCACCATATCTTTTTGATATCTTCTTGTTGTAAGGATAATCTAATTCTACATGCAGCATTAAGTTTGAATGGAAGACTACTAACAAGTTCAAAAGGTGAATTAATGACGAATGCTAATGAATCAAACGAAAGGTTTAAAGCTATGTAGTTACCTATATATAGTAACCGTATATTATGAATAGTGGTAAGAATAAATCTTTCTGCAGAGGACAAGCAGGAGGGAATAATAATTAGAAAAACAAATTCGACTTCATTTAAGAAACAAGTAGACTGGCGTCGAAATAAGGTACTTGAGCTACTCGTACAAGGACAAAATCAGTATGATATTGCAGAGGTTCTTCAAATCAGTCAACCTACAATAAGTAGAGATGTACAGTATCTGAGATCAAAAGCAAAAGAAGAAATCAAATTACACATCAATGAGAAATTACCAGAGGAATACCAGCGATGCCTAACAGGAATTAATCAGGTATTAAAGATTGCATGGGACATGGCAAATAAACTACCTCAAGACAATCGACTAAAACTGCAAGCATTATCATTAGCAAATGATTGTTACAAATACAAAATGGACTTGCTCACAAATGCCTCTGTGTTAAGTGATGCAATCAAATTTGTAGAGAATTCTAGAGACAAACTGGAAACCGTAAAGTCCGATACTCGACTTGAGGAACGACTAGAGGATAATATTATAGGCAAGGAATAACAAAGATGACATTCAAGGACCTACAGAAGATACTACAAGGAATAACATCAGTTCAACAAGAACAACAAACCAGACTTTTTAATATCCTAAAAGGAAAAGAGTTTTGGATTTGGAATTCTGAAGAGCATAGACTAGAGGACATTAGGACAAATGGAGATTGTTGTTTTAATCATATTATAGGACTTCCAAAGAAGAATAGGGTAGAAAAGCCTCTCTATGACTACGAGAAGATAATCTTCGACAGCTTGCAGTCTCATAAACACATATGGATAAAGAAAGCTACTGGATTAGGTATCACTGAGTTCTTTCTAAGGTATATTGCATGGATGTGCTTAAGAAACAATGAATATCAGGGTTCTCAGATCTGCATAGTAACAGGTCCTAACATAGACATTGCAATCAAACTCATAAAGAGATTAAAAGCATTATTTGAAGAAAAACATCGAATTACATTCAATAATAAAGAAACTGTTCTAGAGCTAAATCGGTGTACCATAGAAGCCTTTCCATCCAATCATCTAGACTCGTACAGAGCATTGGACAATCCCAAGTTCATATTTATTGATGAATCTGATTTTTTTCGCAAGTCAGAACAAGAGGATGTAAGACATGTGTCAGAGCGATATATTGCAAAATCAGATCCGTTCATAGTCATGGTTAGCACCCCTAATGCACCTGATGGTCTATTTGAGAAGATAGAGAAAGAACCAGAAGAGACTTGCTTGTACAAGAGATTAAAATTAGATTACACTTATGGTCTTGGCAAAATATACACTGCAGAAGAAATTCAGAAAGCAAGACAATCTCCATCATTTGATAGAGAGTATGACCTCAAATATCTGGGTCTTATAGGAAATGCATTCCATCAGCTAGATATTGATAATGCTATCACTGAGACTTATGATCCTAATGATGCATGGAGTGTATCAACAGCTTTAGGTAGAAGTATGGGAATAGACGAAGGATTTGGTAGTTCAGAGTTTGGTATTGTAATTACACAGGGTAAAGATAATGCAGTAGAGGTTATCTATGCTGAAAGTTTCAACCGACCTTTACATAATGACATGATAGATCTAATTCGTAAGCTAAAGAATAAACACCATATCACAAAAATATTCATAGATGCTTCAAATGCAGGTTTTATTAGCACACTAAAATATCAACTGGGAGACTATGACTATAGAACATATACAGAACAAAAGAATATTATAAATCACATGTATGACCCTAGACGAGACTACAATAATGTACAAGTATTTCCAGTTAACTTTGCAACTATGCATAAAGACATGCTAGCCCATACGAATGAACTATTGTCTGCCAAAAAAATAAAAATACATCCTACTTTCCAAAAGTTGATTACATCATTGAGAACAGCAGTGGTAAATATTAACACAGGAAACTTAGATAAAGATGCTACATCATATAATGATATATTTGATGCATTTAGGATGTCTTTACTAAACTATAAGCTTGTAAAACCTTGATCAATAGTATCACTTAACAGACTAAGCAAATATTTTATACTGGATTTTGGATCAGACGACCTCTCTATTAATTATCATCTACAGTAAATCGCACTCTTTTATTGCATTGGATTAATAGAATGTCCAATGACCTTATCACCCTTCGTTATAATACAGCATGCACATTTTTGATTCAAACAGACTCCTGCTTGTTCATGCTTACAAATAGAACATATACATGGCTGTTGTTGGTGTTGGATAAGGTCACTACTAGAATTACTAATTATTTTCTCATTCTGTTGCTGTTGCCGTTGTTGTTTTGATTTGTCATCAACATATAACCATAATAAAATCAAAGGAATACCCAATACAAAGAATATGCCTATTGTTCGTATTGGAATCCGTAAGACAAATAGAAATATTCCAAAACATAATGTAGCCATGCCAAGGGCTAAAAGCCAACGTGTTGTAAGACTTTCGACCATTTATAGAATTCAAGCACCCCTATCAGATATATGACCTCTATTTGATATATGGTATTTCTTCATGCTGTTCTCCTTCTACTTCTTCATTCTCTTCTTCTTCTTTTGCACTATTACTACTAGTTCTATTATCTGCTGTTGCGAGTCTTTTTCGTTTTCTTCGTAATTTCCTTACTTCTTCAAGTATTTCTCTTAATTGCTTCTCAGAAATCTTTGATATTCTAGAGTCACATTCTATACCTTTTGCCTCTAGAACCTCTTCTGTTAGTTCAATGATTTCGTCTTTCTGCTGCCTCTTCTTCCACAGTTAGCATATTATTGCTTCTAAATCGAAAGAAGGCAAATTCACTCATTATGATTACTACTATTACGACAGACTTGTTATTATTTAGCTTGTCTTATTTGAATTTGCATTATACTTTCATGGTAAGAATGGACAACTGAAAGATATAGTATATGCCTTGCATCAGTTAAGATATTTTCTCCTTGTCATGGTGACAAACAATTAGATTTAGATTTAGCCATTTCTGTACGCTTATATATTTAAGTAGATAAATCTGCATATGCTATCTGTTATGAATAATAATCATAATCGCTAGTTCACAAATAAACGACTGTGAATAGCAATTTTACTTTTATTCACAATGCAATTACTTGATATTTCGGACGATTTTTAGAATATCTAAGGTCTGTTTTTGTAGTTGCTTTATTTGTCCTTCAATTTGCTTGATTGACTTGAACTGTCTTTCTGTAGTTGTAATGTACTTTTGCAGTGGTTTAAGAATTTTTGTTATTTGATCTATATTACTGGTCTGTTTTGCAAGCTGCCCTTTTAAATCTGTTAACCGACGGGTTTCAGCCAATCTAGCAACAGGTTTTATCAATTTTTTTCTTTTTTCTTTTTTCTTTACTTTTGCTCTTGACATTGTTCCACCTTCCTCCTGCCTAGTTGGTATTGTTGATGTTTGTTTATCATCTTTTTCATTAAGCACTTCAGTTTCAAAATCCTGTCCAATTGGTAACTGTTCTTCAGACTGTTTGTTTTCCCCTAGTAGCGACACCTTTTCTTCTTCCCTGTTTGATGGAGGGTCATTATTATCATCATTATCGATAGTCTCACGAGACATACATCTTCAAATTATAATGATCATTTTTGTTGCTCATAAGTATTACCTTGGTCTATCCAAAACAATTACATCAGATATCAAAAGACAAAGATAAAATTAAGATCGAAAGATAGAACTATAGCGTTCTAATATTATGTTATCTTCAAGCGCCTAATGTCGATTGCTTTTCATCAACATTGACTACTATCTTGGAATAGAATTGAATTCATTTTTTACTAGAAACGTTATGAAAAATGATTGGTGCAAAAGACTCATACTCATATGGGACAACGCTTCATGCCATGTAAGCCTAATGGCACGGAATTATATCAATGCACAGGAAGAAGATTGGCTGACCATAATCCACCTACCAACAAAAGCGCCATACCTAAATCCAAATGAAAGGAAAGTAAACCAGCAGATAAAATCAGATGTGTGTGCAAACAGATTTTATACATAGATAGAAGAACAGAAAGCTGCCAGTATCAGGTTATCTAGAGAGTAGATTTGGAACTTGGAATGACGACAGACACTACGACACTTGACTTAATAGTGATCCCCTTACTATCATTGCAAACGTCTTGCTTTTTCATACTCTGTAACAAAAAGGGACTGATCTCCTTACATATATACTACGACAGTTAATGAGTACAAATGAGACAGGAGAGACCATGAATCCTGAGAGAGACGGTATCAATCCAACTGCAAAACCGACCGGTACAGGTTGCGTCGAGTGTTTGACAACTGGTGAGTGGTGGCTACACCTCCGCCGATGCGCCGAATGCGGGCACATCGGCTGCTGCCGATAACTCGCCAAACCAACATGCCTCAAAGCACAACGCGACTACCGGTCATCCGATTATCACCAGCTTCGAGCACGGAGAGGATTGGTTCTACGACTACCGCACACGAGAGTTCTTTGCAGGGCCTAAGCTACCCGGTCCTCATGGCCACCCCTTAGATCAGCCCGTGCCTGGACCGGCAGGACGGGTGCCCATAGAGTGGCAATCACTCCTCCATGAATAAAGTGCACCTTGCATCCAAGCTGGGCTTGGGAGCGATGCGCCAGATGTTCCCCTGACTTTCCTGTGCGCGCTTCTGGTGATACGAGAAACCTTGTCTATTTACTTCTGATTTATCCATGAAATGCTTTCCACATTTTTCACATCTTTCTATGATAAGTAATAGACTACATTATATTCGCAAATATTTGGTATAAGTGTTGCTTGATATAGATGTGGGGCTTGTGGATAATCAATATACGAGATAATATATAGCTATATGTCAACACTTAAGATGGCTGCCATAAATCTTTTTAAGACTAGCGCATATTCACTTTATAAAAATCCTATACTCTTGTTATTGCCTTCTATAGGCTCTGTCATATCTATTGTATCAGAGGTTTTTTTTGTTATAGGACTTCGTAATAACAATAACCAAAACTATTTCCCTTTTTCAGACATTGTAATTCTCTTTTTATTTTTCATATCATTTACTATAGCTTACTTCCAGCTATTCGTTGCAAGAAAAGTTATATTAAAAACAGCATTTAAAACTAAGAATTACTATAACGTAGTAGTCATAGAGCTTCTCATAATTTATTCAATTTATGCATTAGCACTAACAGGTATTGGAGGTTATGAAAGTGATATGAGGAAAAGCTTAGCTTCCGTAACGTCAGATCGTTTCTCATTGTATATATCTAAGGTCAATACTTATAATGACCATACAATTTTATCCATTGTTTCCTCTGGTATCACTATAGTTTTACTATCAGTAATTATTTACATGTTCTTTAATGCTTGGATGATACAGTATGTCTTGATAGGAGCTCAAAACATAAGCAGCGGTAGATATAGTCTTTAAGAATCTTTCAAAAACATGTTTAGTCTTACAATACAAGAAAATGCTAAAGATAAAAAGAAAGATATAGCATCGCTATTTATTGTTACAATGTTAATCTCGGTTATTGAATTTGTACTTACAAATATGGCAGTTTTTCCTATTGCAGATATTTTAAGCCTTTATGTGTTACAATTTGTAGTCCTAAGTGTAATAGAAGCAATTTATTCACCTTTCTTTATAGTATACTTCTTTCTAACTTTTTCGTCATGACCGTTCTATTTACTACATGGTAATAAGATTCTCATTTAGATTTATTATTTTGGAAAGCCAACAAAAGAGAATTGGTTCTTCAAACTTTTTTGATCTTCCTTATCAAAGTTTATTTTTCTTTTTGATTCGAGTAATGATAGGTTATAGACAATATTACTGATTCGAAAATTCTTTTAATAGATGAGCCATCCGTAAATATATTTGATTATAAACCAAATTCAGTCTCTAATATAAAAATGTCTTCATACAGAAGATGACAGATTACTCTCCACTCATTTTAGAAGATTTGAAGGCGACTATCAGACCTTGGGTATGTCGACTATTCTGAATATTTTATAGGACATTCCGGTTCTACATACTTATTTGATATTTCTAAATGTTCATCAATTAGAAAGGCAAGGTGCAGATATACAGACAAAAGTAGAAGAATTAGAACAACTAAACCAATCAATGAGAGATCGTGATAAAATGAAAGATGATGCTATAGCACACCTGTCGGACCAACTTGTGGCTATAACAGCAAGATTACAGGCACTTGAGAGAAGACAAATAAGAGCGTAGATATTTTGTTATGAGTGACAGAAAATAAAGGACTACAATAATAGTAATCATCAAACGATGATTGACATCTGTTGCTGTGGCCACAAACACAGTTCTCATTAGTTGGACGGATATGTTATTATTTTCCACAGCTATCTTATTAACGTTAGTCTTCATGGGAGATCACGATATCGCTTGCGGTGTGGAAGCATGGTACGCGCTGGGATGGAAGCTTCCATCAACTCAATTCAGTCAGCTGACTCAATTCTTAGTTGACATGAGATCGACAAAAGTTAGAGTCAGGTCGGCAACTGCGGCAAGCTAAAAGCAAAGGTAGCACCTCTGCCATTGATATTATTCTTGGCCCATATTTTGCCGCCATGCGCCTCTATTATACTCTTTGAAATATACAAGCCCAACCCTATCCCATGCTCTGATTTCGTCGCAAATTTCGTAAATAGCCTCGGCATTATCTCTGAATCAATACCTTCACCATCGTCCTTTACAGCGATATTCCATTCATTTACATTCCTTGTCTTCTCTGATAATGATACTATAAGTGATCCATGTTTTGTAAATTTTAATGCATTGTCCAATAAATTATGGACAACTTGGCGAATTCTTTGTCTATCTCCAAGAACAAAAGCATTCTTGAATCTACATTTGAATGATATATTATACCCATTCGCAACACCTTCACGATCTTTACTATAATCATCTAATAAACCATTAATTGTAACGACCAAATCAAATACATCATTTCTTAGTTCTAATGAGTTACCATCAATCCTTGATACATCCAAAATATCTTCGGTAAGAAATTTTAAACGACGCGCGTTCCTACTAATAATGGATATAAATTCTTGATATTGTTCAATATTACCTTTCTTACTACCCAGAATATCTGCCAAGCCCAATATTGGTTGAATAGGTGTTCGTAACTCGTGCGCAGACCATATTAACAAACTCATTTTTCATTCTATCATGTAACTTAAGTTGTTCTGCTACTTCAATCTGTTTCCATAAGAATTCAAGGATTGAAATATAAGATAATGCCATATGTTTACTATTTGAATATATTGCAAGTCCTGCCGCGTCGTAGGAATTATCCTTTGTATCATCTTTTGTCTCTATGATAAAGGACCATTTTCTATCAATTACTAGAATGCCTAAACTCGTTTGTGAACCTATATCAATACACTTGATCTCGATTTTGTAATCGAAATTGTTAGTATAGTCACTATTACTCTTACTTTGATTAGTTCTTCTCTTCAAGAACTGGTTTTCTTTCATTTGTCTCGCATATTCTTGTTCTAGAATTTGATTCACTGTGTCCTTATCACCAGGAATCAATATCCTAATACTTAATCCCTTTCTAGCCGATTCATCTAATAGTTGTATAGATCCTGATTGGACCAGACGACGAAAAGAATTAAGTGTTGGAATTATCCCAAAAATTTCAAAATCTGCGTTTTTAAATTCCTTTAAAATCCGTTGAATTGCTTTGCCAGGATTCCTAATTATTTCAATGTTAGAGGGGACTACAATACCTTGGTCGATCTCATCCAGCCTACCCTGAGCATCAATACTATCTGTCCATAGTTCTTCAAATACCTTGGAGAAATACTTTACATACATTGGTTCATCACTGATTAACAGTATCTGAACTTGTTTTCCCCTTTCTATTCTTTCAAATGTTACTGCTATCTCTTTGTCAGTTATGCCAAAACTCATTGGTGGAAGATTACTAGTGTGTCTTATCTTTACGCCATCTTGTAGAAACTTTCGAGCAAGATCTGCATTATACTTGTTATCTATGTTACAAATATATCTTATTCCTTTATGTTGTCCTTTCATCTGCTTTTCTATCAATTTCCTGTTTGACTCAACGAAATAATCCTGTACATATTGCAAACCTCCAGGTGCAGATATGCAAGATAAAACCTCATTTGATACATCTGAGAAACGGTTGAATTCTCTAATGATCTCTTCTGCATTCTCTATAATTCTTGTTTTATGTATAACAATACCCTCCTCTAGTTCTCTGATCTTTTGCTCAGCTGGAATTGCTGTCTTCCAAAGAGTATCAAAAATATATTGAGCTTGTTCAACTACCTCCTTCACATTACTGTAAATGACCTGCATAAGGGGAGTGCTTTCTTGCAATAGTGTTGTAGCCATATACTCGCTTTCACTAACTGCGACACCGCCTTTGACTCCCTCTAAATGTTTGAGTTCATCAACTAGTTTTATCAATTGCTTACAATAATGAACATTATCTTTTGTAATTTCTGTAAATGCTCTTATCTTTCCTCCTCTCTTTTGGATGTCTTTGTAACCATTTTTGTATTCTACAACATCTACCACAATCGAAGGAGCATTTTTATCAAAAAAAATATCCATCTTCTCTCTCACATTTGACATAAAATAAACTCCACGACCCACAGCTTTTTCGACACCATATAATATTTCTGAACTCCTGTCTTTGGTTGGAGGATATGGCGTAGTAGAGGTGGTAGTCAAGTAGAAGTATTACGAAGAATTCAGCATATAAGGGTAAGGATGTTTGAGTATTTTAATAGTTTAATGATATTTCTTTTTTATAAAATCATAGATCATACATATAAAGTAAACGTATTCTTCAAGCTGTTTGCATTTTTTTGAGACAGGCTCAAAGATCTACTTCACATTTTATGAACACACTATCTTTGTCATCTACTATTCTTGATAGGCGTCCGTCCTATCTCTTTTGCCAGTGCTTCTCCTACTTTTTCATCAACATTTGACATTAGTGCAAATTCAATCGGATCTACTTTATTATCTATCATGATCTTAATTAGATAAGGCAGATATGCTCCACCAAATGTACTCCTTGACGTATGAGCCTTTTGAGCCAAACTGGAAAGAACGTTTTTCATTGATTGACCTCTCGCAAGAATAGGTCCCATTACTGGCCATATCATTCCATATTGATTATACTTTATTCCCTTATTGTGTGAGTTTTCGTATAAGCCGTAGGATATTATATCGTTAAGATATTTCAGAAGACTCCATTGTCTATTTCGTCCGGCCCTTCCAACTATCATGTCAGCTTGAGAGAGAACATCAAGCAGCGCAGCCATACTCTTATTGTCAACTCGCCTAGACGAAGAGACTATGCTTGAAAAAAATGCGTTTATTATATCCTTTCTTCTTTCTTCTGTTGACATACCGAATCTGGGATCAGCATACGTTCCATTAGTATGTGATAAGAATGATTTGCCCTTTTCAATTGAATCTGAGGAAAAATAACCATTTATTGCGTTTGCGATGTCAATTTCAGCAGTATCTTCCCTGGTCGCATTATATCCAGCGAGTTTTGATTGTGCAATATTTAATAATGATCTAATGTCCCCATGACTATTTGATACTATTGAAATTTTTTCTTCCAAACTCAATTTCTTATTCTCAACTCTTAAAATATATTCCAAAAACACCAGAAGTAGTCTAGGAGGAATAATCTTGAATTCTATCGCCCTACATACTTTCGCTAGATCTTTAATCTTGCTATTCTTAGAGTTAGCTGCAATAATTACAGGTATAGTTGGCTCCTTCAGTATTTTTGTTAAATATTCTAATCCACCTGTGTCTTGTCTACTTGATATCCCGTCAATCTCATCCAAAAAAAGTAACATAGATTTTCTGAGTATGCTAGTGTTGTTAAGTATCGGGATAATTCTCCTCTCTAGATCATCCTTGGCTCTCGTATCACTTGCATTCATTTCTATCAAATCATAATTAAATTGTTGAGCTAATGCATGTACTAGTGATGTTTTTCCAGTTCCAGGAGGACCAATCAAAAGCAAAGGCTTACTTCCATTAATCCAATGTGTAAGCCATTTTACTACAGCTAATCTGGCATCCTCATTACCTATCATGTCTTCTACTTTCTTTGGTCTATATTCTCTAGCCCACATCGTATCTGATACAGTTAGCAATTATTTCATTATTAAATAAAACGTTCAGAAAAATTTTATCAGTGGACTTACAACCCCTTTATGGAGAATTGAGACTAATATTTTGAAGAGTTTGGTACATATCAAGCGGCACAGGATCTTTACAAATTAGTATCAAGATACTGAGTAAATCACATTTTGATGGTCTGAAGATCTATTTATCATGATCCGTAAGTTATGGCAATCCTTGTCAAATATAGGACGTTAAATTCACACAAGAATGTGTTCAATAAAGGAGAGACATAACCGAAAGTTCGATAAGAGTTAAATCAATGACCAAATGTCTTCATAAATACAAGATAAATGCAAAAAAGATTCATAGCAAGTGTTTTGTAGATGATAATAAGCCATTGATGATTCTCAATTCATTATGGTGAACATTTACATTAACATATATAACTGCACGACGATTATCATATTATTGATTGATGCAGATGTCACTGGGATTATTTTAAATGCTGAACAAAAAGAAACAGATATTTTTCTGTTATTCGAATATGTGATATGATATATTGATCATGATATGAAAAATATGATTCACGACAATTTTAAATATGTAATACTTACTTTAATAATTACGATATTTTGTTTTAGCATAGCAGTAGGTAGTTATCATTTTATCCTCATTCTAGATCCTGTATTTGCACAAACATTGAGTGACGATAACAAATGGTAGCATCGTAGATATACGGGATCGAGAATTAGCACCATCTCATATTATAGCTAAAGAAAAACTACCTAGCGTAAAGATCACTTCTCTCAGTAAGGGACAGCAAGTTTCAGCTGGAGAACTCGAGATTTTTGGAACCTCTTCTGATACTATGACTACTAAATGCGATGTTTCGGTTATCTTAAATGGGATCAAACCGTATCAACATGTGATTCCGAATGGGCAAGGTGACACTGGCGATTTTTCTAAATGGAGTTATTCATTTACGCCTCATTATAGTATTATTAATAAAGGAATGAATAAGATAACCTCTAAAATATCTTGTTCGGATGAATTTGGAACAGATCTTACAAAATTTAATAGTGTTGAAGTGATTGGCACATCAAATAATTCTCAATCTTTTGACCAGGGATTGCTGAAATTAGAACCGACAAAGGTGGTAAACAGGACAACACAATCATCCACAACTAGCACAGCCGCAACAAATGAACCCAAACGATCTATTCCTGAATCAGAAACAGAAGACAATGATATAGATCATAAATCAATTTTGCATACAAATGCAGATATTAATAATCCAAATTCAAAATCATTATTTGTTTCTTTTAATATCGACCGGGATCCAGTTATACGGGGACATGAACAAACTATTATAGTCACACTATATGATTCCGATACAAATGCAAGAATCGTGGGTGCGAAGGTCACTGGTCAGATCACTGATACTTATGACTCAGTCAAGAAGGAATTTGAAGGAGTTACTGATAATACTGGGGAGCTTTCGTACTCTTGGAAGATACCAGAAACCGGTAAGTCAACTGCCGATTATAAAGTAAAAGTAGGTGCAGTTGCAACTGGATATCCCTATAAACTATATACTACTGTTTTCAAAGTACGGGATGGCCATAATTCAGATACTCCCTTTATTCTAGCACAAGCCAACAGTAAATTCAATGATGGATTGGTTGATAGCATAAATGATTTTACACAAGGTATGTTGGATAGTGTCAAGCAAAAGCTCAATAATACTCGTAATGGATAATTTCCAAAGTATTCCAAACATGTATTAGTATTGATATTTTATTTGGATATCCAGTCACTTTGCCCTCATTTTAATTTTATACAATACCAGTCTGCAATAATAATTTATATGTACTATAAAAAATGGTCTTCGATATAAATTGGTAGTTCAATCGTCGATTTTTACTATCTATTAATCTTGAGACCAATAATTAGAAATTGCATTTTTTTATTTGGTCGATTTCGTAAGCAAGTGTATTAACTGAATCAAATTACAGGCAATTTGGATATTCAATCGATTATTATATTTGATAAATTCGTCTTCGGTTTTGGAAACCTTAGATTCATACCTCGAAGATTATTAACAATAATATACGCTACAGCGAAATTTCTGAACCATTTCGTATTTGCTGGAATTATATACCAAGGTGCCCATTTAGTACTGCATTCACTGAGCACGTTTTCGTGTGCTTGTATATACTGATCCCAATGTTTGCGTTCAAGTGTATCATTTTCAGAGAATTTCCACTGTTTTGTTGGGTCGTTGAGCCGTTCTTGAAGTCTCTTTTTTTGCTCGTCTTTACTTATATGTAAGAATAACTTAACGATATTGATGTCATTTTCAACTAGATATCTCTCAAAATCATTAATCTGTTTATATCTTTTATGACAAGTACTCTTTGATATCATCTTGTGTACCGATACCTCTATTACATCTTCATAGTATGAGCGATTGAATATTCCTACTTGACCTTTTGCTGGAATATTTCTATGTGCACGCCATAAGTAGTCATGAGATAATTCGTCACAATCTGGGGCCTTAAAGGAAATAACTTTGCAACTTTGTGGATTGAATGCGCCCATGACATGTCTTATTGTGCTGTCTTTACCGGAAGTATCAATTCCTTGAAGGATTATTAATAGTGCTTTACTTTTGTCTGCAAACAGCTTGTATTGCAAACTAGACATCTGATTCATAAATTCATTTAATAAATCCTGAGTATATTCTTGATTAATTTCTGCAGTATAGTCAGGATTCCAATTCTTAAGCTTTATTATAGTACTGTGTCTAACCATTAGCCTTTTAATCATATTTATTTTTGTATTTTCGCTCATAGATAGAACAATAAGTAACACAAGTTAAATATCTAGCATTAACATCGATCTGTTTAATTTTCTACATCATGATCACAAGTACATTATTTTGATTTCTACAATTAATCGAAGATGCCTAACCATTCGGAATTTTCTAGAATGAGAGGATAAAATGGTCCTTGCCATGCTGAATAACTCCATCCGGAGTAGCCAATATGATATTGCAAATATAATGACGTAGGCTATAACTACGTCGTTTTGGATAGAGATTTTGAATCTTTTATACATTAATTGTCACTTTATATTTTGTTGCTGCTATCTTGTAAACTGTTAAGCCATATAATTTGGCATTCTCATTGATATATTGTAATAATATAAGCTGCAGTAATAATCAATTTAATAACCAGTGTGGTAAAAGCATATCCTGTTCGTTTCTTTTCAATCAAATCAAATCATGTTAATAAAGTACGTCATCTTAAAATTTAGACTAATTAAGTTTATCTCAAAACATATCGACTTGGAATAATTTGTATGTATTTGAGTGATATGAAAGATGCATTACTATCAAGAATTTTGAACAGCATGAATACATCTTATGCATTTTTATAGATGACATCTACATATTGCAGTAGTAATACTATGAATACAATAGCATCATATATCAAATGCATGTATTCTACAAAGCCGAAAAGATCTTATTAATAAAATATGTGAGATGGAGCTATAGATACGGATATGAATACCGTTCTAAGAGACAATAATACAGAACTAGAAGCGTTCTCAAATTAATACCTAGCCAGATTTTGATCTACCGATACAAGGTCAACTTCCGTCCCATTAGTTATTGCTTTTTTGATTATTCTCTTTGTATCATTAGTGAGAAATTCACCATATTTTACATTGATGAACTCTTCTGGATGTCTGCTTCTTAGTTCATTTAGTGCATTTCCTATCAGAATTTCCCATCTACCTTTTTGACTTAGATCGGTAAGCACAGTCGATAGTGTTACGGTTTCCTTATGAACGATTGGAGATTGTAAGGTGGTGACATTGGTCTCACCAACTAATGTCCCCGAGACCAGTCGACTAAAATCATAATGAGGAAAATCCCGAGAGCAGTTTTATTGAATTCAGTAGATATGCGAAATTTCATCATATTCGAATATGGATAATACTTTCTTAAATATTTCAGACATATTACTCCACTACTTAGTTTGTGAGTATACTCTACTTCTTCCTACTGCTCCACCGATGAAAATTGGAATGTTTAATAAGAAATTGAAATATGGTTGCATCGAGATAAGATTTAATGACATTTCCTTTCTTAGACGAGCTTTCCTCTTCATCAACGGGAATACAAATGGGTTTTGCAGATGAATTTCATTAGCTTGTTAATCTATCTTTTACTTTACTATCATTACGGGACAATGTGAATAGTGTAGTATATCGGATGCGACACTTCCGATTAGCATTCTTTTAAGACCTGATCTTCCCCTGGTACCAACTACTATCAAATCTACTTTCTCTTTTTCGGCATAATTTACTATTGCTCCTCCTATCCTTGATACAACATCTTCAATGATTTCCGATTTAAATTGAGGAACATTATTTTCTTTGGATAGTTCATCTAGCTTATTCAACCATTTCTTGGCTTCTTGTCTTTTCTCTTCTAATTCCTTTGAGCCATAAGAAGGTGCGGTGACGAAAAAAGAATAATTCAATCTGCCTAGATCTATTATTGTTATTCCGATTAGCAGCACATCTTTATTGTTGGCATTTTTAGTCATTGCAATCGCATACTCTGCAGCTCTCATAGAGGTTTCAGAGCCATCGATTGCAACCATAATCTTAAAGCTTCTTTGAATATTTGCAGACATATATCTATCATATAATATAGTGTAACTTTAGTTTTTCAATTTTGAATCAATTTAAAATTTTAAATTTAACTTTCATAATGCATCTTTATTGCTATACACGTGTTCAATACTGTTTTTATCATCTTAGACTCTTACCATACATTAGACTCGTACCATACATAATTTCTTTATAATTTTTGATTATCAATTAGAATGAATTAATATTGTATATTAAGACCGATTTATAACCTTTTTACCAGGATTCATAATAGACTTGGGATCGAATATTTTTTTGATTTGTTCAAAAATTGAAACTACAAGTGAGCCATACATTAATTTGATGTATTTAGTTCTGGCTATACCGTCACGGTGTTCCCCAGTTATTGTTCCGCCATACTTGATGACTTTTGTAAAAACTTCCTCTGCTAGAAGAGCTAACTTTCTGAATTTTGTATTTATCAATTTGTCGATCTATAGTCTTTTAGAGCACGAAAGATGGATCTACGTAGTACATAATCGGATCGGATTATTGTTATCATCATTTTATTGTACTTCTTCTAAATAGATAATAATGGTATTATGATCCCATCAATCTAGTTCGTTATTCATTTGATCTTATACTATGTTATGTTTTATTAGTTATGTAGATAGTTGAGTCTGTGATTGTGATTGGGATTGCGATTGTGAACCAGTAGTGCCACCGTCACCTGATCCGCTCTGACTATTGTCATTACTATTAGCATTCGTTGAAGCATCCCATCCTGCAGCATACCCATCTCTATAATTTGAGCAGTATTCACTACTATGATCACCTGGACAACTTGGATCGTATCCATGTCCATTACATGATACCGCGTCACATGATGCGTCATTGTATCCTTTGCTATATGCGCCGCCTTGTGCGTATACACTCGTCGGCAAGATTGACATACCTAACGCCAACATACTAATGACTGATATTGCAATGATTGTCTTCATTGAACTACATACCTACCATTCTTTATACTCGCCAAGCCTAGCCTGCGTCCTCCGCACTATTACATATATCTCGTGTGTTACCATCTACTGATAGGCATCCTTTCATAAATCCATGTTCATAGGATGATCCACATGTATCGAATTCCGTCTGACTGAATTGACTATCTCTTCCGTCGTCTTTTCCAGCTTGGAAGCATCGATCAGGATTATTTATCCCGTCATCACTGCTCTTCTTTGCACTCATGTTTCCTGCCGGCGATCCTAGAACTAATATTAATATTACTGACCATCATGACTGTTGTCATTACGATAGTTGATTTGGCCTTGCTCAACCTGTCACAATTGTAGTTGACCGATATTATTGAACATTGTGCTTATTCTTTATAGAAGAAGATTCTAATTTATATGGAATAGTAACAAAATGCCATTTCATTTATGATTTAAATCAAGGCATGTAACTACAACGTGGAACATGGTTCAATAACGTCATGATGCATGATGTTATGTTCTATCAATGATTCTCTAACCATGAATGTTTTACCGCACTTCTCACATCTATACACCGTTTTACGCATCCTCCGCCAAGTTGCACACTTCCTTATCGTTGCCCACTACCGATAGACAGCCAGCCATGAAGCCTTTTTGGTAAGCATCGCCACAGGTTGGCGAATCTGTCTTGACTAAAGGGCCCGTTACGACCCGTTTCATATCCTTTGTTACTACCGTTGAAATATAGGCAAATCTGTTTACCACACCTAAATACATAGTATTGACGCTAGTAATTGAATTTACTGCATATTCCATATAGAAGAAGATTCTGATTGTAATGGTGCAGAATACTGTTTAAGGATCTACAAGTATAACCCAGATATGCAGCAACTTATGGATATTTTCCACAGTACAGAGATTTCGTCTGTGGCGTCATCAATAGAATCCGCCAAAAAAGCAAACAGCATTTGCACTAGATACTCTATGCCCTCCAGGTCATGAAAGTCACTGCACTCCAGCAAGTGGAGTTTACCACGATTACGATCCTGAAACCGGGAAGGACGTTCAATATCAATACTGGCTGCTGTAATGACGATGGGACGTGTTAAGGCGTAAAGGATAGAATACGAGAACAACCACGTTCCTTTTTTATTTAATATCCTCTTAACTCATCAGTCTGCTGATCCTATATCAAATATTTTTATTAGCAGCAGTTAGTTAAAAAATTGTTATATCTAACTATCTATAAATAGTAAAAGAGTGAGATGTGAGAATGAAATTATCCATTGTGCTTGGAATATTAGGTACAATAGTAATAGGATTGCAAATAGGAATTCATGCTGCATGTGCATTGGAGATAGGACTCTCTCTAATACTACCTTCTCTTGAGATGTGAGTGCACGATGATCCGATGTTACTAAAGTGTCACATGGTGCCAGTCCTTCATAATAGACATCAGATGATTCTCCAGATGAGCGTGTCTGGCTTGGCTCCTGTTGTCGTGATGAAACCTCGAATGTGGACATTGACTTATTTGCTCGCTCAATAGAAGTATCGTTTACGTCATATCCATCATCTGGCGTCTTAACTACTTTGCCGTAACACTGCAACTCAGTCAAATATTGTGGGCAATATGTATAACCTTCGTCATCTTGCGCATCGGCGGGGTTTACTCCAAAAAATGGCAACATCAGTTGCTCTATGGTGGGCCCCTGATAGTTTCTTGATCCAAAGTTATCACAAAGTGTAACGTTTGGATAAATCAGACGTTGAATACAAGAATGAAATGATGCATTGACTGGTACTGAGTTAAACGTGAAGATGTTTGATTCAATGGAATTTGACCCATTCTCAGGTTTGAGGTTATCCAAGTTTTGGCAGATGGTTTGTGGGTATCCTTCTGAGACGGTTGTACATATTCTAGTATTTGCTGTTTCGTCAGTGATATTCCCTTTAAGGATAATTATATTGAACATCTTTAAGGTTTCTACTGCCGATGGCGCCATTATACTATAAGCGACGAGCCGTGGTCGTATTAGCATAATGATGCCGACAGCAGGGAAAACTGGGATTGCGAATAATGATGACTCAGATAATGCGATTTATAGACAATCCATCTCATCTTGAATTTATCTAAATCTGAATAAGTCTAACAAGAAGGTTATTCATTTACTTAAAAAAGGAGTATCATCTATAGGTGCACAGCCTGCCTCAGCTAGCCTGGATATTGGCTATTTAATTCACTTAGAACAAATTGCCTGGCCTAATAGACCTAAAAGTGGATGACCGGTGCCAGTAAGTAATCCAGGCCCGACTCCGCATAGCAAGGTATGTTTCTGGCCAAAGCTTTTTGAAGAGCCTGTATCACCTCCGCTATTGTCTGGATTTGAATTTGAATTTGAATTATCAGAAGAAGAATCTGAATTATCGTTATTATTTGAATTACCCGAGCACGCGTCAAATCCGTCGTTATATGCCTGCATAAATGCATCACTATGGAAACCTGATCCCTTTTCTGGTTGGTTAATGTATCTTTCAGAGGGGTCAGAAATTTGAGCATCTGAACACCCATGGTTATATCCAGACGTATGTGTAGGCAGCAGTAGATCGGTTGTCCTAACTGGACTGAGCATAGTAAGCATTGTTAGAATCCCTAACGGAATACTAAATGTCAAACATATTTTCTGTTACTCATGTTTATACTATAGTAAGTTCTATAATAACAATATACTTATTCTTTTAAGAAGAAGATTCTGAAAAAATATATATCACATTTTTCTGTTCTGTTGAACAGACCGAAAATTGGTAGTCAATTTAGGGTGTGTAACCACAATGTGGAACAGTGTTCGACAAGTAATTCTACATACTTGCTGTTTTCGCTCAATTGAATTTTACCCACTTAATATCAGTTGATAGTTGCTGTTTCGTATAGCTCTTCTATGAACAAGGGATCTATATGCGATTCATGGCGTGCGCACGTAATTCTGCATTGCATGATAATGACCCAGGACTATTACAGCCGCCCAGGAAATAGACATGTTCTTAAATATATCATAACCATTAATTTACCGCACTTACATATGCCATTTGGATTTGGCAGCAGCAATAAAAAGAATACCGATCTATTTACTACAAATATAAAGGATAGAGAAGAGCTTTCTGAGATAAATAAAATTGCTGAAATGTTAAATCCTGATGAACAAGGTCCTACTTGTTGCAAAACAATCTAGAATAAAACCTGGAGGATCTTACATGACGCCAAATATAGTATATGCTACAGACAGGAGGATAATCATAAGAGATCCATACATGATAGGACTTAAAGAAAATATTGTGGATATTCCATATGATATTATTACAAGCGTCAAACTTGAGAAAAATATTTTGTCATCTACAATTAGATTCAAAGCTCCAGGGTTAGTCAGTTCTACGAGATTAGGAATGATGGAAGAGATTATCGATGGACAGGAGGATGAAGAAGGTGGGAAAATCGAATCTATTCCAAAGAAAAAAGCTGAGGATTTAATTGAAATAATAAGATCGGGAATGCAAAGTAGTAAAAAACCTCCTTCCTCTATATCCTCTAAACGAGAAGAATCATCAGTTCAAGTACAATCAGAAACTGTACACACGGAAGAGGAGACCACTACTCAAACTCAATCAAATAGCCATTCAGTAACATCCATACACTGATGAGTTATCTAAACTTGCGAAGCTAAGGGATCAAGGAGTAATTACAGAAGCAGAATTTGTACAGATGAAAGGCAATCTAATAAAGAGAACGTAAGGGGGCGTGCATACACCAAGCAGTAAGTCGGACAACGTCGGTTTTCCATCAGATCCAGAATAATTTCGGAAAAAGTGTTTTCTATTACGATATGCGACCCCATATCAGATTATAAGTATTTTCGAAAATGAGACATTATCTGTATAGACTTTGAGACATGGACATAATCACATAACCTATGTTGTCAGTCAGTCATGGGGGCGCGCCAGATGCCCCAGATACTCTAAAAAGAGAATAAAAAATGAGTCTATTCATTTCTCCATTTAATGAAGTAGTTGTGCCGCAGTCCATCCTACACGATAGCCTAATTTGTAATCGAAGCAATAGGTATCAGAATGATCAAAGCCAAAAGTCATCAAAATTTCCTCCATTTCTATATGCATCTCTTGCATCCCAATAACCTTGGTTATATGCATCTAATCTAGCTGATGCGGCATTACCCTGCCACAAAGTTGCCAATACAAGAGTCATAACTAATGCTAGACTAATTACTACTAATTTTTTCAATTCTTTCTATTCACCTCCGTAGAATCATTTGTACCTGCTGTACTATTTACATTTTCAGAATTCGATTCACTATTTGATAATTGCACTCGTTCTGTCTAGGAGCAATTATTACATTATTATGACTGCCATCAACGCGCACATTGGATCCACCTTGGGCTTGAGATTGTGATTGCAGTGTCGAAGTTCTACCTGCTAATGAATTCCACTCAATTTTATAACCAAGTGATATCCCGGCAGAATTCGCTAGTATGCCCTTTATCATTTGGACAGCCTGTATCGTAGCCGTGATTACTACGGTCGCAATTGTTATAATCGCACGCGGCATAGTCCTGACCAGCGTTATATCCATCGTTATAACGTTGCTGATATGATACATGTGCGAATATGCTGGGTGAGATGCGACGAAGAATCAACATTGCTCCAATGTCATAGCTACAAATATGCTATTATTCATTTGCTAGTTCAATCTCCTCTAAGAGAACCTTGCCTCCGCCATTTTCCAGCTTATCTAATGCTGTTTCAAGACTGAGTGATAGTATCTCGCTATAGTTATACTGTGGCATCGTGAATCTTATTTTGTATTTACCAAGAGCTTGAACTGCTAATAGACAATTTTGAGAATCTAGGCAGTATATTTTATTAGGTAATACCTAAGAGTTTGGAACAGATTCTATCATCATCTTTGTCAGTATTCTGAAGATATTTTCGTTCCTATGATTGAACCTGAACTCTATTTCCTTTAAATAAAGTTCAAAGTATGATTTCGGTACACCTCGGTAGTGATATAGCCATGTCTTGGCATAGCTCCAGAATCCTTCGATACCATTGATATGAGTTGCATCATCTCTAACATATTCTTCCTTTCCATGAAGTATTATCTGATGTTTACCTATCAAGTTCAATGTTGCATATGCAGTATGATCATCCGTATAATACAAGGAACCTTTCTTTGTATGTTGTTTTATCAAGGATCAAGGGAATCAGTGTATCATGTTTTCTGTCGGATACAGGGAATGTGATGACCTTGCCATTTCTCTGATATATTCCAAATACCAGGCTTTTACCTTCAGATCCGCATCCACGTTTTCCTTTCCTATGTCCACCAAATAATGCTTCGTCTATTTCTAATTCTCCAGACAACTTCTTTAACTCTTTTAGTTTCAGCAATGACTCATTGTAGATTGATTGTCTGAATACTTGAATGTCTTCTCTATCGTATCAAACTAAGTGGTACCAGTGAACACAAACCTGATGCTCTATGCAGGTACTCCTAGAGCGAATAGGTACGTGAGATGTCCTAGTTTCTCAAGACGAAAAGTTGAATTCTCCGATATACGTTCTTGTAAATTCTTCAACTTTATTACAACGTCTTCTATTACTATGTCTCATCCAAATCTCTTATCTTTAAGATGATACAACAATCGGTATCCACATCTTGGACATTGTCTCCTTCCCTTCCATCTAGCATGACGAAAGTTCCGCGGCCACTTTTTGTCACGCTTCCAGCGAGTTCTATTGGGCTGTATTCACGCACGCAGCACAATGTACCAGTCAAAAATATTCTTTATTTCTTGTTCCAAATGTTTGGGTATTACCTTTTATTATAGTCGTTATATTTCTTGTAGCCTGCGCGCACTTTTAAGTTTGGGCTTAGTCTGATTACGACGCGATCCTCGCTTGTTTGGATCTTCATATCGCAACATCCCATATTAAATGGAGTTTCCACATTTCGAGAGGGCAAGACGTAACTTGCCCCCAGCCATTACTAGGTAGCATTCCCCATTCTCGCTCCATTTTTCAATGTGGAAGTAGATTCTGTAGTGACTTTAGATCACCCAAGCTTACTCGGTTCCAGTTTACAATATTACCACATCCAGTCTGGTCAGCCAGCGTTCTTAAGCCGCATTATTAGAGGCGAGGGTAATCCAAGTGCCATAGCTCCTCCAGCCATTAACACACCATTTCTAATGCAGCCAAATGCTCTTTCACCCTCTGGTGTAAAAGTTCCATCTTGATTTACATATGCGCTACACGGCTAACTGGAGCCGCGGCGCACTGTATTACATCTGTCATCCAGTCAATTCCAGATGTTGTCTGAGCTTGCGCTCCATGGCTTTCGGTAAGAGTCAGCATCGAAATTGCAAGGATAAAATAAATGGGTCTACTATTCTCATTAAATTGTGCCTCCTTTCATTTTTCCATGTAATCTCAATTCGAGCTCCCTACATCGGTTGTATTTGTGGCATGCGTGATGTTTGCTGTTTCTACTAGGTGTAGGTCTCGATATTTTGAATGAATCGATCATTTGATGAACCGCAGGAAGTAACTGATCATATCTTGATGCCTCAGCAGTATAGAAGACATAGTAGAATTTGCCCTTGTCATCGCCATGTTTATCACCGAATGTCCCCATCACCATTGTCTTCATTGGAAAGCCATTGAATGTATCTGAAAATACGAGAACATAAGCTGGTTTTCCCGCAAGTTGCGCGTTTGTCGTTGTAGCTAAATCAATATGGAAATCTGTTGCATTGAATCTGTAGGCATTGATTGCGTTACGTAAATAGAGGTCTAGATTTTTTGTATTATTTGGCTCCAAATTATGTTATACTGGAAGTTAGCAACTGCATTTGAATCCAGAGCTATTGGTGGTGAGATGTCTGTCACGTCGATAACCGTGTCACTGGGTTTGTTAATCCCTGTTTGTAATCCCCAATTGGATGGATATTTTATATTGACACCATAAGTAGAGTTTTGGTATGTTATGGCATCTGTGTTGCTTGGGATATTGCTCGCGGCTACTATGAGATGATTTGATGTCTGTATGGTTATTGCAACAACCATGGATAAAACCATGGTCGTCAGAATTTTACCTACTTTCCTTCTCATCATAGCGACATCATTCCCACGGTCTTGCCAATCTGGGTGTCCGGCGCTAGATAGACATCCACTGCAAGTGATGCACCAGTACCAACAAGCGTCTCATCGTTGTCCTTTCCACTTCAGTGAGGATATTTCCCAGGGTATGTACTGGACTTAAAGCATGTATTCCTAATACTCTGCCACTTCTTGGTTTGACTTCTATCCAACCTCTGTTCATCTACATATTGTTTTTCCATACAGAGTCATTAGGGGTCTCATTTATGGCTCAGCTAGATGCTAAATCATTGCATTTTATCTTAAAATTCCAAAATAATTATGATAGATGAAACAACTTGGTGGCGATTTAGTTGCAGTACGTTGCAAAATAGAAAGGCTTTATGTAACTTTATTCCTTTATTGGTTAGACATTCGGAGCTAGGACATGGTTGAACGATGGACAAGAGCTTTATAGCAAAATTCTCGAGGTATTTAGAAATGATGATGCTCAAAAAATTGCCGATTTTAAACATACAAGATATGCGAGCATACTTTGGATTGCTACATACCTTAGAAACTACAAACGTTATATCAGAACAATCGAAAATTATACATGTTTTAATTATTACCGTTTAGGGAAAGTAGCAGACTACGTCAGAATAAATTATGATAGGGGTAAGCAAGCAAGAAGGGTATTTGAAGAGTTAGAAAAAGTAGGTGAAGTTCTGATATTTGTTCGTGATAACAAAACGTATGTGTGTTTGACAGATAAAGGAATGGCAGAATTATCTCAAAAGATACAAGAGTTATGGGAGTTAAGAGATTATCATGCCCAGCTTAATGTAGCATCACATACTTCCAAGATATCATGGTACAAAAATAAATATCTAGAGCTGAGGAGCAAACTAAATTACCAATAGTTTAGATTAAAATCTGAATTAGATTTAGTCTCTGGTAATGAGTCGAATACACAGCATATTACAAGTAATGAAAAATATGCTGAAAAGGAATTAATTGATCCTTACAATGATTCACGCTTAAGAATCCTACTCGTCGACGACGAACCTGACATAACAGCAATCCTAAAACTCATATTAGAACAAAATGGATTTGCTGTTGATCAGTTGATCCTTCGCTGGCGTTATCCAACTACAAAATCGGAAAATATGGATTATTATTACTTGATATAAAAATGCCTAAGATGGACGGCTTTGAATTATATCGAGAAATTAAAAATATAGATAATAATGTAGGAGTAATTTATATTACCGCCTACGAGATATATCATGAAGGCATTAAAGAAAATTTTCCTCAACTTTCAGATGAAAACTTTATACTCAAACCGTTCCCTATCGAGGATTTAGTCGAGAAGATAAAAAGATTCAATCGTGATAGGTGTCAGAAGCTCGATATAGACCAATCAAGACTAATTGAATTTAACGCAAAAGAATATGTTGACAATAGTCAATTTGAAAGCGCATTAGATTACTTAGATGGAATGCCGGTAAGATATACTAATAGTTCAGAGCTTCGGAACATTATACGGACATCTATTAACAAAATACACAACGAGTATGTACCTATACCTGATTACATAACATGTGAAAACAGTAGTGGAAAATTTTCTCATTTAAAGTCTAACTCTGGGAATAAGGATTCGTTACCCCAATGACTGGATTTGTACTCATTCTCCAACGCTTAATGGTCTCCTATTCAGTCCACTAGACGAAGAATTAGGTAAACAGCTAATATTTTCTTTGACGCTTGAACCACTCTATGATGATTCGAATAATGTTATCGACTCAGTTACTCGGCGTTACATAAGTAACTTCCAACAAATTTATTCTAATTCAGAACTGGTAGAATCAAAGATACTTAGCCTAACCGATATCCCTTCACAGCAAATAACATTCAGCACAGAAAAACAAAGACATTTAGTAGTTTTGATACCTGTAAAGTCAGACTCGTTATATATGCTTGAGTACGATGCAGATTCTGCAATATTTGCAGATCATTTGCCAGATATTCAAAAGATGTGTAAGTCGTTTGAATTATTAGAAGGTGAGGCATCCTTTGCATTAAATTTTCCTAATACTAATTTCTTGATGATGTAAGTCGCAACTACGGTATTGCAATAAGATATCCTTATGGCTAAAGTCAGAACTCCTGAATGATTCTAATGCCACAGTCGTTTCTGTTGCAGAAATTCTACCACCACTTGATGATGACCCTGAGCTCTTAACCAGTATCCACATAGGCCTCAAAAAACTAAATCAGAATACGACGATGGATCATTATGCACGCACCGCTATTAAACAATATAGAGAAATCCATAAGTCAAATTTTAATCTTATATTTACAGGCAAAAGTCTCCTATTTGGACAATTAGGATATAGACTATTTTCAATTACATCGAGCAAGGTCACATCATGGTGTACATGGAAACAGGGACCATTTTCATGGGTAAGCCTTATTACATTAGATTTGTGACATGTCTATCAAAATATGCCAAATTTCTACCAATGGTACTAAGAATTATCCGCTCCTTTGATGCTTCCAAGACTTTACAGCCCATCCAAGAGATCCATACTACCTACTGCATTTAATGGTAAATTTTTGATCTATAATAATCCTGAATCCGGCATAACAATATTGTTTCCAGCTATGTGGATGGTGGGTAATGAAAACAAAACCCAAGATCTATTTAAAATGCGTGACCCACTTCTGGCTATACTAGCGCGGAAGTTAGACTTTTAGTAGAACATCGCTTACAGCCCACAATAACTATAGATGAATATATCAATAGGGATAATATCTACTAGATACAATGACTTTTCTATTGCCTCTTCAAAAACAGAGGTTATGCTCTCAAATAACCCAGCATATTCGATAGTCGGTGTTTACAAGGATTGTATATATGAAACACAAAAGATAATGCAGATATGTACTATAATAGATAGTTGTGCATACATCATAGAATACATGGCTGATCCTACAAATAGCATACCGATAGTTTAAGAAAAAAATGATTGAATCTTTCGAGGTTAGTAAAAATTAGGTGCTTGATCTGAGGGCTACCATTTGCTCTCGTGGCATTAGACTTAAGATTTGAAGGCTGAGGAATTGGTTGGACATCAAAACTTTCATCACTGAAGTTGTAGTAGTCATCATGAAGG
Organism: uncultured Nitrososphaerales archaeon; assembly: GCA_963709405.1. Lineage (GTDB taxonomy): Archaea > Thermoproteota > Nitrososphaeria > Nitrososphaerales > Nitrososphaeraceae > JARBAU01. The sequence continues at coordinate 39,699 of CAVPXM010000031.1, forward strand.
GTTGTTTTGCGGTTTGATGACATTAAACATGCATCTGATCAAGGGTGCAAAAGTAAGTTTTTAAAGGAAGGTCAAAAATAATATATGCCAATTGTATTGAGCTCCTTAATACGAGAACAGATAATTAACTAAGCTGATATTTACAGGGAACTAAC
>CAVPXM010000032.1:0-17414 GCA_963709405.1 uncultured Nitrososphaerales archaeon
ATGCTTAATTGACTATATCGAGATTATATGTAATATCTACGAAGTAAACACTGACGCAGCAGAAGTGAGAGTACCTATCGGCGTTACTTTAATGTGGTAAAAGATCGTATTAGAAGTAGGTGGATCCAAAAATACCATAATTCCTGATCGCGACCATGTTTATGTCCATCCCATCTGATTTGGCTTGTGAGTATCTTGTATATAACGTGCGTAAATTCCTTAAGCAAAATCCGTGGCAACGGCTATTGATTTATCTTGTAATGCAAGTCTCCAGATCCTGATCCTAGAGTGATCGTTTCTACATTTAGTTTGGCTACCGGAATTTCATTTATCAATTTAGTCTAACCTGGCATAGCATGATCTAATCCGAGTTACTGGTCATTGGTCTTGTTGGTTGGTTACTCGCACGCAATATCCTTAGAGATATCACTAGCAAATTACAATGTTAAGGGTTTTAGAGGATCTATGGTCAGAGAACAGGCTACTTGTTATAAGCGTTATAAGTAACTTAGTTCTATGAATCCTAAGGAAAGTGACCACTTTATGAGTAAGAGTACTGCTACCAATGATCAACCGATTCCCAAGAAAATAGACAATTTAAATTATGGTAAAACGAATTTCATTGAGAAGAATTATTCAACCATTATTGATATAGATAAAGCTATAATAGTATCTGATGTGCATCTCGGGTATGAAAAGTCTAATGTAACAGCATTTCTAGATTTTCTTACCACCAATATTGCAAACGGAACTTCAAAAGACCGTTCGATATTTATCCTTGGCGACCTTTGGGATTTTTGGAGAAAGCACGATACTATATATTCAAAAGAATCTGACGAGGTTCTGTCCTTGATTAACCAGTTCAAAGACGTATATTATCTTCCTGGTAATCACGATCATATTACCCTAGATGCAGACACAAAATTATCCTGATTTTAACTGCTATAATATTGGCAAATACTTTAGGATTAAAAGTGACGACAAAAGCTTCTTTCTTGTTCATGGACATGAGCTTGAAGTGATCTCGAAGCTAACATATCTTAAACTCTCCGAGTACGATAAAATTTCAGATCAACTGTGTAGAATGAATGACACGGAAGGAAATATCGCAAGCTATCTACATGAAATGTTTCATAGAATATTCAGGCAGGGACAGCCTCAAATTACTGATTTCCTGCAGCCGGCAGAACAACGAAAAGGTATGGATGCAATAGATAAATTTGCCAAGTCAAAAGCTAGGTATCCACTATTAGGGATGCACCTGAATGATATTCTGATTTTTGGGCATACTCATAGACCTTACAATGATATTCAGAATAACGTAGTAAATACTGGGGCATGGATAGCAGACATGTTGGTTCCCAAATGGTTCGAGGAAGAGTATGGCCAAGATAAAGCATGTTTTGGATGGTATATTGAGCTCAACCATGGTGAATACAAGCTACTACCATATGGGATCCATCAAAAGACGAAGGCAGAATGGGAGAATTCTGAATCGAACCAACAAGAAAATGAGAGTGAAAAAGGAGAAGAAAAAGAAAATATTGTTAGCAAGGCGGCGTTCCAAGTAGGCGAGGTGGTAAAACAAATGGTAGAAGTAGGAAGCGATGCTGTGAAACAAGATTCTTCAACTCCATCCAGATGATTCGGAAAGCAGTGCTCACTGATGAAATCAACTTACTATAAATCATTTGTATATGATATGTACCTTAAAAGAAAAACGCTACTGTGGATATGTGGGACAAGAGTCTAGAATTATTCGGTAGCCGAAAAAAGCAAAAATAAAGGTTCGTTGATTTGCTTCTTATGTGGTATCGATTGATTTCTAGCAAAATGTATAGATTTGTTACGTGATCTAAAATAACTTTAATTATTTCCATGCATAATTATTGAACACCAGAGATGAGGCTTAAGGATATTAAAGAAATATCTTCAGATAGTGTGAGACTTGTCACTGAATTCGGATCACCAGGGATGATAGAATCACTTCGTAAGATCAAAGAAATTGCATCAATAGTACAAGAAATTACTGATTCCATAGAGGATCCTCAAATGGTTAATAATCTAGAACGAATTAATCTAGAACGAATGCGTACTGCCTCTGAAGCATTGCAGCATGCTGGAGATAGGATCAGAAACGTCTCTACACGAGTAAACGAAACTGGTATTGTGGATGAAACTAAAAGTTTGGCATTATCAGTTAAAAATAAAAGAGATTCTAAGTCGGAACAAAATTTAAAGGAGATAATAATTGCTTTTAAGGACGCTGTCAAATCTATTAAAAGTTTAGCAAATGAATTAAGAAGATTATAGATAAATAGTTACATGAAATTACTTGGTTGTTTGTTGCATGTATGTACAGTGCAGATAAGGTCTTTGAGTACTCTTATCTCAAACAGGACATATATATGACTGTGAATGAATGGAATAAGAGAGGAAACAGATGAAAATACGATGAAAAATCGAATATTAATCCACGGTGTCCATGCCAGGCTAACAAACCCACTCTCGATTCAACATTGCAAATCCAATTCGCCTCTTGTTAAATATCCTCACTTTACTTTACTTTACTTAACTTTTAGTATAAATATGTCCATTTGATATTAATAATAGGTGGTATTAACTTAAGGAATTGTGTAGGAAAGATTGCTACTAATCCAAGCATGAGATGGCTACCGATGTCTACCAATAATCCCGCTAAGTTAATAGGGGCTAATAATATGTCAAAAGTTTAATACGGTCATTATAAACGAAATCACATATGTAATTACCTGTAATTTACACGCTATATTCTCTAATGTTTAATGAGCACACCATATTAGTTATGTATTTTTCTGTGTTTGCCAGCTCCGTTTCCATCTTATTCTTACCAGAGAGAGCCTTATTGCAAGATATATACCGAACCCTGCGAATATGCAAAGGACTATTCCTGCTACTACATAGTTTTCAAGTAAGCATACAACAGCAAAAACAGTGGTCAGGCCTGCATACGAAAATACTATAATAGGTAAATCCTTGGTAACTTTCTCGGCAATTTCTATTACCTGTACGATTACCTTCACGCGATCAGAGGTCGACTTGGACATAGATATTCACTGTTGTAACTATGATGGTTAAGAAATGATATTAATATTAATGTTATTAGAACTCAATACTTATAAGAAAAAGAATTGATTTTTGTTACAAATCATAACTGCCTCTTTAGTTCCAACTATTATGATAATACTCATAATAGCAATTATCGCTTTCTTCTAAGTGTATCGACCGTTTATCAAGAACCTCTCTAAACCTTAACATCGTAAAACTATGAACTGATTAACTCTATTAAAACTAATAACAAGATATTATCAATTATCTCATCTACCTATTCAAAATAAAAAACTAATCTAACATACAGTATATCCAATATTGAAGGCACTACATCCAATATTGAAGGCACTCCTAGTGTTGTAATTAAGCCAATAACAATGTAATGATTATTTCTATCCCAAGAAAATTAATTTGGGAATTCATAACCAAATGTTGTAGTCTAGTATGTCAAGGTAACATCTACATGGTGAGGTCAAATTCTACTTATTATATGATACGTTACTCAAAAACCCTCATCTTACTTTAAAATACTAATGAGCGATAGGAAAAAAGGATTTTCGAAAGTAATAGTTTCTCCACAAATGCATATTTCATATCATTTTACATAAATATCTGCTTTTTATAGATACTTATTCAAAATGAATATATTTCAAAAATTTGTGGTGTGTTGAATTGTCTGTCCGTTAAATGCAGCTAATCCAATTCTGGCAAATGATGTGAGTTAACAATAACTTGGCTATCTTCAAAAATGGTATCTTACTCCAGTTCATTCATTGAATTTTAAATTTTGACAAATAGATATTATACAGTCAATTTTTCTACTATTCCCCCTATAGCATGGTTAATTATCCATCAGAACCATCTTGATTTTCAGTCATCATTACTTTAGCCTGAAGAGCGATCTTTTAGTTCATAATCATTAATAATTTCTAACAATAATCCCTCAAAAGATTAAAGATAATAGAGACATTAATTAACTTGGACTAAAGAGAAAATAAAACAATGGGCAAAGAACATTCTCCGGTTTCTGAACATGAAGAACAAGTAACCAAGATTATAGTTACTCTTCAAAATTGGATAGACAAATATGCCAAGAAACATCATATTATTGATCCATTGATCTTCTTGGATGCGTTTCACGAATTCGAACTAGTAGTTGAACAAGAATGTGTAGGACAAGGTGTCTCAAAAGATAAGATTGATTTAATCAAAAGGAATGCTGGAGAACGATTCGAAATAAAACATAAAAGAATGTTAGAGGGAGGAGATTTTATCTAAAGAAAATAGAATAAATCACATAACAACCCAAATCTAAATATTTGAAAATAGCTATTAAAGTTAATATGAATAGGTCTTTCGGGTTCGTTTGTTCGATCATACGATGCTATGTTATATTATGTTAGTCTACTAGTATAGAATTAAATATCTAGATTCGAAGGAGGATATTTTAAAATATGAAAATATTTCTCCACTAAAGTTTATGATATCTTTTGTATATAATAGAGGATATGTCACCTTAGCTTGTAAATAATTCATTAACTGCAAATAGATCTCTGGAAGTATCTATCGAAATTTCGATCTGCTCTAACTGTAATATATCATTATAACAGCTTGAGATCTTTTACAATTGGGTCTATCCTTTCAGATGGCACTGGTCCTATACCTATACAGGTAACAGTATCAGGCTCTAACTGAGTTCTGCCAGCGTCATGTATCTTTACTACAGGCAAATTTGCATTTATGATATTAATAAAATAATCGTTTAGTTCACTGTAACTATTTACCTTTAATATAACCTTAATCTGTCCATCTTCCTCTTTCCAATCTATCACTCCCTGCATATCATATTTACTAGCCCTTTCCATTGCCATAATTGCAGCGTGTGCAACTTGCGCTCGATCTTACCACAACTCATTCCTAAATCCTTGCGAACAATAATAACTTGCTTATACATACTAATTAATTGTGTTCTTACTACTGAGGATTAATTATAACTTTCCCGGATTGTAAAATTAATCAGTCAATCGTTTATCAGAATCACTGTTTGAATCAAATATTGTACTATAGAGACATTATCAATTCAATATTGGTTGTTATAGCGAATTATTATTGCAAATAATCAAAACTACAACATTGTCCTCTATTGATATATTTTTAATATTGGAATAACAGGTATATAGGTTTCTTACTTTTCATCCAACATGCTTGTCCAGGTTTTATTTCTGTATGCTCGAATTCGTAGAAGTGAACTTATGGCAAATCCAGATATTGCTCCCCATATTATGTGAAAGAGTATTGCACTAATTGCAATACCTCTTGTAGATTGATATATATCGTCAGACAACACCATGTGGTTAGTTTCAGCTCCAACTAATAAGGTAACAATATGAGGAATAGAAGGTTGAATTACTAAAGCGGTTATCGGAAGGAACAATGCTAGCCATATAAGAACGCCTGCCACTATTCCGATAAACATACCTTGTTGTGGAATAATTATCTTAACTCGCTTCCATCTGGTAGCAAATGCTCCAACTATTGCTCTAAGTAGTGTCCCAGTCAAAATGTGAAGACCAAAACCAGCATATGCTGCTAATGTAAAATTATTCAGACCTAAAGCTATTCCAATAATAGAATAAAACGTAGTCATAGGCAACCCTATTTCCAATTCAGATACAGCTATCGTAGTAGATATAGACCAAGTAGCAATAAAACCCGCTATCGCTCCGTAGTACGCGCCTTTGTACATCACCATTTTAACTACTGGTTACTGATTCATAATATCTATACTTTAACTAAGTATTATTGTATTTTGTCTAGCAAATATTGTAATAATAGCAAATCTATATTATTAGATATAAAACATATATTATTATGATAGTTTTGTTGTAATATATGTTCCAATTCATACACCGAATCTTTCAAATGTCTAATTTATCTTATTCGAATTCGAATCGCGTATTATGTACACAAGTCTTGTGAGACCGTTCATAATTCTATATCTCAAGAGTGTCAGTTCATAGTTCAGTAGCTGCATTCGAATCTAGTTGAAGATTTTGAGTAACTCACAATGATAGTGTTTGAAATGTGTTTGAAATGGTATATGGTAATTATTCAATTGAACAAGTGAAAATGGAGAAGTTTGTGAATGGATTACTACTGGGAATCGCAGGATGAGATAGATAATTATTTCGACTCGGGATCTTGTCAGGTCATGTAAATACTAGGCAGACGTTGATATGATGGAAATAGATTACTTCCAGGTCATGTTAGGGTTGACAAGAATCCAATCAGCAAACGTGGCGGATCTGTAATTCCATAGACTAAGAGGAGAAATGAAAGGATGTGCACATCAATAACCATTGAGTTCTAGTCATTTTCATAGTCTAATCTTAAGGATATACTCCAAGGAAGGTTTTTACAAATCGCCTTTTTGCGATCATCAGCGCATTTTTTCCGGTCTGCGTCAAGCTGTAAACTATTATCTTACCATCATTCTTCTCGTCAATAATAAATCCCATTTCTCGAAGACTCTTTAATGCAGGATAGATTGTGCCTGGACTAGGTCTTTCTCCTTTTCTTTTTGCAATCTCTTCAGCAATCTCCTGTCCATGCATGGGTTTTTTTGATAGAAGGAAAAGAATTAGAAATCCCAACATGCCTCGCATGTCACAACAGTAGCCGCTATTTTCTCTCCTTGGCATCCCTTATACAGTGTATTGGGTATCCGATATATATAAATACGCCCATTACGATATATCGTATATCCGATATGCACAGAAACAAAATAGGAGGTGAATCATGAATGACATATGGTTGTTGTGGAACAAGTTCACGTAGCACGCGAAGTTTTCTTACCAAAGAGGAACGCGTAGCATTATTGAAAGAATACAAAAATGATCTGGAGAAGGAGACTCAAGGAGTAACAGAGAGGATCAAAGAACTAGAATCGAATTAACTTAGATTCGGCATCTCTTTTACTTTTTGTTTTGTTGCATAATTTATTTACTTATCCGAATTTCTTCCAGTATCAGCACATATATCCGAATTAAAATGTTCACTGTTATACAATTACGTAATTCATAAAAACATTACAATGCTATAAATTATTACCATTTATCGTCTGTATAATTTAGTAATGAAATAGCTGATATAGTTACTCGTGCCCTCACTGTTGATGATCAAAATCATTTTGTTCCATTTATAAATGAATTTCTAATGTACTTTTTTCCATATTGATTTCTATCTCATGTTATATCTAGAGTACGGCCTTGGAATAAGGTACATTTTCCTATTGATATTTCTTGTGGGAACACAACTACATTTATTCAGTCCCTACAAATTTTGTAAATTACAAAAGTTCTTATAACATAGTCTCTATCAACTATGTTTATTAATATTTAACTAGGTTTAAAAATAAAACCGTGTATAATCAAAATTTCAATATAATTTCAATATATTATTATAGTACAGGATACGGAATAATAAGTGGTTTACAATTTCCGGCTTTGTTAAACAAAAACCGTGACCGCGAACGAAACTCATTGCTAGTTATCTATACATATACCCATGAACGAACCAGTTTTTCTCTTAGTATATTAATATCCTCTTAATATTTACTAGTAATATCCTATTTGGGAAAGCATCAGAACCAATTTGCAATTATCTCAGATGCCATCACAATTTTTCAATCCATGGTGAGGAATCTCATATCTGTAAGTGTAGACATCCACAAAATCGTATTTTAGGAGTGTCGCGAAGCATTTAGAACTTATAGTACTGATTTAGCCTAGAATTCATGGTTGTAGATTAGATCTTTCAGCTGCCTCAAGGATAAGATTCTTTGCTGCCGTCCTTGCCTTTCCATCCTAATATCTTTACATATTTGTCCTTTTCTAAATCCTTGTGATGTTCGATGAAATGTTGAAGTTTACTAAGCATATAGTTTGGGATATCATCTATATCATCTATATTTGAGAAACTAGGATCCACACTTGTCGCAGGCACTGCAATAATTTTTGAATCTGTACCATCCTGATCTTGAGTTAGGACGACTCCCACCGGACGTGACTTTATAATTGATGTTGGGATTAATGGGTAGTCGCCTAGCACAAATGCATCCATATGATCACCATCTTGTTCTCTAGTATCGAGAATTTATTAAGATGTAATAATAGTTGGAATTAAAGAAATAATGATACAAGAAATATGCGATCTGAAATACTGCAAAATAAGACAGCGGAAGCATGCGTAATACGTCATCGTACTGATGATTTTAGAACTTGTAATTCTGATCCTTTCATTAATGATGAGGATGAATCACACTGTATAATCCGATTCTGCAATAAACACGCAGAGGAGTATAAGTCAGTCCAAAAACTGGATAATCTGGAAGGGTTAGATATTCATTTCAAAGAGAAGAAACGTCATCGTTAACAGAAGTATGTCATTATTGGTCTATATTTGGGTAACAAATCTTAATTCCTGCCATTTCTGAATGACAATTGAATCTATGTTCATATATAATATTCCAATTCATATATAATATTCCAATTCATATATAATATTCCAATATCTTTTCAATAGAATCTTTTTCAGTATCGTTTGCATACTCTTGGTATCTTGTAAAGTCAAGCGGCGTGAGTATACCGATAGGGCTGTTGTCCGAATTACCATTAGCATTACGAATGACAAGCAGATGTCTTATGTTGTATTGCAACATCATATCGGCCGCCTCTGACGGCGAGGAGTTAGACCCAATAGTAATGATAGGAGAAGACATTATTTCCTTATTTGTCACTGTGCTATTACGTACGTCATTAATACACACCTTCCTCACCAAGTCACGTTCAGTAACTATGCCTTGCGGCTTACCATTGGCATCAACCACTACCAAAGAGCTCACATTCTTGTTCTTCATCTTCTGGGCCGCTTCTTGAATAGAAGATAATTCTTCAATCGTTTCAAGTTTTTTCCTCATAATATCTGCGACTTTCATAGTCATCAGGGCATCTAACCTAATTCTTATCAGTATCAAATATGTAAAGGTATGCTTATTCTGCGTTATATTGAATCGCATCTGATCTCAATCATGGTTACACAGGTTTCAAAGCCTTCATAGACTCTACAGAACAGGAGATTCCAAGACCTAAGAACAAGAGAGAGAAAGAGTTACTATTCAGGTAAAAAGAGGAAACGTACTGTCAAGACATAATTGATGGTTAATACTGAAGGTTTGATATACCGTAAGACAGATCACAGGAATGGAAGAAAACATGATTATGACATTTACAAACACAATCATCTTATAACTCCATCACAAGTTGACAACACAGTTGATCTTGGTTATCTTGGTATTGAAACGGACTTTCCCAGTGAAGTCTGTACTTCCTATTGAGAAGAAAAAGAATACTTGCTTTCAAATAGTGAAAGAACTTATAACAAGAATCGCTCTAAGCTTAGAGTTATAATTGAACATACTACTATATGCAAGATCAAGAAGTTTGGAATAATGGGCACTAAGTTCAAAAGCAGATTAAGAAGGTACAATAACATATCTGATATTGTGTCCGGCTTACTGAACTTCAGAGTTATGCAGTCTAGCAGGATTTCACTCTAGGAAAAGAGTTAGGGTTTGTAGTGTAAATAGATCATAGCGGCTAATTACGCAAGACATCTGTTACATATCTCTAAACCTAATACAAATCAGTCCTACCTACAGTTTGGATATGCCAATCATTGTGAGGATTCCATGTTGATGTGCACTCAATAACTGTCCAACTATTGCTAGCTCTGAGATTGCGGTTTGCCTATCGCCACCTTTTAAATCATCGAGTGATTGTTTGAGATGCGATCTAGTATTGTTAAAGATGGAATTTATAAAATCAATCATTGATAGTTGATGTTGATATAATTGATCACTTGCAATATTCAAGTCTGAAAGTGCTTTTTGAGTATAGCCAGCATTAACAGCCTCGTTGGCATCTAACAAATGGGCTTCTAAAGAGTTGAATGTGGAATTCATCTCTCCGCTCATGGGCAGTTTCATTTCCATCATCCCTTGTTGGTGTTGAATCTTGAGTTGTCCTGCCATATTCAATTCCGAAATAGCCTTCTCTGCATTACCTGAGTTTATTGCATCCTCAGCTGCAGCCAAATGAATTCTGGACGACTGAAGAATAGGATTAGAGAGAACATCCAGAGCAGATAACTCATATTGCTCTATTTTAGTTTTTAAAGCGTTCAAGTTTGAAAGTGCATCTTTTGTATTATTCATATTTATGTCATTTAGAACCTGCGCTAAAATACTCCGAGTCGATTTAATAGTAGATATTAAGACTGTAGTGGCATTATTACATAATTGTTGTTGCCTATCCTGAACAGGCTGCAAACTTTCATTATTATAAAATGCAGATGGTCTACTACTAATATCAAGCCCATATACAGATTTAGAGGTAATCGTCATAGTTGTTAATTGACATATCAGTAATATTGTTGTGCCAGCAATAGATGTAATCAATATTTTGGATTTATGATTCATAAATAATTTATACAATCTCATATTAATAAAAATTCGTTATTAATGTGGAATTCAATAATAAATTTTTTATGGATATTATGATAATTCATTGCAAGATCAGTTGATCTTATGCAAACAAAAACTAACGACAATTAAATGATAGTTGAGGCACCTCTACATTTTCTCGTGATTATGATGTAAAAATATTATAATCATCAACTTCCACATCCACGCACAAAAACACGCACAAGAGGTTAGCATAACATACCAAATTTGAAAATTAATCTGGCAAAAATCAGATAAATATATTGAGTCAAAAGATCAAAATAATACAAAAATATCTTCTCTGAGGTTGATTAAACAGGAGAATTAATAATTCTACCAATTAGCAAACTATTTGTAACCAACAAGCACTGCAGAAAAAATGAGATATGGTTTCTTGGTTTCTTACTCCAGAATAGATTCCAGTAGATGAAAAGATAATATTCAGATTGATAGTCAGTCTAACCTCTTTTCTTGCAGTAATTTTCTAACCTACCCAAGAAATAAGTCCAACCTTCATTATGCTCTTTGAACATCTTTTCTCCAGCTTTAAAGCCTGTATGAATCAGCTTTAGTTTGGTCTTGTTTTCATCGATCTTTTCTCAGCTCCCATGTAACAACGGTTTTCGGAAAATCGGGTATGGTCAAATGTTCCCATGTATATGAGATCTTCTTGTTTGGTGTGATTTCAACAATAACTCCCTCAGGAAAAAAATCCATATTTTTGTGTGCATTAGGATCTTTAAAAAAACTGAACTTCATTTTTCCTCCAACCCTAGGTTCTAAAATAGCTTGGTCTGGAAACCAATTTGTTAGCTCGCGTGGATCAGTAATGGCTTTAAAAACGATTTCTGGGGAAGCATCAATAATTATCGTCTTCTTTATTTCTACCAAATCTTGTTCTTCCTGTCCTCCTTCCTTTGTTGTTGACATGTATATGCTAACAGAATATAATATTTAAATAGTTCTATAACTATATAATATTTAAATTATGGGTTCTCCTTGGAAGGCACTGTCTGACGATAATAGAAGAGAAATACTACTGTTATTAGGAAAGAAAGATAATATGATTCCGACAGAAATAGCTGAGCACTTTAGATCTACTTTACCCACGGTCTCAATTCAACTCCGTATACTAAAGGAGGCAGATTTGATAGCAGAAAGAAAACAGGGCAAAAACAGATTTTATTCGTTAAATAGAAAGAAATCCCTGAAGCTAGTCGAATTCTTTGAGGAGATGTATGACTATAACCTAAATTCACTAAAAGAATATGTAGAGAATAAGGAGAAGAAAAAGAAGAAAAATGAAGGTTCATTTTAAGAACGATGTGATTTCTCATTTATTAGAATTGACCAATGGTCGTTATGCAATAAAACAAAATCTACCCTTCAAACGCTATTTTTGTTGATTCAATAGTGTAAAGGAATACTAGAAATTTATTATAAGAAAGCATTTAATAGCATTAATCTCATATTCATACTTCTGATAGAATAGTTACCAAATTGGTATATATTTCAATGTGTCTAGATGGAAATTCCTGCTGATTAATCCGTATTTTCAATATTGAGCCACGTGAATCATCAGCAATCACCATATATTCTGATTTTATTTAAAGCCATCTTTGAATAGCCCTTCTTGCAATTCTAATATTCAAGATTTAGGTTATATAGAGCAATTTTATACTTGTAACAATTGATATCGTGAAGCGAGCAGTGTAGAGCTTTCTGGAACGCATCATAACATTATCCAGTTTATTATATCATTTATCAGTCTCTCTCTGTAATAGTTCATTAATAGAGCCGAAGTTATCCAAATGCTGAAAAATGCCATAAAGGAAGAGATTCTATAGGTATTCTCTAATAATACATATTTACCGCCAGTTATATCTCCAGAACTTCCAATATATTCTCCAGCGTGAGATGGCCTATCGCTGACCTTGGCACTTGTAAAAGCGGCCGTCATGATTAAGTTAAACGCTATTATTAACATCGATATAAAATACAAAAAGTTGATAAGACTATGGTTTGATCTATACCAGGACAAAAACAGCAGAGATAACCGTATTAACAGAGCTGCTGCTATTCCATCAGCTAATCGTAATTATGGAAATACTGATTAGTGTATCATAGTAGTTATTCTAGAACTGCTGGAAAATCAAAAGGCCTATCAAAGCTGCCTAATATACATAGCGAAGTTAACGAAATTACATAGAAAGCCTTAGCCTTTAATGTCTTATCTAGTCGAGCTACTTTAATTGAACTTTACATATTTTAATTTGTTGTTATGTTGTGATGTATATGGCATTATGTCCTATTTGTAAAAAAAAATTGAGTGAACATTCCGAGTTGCAAGATAAAATATGCAAAATGATCATGATAAAACAGTTTGCAAACAACTCTCCTGGTTATGATGTTCAGTTTAGACCTTTCTTCGAAGAATAAGAACGTAACTTTGTTAAAGCAGATCCCACGACATTACTATCCTAGCCATGAGCAATGGAGATGTAGAAACATCATGTTGAATTTATCAATAAAAAGCGTGCCAAGTGAAACGCATGGATCGGTAGTCAATTACCTCGGCCTTTAATAGTGGAGGAAGATATGCTTCCGTATGAAAGTTGGACTGTTCTTACCGCAAGTTGGTGAGCATGCTACGAGAGATAACAATCTCCACGTTGCTAAGGAAGCAGAAAAAGAAGGTATTGATTCAGTTTGGGTATTAGATCGCCTACTATGGCCACTTTAAACCACAGACGCCGTATGTAGCCACTCCTGACGGTTCTGTGCCTGTTGATTTTCAGAACGTACTTGACCCACTCACTACACTGACATATGTTGCTGGTGTTACCGAACGAATTTCTTTAGGAACATCAGTAATCGATATGTTCTTTCAAAACCCAGTTGTGTTGGGAAAAAGATTTACTACACTTGACGTTCTCTCCGATGGAAGATCTATTGCTGGATTGGGTATAGGTTGGTCAAAAGATGAATATGAAGTCTCAGGCATTCCTTATAAAGACAGAGGTATCGTGAGCTGACGAATATCTTCGAGCGTTGAGAAAAATATGGACCGATGATATTGTAGAATTTAAGGGTCAATTTTACAATATACCTGCCTCTAAGATAGGACCTAAACCCTTGCAAAAACCCCATCCCCCGATAATACTAGGCGGGTACAGTCCAAAGACTTATTCACGTATAGTAAACTATGCAAACGGATGGATAGGCGTTGCTGGTTTTGGTCCGTTAGATCAGATAGAGCAGGCGATAAACGGTTTGAAAGAAGGTGCAAGAAAGGCCGGTAAGGATCCCTCGAAGGTTGGTATCTATATTGGTTCATTTCCAAATGTACTAGAATCTCCACCTTCCTCCAATCAAACCAGAGCACCGATGACAGGTACCATTGAACAAATTGGAAGTGATATTGAGCAAATTAAGGCAATGGGTACAGATCATATAATCTTTGGTCTCATGTTTTCTTCCATAGGAAGGGATATGAGAAAGATGGTTGAAGTAACAAAACAGCTTGGTAGATTTGCCAGATGAAGAAAAGAGATTTTATTCTCATAACTATGAGTTGGGATGCCAGTTAATGTAAGTGATGTAAAATTCGACTTAGAGCCTATCCCAAAATTATCCTCCTGTAAATAAGAATGCAACAACCCAAACATACTAACGCAAAATAGTTTTCTAATTTCTTTTCATATCTAACCAAAAGTTTTCTGAGCCTGTTGTGCCAGGAGTTGGTTCTTTCAACGACCCATCTTCTGGAACTATGATGATGGGCTCTCCTGAATGCTGATATAGACTTCCTACATCTATGTCGAATGTGTGGGTGATATCCTTTCTTGATAACGCCATTCTCAATCTCCGGAAAATCATATCCTTTATCGAGATAAAGATTCTGTTTCTCTTCATACGTCTTATAAGACGGTCTTTTAACTACCATATTGTTCAGCGTGCTAATAGCAGCCTTCATATCATGTGTATTAGCTGCAGTTACAACAACAGATAATGGAATACCTTGTCCATCAGTTAATACATGACGTTTTGTTCCTAACTTACCTCTGTCTGTGGGATTAGGTCCAGTCATTTCCCCCCTAAAGGTGCCTTTATACATACACTATCAAGAGATTGCCATCTCTATTGGATGCCTACTATACCATCATATACTTTTAGCAATCTAGTCCATAATCTTTGAAATATCTTAGATATAGACCATTCCTGGAATCTCCTATGACATGTCGAACCCGAACCAAATTCCTGTGGCAGCATCTTCCACTGACATCCGGTTCTTAAGACATACAAAATACCATCCAGTACCTTCCTAAATGATACTGCTGGACGTCCGATTGTATTATCTAGCTTCTCTGGTGGAAGTATAAACCTTATCTCATCCCATAACTCATCTGGGACTCTTTTGATAGTTGGAACGTACCTGATTCTGTCGTAAGCCACACTTATGAGCAGGACAATCTCTAGCTATATGTCTATCTATTTTTGGGATGGGCTCTATGTCCATTTATCATATTCTATGCTCTGTTGCATCTATACTGATAATCTCTCATTTTAGAGAATATTTATAATTTCGAATGCCGCACATCATATTAGAAGACACATTTTCAGATATAATTACAATGGATTTGATTTATTGTCCGATATAGCCTGTTTTGGATGGAGTACGGATATGAGAGTCAGTTATCTACCTATGATTTAGCCAACATATTGTACAAGTGCGCATTTTCTGTCTTTTAGTTTTTCGAGACTTATTGGCAGATAACCATTCCTCTTTGCAGAATTAATATTATATTTGATCATATAATTAGGATTAAACTGCAGTCGCCTTAACTGGCTGCATTGATCCAGCCAATTCTTTATCGTACCAGAAGCCTGTTCAGTCGAATGGTTTGTATAACGATTCCAAATGAAGTATCTCACAAGGATACTAATGAATAACCATAATAGTCTTTATCATGTGTCAAAAGCCTCAACAAATGGTTTACCTCTAGGCTGATTACCAAACAATGGCCCCCCGTATTTGTTCCGCTATTCGCCCGTCTATTCAAATCTATCGTAAAATCTTTATGACAGCCAAGGTGTGGGATGACATATTTCTGGGCTGAGTCCGCAGTCGTGTATATATTCTCGTGCTACTGGAGATACCTGGTGATTATGGATTAAAACAGTAGCACCAATTTAATTGGTACATGTTACCAGATTGAAAAACTATAGTATTTTGTTTCAATTTACTTAAATATTAGACTATTGCTGCAACTCCTACAAACATTAGTATCAACATCAGCTGTTGTTCTTTCTTCTTCTTGTTACGACATACTGTACTGTACTCAATCAAATTCAACTCCAAGTGAGGTTGCTGATGATTCTGCGACATGGTTTAACAGATCAGATATGTATTCCTTCATGTCTTACCTTATTTCCGTGATGCACTTATATCCTCGTGTGGCTCACTTGATACTTATAATAAGAGATTAGTATTAGCCATATTCACATGTTACTTAATATTACTATTTTTGATCCTTGTGACACTATTATTATCATATTTTCCGGCTGTGACTCTCGGCTCCTTTAATACTAATATCATTGCAGGCATATGTATGCTCCCAAGAGCCAATCCTATTAATCCCCTCATGAAATCCTACTCCAAAACCAACAACTGATTCTAGAATGATTAGTTTATTCTTATTGAGCAAAAAAGTTCTTGTTCTTCCTTGACATTTTTCACACCCTGTCAATTCATAACATCCACGAATAAGACAGTATCTAGACTGCCATACTAAAGTTATTCCTAGCATATTCTTGAGCAGATATATCTCAGATATTTTCTTGTACCTGGATTAATAGAACATCATCTCATAAATATTCGATGCTGTTGACTAGCCATGGCTTTCCAGTTAATATCAATAGAGATTTGAGCGTGATTTTCTTTAATATCATCTAGAAGAACTTGAATAGTAGTTGTACTTGTATTCAATGAACTCGTATTTGCTCCTATATTGGAGGCAGCAGTAGTATTAACATAGGAATGTGAGTCCAGAATGAGCCTCAAGCCACCCATACAAATCTGCCAAAATATATTGTTGTATAGGTCCAATTGCAGTCGACCACTGAGATGAAGGATAGAATACATGTCCAAGATTTGGATATGTTATCAATGTATGGTCAGGATGATTTACTTCAGTCAGTCTTTGTTGCAGGAGAAATGCTTGTTGAACAGGAGTTTGAGAATCGTTTTCTCCATTGAGTAGTAGGATACTTGTAGATTTAGAGACATTACCAATAATACTCAAATTCGGTATCAGGCTAAAGTGACGATCTTAACCAATATAGGACATATCGAAATGCTCTGGCATTTAGAGCAAATTGAATGCTGTGATATTTTCATATGCCTTTCATCAGCAGAGGGTTAAGTTGTTTATCAATGCTTATGGAATCATTCGTACCAAACTCCTTTGCTAGAGTATTAGTTATGACTTTAGTATCATTAGCAATCAAGAACGGTTTTGGCAATAACATAGGTAATAATGCTAGGATCCTTTGCTACTTGCTGAATTGATATCAATCCTGTGTGATTTTTATCCAAAACTTGAGTGGCGTGCACTCTACTGGCAAGACTACATCTTGATAAAACTCTAAATCTAGACCATTCTGAGCGACAGTCCCCATAAGTACAATATTCTTAACTTTTGTCGAGTTGTCGATTGCAACTCTTGGGGCAATTAATTGTACCTTCGCTATGACCAATGGA
>CAVPXM010000033.1:0-46018 GCA_963709405.1 uncultured Nitrososphaerales archaeon
GAGTAAGCGATCTGGACAAGACCACTTCTGTAATAGAAGTTCATTTTGGTGTGGCTGAAAATGTGGATAGGCAAAATAGACAAGTTGTATTTCCGTTGGGAAGCGAATTTGCGGCAAAGGGGATTTTTTTTATTTCAAATATTACAAGAGCTGTATCTCCAGAGGGGGGAACATTTACTTTTGGCTGGAACACCTGTATCTGCACAGGATACGACAAATCCTAAAACTATAAGGCATATTGTGCAAAAAATGAAGGAAGACATTACATCAATTTATCCTAATTTTAATGACAAGACTATTCTGTGGTCAAGACCAATGGCATGGAAGCTAGTTGAAAGTGTAGTAAAAGCACCAGGGAAGGTATGGAGACAAAAAAACTCCTCATGAATATCCAAAAATTGGGGGCTTGTTCTTTGTCGGCGATTCTACTATTGAGTACCGCATAGTAACTGATTCAGCGTGCTCACAGCAGCCTATTATGCTATCCGCGATTAATAAATTACCTCAGGGGTATTGAGAACAAGCGGTACTTAGAGGAAATTAATACTAAACCTTCATGGACCAATGCGCGTAAATATGTTATCCTCTAGACACTTGCGTTTAGCTGCGGCATTTGCAAAGTTATCGGCTGTATACGAAGGTATCTTGCGACACTAACTCTAATCGTTTATGAACGTTCAGAGAATGTTTGATCTTATTCTGCATTTATCTAATAAAGATTTATGGTTCCTATTTCCCAGTATGAGGAAAAATAAATGTTATAAAGAGATAAGTCATTTTATTCTATTCTATTCTATTTCACTGTTAACTGATAGCATGTGCCGATCATCGGATAGGTTTTGGACCATATTTGGTTCATTAGCAATAGCATTATAAACTAAGAAAGCGCATTATGATACATGTCAGAAATTACCG
Source organism: uncultured Nitrososphaerales archaeon (assembly GCA_963709405.1). Classification (GTDB taxonomy): domain Archaea; phylum Thermoproteota; class Nitrososphaeria; order Nitrososphaerales; family Nitrososphaeraceae; genus JARBAU01. The sequence goes on from CAVPXM010000033.1 coordinate 916, forward strand.
ATGAAAAGAAGACAAGGGAAGGATCTAGTCAGTGGCCAGATCTGATGGCGCAATTATTTGACCGCTTGACAGGAAAAGGGACCAAAATAACCTATGAATTTCAGGATTTGGAAATTGATATCCCCCGTGCTACTGGACCTCAGGGACAGAACATAGGTAGTGCCAAATGGACTGTTAATGGAAGAGTGGTGATAACTGCTCAAACACACAATAGTGATTTTAAATAAAAATCAATTTGTCTTCATATAAGAGCTAATGTACGATTAGTCTAAAGTAGCAAGCCGTTGTAAAATTCATCTGCGAAATCGAAATCTGACTATACCTTCGTATAGGTAGACTTTGTGAAGTTTATGATCCTATCGTTGAGGTGCGTAACGTTGTATGACATGCCAGATGCGAAAATTATTGAAGGCGTAAAGAAACAAATCTTCCGCCTATTGCGCAGATGACTCCGTAGCTTGTCATTAAGATTGCACAATAAATATGCGAGATAGGATCAAAACTATACTTGCTTCTCGGTAGGCCCAAGCGTAAGTCCTAATAACCAAAGAGCGAAAAATGCTATTTTGGAGAATAAAATATACAACATTTGGCAAGGCTAGCACTAAACGAGCTAAATGTGTAGACATTTGGGCTTCAGGATCTTTAACCATTGGACACAGCGAAAAAAAGTTGGACGTCAAGGGTATTTATTAAAGAATGGTTGACAACGTTACGACGTATAACGCCATCAGCTATCCGAAGATTCGAAGATACGATGAATGATTCTAAATCCTTCGCATTGGATAGTCATTCGTTAACATCGTGGGTCTACCCGCTATTGCTCAATAGTTACGAAGCTGAAGCCAGGATTTAAAAACGGCTCTACATAAAATTGGTTAAGAATAATGGATTAGCATGTGTAGTATCCCTGATATGGATTGACCGTGAGTCGATAGTCACGAATAATAATAGCCTCAACTGCTTCAGTAATGACTATGAAGTTAGGACAACAGCCAACAACTGGTTGGTCATTGACATTAGTTGCTCTTATTTCTGGCGGACTTATGGCCCTACCCACTAGCACAGTAATAGTGCAAGTATCAGCGGCATCGACATCAGATAATGCAACCCATTCTGTGCAATCAATGTCGAATAAGACGATGCAGGGCGCAGCTAATGCCACGCATCAGGCAGCCAAGGGTGCGGCGGCAATGAAATCTAGCGTATTAAACGCAACAAACAATAAAGCTGAATCAGCTGCAAAAACTGTCAATCAATCAAGCAAGTCATCCCAACAAGCTGCTCAATCGATCAGGGGAGCCATAGTATCTACTGGACAATTTTTAAAGAATGTCACAAATAAATTAGCGGGATCTAAATCTGCTCAAACTTTACTCAACGAAACATCCGAAGCATTAGGTAACGCTTCGACTGCAGCTCAGAAAATGTTTAGCAGCAATAAATGATCGCATACTCAAGTATTTGCTGGAAAGCCATCTAGTTTGAGTATCAAGCAAAAACACTTTCATAATTCCCGGATTTTTGTGATTACTTCAAGCACGTTGAGAGATTAATTTTTCTATGGTAAATCAGTAAGAAAAGTATGTCTTAGCACTATATTAATCAAATGTGCTCTCCCACTTTGAATTGAAATGACACAAATTCAGCTCATTGTCTATGACTGTTAGACGGATATTCATTGTTGGTATCGTATGAATCACTGCCGTTTTAGGTTTAAGGAGTAGTATCTGTTATGGATAAAATTATCGCTCATATTCGGCATTGACAATCGCATTTATGCAATAGAAATAGAGACGTAAAAAATAAGAATCACCACAAAATTATCAGATTACCATGTCCACGGTCCGGTAAAGTGAACAACTAGAACAGTCGTAATAAATTCCAGATTTTTATATCACCTTCCTGCAGACATTCACATTCTGGAAAACCAGTATTGTTATCCCAGGAGATATCAAGTATACTGCCTTGAAATGTCGAGATAATGATTATAGAGTGACCGGCTCGATAAGGCGTGTCTATCACTTTTATATGTTAGAGATCATAAAGTTAATGATAATAATAAGGTGCTAAGTAATATGCAATCCTATTTAGGTTAAAGAACCTGATATATGAAGCTGTTTTTTCTATCACAGTATTTTAAATTAACTTCTGAAAAAATACTTGATGATCAAAAAATTACATAGAAAAATGGAGGGTATGCCTTTTATTTAGTTGTGTTATCTTGTGTTAGTCTTGAGACTTCTTTTGAATTCTGCTCAAAAGTTTTTGCTGCGTTAACACCTATTCGTGAAAGTTCCTTTGCATTATTTTTGGCTTGTTGCAGAGACGTTTTGTATGCTTCTGCACATCCAAAGATGACGTTATTTGTTAATCTTGTTACAGCGAATAAATTGTCGGCATAAGATCGAGCTGTATTCGTATAAACCTCTGATACTCGTCCTGGAGATAATAAGGTGGAAACATTCCTTGAATAGTTCTCCATATACGGAGCCCATACCGATTGGTACGAATTAATGATTTCCTTCTGTGATGTTATAAAATTATCAGCCAATTCTCGAGTAGCTTCAATGGATTGTTCTTGACATTCGTTAATTGCTTTTGTGTAACGTGGAATTTCTCTCTTTGCTTCTTCCACTGACTTGCGAATCTCTTCTCTTGTTTGATCCAACGCCTTGTTGACAACTTCTTCCTGATCTTTTTTCAATTGTGAGGTGGATGTAGCAAAAGTAGAATCTTGTTCTTTCTTAGATGACATATTAAATATAACACTGTAATACCGATATATAATCCTTGCCATTAAATGGTATTAAATACCATAAATAACCCGGTTGATGTTTAAATTCACAACATAAATTTAATAATTGATGCGCTCAGATCTCTTGATCTCATCCACATCCTTTTGATTATTGCATATGCCGGTATATCATCTTAAAGTTCGCGTACCAAATTGTGCAGATGACTCAATAATTCAGACAACCGGCTAACATCTAAATCGTACCAATAGTAAAAGGGATATTGAAAATGCAAGGTTTTAATTCATTTTGAATACTCAGTACCCTCTATGGGTTTAAGTAATTAATCTTTCTGCCATTGTCCTCCAACAAGAATTTTTGAAACCTGCTTACGACGTGACTGGTAATTGAAAAGCAATAATAAATTTCTGAGTTGCACCCAATTGATTGATTTTGAGATATTTTACAAGTATCTTATTGTTAATTTAATGACTACATTCTAGTGTTACCATCACATAGTAAATTGAAAACTAACTGATGAATATCCTGGTTTTTTACAGAATAGAGGTAAATACAAATTTATATCCTATACAAGTTTCAATCTTTTTTGAATGATCGCCAATTCTTCTGCTAAATTTCGTAAATTAACATGTGCCAGCTTGACAAATGGATTGGCCATTGCGAGTTATTTATATTCATATAGGATCTTTTTTCCAGATTCTAAGTACTGATTATTTTTATATTTGAGAGCCATTCATGCACATTGAGGAACATTGTATGTATTCAAATTATAGTGTCAATCTAAAACTGGCAATGATAGTGCTAGCATTGTTAGCTTCAATATCTTCTTTGAGTTTGTCGTTAAATGTGTCTCCTACTTTACTCACATTCAACAAATATGCTTTTGCGCAGCAGAACCCGGTACTGCCAAATTATAAAGGAGCGTGAACGAACCATCTAAGGTGCTCGATAGTCGAAGCAATTCGACTTCCAATGAGATTCAACCTACATCGCTCGCTCATTATCAACCTATTACTCCTACTGTCTTGTATTACTCAGGCAAATCTGATAGCGCAGGTATGAACAGTATCCCAACGTCAGGAACAAGCACAAATAACCTAGCTAACTCTTCTAGTCTGGTCCAACCTGTATCGCTAGCACACTATCAACCTATTACCCCTGCAGACTTCACAGGATCCTGCTAGCAGTACTGATCAAAGCAATTCTGGCCACCATGCAGCATCATCTGAGTAGCGATAACAGCAATAACAACAGTGGAAGTAGTAGTCATCACAGTAGCAATGACAACAGTAACAATGGCAATGGTCACTATAATAATAATCACCAAAAATCATCGGGATCGAATCATTATAGCAATAATGGTCACACTAGCGGAGGCAATGGCCGTCACAGTATTGGCCACCACGGTGGCACTCATCATGGTAATGAGGGAGATGGAAACGCAATTATTATCTCTTCGAGTAATAATTACGATAGTTTCGGAGGTAGCAATCACAGACATAACCATTATGATGGATCTGGTAACGATAACGGTGGCGATGGCGGTATTTCTATAACATCTGATGGTGGTGCGTTTGCCTCAGATGGTGGGGGTGCGTTTGCCTCAGCTGGCGGTGGGGGTGCGTTTGCATCGGCTGGTTGATTGCAATTTTCGATTCATAACGATCCTTTTTAGAACGTGATGACGCCAGGTTATAGTTTTGAAGAAGCCAGAATGGGCAAATTGATAGAAATTCATTTATCATGGTGCCATTATAGGCCCTATTTGTATTTTCGTAGCTCAGCTCGCTTGCACATTACTGCATTTCACCAGTGCAGAATACAACTCCATCTCCTGATAACGCATCATAATTTTATGAAGTGTTATTCAAATTTATCCATTCGGCTAGACCTCAATAAACTTCTGTAGAACAATGACATAGCAAAATGAATGATATTACAACATCTAGTCAATAAAATAGACATTACCAAAGATTTGAATTTGATAAAGTGCCTCGTACAGTAGGCTATAATTCGCACTTACCAATTATTAACCTCTTAGAATAACCAATAGCACTATGGTGATTTCGTTTAATTTAGGCTTGGAGAGACTTCGTTTAAGCCCCACGTTTGTGAGTGTTAAAAATGAATGAACATACTTAATAGTATACCATAGTACCTCTAATGCCAATAAATGAATTCGTATACCAGGTTTTCGTTTAATAGTAGGGACTTGGCCACTTACACTTCTTTATCTGTTGTTAGTATAATAGTTTGCTTGTTGCTAATTACCAACTCCGAGATCCCACGTGCCTGGGGTCTTTTCGATTTGATTCCTCATACTGAATTTAAGGTCAACAATTTACTGACATTCCGAGATTCTACCCTAGGATTTGAAATAAGTTACCCAGAAGGTTGGACACACGAGATGCACTCCGGCGGTATAGTTACCTTTCTTGCAGCGACTGAAGGAAATCCAAGCTTATATCCGGCAGGACTTGTAGTAAAGGTTCAGCATTTAACAAAGATTGTTTCACTCTATCAAATAACTCAAGTACAAATGAAGAACTTGACCCAAAATCATCCTGATTTTAAACTTTTAAAGTCAATCGATTCTAAGTTGGCTGGCACGAACGCGCATGAAATCTCATTTACTGCGATAGACAGTCACAAGCAAAAAAGAAAGGCAATGCAGATCTGGACAATAAATGGCGAGACGGCATATTTAATAACATACAAGGCCGATCCAGGAGCATACTCGGTGTATTTACCGGTAATTCAGAAAATGGTGGATTCGTTTAAGTTTACGAATCACTAAATAGGAGTTTCATCAATTATAATAATTTTGATAAAATGGTGTACTGCACAAGTTATATTCTCGCTAATATTATCCAGTCTAATGAAAGGCTGACGTAAATTGCTACAACGTGAGAATTATAGTGTATCAAAGAAACTAGAGTTACTAAGAAATCGTCAGAAAGAAATATCAGATTAAATATGGTGCAAATTTTCGCCTAATGCAGATAAAGAATCACATGAACTTATTTCTTGAATATATGAACAACAAGACTCTCACAATTGCTGCCATTGCGGCTTTCGCAGCTCTTTTAGCGACAGGAGCAGTAATGACTTCAGGCAATGCATTTGCAGGAGGACACCATTATAAGAAAACCGTAACGCAAACTACAGCACAACAAAATCAATGTGGAAATGGTGCGTGACCACTTGGCATTTTCTGTCAAACCCTTGGTAACCAAGTAAATGGAAACCATAATGCAGTCAACGTAATCGGTGTACAGCCAAGCGGCTTTGGAGGATTCGATCACGGCGATGACCACAAAGACAACGGTGAACGGTATCAGGCGGTGGCGAGCACCCAACGCCGGTCAAAGCACAAACTTACATTTTTTTTCAGATTGCGTTTTTAAGGGAATGAGCCGGAACAGTTAGCAAAAATAAGCTATTATTACGCAAATAAATCCCTGAGAGGAAGTCGAACAACGTACTATAAAGGATGGGACTACTGCTACGTAGGACTTCCGGAAAGGCAAACGCCGATAGATGTATCCTCATTGATCAATGCTCGTCGTAGTCTTGCAGGATCAGTCATAGGTGGAATTCGCGAGACTCAGGAGATGCTTGACTTTTGTAGTAAACATAACATCGCCAGTGAATGAGGCTTACGAGAGGGTTTGAGAAGTGACGTTCGATATAGATTCGTCATAGACATGAACTCGCTTGATGGAACCTATACACTCAGTTAGTTTTCTATTATCTCGGCCGCGAGTAATACTGTACTCGAAGTGGAATCAAGTTGCTTATCCAAATCGATAGGAACATAGGATGTATATCCCGCTTGTATACCCAAAGGAATCTATCATGCATTTGGATTTCGATCCTGTCCTGATTACCAACTTGATCCTTACAATTAGAGATCAAATTAAGATCCCCATATTGAAGAGCTGCCACGATCCACACTTGTCAATTTAGTGCTCTCAATCCTGGGATGTAAGATCCAAAGATTCGATCCATCGTTTAATGCGTGACGAAATGAGATATTTTGAATTGCGTTTTTGTCGAGATTACGATCTCAATACAGTCTTGAAATGTGTTAGAACTATGACTTAAAGGTCATTTAAATGTGATCGTCTATAAAATAATATCATATTATGTGCTTAACGACTTTTCTGTAAAAGTCTAGCCTCGAACTAGATCCAGTTCAAATCAAAATCGAATATCTCGGTAATGGGTTCGACACTCCAGTCATCCGAGACCACAAAATTGAAGGCCAAAATCATGTCGATGCCTCAAATAGAAACATTGGATATAGGAAAAGGTGGATATAAGATGAGAATGACTGGTGTGAGTAATTTGCATGATCTTCTTCATAATATACTTGTATCAAGCAATAGAGATTAAGAAGCCCAAGAACCTTTTACGTTAGAAGAGAAAGATCTGTAGGTTCTTGTAATCGTCTACATTGACTTTCAGGCGCAAAGTGTTTGTATCCATTCTCTACAATGACACTAGGATTCATAAGAATTCTTGATTCTCCATATCACCAAGAAGATTCCTAAAACTATAAAAGTCAAGAATAGTCATAAAATACCTTAAAAGTCATTTCAAACCAATAGTTTCTAGTAGTTTTTGAATCGTCCCCTTTAAATATGATCTTATTCTTCATCGGCACCTGCACATGTAATGGAAGTAGCGTTCCAGGAGATTCGGCGATTTCGCATCACTCATTCTCCTAGTTCATCCACATTTAGAGCGTTCTAATATCTGGTGTAAATAGTAACGGCAACTAGTTATGCATATGACATATAAATACTAGCCTGCCTAACTACTTGTTAGATTTGTCACACTATATCTTACTCATAAATTGGACTGAGCAAGGGATTAGAAAGATCAAAGACTCTCCTGATCGTTACACTTCCTTCAAAGCGTCCGTCGAAAAAGCAGGGGGAAAAATGATTGGAGGTTACTATACCTTCGGAGAATACGATGTGGTAATAATTATAGAAGCTCCAAACGATGAAGCAGTAATGTCTCTAATGCTCAAAGTTGGCTCGGCTGAGAATGTAAGAACGAAAACCTTGAAAGCATTTACCGCAGAGGAAGGAATGAAGATTATCAAGGATCTTCCATAACCTTTTCTATAACAGACACATCAAAGATTCCTAAAGGATAAGTTAATTTTGGAAGCTTATTTAATACTGGAGAGTATTTTTAATAATTAATCTGTATATTTTCGTTCTTTTAAGATTGCATGTTTCTGTCGTAAATTGAAAGCTCGTTAGTTAGATAAATAATCGCACTATTTTGCTAGAAAAAGGCTATAAAGAGTGACTCGGCTGCAAAAGATATAGCCTTAGAAATAACATTCAAAGACCTGAAGAAAATAGTACCGACTAAAGATTTGATGACAAACTCTAGGGCCCACATTTTGTGTCAACACTCCTTCACGTATTATCTAACCGAAATATAGCCGAACATACCCTCAATCAAGTCAGCTCATTAGAGAACAGAATTCTCAATCGATTCCAATAGTCTTCCCTTCAAAGTAACGGAATTCATTTATAAAATGGTAGGTTATAATTCTTCACCTAACAAACCCAATGACTATCACTTATATAATTTTGAGTATGTATTCAATTATTGTATCTTAGGATAATCAAGTATGTAGTCACGCTCACCTGCTCATTACGATAAAATTAATGATTCTTGTAATTAGTGGCATTGCAATCAGCTTATTTCTCCATGCCCGTGTGTCTAAATAACAAGTCGACTTGATAAATCGTAGGCCATTGTTAGTATTCCTATTATAGATCCTTGCCGTAGTCTACTTGTTGACATCTCCTCCTATCCTTTCAGGAAAGAGGATACTCCTGTTAAATGGCGATCCGGGTTTCTGCTCCGTTCACCGAAGGTCGCTATTATGGTAAAGGTGAAAGGCCAAACACGGAGCTGGCCCGTAATAGCACCTTTCCCTACAGGAGAATAAAAAATGAACTTGAACAATCAGTGGAAAGATTTGTCAAAAGTGACATGACTGAGTGATATCGTCCTTTAGCGAAAAAGTGAACGAGATTTCTTCCTTTATTGATGCGATATACCACACACCTATGATTTTTTCCATTAAGTATAAATGATCAACTTACTGACTGACTGTCACACTTGTTCCTCTGGGAGCGATACCGGTAAGGGCAAGTAAAGAATACGTGGGACGATCATACACCGTGATCATACACCTATTAGCTTCTGATTTTAATACGTATCATCTCATAAAGCTATTAGAGCATCTATTTGGAGCCGATGTTACTTCGAGTGGACATAAAATGTAATCTGAATAATAGAAAAATTATTACTTTCTTGTCACATAAAGATTCTGCTTTTTGGTGCTATTCAGTCCCAGGCCTGTTAAATTATAAGGCTCTAATTAATTTTTCATAACTGTTTGTACATATTTCTATAATATTACCAAATGGATCTTCACAAAACGCTATTTTATAACCCTGAGAAGGAATTAGCTCCCAAATCTCACTGCGTTGTCGGCCTCCAGATTGACATATTTTTTTACATAACTCTTCGATGTTTGGGTCTGTAATGCAAGTATGAAGATATCCTGGTTTCCAGTATTCATAAGAGTCGCCGGCTCGACTTTCTGCCATCGGCTCCAAGTACTCAAATATTTCGATACCTACTTGATTGCCTGAGATCAGCCACGCAGCCCGCAACTTCTTCAGACGTGGACCGTGTATGTTTTTCAATACGACGCCCACCAAAGAATCATCGACTACAATTTCTATAGGTCCTTTTATGACAACAAATCCTAAGACGTCGTTATACCACTTTACTGCCTTCTCAATATCAGGTACACTTATCGCAACATGATTTACAGTCCGGGGATAGGTAACAAAATCAGAGCGGTGAGTGAGTGTTTCTTCCATAATTCCATTTATTCATATTGGTTAAATATTTTGCTATAATATTTTCTATGGTGGATTCATTCTATTTTTGTACACCTCTACTATGAGAGTCTTCTAGCATTGACATTTGTAATCAACAATGACATGAAAAGAATTGGATAACAAGTATGGATTGAAATGCCAGGATTAGACATACGATAGCTGAGATTGATTATTTGAATAAGGAATTGTACATCCAGAGATTTTATGTTAATTTGTAATAGTTTTGAGCCATTCTATATTTCCCGGATACTCAAAACTTTGAAATAATTACAAATAATAAAGATGTCCGAGATTTAGAATGATAATTAATTCGATACGACTCATGTAATGATGACATGACATTATGCTCTCTCCGATGGTTTAAAAATTATAAATAGCGCCATTATTTACCTTGAGACAGATGGAAGAAAGTCAACATAGTGAAGCTGGACCCACCCTTAGTAATCATGAAGTTAACACCAAAGCTGAGCAAGTTTTTCCAGAATTACCGCAGTTTCAAAAAATATTGGTTCCGTACGATGGATCGAAAATGTCTGATAAGGCTTTGAGCTACGCGATATATCTATCAAAAATTTCCTCTTCCGATATTTTTATTCTTAACATAGTAGAAAAATACAGTGATTTAAAGGAAGTGCTACCTACTACGATTAAAGCGGAATTGGGAGAAGGGAAAGAATGGGACAAAATTTCGAATAAAGATTTGCACGTTCGGATAGAAGGTGCGTTGAGACAGGTTATAGAAGACAAAGTAAGATTATGCAAAGAAGCCGGAGTCGTGAGGAACATTACATTTGAAATTCATACAGGCAATCCAGCTGAGGAGATAATCAAAGTCGCCAGTAGGACTGAATTTGGCGTACTGGTCATGGCAAGCCATAGGCTGACTTCAACATTTAGAGGAATTGGCAGTACTACCAGAAGGGTTATAGATACTATCAAGAAACCAGTATTAGTAATATTTAATTGATATTATCGATCGATAATACTTAACTAGAATAGTTACGTTGAATTGTTCAATCTTTCTATGAAGATGTCGTCTCACCCCCAATTTCCAACTTAGTTGTGTGTCTGACATATATTGAGGTCAATCCGTAAACCCAAAGATAGCGCTGAAATGTGCTGTACAGAAAAAGGTGAGCAGTTCAGGATAGCGTTGAACATTCTCTTGGAAGCTGTTCTGCACTTTAGGTGCTTTTAAGTGACGATAAGTTCAAGATGTAGAGTATCTCTGGTCATTTTGCTAAGAGTTAGTGAAACGTTGCAGCCATAAAATTAGTTAAAGAATTAAGGTTCCGAATTCAAGTTGCCATCTCGGAATTGTGGCCGAGTGAGCCATGGTCCAATACAAAGATTTTCAAACCTTGAAGTATCGTTATAGCTCTTGAAGATTTAAGTAGTCACAATATATTAGTATCCTGAAAATAAGTAAAATCGTTACTGTCTACTTATACTCAATGCACTTGGCATGAAGTACGTAATGATACGATCGTTCGAATGGCAGAATCCTGCAAGAATGGCCAAATATTTTTATTGGTAATTCAAGGATGATTGCAAAAGTATCGTCCTGATTTCACTCCATATGCAGCCGCTCAGTCTTATGATGCATTTGTCGAATTACATGTTGTTTTTAAAGGTCAACTTTGGTCGTTTCTATTAAAAGAATTGAATAACGGAATCCAATTCAACCTCGAGTCTCCAGAAATAGAAGTATGTGTTTGATCTGGCGTAGTAAACAGTATTCTGAAATGACTTTGACCCTGTGTTCCTAAGTGCGGTGGGTACTGTAACACAAGTATATTTATTATGAAAAATACGAGCAAAGTTAAAGCAACTGAGCGAATGGAAAGACGCGGAAGCTTTCCAATACGAAATAACCTAGTTTTTGCTTATTTTTGCCGAACAAGATGTCCAAGAATAGGAACAATGCTTAAGTATATCTAATCGTTCTCATGTCTAATGAGCAGAGTTAATTCAATAACGAGTGGCTTTCTAATTGCGGCTGTTATAGTTGCATTAACAATATCCCCAATACTCTTAACGGATCACGCAGCAAAGGCAGCAGGTACTTCAGTTGGCAAAACCGTACAATGTGACACCTCAAAGCATACCAAAAACTATTGTGATGGTTTTACTATCGGCAAAACCGATTGTAGAGATGGTCGCGCGTATGATGGTAATAGTGCAGCTCATACAACTGACTGGAAAGGTGGATATAGAGCAGGCTGGACTGGCGCTGGTTGCCACGTACCGTAAATAACGTTACTTTTGGCTGAGCCAACGTTCTTTTTTTATTTAATATATGCTTTTACTCTTCAGCCTTCAAGAATTCCTACTATCATTAAAATTTTTTGAGATGAGGCTATAGCACGTATCCTGACGCACGTATTTTACTCATTCTCTATGCTTCTTGTGAATCTTGACTGATTTGCCTATGGTAGCCTGGAAATATCATCTAAAAGCAGCATCTATAATGAGTCCCAAGCTAGGGATCCCAACTGAGAGTATACGTTCATGCTTATATTGGCTCAATCGGAATGCTCCTCAGCACCTATGTATCATTTGTTAATATTTAGTAGATCATATATTTTTACGATCAACGTAGTACTGACAAGTATAATATCCTGCATCAAATGTATAGCGATATTTGCTAGAGTTGGGAGATGTGATTGAGACGGCTACAGCTACCTTGATTGTATTTGATATGTCGATAACTAGCATTATGAACCATGAGATCGAAAAAGCCTGAAAATACTAGTCAACTAACTAACATTGAAGAATTCGAAGATAGCCGTCCAATAGTCTGAATCCAGTCAGGGGTATAATGAACTAACAAATGGATTAACTAACGTAACTTAAACGAGATCTTAAAATTGGATTTATATGGCGAGGTTCCACTTGTAAAGAACAGTAATCGATTATATTCGTTTTACAAAAAAAAGAACAAAAGAAATTATTATCTAAAAGAGGCAGGCTGAGAGGAAAGTCGATATTTGCATAGAGGTGATAGAGGATTCAATGGCGTCGACTTATTCAATATATTTTGACAATCATGGGATGCATCCAATTCTGGTATAAAAACAAAGTACAACAGTAAAACGTCTAAGAACCCATCCCAAAAATAGATAGACATATAGCTTGTGACTTTCCTGCTCATAAGTGTGGCTTACGATAGAGTCAAGTATCTTCCAACTGTCAAAAGAATCCCCGATGAGTTATGGGATGAGATAAAAGATGGGTTGTAGAAAGAACTAACTCCTGGCAAGTTCAGAAAACTTTTAGTTAGATATGAGAAGAAGTTAGAAAACTATTTTGCGTTAGTATGTTTCGGCTGTTGCATTGTTATCTACAGGAGGACAATTTTGGGATAGGCTAAGTAGAATCAGTAATCAAATGAATTATTCAAAAATATCAAGAAGTGATTCTGATGACATTGCAACGAAAATTGGTGGATCTTAGTAAAAAACATTATTATCCCTAAATAATTTTATATTATGTGCCGTGGTCCAAGAGATATCTTTCACTGGTCACTCACACAAGTATTGTGTATGCTTTGTAGATATGGTAGAATCTACAAAGATTTCCGCCACCTTAGATCCAGAAAAGATGAAGAGGTACTATTCTATTTTTATCAACATGATGGCAGCAATAGCCAGAGATAATGATGCAAATGTAATAAAAAATACGGGCGATAGTATCATATTCTATTTTCCAAAGACATCAGATTCCACTTATCTACCTGCATTCAATGATGTTCTTGATTGTGGTTTTATAATGCTTGGAGTAGATCTCATTATTAACGAAAAATTGACAGAGGAAGGATTGCCCCACCTTCACTATAGGATTAGTGCAGATTACGGAAGGGTTGATCTCGCTAAATCATTAACATCCACAAGTGAAGATATATTCGGTCCGACTGTAAATATTTGTGCAAAGATAAACCCCATCGCATCCCCAAACTGTATGGTTATTGGCAATGATCTTTATAAAATTGTAAAGCATACTTGCGATGGAAAAGACTATACCTTTAAGAGAGTTGGTGAATATTCGATTGAAGATCTGGAATTGAGATACCCTGTATTTTCCGTAATGAGCATGGCCAAAAATAATAGTAGAAATAAAGCCATCAGGATGTATAAAGATATTTTCTGACTTGGAAATATCGCATCTTTGGTATTGTGCGATTTACCAAATAAATAGTCCTTGTTCGCATATACAGTGCACTAAGTAATACGAGACTCAAGCTATCGCTCCTTTCTATAGAAATCGTTGAAATTTGCTGTATGCACATGCCGATAGAATGCCGGATACAAACTTGGTTCTCTTGTCATCTAATGTATCGGATTCTACGTGTCGATAATGTATTCTTTATTGCTCTAATTCTTTGTAGTTGATCACCTTTAGCGTGGCAAGCTCACTTAAATTGTAGGGGTGTAAAAGCCACTCACTCATGTGTTTACATGTCCATCCGCAGCTATTACTGCAAACCAGCCAGTCACTTACTGCTCAATGAACAATTCTAGCATCGAGAAATATATCTAACTTGCCACCTAGCTCCTAACAATTCACAGGTCAAACTAAGATCTCCTACAGTCGATTCACTATCAATCCTTGGATGCCTCCGTTGGATTGTTAGCGAAAGGTTGACTAGCATAGGGGCGGATGTGGGCGCGGCAAAGTATTAGTTGAATCATCAAGTCACTTGTTCCACAGATTTGTTACCGAGGGAGCGACCTCCTTTACATGACGAGACAGTTTTCATAAATCACTTCTGCACGAACTATCGTGAAAAGACTCGATTTAACTAATTTGGTTCGGTTAAGGGTCGGCGAAAGAGTTTACAAAAGATTTGTTCCCACATGACTAAGATATAATACTACTTATACATGACATTGGTACGACTGCGATTATAATTAAGAAACCTTTTATCGTCAACATGTTTAGGCGCGATGTTTAATTTTTAGAACTTATATTATTGAAATAGATATCAAGAATGTAGACTACTCCAAATCGCTCGTTGGACATTCAAAAAAATGTTGTCCATTTAAACATACTAATATAAAATGAGTCCAGAAAACTAAAGGAAATCATGAAGCGTGACTTTAATTACTAATTCAGCTATGGTTTTGCCTCGTACACTATGTTAAACGATGTCTGAGCTGCTCGTCTAAAATGCTTAAAACCACCTGACTTTACTACTTGTGATATACCGGGTTCACCTGCTTGTGCCCCGAGTGCAGGTCCATTGAGGCTTAATGACACGGGTACGCACACCATAGTGGAAGCGAGCATAATTTAATCGACCTAGAGGATTCAGATTATCTTCAAGTTTGTTATTCGCAAATGGTTCTACTATCATTACAGTTCCTTCAGGCTTCTTTAATGCTTTTAATGCATATGCTGCCTGCCCCTTCAGGATCTTCCATATCATGTAAACAATCAAAGTATGCAATTAAATCATATCCTTCATTAGTAATCATTGGAAAGTTAGTAGAAGGTGCAACTTTAAAGGTTATTCTATCTTCATCTAATCCCTCTTCTTTCGCTTTATTTCGTGCATATTCTATTGATTCTGCGTGGTTATCAAATCCATAAAAGCTTGAATCCGGATAAGCCTTTGCCATAAGGATGGTAGAAACTCCATGGCCACATCCAATATCCGCAACCTTTAGACCACCTTTCTCAAGTCTCTCTTCTACCTTACCATTATCAAGAGCGGGGATCCAAGAACTTACAAGATTTGCCATATAGCCTGGTTTAAACAATCTTTCTGTTCCTTCAAATAGGTCTCTATCGTGGTCTCCCCATGTTATTCCTTTGCCTGTCTTGAATACTTCTAATATTTTTGGAGCATCTTTGTAAAGCGACATTAAAATCTGAAAACCTCCAGCAACATAGACAGGACTAGTTTCATTAACAAGTGCTTGTGCATGTTCAATTGGTAGTGTGAATCTTTTAGATGAAGAATCGTATGTGATGTATCCACCGGCAGCCTGGTTAGCAAGCCATTCTCGTATATAGCGCTCGGACGTTCCAGTATTATTTGCAAGTTCTTGTGAAGTTATCGGTTTTCCAAAATCAAACATAGCTCTATACAATCCGAGTCTATCCCCGATGTAGGTCAAAATTGCACTTGCCGCGCCACCAAAATCAGACAACACCTTTCCCATAAAATGGTCAAGTTTCTCTTGATTAAAGCTCGGGGTAGCTGTCATTGTCATAATGGAATCCTACTGGTTATATATTATTCTTGACTTTGAAGTTCTAGGTTTGTCCCTGAGTAGGTTCTTGTGCGGTAGACTATTAAGATGTCTTTAATTAAAGGTATCACTCATTAATACGCAAAATTCATCGATAACAAATTTTGATATTTAAAAAGAAATGCAGAGTTTGAAGTTTAAACTAGTTGCATATGTACCATGCAAGCAAACCAACTGGAGCCAGACATAAGCCGATGGACTTGCCCAAAAAGTAAACTGTACGTTACATGAATTTAAAGTCAATTTTGATAAGATGAATTGGCCAGTCTTAGGGGATTTAAGGGATCACGTGAAAACTGTATCATATAAGGACTTTAGATCAAAAAAAGGAAACGAAACATTTGGTGGCTTATCATTAGAATTTTTGTATTTGATGACTGACAATCAGAATACTCGATGTCATATCTAATGCAATAATATTTCACGAATTTGGCTTCATCTACCTGCCTATATTGACCAAGAATAGCTGGGAAAGACCAAGATATACATTGCTGTCTTCATCCTCCTTCGTTTGTTTAGCAAAAATGGACGGCCCCAAGTCTAACAATTTCTTTTCCTCTGATACCTGCCTCGATTTATCGTACGTCTGTCCAATATTAGCGCAGATTTAGCTAAGGACGTATCGTGACTAATACGAATGCGCCTGAAGTGACCCGAATCGTTAATCGAAGGTCAAAGATTCCTTGAACATATTTTTTAACCGCTTTTGTTCATGAATGGACATCAGATTGGCTTCGTCCTCAGTAACACGTTCTAGGAACTTTGCAACCTTATTGGGGCCCAAGATTTCTGCAAGTTGTTCTTGCGACCTTCCTTTCTCTAATGAATTCAGTAACTTATTGACACTATCATCGGTTATTGCATTGGAATCGGGGGCAAGATCCTTTAATGCATTTTCTATAATCTTTCTTTGTACGCTTGTAATATCCTTAGGATTGAATACAGCGCCCATATACACTTTGTATACAATCGTTGATTAAAAGGTTATATGACTTATTGCGTATAGCTCTTACGTCGAATCTTAACCTCATCTCCAATTTAGAAAAATAATTCATAGAATTATTCAGTTAGTGATTACTTTTGTTAACCCTCTCAACTTCTCGCAGTCTCATTTTTTAGCAATTTGCTGAGATGATAAAAGGGCAATACCATAATTCAAATAATCTTTCGCAAAATACATGATAAAATAATAGTCGACTCAATAGTTCAATAAAATATACGTATTTAATAAAACACTTTCATATAGGATCTGCGTATTATAAAGTAGAACAGAATAAAGATTGCAACCACACGGTAAGCTTGGTGATTTCTGGGAAAGATATTTGCAGTCAGAAGCAGAGATGCATTTTCAGGAATTATCGGCAATTACATATGAATTAGTTTCTGGGAGGACAAAATACACTCCAAAGCATGAGGATATGTATATTAAACTCATCAGAAGGGACATGGGTTGGTTTATGATAGATATGATTTGGTTTAGAGAAAAGGAAACTAATACTTAGCAGTTTATGTCTTCGATACCATAACCTTAAACCCCAAAATATGCTTTGCTTATCGAATCGACTATTTGCAATCGCATTACAGATATTCTAAATACCGTTTAACTTCACTGATTGCAGTAGGTCCAATAGTAATAAAGCCAATAAGTGGTCATTATAGGTTGCTAAAATAGACTCACTCGACCAATCACATAGCCATCGGAATGAGTCAGTCTATCTATAGAGATAGTGGCTCATTTTCAAAAATGTTTATAATTGATACACAACACGTCGTGTAAGGAAACAATCTATCCAACGTAATTATTCTGGATCTGGAAAAAGCTCTATATGATACTGAGAGCATATGCCAACCATCTTCATGTAATATCCGCATCTTTTTTACTCTAGTGTATTAATATTTCGAGAACCGGTTTCTGATCATTAGGATGAAAAATTGGTAATATCGTTGTACCTAAGCAAAACTAGCTCAAATGATATTTCTGTCATAATAACATATTTAACAAAAGTGAACACGTCCATCTGCGAGTGGAAAAACTGCAGAAGTGTGAAAATGGCACTTGGTCATAGGTTATCACACATTGACGGTATTTTGACCCCAAAGACAGAGGCATTTTTCTTCTCAAAATAGATAAAAATACCACACACGACTTCTAGTACTAATAGTTAATAATAATATGAGCATAATAGCTGAAATAAATCTAAGCGATAACAAGATCATCAGACTTGTAAAAGGAGACATTACAGAAAGAAAAGTCGATGCCATCCTAAATGCTGCAAATTCTTATCTTAGACATGGCGGTGGAGTGGCTGCTCGCGATTGTAAGAAAGGGTGGAGCAACAATACAGCAAGAAAGCAATAAAATAGGTTTTGTTCCAGTCGGATCCGCCGCTATTACAACAGCGGGAAAACTTCCATGTAAAGCAATAATACATGCTGTTGGTCCCAGAATGGGTGAAGGAGACGAAAATAACAAATTAAGAAAGGCAGTTAGAAGTAGTCTGGTACTAGCATCAGAAAAATGCTTTAGAAGCATTTCGTATGCCAGCAATAAGCTCAGGGATATTTGGTTTTCCAAAAGATAGATGCGCACAGATACTAGTAAACGAGACTAAAGGGTTCCTTGAAGTGAAATCTACACTCAAGTTTGACACGTAGAAGCGATTTAATCTTTGTCTCTCAGATCGTTGTGGTTCAATAATCCTGTATCTAATAAATCGACTTGTCTCCGTTTGAAAACACAACAGTTCGGAGCCATGAAGATCTTTGTGTCTAATATAATTTTATTGTACAGTTTCAGTTAAGTCGTAAGGTTCGAACTACGTTTGGTATGCCTATTGATGCATTTTGGACCTTTTTTAATCTGATTCTATCTTGAGGTATAGCTCGTCGACGTTTGCGTAGATCCAAATATTAATCCTCGTTTATTTAGTTAAGATTCCCATTTTACTTCGGGTTTGTTAACGCGTTATTGCTTTTTCTGGCCCATTTGAATTTTTTGGCGTTCTTTTAAAGGATAGCCAATTATCCATATAGCTGAATATGTGCTTCGTATTTCAATTATACTAGTACACTTTTATATGCGAACGTTCTGTAACTATGTAGTAGTAGAATGCTAGTAGTACGGAACGGGACGTGAGACCTAGCTAGAATTAATGCCAAAAAACTAAAGTGTATTATTGTCTCAGTTCTATGATAAGTAACAATAATATCAGTTTCGCTTCAAACGATGAGAATCCGGAAATACGGTCTTGTCTACGTATTCTATTTATGGACGGCGTCATGATCGAACCAAAAAGTTATATATAAATCGAAGGACAAGTTCAAAAGATTAGCTGACGGCTTTTCGGGGTTATATATTAATGGGCCTGTTGATCCCTCCGACATAATTCGTTGCATATTGTAGCAATTATCAAATTGTAGCTTCGCAGTCATGTATGTACTGTCGATGCACTGTTCTAAAGGTTTATTCAGTAAGATTAAGTGCGAAAGGAGGATTCTTTGATAGCAATGTTATGCTATCTTATCGAGTATCTCAACTGCAATTACAGAATAGTCTAGTGCTTCCACTTCAATGCCATTTGATGCAAAAAATATTGTATCTCTACTATGGCCGGCTCCCAGCTCCAATACTTTAGTTACGTGGTTAGTCTTCATACGACTAAAACAAAGCAAGGCAAATTTGCTAGGCTCATCTCCAAAGAAAGTCCTATCTGATTTGTAGACTTTATTCCAGACTTCCTTTCTTCATTGTTTTTCTATATAAGATTCAGGTTCAGGTTCAACAACTGTAAGGCTCCTACAGGTAATGCTAAAGCTGTTGATAAAATAATGATTTGTATAACAATAGATTAACTGTTTCAACAGTCAGAATACATGATGTTTCTGGGGTAACTAGAAGAAGGATGCTAGAAATTGACCTAATCAATCCATAGGTTCCAATACACCAGGAAGTTTATATTTCATGAATAAATTAAATTATTAAATTCAAAGTTATTAACACGCACTATCATAATTGTAGAATGAATATAGAGAAGTTATATAGTACAAGGTTCTATAGTATAGAATGATAGACGATGAAACATTGTGTTTGCGGTGCTGTTGTCTCTTTTTGAGTCAATTAAATGAGAAAACATCCTTTATCAAAGAGCAATCACTCTTGAGGAGGATGCAGTGGATATTGTAAGTATACTTCAAACTCAGATAGAAAAAGATGAGAACGAGAACAGCAACAACAATAATAGCGGTAATCAGACTTTATACAAACAAGCAATACATTTCTTAATATGCGACTCATGTTTTTGGTGTGCTTCCTGTATTAGGGTGGATGCGCCTGTCAAATGTCCTTCCTGCGATGATAATGAAGTAGAATCGATGCCAATAACTAGCGAAATTCATGAATTTGATTATGATCTTACATTGGGGCAGTACTAGAATTCTTCTTTGATTCACAGGATGGGATTACGAAAATTAAGGATAAGAAGGAGGTTACAAACAGAACTAAATGAATATCGGTGAATCAGAGGTGCTTCTTACAATGGTTGCAAAAACATGTGGGTGTGCTGAAAGAAATAAACGTAAAATAACATATGCGTTCATCGATTCTTACCATAGTCTTTGTCTAGATAAGTAGGACATTATTGGGTCTGAATTAATGGCCTGCGAAAAACTTCTAAAATACACGACAGAGGAAAACGATAGACAGATCATAGAAATAGAAATAGCAGAACTAAAGATGGCATTGGATCTTCTGTCTTGAAAGAAGTTAGATTATTACTAAACAAGAATGTTGATGTTTGGATGTGATAAGCCTCATAGCAACTCAAATCAGTAGTGAGGAGTAGATCTGAACGATAAACGCGTAAAAATGATTATGCACAGAAATGGGCTTCAGAGTTTCATAAAGTTAACAAAGTAAGTCCTTGAGCAATATATATCGTATTTCCAATTATACTAGTACACTTTTATATGCGAACGTTCTGTAACTATGTAGTAGTAGAATGCTAGTAAAATCATGCATTGCTTGCAGTGACTGCAGTTACCTTGCAGTTACTGCACACATTAGACTAGTGCACCCAGGAGGCCTATCTAGTTGAGAACAGGCTTCAAGTACAGTTGTCCCCTCTGCCCGCAACAATCAAGCAGGCGATACAACATGGAGGTTCATATTCAAAGAAAACATAATGGCACAGGAAGCCTCGTTAAGAATTACAATCGTGATGGAGCTGCTTCTACCACATCAGATCCAGGCCTTTCCTTAAAAGATGATTGTTCAAAATATTATTATAATAACACGTTACGGCGTTTCCTGCCAATCTCTGGATCCTATATCCAGAACACGAACTATAGCACCTCCTACAATGCGTCAAATCAGCTTCTAAACTGGGTGGAAGTCATGGAGAGAATGTTAACGTTAGCCGAAAAAACCAAAAGAACTTTTCATTATCCGCCTTACAATTCTCCTTTCAATTGTACACCGCCATCGGGAGACTATATAACTGGTGGTCCAGCTCCTCAGCAGCAACTCAATATGCGTCCCCAAAGGAGTTGTCAAGCCACTGCTAATAATGGTTATCCCCGTATTTACAAATCAATTCCTTATGAAGAAGTACAAGGATTTCGTGTGGATGCTTGCCCCAAATGTTTGGACACCTATTCTATACCCATCTATAAAGAACAGGGAATCGGTCCTGAAGAATTGATGAAAAAAATGACAGGAAGCTCACTACATGAGTGTAGAACCGAAAAATTATATCAAATCCTGAACTTAACGCCTTCGCAGAAAAAAACTAGCTATATTAAATTACAAAATGAGATTAGACCTTGCATAATAGAAGAGGTTAGGGATTGGTTACAGAATAATAAGGCTTGTTTGAGGTCTGTCAAGTTACAATCTAATCCAGAATCCGAATGTGTTCATTTTAGGATGTCTAACGAAGAATTTGGCTTCGTTCCGAGAGCTATCAAAAATGAACAAACAATATTGCAGGAGGATGAGCTAATTGACTTCTTGCTAGTATGTAAATTTCGGTCTACAGCAGCTTACATTTGTATCGATTTGGAATCTGCTGCTGTAAAGCGCTTAAATTCATCATTGTATATACTCTTTATTAGTAGGTCAACGTAAACGGTCTGCGGTCCAATCCTGCCAGCATGAGGAGGAGTCAATCATGAAGGTTGACGAACTGTCGTTCATGTATCATTCATCTTATAGATATCCGATATTTTCAACCCAGTCTAAATTTGATTCTATCATACATTCACAAACCGTGCATCTCTATTTCGCATGCGATACAGACCCAATAATTGAAAGTTTATGCTCACTACCTATTAGTTATGATAGACATATTCAGCATGAATGACGGAATATGTATTGAGGAATTGACCAGTACATCAATTTACTAATGCCTGCAATCGTGGAACTTTACTAAACAAAGCATTCGTCACACACCCAAGATTATTTCAATAAGATGAAATAATACCTCTTGATACGTTAGACTTACCACGACTTCCATATAATACTGTCCGTCTCTTAATATCCACTTTGCTTGTGCTTCTCTATAGTTGCTCCGACAGTAATGAGAGCAGCTTTCTTTTTTGCAATTCGGTTATATATCTCGCCATGCTGAGAAGCTATATTTTGCCAGCTAATATTCGGCCTAAATTCCTCAACCGCATTTTTGTACGTGGCATATCTCTTGTCTAGAAATACTAGTCCTTTTGAAAATGCGTTAGCATCGCGCTTCACAGTTATGCCCAGTCCCTTTGAAGAAAATTCTTTAAAAAAATCCAAATCAGTTGCCACAAAGGGAAGACCGTGTGCTAGAGCGTCGAACATCACTCCTGAGCCGGAGCTCACCTTGTATGGAAGGATTACTGCATCAGCTGACGAAAAGAGTAGCGATAGTTCTTCTTCAGAAAGAAAATCTTTGTGCAAGTTGATTATTCCATTTTTAACAAAGTTGTTGTCAATTCGTTCCATGCTGTAATGATTTCTTGAAGAGTTCATTACGATTGTCCAGCCTGGAGGAATATCCATCTTTTTCAATATATCCCACCCTTTAGTAGAGGTCATAAAGCCCAAAGCAAGCGCTATTCTTTTGTCTCCTGGGAGGTTAAAGACCTCTCTTGCCTCCATCTTTCCTCTCCGCGATGATGAACTAGATTCTGCGCCGTGGAGTATTATTTGGCCTCCTCCGATCATCTTGGACATGTAGTTAGAGAATACTATGCCTGCTGCACTCTTGGCAAGCTTTTCCTTACTCAGATTATGAAAGGAATGATAATTAAGTATTCTTTTCCAATATCTGATAACGGTATTATTTGAATACTTCTCCAAAAGGCTCGATTTGGATCGAGGTTTCAACGGGACAACCAAATTTAACCACTGCTTTATAGTGTACGCAGAATGGAATGTGGTTACGATCGGTACTTTGCATTGGTCATAAAATGAATCTATGTTTGTACGTGTTTTTCGAGGATCAAGCCCATCTAGCACATACCCATACATGCCTTGCTCATACTGGATATGAACTATGTCAGGTTTGACTTCATCCACTAGTTGCAATAAGACATTTGAATCGTCGGCGTGTGATGGGGAAAGTCCGGAAAAATCACCGTGACCTAACTTATTGCAGACAACCTGTACATCAAAACCTATTTTGCGCAGCTCACTGGTCAGATTGCAGGTATAGCGTCCAAGGCCACCCTGCATTGGGGGGTATTCAGGGCATACCATCAAAATGCGAGGAATTAACGGAGAACTTTTAGAATCTGTATTCACATATTAAGTAATATATATATCTTAATATAAGTCTAATCCTATATCTATCATAATGGTTAAATACGCACGCAGATCATTATGTGAGAGGTAAATGCCTACAAAACATACGGTTACCATTACATCAATGGGATCGAGTTCGATAATAGTTTTGCCCAAGCCTGTTGTAGATGGCTTTAATTTAACAAAGGGGAATAGGCTAGAAATGATTGTCAAGGATGATGGAATATACATTCCCCTTGGAGAAAAGCTTCAGGACACAAAGAAATTAGCTACTTAAGGAAACAACTAAGAATCTGTTACAGTGAATTAATCCGATTTGAAGTGAGACAGCACTTTAAGGGGACGCTGTCACACATTTCTAATTTCGTCTAATAAGCATGCATTTATAGATTAACTTCAATCGGTTATGTTAGACGAAATGCACGTGAATCTGACCGATGGTATGACCTCATAACACGTTCGACATGCTTATACTTATCGAGCACATTGAAATTTGTAACGCTGCTCTGCGCTTTCTCATCCATATAGTTTGTCTATATCACGTTTGTCAGCCTAATCGTTTGCCAAAAGATCTAACATTGCTAATATACTCCTCATTCATTTGTGTGAATGAACTACTTGTGCCAACTTTTCGGCTGCAACGTGGAAAGTCGTGAGCTTCTCTTTTTCTCTCCTTGCTCCTCAGACTTCCTAAGAGATTCTAAACTATCTGCTAGACCAGTTAAGGCAACAGGATGATTTGCTTCATATTCGTGTATTTTTTTAAACCATGATATTGTATATTCCAGTTTGTTCTTTTTAAGAAAACGACCATTTTTTATTGTCCCAAGCATTATCAAAAAGCTGAGCGAACAGCATATTTATCATTCTATTAAAAAGCGTTACTACTTTGGCGTATTGCTTAGGATCAGTCAGACTAATACCCATTTTCCAATCTGTTTTATTCCACAGCAGACCAATATTCCAAGTTGGATAGGACCGCTGGCCTTAGCTAGATGAGCGTCTTCCTGTTCCTCTCTATCTAGAATCAGTCCAGAATTCATTGCTATCTGTATAAAGTACTGTATAGGTAATATACCTCTGCTATTTGGTACATTAATGTATACCCCTCCCGGTCTACTGCAGGTGTTCCAGCTTATAATACACACTGGATCGCAGTTTTGTTATGAAAAAGAAGGCTTTAATACAAGCATACTCTGATGCCTCACAGATCAAGAAAACTGGACAGATCAGTACTATTCATACAGAATCAAAAGAGACAGAACACGAAACAGAAAGATCTCACTGTCATATTATAATGATTTTATCATACTCTGAATTTGATAGACTTTGCTACTTTTGTGAAAAAGGCAGACTTTTCATTGTATAACACCTTAAAATTATTACTGAATTCAGCTAGTGATAGATCGCATTTGAATTTGTTTCTTCATAATGTTAGAAATGATCAAGCGTCGCCTGCAATGATAGATATGACAGGATAGTTCCATAGAATGAGTCTTTTTCCAAATCAAGATATTTTAATAAACGAAATTGAAGCATGGAAAGGTTTTACTGACAGCTTGCGTGCGGAAGACAAAGAATTATTCATTGAAATGTTAAATGATTGTTACAAGTATGCTCTTGCAATTAATACCAAAGATGAACCTTTTCCAGCTGAATCTTTGCTTATGGCATTGCTGCCTTGAGCAGCAGAAGATAATTGAGATGTTAATTTCTAATTCTAATTATCATTCTGCAAAAAAAACAAGTGGTAAAAGAAAATCTTGACCAGGATATCTGGTTGGCTATTTGATGTTTATCCACTTGCAAATAAAATGATTGTTTGGATAAAACAGGACAACGGTAATACAATACGACTTGAAGATAATTGGAGTCATTCGATTTATGTAGCAGCAGATAATAAAGTAGATCTAAAATCATTAATATCGGCTGCAAAAGGAAAAGAAAATGATAATGAGAGTATTTCCTCTTTAATCAAAGAATACGAGTTTACTAGCCGTTATGAGAGAATTACAGATATTAAGGAAAGTGAAGTCCTCAAGTTAACCTTATCTGATTCAAGTAGAGCTATAGCCTTAGCTAGGCGTATAGAAAAGATTGGAGCCAAATTCGGAAAACTGCGAGTCTATAATGCAGATTTGCTCCCGGCACAATCGTACTTTTATGAACATGACTTATTTTCGCTAGCTTTTTGCGAAGCTACAATTCAGAACTCTAACAAATCAAAACTAGATTGGAAAAATAAAGACAGTGCTTGGAGTACAGATTACAAGGTTCCTGAATTTAAGATTCTGCATGCAAAAGTTAATCAAAAAAAGACGTCAGCAATACCGAAATATTCTGACAAAATTGATTCAATAACAATTACGTGCAAACAGGATTCTAAATCATTTGAAATAGAGTCCGAATCCGAAGCTGATTTGATAAATGACTTCAAACGCGAAGTAGCAATGATAGATCCGGATTTCATATTTACTGAGGATGGTGATTCATTCACTTTTCCTTATCTAGTTTACAGAGCGGAGCAGCATGGAATGTATGATAGCTTGATTCTAAGTAGAGACCCCATACCCTTGAGAAAACCTACTAGAGAAGGTACTTCCTATTTTTCATACGGTCATGTTTACTTTAAACCAATCACAGCAAAGCTATATGGAAGAATACATCTGGACAAAAGTAATTCATTCATATGGAATGAATCCGGATTACAAGGTCTATATGAAATAGCCAGAATTTGCAGAATGCCGCTTCACACAGCATCTAGAGCTTCAATTGGAAAGTGCTTGAGTAGTTTACAATTCTACTATGCGACCACCAAGAAAAGGACATTAATTCCATGGAAGCCAGTTGTTGCAGAACATTTTAAAACACTATCAGAGCTTCTTATAGCGGATAGAGGTGGGTTTATTTTTGAACCAGAGACAGGAGTTCATGAGGGAGTAGCTGAATTTGACTTTGAATCTCTCTATCCTAATATTATGCGGAAATACAATCTATCAGCTGAAACTTTGGGATGTAATTGTTGTAGTTGTTCTGATTATTCTAAACTAACAGTTCCTGAATTGGGTTATCAAATATGCCACAAGAGAATCGGAATTGTACCAACATCTTTAAAGATAGTTCTGGAAAAGCGTGCAAGATACAAGCAGTTGAAAAACCATAAAAGCAAGAAACCAAAACTAAAGGAAGTTTACGATGCCAGGTATTCTGCATTGAAATGGATTTTAGTTACGTCATTTGGGTATCTAGGATTTAATAATGCAAAATTTGGAAGGATTGATGCTCATATTGCAGTATGTGCTTTTGATAGAAAGATCTTGTTAGACACAGTCAAGATCGCAGAACAAAATGGATTTAGAGTTTTACACGGCATTGTTGACTCGGTATGGTTGCAAAATATGAATAAAGATAGAAGAGAACCCAATGAACAAGGAGAGTATATGAAACTAAAAGAACTCATAGAACTGCAAACAGGTTTCAAGGTATCATTTGAAGGTATATACAAATGGATCGTTTTTGTTCATTCCAAAATAGACGATAATTTACCAGTCCCTAATCGTTACTTTGGAGTATTTGAAAATGGTAGCTTGAAAATTAGAGGTATGGAAGCGAGAAGGCATGATACACCGCATCTTTTCTCTGAATGCCAGAATAAAATATTGGAACTGATGGCAAATGGAAATACCATTCGTGAAGTCAAAGCGCTGATGCCTAAAGTAAAAGCTATTTTTTATAACTATGTGCATCTCCTTAATCAAGGAAGAGTATCGTTTGAAGAACTGATATTTACCAAGCGTTTATCAAAGAATTCAAATGAGTATGAACAAAATAGAAACACTGTAGAAAACAACTCTATACAACAACTTGAACAAGAAGGGAAATCTATCAGAGCAGGAGAGATTTTAAAATATGTTGTAACTTCCGACTATCATAGAAAACAATCAAAAAGAAGAGCCGTTCCTATTGAATTGGTAAATGACAAGACCACTTATAATGTAAGAAGATATACAGAATTACTTGCAGAAGTATGCAACTCAGTTACTGAACCTTTTGGATATACTCTTGATTTAGATTTATCACTGACGAATTAATAACACATTACTATCAATATTAAAACTGGTAATAAAAGGCTGTATAGTGTATAGATATAGGAATATGAATGGCATTAACTAAATGAAATATCACCACAAGAAATTCCTAAAGATATATCCTACATACATAAAGAGGAAAGATCGATGACAGATTTACTTTTGTAACATAAATAGTATTCCAAGGATCACCACTGGTCCAAGAATGACTGGTATCTTTGACATAAGCTTCGGCGATTCCATGGATCAGAACTTAACATATAGTGAGTATTCTTGTAGCTTTACTTAATAGAAGAACAGATTCTCAAGAGAATCAAAACTTTTGTATTCTTAGTATTTGATGCTACTCCAATAGACAGGCTGTTTTGATTAATTCAATACAAATAAAGGTAGTTAAGGTACCCAGACTATTTTCTTGAAGTTGGAGTATTATTATTTCTTATTACATTGTTTAGCAAATTTCTCACAATCGGTATAAAGTCAAGTACTAGCGCTGCTAACGATATCCTATTCGTATTTTTTTTGATCGTGGTTGAAATAAATCATCGCCATCAATTTCATCAACTTTAATATTTCCGTTTTGCCGCATTTGTTTTCTCCATTCCCTTAGTATCCACAATATTGTTGAAAAAGTATAAACTGGAATCAAGTCTCCCACAAATGGAATAAATTCAATTGCGTTTATGGCAGTTGATATCTTACTCTGTGTAATCCTAAACAGTAGACTCATCGTGATAACATCCAATATATCACCCAGCAGGGGCATATCAAAGACCGGAGCTGCGAAATAGTCCAGAAGATCGGCGATGATTGATATTCCCAACGCAGAGGTAGCCCTAAATTTAAATGATGATTTGCTAATCAAGTCTGAATTATTCATTTTGACCAATTTTGATTTAGCCATAATTCAATTAATTATCGGACAACCAATATATACCTATCACTAGCGATATAACGTGAAGCCATTATTGTCTAGGCTATATCAAGTCAGCTTGAACTTGCTCCCATACTTGAATTATTAAAATTTAACATTAACATTCTAAGTTTACACTGGAAGTTCGTTCTATGCTAAATTCATCCTTATTGGCGATATTTATTATCATTATTATTAGTATGATTTATTCTTTATATATCTTATAGATAATAATTCAATAATTGGTTGCTACTAATTCTTCTGTTGATGCTGATTTACTGAGAAGGACGAGGATATCTTTCATCATAACGTCAGGATTAGTAATAATTTTTGTAGTAAGTTATGGTTATCTAGAATATTACTACATAAACGATCCTGTACAGGGCAAGACTGCTAATCTTGCAGTAAAATCCGGAACACATCGTGTGGCTACTCCCGTAATAGGTGGACTCTATTCTTATCACATCTTTCCCATGATAGTAATGTTTCTTTTGGTAGGCTTTGCTCCTTTCTTTGACAGTATAAGCTTTAATGTGCTTGGTAGACATGAAAGGAGAAAAGCTGCGTCTTTAGGTGTTGCAAACGTGCTATCAGCTATCCTAGTCGAGGATTTTACATGGTTTTTTTGTAGATGGTGGCTTCCTCTAGATAACGATCCTAAGAAAGGATTGTTAATGCAGGCTTCTGACTGGACAACAAAGAATCTAGGTGGGCTACACATACCTCACATAGGCCAATTTAACAGTTTTGTTATACCATATTGGTATATAATTGCTATTGCGATTACTGGTGTGTTCTACTATTAAAAGATCTAGATAGCGGCATTAACAAAAAGAATTGAAATAGTCGTCTTTATAAGGAAGCCAAAGTTTGAAGGACCTTTAGTGCAGTCAATTAATATATACAATCATGCGTGAAAGATACGTATATCCATGAACCAGCAAGAGCGAACAAGTACTGAAACAGCTCTGGTAGTAAATCCGAATTCCTGTGGTGGGTTAACAGGCAAGAACTGGGAAAGTCTTTACGGTGAGATCAAGGGTATCTTTGGTGAAAATCCTCTCGTTGTATTCAGCCAAAAACCTAGACATGGGACTACTCTTACAAGGGATTTATTAAGAAAGGGATTTAAAAAAATTATTGCATTAGGTGGAGACGGAACTATAAACGAGGTCGTAAACGGCTTCTTTGAAGAAATGACAGGCTCAAATCAAACCCCTACTCATGTACTTGATACTCATATGCTTGGTAAACATAATCATGGCGAAAGAACTGAGGCATCGCCAGGCTTGAAACCTATAAACTCCGATGCAATGATGGGCGTGGTTCCAGCCGGGTCAAGAAATGTACTAGCCAAATCCTTGGATCTGCCTGATGGAATTGTTGAATGCTGCCAGAGATTCGTAAATGGCAAGCCCCAAAAGATAGATGTCATTTCAGCATTAGTAACAACACCTGCAGTGCCGCCAGGAACAAATACAAATGAGCATCCTAACGAGGTTACAACTCGTATTTTTCTTAATGCAGCTGAAATGGGTGTTGGCGCAGAAATTATAGACAGATCAAAACGAATTAGAGACAAGGTCAAGAGCCGTTTTATATCCACAATTTCAAGTTTGATTGCCACGCTTCCTACCTATGAGAGCAACCTTTGTGAAATCTCTATAGACGATGGAGCTCAAAGTTTACTTTTGAAGATGACGATGGGAGTAATAGCTAATGGTAGCCATTTAGGAGGAGGATTTAAAGCAGCTCCACAAGCAAGCATGTCAGATGGTTTGTTAGACATAACTATTCTTAAAAGCTCTGGTAGCTTCAAAATGTTGGAGGGGCTTGCCGATATGAGAGGTGATTCAAATGAACCAGTCGAGAATAATGACATCTTTTACACACAGGGCAAGAAGGTTTCAATTAAATCGAAAGAGAGAGATATCACCGTTACCGTTGATGGTGAACCAATAGGCGTTCTTCCCGGAATCTTTCAAATGTATCAAAATGCTTTGACTCTAAAATTCTGAGGCAAAACTCTATGTTAATCCATAGTTATATCTTATATTGATAAATTACTCCGTGACCCTCCGAGAACTGGTGCATATCATATTGCCTAAGCATTAAGCACTTACAATCTAGAGCGTTAGGTAACACATTAACATTTACACATTCCCCTCCTATATATTTAGAAAAATCAACTCTCCTCTCATCAATCTCGGGGTGAGAAAACTACGCCTTTAGAATACCTTTCATCCTTACGTTTCGAACGACAATTGAATGGCATGTCAGTGTTCGGTCCCCGGTAGCAATGCTACGATAGCCGTTACTAAAGACGATTCTATTCGTGCATTTTCTCACAGGTGGTGTAAAGCAACTCCCACGGACATCAAAGTGGCACCACTTCAACGCACAGAGATTACAAAGGCGATTATCGCACAGTTAAGATGCGCTGCTGGTCGACGATCTGGTTGTTTATTCGTCTTGCCCTATTCGGACTCAAGTCTACAGTCTTTTATCCAAAATAACAGAGTAGTCTCCATAAAAAATTCCTTGTGAAAGTAGTTTTAATTCATTCATAGTGCGAGATGAACCGCAATAAGCACTACTCCACCGAACTACCACAAGATGAACGATATTTTATTCGTTTAAAAAGTAAAGATTAAAACATAGATATATGCTCCATAGGTAATGAAAAAAATGATGAATAATATCTTCGCGATAGCTTTCACTGTGGCTATCGGGATTATTGTAGCGACTTCACCCTCTGCTGCCTCAGTTTTTGGTGCGAGTGGCGCTGGTAATATGACACAGGCAGGTAAAGCAACAGCTGGTAATATGACACAGGCAGGTAAAGCAACAGCTGGTAATATGACACAGGCAGGTAAAGCAACAGCTGGTAATATGACACAGGCAGGTAAAGCAACAGCTGGTAATATGACACAGGCAGGTAACACGACGGCCGGGAATATCACAAAAGTGGGAGGTGGCGTTCTATCAAACCTCAGCAAAGCAGTGGGCGGCAGTCTTAAGGGATTAGGTAATATAATATCAGGGGGTAAAAAGTAAAAGACATTGTTGCTATAATTAATATGGCAGCCACCAATTAATTTTTTTTTCTTATTCTTGTTACTGTCATTAGTATTATTGTGAATATCAACCTACATAGGATAAGTATCAACATCTATTCAAGAGATGAATATTATCTGTTCCGACTACAAATCAATATTTCAATCGATTTTGATCGCTAGCAAATAAAAGTATTATAAAAGAATTTAATCGATGACAAAGCCTCTTCCGTAAGTCTATTATTGAATAAGAATATCATCACTACGAGTGTAGTGAAGTTTTATTTATAACCGCTAAATACTGTCATCATCACGTAAGATATCTAACTATGGGCACTTCGTCAACCCTTAGGACTATAATCATCGGAATAATAGCACTTGTAATAATAATTGATATTATAATCTTTTTCATAAAGATAGTTGCTCCTCTCTTTGCTGGTTTTATAGTGTTAGCTATATTAATTGGAGTTGGCCTCTGGGTATATGGAAGAATGAAAACTCGATAATATAATACATGTATATCAATAATTGTTGAATAGACTTCTATCAGCCTGGCTGAGGGTAATGAAATACGCATCACGTGTAATATGGAATAATGATACAATGGAGAAATAATCTGAAGATAGTCATGGATATAATAACCTGAAATGCCTATATGAAACTGGATTGCATAAGATATCTGACGCCAGGGAAATCGAACAGGAAAAGACTAAGCCATATTTCAAGCAAGAATACTGTAGATTTTATGACTTCGATACGAGAAATCTATTCACCACAACGACTCTCGATGCTATCGAACACCTTGCACAAATTGACGCCTCTTATGACACCGAGACTTGATACATTTATTGATAGGATTTACATGTTACTCAAAGATGAGGAAGAAGAGAAATGAATTGTGCTAACTGTGGACATGATCGCATCCACCATATAAAGGTCTATTCTAGTGAAAGATGTTGGTTTAGCCGTGAAGACGATAATGCATGTGATTGTAAGAAATTTGAGGAAAAAGTAAATGAAATGTGCTAGATGTGGTAAATTTAACTGTGACGAAAAGTTTTACCGGATGGACCTAGCCTTTGTTGTTGGTGCAGGAAGAAGTTATACGAGGATAAAATGTCCTATCTATTTCAAACACTTTCTTTAACATTTCCTCACAGTGCTTACAATCTTCCTTATCGGCATGTTCTTGGACAAGATGTCTAGAAATTTGAGTAAATCATTCATAATTTCCTTATCGGTCATTACCTTTAGATGAGGTATGACTTTATCTTCTTTGTCCGTCACTAGGGGTTAGCCAAAACCAATCTAATTTATATTGATTAAAAGAACCGCCGTAACTCGATATGAAGTAAGAATCCCGGAGTAATAGGAACCGAGTTTCGACGGCTTTGGTCTCTACGTCTAGGTAATTATTATCTAGGCAACATTCTATTTAATAACCCAATCATCTTTCAAATTGGATGAGTTCCAACGTCCAGGCAAACATTTGATGATTAATATTCTATATAAAAATACAAAATATTTGAGCACACTTAAAGCTAAAATAAGAATTGTCATCGCAAGTATAGGAATTGGTGATAAGGAGTCTACTGCTGGGTTGCAAACAAAGAATAAGTAAGTCAGAGATGACATAGTGAGAAAGATGGAACAAGCAGATGTAACTGATAACGTCATAACCACTAATGCTAATCCCAACGAGGTAACAGAGGAACAACAACTGATAACGAAGACGGATAATGGTGTAACACAAAAACATGCAGAGACAGCAAATCTTGAAGAGAAATCAGGAATATATAGAATGGCTCATGAAGACATCGATCGTCTCTATAACGAAATAACAGGATTTATGGCTCCTTAAGGCGCATATGTTGTCCTAAACTAGATACGGGACCGAACTCATTCTAGTCAATATTTCTGGATATTAAATGAATTGATTACGACAGTTCTATATAGATTCACAACCACAAAAGGGCTCTGTAAAGTTAAGGAAAAATCTATAGCTCTATGTCTCCAATATAGCTTATGATATGTCAGATAAGAAAGAGAACAGAACCTGAGGATATAGCATATTCTCTGTATCTTTATTTCCTTGGTCTTTCATTAAGAAATACTTCCAAAGCCATACTGCCATAAGAGACTGGATTCAAAAATACAAACCTGAGATATTAGGTTCTAAGAAAATACGTATTACCGAGTTCCTTCAAATAAGCATATCCAAAGAAAGAAATATGTTTGTTGCAGAACATTTTATACAATCTCTGATTAGAAAATATGGAGAACATCCTATTTCAACGGATGGCGGCACATGGTATCCACAGGCCTGTAAATTCTTAAAAATAAAGCATAATCTTCATTCTGCATTTGAAAAAAGCATAATCGAGAGAACGATACAATACATCAAAGACAGAACCGAATGTTTTGACGATTATTTTCCTTGTAGAAAAAATAAATGTAAATTGCAACACATACAGAGATGGCTGAATCTATTTGTTTCTCATCATAACAAGGGGTTGGTATCTTAACTTTACAGAGCCCTTAGATATCTATACCAAGGATATATTCTGTGACACGTCGGATGTACATTGTTGCTATAATGAACATATCGACAACCAATTAATTTTTTTCTCTTATTCTTGTTACTATGATTAATATTATTGTGAATTTCAGTCTACCTTCTGAGCATATCAACATCTACTGGAAAGCTAATCTTATCAGTTCCACATGCTTCAGCGCGCATACAGGGCATATAACGTCGAAAGTTCTGAAAAGATTGGTTCCAATAAAACTACTATTCTTTCTATTCCAATCGCCATATTGGGTGCCAAATTGGAAGACGATACATTTGCACTCTATAGATTGAGATTCCCTCCTTGAGTCTATCCGATCGAAGAGTAAGAGGCAGTAGGAAGTGACGAACTTTGTGCTAAACTTCTCGTAAGACAGCAGAGTAGGGTAACGCCAGTCGGACTTTCAGAAATAGACTTACATAGATTATGATAAATGGATTGCAATGTTGGCCATAAATGAAATTAAGACTTTCGATGCAAAGACCTGAGGTATCCCACATGTCGCTACAATAGATAAAGCTGGGTTCAAACAGTTGAAGCGGGATGAAGTTGTGACGCTCTATAACGCGTACAGAGAAATAATAGCGTCAAGATTGTCAGATAAATTTGGAATCAAGAAGGAAAGAGCCCTGGCATTATATCCTGAACCATGACCCGACAGTTAACACTCTAATAGAGGACCTGTAAAGTTAACAGAACCGTTTATAGTTATCCTAATATTCTAGCTTCTAAATAATACTCCTCAGTTTGAAAGTCAAATTAACTTGTTATCAGGCTGTAATAAGAAAAAATTAATTCTTATATTCTCGATATTTGCGCAAGAAGAGTGCTTCTTCTTACTTACCTCCTGATAATACGTTACCAAGACCCTTCAGACCGCCACCTACTGCTTCGCGGAGCTTCGTTACGGCAGTGCCAGCGGCTTTTGTGACATTCCCTGCCGTCGCGTTCCCTGCCTTTGTCAAATTACCTGCCGTCGCGTTCCCTGCCTTTGTCAAATTACCTGCCGTCGCGTTCCCTGCCTTTGTCAAATTACCTGCTGTCGGACTAGCAGTCGGCGGAAATGGAGCTGACGGAGTTCCTTGACCTGAGAGAGTCGTTTTTGTCGTATTACCTACCTTTGTCATATTACCAGCTGTTGCTTTACCTGCTTGTGTCATATTACCTGGGGCAGTCGCACCAAGAACTGAGGCAGCAGAAGGTGAAGTCGCTAATATAATCCCGGTAGCCACAGCTAAAGCTATCGCGAAGGTATTATTCATCATTTTCATCATCATGAAGAGCGTAGATCTGTGTTTTAATCTTTACCGTTTTGAAGGAATAGATTATCGTTTATGTTGTGGTAGTTTAGCGGGGTAGTATTAGCCTAAGTCGGAGTAAGGTTAAAATGGTGTGAGAAATAACATAACAGGATCAGCGGCCAATACCACAAGTGAATCCATATAATAGACACGCATTAAGCACTAAGGAAGCGTTATCATTTATTGTTACCCGTTGAAGCAAGATAAGTGTATCAAATAAGCGCTCGGTTACAGAGTATTAATCAATTGAGCTAAACGGTTATAGAATGGCATTAATGGTCAAGCAGGCTCTGTAGAAAACATAAATGTAAAAAGATTAGTCAATCTATGCATGTTTAGGTTATGCATCTGAATGACAATTCCCTATTCTGTGTTCTAGTCAATCTAGACATCAGATGCTCTCCAAATAGTCGTTTTATAAGAGATTATGGTTTCATCTTTGTTTCGTTGATTGTACAGCAATTTGGAATCGTTGCGTTTCATCTCTTTTTCTGTATTTACCATGTGTTCTCCATATAGGCACGTGTTCGTATCTAGCTGGGATTATACTGAATGCATGCAAATCTTCTCTTACCAAAAGGTGATTCTCTTCACTATCGTAGCCCTTATCAGCTGTAACTACAGATAATGGAAGGATATTTGATGTCCTTGTTATGATTGGCCTGAAATCTATATTATCATGTCTTGTAGGAGCTCGTCTTATCTTAATAGTACATATGATTTGCTGTAATACGTCAGCTCCAATTGATAATTTCGCATATTTTCTTCTCAACCCTGTTCGATCAGCATAGTCCTGGGATGAATGAGTTATGTTGAATCCTGTCGAATCTATTCCTACAAAGATATGCTTGGTACCGCTAATTACAATGAGTGACGAAATTATCTTTTCAAGCAAGGCATTGTTAATTCTTTCTGTAAATTTCTGCAATGTTGTAAAATGAGGAATACGTGATAATCCTAAAAATAATCTTAGGTAATAGGCTTCGATTAACCACTCGACAAACATCCTATAACTCTTTCTTACCCTCGTACTGTCTTATTGAAAGCAATACTAAATGCTGCCACATCGTGAAGACATGATTGCTCTTTCTGTGAAGAAACAGTCGTATCCTTGAATTTCTCAAAACACGGTACATCGTATTTGCCAGCCTAACATATCTTGATTCTTTCAACATCCATATTGGATCATACGTCTACAAAGCTCTAACGGTATTCAAAACATGGTGCTTCTACAGAACCTGTCAAGCACTAACAATACGTATAGAGAAATAATTTTGTCCAAGCCATATTGTTCTTTGTTCTTATAAAGCCATCTAACGTGTTATCCAATGATGGCATTAAGGTGCACAAACGACCCGGAGAGTCTTTATAGACTATTATGATTGGTGAATGCATCGCTTTTACATTTTCAGGTGAATCAAAAACAAATATACCATCCTTTGTTTTGCAAATTTGACAGTCACTTATTATATTGCGTAATACTATTATACTAATTACTTTGCATAGATGCACATAGGATGAATCAAGAATTTCTTTCTAAGAACATTACGAACATTACTTCTAGAAATTACATCACGTTAAATGAAGATAATACGGTAAGCGATGCAGTAAAGGCTATGCATAATGGAGATGTATCTAGTATTATAATAGCTAAGAAGACTACTCAACAGCCTATAGGAATTGTTACTGAAAGAGACATTTTATACAGAGTAATAGGAGAAGATAGAAATCCATCTGAAACAACGTTAAGAAGCATAATGAGCAGTCCGCTTGTTTCTGTAAGTGATGAAACATCAGTAAAGGAAGCAATTTGTATAATGAGAAACAGGCATATAAGACGACTATTAGTGAAGAAACAGGATGATAGCATTTTAGGAATCACTACTCTTAGATCAGCTATAGGTAACATCCCGAGCCAAGGAATAGATTTAGCTGAAGTTGAATTGCCCGGTGAAAGCCCATCAGAAAGTATTGGTAAACTTGCTATGATCGTTTGTCCTTATTGTCAATCTACGTTTAAAGATAAGGAAAAGATAGATGAGCATATAAATTCTTGTCACTTGTTGAATTGTTAAACCAATGAATCTCATCTTAAAAGTGGGTTCATAATTAAAAGCTACTATTATTGCTTCTAATTATAACCTAATCATACTACATTGGCTTGTTACTGGCTTCTATTAATGCTCGAACAATGTCGGTTTTAGTTATAATGCCATTTAAATCACTACTACTAGAAGCTACGGGTATACCACTAATTCTTTTATCATACATAATCTGTGCAACCTCAGCTAGATCAGCATTTTTATTGATAATCAGAGGTTTATTCATCACATCTCTTGCCAATATAATATATCCTATACCTGATAGATCCTTAGACTCTATGCCGTGACCTTCAACAAAAGATGTTATCGGCATGAGATCCCTAGAAGTTATTATACCAACTATCTCATTTCCTCTCGTGACAACAACTCTTGAGATCTTGTTTTTAATCATCAATATAAGTGCTGTATGTAATGTATGCGATGGTGAAATAGTATATACATCTTTGGTCATGAATTCACTAACCAGATACGTTCCTCTGTAATGTTCAGCGTACAGCTTTACAAGATCGCTCTTCGTCAGAATATTTAAGGAAGTACCATCTATAACTACAAGTGAACTTATATTATTTTCAATCATCATCTTTGCACATCTATTAATACTAGCGTCAATGCTTACAGTAACTATAGGACTCCTCATTGTTTTAGAAATGGCAATCGCATCAAGAGGCTCATTTAAATTCTTAAACAGGTAGCTCGCAATCGCCTTTTCTGTGACCATACCAATAGGCCTATTGTTCGCAGCTACTATGACCCTACTAATATTGTGTCTAATCATCATATCTCGGGCATCGCTCAAGTTCCATGTTGGTTCAACTGTTATAGCCTTCTTGCAAGCATCCTTGGTAGTAAAATTCATTTTAAGTGCTGGTCATTGCTAGCCATATATTATCATAACGAGACTAGCATTGGCATACCTTGTGGGTAATTATTAGCAAAATGACATTAAAGTCAGCTGGCGTTACCCGGATTTTTGTGAGGAGACTGACACCTTGGACTAGATACCAATATCAGTGATGTACTGACACATTAATACTGCTTACATCCATTTTTTATTCCGTCACGATAATAGGTTGCTAGCCATAGAATACTATATAGTTGGACTTTCGGTTATAAGGGCTAATAAAAATACTGCAGAACAACGCACTGTGTTCATCGAGCTTTTTAAGTTAGATACGATAGTTGAGAGTTGAGGACTGGTTCTGCATGAAAAAATTAGAGATAATAATCCCACATCGAAGACTAGATGATGTTAGTGAAATACTGAAAAGTGCTAATACCGGTGGCATGAGTCAATACAAAATTGAAGGAAGAGGAAAAGTGAAAGCAGAACCCGTTGAAGTTGCTAGAGGAACCGCTCGCTACACTCCAGAATTTATTCCTAGGACTAAGGTTGAGGTGATAGTTAAAGACGATCAGGTTGAAACGTTGATCAGCAACCTACTTGAAAAATTAGGTGGTGATGCTCTGGGAGGAAAGATATTTGTAACAGACGTGCAAATTGCAGTAGATTTATCTTCTAAAAAGCGTGGAGAATCTACAATCTAGTAACGGAAAGAGAGAGAAATTCCTTTTCAGGCTCATGTACAAAGTAAATACATAGGGATAAGCCTGGCACATATTCACTAATGAAATGCTCGAATTATGCCTGTCCTACGCCAATTAAGGCCACTATAGCCATTACAATTCTTGAGGTAATATGAATTCCATTCATAACTCTACAAATCTATATCAAATTTGGATGAACGAAGATTTTGAATAAAAATCATGTTATCTTAATGCATGGCAATCATCTATAAGAAATTTTATTGCAACTTCTGCTCAAAAGCATGGGAGTAGTAAGGCGACACAAAGCAAAAAGTGAATGCCCCTGAGTTAGTAGAGACGTTGATATGTCAACTATTCGTGCGAATCTGTTACTGTCGTTTATCAGCACAATTATTTGGACTGCACGATCGATTTATTGTGATTCTAAAACAACTTTCTTCGATATTCTATCTAATGCTTCTTGGGTTCCGCTCAAGATATGCCTTTTTATAATTTCGGCGAAGATTGCGAAAAGGCCCTTTACCCTGATGTCCCATTCAACGTCAATCCGAGTGGAATTATTTTCAATATGGCTGAGTGTAATCGTTTTCTTGCCTTTCATTGGTCCTTCAATAATTTCTACATTGATTGACTTTTTGGGATCTAATGTTACGATCTCTCTGCATACAGAATTTCTGAAGGCTATCACTACCTCCCTTTCGACGGTGTTTCCTTTTTTGCTAATATTTCGTATTTGCTTAGTGCCCCGCCAGAACTCAGGGTCCCTATCAATATCTGAGATGACACTCCATACTATATCAACTGACGCTGCCATTTCTCTACTGGCGTGAATAAGAACCATCTATTTTCACTATCTAATTCTGTGTTCATATAGTATATCATTCTTTATCATGAGCTTATTTGTTAACATTTCACGTTGATAGCCGCTGCCGAGATAAAACAAATTATTGGAAATCATTATCGCAATCATCTTGATAAATTATTTTCTCATTTTTGCTAGAATATAAGCGGAATTAACATCTCGACATTACTTCATCCCTGACCTTCTAATGCCAGGGAACATTTACAGGCCCTAGCCCAGTTACAAAATTGGGATTAAATTATGTCCATTTTTTCTCGCTATCCAACCAAACCTGATAGTATTTTCGGCGCACGCGAGTCGGTGTCAAGCTTAAAAATTTTATTATAATGCCGACAATTCTTTCGTAGATAATATTACCCATTTCTTAATCTTAACATAAATGTACTTCACTATCTGCCGGGATCATCATAATTAGATGTACCAAATTTTCTAACTGCTTCAGCATATTCTTTTCGTTCTCTTGCAGCATTCATAATGTCTGTTTTACTCACCAGACCAATTAAATTTCCTTCTTCACTGCAAATAAATACTTTGCCCATATTTTTCCTTGTCATTTCCAGTAGTGCCTCATCAGCTTTTCTATTTGCATTCATCAAGATTAGTTCTGTTTTGCGAATCATTATGTCTCTCGTTCTTGTTGCCGATCTCCTAGATTCTGGTACGGCCCAGGCGTCCTTGAACGTGACCATTCCTAATAAATAACTATTATCAGTTACCACAGGAAATGAATCTTTAGAGTATAGATTGAAATAGTTCCGGATCAGGCTATCTATTGTTAGATCCTCTTTGACAGCAATTACACTGGTATTCATGATATTAATAAGGGGAACCTTGGATAGGATTGATGTTATCTCATATTGTTGTAAATAGGATTGTGCTCCACTATTTAAAAACCAACCTATAAGCAATATCCAAATGCCACCTGTAAATGAGCCAGAAAGCATAGTAAGGATACCAAATGCTATAAATCCATAAGATATTCCTATACCCACTTTTACAGATATTTTTGTAGCTTGATCATAGTCTTTTTTCCAACGCAACAATGACGAACGTAATACTCTGCCACCATCTAATGGAAATGCCGGTATTAAGTTGAATACACCCAGAAGTATGTTTATTAGCATTCCGTAGCGAAGGACTGCTTTTGCAATGTTTGCGATCGTTATTAACGGGAACATCTCATTGTTATAGTGTGCTGTTACTAATCCTGTAGCAGCGTTATTGCTACTGCTAATAAGTAGAGACGATAGCGCTACCCACAATAATCCAAGTACGCCTGCAATAATAAAACTAGTAACAGGCCCTACTATAGCTATTTTGAATTCTTTACGGAAATCTTTTGAGGAATCTTCCTCTGACTTTTCTTCAATGTCAGATACTCCACCAAAAATAAATAATATTATTTGACGTACTTTGAGTCCATAGCTTATCGCAACAATAGAGTGAGCTAGTTCATGTAAAAGAACTGAAATAAACAAAATTGCTGCGCCTATGATACCGCTGGACCAATATTCTACTGGGCTAAGTCTAGGATAGATTTGGGGCAGTAATTGTACAGATACCGACCACGTTATTAGAATGAATGCAATCAGCAGTGTGAAATGTAACCGGATTGGTATGCCTCTAATTTTTCCTACTTGTAATGACAGAATTGCTCTAATTCAGAGTGGCTATGCAAACTATATATTAATTTAATGTCAGTCGAAGGGTCAATTAAAGTTCGTTAGATACTTAGTGTGCTCCTTGGATAGCTAAAGGTACTATCACCATTCCATCCATCCATAAGTACAGTATTGAGAATTAATTAGGTGTTCCTGGGTGTCGTAACGTTATGCTTCTAGGAACAATAGGATACTATTGTATGGGTTGGGATTTTCTGAAAAGATTCGATAAGCCTAACAAAGTTCCAGCTCCGCTATGAGGAACCCGTCGGTTAAAAATGTAGTCTTTCTCTAGTTTTTCTTTAAACTCTAAAATTATAAGAAGACGTCGCCAATTCTGCAATTGAATAGCCTAGTTTAAAACCTTCTTTGTTCTTATCTGAGGATTCGCTTTTTTGAGTTATCTTGGTCTTTATCAGAGTACGGTTTCTAAAAAAACATTCCATAATATCTTCATATTTATATCGTAAGATTAGATAATGAGGGTTTGATTGTTAATTTCATTACCGTGTAAATGCATAATAGTTTGGAAATAGACTCTATCTTATGATAGACAGGCAATTGACAGATATTTTATTGTCTTGATCTAGCTGGAAATCTTATTTCTTATACTTGATAGATCTAAATGAAATGCAGCGCGTCACGAGTCCGATCACAAATTAGACTTGTACAATCATTAACGAAATTATCGCAGCCGCAATTATATGATAGGATGTGCTTTTTATAAGAAAATAAGGAAAATTGATGGCAACATTAGCATATAGTATTTAACAGCAGACATAGAGTATTATGATAATTACAAACAATGCTATTCCTTTGAGGAAAGAATGTTTCTTATGAAATGAATCACACTAAAAAGTGTAGTAGAGGTAATAAACTCAATTCTACAT
The DNA here is from genome assembly GCA_963709405.1 of uncultured Nitrososphaerales archaeon. Classification (GTDB taxonomy): domain Archaea; phylum Thermoproteota; class Nitrososphaeria; order Nitrososphaerales; family Nitrososphaeraceae; genus JARBAU01. The sequence goes on from CAVPXM010000033.1 coordinate 43,647, forward strand.
TAGATTATTTACAAGGCACGACTTGTGATAAATTTGTTATCGCTATTGCATTTGATTTTCCATTATACTGACATACTTCTCCACTATAACGTTCAGTTTCGACATTAATATTGGCTTTGATATAAATTCATCTACTTTGACAGATGATATAACATTTTTTAATTCTTCGTTATTAATTTCGAATGCAGTCATCAAAAGGATCTTAATATCAGGCTTTATTTCTTTAATTTTTATTGCAAACTCAATTCCATTCATACCTGGCATTCGAAAATCCGAGATAACCAAGACGTACTTCGTAACATTCATCTCAAAATCCTTTAATGCCAGATGAGGATCTGTGAACCCAATGACGCTAAAACCACATCTTTGTAAGCTACGTGTAATCAAAGAGGATATATCACGATTGTCGTCTAATGTTAATATGGACCTAGAATGCAACTTTTGTCCACCTCGCTCGGACAGTTTGTCTCCTTTGTACCAGATGTGATTAATACAGCCAATTGCAAAATAATCATAAGATATAATATTAGTATCGTCATATTAAAGACTAGTGAGCGTTTATTCTGCACTTGTTGGTTTTTTTTGCTATTTATTTTTATTTTATGGTTTTAAATATCGCTTCTAGGCCTTTAGAAATATTTATATGAGCTAGTGTATATAAAGACCACTAAACTGGAATGAAGATCCATGTTAAAAAGGAGCGCTCCTAGTCCTAACGGCGATATCTCAAGCTCTTTATCAAGGATTGATAAGGAAATATTAAAAATCCTTCTTAATCCGGACGGAAAGCTAGGCTCCCAAATTCTATCACAGAAATTGGGAATTCCGTTAACTACTATTCAGAGAAGGCGTAAACATTTGGAAGACGAATATCTCTTGTACTCTTGCACACTTGATATTGAAAGATTTGGCTGGAGGCGCGTAGACTTATTAATATCTACTAGAAGCGGAAAGACTGATTCTATAGCACAGCAATTACTGTTGAATCAAGAAGTAACGTATGTTGGCAAAAGTATTGGCGAGCATACGATTGACTTGAGAGCTGAGATAGTAGTGAAGGACAACTCCGAACTGCTAGATGTGCTTGAAAAGGTGAAGGCTATGGAAGGAGTTAATGATGTAATCTGGAGCGAAATTGTCCATGTAATGGGAACGAAAATGTCTGTACCAAGTCACATTATTGATAAGTTGTAAACTTTGATTTTTTAGGAATCCCATCTTAAATTCTCAAAACTATCCTGGCTTCCGATTGGTTGGGTGGTACTTATCGTTCTGAATAAGAATCCCAATTCAATTCAACAGGAAGAAAGAGTAATTAACTTTTCTAGTTTTTGATCTTGGTTGCAGGTATCAGGAGAAACACACAAACATAACAAGCTGTTACTTTACCTATATTATCAGAAACGTCAGGAACAGCATTATCAAGTGGCATTTGCAATATTTCTAATAATAACAACCAAGCACATGTAGAGGCACAACAATAGCAGATAAAGATTAACAACGTAGGGGAACCATAGTTGAATTTATAAATGCAGAATCAATAATTTGCGCACCTAAACAAAATACTTTAATTGTTTTTAGTATAGATGGAAAACCTGTTAAAAAAGATCAGAGCGGTTCATCTCCAAGGTCTCCCTTACTAACTAGAGGGTGGTTGAATTACATTGAGTTTGACCATATCATCCAAGACATACGACAGTTATAATAATAGCAAATTGTATGTTTATGGGATAAGAGATCTTGTCCAGATAGATAATGCTAGTTGACAAGTGATCAAGTTCTCCTCTTGACTATGTTGCATCTATCGATAAGGACGTATCTATATAGATGATACAGGAACAAATACCATCTATGAACTAGATGCGAACCTTAAGAACTGTTCATTTTCTCAACTTTGGTAACAAACGCTAGGTAGAAATTTCAAATGGTTTATTTGTTGATGATATTAAGATACACTAATTGTCGCTCCCTTTGGAATAGATATCAGGAAATCTGCAATGAATGAAGCGTGTTGAGTTATAAAATAAGTCAGTCTGAGATAACTAACTTGTAGGTTGTAAGTGGGTCCTATAGATTAGGTTTACCTTATCTGTAAAAGTTTATGCTCAATCTCATGCCTTGAACATTATTTTATTATTCCTGTGTTTGGTAGAGCAGGTATTATATTTGCATAACAATTTTGATAAAGAACTTTCAGCTGTTAGTAATTAGTAATATTTGGGTAAGTCGTTAAAGTGATAGGTTAGAGGCTGCATTTTTTATCTGACATGCCTTAATTCGCAAAATGACAAGTTGTCTAAGCTTTCTGCGATAGGGCGAGAGGATATCTCATTTCTGAGCAATATATCGTTTGTACCAACCTCTTTTAAAAT
>CAVPXM010000034.1:0-6990 GCA_963709405.1 uncultured Nitrososphaerales archaeon
AGGGACTGAAGGAAATGCAAGCATATATCCGGCAGGACTTGTAGTAAAGGTCCAGCATTTAACAAAGATTATTTCACTCGATCAAATAACTCAAGTACAAATGAAAAACTTGACCCAAAATCACCCTGATTTTAAACTTTTGAAGTCAATTGATTCTAAGTTGGCTGGCACGAACGCGCATGAGATCTCATTTACTGCGATAGACAGTCACATGCAAAAAAGAAAGGCAATGCAGATCTGGACAGTAAACGGCGAGACGGCATATCTGATTACATACAAAGCCGATCCAGGAGCATACTCGGTATATTTACCGGTAATTCAGAACATGGTGGATTCGTTTAAGTTTACGAATCACTAAATAGGAGTTCCACAGTTATGATAATTTTCATAAAATGATGTTCTATCTGAGTCATACTCTCATTAAAATTATCTGTTCTAATGAAAGATTGACATAAATTGCTATATCCTGAGAATTTGCTGTATTAATGTAACTATAGTCATTAATAATCGTCAGAAAGATATATCAGATAAAATATGGTGCAAATTTTCGCCTAATGCAGATAAAGAATCACACGAATTATCTCTTGAATATATGAACAACAACACTCTCACAATCGCTGCTATCGCAGCCTCCGCTCTTTTAGCGACAGGAGGAATAGTGACTTCAGGCAATGCCTTTGCAGGGGGACACCATTATAAGAAAACCGTGACGCAAACTACAATACAACAAAATAAATGTGGAAATGGTGAATGGCCACTTGGCGTTTTCTGTCAAACCCTTGGTAACCAAGTAAATGGAAACCATAATGCAGTCAACGTAATCGGGGCTCAGCCAAGCGGGACTTGGAGGAGTAGGTTCTTGTAATCGTCTACATTGACTTTCAGGCGCAAAGTGTTTGTATCCATTCTCTACAATGACACTAGGATTCATAAGAATTCTTGATTCTCCATATCACCAAGATTCCTAAAACTATAAAAGTCAAGAATAGTCATAAAATACCTTAAAAGTCATTTCAAACCAATAGTTTCTAGTAGTTTTTGAATCGTCCCCTTTAAATATGATCTTATTCTTCATCGGCACCTGCACATGTAATGGAAGTAGCGTTCCAGGAGATTCGGCGATTTCGCATCACTCATTCTCCTAGTTCATCCACATTTAGAGCGTTCTAATATCTGGTGTAAATAGTAACGGCAACTAGTTATGCATATGACATATAAATACTAGCCTGCCTAACTGCTGAGCAAGGGATTAGAAAGATCAAAGACTCTCCTGATCGTTACACTTCCTTCAAAGCGTCCGTCGAAAAAGCAGGGGGAAAAATGATTGGAGGTTACTATACCTTCGGAGAATACGATGTGGTAATAATTATAGAAGCTCCAAACGATGAAGCAGTAATGTCTCTAATGCTCAAAGTTGGCTCGGCTGAGAATGTAAGAACGAAAACCTTGAAAGCCTTTACTGCAGAGGAAGGAATGAAGATTATAGAGGATCTTCCATAACCTTTTCTATAACAGACAGATGAAAGATTCCCAAATAATAAGTTAATTTTGGAAGCTTATTTAATACTGGAGAGTATTTTTGATAATTAATTTGTATATTTTCGTTCTTTTAAGATTGCATGTTTCTGTCATAAATTGAAAGCTCGTTAATTAGATTATTAATCGCACTATTTTGTAGAAAAAAGCTATAAAGAGTGACTCGGCTGCGATAGATATAGCCTTAGAAATAACATTCAAAGACCTGAAGAAAATAGTACCGACTAAAGATTTGATGATAAAAGCTCTCCTTCATATGTAGTTATGCTGTGGAGGCTGTTCATCTTATCGCTTGAATGAATCACAGATTAAATAAGATTAAGTGTCATTCGCCTGCTTATTACGGTAAAATTAATGAACGTTGTAATTAGTGGCATTGCAATCTCAAATCTAGACTTCGTCAGTCTGAATCAGGCTTGTCCAGTAATAGATTAGCTCATAACTTAATTTCAAATCTAATTCAGGAGATCAAGAGTTTGAGTAGTGCTATGCCAAATATGATCATCAAAGTGCCAGAATACAATTAGTGTCACACGCATTGAGTTTACTTTCTCCATCTCCATGTGCCTAAATAACAAGTCGGCTTGATAAATCGTAGGCAGTTGTTAGTATTCCTATTATAGATCCTTGCCGTAGTCTATTTGTTGACATCTTCTCCTGTTAAATGGCGATCCGGGTTTCTGCTCCGTTCACCGAAGGTCGCTATTATGGTAAAGGTGAAAGGCCAAACGCGAGATGGCCCGTAATAGCACCTTTCCCTACAGGAGAATAAAAAATGAACTTGAACAATCAGTGGAAAGATTTGTCAGAAGTGACATGACTGAGTGATATCGTCCTTTACCGAAAAAGCGAATGAGATTTCATCATCTACTGATGCGATATACCACACCTCTATGATTTTTCCACTAAGTATAAATGATCAACTTACTGACTGACTGTCATACTTGTTCCTCTGGGAGCGATACTGGTAAGGGCAAGTAAAGAATACGTGGGACGATCGATACCCGTGATCATACACCTATTAGCTTCTGATTTTAATACGTATCATCTCATAAAGCTGCAATTGACGATGTTACTTCGAGTGGACATAAAATGTAATCTGAATAATGAAAAATTATTACTTTCTTGTCACATAAAGATTCTGCTTTTTGGTGCTATTCATTCCCAGGCCTGTTAAATTATAAGGCTCTAATTAATTTTTCATAACTGTTTGTACATATTTCTATAATATTACCAAATGGATCTTCACAAAACGCTATTTTATAACCCTGAGAAGGAATCACTCCCAAATCTCACTGCGTTGTCGGCCTCCAGATTGACATATTTTTTTACATAACTCTTCGATGTTTGGGTCTGTAATGCAAGTATGAAGATATCCTGGTTTCCAGTATTCATAAGAGTCGCCGGTTCGACTTTCTGCCATCGGCTCAAGTTTCTCAAATATTTCGATACCTACTTGATTGCCTGAGATCAGCCACGAGCCGCAACTTCTTCAGACGTGGACCGTGTATGTTTTTCAATACGACGCCCACCAAAGAATCATCGACTACAATTTCTATAGGTCCTTTTATGACAACAAATCCTAAGACGTCGTTATACCACTTTACTGCCTTCTCAATATCAGGTACACTTATCGCAACATGATTTACAGTCCGGGGATAGGTAACAAAATCAGAGCGGTGAGTGAGTGTTCTTCCATAATTCCATTTATTCATATTGGTTAAATATTTTGCTATAATATTTTCTATGGTGGATTCATTCTATTTTTGTACACCTCTACTATGAGAGTCTTCTAGAATTGGATAACAAGTATGGATTGAAATGCCAGGATTAGACATACAATAGCTGAGATTGATTATTTGAATAAGGAATTGTACATCCAGAGATTTTATGTTAATTTGTAATAGTTTTGAGCCATTCTATATTTCCCGGATACTCAAAACTTTGAAATAATTACAAATAATAAAGATGTCCGAGATTTAGAATGATAATTAATTCGATACGACTCATGTAATGATGACATGACATTATGCTCTCTCCGATGGTTTAAAAATTATAAATAGCGCCATTATTTACCTTGAGACAGATGGAAGAAAGTCAACATAGTGAAGCTGGACCCCCCCTTAGTAATCATGAAGTTAACACCAAAGCTGAGCAAGTTTTTCCAGAATTACCGCAGTTTCAAAAAATATTGGTTCCGTACGATGGATCGAAAATGTCTGATAAGGCTTTGAGCTACGCGATATATCTATCAAAAATTTCCTCTTCCGATATTTTTATTCTTAACATAGTAGAAAAATACAGTGATTTAAAGGAAGTGCTACCTACTACGATTAAAGCGGAATTGGGAGAAGGGAAAGAATGGGACAAAATTTCGAATAAAGATTTGCACGTTCGGATAGAAGGTGCGTTGAGACGGGTTATAGAAGACAAAGTAAGATTATGCAAAGAAGCCGGAGTCGTGAGGAACATTACATTTGAAATTCATACAGGCAATCCAGCTGAGGAGATAATCAAAGTCGCCAGTAGGACTGAATTTGGCGTACTGGTCATGGCAAGCCATAGGCTGACTTCAACATTTAGGGGAATTGGCAGTACTACCAGAAGGGTTATAGATACTATCAAGAAACCAGTATTAGTAATATTTAATTGATATTATCGATCGATAATACTTAACTGCGATAGTTATACTCAATGCACTCGGCATGAAGTACGTAAAGATACGATCGTTCGAATGGCAGAATCCTGCAAGAATGGCCAAATATTTTTATTGGTAATTCAAGGATGATTGCAAAAGTATCGTCCTGATTTCACTCCATATCCAGCCGCTCAGTCTTATAATGCATTTGTCGAATTACATGTTGTTTTTAAAGGTCAACTTTGCTCGTTTCTATTAAAAGAATTGAATAACGGAATCCAATTCAACCTCGAGTCTCCAGAAATAGAAGTATGTGTTTGATCTGGCGTAGTAAACAGTATTCTGAAATGACTTTGACCATGTGTTCCTAAGTGTGGCGGGACTGTAACACAAGTATATTTATTATGAAAAATACAAGCATAAGTTAAAGCAACTGAGCGAATGGAAAGACGCGGAAGCTTTCCAATACGAAATAACCTAGTTTTTGCTTATTTTTGCCGAACAAGATGTCCAAGAATAGGAACAATGCTTAAGTATATCTAATCGTTCTCATGTCTAATGAGCAGACTTAATTCAATAACGAGTGGCTTTCTAATTCTGGCTGTTATAATTGCATTAACAATAGCCCCAATACTCTTAACGGATCACGCAGCAAAGGGCAGCAGGTACTTCAGTTGGCAAAACCGTACAATGTGACACCTCAAAGCATACCAAAAACTATTGTGATGGTTTTACTATCGGCAAAACCGATTGTAGAGATGGTCGCGCGTATGATGGTAATAGTGCAGCTCATACAACTGACTGGAAAGGTGGATATAGAGCAGGCTGGACTGGCGCTGGTTGCCACGTACCGTAAATAACGTTACTTTTGGCCGAGCCAACGTTCTTTTTTTATTTAATGTATTCTTTTACTCTTCAGCCTTGAAGAATTCCTACTATCATTAAAATTTTTTGAGATGAGGAAATATCATCTAAAAGCAACATCTATAATGAGTCCCAAGCTCAGGGATCCCAACTGAGAGTATACGTTCATGCTTATATAGGCTCAATCGGAATGCTCCTCAGCACCTATGTATCATTTGTTAATATTTAGTAGATCATATATTTTTACGATTCGACGTAGGATCCAGACAAGTATAATATCCTGCATCAAATGTATAGCGATATTTGCTAGAGTTGGGAGATGTGATTGAGACGGGTACAGCTAGCTTGATTGTATTTGATATGTCGATAACTAGCATTATGAACCATGAGATTCGAAAAAGCCTGAAAATACTAGTCAACTAACTAACATTGAAGAATTCGAAGATAGCCGTCCAATAGTCTGAATCCAGTCAGGGGTATAATAAACTAACAAATGGATTAACTAACGTAACTTAAACGAGATCTTAAAATTGGATTTATATGGCGAGGTTCCACTTGTAAAGAACAGTAATCGATTATATTCGTTTTACAAAAAAAAGAACAAAAGAAATTATTATCTAAAAGAGGCAGGCTGAGAGGAAATTCGATATTTGCATAGAGGTGATAGAGGATTCAATGGCGTCGACTTATTCAATATATTTTGACAATCATGGGATGCATCCAATTCTGGTATAAAAACAAAGTACAACAGTAAAACTTCTAAGAACCCATCCCAAAAATAGATAGACATATCAGCTTGTGACTTTCCTGCTCATAAGTGTGGCTTACGATAGAGTCAAGTATCTAGATAGTGTCCAATAATTGTTGTACTTCCAGACATAGGTGACATTATAGCTTACAAACATGGGTTACACTTCCTGTCAGGAAGTGAATCCATATAGAAATCAGAACAAGGTTTAATCTAATACATGAAAAAGAATGGACTGGTGATACTGTATCTATTATTTGTAAAAGATATGGTATATCCAGAAAGACGTACTATAAGTGGAATAAGAGATACAAACAGAAAGGGATAGAAGGTCTATCAGATAATTCCAGAAGGCCTCATAATATCAAATACAAGAAGGTAACATCTGAAATACAGGAGACAATACTTGATCTACGATTAAGCAAGAGATTTGGATGTAATAGGATCAAGTTTAGATTAAGAAAGGTTATTGGATTGTCGTTAAGCACCCGAACTATATACAAGATACTAAAGAGACATGGTCTTAATATCCTCAAGTGTAAGGCCAAAACAAGAACTTACAAACGGTTTGTCATGAAGCATCCAAATGATATGGTACAGATGGATATCCTTGGCCCTTTCTATCTGAGTAATTCTAGTCAAAGGAATTATATAATCAGTTGTTTAGACGATTGTTCAAGAAAAGTAGCAAGCAGATGGTCTGAAAGAAAGAGGTCAGTTGATGTTCTTAACGTACTAGAGGATTGGATAATGATTAATGGCAAGCCTGAAAGAGTAATGCATGACAATGGAAAACAGTTTACATCCAAAATGTTCAGACATTTCCTCGTACACAATCAGATAAAGGATAAACAAATACCAAATTCCTATCCGCAGTTACAAGGGAAGATAGAAGCATATAACAAGATAGTGAAAAATGAGTTTCTAGCAGTTGAGGATATACCAAACATAGACGATGGTAAACTAAGATATGATATCTTTGTAAAAGCGTACAATGAAACTAGAGAACATGGAGGCATAAATGGTCTTACTCCATCAGAGATGTTTCTACAAAGATTAATTACATCCACCATACGTACAAGAACAAGCAGCAAAGTGTAACCCATGTAGGTAATCAAAAATGTAACCTATCTGTGTAAGTACAACAAATAATCAAATGAATTATTCAAAAATATCAAGAAGGGATCCTAATGACATTGCAAGC
>CAVPXM010000035.1:0-11219 GCA_963709405.1 uncultured Nitrososphaerales archaeon
CTCGCGCGTGGCGTAGCCTCGGGCGCGCGTCTCGTCGTCGTCTCCTCGCCGCGCGAGCGCGACGACGTCCTGGCGGCGGGCGTCGAGCCCGCGCGCGTGCGACCCGGGGCAACGCGTTTCCCGAGCCGCCCCCGCGGAGGGCGGAAACCCGCTCGACGGGCTCGTGCCGGAGGGTGCGCCGGTCGTCCTCTACGTCGGCCGTATCGCCGCCGAGAAGGGCGTCGAGCACCTCCTCCAGGCCGCGCGGAGGATGCCTGAGATCCACGTCGTCCTCGCGGGGCCGGACGACCGGCACGGGACGATGGCCGCGGTCGCCGCCGCACTCGCCGATCCCCGCACGGCAGGCCGGGTACGCGTGCTGCCGCCATGACCTTGTGCTGGGAATGTGATTTTTATACCCTGCAATTTAGATTTGGCCATCATGTTTGTAGGCGCTTTTTTCTGATGGTCGATTTTGTGCATATGATAAACTAATTAGAATGTGTGAACCAATAAGCATCAAACAGACAATTACTGTCACTATTAATGGTAAGGATCTATAAGTCAATCTCAACGAGTTCATCCTAGTAAGGGTATAAAATGTTAGATATGAATAGAAGTTGATAAAGGGCTTACATATGACCAGCTAATATGGCATGAGAAATATTGGCTGCGTGAATCACAATTACTGAACCAGTATAATTATCCCTCGCTATCTTGCCATTTTGTCAATTTATTGAAACGTACACTACCAACTTTATCCCATATGACCAACTACTTTCGATCACCCCGATCATTTCAATCTTTATCTAATATCATATAGAAATAGTTGTAAATTACCTATTGAATTTTTTCAGAACTGGCATAATTATGATTTTTCAAAGTCGATCATCAAGTTTATGTTGAAATGTGGATCATTTGTTATGTTATTGGAATTCTATTTCACCTTAGTCTATCCTAAAAATTTGATTTTAGTTGTGTATAATTTTCTTTAATGAGCGTGGCTAAATGATAAAATTTTGAAAAATTGATATTTATGGTCATCATCCTCCTTTAGTTTTATTGCTATTCATTATATCGATTTATTCCGTTATCTCCACCAAGACCATTTTAATACGAATAACACGACGCTTGATTGTGATTAATTAATGATGCCTTAGATTTGGGATAATCTCTTAGTTATATATCCATGAGCTTCATAGGTTACAATGATGAAAATAATAATGCATACACAGCAAGTCCGAACGATCCAATGACTGAAGAAGAAACTAAAAATTTTATGCTATAAAGATAACAACTTACTTATTCGTATAGGATTAGTGGATGAGAAAGGAGAGCCAAACGTATTTCCTCTTGCATATTACTTTGATGATATCTCTGATAAAAGATATACCATAGTATAGTAGTCAGATCACCGATCAAATCCTGGCTTTAATAGCAACAATGTGGATATTGATATTGAAATAGAGTAAGCATATCAAGAAGACTGAAATTTAAATTAAACTCATAGCCTGACTTTTATATTGTCGTCTAGAATGAAATACGTACTGTTCGATTTGCAGGGTAAAGATGCAGGTGTTGCTATTATAAAGATCAATAGGCCTGAAGTACTGAATGCTCTGAATAAAAAAGTTATGTCAGAATTATCTACACCAATTGACATTGTTGGTGCAGATGATAAAATCAAGGTTCTAATTATAACTGGTACCGGGGAAAGATCCTTTTGTGCAGGAGCAGACATCAGATATGTAATAAATATTGATCCTATTGAAGAGAAAGATATGCAACTTTTGTTCATACTTTGCTCAATAAAATAGAGAATTTAGAAAAACCAGTTATTGCTGCAGTTAATGGTTATGCTTTAGGAGGCGGCTGTGAGCTCTTGACTCGGCATCTTCAAGATTTTCCATTCGCGAATCATAGTGAGCACATATAAGAATCACTTCTTCTGATAGTCCAGTCCTTTGAGAACTTAAGACACATTCAAATTTCAGTTCCGATAGAAGTCTTCTTAATTGGAAATGACGCATGTCTTAGGCTTAAAGGAATTAATATTACAGTTACCACTATTATTAATGAATGTTTGAGCTGTCTATTGCATCCATTATCACTTGCGTCGCATGGCTACCAAAATTTGCCTTACAATAGTTTTCATTTCTGAGTTTTGAGTTCAATTTGTTTGTCCTTATTAGCTCTGAAACCCTGTTTACTGCAGCAAGGTAGTTCATTCCAGATATCCAATCAAGTATAATAGTGCACTTATCACAGACGCTACCTCTTGCATTAGTTGCGTATATTCCATCACAAAAAATACATTTATTGTATACCATTGATTTACCAGCTCTCGGAGCATTTACACCAAAATGAACCATATTAAAACATGTTATGCACAAACGCTGGTTGCAAGTTGGACATGTATGATATTCTTCATTTTTGCTGCATCTTTCACATACTGTCATCGCTGTATATCCTTAGGTAGAGAGATAATTATAATATATCTGTAGAGATTTAAGTTATCCATTGAGATAGATGGATTCGTACTATTATAATAGGTAAATGCTATACGCCAACTATGCGTGTATGAGGTGTTTGTAGATCTAAAACTAATTTCGTATTGGTCCTTTTACTACTCGCCTATCACTATAAATATACACTGCTGGCTGCTATTATATAATCGATGACCTTCGATTCGTCTAAACTTATTTGCTTGAGGTCAACAATCCTTCTACAATTTCTGTAAATGTGTGTGCCTTCCACCGATATCTATAAAACTCTAGTCCAGTAGCTAAGAGTTTACTTACTGGCTAGCAAAGAAACGTATCATAAATGTTACCGAAATGTCATGGAAGTTATATAAAATCCTGTTTACCTTTACAACCTTTTATGATAAATGCTGCTTTGTTGCGCGATTCATTATATTTTAACTGATACTTATTTGACCAATCTGTATTTAGCTTACATATAATAACTATTTGACATGATTGACTGGCCTTCCTATAATGAATCACTAGTCAGGCGTGGTCAGGTACTGTTGGATTTTGATGTACTAGATGGATTGGATCACGAATTATCTCAAATGAATCTTGGAAAGTTGGTTGATGGATCCCTACAACTACCCATATTCCTTTATATATCAAGATCCTAGGTTACATGAGATCTTATTTTCATCCACCATATAGAGAAACACAAGGTGTAGTTATAGCTCATGCAAGTAAAAATGTTCCAGGCATACCAGATTATAGTACCATTAGTAGACGTATAAACAGACTGGACATCAAAATCAATGAAAAATTAGGAAATGATATTGTGATTGCTTTAGACAGCGCTGGCATTAAAGTAGCTAATCGAGGAGAATGGATACGCACAAATGGTATGTTAGAAAAGGTTATCTAAAGATACATGTAGCAGTTGACATCGAGAAGAAGAAAAGAATCCTGTCTTTGGAGGTAATAAGTGAAGAGGTACATGATGATGGCAGGATGTTGTATGTATGATAGCAATAACAATTTTAGATATCTATCAAAGAACCAAATTAAACCTACACCAACTAAGATAAGTTCTCTGACACATTCCCAGTTAGATAATTTCTCATATTCGGATTGAAATGTTTAGTTCTGAAGTACTGTCCTAGCCTTATTCTAAATTCTATAAATGATCGATAAAATGTTAATACTGACAGATCATTTTTAGATATATTCCAAAATTCTTCCAGTACCATGAATTCTGGTGATGCTGTTGGAAGATAGATTGGTTTTAGAGTATCTTTATGTTCTTCAAAGTACTTCCTTACTTTGAGGGATTTATGATGTTGAGGTGCCATATCTAAGAATAAGTAACACTTTGGGAATTTATAACGTACATGCTTTAGGAATTCATAGAATGTATCCTCATTAAACCTTTCAAATTGTCTGAATAGCTGCTTTCCTTCAAGGTTAATGGCACCAAATATACGGAAATTCCTGTGTGAACCTGTTATTGTAGCCACAGGTCTGGAATCTTTATAGATATGCACATACCTACTATCAACGACAAAAGTGATAAAAAGACATGCAAAATAGATGTGATAGATGTAACATTACGCTTCATCCAAACTTTATAGGACATCATAGATGTGGTTATGCCAATTGTCCTGTATGCAAAACTGCGATCACAAATTCAGACTACTGGAATCATATTAGAACACATTCAGGACATGAGAACGATAGTCCTCCTCCGCCACGGAATGCTGCTTCTTTTGATAAGAGGAGAACTAGCGACAACCATCATCATTATAGCTCACACTAGATGCTTCTTGGTTGTATATACTACGTTAGGTTCTAATTATTTTAATGAAATAGAATAGGCAACCGTTGACACATCATCAATCATGAGATCTATCATAGAGAAGCACAGATAAGAACTGACAAGTGAAATGACAAAGGAAACTAAAATAACGGATCCTTATGCTTCATTTGTCGGGAAACACAAGTATTCAAAGATCCAAATCTTGACAGTCGATCAGTTACTGAACTGCAAAAGATCGAGTATACCATCTACAACAAGTGTTTACCAAGAAGGACCATTAGCAAAAAGCCGAATCATCAAAAAAGATTTTATTCATATAATTACTGTCTAAGTACAACAATTACTTATCAAATGTCCCGCTACTTTACACCTTTATTTGTCCCACAAAAGAGTATAACGAACCATTGTCACCTATGTCAATAAGTACAACATCTAATTATGATTTCTGTACCGATAGAGAATTAGCTGGAGGTATTGTAAATGACACTGCAATTACAAAAATGTTTCTTGAATTACTGCGTTACTAAATATAGTTGATTTCATTCCCATTTGAACTCATACTAAAGTGTCATGGTAACAGGGAAAATAGAGATGATGAACCGATAATATATGTATCATTTCGTTGGATGACGGTTTGTTTTACTTGACTAAGACAGTATAGGATAACAACTAAGTTTCAGGTATTCACCTGAATTGATACGTACATAGTTGTTGTATCATTCGTAGACCGTTAAAGCGTTACCAAGAATCAAAATAATTTTGAGATTTGAGATACACCACATCTTCGATTCAAGTTTCTATCATATATACTAGAAAGAATAATGATCTTAATTGATCTTATTTTAAAGATAGCATGTCTTTATATTCAATGTCATTCTCAAGAGTCTATCATTTGTTCTTCCTTATCTGTTTTTAGTACAGTCATTAACTCTGATTCTAGAATATGAGGTATTTTACAGATCTTATTTTCAACTATATCTCTCATCTGGTTTAAATTCTTAGCACGAATTTTTAATAATAAATCAAATTTACCATGCATTTCATGCATTTCTAAAACTTCCTCAATTCTTAATAGATCGGATATGATCTGATCTGCCGAACCGGGCGAAATATTTATTCCCATAAATGCCAGGTGATCATATCCTAGAAGGTCATTATCTACAGATATTGTAAATTTGTTGATTATACCTGCTGCGATCATTCTTCTAACTCTAATATGCACAGTTGCATCTGAAACACCTATTCGTTTTGCTATATCAACGAATGGTGTTGAAGAGTCTTTATTTAAAATATCGATAATTTTGAGATTAATGTCATCAATTGGCTGAGAATTGGTAACACCATGATTCATCCTGGTGTAGTTATGCATGATGTTATATGAATAATAGCCTATTTAAGATAGTCATAAATGTATTTTATAGCTATAGTTAGTAAGTAATAAAATATTTGCAGTTACTCCGACAAAATGTTATTAATGTTTTATAATGTACCATGGTCTGTATAAAGTTTATAATATGGAGATAAAGCTGAATGAACTGTAGATCTTATTTTTTTAAATGAATTATGTATTCAGTATCTAAGATTTTGAAAAACGATGATGAGGATGACGTTTCACATCTAATATGACTTGACCTATGCATACTATAGCCATGATACCAATGACAAATATTGGCAACACGCTACTGCCTTTTAATATAGCACCAAGAACAAGCACAACTATTGCTCCAACTAAACTATAGATTGCAGCATTGTACTTTATTACTCTCCTTGATTTAGCCAACGATGAACTGGGATTAGTCATTATTGATGTCATCTGCAATATTCCTAATGCAATTAAGCAGAGGAATGTAGAATCACATAGAAGCCATTTCTCGGCAGAGGGCAAAGCTAAAGATTGATTACTTAGCACTACGTGTTCTATACTAACTCCAAACGCGGTAAACCCGATAATTAACGGAAAATGGTACATATAACCAAGTAACATAAATTCCGATCTGTTTATTTTCACGAAGAGCTTTGATTTCTGAACCGTCAACACTATCGAAGTAAATCCACCAGAAACTAAATGCTATGCCTAGGCCAAGTCCGGCAGATATTATAGAAAATATAGTCCAATTGTGAGGAGCAATTCCATTAACAACTCCCAGTATGGAGATGCCTAAAACAATAATCGTAAACGATCCGAAACGCTCAGGTAAATGCTGTACATGAGGTGCAAATTGTACTGAAAGGTGTTTTGCAAACAACAAAGGTGTGCATATATCTACTCCTAATCCTATCATCCACAAAACGAACCTAACTGGTGGAGGTATAAACACTGATACGAACCATATTCCTGCTGCAATAGAAAATCCTATGGAATATCTCGTGGTAGCTTGACGTGCTCGCTGGAATCTGTCTCCTTGTGCGTAGATATTCTATTACTAAGATGGTACGTATTACAGCATAAGACAATGCAAACCAGACCGAATTCTTACCCAATCCATCAGGCACACTTACTGCCATAAAAGGCAGCTGGAGCAACCTGAAGTAGCATGAGAAGTCGATGTGTCAAATCATCAGTCTCAAATCTTGTTGAATAAAATGTGACACCTGTCCACGACCAAATCACTGGGATAAAAAGCGCGACAAAACTAAGAAATCCGTATATAGAGACGTCTTGATAGAGATCTCTACTCAGCTGATAGACAATAATGGCAACTACTAGGTCATAAAAATTTTCTAACCATGTAGAATGACGCTCTCTGTAGCTTTCCAAATGATTATTCATATTAGTTTTCTATATATGACTATTGTCACATGTTGAGTGATCAAAATGAACCAAAACTTGTACAATTTATTTCAGATTTCTCAGATAAATGTCCTAATAGCCAGATAAGGATTATTGCTCATTCGTTAGGTGTTGTACTTTCTAACATAGGTGACATTATAGCTTACCGACATGGGTTACACTTCTGCTGTCAGGAAGTGAATCCATATAGAAATCAGAACAAGGTTTAGTCTAATACATGAAAAAGAATGGACTGGTGATACCATAAGCATTATTTGTAAAAAATATGGTGTATCCAGAAAGACGTACTATAAGTGGAATAAGAGATACAAACAGAAAGGGATAGAAGGTCTATCAGATACCTCAAGAAGACCTCATAATATCAAGTACAAAAAAGTAACAGCAGAAGTAGAGGAGACAATACTTGATCTACGATTAAGCAAGAGATTTGGATGTAATAGGATCAAGTTTAGATTGAGAAAGGTTGTTGGAATCTCATTAAGCACTCGAACTATATACAAGATATTAAAGAGACATTGTCTTAACATCCTTAGATGTAAAGTTAAAATACGAAGCTTACAAACGGTTTGCTATGAAGCATCCAAATGATATGGTACAGATGGATATCCTTGGCCCTTTCTATCTGAGCAATTCCAGTCAAAGGAATTACATCATTAGCTGTTTAGACGACTGCTCTAGGAAGGTAGTTAGCAAGTGGTCTGAAAGAAAGAGGTCAGTGGATGTTCTGGACGTATTAGAGGATTGGATAGTGATCAATGGCAAACCTGATAGAGTAATGCATGACAATGGAAAGCAGTTTACATCTAACATATTCAGACATTTCCTCGTACACAATCAGATAAAGGATAAACAAATACCAAATCGCTATCCGGAGCTTCAGGGTAAAGTGGAAGCATATAACAAGATAGTGAAGAATGAATTTCTAGCAGTTGAGGATATACCAAACACAGATGATGGTAAACAAAGGTATGATATGTTTGTAAAAGCGTATAATGAAACTAGAGAACATGGAGGAATAAATGGTCTTACTCCATCAGAGATGTTTCTACAAAGATTAATTACATCCACCATACATACAAGAACAAGGAGCAAAGTGTAACCCATGTAGGTACTTAATAATGTAACCTATCTGTGCAAGTACAACAGTTAGGAATGGATCTTAGGACTAAATACGAACATGTAGGCGCGCAAAGTGCGATGGCAGGTAAGGGATACTGGACTGCAAACAATTTATCTTGAGACGTACATCATGCATACGTAAATCCTGTTTGTGGCCAGAAAGATCACAATAGTAAAAAAATCATGGAATTAAGCCACGATGGCCTTAGACTTGCTTAGGTAGATACGTCGGCCTTTAACGCGACATATGATGCGGGCTTTTTCGTATTACCAACAAGTGTGAATCAGAGTCAATTAGGTATTGGACTTGACACCAAATATCAAGGTGTTGGGGTAGGTATAGCGTTAGGCAATGGGCATATAGATATGGATATGTTATATCAAGACGTCACGACATTCAGGGCGTGTATCGAGCACTATCATTTTAAGCCGGGTACGACAAATTCCATGAGTGTTACGAAGCACTTAGTTAGCCTCGGAAAGGCCCAGAATGGACACCGTGGATATACGGAGTAGGATCCTGGTCTGCGTTTGGCCAATTATCTATTCGCAGTTGGTCTATGGGCATATTGCAATTACCTTGCCGTTCTAGAAATGGCGCGCCTGGCACACCTGGATTTCCTTTATTCATAAACATACACACTTGCTGTCCTCAGACAAACGGTCCGATCAGGTAGATTCTCCTCAGTAATTCTAACATCCTATGTCTTTATAATGTGGCATCTCGCATATCGGGTTGTATTGCCATTTCTGGTATAATTACGTCTGAAGTGGTTATGTAGTCAAACGTTGTCCGATGTGTTGAACTTATTACGTATTAACGGACTTAGCATAGTGATTCGTATAGACTAGATGATACTATCTATAGATATCGTCAAGGAGTTGACAGATATATGTCATACAATCGGAAAGCATTCATCAAAACCCGAGATACCCGAGATAGTTTTGAATTCTATTATAACTTCTCGTTATCTATGGTTAACACATATAATAATATCTAAATTCTTCCTTAGGTTAGAAGATAACCCGGGTATGTCGGGTGTGATGACTTTTTTTATCCAATTCTATAAAGGCCTTTGCTGGTCGAAAGTATAGATATTGCTTACGGGAGTCTGGGCAGGATATGTTTCGTTAATATATGTAGCCCCTGGCGCCAATGGGAAGCGTGTTTGTAGGACAAGGATGGGTTGTGGAACCCTAGATAATGGATTTCCAATTTGTGCAAAGGCGGTTTGTGTCGCAACTAGCATCACTAAAACCACAACTGCGCCAAGTAGCATTTTCATAGTCTCGTTACCCAACTCGCAGAACAAGAGACTGCACCAGCTTTCGCCAAGTCCGACTCGGACCCCTTCCGAGCCTGTCAGTAGAATCCTCTACCTAGGAGTCTTGGTGCTTCTAGTGAATTACATGTTAGATAGATTGCGAGTGAAGGGAAGAAGATGTATCCAGACGTATGTGGATCAATGGATTGGCAATGTACACACAAATACGCAAAAAATTTATGCAACAAGTCTAAATGAGCTCTAAAGTTAAAGAGATAATTAACCCCGAACATGTACAGAAATTAACCGGCGGATTCTACTTAGACTTGTTCGAGGGTTCTTTACTGTTCAAGTGGAGCTTTATAAATTATATTATCATGGATGATAGTTTAGCAGTCGGTTAGTGACCGTTATGTAGAACTCACGCAACAAACGCATCGAATATTTGTACCATCTGGTTCAGGCCAATTACCTATACGTAATTGGTCTATGGGTCCTTAAAACCAAGAATGATAGAGCCGGAATAGAGAAAGGTATTATCCACCAACAATCGCTAGGGGTGATGTGCGTTCAACTTGACCCAAAATTGAGTACTTTGACGAAAGTCATTAAACAAGTTCTCGTAGGCGATCCTTGCATATTCGACATAATGAGACATCTACAGTTAGAATCTTCTTTTAAAAAGGATAAATATATTTTTATTATAAAATATGATATCAGTTAATTGGAATCGATGATCATGATGGACACGAATATCGCGGCATTATCATTTTCGATAATGTCATTACTTATTTTGACACCAACAATAGGTGCAATCAAACTAACATCTTATGAGGTGAATAGAAACAATTGAAAAAATTAGTAATAACTAGCTTATACGATCTAGAGGAGGTGAAAGCATAATGATTAAACAAACATTAGTAGCAGTCACGGCAATCGCATTAACGGCCTTAACCTTATAGACAAACAGCGAGCGCGGTAAGCGTGTTCATACATAACCATAACGTACCCGCAGAAGGCGCGCAAATAACATACACAGTGAAAGACGAATCAATACGATACATGTATACATTCCATAGATTAGTGACACCGGGAAGCGGAGAGATAGAACTGGCATTACCTGTTATATTTCAAGAGGGTGATACGGTGACTGTATCCATGAGTATGACAAGTCCATATGAAATGGTGCAGGGAACCGATCGTGCAGTGATGGGAATGGAAGGCGTAGATGCGTGGTTCGATTTAACACAATGATCTCAACAGACCTTAAACAACTAACTGACAAGGACTGTGATACGATGCGTAGTGCATTGATATACACCAGCTTACTCACGTGGATACCTCGATGTATGGAATGCATGGTTGCAGGACAGACGCTTTCAGTACGTTACTCTCTTTCATCAACAACTCCTGAAAAGCAGCTTTTTTCATAGCCTTGTCCGCCCCTTTTTTAAAAGCTCATTTGCCAGTGCTAGGTCAGTCACCATTTCCTTGAGTCTCTTATTTTCCTGTTCCAGCTGCTTTTCTCTATCCGATGCATCTGTACCAGATAAACCTCTTGTACCTGCTTGAACGAAACTTGCTTTCCAGCGGTAGACCAGGGTTGGTCGAACGTTGTACCTCCTGCATATTTCGGCTGTCGGTGTACTTGTGGTCAATATTTCCAGCACTATGTTGGCCTTCTCTTCTCCACTCCATCTTCTACCTGGCATATTCTGTACCCTCCAAAGTGTATCTTAAAACTGGCCTAAGGTTGCCCAGCTGTATATGGGTACAGATCA
>CAVPXM010000036.1:0-111920 GCA_963709405.1 uncultured Nitrososphaerales archaeon
AAAAATCATAATTATGCCAGTTCTGAAAAAATTCAATAGGTAATTTACAACTATTTCTATATGAATATACATAAAGATTGAGATGACCAGGGTGATCGAAAGTAGTTGCTTATGCTCGGGGGTAAAGTTGGTAGTGTACGTTTCACTAAATTGGCAATGTGATAAGATAACGAGGGATAATCAATATGGGTTCCGTAATTGTGATTAACGCAGCCAATATTTCTCATGTTATATTAGCAGGTGAATAAGCCCTTTATCAACTTCTATTCATATCTAACATTATATACTCTTACTAGGATGAACTCGTTGAAATTAATTTACAGATCCTTACCATTAATGGTGACAGTAATTGTCTGTTTGATGCTTATTGGTTCATACATTCTAATTAGTTTATCATATGCACAAAATGGTATCATCGAGAAAAAAGCATCTATAAACATGGTGGCCAAATCTAAATTGCAGGGTATAAAAATCATATTCCCAGCACAAGGTCAAAGAGTCCCTGATGATAAAAATCTTATAATAACTGGAATGTCTACATACAATAGTCATACTAATTGTCAAGTTTCAATTATTGTAAATAACGTAAGACCATATGAACATGTTATTGCTACCGGACACAATGGTACAAATGATTATTCAACATGGAAATTCCCACTTAGCTCTAAATATACTACAGTTAAAGCTGGATTGAGCAACAAGGCTACAGCTAAATTAACCTGTAATGATAAACCGACGAATATAACAAAATTTTATAGTGTAAATTTCACCAGCGCATCGACTGGTGCATCTATCCCACAAGCGCAACTACATACTTCAAAGAATAATACTAATAGCACTAATAGTAACAAAAATAATACCGAGTTGTTATCTATTATTGGAAAACAAGAGTTCAATAAACCGGGAAATCCTTCTGTGTCATCAACTATTGACAATCATAGTAAAATGATTAGCAATAAACAAAAGACTCTAGATAATTCTATGACAAGTAGGTCTAGGACAATTAATCATGATAACAAATCATCGATAAAATCTGAATCTACAACGACACCAAGGGACTTGGCTATGAATGGGATTAAGGACCAATTTATTCTAACTTTACCTTCAATTAATGACAACTTGTCATCCTCGTCCCAGTCAGCTGAATTACAGTCAGAGAGCCATTCAAAAATCATTGATGAAGGTTCTCATCATCACAAGAAGTGATTAACATGTCGTATCATATTCGGAACAAGTTGTTGTTTTTTTTGCAAATACCATATCAAGACTTTCTGTGAGCCAGGAAGCGAGTAGAGAAAAATAATAACTGTCTATAGTGGTCAAAAATACTTTCAATATGTGGCAGAACATGATGATTCAAGATTGTCGCACAATGAAAATAATCCGGACTATGATAGGCCTATTTTTTCGGTTTTGTTTCTAAACGAACGTATATTTATCTATCAGCAGATTACTAATAAAATATATAGATTTATGCCAAGAATGGGAGTGGTGGAAAGAGAAGAAACTAAAAGTCTAATACTTGTGTGTAGAGCTAGAGGATATAATCATAAACAAGTTTTATCAGTCGTAAATGATAATTTGAGAAAATATAATAATACTTTATCAGATAAAGGCTGCTCAACATCATACAGAATACAAAGGATGATGCCCAAGATTGGTTAAGAAATCGTTCAGTAGGTAAAGATGCCTATATGGATGAGTGCAGACAGAGAATTATGGAATTAAACGAACAACGCAGAGACTTATGGGAACTAGTTAGAAGATATGAAAATCAGCCATTTGTTCAAATCTCAGCTCATAAAGAAATCCATGCTCTTACAAAATCCATTTTGCAGTTGTATGAAACACTTCCACTATTGGTAACTAAGAGCAATATACCCAATGGCGATATATTTTGTGATTCTATCTACGAAGATATGACTGGTAAATATCCCGATCTTTCTGCATGACTTAATAATCTATAATCTTGCGATGATTGTATTCTTTGTATTTTTTCTTCAAATGATCTATATGGATGTATTGATCTGCAAAGAATTAGTGATATGGTTTGTTTGCGACACACCATAGAAATGAAACAATCATAACTAACAATGAGGAAGAAAATGACTTCAAATCGTAGGAACCTATCGCAACATATATTGTTGGGGATGGTATTTTGTTCGTTAACCAGACAATTAAGTAAATGTTGAGTAAATGTGTTTTTGATACATTCAGTCCTGTGAAGGCTTATCCACAAACGGTATTATGTCGTATCTCAATAACTATTCACTAACACGACTCATTTGCCTACGGCTAATTCTCAACCAAGACAACTGGTCTTTGTTAACCAGGATGGGGAGCCCCCCCTATTATATAGTGCCTTGTGTCTTAATTAGGATGCAAGAGTCTACGATGTAAGTGGAAATGTATGGGTAGAACAATTCCATCATTTAGATTAGCAGCTTCAGATGAAAAAATTGAATGGAAGGAATTTCGCAACTGTCTTGGCAGATCTGACAGGAAGTTATTTGATAGAATGTTTTCAATCGAACATTTGTATAATTCAGCGTGTTCTTATGCCGCCAGTCCTATAAGAATACAGCCGATCTTCCTATCGATTATATTCGATCATTATAAGACATTAAAAAAGTTGACCGAACAGGAAAAGTCAAGACAACTGAAACTAGATGAAATCAAACCCACTAACTGACTAAGGAATCAACGAACCAACCAGAATATGACCATATTGGGTTCTGGTTGGTAAAAAATAGCTAGATTTAAAAAGTAATGCCGAACTGTCAACGACAGAATCCGGCAAATAGGTTGTAAGTCTGTGGACCAACACTTGCTAGCGCCTTTTGTAATTCTTCGCTAGGGTTCCCGTAAACGTCAAATTTACTTATCCTAGAGACACTGAAAATCTTTGGAAGTATCGTTTGCGATGCTATGCCGTTATTGTGAGCAAGTGCAGCCTCTGAATTTGTATATGTTTCATGTACAATACACTTTGTCTCAGATTTATTAAGATAAAACTCGTAATTTATTGTATCTGGCTCGTTAGCTTCCACCACTCTGCTCATATCCTGTACCAGTTTCTTAAATTCTTCTATTTTTCCCTCTTCTATAGTAAATTCTGCTCTAAAATGTATCTGATTGTGCTCCATGCTGCGTTCCCTCCTAACTAAATGATATCACCTAATTGAGGACGGTCCCATGGAGGATAGATTTTACTTTTCAAGTGTTTCCATTTCAGAATACTAGGTCTTCCTACAATGACTAGAAATGTTGATTAGTCCGGCAAATATTGTTGTTACCATAACTATTCCGGTCAGATGAATAAATTTTATGTGAGTTTTTATATTAATTGATTCTTCCATATTATCATCAGAGGATATACTAGAAATTCACTATTTAAGTACTCTCGTCATAGTTACGCATCCATTTTTATTGAATAGTAATTTCACCCATCTTACCAGTTTGATAATCTTCTACTGCTTGATGCATTTCAGAATGAATAACGCCTGCTCCTGCAGTCATCCACTGTACATCACCTGGCCCAAGTTTGCCTGAATTTCCTCTAGAATCCTTATGCGCAAATTTACCTTCAATCATATATGTTACTGTTTCAAATCCACGATGAGGATGGTCGGGTGCTCCTTTTGCTTCTCCTGGCTTCCAATTTTTAGGACCCATTTCGTCTAATAAAAGGAGTGCTTAGAATTGTACATATGTTATGAAACTGATGAGGAGAACTATTACCTCAAATTTTGGTAATAATAGGTCAGCCGTTCTAAGCCTTTCCTTAATTCAAGATTAAGTTATGAATAAAAGTATGCTTGTCTAATATCCTTCATTCGACGATTCACTTTCTATAAGCATAAAGGTCTGGTACTTACATTGAAACTAATATCTTCAAAGATTCCGAATTATAAAAACTGGTCATCTTCTTATTCGGAGAAACTTATCATTCCTTAGCTTTTTTAGTTAGTCAATTTACTATTAGATCATGACCCAAGAACCATTGCTGATGCGCTTTTTTACTATAGTAATCATACTACCATGTGCTACAGCTGTCGTATTGGAATTCTCCCCTATATTCATTCAACATTCAGCTGTTGCCCAAGAACAACATGAAAATAATCTTGCTACTACCATATCATCCTCGTCATTATCCCCATCTAACCAGACTGATCTAAAATTACAGACTTTACAAACATCTTCTCTACAATCTTCTCATCCTCAGTCTACCACTCCTCTTTCTCTTACGGATATCTTTAAGAAAGTAGAAAACTCTGTTGTTCAAATAACAAGTACTGTATCTAATCCAAACGAGCTTATTATTATAAATGGAAAACGCTTGAACGGAAATAGTACTGCGCTAGGATCAGGATTTATTTATGATAATAAAGGGCATATTGTAACTAATAATCATGCAGTTCCAGATTTGAGCAATAACACTAATAGCGTAGATGTAACCTTCATAGATGGAAATACCTACTCTGCAAAAGTAATACATAGAGATCCATTTAGCGATATTGCAGTACTTCAGCTTATTGGTAACTTTTCAGATGAAAAACTTGTTCCACTCTCAATTACAAATTCTTCCACTCTACAAGTAGGACATCCTGTCATAGCCATTGGTAATCCGTTTGGTCTTAGTGGTAGCATGACGACTGGAATTATAAGTCAAATGGCACGCGTGTTGCCAAATCCAGATACAGGATATTCTATAGCAAACACAATTCAAACTAATGCTGCAATAAATCCGGGAAATTCGGGAGGTCCACTATTAAACATGCAAGGTCAAGTGATAGGAATGAATACTGCCATCATTTCGGACACCGGATCATATTCTGGAGTTGGCTTTGCTATTCCTTCCGATGATATCATGCACATAGTACCAAAATTAATTCAAAATCGAAGCTACAGTCATCCTTGGCTTGGAATTGCTGGTGGGAAAATAACTCCAGAGATATCCGAGAAAGTTGGTTTCCCGAAGAATTACAAAGGCGTTATGATAGCAGCAGTTCAATCCGGTAGCCCTGCAGAAAAGGCAGGGTTGAGAGGCTTTAATCAAAATATTAGTAATGGCGGTAACATTACCCGCCTCGGTGATATAATAACAGCGGTTGACGGCCATCCTGTAAGGCAAATGGATGAGATTATCAATTATCTCGAAGCACATAAATCAGTTGGAGATAGAGTCGAGGTAAAAGTAATGAGGGATGCAAAAATAATGGATTTAACAATAAATCTTAAGGCACGTCCTATAACTACAAATTCCCAAAATCAAACATTGGAACAAACACCTCAAACCCCACAAGTTCCTGAATCGCCACCAATTCCCTAGCATGTCCTAAAACTTGATGGAAAAATGCTTTGTTGCTAGTTATATTTAAGATTACTTCAATAATGCATAACACAGGCTAGCACTTGCCGCTTTCTAATCAAGTATATCTGACGATAATGTATTAAGGAAATGGGAGAAATGAATGATACACTATAGTAAAATTATTAATGCTTTCTTGTTGTTCTGAGTTCAAATCGGAATTGGAACAGGTTACATTTGTGGATAATTGGTAATTTCTACAGTCATTAACTTGCTGTACCGTCAGAATCTTGTATTTTTTTGCCAATGCACTACTGTTATCTACATCAATTCCTAATGTCAAGATTATTAACCATGTAGTTATAATGGATGTAATAGTCATCAAAAGTTTATTGTCAATCACCGAATATTCATCAAGGAATAATCTATTGCATCGTTTATCTGCATTTGGAGATATTTTGTGACATGTTAAATCAGATATTTGTTCTATACTTTGCATAGCCTGCTTAATATTAAATTTTCATTTGTTGAGACTGAGTATTTTATAATTTATTATATCTCTTCGTAGATATATTATTGGATCAATCGATGCTACTAAAATACAGAGGATAAGAATCACTATTAATAAAGCATCAAGTTCAAAAGCTTCTCTCCTTATCATCTTCTGAAATTTGAATATTATTTTTTATTGTGATTTATGTGTTAAATTCCATATTGTAATAGAGCATGTCTAGATTCTTTATTGTCTAGATTCTTTATTGCAAAGCCTTGCCGCAGAGGTCACAGTAGTATTCGCCGCAGGTAATGCAACGGACAAGAGAACTATTTGTTTCTTTAATCCCTATTGTAATAAAGTCATGCTCATGAATTAATTTGTTCTCATACTGTACTGCAGTATCATGCATGTCTGCACCTTCGTTCTTGGCTATTCCATATTTAGGTGATCTAATTACCTTTATGGATTGATTACTACGCATAGTGGTAATAAAGAAACAAGTTTTAATAAAGCCATGCTAAACCATGTAAGTTAACATAGTTAAGGCCAAAGTTAATCAAGCACTTAATATCATTTGATACTATATCTTTATTGGATGATGTCAAAAATAAAAGATATAGTTTTCTCAACCTAGTTCTCGGCAAAAAGTTCTGGATTAATGGGTAATGTAGCGTATAATAAGAACGAAACTTTAGAGACGCGTGCTCACTATCTATATCAAGTGCGTTAAGATACAGTGGGTGGCCATCTGGCTCTCTAAGATGCGTCCTTCCCAGAAGAGTTGCTACATTCTTGAATCTCCATTCCTCTTGTTCGATTCTCTGTTCGTTCCAAAACCCAGGGTGATTGTAAATGTAGTTAATTGGATGTTCTTTTCCATCTACAGAATCTCGTTTTGATTTCTGTCTCTCATCATCAGTTAATAGACCATTAACATTAGGGGTCTCCGTCATTCGTCAGGGGAATTAGAATAAATCCCATCTCATGTAGTTTTTTGATTTCTGCGACTGGAATAGGATCATTATGAACTGATTCATTCACCCTTACTTAGGTCCTCCTTGAAAATTAACGAAATTAGTTCTGAAGTATGGTCGATACTAGTTTTGACGCCTTTATAGCTAGATTTAAACCTGTGATCATGTCCGCATTGAGAACATGATTCATGCCGTATAAAATCTTCATATTATATGTATGAAAATTTCTGCATTAGTTTCGAATAGCCGTTTATTGTCAGTAGGTCTATGGCCTTTAAATAATCCACTAAGACTTCGTGTGCTGTGGGTTTATAATAACTAGCAGAAACACCAATGTCATGTCCCATGGTAATTTCCACATTAATGGGTTTCATAACTTGTTCCGCATGAGTCTTGTAAAACTTTCTCATTCCATGAACACCTTTCCACTCACGGCGACAGACACCTTGAGGAAGTGGTTTGAATAATCCTTGGGCATGAATAGAGCGCTCTATTAGGCCTTTTATTCCACTGCTCTTTAGTCGCTTCGGATATGTAGCTAATCCAAACTTGGCGCCGTAGTTCGTATCGGTGGTCTGCCATAAGTCTCTCATTAGCCATGAATCACCAGTTATCTTCTCACCATGCCATGTACGATAATCCATCCATTCTTTTAGAGCATTATACGCGGCAGGTACAATAAAACAGTAATATTGTTCGGATTCACCGGCATAGACCAATAATTCTGTAGCATTGGTTCTACATGTTTCCATTGTAAGTAATCCCAGGCCCCAAGCCGTATACCCGGGGAAGCCATGATGTAAATGATTGTCTTTATCCTCCTATCTGGATATTCAGAAATTTTCGAGAGTTCCTCAATAGTTGGAGCTCTGTCTTTAGCAGCCCTTCTTCCTGCGGGGATTCCTCTTGATATCTTTTTCCAGTTAATAATGGGTGTATCGATATTCATTTCTATGAATAGCTTTGTTGCCTTGTAATAGTTAGTAATAGTAGAATATGATATCTCACCATTTCTGACCCGTTCCTTTTGGAAGGATATAAACTGCATAAGAGAGATTTGTAGCCAGTGTGGGTTTTGTCTCACACGTGTCAGGAATTCTACAGCCTGATGTTCTAACTGACCTTCAAGCTTTAGGTAATCCAGGAATACTTTCAAACGCCTTGGGTATTGTCTTCTAGTTCCTGGTGCTTTCAAGGCATAAAGAAAGATCGATAGTGGATCTTGATATTGTGTTGTTGTCATGGTTGTAGTTGGGTCTGCGATAGATGTCAAGGTCAAACTATATTCATCATTATATTATTAGCATGAGCCGCATTTAAGCATCGTTATCAAAATGGGCCGGGTCGGATTCGAACCAACGACCCCCGCCATGTCAAGGCGGTATCTTAACCAGGCTAGACCACCGGCCCAACTATAAGCAGTTCTACGATTTTTGTCAACCATCCCAAATATATACGAGTCGACAAAACCTAAATCTAATCTTATTTTTGAGCAAATATTCTTATCAAAGATCAATAACCGTATTTTTGTCATACGATTCAAAAATATCAAAATTATTTGCAAGAGATGTAGTCATCATGACTGAACAATATAAAATAGCGTATTTTTGTTTCACTAGTAGTAACACATTCTTAGAATATGCTTCAGAACATAAGCGGACCCGTTAACCATAGAATTAACTGTAGATTGTTCTCTTCAGAATACTTATTTGAGATTGAGATTATCAACCAGTTTTACAAGGTTTGGGTCTATTCAACAAAAAACTTGCCGTCCAGTTTGTTAATCATATGATCAGTTTCTTTCTTAACTGGATAATATTCTGCATTGCCTAATGAGATCAGATTCTGAAGTCTTTAGACTTAATCCATTTCAGATCACTCCGATAGAACGACCTTCTAGGATTAAATGGTTTCAGAAATAGTGTGTTTTTTGATTTATTATAAGTTTAATGATTTGCCTGAGGTTAACACTATCATTCTGCCAGTAAGCATACATTTTTAAATATCTTATGACATCATCCTAGATATTGCTGAACAGATAAGGATTTTCGATACGACGTTAAGGGATGGTGAGCAGACACCAGGCGTTTCTGTTAATTCTGAACAAAAATTGCAAATAGCTATCAAATTGGATGAATTGGGTGTAGATACTATTGAGGCTGGATTTCCGATAGTATCCCCCGGAGAAATGCGAGCGATTAAATCTATCGTCAAACAGGGTTTAAAAGCTGAAGTATGCGGATTGGCCCGTGCTGTCAAGTCAGATATAGATGCTGCATTATCATGCGACTTGAAGTATGTGCACTTATTCTTAGCTACCTCAGATATACACATGCAATATAAGCTGAATATGAGTAGACAACAGGTACAGGAAAACTCAGTGTGGGCAGTGGATTACGCTAAGAAGCATGGATTGCGTGTTGAATTTTCTGCCGAAGATGCAACAAGATCCGACAGAGAGTTTATGAACACTGTTTTTAGAGCTGTTGCTGAAGCAGGAGCCGATAGGTTAGATATACCTGATACAGTAGGATATGCTACACCTGAATACATAGCTGAACTTGTAAAAAGTACGAAGATTGCAACACATCTTCCGATAAGTATGCATTGTCATAATGATTTGGGCTTGGCAGTGGCAAACACAATTGCAGGAATTAATGCCGGAGCATCTTGTGCTCAGGTGACAATAAACGGGATTGGGGAAAGGGCAGGTAATGCATCATTAGAAGAAGTGGTCGTAGCCCTCCAATGTTTGTATCATCGTCAGCACAATATAAAAACCGAGTTACTATATGACACCTCAAGGTTTGTTTCTAATATTATGGGTATAATCGTGCAACCCAATAAAGCAATCATTGGTGAAAATGCCTTCGGTCATGAATCTGGGATTCATACACATGGTATTATAAACAACCCACTTACATACGAACCAATCAATCCAGAGATGGTGGGAAGAAAAAGATGGCTACAAGCTGGAAAACATGCTGGTGCACACGGTATTAAATACATGCTAGAAGAGTATGGCATAAGACCAACAAAAGAGCAGCTTCATCAGATTGTAGAAAAGCAGAAAAACTTAGCGGATAGAGGTAAATCTATTACAACTACAGAACTATTGTCTATAGCTAGTGAAGTTATGCAAAATAAAGAATTTGAACAGAAACTTAAGCTTTATGACTTCCATACAGTAACTGGAATGAATATTATTCCAACTGCAGTAGTTAGATTGAATAGTAATGGTAATGATGTCATCGCTTCGGAGACGGGTGTAGGGCCTGTTGACGCTGCACTAAAGGCAATACAGAAAATCGCTGGTCAAATTGATAGCATCAAAATACACGAATACAGGTTGGAATCTATCACTGGTGGCTCAGACGCGATGGCTGAAGTATGTGTCAAAATAGAAGACAAGAATAGAAATATTGTTTCTGCGAGAAAGTCAGGCGAAGACATTGTGATTGCTTCAGTAGAGGCGATGGTCGATGCGATTAATAAAATGATGCTAAAGAAGATGTTAATTTCAAGTAATGCTACCGAACTTTTGGATAATTAACATCACCTGAAAATATTTCGCCTTTGAATAAATGAAGTAATTACTTGAATGAATGCAGTTTATGGATGCTTAGCAGATCGATACGTCGGAGTTATTGTCCTAATGTTCAATGCAGCTCTGGGGTACATCTAAATAATATTATACCTATTTATTTATTTATTTATTTATTTATATTCCTCAGCTCGGTAACGATTACATTTACTGTTTATGGTCTACGATTACAACCATAACTAGAATGTTTTTTTGTTAAAAACAATAAAGAAATTAGTACTGGATATATAAATAAAAGTAACAAAATTCCACGTTCAATTGATTATTCAATTAATTCTGAAGTCTTGGAATTCACCAATATACCTTTCATATTCTATTTTTACATCATTGACTATTGCATTAGGTGGGCCTTTGTGGCACCATTCAAGCATTGTCTTAACACTTATTTCATCTCCCTCTAAAACTGCTTCTACCTGACCATCTTGTAGATTACGAACCCATCCTTTTACCCCACACCTGGTAGCCACAATCCGAGTATTATGTCTAAAATAAACACCCTGAACTTTACCTAATATAAAGACATGAGCTCTAATCTTCTCCTCAGATCCGTCTACAGATGTTACCGGAGATGACATTACGACTCTAAGTCCCTCTAAAGTAAATTCCTTAGGTCGATAGACTCAAGATATGTCTCCGCCTTCTTCAATGAATAGTTGTTCGTAAGAGCTTCCCTTTCTAACTAATTTAAAATCTCCACTACAGGTCTTCATTACGATTGGCGGTTTCGTCTGACAATGAAAAGGCATATTGAAAACGATTGAATAGGCCCCAACATTATAAAATGATACGTAGTTTCCAATATTTGCATCATTAAGATCAGATGCCTTTGATAACGGAAATACATCATATGTATCACACAATCTACCGGCTAAATGTGTATTCTTATTGGGAATTGTACCTCGAATTCTATATCCATCTTTGGATACTCGCAATATTTCTTGTGGATATTCTTGCTTTAAAAGTGCTGCATCGAGTAATAGGTGATATCCTGCATCAACTATGACAATTTTATGATCATTGTATTCTTTTGTATTTACTATTTTTGACACCAGAATTGATGACTCTGCAACGAGAAATCTACCACTTTCGATCATTAATTCAAATCCACCATGTGTTTTGACAAGATCATTTAGTCTAGAGATATAATTCGCTGCCATTTGGGCTGGATTAGGTACCGGTTCACTATAAAATACCGGTGTTCCTCCTCCAATATCAAAGGTGTTGACTTGGAAGTTTGGATATTCTTTTTTCATTTTTGTCATGAATGCATCAATCTTATCAAATGCATGAACATAACATGCGAAGTCTAGAATTTGAGATCCCAAATGAAAATGAAAGCCTTCGAACTTGAGGAGATTGTTTCCCATTAGATATTTGACTATTTGAGTTGCGCTATCAATTGTTGCACCATTAAAGGGGACTCCAAATTTGCCATTTTTGTATGATGCACGGATTTCAGCTTTTACTCCTACTTCAGGATTAATTCTGATCATAGTCAAAGGCTTTACTCGTAGTTTACCAGCTGCTTTGGCTAGGTTTGCCAATCCATTAAATGAGCTAACTACAACTCTTCGTACTCCACTCTGTAGGACTTCAACGTATTCTTCGTATTCCTCTGTCACACTTGTATAAATAATATTCTCAGGATCTGCTTTACAATGGTTCATAAAATGAAGTTCACCGATGGATGTCAAATCGAATGTTATTCCATCTTCTACGAACGCACGTAATATTGCCGGATTAAAGTTTGCCTTTATAGAATATGCAATTTTTGTTGGACCGTTGAATTTCATAAATGCATTGTGTAGCTCTCTAACTTTTGCATGTAGTGTGCTTTCATCAACTAGATATAGAGGTGTACCATATTGCCCCACCAATCTATTGATGTCGTCAGATTTTACAAAGCGATTTAACGCTGGTGTCGTTACGTTTACATTTTCCACCAGTTGGATTTGAGAATTTTCCACCAATTTGTATTTGTTATTTTAGTTGTAAAGGATATAACTTAAAAACATTGCTCCAAAAAATGACCCACAGCCATGAGCCAAAAAATTGGGTCACAGGTATAATGCAGTTTTCAAATTAATGATCTTTTTTATGAGAACACCTTAGTTTATTAATGAATCTAATTGATTAATCAATCGAATTGGTAATTGAAATAAATTAGTTCCTAATTTAATCATCTTGCTTAATTCTAGTTGCCAAATAACGGCTCAAATAATATGCAACAGCATTAACTAATCCTGCTACTTAAAATTAAACACTAGATAAAGATACACCATAAAAAAGGATTTGGAAATTTCATCTATAATAAGGAACAGTTACTTTCTCTCCGGGCTTGCCCTCCCTTTGGGTCTTTATCTTCTTCACAGCTTCCTCAAAGTGGCGCATCATTACGTGCGCTTCTGACGCATGTTTAGCTGCCTCTTCTGGTGTTGGATACTTTGCTAGGTATTCATGCAAGACAAGTGAAACTGCAGTATTCGCTACGGAACTTGCATCAGCTCCGCTGAAGCTTTCAGTAAGTTCAGCAACTTTGGCTAAATCTACATCCGGACCAATTGGTTTGTCTTTTGAATGAATATCCAAGATCCGATGTCTTGCTGCCTTATCTGGCATTGGAACAAATACAATCTTATCAAATCTCCCTGGTCTAAGTAATGCCGGGTCAATCATATCAGCTCTATTCGTCGCTGCTAGAACTACTACTCCAGATAAAGCTTGAATCCCATCTAACTCTGTTAACAATTGAGATACAACTCGTTCGGTAACCATACTATCTCCTCCCATACCTCTAGTGGGTGCAATGGAATCTATTTCATCAAAGAATACTACACAAGGGGCTGCTTGCCTTGCCCTTCTGAATATTTCCCTTATTCCTCTTTCAGATTCACCTACCCACTTGCTAAGTAATTCAGGACCTCTTACACTAATAAAATTAGCTTCGGACTCTGTTGCCACAGCTTTTGCAAGTAATGTCTTACCTGTACCTGAAGGTCCATGCATTAACAAGCCTTTTGGCATAGAATGTCCTAGTTTAGTGTACAGATCAGGATATCTCAACGGCCATTCAACTGCCTCTTGTAACTCACGCTTAACTTCTTCAAGACCACCAATAGATGTCCATGGAATATCTGGAGATTCCAAGTAAACTTCCCTCATGGCGGAGGGCATTACTTCCTTCACTGCGTTCTCGAAATCATTCATCGTGACGATTAGTTTATTTAAGACTTCTGGTGCGAGCTTCTCATCTTCAAGATTGAGTTCTGGCAATAACCTTCTTAAGCATTTCATGGCAGCCTCTTTGCACAAGTATTCTAGATCTGCGCCTACAAATCCATGAGTCACAGCTGCTATTCTATCCTGATCAACATCTGTGTCCAACGGCATGTTACGAGTATGAATCTGCAATATTTCCAGTCTACCCCGCTTATCAGGAACTTTGATCTCTATTTCTCTGTCAAATCTACCTGGTCTTCTTAATGCAGGATCTATTGCGTTAGGCCGATTGGTTGCTGCGATTACGATCACCTTGCCTCGTGCTTCTAAACCGTCCATTAACGACAGCAATTGAGAAACTACTCTTCTCTCAACCTCGCCAGTTACTTCTTCTCTTTTTGGAGCAATAGAATCAATTTCATCTATGAATATTATAGAGGGAGCTTTTTCCTTAGCCTCTTTGAAGATTTCTCTCAACCTTGCCTCGGATTCTCCATAAAATTTGCTCATTATTTCTGGACCAGAAATACTGATAAAGTGAGCATTACTTTCATTAGCTACGGCTTTTGCAAGTAATGTTTTACCAGTACCTGGAGGGCCATATAACAAGACTCCCTTTGGAGCTTCAATTCCAAGTTTCTCAAATATTTCCGGATGCCTTAGTGGAAGCTCAATCATCTCCCTAACTTTTTGGATTTCTTCTTTTAATCCACCGATATCTTCATACGTAACCTGGGGGACTCCTCGCAGAGTCTCGCCCTTTTCAGCAATATGAAATGCAGTTTTCTGTGTTACGAGCACTGCGTCTGCGGCAGGAGTTACGCCTATAACTTGGAAAGTAAGTCTTCCACCAAAATATGGAACCATCACGTTATCTCCCTTAATGAGCGGAACGCTCTCCAAGGCATCTGCGAGGTATCTCTCATCTATAGGAGGTATTGCTTCCAAAGGTGCAACTATCACCTTCTCAGCTGGAACTGCCTTAATCTTTCTTACTACCACAGTATCTCCTATGGCCACACCTGCATTGTTCCTCACCAGGCCATCTACTCTAATAATACCCTTACCTTCATCTGAAGGGTAGAGGGGTAAGCATTTGGCAACCGTTCTACGTTTGCCTCTGATCTCAATAACATCACCAGTAGATGCGCTTAAAGAATCCATAGAGTCATAGTCAATACGTGCTACACCGCGGCCAACATCTCTTGTATAGGCTTCCAAGACCTTTAGAGATAGAGTATTCTGACTCACATTGACATTTAGGACTTTACTCATCTTTATACCTTGTTACCTTTCCATTTGACTCAATCACGATTTTGTAAGACTCCAAATTCATGTCATTCTAAAACAAAACTTAAAATCACCTATCTGAGTGGTTAAATGATCAATTTGGGTAAACGAACACTTGTACGTAGAAGAGGACGAGGAGGAAAACAGTTCCGAGCTGTTACGGTTGGCAAAATCGCTCCAGCAAAATATCCTAATTTTAGATTAGATCAAAATCATTCCGGTATTATTGTTGATATCGTTCATGAGAGAGGCAGAGATGCTCCTCTTGCTAAGGTCCACTTTGATGATGGAACTTATTCATATATTCCGGCTGTGGAAGGTGCTACAGTTGGAAGTAGAATAGAAATTGGTGCCGGGGCAGCATCGACAGCACGAAACATTTTGGCATTAGAAGCAATTCCAGATGGAACATTGATTTGTAATATTGAAAAGAATGTTGGTGATGGAGGCAAACTAATCAAATCCGCAGGTTCATCGGCCCTAGTATTTGCTCATAGTACTGGTGGAGTAACGATAAAGTTTCCTTCAGGCAAGTTTCTGACGACGAATCCGAAGTGTAGGGCAATGATCGGTGTGATTGCCGGAGCAGGTAGAATGGAAAAACCTTTTCTGAAAGCTGGTAATAGAGCCAAGTATATGCAGGCCCATGGCAGACTTTACCCGACAGTCAGAGGAATTGCCCAAGCTGCAGTTTACCACCCACACGGAGGAGGTAGACATCAGCACATTGGTCGTCAATCATCCGTTGGAAGAACTACGCCTCCAGGCCGGAAGGTTGGTAATATAGCACCAAGGAAGACAGGACGTAGTAGGATAAAGAAACGCTGACATAGGTGGGTGACCTACACAACTTTTTTTGCGATGATATCATTATTAAATGGCCTTGAAATAATTGAAGCGACTTTGTTGTGTACTCTGGCGCGGAGTGCATTCATGTAAGTTTATCCTTCAGTTCTTTGGAAATTGTTGATTTGCACAGAGACATTTCGACTAAAATACTAACCGAGATGGAAAGAACAATCTCCCATGAGAGTCCACCAAGATCTACAGCTCTTAAGAAACTGCAAACTGAGGAACATGGTGATCCGTTCAAGATACTCATTGGGACGATCTTATCAGCGCGTACTAGAGATGAAAGTACTGCAAAAGCAGTAAGCAATTTATTCAAAAGATATAAGAATATTAATCAACTGGCTAAAGCAGATGTCGAAGAGATCAAGATACTAATTCACAGTACTGGTTTTTACAATATAAAAGCAAAGCGCATAAAAGAGGTTTCAATAATGATTGCACAAAAATTTAATGCAGTAGTTCCAGACGATATGGAAAAACTTCTTGAATTGCCAGGTGTAGGAAGAAAGACTGCGAATTGTGTATTAGTATATGGTTTTAATAAACCTTCAATCCCCGTCGATACTCATGTGCACCGGCTGTCGAATAGATTAGGACTCGTCAATACAAGAACGCCAGAAGCAACAGAATTAGAATTGTATTCTGTCATAAAGAGAAAGAATTGGAGTAAGGTTAACGATACCTTTGTTAGATATGGTCAGACCATATGTCTCCCAGTAAAACCAAAATGTAATTTGTGTAATCTAAAAAATATTTGTAAATTCTATTTAAGTAATAATACTAACTCTACCGATGACCGCAACATCAAGGATTCCTCCTCTTGAATACAAGTAGTGCAATCAAAAGTCCTCCTACTCCAACTAACATTCCAAGTGGCAGATAAAAGATTGGAGAATCAGCGGGATTTCCAAAAACCATATCAAATGATATATTACCTGCGTACGCATCGATCGGTGATTCCGGATCATCTTTTCCGTAAATTGCTACGGAACCAGGCGTAAAACCGTTTAGAGATAATTTATCAACTATAATTCTTTTCCCGTCAGTAATAGTTAGCCCCTGATTATTGGCATGCGCAATGATTATTGGCTGACCGGTGAACCAACCGTCTGTATCCTTACTGTATACTCGTACATAGCCAGAATCCTTAGTGTTAACAGCAGCCCAGAATCTCTTAGAAAGATTTCCGAACATCGCGATTTCAATAAATTTTTCGCTTGGTGCTGGTTCTAGCAGCTTTATGACAGTCTTCGCATCTTGTCTATATGCATAGGACAAATTATTTTGTATGTTCAAAATCCAGTTTTGACCTAGTGGTTTGGAAAATGTGTAAGTTAGAGGATTATTCCTTTCATAGTTTGATGCATTGAATGGGACAATGAATTTCTCGGTATCCTTTGATCTTATGGGTTTATATAGACTTTGAGGAGACGCTATTTGACCTCGAGCATCGGTTACAGATAGAGTAAGTAATAAGAACATTGTTATGATAGCCATCAATGTAAGGCGATTCATTATTGACTTTTTTAGAGTGGTATGAATTCTATTATATCTCTTCTGTTTGAGACAGCGCGAGTATCTGCCCAAGATTAGATTTTATTGAAATTAATCTGATCGTAATTATGATTTAAAAAATCTTATCCTGATCTTTTTCTCTTACGCTCAATTAAACCCATTACTTGATATCCATATTCGAGATTATGTTTGATATGGTTAATCCCATGTGAATCGTGAGGCACAAATTTACCATCAAGAATATTCTCAATATATTTTGCTACTTTTCTAATAGATATTGCAGCAATTTGAATTTGGTTGTCTGTAAGTTTCTTTCCTAGTTCTCTTTCTACTTCGCTTCTAAAATCTTTAGGACTAGTTAATATT
Organism: uncultured Nitrososphaerales archaeon; assembly: GCA_963709405.1. GTDB lineage: Archaea > Thermoproteota > Nitrososphaeria > Nitrososphaerales > Nitrososphaeraceae > JARBAU01. The sequence continues at coordinate 17,628 of CAVPXM010000036.1, forward strand.
AATCTGCAGTATTTTTCTATTCTGGTATAGTTGGTACAAAGATTGCTTATTTTTCTGACGTCAGAGTCATTCAATTTTGTCAACAAGATCTCTAGTTCTTCTTCACTCCTACCAGTGATCTGAATGAGAGTTTGAATCAGTGCATGTTCTTCCATAATTCGATGTTGTGTTTTACCGACATTCTTTATTTTTGGTTCTGGCAAGGCATTTGTTTGAGATTTTCTCGTGAGGTAATACTCATAGACACCATAAACTGCAACTCTTTTCCCACTAGTGTCCGAACCCGCATCTAGAATGGCCACAATATCCACGATAATCGCAGGATAATTAATTCTGAGAAAAGTGTCTGAGTTCTGATAATTTTCCATGATATCCCTATAAATTTTGAACACTATGTCTTTTGTACCAAGTACTCGTCTCTGTTCACGTATGCCTTCAGTTGCTAACGTGAGAAAATCATATAGCTGAGATTGTGGCATGATGTGGCCAAAATTCGGTGAAGCAATAAAGTCCGCTATAAATTTAAGTACGATAATTCTCATACTGTAGAGAGATAGATCTTCACTGGCAAAATCTTTGATAAACAGTTCAGTAATATTTTGATGAAATTCGATGGCATTCTTCTCTATCTTTAATGCATCTAGACAATAATTCAAATCATTCAATGCGGCACTCAACATACTATTTTGAGGCGTGTCCTCTTTACGGGTATTTCGTGTATCGATTGGTGTCAGAGGTGTTTCTCCCATTTTATATCTCACCTCAGCTGATCGAATTTCTCGGGAACATCAAGTCGCTTTCTAACTCCTCATCATATGTGTTATTCTCCAGACTCAGATAAAATTCTTCGCTTATGAGACTTTGTATTAAATTTTGCCAGGGTTTGAAGTGTTTGTATGCCATCTTAGCATCTAGAGATAGATGTGAATGCTGTGGTAGACATGAAGAAAAAAGACTTGTTGATCCACGGTTAATATTTAATTCCCAAGCGTTTTTTGAAGAGATCACGACTAATATTTATACAATCAGTCGTCTATCTTAATAACGAGTTAATAGGATATATTAGTTACTTTGTGATTAATTTATCATTTATCATATAATGTAATATGAATATCATACGAAAAACTTTACATTAAATGTACACTGTATTCTGTATAGATTTCAAAAATTGGCCCCAATAAACTATACGAACAATATCCAGAATGGAAATGTGTCTTGCATATAATTCTCAGCATTTTGAGTAGTCATACTAGAAAGAAGAAGGACTCAACTCCGCTCTACATAATTATACATACATGTATACATATACACATACATGTATACATACATATATAAATTTCTTATTTGCCAGAGATAGATGCTCATTGTATCACTTTGAGGAAAGGATTCAAACCAAGTATTTGCAACAAGTAAACAGGTTTCGGTCAGGAATATCGATTGTCGAGAGATTTGTATCGATATATAAATTAGCTGTTTTTTTCCGTTGTATATAAATTCAGGCCTATTGTAATTAGGATCGTTTTAAGTCATGCATTCGACAGATAGGAGTTGATCAAATTATCGCAAATAGGGAGAGATAGATTATACGCGATCTGGCTTAGAGAATTTAAGGTCTTTATGAGAGAGAGAAGTCGGCTCATAGCGTCAACATTTACTCCCTTGCTCTGGCTATTCGTTATTGGAGGTGGATTTGGGGCCATAATAACTAATCCATCTGGAATTGCGGCTGCTAGTGACAATTCGGGGTTAGGTTCGGTATCAGGAATAACCTATCAACAATTCATTTTTCCGGGCATAATTTGTATGTCCGTCATATTCTCTTCGGTTTTTTTCGGTTCGTATATAATATGGGATAGAAAATTTGATTTCCTTAAAAGCGTTATGGTTGCCCCGGTCAGCAGAACCACAATTTTTGTAGGTAAGACTTTTGGAGGAATGACAACTTCACTAATCCAAGCTGCCATATTAATGGTAGTTGGATTGTTAATCGGAATCCAATTTACTCCTTTGTCCATAGTCCTGACAATTGTCATAATTTTGCTTCTTTCCTTTGCACTTACATCACTAGGACTTACTATTGGAAGTTATATGGAAAGCTTGGAAGGTTTTCAATTAATTGTTAGCTTCGTAGTATTTCCGCTTTACTTTTTGAGTGGAGCGTTGTTTCCACTAAGGAATCTACAAACATGGCTATCTATTCTAACTACGCTGGATCCCGCTACCTATGCGGTGGACGCGTTAAGAAACTCGATGCTTGGTATAACTGGAAAGAATTCATTCACCGTTGATATTATAGTATTACTCGTTTCAGTAATAATAATAGGAGCAGTTGGGATGTTCTCGTTTAGGAGGATGAAAGCCGTTTAGATGGGTGCAATTTCGGATTAGTTTGATCACTCTTGTTTACAACTATGTAATTCAAATCAAACTTGTGCTAACGCTGTAATTTACCATCTCTAGTTTTGCTATTACAGCCGATTGATTAAATTGCGGAGATATTTGTTATTCCTTGGTAAGCTCTTTAAAGCGGGCGTTAAATGCGTTACATCCTATCCTCTCGTGGATATCCTTCATATCACTAGCATCTTGATAATCATCAGTTTGTATTTCGAATCCGCAGGACTTACAAATTAGAATATTGCTATTGCCTGTTGCACCTATTTCTATTTCAGCCATGATTATCGCCTTGCATTACAATTTCTTAAATGAGTATGCCAAATTTATTTGAGTCATGGTTTCAATACAGCTATTGTTTGTGCGAATGTTGCGTAATGTCATTTACCTGAGTTGTATGATTTTTAATACTACACGGCAATGAACGAAATATTTAATTTCGTTTCATCTAGAGGCCATAGAGACGATTTACATATTAAGATATCAGTTTTGAATTCTTGTATCATCTTATTCAGAGAATTCTAATATATTCTTTGACTAGATGAGTTATGCTACAATAAAAGTTAAAAATCCAAAGCACTCTAGTAAGATATTATGCACATTATTGTCTATTGATTGATTGCTCTAAATATTTACTCTACGCTATAAATATTTTAGAAACAAGTGAATTATTGAGTGACCATGTACCGTATCGTTAAGGAAATCATATCCCAGAAATCCCAAAAATAGGTGGTATAGAGTAACCAGGTTCACCATGCTCTCACCTAGGGGATAGTAAGATAGCTAACGTAATTAGCGTTGTAACATATCTAATCATCATAATAAAATATATGGTTACCCTGAAAAATATAATGTTTAGTTTAAAGTTGCATTTGTGCACATCCCGCTTTAGTTTGGAAGAATGTTAAGATTTAGGTCTTCATTAGTTATTGCCTATTTTGAATAAACAATGAAAGTACTAGGCTTGCGCAGTTCTATAACTTGACACTTAAAGTAATTCTAGATTATCATATCTGATTCAACGATTGCAAAAGTCAGCGAACATGTCAGTACATGATGCAAGTTGTCAGAATAATAGTTCGTTTCCTATGATACGACTTGAAATATAACCGCAGACAATTCACATGCGTCTCAGGGTAAAATCTCTTGAGTTTGACCGGCAATATCATATCTATACAAATAAATCTACAATGAAATTACAGCCATCTTTGATTCCTTATTGATATTATGTTTTGTAATAAATCCAGATGTGGCAGCAATTACATATTGAGCAGGTATTGTGTTCTTATATGTACAATTTACTGTATCCAACGCGTTCTTACAAATCTGAGCATCTTTTACTGTGTATACCAAGTTTCCCTTAGCATCGAACCAAAGAAGATCAAGATTATAATCAATATTTAAGAGCCACATTGCATAAAGATCTGGTCTGTCATAGACCAGGATCATGCCTGAATTCAGAGGAAGTTTTTCTCCTCTAAACATTAACCATCTCTGTCTCTCTGCTTCCGATTTGGCAATTTCGACTATAATTATATCTTGACCTATCCTGATTGTTCCTTTAGGAAATTCTGTTGTATGAGAAGTTTTAGTTTCAGATGGTAGGAATGTTATACCAAGTACCCCAACAATACTAGCTGCGATGATGGTTGGTATCAATACGGCTAGTTTGCTTATCATAGTAATCTAGGAATTCAAAATGCATTTGAACCTTACTGTCGATTTTATTAATCAGTACAATTTAATTCCCAGAAACGATCAGTCTTAAGATTTTATGAATGCCACCAGACACTTTCTGTGATGTCTGGAAAGTCCAATTTTCACTTACTAAAGATGCAAAATATTCTTTATTACGTTTTTGATCTCGTCTCATCAAAGCCGAACGATTCTGATACTATAGAAGTAATAATCATGTAACATCTAAGAAGAGAAATATTTAGCACATCTAGGCGGCTAATTAATACGATCCACAATGCGAGGAATTTCACCTAATTTGGCAACTGTATATGTAGGATATTCATATTTGTTAATTGGTTCTTGTAATTTGAAAATTGAATTGGTAGTCCTAATAGTCCTCATCCCAAGTTTGTTTGCCGGATATATGTCCGTGTCAAGTCTATCTCCCACCATAATACAGTTTTCCGGATCGTAAGTAGCTAGATTCAATGCAAACTGATATATTTTCAGACTGGGTTTTGCCATTTTAACTATGGATGAAATTACTTTGATATCAAAGAACTTGTCTACATTGTATTTTTGTAATAAATCAACAACATCCGGTGGCTGATTAGCTATTACACCTAGTTTATGACACTTTACTAGTGTATCTATCGTCAGTTTTGCATCGTCAAAAAGTCGAAATAATTTCGCACGCATCTCTCTAATTTCAGGCTCTAATTTTTTCAGTATAATTTTACCGTAGTTTGACTTACATACAAGTCTGCATACTTCAATTATCAACTCGTTGATGCCGCCACTACCAATCATGCGATTCCTTATTACATTATCTCTAACTGTTTGATAGTTTCGCTTATCAATTTTTGTCCCAAAACCATTCAGTAGTTCTAAGAAACGCTGGTCAAAGTAATCGAAAAAGCTCCATTCGTTTATTAGAGTCTGGCCGATATCAAAAAAAATGCATAGCCCATTCATTGTGAATGTGGGATTCTAAATCTCTTCAATTAAATTAACATTTCCTTCGTTGCTAATGACATGTGATACGGTCATAAACACGGATCCGCGATAGGCATTCGTGATACAAACTTAACTGATTCCACCTTATTTCTAATTGATAATGGATCATAATAGTTGCCGGTGACTATCGAAATTTGCAACGTTAATAACTATAAAAATGAGATATAAGTTACATTACTTGTGAGCTCGGTCAGCGAAATTATGTCTTCTAACGATATTGTTACAGTTCCTACAGATTCACAGAAAACCGCAGAAGATGTCGCAAACCTGATGATAAAGAAAAAAGTAGGTTCAGTTATAGTAATAGATAAAAAAATGCAGCCGGTCGGTATAATCACTGAACGCGATATAATTAAGCGCGTCTGTTCAAAAAATATATATCCGAACAAAATTCAGGTGGAAGAGATAATGTCGTCACCACTTATAACTATCATGTCCTATGACTCTGTCGATACTGCGTCTAGGATCATGATTAAAAATAAGATTAAGCACCTTGTAGTTCTAGAAGAAGATAATCGAATCACGGGTTTATTGAGTGTGACAGATATAACCAAAAAGTTAGCAAAAATTCTACTTGACGATCATAATAGACATAGATCGTTACGGTTTGCAATAGATCTTTCGTGAATCGTTCCTATACACTTATAACGACGACTTAACTGACACGTGCGTTATCGCTGAAATAGATTTTGTGTGACTAACGTGATCCCATTTTGGAACTATGATAAAATGAACGTAGGATTTTGATTAGGCAACGAATAATATTTGAACGCATTTTCTCCAAAGAAATATCTAGGAATCATATTGAATGACATGGTTGATGCAATTTTTGATAATTACCTCATTCATTTTAATAATTATATTATGCCAAAGATGAACATCAGGTCTTATATGTCTTCATTCAAGTTTTCGTAACCATTATTACACATAATTTGCTTATACATGAATAAATTGTATTGTCCGCTAATTATGCTGAAGACTAGACTTGATACATTTTTTGGCGATATTATTATATTGAAACTCTTCATGAGGTTGTCTGATTTGGAGAATCCTAAAATGCGCAGACGTATACAAATCAACTAAGAGATGATATCTTTTGCAAAACTAAATCAAGTTTATGCTATATTTTGATTATCAATCCGGTTTTCTGGAAATAAGCGATTCACTAACAACATGAATTGCCACAATCTATTACGGTTCTCGGTAAAAATTGACTTGAAAGCTTAATGAGTCTTCCCAGTTAAAGATGAGTCAATTTGCGTCATTGCCAATTTGCATATGTTCTGGTTAATTAGAACTCCATAAAAGATATATTATTACATATCTAGAGGTAGGTTATCATGAACAATAATATCACTGCCAATTCTAAACATGATAACAATTTGCTTTCGAGAGATCATATCAAATGGGGAAAAAAAGTGGAAACAGACAATTTTGCTCAAAAAGTTAAACTTTTTAGACGGCATAAATTAAGTGATGACGATTTTCGTCGTTTCAGATTGCAACATGGTGCTTATGGTTCTAGACTACAGGCGGGCTACAGTATGATAAGAATCAAAGTTCCAAGTGGAGAGATTACACCTGAGCAACTTGAAAAAATAGCAAGTTTATCTGAAGCTTTCTCAATAGGCTCGGCTCATGTATCCACTCGTCAGAATATCCAACTGCACTGGGTACAGCTTGAAGATGTTAGTGAAGTTATGCGAGGTCTTGTTGAGGTCGGCCTAACTACGCGAGAGGCATGTGGTAATACAGTTAGAAATGTTATGTGTAGCCACTTTGCAGGTGTATGTGCAAATGAGGAGTTTGATCCAAGCCCATACTCTAAAGCGATTGCTCTCTTCTTTCTCCGAAACCCTGTTTGCCAAAATCTTCCACGTAAATTCAAGATCAATTTTTCTTGTTGCGCGGATCATGGGCTAGTGAGAATTGCAGATATTGGCCTTGTACCAATGACTAATGACGATGGTGTAAAGGGCTTTCGAATCTATCTTGGGGGAGGTTTGGGCGCAGCTTCATTTTTGGGGCATCTTCTGGAAGATTTTACATCCAAAGATAGGCTTCTTTCGACTTGTTTAGCTACTATCCGGTTATTTGATAGACACGGAAACCGCGAAAATATGGCTAGAAATAGGATGCGATATTTAGTTAATGAAATGGGTTGGGACACATTTCAAAGAATGGTGATCAAGGAACGAACCGTGGTGGAAATGACTATTGCTAGCTCTACTTTAGAATCTTTCCAAGTTGATACAGAGAATGACCAAAAAGAATTGTCCAAGACTGAGGCTAGATTTTTGAAATTGCCGGGCTTGGATCCCCAGAAGACTTCAAGAAAGACTCCATATGAAAGATGGGTGCACACCAATGTCGTTCCTCAAAAGCAACAAGGCTACTTCACGGTATTTGTAACATTGGGAGCTGGAGACATTACTGCGAATCAATTAAGAGTATTGTCCCAAGCCATTCGCGAATTTTCTATAGAAGGAACCGCAAGAAACACGCCACACCAAAATTTTGCAATTAGGTATATAACTGAGAAAGACGTGCATGATTTCTATGCTCGATTAGCAACTGCAGGGTTAGTCAACCCTGGTGCTCTAACCATTGCGTCAGCAGTAGGATGTACCGGAACTACTTCATGTAACTTGGCGATTACTAATTCTCATAGATTAGCAAAGGAAATAGAATACAAATTTTTAGAATTAGAGCATGACATTGATGATGATTTAAGAGATTCCACCATTAAAATTAGTGGATGTCCTAATTCATGTGGGCAGCACGAGGTCGCAACAATTGGATTCTTCGGCGGAGCTTCAAGGATTGGAAATGCAATGGCGCCAACATATACAATGCTATTTGCAGGAAACACTGGGGAACAAGGAGAACTTGGGAAGACAATCATGCGTGTTCCAGCGAAACGTGTGATTGATATTCTACGAAAAATAATTGAGATATACAAACAGAATAAGTCCGGTACCGAGACGTTAAAGCAATGGATCCATAAAATCGCAAATGGACTTGGGACAGGAAGCGTTAAGGATATTGATGATATGAAGATTCTACTATCTCCAATCACACAGTTGACCCCAATAGAACAGGATCCTGAGTCGTACAAGGACTATGGTAGTGACATAAGATTCTCTGCGAAGACTGCCCGAGGAGAATGTGCGGCATAAAATATTTTGAAAATATCAAATTCACAAAAAACTAGGCATATGAATATTAAAAAATACGATCGCAGTACTAACGCTAATGTCCATATCCAGGTACCCATAATCTGTGACGCAGACACGGTACGAACATTAATTCTAAAGAATTCGGTGAGGGTAGTAGATGTTCGCAAACTCGAAGAATATCTTCAGGAACATATCAAGAGTGCAGTATCGTTGCCACTTTCGCAAATATTAGAAAAAGACCCATCTGAAATCATAGATATTTTACGAAATTTGGGCGTTTCTGACACGATGCCAATTGTAATTTATGATAATACCTTTGGTGCGTTGGCTGCACGTGTTGCTTGGACATTTCAGTATGTAGGCCATTCTAATACGTCACTACTTGAGATGACATTTAGTCAATGGAAAAACATGGGATTAGAAACTGAGTCGAAAAAAAATAGCTTTCCAAAAACAGAACATACATTACGTATCAACCACGAGATTCAGGCAGATGCATCATATGTGGATTTAGCAAAAGAACAGGAAGATAAATATTTGGTGGATACAAGAGAGCGGTTAAATTTTTTGACTGAGCACATACCAAAAGCGAAAAATATTCCCTATACTATGTTAAGATCTGATGTGAGCATATTACGTAAACCAGAAGAGATAAGAAGATTAATCGAGAATAGAGGCATGTCAATTGATTCTGAATTTATTACCTATTGTGGTAGTGCTGGAACTTTATCTGGATTGACTTATTATGCGCTCAAATTAGCCGGAATAAAAAATGTCAAACTGTATTCTAAATCATTCAGAGAGTGGAAAAAGTTAGGTAAAATTAAAGAAGAATTTAAAGACGCTAATTATTGGGATCTGTCAGCAGATTAGAGAAGCTTATTGATCTAATATCTGACGATTTAGGCAAATTGCTTTTCTACTCAATGGGAATTTCCGAAATTCATATTTATGACACGTTCTAATGTATCGTCATTGTCCATCATCTTTTACCAACTCTTCTCGCCCACAATAAGTAGTCGTCATATAACTGTGACTAAAAACTGCCAAAACTTAGAAGATTGAATATATCTATTCACAAATGTCGTCATTGTCATCTTGCATCCTTTATCTTCTTTATCCTAAAGCATAGATCGCAATGTTCTGGACATGCATCATGTATACATACATTCCTCATACTATTACAATTAAAACACCATATCTCCTTGGAAAACAAAGAGTGTTTTAATAGAATTGACTTTTGTATATTTGTTGTCCTATATTCTGACAAATTCTCTTCTAAGCACTGCGTAGCAGATTGATCCAGATTGTCTCCACCCGACGCATTCACTGATTAGTATGAAAGCTCATAGATCATCGAGTACTGGTATGCACTTAAGTTTTGTAAGGAACGTGTTTTCAAGAGTTAGTCTATAATATCAATCTGATGAATGTGCGCTCGAGTAAATAAATCGTAACTTCAAACACTATCACTTCTAGGTATTGCGACAATTTTCTTTTATTCTAAGGCGCATCGATAACGTAACAATTAGAAGATGTTGCATGATCATGCTCTAAACCGCTTGCGATTTTAGACTTTATTAAATGGGAAATTTAGTGATGATGAGACGCTCATACAAACTAACTTGTTGCATAATCAAGCTAACAAAGCATTACCTAGCTGGCATTCTTATATTTTCTATGTTGTTTTGATATAACATAATGAGTTAAGAATATGCTTTCCTAAGAAAGGAGATTTTCAGATAGAAGTTAAAGTCTAATACTTTAATCTAGCGTACTCAAATCACACGTAAAAATACGAAAAAATATCCTCAAATCTAGGCTCTGTTCACTTAACAACCTTTTCCATAATCTCTCTATTATGGATATCTACAAATAGACTCAACCAATTCATGACATGTTTTAGCTTACAATCATTATTTCTTTTACAAGGGAAATAATCATCAAAACACTCAGTTCTATCTTTTATGTACTGTATCGTCCTTTCTATGAAGCTTTTTTCAATCGAGGAATGATTATGATGTTTAACATTCAGGAATCTACATGCTTGTGGATACCAAGTACCACCATCTGTTGAAATATTGTGTTTTCAATATTTTCTAATCAGTGATTTTATGAACTGTTCAGCCACAAGCATGTTCCTTTCAATTGAGATGCGTATACCTAAGATTGTCTTATTGGTTGGCTCAATCGCAGCCCATAACCATCATACATAGTCACTACCTACTTTAATCAATGTTTCATCTATGATAAATTCAGATAGTTTGCGTCTCGTTTGCAATATTTTCCTTGGCTTGTATCGCTGGATCCAGTTCCAAATAGAAACATGGTTTCTTTTGATAAATCGAGATAGCCTTTGTGATGTTTTTCGAACTGATAAGCCTGAAAAGTATAACTATAATGCGTAGTAAACATATTTTGAAGAGGTCCTACGTCTTTCTTTGGATATGGCCATTATGAGAATGTAGGAAGTTTTTAGCTAAAGGTTTATCCGTTAAGTGAACAGAGTCCAAATCTATTGTTAAAGGAATAAATATATCCTGCCTCGAGTCCACCATCCTTACTTCATACTACGGTATAATCCTAGACATCGTTCGCGGGAACAACACTGTGTCTTTTATATCTTCAATATTGGCTATCCATCTTATTAAGCGTTCAATACCCATCCCAAATCCGCCATGTGGTACTGAACCAAATCTTCTTAAGTCAAGATACCACCCATATGCAGAGGGATCAAGTCCCTCTTTCTGCATCCTTTCTTTAATGGACAAAATATTGTCTTCTCTCATCCCTCCACTAGCAATCTCCCCAAACCCTTTAGGAGCCAGTAAATCCGCTGTGAGTCCGATTCCCTTATTCTGCACATACTCCTTAACGTAGAAGGGCTTTGTATCGATAGGATAACCAGTCACAAAAAGAGGTTTTCTAGCATCTTTTGTTAGTTCGCGTTCTGAGTCAATATTGAGATCGTCTCCTATTCTAATCATTCTTTTGTCCCCACTCGCATCTAATACCTTAAACTCTCTGGATTGGAGAGTGTCAATTGCCTTTTCATAAGACATTCTATCAAATGGTACTTCAACATCCTTTAGACTAGTAACATCTCTTTTTAGGAAGATAAGAGATTCTGATCTTTCTCTAACAGTATTGTGGACTATATACGATATTAATCGTTCCTCCACTTTTAATATATCTTCGAGATCTTCCAGTGGTGTCTCTGCTTCTAAATGCGAGAATTCTGCAAGATGTCTTACTGTTCTTGATTTTTCTGCTCTAAATGATGGAGTAATACTCCATACTGGACCCAAAGAGAAGATCATTGCCTCAAGATAAAGTTGTGCACTCTGTGAAAGGTAAGCCTCTTCATTAAAGTATTTCAATTTGAAAAGCGTGGAGCCGCCTTCTACTGCCCCTTTAACAATAATAGGTGGAGTTACTTCTATCCAATCATTGTCTATAAAAAATAGGCGGGCAAATTTTAAGATTGAAGACCTGATTTTTGCAATCTCAATCATTCGTCTAGTCCTTATTGCAAGATGCCTATTGTCTAGTAATAGTTCCGCACTCTGATATTCGCCTATTGGGAAATCTACATCTGCAATATTAAATACCATTAAACTATCACCTCTGATTTCATAGCCACCTTCTGGTGCTCTATTGTCCGCTCGTAATATACCAGATACTTCAACAGAGGATTCGATTGTAATATGTGCTACCTTTTGAGTTGGGAATACGCACTGAATAACTCCACCACGATCATCTCGGATCAGCAGAAAAGTGTTTTCCTTCTGTTTACGCAATCTATGTACCCAGCCTCTGATCGTAATCTCCTGGCCTACATGATCAGGGGTTTTAATATCATTAACTCGTTGCATAGATTCTTAGACATCATATGATTCATATCCTACTTCTTAAGAATTATGTTAACATTTAACAATGGACCATCGTCGATCGTTGTGGTAATAGGTTTCATTCTTAATATCTCATTTTTGAAACGTAATATATCAATACCTGTTGCGAAGTTTCTCTCTCCCTATTGCGCTACATTGCTTCTGATATACAGTAATAGTTTTATGATCATTTCATTCTATGCAACTTCCTTGAAATATAAGTTCAACAATCATCATTTCTGTGACATACCAAGCGAATTAAGTCCTAAATGTTTTGGCTAAAGTGAAGGATGCAGACTACGCCGTAATAATACTTTTATGGTCTCTCAGTTGGTAAATTTGTGATCACATTAAACAACCGACGTTCGTAAAATTTCTAGATTAGCTCTACTTTGAAGCAAGAAAAGATTTTTGCATTTAGTAAAACCATCACTTGACAGTTTTCCGAGTCTACAGAGATCAACATGCGTACAATACGTGACTCTGTGTAAGAATAAAGATATTAATAAACTTCAAGTCAAAGAAATATACATCTCACACATTCGAAAATTGTTGTTCGCTGCTATGAACTTGATTCATTCAAATACTTCTTGATATTGATCAAAAGCGAATCTAGATAGGCGGCACAATACCAACTCTTTAAGTAACTGAAGAACTACAAAGTTCCCTTTGAACTACAGCTGAATAGCAAGTGATCTAGAGATAAAAATGGTCGGGTTGAAGTTAGAGTAAAGAGAGGTGTGGTTACGAAAATAAATATTTTACAACCTTCTGAAGAGATATAAGGTGTGTCTAACATTTTAGTATATTGCTTTGTTAACTATGTCCAGAATTAGGACAGGATAAGTCTGGATTCATAAGGTGACAAGCATGAATCATTGAATTTCTTAATTGTAGACAGCCATTCCATCCCATTGCATTACAGATAATTATTCATGATTTTCAAAGTCTGACAATTAATGTTGGATCAATTTAGGATACAGGAAGCAGGAAACAAAATGGTTAGCCTCTTTTTGTTCCAGTGTAGGCTCGTCTGAGCATATTTCCATGGAATAAAGGCACGATTGACAAAATCTACAGCCCACATCAGTTTTACAACCGCCATGTTTTATACGAATTATCTTTTCGCCTTGCAAGTTTTCTGGATCAGGTTCAGAGACTGCATCAATTAATGCCTGAGTATATGGATGAAGCGGCTTTAATAGTACTTGATTGATTGGCCCAATTTCTACTATTTTGCCAGCGTACATTATTGCAATATTATCGCCAATATATCTAGATGTGGAAAGATCATGGGTAATGTAAATGTATGAAATGTGTAGCTTATCCTTCATGGTTTTCATCAATTGTAATATTTCTGCTCTGACGGATATGTCAAGCATCGAAACTGGTTCATCAGCTACGATTATTTTCGGATTTATCACAAGCGCCCTAGCTAGGGCGACCCTTTGTCTTTGACCACCGGAGAGCATATGAGGAAATTTACTAGATACATCAGTTGCAGGTTCTAATCTTACATTTTCTAATGCTCTAATTACTTGTTCTTCCCGTTCCTTCTTTGAAGAATATAGATGATGAACAATAAGCGGTTCTGATACGATATCCATCACTCTCCAACGCGGGTCAATAGAAGTATACGGATCCTGCTGTACCATTTGAATTTTGGTTCTAAAATCTTTCAGTCTGTTACCTCGTTTTTTTGTAATATCTTGCCCTTCAAATAATATTGAACCACTATCCGGTTCAATAGCTCGTAGAATTAATCTAGCCAAAGTACTCTTGCCAGATCCGGACTCTCCAGCAATGACAAATACCTCACCTTTATTTATCTTAAAACTTACATCGTCAACAGCTTTAATGTATTGAGCTCCTTCTTGCGGATGAAATGAACTTCTAAGACTCTTCTTAACAGGGAAATACTTTCTAAGATTGGATACAGTAAGGATTTCGCTCAACAATTAATATAGTTGACTATTCAATGAATATATACGATTTCTTTGCATAAAGAACAGATGCCCAACGTAGTTACAGGCGAGAGATATGCGCTCATATGGTATTGGTAAGATATGACCATATTCATACCTTCCCTAATTTGCAAATACATGAGCACGTGTAGTAGGAAGCATCAATAGTACTATTTAGAATGAGGTATTTGAGGAGCCGGAAGAGAAGTTACGTGATATCCTCATATTGAAACTAATCGCTGTCTTGTAATATAGAGGCTTTTGACGAGGTCAGCGCCAAGAATCTTAGAATAATCCGGACCGACGAAATTAACTGGGCATACGGCAAGAGATATTGTACATATACATTAGTGTTGCATAATATTAACAGCAACCACTTCTTAAATTGAGATATTTGTAATCTAAAATATGCATGAATATTGTATGGAATTGGTTCGTCTTATAATTACGACGCAGATATTTAATTAGAATATTCAATCCTTAATACAAATCTCAATCGAACGACCGTGCTGGGAGTTGCGCAAGTGAACAAACAGAAAAGCTTTGTACGCATCCTTGTTCGTCTGCAAACCATGTCGATTAGGTTTACATAGACACCAAAAGTAGTACATATTAGTCATTGGATCGAAATTTTTAACTTAATTCAGATCATGTTTAGTAAGGCCCGCTATCTGGCTCAGAGTATGAACATTTAATTAGATAGGAAAATAATTGCTGTTAGCCATTGACTGGAAAGACTTGTGAGAAGGAAATAGAGGTAAGGGGACATCTTATCGATTCGATGATCCTCACGAAAATATTTGACAAGATAATGGATCTTAAGGGTGATTTTGAAGTTTTAGAGTTCAATATAGGAAAAAGGAAGAGAGATCATAGTTATGCACACCTTTTAGTTCGTGGCAACACACCGGAGCATTTAACTGAGTTATTGGAATCGATATATATTGAAGGAGCGCAACCCGCATCGATCGAACAAGTCATCCTTGAACCAGCTCCTAAAAATATGGTAATGCCTATTAATTTTTATAGTACTACAAATAATACCACCGAGATTTATTACAAAGGTTCATGGATTACTGTCGACAATATGATGATGGATAAGTGTATAGTAGTAGATACAAGAAGTAACAAAGCAGAATGTAAAATGATACGTGATATAAAAAAAGGAGAAATGATCGTTATTGGAGAACAAGGTATCAGAATAATTCCCCAAGAACGACCGAGGGAAGGTGTGGATATCTTTCAATTTATGAGTAGTAGTAGTTCGAGTGAACGTCCTACTCAACAAATTGCTCGAAAAGTTGCATCGGATATCGATCGAACTAAGCATGTAGAAAAGGGAAGAATCGTGGTAGTGTCAGGGCCAGTCCTAATTCACTCTGGTGCTTCTGAGGCTATGGTTAAGTTGATTCGTATGGGCTATATAGATGGTCTTTTGGCTGGTAACGCATTAGCTGTTCATGACGTAGAAAATGCATTGATGGGAACTTCTCTAGGAATGCGAGTGAATGATGGCACTCTCGCAATAAGAGGTCATAGAAATCATATGCAAGCTGTTAACGAGGTATTCAGAGCAGGATCCCTAAATGCAATGGTTAAAGAAAAGATATTAACAAGGGGAATATTCTACGAATGCATTACAAGGAATGTTCCATTCGTATTAGCAGGTTCAATAAGAGATGATGGGCCTATTCCAGACGTCTTAACAGACATAGTTGAAGCCCAACGCCAATATAAACAAATTTTGAAGAATGTAAAGATGGTTTTGATGTTTTCTACAATGTTACATTCTATAGCTGTCGGTAATATGCTTCCAGCTTCGGTTAAGGTTGTTGCTGTAGATATTAGCCAATCAGTTGTAACAAAGCTTCTTGACAGAGGAACTACCCAAGCTATCGGGATAGTAACTGATGTCGGAACCTTTCTGCCGATGGTGTTGCAACATTTAGAAAAACTAACATAACGTCAAGAAAAACCCATTTATTTTTCAATTTTCAAGTTACAACTCGTTCGCTAATAGTCCTGATGAATGAACACATTATGGATTATTCCAGCGAGTTTCACGACATCATGGTATAAAAATTTATGTTACAATTGTCTATAGATTAATAATGTAAACGGAATTCCTTTATGTAGGAACGAATTAGTAATATGACCAAATTGTAGTGTTATTCACGTTATATAAAAAGACTTGCTCATTTATATTACGTTTGGCCAAATTCATATACATCTTATTTTTAGGTGATTATGAATCGCCAATTTGAAAACTAAAATAATCTATGACGAATGTCAGTACCTATGAATTAAGAAAGTCACGGGATTGCAAATTACATCATGACTTTGATACAACGAAACCAATGGCAAAAATTTGATACGAACGTGACAATGCAAAATTTATGGTATAGTACCGAATCGATAATGTTTAATACCCAAACTTTTGAATGGTGTGATCTCGATATCAGTACTGTGTGACAATATCACGCATGAATTCAACTCAAATACATTATTGAAGAAAAATAATGGTGCAGTTCTGTCAAATTAGAATTGAATTTGTATGCATAAAATGTGCAATTTGTTGGAATTATCATTGGGCACATGAACAGATTAAAAATCTGGGTTTTGACCATCGATATATACTTCTAAACATACTAATCCTCTTTCCAGCAATTCTTCCCCTTCTCACGTTCAATCAATAGTTTACGAAGAAAAAATCATTATTACTGACAAATATCTTTGATAAAAAAGTAGTCGATGTGTACGGGACAGAAATACAACCAATCTACAACTACCTTAGATGTCGTCATGAATTCTCATTGCATGGTTTGGAAGCACTTAGAAGAAATTGTACGTCGACATCCCCAAAATTCGACGATAGGTGTAACGAAATGGATACTGGCGATATAATAGCCAATCTACCTGTCTTAACATAACATCAACATAATGTAGATAGTAACTAAGATTATCAGAAATTGATAATGTTACCGCTAATTAGAATTCATGCAAGAATAGAAAATTTTGTCCACGTTTTTATTTAATAGTAGATTAAAATTATTAAACATAATAACTCCATTTTAAATGTAATGTTCAGAATTGGTGTAGCATTGTTGAAATTATCAAACGATGGATTAAAACTTAAATATAACTAAAATCTTTCTATAATAATGAGCAAAGATTCAAACAGGAAATATGTAACAATCTCCATGATTGCAATAATAGCGGTATTGATAGGAACCTTGTCAATAAGCCAGGTATTACAACCGGTATACGCTCAAAACACTACTGGTCAAATGGGTCAAAAAATTGGGCAAGCTGCTGGGAATGTATCTGGATCAGTCAATAAGACAGGCAACCAGTCAGCAAATCCACTGGCAAAAGTTGGCGAAGCACTAAAAGGTATGTTCGGCGGCAAATAACCTACTTTTGTTGTAGGTACCTATCACTACTTGCAGTAGTGAGGTAGATTTTTTTAAACGGCTTCTTTAAGAAGTAATTACTAAATTAAGCTGTCATGTTTTTATTAAACTGGCGTTAATAACAGTTTCTCATATATAACAAGGGGCTTGCGTTCGTAATCGCACTAATATTCAATATAACCACCTCACATTAATCATTTTCGTCATCAATAAAATGAAAAATAGTAGGTTTAATTTATGACCAATGTGTGAGCTAGCTGAGAATTAGTTTTGAACTTGATTCGTGATTCGTGTGGATTATCTCGATGGTTCTCTTGATCGTTAAGAGAAGGTAATTTGTGTGGGCTAGCTATTATTTATTAATAGTACAATAAGACGAAGGAAATTCGCAGTACAGACCTGGTACACCTAATCAAATAAGAGAAATCCAGCTAGCTTCCAATTTATGTCCCATTGGTTGACAAAAGCCAAATATTAAATGTTGAGAGGATCAAACAGGAAGATATTACTTAACTGAGATCTTCACATTCCTGTATTGTACACGCAACGGTGCTATAGTAACAGCAGTTGATTCGTTGGGAAAAAGTGAATAACAATGGGACTGGGTGCACAATAATAGTGTTACGGCTATTCGCACAAGGAGTAGCTTAATTTATCAATGCAATAAATAATGGAATTAGAGAATCTGCGAATGACTTAACAACTTCCAAAATACCAATTTCAGTAGGATACCAAGTTGTATCCATATCATTTGACAGAACAGGAGAGTGGCAATCTTAATAAGCAAGTAAATATTCACAGTTATATTACAAAATAGGAGTGCCTGTCAAATGTCTAATAGTATGGAAAATACGGATGATGAAGAACATAAGGAGAGTGGCAACTTACCTAAATTATCAGCGGACTTTCAGTGTTCTGTTTGTGGGTCAATATTCACCACCGATCAAGATAGAGAACAACACCTGAAAAAAGAAGCTGATGGCGATTTGCATGAGGGTAGTACCTCTGAAGATATTGAAATTGCTAGGAATCAACAAGAACTGAACAAAAATCGTATGCATTATGTATAAATTTGCATACTTTTATTGTTGTCCATATATAAGACTCCACAAACAGTGAATTCGTTCGATATGTTAGGCTAATAGATGCTATATATCGTGTGGAGATTCAATACCGCTGCTGATGGAAAGGATAATGTTGTGATCTGCTCGGATATTGTGCATTGTCAGAATATATTACAACTGCTCTAAAAGTACAAGGGGACCATATACTGTGTTCGAAAAATTGCGTTGAATTAGTATAAACTGCACTAGACGTGCTATACTATATTACGAAAATATTATAATTCATGATTTTTCATGTATATGACTGTATGAACGAAATTAATTAATAATGCAATATCTGACAAATGGAAAAAAATGAAAATGATGTGGTAACACAATCACAGCAGGGATCTCTTTGGTTGAGAATATAGATAAATGTGACATAATAAATGCAATTAATCAATGATCTATATAAATACTATAAAAAAGAATTATAGTATTTAATAGGGTATAAAACATATAGAATATTTATATCCTCAATATCTTTTATCTGGTTCAGTTATTTAGTGACAATAAGATAATTTGCCTCAATCTAGAACATGATCCTGATCGTAGAATCCCCACCCGTTTTTTAGATCATATGTTACAAATTCGGAGCATGTGTTGACATTATAAAAAACGTTATCATTCTAAATATTACCATAAAACAGAGCACGGTAGTAAATAATCGAATTTCTGGCTAAGATTAAGGTACAACCAGCTACGTTAGATCAATATAGGAGGTAATCATGCATATATACATCCTACCTTTGGTTTCTCGGTGTAGATAAGTTTCAGATATACCTAAAGCAGTTTGATGTTTAAGAGTGATAGACGAAGTGACAAATTTAACAATGAGCTCAGAAGAATATTGTGTTAAAATATGTTGATCCTATCAAAATACGGCTCTTGTTATTAATTAGGCTATATTACGTATTGTTCTATTTAGAACGTCATGAATTATATCTATTCAATCCAAAAGCAACTTCGCAGAACTTTAGCTCAACGTCCCAAAACATAATAATTTTAAAAGTCTTTCGAATATGACATTTTGTACGTCATGATTGGATTTGTAATAAATGTCTAAACTATTGATAATATGATATATAATTACTAAATAATATTTTTCTTATGATTAAAAAGTTTAAAAGTATATCTGAAAAATGCATTTTTTTCTTAAACGCCATGATGAATAATGCTAGAGAGAATTTGAAATGTTGGATAGTAAGATATAACTTCCTCTAATCGTTTAATACATTGTTTGTGACAAGCAAGGACACAGAGCAGCCAGGGCATGATATATGTCCATTATGTGGAAAGATCTTAACTAGTCGCCATGAAAAGTCCTCATTTGTAGAATATACAATTGATGGGGTTAGTTATAGATTTGACTCAAAGGATTGTGCAATTATGTTTAAACGGTTTTTGAGTGTGTATGGTAACGATTTTAAGCGTTTTTCTGGGCAACAGCAATATATTTCAGATCCTTTTTGGGATAAAGCAATTCCTAAGGAGCATGAAATTAATGAGATAGAGGAAGAGCGACTGAAGAATATATCGGGCACAATACAGGAAAAATCTAACCAACATATTGTTGTTATTTCAGATCCCCTTGAAATACAGCGAGCTTGGTATTAATCTTGTAAGATCTGCCAAAGAAGATATCGCGATAATATTCTCTACGTCTAACGCATTTCGTAGACAATTGTGTATTGGGGGAATTCAATTCTTAGAAGAAGTAAGGAAATCTAATAAATATGTAAATATTAGACTTATAACACCTGTAAACGATGAAATTAGGAAGATTTCAGTAGATTTGAAGAGAAACTTTGGAATTGATGTTAAACATATAGTTGATTCTATGCAATCAAAGATCACACTAGTAGTAATTGATAGAAAATTTTCTTTGGCGGTAGAACTAAAAGATGATACAAAAGATAATATTTATGAGTCAGCAGGGTTAGGAATTTATTCCAATCATAAGTCAACAGTTTTGTCCTATATTTCAATATTTGAAAGTCTTTGGAAGGAATTGGAATTAAATGAACATGTAGCTGATCTTTGTGAGCAATTGAAATTTAAGGAAAAGATGCAAACAGAATTTATCAATATCGCAGCTCATGAATTTAGAGCGCCTATTCAACCAATACTGGGCTTGGCTGAAATCCTCCGATCTAGAGAAAAAGTAGATATTGAAAAACAACAGGAACTCTTGACGGTTATTATCAGAAATGCAAAAAGACTAAAGACTCTCACAGAGAATATTTTAGATATCACGAGAATTGAAAATCAACCTCTTATTCTACATGAGCAGATTCTTAATATCGAAGATGTCATATCTGATGCGATACAAGATATAAATAGTCAAGTAGATTACGAAAGAGCAAATGTTAAAATATTATACAATCCAGTAAGGAAAAACAATGGAATAAGACTTGTGAAAGCTGACAAAGGAAGATTAATACAAGTCCTTTCCAATTTGCTTGATAATGCAGTGAAGTTTACTGAGGAAGGAACGATATCGATTAATCTTGAGGAAAATACTATCAAAAATGAACTCGTGGTTAGTATTATAGATACTGGGATAGGGATTAGTGCCGACATCAAACCGTTATTATTCACAAAGTTTATGACAAAAGCAGATAAAGGGACAGGTCTTGGGTTGTATATCTCCAAGAGTATTATCGATGCACATGGTGGCAGGATGTGGGCTGAAAATAATATCGACGGGAAAGGAGCAACTTTTAGATTTAGTCTACCGTTAAGAACCAATAGTTAGAATTATTACAAATTAATTCTAACCGGCGCACCATAAATACGTGGGGGTGGTAATTATACAATTATACATCCATTCCATATTCAAACATGTACGATATGAATGAAAAGCCTCCGCTAATCAATGCATTCGTTCTATATTCAACTTTAGTTTGAATTAGATAGATTTTGTTATCAAATTCCTTACTGCCTTAAGAAACTGCAGTTGGGTTATTGGTTTTCTAATAACGTTATCATGAGTCACATCTGGAAATATCTTTACTAATTCTTCAGCTGCGTCAAGAGCAGACACAAAGAGCACTTTGACATCGTCATCTATTGCCTTAAATGTCTGATAAATCTGTATACCATTAAATTCTGGTATTCTAATATCTAATACTACGAGATCATAATAAACGGAATTCTCTACGTTGTTTTCAAGGAAAGCCTTTAATGCTTCATATGGATTAGTATATCCATCCACGCTATACCCTTCATTTATTAGGAATGACTTGTAAGTGAATAGTACATCCATTTCATCTTCCACTATCATGATCTTGCAAGGTTTTTGTCCTTGTTGTCGATGCCTATCAATTTTTGGGACTTTTTCTCTTATTCCTGTCATCTTACTTGATGAATAATAATGATCTTCCTTCGTAAGGATGTCTTTAATTATCTTATTTTTACCTATTATGACATCGATAAATTTTTCTCGATCTTCCTTTGGATATTCATCATAGAGTGAGTCAATTGCCTTAAGTTTCAAATGATTATCGGCTGCGTTTTCACCTATCATTTGCAAATAGTAAAATACCTTGCCCAACGAAGTCAGAGAATATTTTCGATTCAATTTGCTACCCTTCGATCTCTTCACTAATCCTGTATCCAATAGTTTTGATAATGTCTTATAATACTGCTTACGAGTAAGATTTAATTTAGTCCTAATGTTTTGACTATTATATCTTTCATTCTCATCGCGGCGAACAAGCGTATTAAGTAGAGTATGAACAACTGGATTAGAGAGAATTTTATAGATATCAGTGATGACGATGAACTTCTTTTGCATGAGCTACACCATTAATGATAGTGTAAACTACAATAATACTATTACATAAAATGAACGGTTTTCAGACAGCACTGTATTTATATTAGCGAACTTGTTAATGCAATAAGAATAATTATTCTACATCCGGTCATACCTATCTTTCTTGATAAGTTATGACAGTTCAAATACAGTCGAAAGAAACATTACAAACGATCGCATGATACAGACTAATATACGTACGGTCTTTAGGTATTTTTATTAATTACCAATATGATAATAGAATATTTATAAAATGGAAAAATGCCCCAAATTTACAATCACAGCTCTAAACCAGTACTGCTACTATTATTTAGATATGTAGTCTTTTTTTGCTATCTTAATATCTCTAGCGATAACTTTAAATATTGTGAAAAAATAAAAATTTACAAACGAGCAAGTAAATTTCAAATAGATTCATTATTTAGGCATAGATCAAGTAAAATTGAGACGTTAGTAGGCAGACATTCTATGATTTAGTAATAATTTGCTTCTACAAATTAAATGATGACAACTCCAAAATCAATATAATGTGAAATTGGTTTCGATTACTCGATGATCTGGTATAGGAATGAATAATCTAATATTAACCCCATCATATTTGATTCATTAGCTAGAGGGCTCTGTAAAGTTAAGATAACAAATTATTGTTATGATGACTAACAAATAGATCCAACCATTTTTGTATGTGTTGCAATTTACACTTACTTTTTCTACAAGGAAAATAATCATCGAAATATTCTGTTCTATCTTTGATGTATTGTACCGTCCTTTCTATGATACTTTTCTCATATGGAGAATGGATGTGATGGTGCAGTCTCAAGAATCTACAAGCCTGTGGATACCATGTACCTCCATCAGTTGAAACAGGATAGATGTTCTCCATATCTTTTTACAAGGTTTAATATAAAACGTTCTGCAACAAACATGTTTCTCTCTTTTGATATGCTTATTTGAAGGATTTCTCGGTTATCATTCATTTTCAATGGCTATCCATAACCAGATATATTCGGAACCAACTTTAATGATAGTTTCATCAATTATAAATTCGGTAATACGTATCTATCTTTCTGGAACTTAACATCTCTGGTTTATATTTTTGAATCCAGTCTCTGATGGCAGTATGACTTCTTTTAACAAATCTAGACACAGCTTTGGATGTATTTCTTAATGAAAGACCAAGGAAATACAGATACAGAGAATATGCTATATCCTCAGGTTCTGTTCTCTTTCTTATTTGACACATCATAACCTATATCGGAGTCATAAAGCTATAGATTTTTCCTTAACTTTACAGAGCCGAAAAATTTGTAATAGCTTTAAGTATTTTAAAACCCTAATATAGGATAATGGACAACGGAAGTGTTCAACGGTTAAGCATTGCACCAGGTCTTAGGAACTTGCTAGAAACAGTATGGATTATTTACAATTAAATCCGTTGCAAATCAGAGCCAAGGAGAAATTGCTGTCTTGTTGGGAATTGATACATATGTTGCAGGAATAATTATTCAAGCTGCAAAGAAATCTCTAAAAGATACTGAACACAATATGGAAAATACAGCTGCAGGAGTTATTAGTACTATCCATTAATATATTATAATATCCATTTTTTATGTCACTCCACCATCAGGTATTGCTAATAGAAATTAGTACAAATGTAATGTGTCGACATTGATTCTCTATCGATATGTATAGTAGCATAATACATTTTATAATACGAAACTTTGAATAACATTATATCTGTAATATATTTGATATGAAATGTGCTTGTTGTGGAGGAGATATGTTAAGAAATAAGGAATTGGAAAACACTATAATTTACAAATGTAAAGAATGTGGTCTTAGCAATACCGAACTAAGAAGCAAATGATATTCGCAGGTACATTATTTTTATATGAATTTGAGCATATCTTCTACGATAGTACATATCTTTTTAACAAGTATTCTATGTTAACGCACACCCAAATTGCTCATTCTCCGATCAAGACAAAATAAAGAAATATGAAATTATCTAGTTGATTGGATTGCTCTGAATAGATAAACCCGTATATAACAATGCATAATTGAGTACTGAATTATCTAGCTCAATTACGATAGAAGGCCAGAAAATTATACAAATTATTTTAGATTAACAAAGTTAATCGAGAGTTATTTATGATGGTTTATAATATGATACATATGATACAAAGTCTTTCCTATTTCAGCAGTACAATTACAAGATTTTATCTCGAACATATTCCCATAGTTACAAAAGAAGGAAAGTCCTACGATTAAGTCAGTTACTTTTGATCCAGCAGTATCATTGTCGGTGACAATAGCGAAGCACATTACAACTGATAATAACGATTTAAAATGAATTTGTTATATACATGAGAACTTACTCAACTTACATTTGATTAACGTGATCAACTAAAGAAGATAATACTAGCTTATGAAAAATCCTTTCAAGAAATCAAACAGGAGGACGCCCGAAGGGGAACCTCTTGAACATGTAGGATCAGGCTCTGGTGCGGGCTCTAAAAAACTACTAATTATCGCAGCTATGACGACATTTATCGTTATTATTTTAGTGATGTCTGAATCAGTAGTTATCGTGCAGGCAGGACATCGAGGAGTTGTTCTATATGCTGGTGCAGTCGAGAGCAGAGTATTAGGGGAAGGTGTGCACTTCATAATACCATTTGCTGAGCAGGTTATACCATTAGAGGTACGCACACTCAAGTTCGTGGCTAATGCGTCAGCCGCTTCAAATGATTTACAACAAGTACAGACGGTAATAGCACTAAATTACCATCTGAATCCAGCTGATGTAAATAAGATCTACCAACAGCTGGGTCCAGACTATGCAGATAGAGTAATAGCGCCGACTATACAAGAATCAGTTAAAGCAAGTGTAGCGAAATACAATGCTGAGGAGTTAATCACAAAAAGAGCTATTGTTAAAGATGTTATAGCAAATACGATAAGAAACTCCTTATCAGCAAAAGACATAGTGGTAGAGACAATATTTATTACTGATTTTAAATTCTCGCCAGCATTTTCTACTCAGGTTGAAGATAAAGTGGTAGCTTTTCAAAAGTACTTGACAGAACTGAATAATTTGAGAGCAATTCGAGTAGTAGCTAACCAAACAGTTGTACAGGCACAAGCACAGGCTAGAGCTAACATAGCAAAGGCTGATGGAGAATCACAAGCAATTAAAATTATTACATCACAATTAAGACAAGACCCTCAATATCTTCAGTGGCAAGCGATCAATAGATGGAATGGACAAATGCCTTATTCTTTAGGTGGACAAGGCGCAATCCCATTTTTCCAACTACCGCAATACTCACCTCAATCGTCAGTATCTGGATCACAACAACAAAATCAATCTAAGTAAATTAATAAAGAGTTGGCATTATTCCAGCCTTGAATCCAAACAGCATATACCGCCATAGTTTGAATAACAAAATCAGACTAGCAGATGAACATTATACAAGTACACGGTCAATGATGCAAGATGAAGCAAAATAAACACTAATGCTGAGTATATTATGCTACTAATTACGTACAAATGAAATCAAACATAATAATGAAATATCTAATGTACTCAATGACGAATACTATAAAACCTTGATAGTATGTTCTATTAAATATGAAAATCGTCGACCTGACTCTTGAGATTACTTCCAATATGGTCATTTTCTCTGGGGACCCTACCCCTATTTCTATAGAATGGTCCAAATTTGACATTCAAGGCTATGTTTCAGAATGTTTGTTTTTGAGTACTCATACAGGAACTCACATGGATGCTCCATTTCATTTTAGTCCTAATGGATTGAGTATAGATCAGATTGAAGTCAACAGATTCATCTGCAATGATACACTACTTCTAAGAATAGAAAAAGATTGCAATCAATTGATTACCACCGATGATATCTTAGGCAATACCAAAAATGAAATTAAGGAAAAAGATACTGTGGTACTGCATACAGGTTGGGAAACACGGAATAAGGAAAAAGATATGTACCTCAAAAATAACCCAGGTCTATCAGATGATGCGGCAGAATATTTGGTAAAGAAAAAAGTTAATGCCGTAGCCATAGATGGTCCGAGTATTGATGTGGGTATTAACAGAGAACTTCCTGCACATAAAATTCTTTTATCAAATAATATTTTAGTAATTGAAAATCTATGCAATTTGGATAGATTGAATAATCAAAATATTACAGTCATAATTACTCCATTAAAACTTGTGGGAGCTTCTGGCTCACCAGTACGGGCAATCGGAATTGAAGAATAAATAAACATGATCGATCATTAGAACCGTTTGGGCGACCTATGACATCACACGTAACAAAATGCATTGCATGTACACGGAATAATTATTTGGACTCCAAATACTGTACCTATCATTATGATGCATTCTTAAATTTAAAACAACAGTACAAGATATGGGTTGAGGCATATGGTCAAATTTCTTGGCAAGAATATCTGAATAAACTGATAGTGATGAATGGAGTGGGGGTTTGGGTAAAAGAAGTGATTGCCGTAGAATCAAAAAAATCTTAAATAGATTAGTCAGTCATTTAATTATTTCAATCCGTCTGGATAGAAATTCCCGTGAGAGTACAAGAGATTGAGAGAAGGGAACAACAAGTTCAATTGAATTAGTGGATGCATCCCATACATATCGGATTCGCAGAAAAACTAAAACGAGATTCCTATAAAGTTTCAGTTTTGAGTCGTGCCGGGGAGAGTAGGCAACTCTATTAAGCCTCAATTTGGCTTACCTGCGGACTTGAACTTATTAGGTATGTCTTTATTCGTAAATGTGTATTATTTAATTGACCATGACTGACTTTAGATTCTAGTCTCAGGATCGATGATAGGAATGAATATTAAAATAATACGACAATCGGCTATGAAATGGTAACAACAACAATATCATTAAATTCATTGGTAAAAGCTCTATTGACTATAAAGTAATCCTATGTGCTTGCACCTCATAAGATCAGATGCGGTCGATTAAGTCTACTAAAACCATTAATTGTTAATTTCTCCAGATGAAGAATCCGTCTTTTCTGGTCACAGTATCTATCGAACGGGATAAAAATTTGCTTTTTATTAGTGTGCTCTGATCACCTACAATAATTGTCTTCCTTTTACTCCTAGAAAAGGCGACACATGATCTCGGGATATTTACAAAACCTATAGCCTTTTCTAGGTCAGTTTCATTGTTTGACCTCACCATTGAGACGATTGTGACCTCTGATTCCTGTCCCTGGAACTCGTCTATTGTCCCAATGCGTATCCTCCTATTGTTCCCATTGTGGAGATGAAACTGCAGCATTCTTTCTTGTTGCTTGTAGGGAGTAGTAATTATGACATCATCAATTCCCATGTTCAGAAGCCCATCAATTATCTCTTTGACTAACGAAATCTCACCAATATTTATAAAATGTTTTTGCTCCTGACTGTTACTATTTGTATCTACAAACACTATTCTCTTTTCATGGTTCAGAATTTTTGCCAGATTATTGTTCGTTCCACTATAATCATTCTTTGCAATATCTACTGTTGAAATTTCTTTCACTGATTCATCTGCCTTCAATTGATACTGGTAATTTGGATTTATCAGGTCCAAAATATCTTCATTAAACCTATATTCTGTTTTCAGTAACGTAGTTTCGTATTGTTTCAAAATAGAACTAAAGAGGCTGTATCCGATAAAATCATGTGAAGCAGGTGGCAACTGTTTATCATCTCCTATTACTAGTATTTTCCCATTATCATGCCTCAGCGATGAGAATAGCATTGCCATTGTGTCAAGTCCTACC
This sequence comes from uncultured Nitrososphaerales archaeon, assembly GCA_963709405.1. Lineage (GTDB taxonomy): Archaea > Thermoproteota > Nitrososphaeria > Nitrososphaerales > Nitrososphaeraceae > JARBAU01. The sequence continues at coordinate 45,901 of CAVPXM010000036.1, forward strand.
AAACCTGTTTCATCCACTATGACTGCTCCAACTTTCGTGACTTTTACCAAATCTTTTGCGCTATAAGTCGTAGTAAGTATAATTTGTGCATTCTGAAAATATTTTCTACCTATTTCAGATCTATTAAATGAATTCATTTCATTGCTATCTACCAGAATATTGTCCATCGTATAGGTTCGAAGATACGGATACGATAATTCTAAATCCATTGTATTACCGTACCTAATTATTGGTCCTTTTAGAAACGGTAGATTAGCTCTATGGAGGAGAGAGTCTATCTTTGCTAGTATGCTATTAACCATCACGTTTGTTGGAGCCGTGACCAACACTGGAGAATTTTCAGCCAATAGATCAAAGCAGCAATGAGAAATGACTGTTGATTTGCCTGTTCCTGGCGGTCCAGTAACTGGGACAGTACTCTCCTTGTTAATTCTATATCTCGCAGCCTTCTGATCGGCATTTTCGTAATTTAGAAACTTATCTAAAGAATTATTATTATTATTATGGTTGCTGTTAGTCATACCGATTTAAATATCGTATTCCTCTTCAATTGCGTTGACCTTATGTTCAAAATCTTTTTGTTTGTCTCGCTTGCTATACATTAAATCAGTGTGATCATATTTTTGTTCTTCAATTGTATCAGTTATTTTTTGTATCGGAATCGAATTCCGATACTGAAGTATAACATCGGCATAAGGTGAACGCCTAAAGAAGTTATCCAGAAATCGCATGCTAGTGAGCCCACCACTAAAGTTAAATCTATCAATTGTAATCATTCTAAATTGGTGTCTGTTTTCATGCATCAGATAGTACATGTCGCCTCTATGAAATCTAAGTTTGACCGATCTTGAGGCGAGGTTTATATCTATAATCGTTGCAGTAGGATTGCTACCAAGGTTTGGATTGCCATCTGATACGGTCACTTGATCCCCTACGCTAAAGTCTATGAATTGGCCAAAGGATTCATCTCCCATTAAAGTAACTGTCTGATCATGAAAATCAAAAGTTTCCGTGATTAGAGTGAGATTAGTTATCGCAGACCCCTCAGCCTGTCGTTGCTTTGCATTCCTCGAATCGACATATACCTTCCATCTATCTTCATGAGATATTTCTTCTCTAATCCTTTTTGAAACATTGAATTCTGTTCTTCTTCTCACTATTTCATTTTCATTAAGTTTGCTGCTATGCGCAAAGGCCCAATCTAAGCAACCTTCTTTTAATGAACAATTCTGACAATAGCCAGTAATAGCAGGAGATATTTCAGACTTCCAGAATCGTACATATTTGTCAATGGATTCGTATACCCTTGTAAAATTGAATTTCTTTCTGTGACTATCTCTATCAGCAAATTGCCATATGTATTCTGGAGGTGATTGTAAATTTAGCGCCTTCATGAGTAAGAGTGCTTCAGCATCGGCTTGAAGCTTCCATGTAGATGAGGGAGTCTTAAACCTGCCAGTTTTGATCTGTGTTACTTGTACGAGATTTTTTTCTAAATTTTGTAAACTTTCAGAGCTGATATATGAGTTCTGTTCAACATATGGAATTCTAATTTTTATTAGATCAAGTCTACCTTCAAGTGGAATATGAATATCGCGTATAGTGAATTCAGGTCTGATCACTGATTGTTTATTTTCCGATTCATCCACAATGAGTTTGTCTACGAGTCTATCTCCCCTGGTATAAAGGTCATCCATAATAGGGTCAAATGGTTTGTCAACCCCAGCTAGAAGAAATCGTTTCCAGTTTGTGTCTATATCAACCTTGGCATTATGTTCGAAGATTCCGATACCATGTTCCTTTTCTATGGCATGTCCTCTTTTTGAAAGGTTTATTATTTCCAGCATTGACTTTACAGTGATTCTGTGAACTGCGTTTCCTATCTCACCGCTTGCAGTATATTCATTTGATTCCATTCCAAAAAATGAGATATTGTAGGCTCCGCGTTCGCACAATGCCATTTTTGCAATGGCACCAACTCTTGGAATAATTGTAGGTTCAAGATGTCGGATAATATCATTTGAACTTGATATTTCTGAATTTGTACTACTAAGATCAAAAACCATCAATCGTGCACCATTCTTATTTTCTTAGTATTCTGTGGCATTAAATGGTCAGGCTGTGCAGGCAAAGAATATAAGGATTAGCAACTGATTAAACTTATCACATTGACTAAACATACTAATCATACTAAACTTATAGATGAATCTCTGGAAATGTTACGAATCCATATTGCGCCAGTTGGGTTTGAGGTAGATCGCATCGTTTTACCAGCCAAGAATATGAAAGCCGACCGCATATGGCTGATCATCCACAGTGACCCTACCGATGATGCAGGACAACCTTTTGGTAAGTTGATAACCGAACAACTGGAGGCCATCAATATCGAATACTACATTGAATACGCAGATCGAACAGACTTATTTGACACACTTAGGGCTTTAAGGAAGATAATTTTAAGAGAGAAAAATAATGCCATACTTGTTAATGTTTCTGTAGGAAGTAAGATCCAAGCAATTGCATCCATGATGGCATGTATGATGTTCAAGGACGAGGTAGACATTATGCCTTATTATGCAGTACCTGAAAAATATGCGACAATCCCAAGAGAACAAGAGACTGTTGGCTTGAAGAAGGTTCTGAAGCTACCAGAATATAAGATAGAAACTCCACCAAATAATTTAATCAGGTGTTTGGAAATTATTCATCAAAGAACCGGCAACCGGATTGCAAACAAAGACTTGAGGGACCAAGCTTTAGCACAGCAACTTATTCATGTAGAACGTCATAAGAATAAAGAGCAGTCAGCATATATGGCGCTAAAGACCAACCTACTTGATCCGCTATTAGAATGGAAATTCATAACGGTTGAGAGAGTTGGCAGACGTCATGATTTAATATTAACAGAAGATGGACTAAATGTGTTGAAATTTCTTCATTCGACATAGGATCAAAATATATTAAATATCAGCAGTTTTTCTTCAGTTGATTTGAATTGAGGATTTTTTTAGCAAACATGTCCAAACATGAAAATACTATTATTCAAATACCCTCAATTATACTTCTTCTATAGACTATTATACATCATATGAAATGGCTTCAATTCTATCTTTAATCTTTAATATTCAATATCTTAATTGGCACCTGTAATGAACAGGTGATATGTTATTCTAATATTATGGTAACAATACATTAAGGGTACAATTATGAAACCACATAAATTTTAATGACCGTAATTTTGTCGAGGCATAGCCTGGTAGAACATATGATGTTTGGTAGCATATAGCCTCTCCTAGCAGGATGATGAAATAATTTGATATTAACGGTAGCATGATATACTGGAATTATAATACTAAAATTATAATATTGTGTTTAAAGTAGGAAACTAAGATTTGCGAGGTAATCATCATACTTCAATCTGCGAGAAATATTACGCGCAAATACGTGAGTGGTATTTAAGCTTCTATCACATACACTTGATCAGATCTATGAGTTAACTGGGGAATGCTTGACGCAAGTCTTATATCAAGTCCAATACCGTACCTATATAGCATGCCAAAGCCTGGATTTAAATCGATTACAGTAAGTGAAAATGTCTATAAAAAATTCTATGAGTCATATGAAAAAAATAAGAAAAAGCTAGAACTCAAAGGTATTACCAGCTTCTCGGGATACATGACTAGTTTGATGGAAGAAACCGTAATAAGATATGAAACTTTTGCCAAACATGGTCCTTACATGGAAAAAATCTCAGTTGATGAAGATCGGATTTTGATAAAAGACAATAAAAGAAACAGGATTGCTGAGATACTATTAAAAGATGGAGAATTACAATGCTTATTAGATGAGAAAACTGATTGTGTTCATATAGGATTTGTTTACTCCGTGCCTGAGATATACCTAATGATAGATAATAGACATACCCCATCTGCACGCGTTCACTCTATGTTATAAAATAATAATCTATATACCAACTAGTCTGACTTAATCTTGAGTTTTAAGCTAAATCGTGTGCTCACTTTCCATTGCGAACTACACTGATAGTAATATCGCTCTGAATGCATTATTCGATCTACATTAAACACTAAAATTTGATCTTTTGATTTAAATCTTGTACGATTCTATAGAGCGTCTGGCACGTTCCATCTGGACAATGAGCGTATGCATATATTGAATACACGCATCGAAGTGATAGTTATTGTTGAATAAACATGGCTAGGCAATCGTTAATGAGATGAACACAACTGATGTCAAAGATTGTTAAATTGAATTTACTCTAGGTTTACAGATAAAGTCCATATTAACATAAACCAGTTCTCCAATTGCTTACAAATTGCATGATCATCTGTATAAAGTCCAATTATGTATATCCGCGCAATTTAATATATTACCTCACATGACTAAAGTCTACGCATTAATTGAGCCTTTAAGGTGGACACCAGAAGCGTAGTCAAAGCATTTCATAATACCTAGTTAGAGAGTATTACAAATTGAAGGTCATCTATCCACAATTATCATATTATAATTTATAGACACGTTTCTTTGTCCTTTCTTAAACATAGAACAAACCTTGTTGGCACAGCTTCCAGCTCTTCATATGCTTATGTTTCCATCCATAGTCTATATTAGCGACAATTTTAAATCATGACCGCACATACGTAAATTCTTTTCCAGTTAAGAACGAGTGTATCCTTTCAGATACTGCAATTCAGATACTGATCGTTAGTACATTGAGACAGCAATTGCAGCGCCCATGGAATCTGAACCACGATTTGGAAGATTTTTAAAGACTAAGTTAACCTTACCGGTTTGAATGTATGTATCATTAATTTTTGGTTCTGTAGCTTTAGCATATCGAGCACATAGATGGCATTGAAAGTCGCTAAAATCAATTAAAGTAACAGCCGCAGATGTAGATCCCAAGTGTGGAGAACCTTCTTTTATCAAGTTTGCCAAAGAGATATTATTAGCGTTATTACTTCCTAGCGCCAACACTGAAACTCCATCAGAGTGATAAGTTAAACCAATTAATATTCCAAAAAAAGCTAGAAGAGAGACAAAAAAGATGCTGTCTATAAACATTATTTCCTTATAATTACTGCTCCTTCTGGGCTTCATTTTTATTCTATTTAGACACATAACCTGCTATAAAGCCTTTAGAAATTGTAGCATATTCGTTAACATTCAGAAAGTTATAGTACATGCGTTCAAAATCTGTGATCAGATAGGTACGAACTATTAATGGGCACTGAGGGTAATGATTACCATTTAAGACCAATGTTTATATATGGATGGGTGTTACTAATAGTTATGTCAACATCAGAAAGTAAAACATCAAAAGATAGCACAAAGATTACGAAAGATGTCAATGTAACTCTATTCGATGTAGCAAACGAAAACTTCACAAAATTGGTAAATGAATCTGCAAAGGTTCAGCCAGAGTATGCACAAGCAATCTCCAATTTGCAGCAAGAGTACATAGAAGCATCTAGGAATGCCATTCAGACAACAACTTCAGTTCAAAAGCAATTTGCAAACAGCAACAGCAGTTTCAATAACGTCATCATCTCAGACACAACAGCACCATACATTCAGAACTTGGTAAAACAATCAAATGATTTTACGAACAACATCATTAGAATGACAGACATCAACAATCAGCTAACAATCAACGTATTAAACGCATTAAGAGAAAATGTGAAAAACTATAGTAGGACAGTCGAAGCTACTGCTGAATTTAACTCTAATCTGGCAAAAGCTTGGGCATCATCCTATTCGTCGGTCCAGCAACAACTTACTAGAGGACAATAAACAAATAGGAATACCCATATTTTTTAGGTACTGTTGAGTCAACTAATTTCAGCGTATTAAGAATCGTACACAACTTGTTATTCATTTAGAGCCTATCCCAAAATTATCCTCCTGTAAATAAGAATACAACAACCCAAACATACTAACGCAAAATAGTTTTCTAATTTCTTTTCGTATCTAACTAAAAGTTTTCTGAACTTGTTGTGCCAGGAGTTAGTTCTTTCTACAACCCATCCTCTTCTTGTATTATGCTTACCGCTCTTTTGTTATTGGTTGTTCGCCTCTATGTCGAATATTTGGTAAGTATCCTTTCTTGATAACTTCGTTTTCAATCTCCCGAAAGTCATATCCTTTATCAAGACAGAGGTTCTGGTTCTTTCTATAAATCTTAGAGGATGGTCTTTTAACTACGATATTATCCAGTGTATTTATAGCAGCCTTCATATCATGTGTATTAGTCGCAGTTACAACAACAGATAATGGTATACCTTGTCCATCAGTTAATACATGATGACGTTTTGTTCCTAGCTTACTCTATCTGTAGAATAGTGCCAGCCAGTCATTTCCCCCCTAAAGGTGTCTTTATACATACACTATCAAGTGACTGCCATCTCCATTGGATGCCTACTATACCATCATATACTTTTAGCAATCTAGTCCATAATCTTTGAAATACCTTAGATGTTGACCATTGTTGGAATCGTCTATGGCAGGTATGATCCTGAGCCATACTCCTTTGGCAACATCTTCCATTGACATCCAGTTCTTAAGACAAATAGAATGCCATCCAGTACCTTCCTAAATGATATTGCTGGACGTCCTATGGTATTCGCTGGTTTTTCTGAGGGAAGTATCAATCTTATTTCATCCCATAACTTGTCAGGAATTCTTTTGACAGTTGGAAGATACCTGATCCTATCGTAAGTCACACTTATGAGAAAAACTCTCTCAAGCTATATGTCTATCTATTTTTGGGATGGGTTCTAACTCAAATATGGCTGGAACATTTGGATATCACTGCCTATACCATCCAACTACAATGAAGGGAATAATACAAGTACATTGACTAACAAAAAATTGTGATTATGTTTTCCTGCAATTTCTTTGAAGTGGATCATTTTACTCTTCCATAAAAAGCCGAGTGGGTCTATCATATAGTGGTGTCTACAGATAGAAAATATCATGAATAAATTGCAAGTCGTATAAGCGATAGAGAGAAAAAGAATAGCGACTCTCGTCAGATTCACTCCAGATCATTCTGGAGGACGACCGCCACCTCCGCCCACCAGATCCACCGTCATGTCCATGCCCTGAATGATGTGAACCAGAGTGGTGTGGCTATGCCGGTGTTGAGAAAGTAAATACTGATAGTATCTACACTGCTGCTACTCTCGTTACTATGGTAACGTTCAATAATAGTGCTTTTACCCCGTAGTGCATATGGTTTTATCAGTTATTGAGAATTCAAAAGTCTTAATGTTAAATTTGTTAGAAAAACCTCTCTTTTAAGCGAAAAATCTATTGTCATAGTTGCTGTTGTCATGATAGGATCAAAAGTTAAAGAAAAAAGAAATGGAATTTCTTTCTCTCGTCTACCTACTTACTATTCTGTGTCTGCTCCTAAACATGCACGTTAACAAATGGACAGTTAACTATTACTCCCGCAATGTTAGTACTTAGCTTTCCAGCTTGGGCTGCAGATGTAATTTGACTCAATGAACTCAGGAATTCAGCATGCGATGGATCCTTCCATGTTGTAGCCTGTATTCTCCATAATGGACTGTAGCCTGTATCACCTACATTTGCAGATGCAATGCTTGCTTGAAAACCCATAGGTCCAGTTCCTTTGATTCCGTTTGCAAACACGTAAAGATCAGACGATGCTCCAGAAAGTAACGCTGCACCTGTCTTGTTTACAAATGTCACGCCTAATGCATCAGCTACTTTCTTGATAGATGCGTCAGTTGCTATATAATAGATTGTTGAACCATCAGGAGCAAATCCTCTATGTCCTAGAAACGTGATCTGCATTTTCTTAATATCGATGTTCAGAACTTGTCCTCCACCATATGCCGTCAGATCAGTTAAAGTTTTGTCACTTCTTTCTTTCAACGAACCGCCATGCCACTGCACAAAAGGACAATTAACTACCGCATCTGATGGAGTTATAGTTAATTCTCCGTTCTTCTGTGCAGATAGTATATCAGCTTCTGATTTAATCTCCCTTGGACTAACTCCTTGTTTCCATTCTACATTGTTAATTCTCCACAAAGGACTATATGCTGGATCGCCTGGCTGAGAATCTGCTACGTTAGGTTGAAAACCTAAGGGACCAGAACCTTTAATGCCATTCCCAAATACATAGATATTTTCGAGTGATTGTGGTGGTGCATTCTTTAATGCTGGTGTATATGATACTCTTGAATGAGTAGAGTTTGTCAAGTGATCTGCTAGCCCTTTATCTGAAGCTTCCGTTGATATATAGAATACCTCGAAACCATTAACATATCTTTCGATTTCTGAGACAGGAGGAGTAATTGCAGGCTGTGTTGTCGCGCCATGGACAGGAAATTACGTTTAATTATTGTCTTTTCAGGATTGAAAATCAAGGGGGGTACTCTTCTCTCTAGATAGCAGAAGATATAAAATTTGAATGTGTTTCCAATCTATGGTAACTTGTCATGTATCTCCATACTACCAGCTTTAAAATTTTTTACCATGGTAAATATAGTTTTCATCTAACTTAGATCATTAATTGTGCACTCCCTACACCATATCAAAATAGTCCTGTATTTTGTCAGATCAGTTCCGTTAGTTATATTATAATTTGGTTTCCATTATTTGCTGTTAACCTTCCAATGTCTCACTTTCCATATCACACTTCACTCACGATAAATGACATAAATTTGATATTAAACGTTCTAGAAAACAGATATGTTGATGATTCTTTGAGGACATAGGTATCTGGAACCAAGTTTGTTTTCATATTAGCATTTTTTAATATTTTTGTGTAGATTTGTACATATCTCAACGCTCATGAATTGAGATATACTTTCTCTATTTATATCAACTGATATTCATAATATTGAGAAACAAATTGTCGTTGCTATCTGAAAGATCTACTTTACAATATTCTGCAAACTGTTCAAACTTTTTCTGTCTATCTTTGTATAAATGTTCGATAACGCCATGAACGGGGCGATCCTTGTGATGATTTTTCAGATATGCAATGGTTGTATCATAGTCATGAATCGTGCCTAGCATATCTTGGACTTTTGCTAATTCTTCTATCACTTGAGAGACTTTATCTTCATCTTTATTTTTGCCATTTTCACCAATTGGTAAAAGTTCTAACAGATAACGAAGCTTTTTACAATCCTTTCGCATTTCATGCAATTCTGATATCCTTTTAGGAGAACTAAGTACTATAGGATAATTCCTCTCTATTGTATTGGCCAATTTGCAAACAACATTATCAAATCTTTTCTCTAGCTTCCTTTCTGATTTATTGGTCATATTACCATCAAGTTTAGGAAGGCTTAATTTTCTTAATTCCAAAGCTATGCTTTTCGCCTCGCTGAGCTTCCTATTTCTAAGGGTTTTTAGCGACTTGAATAAGTTCGTACCTGTTTGCGAAGACTGTATCTGTTGTTCTCGTTTTGGTGAAGGTTCAACAGATAGATATTTGGATAACATTTCGAAAATAATATCGTAATCTCTTATCTTGCTATTTATGGAAAAAAGTTCCTTACTTTTCGCTACAAATTCTTTCATTTTCTTTTTATTTCGGATTGCCTTTGGAAGCGATTGATAGCTAGCTCGTAGTCTTCTGATCGCGGTCCTAATGTCATGAATATGTTCCTCATTAGAAGCCTTGAGATATTCATCTAACCTGTTGTTTACTCGTTGAATATTTCTCTCTGACTTGTTTAGATATGTCTTGGGATCAATAGTATACAAAATATTATCAATGGAAATGGATTTCGACATAATAGAATTTATACGTGCATTTACAATATTAATACCGCTGCACTTATAACTGTTGTCCAGAGGCCTTCTTTGTGACCCTCTGCAGATTGCGTAAAATTTTGTGTCTTGTATATTTTCCCCGAAAGCCTCCATTGTTCTTCCCTCTGATCCCAAGCAAGAGTGGGATCATCTGGTAAACCAATAATTGTGGCAAGCATCTCCATGGCCATATCCTCAGCATAATCCCCAGCCTTCTGAGCTGTTTCGCCAGTTGAATGATGTTCAGATAAATATCCATATTGTGTATCATCAACCGGTCTGGCTAAACCAATAGATGCAGCTATTAACCTATTCGGCTCATTAGTAGCAGATCTGGCCATAACTGTAAAAGCAATTTGTCCTGGGTTCAAGTATTTTCTTCCCTCATCCTTGGCCACGATCTTGCATTGTGGAGGCTTGATACTCGATACAAAGACAAGATTTAGATCTCCAATCGAAGCATCGCGCAGAGCCACCTCAAAACTTGTAAGATAATCTTTATGTAATCCTTTCCCTTTTGTAAAAAAAATCATCCTCGGAACATATGAAAGATGATTAGATTCCAATTCTAACCCAAATCACCATCCTCATTCTGTGATTGTTTTCCCATCCTTCAAGGCGGATGACATGATATTTAGAAGTTACTAACCAGTCACCTAGAGGCTACGCACTCAGTTGCAAGTACATGTAATAAGGATAGCGGGAGGAGCGTTATATACGACAATAACCATAGGCAGGATGATAATACTGATAGTGATATTGACTCGATAGTAGTTGGTCATGTTAGCCCACAACCAATCTATGTAGAGGTAACTTCTGGCGATAAATTGATTCTACTTAAGACTGCGATTAATGATCATTTTAGAGTCAATACGTCAGATTCTATGACAGAAATTAGTTGTACCTTGTCAGAGATACTTCACAATGTTCAACAAGGACACAGAGTATTCATAGATGATGGAAAAATTGAGGCAGTTGGGCTTTCACACACTAAAAATTATCTTGTATTGAAGATAGTACCACCTTCTGACACAACCGCTAAAATAAAAACAGAAAAAGACCTAAACTTTCCAGATTCGGAATTAGCTGTGGCTGCTATTACTGCTGAAGACATCGAAAATCTTGATTTTATAGTTAATCATGCGACCGCGGTTGAGCAGTCTTTTGTTCACTCATCTAAGGATATTCAAGATCTGTATGATGCCTTGGTAAGATGGGTCGTTCAGATTTTGGGATCATGGCAAAGATGGAAACACCTAATGCCATTCATAATTTATCAAAGATACTTCTGTCTGGCCTTGATCTGCCAGAATTTGGAATATTTATTGCGAGGGGGATTTGGCTGTGGAAATCGGTTTTGAAAATCTGTCACTAGTTCAGGAGGATATTCTTTATCTTTGTATGAAGCAGATCACGTACCTGTTATTCTAGCGACGGAGATACTATACTGCCTAACATAATTTGATGCAACTGTCTGATGGTCTTGGCCAATACAAATTTAGCTTGAGGGCATTGTGTACCTAATCTGTTGGCGACTGCAGCTTTGAGCAACGCCTATAGAAATGAAAAAGATGCTGACCTAAGGGAAAGAATTCTACTAGTAAGGCTTGTTAGAGAAGATAAGAAAGAAGCATCCAGTGTAGCTGAAAAGGAATTCCATAGATCTAGATGGTGGGCTTACAAATGGCTCAAGAGATTTGATAATTCTGGTTTGGAAGGACTAAAGAATAAGCATAGAAGTGGTAGACCTCCAGAAGTGTCGGAAGAAACATCTACCAAGATAAGAAAAGAATAGTCATAAAATCAATCAGGATGGATGGCTAAAGAAGTCATGAATTTGATATATGAAAGAACATGAGTCAAATATCATGAAGTTCATATCTACAGACTATTACATAGATGGGGTTTCAGTCCTAAAGTACCAAGAATGAAATTTGTTAATGCTGCATCAAAGCAAGAGAAAAACGAGTTTCGAAAAAGGCAAGAAGGATAATCTCACGAATACCTCAAGGCTTTACCATCACAGTTATGGACGAATCCATCTTTATACATGATTCTTTGGTTCGAAGGAAGATGTGGACTGCAGATAGAATAAGACCAATTGTAACTATTACTGGATCACACCAAAGGACCTGTGTATTTGGTGCTCTGTGTATAGACGGAAGACAGTTCTTTCGTCAGTATGAATCCTTTAACCAATACACCTTTCTGGATTATCTCATACAATTGCAAAGAAGGTTTGGAAAACTAATATTGTTCATAGACAGAGCACGTCAACATCACCGGTCCATCATGGTAAGAGAATACATAGAGCAAAACAAAGACGTTCTAAAAGTAATATATTTTCCAAAAGGTTCGTCTGAATTTAATGCTATAGAAGAATGCTGGAGACAGGGAAAATATGATCTCTTGGTATCGAAATACTATCCGAAATTTGCAAATTTCAGACATACTATAGCCAACTACTATAGAACAAGACGGTTCAGACTACACTAGACATAGTCAAATATCTATCGAGGAGTGTGAGTTAGCGAATTAATGTTACTGAGTCTAGATAGTGGTAAAAAGTATCTTAGGAAAACACAATCTCAGATCAATTTGGCATTGAAATTCTCTTAGCGAACTAATGGCCAAGTCTATCCTCATCAGCGTGACATAAATGATTGACCTAATACCATATTTCTTCTGGAGTATCACTTTTGGAAATTATTTATTCATCGTACCTCATAGTCTCATAAGGGATTTCATCGAAAGTTCACTCAATTATCTCAATCGGAGTCCTGAGCCAATATAATGATACTAATATCAACGGATATAGGACTGGGTAGTTTTATCAAATTTTTTTACAATTTGAAAGTTGTCTTCAAACGTATTATTTTGAAATAGTCTTATCTCTGGAAATAGGGACCAAGGTTCGTATCTAGACATCCGAGATGCAAGATGATCTTCTCCGAACATAACTCGACATAAATCGTAAGTCATGTTCCTGACTTGCAATTCATCTATAATACCAAAGCTGTGAAGATACTCATGACTAAGCACCATAAATAGATATGAATTATATTCTTCTCGAGATTTACGTATTCGGATTATGTCTAATATTCGCTTGTTTATTATAATCATATTGGAACCAACAACATGGTAAGCACCTAGCTCACTTGGCAATCCTTGCAATACCAAACTTAATCCAGCTCGATGCATACCGAATTTAGTCTCAACTGCTGATTTTATCAATTCAAATATCCCATCAAAGTCTTTTAGTTCTAATAGCGTATCTCGATAATATTGTTGTCCATTAGCAAACATTAATGATTTCGATGGAGTGTCATCTTTTATGTCTTTTACACTAATCACCTATTCACTTATAGGACAAATATTCAATATAAATATGATAGTTAGTCAAATAATACTACATTACCATTAGGTAATGTGATATAGAATACTAACTTATAAGATAGATCCAACTTATTCTTCCTAGTTGAGAAAGCCTGTTCCTGCTGTCTGCAACTATTACAACAAAAGAAAAAGATGAAATAATGGTCAACAGCGCAAAAAGTCTCTATCCTTCTTCTCCTGATCTTTTAGATAGAAAGTAGAATTTGTTACTGCGGATCTACGTGGCCCACCACCGTGCCTAATGCCTAATTTTGACGCCGTCTGTGGTGTGAGTACATTGTGCGCGCGCCTCATGGCCGACTATAACCGTTGACTTTAAAAGATTCAATCGTGCAAATTGCAATTTTTACTTCATCTATTAGCAATAGTCACGTTTCCATTTTGATTTGTTAGCAATAACATTCTTAATTATTCTAAAATCTTAGATACCTGTATCTATAGTATATTCAAATATGATACAGAGGATGTCCGAACGTCGGTGGTGGCATAAGGGAAGAGGAAATCAATGACTAGAACTACAATAGACCCATGGCCGCCACTTCAATTGGCAGGGTGGCAAGATACGTATAATACGCTGCATATGTGGACTCAAATCATTGGAAAGATCAGACTTGCACTTACTCCCCCAGTAAATCATTGGTGGAACTCTACCCTGTATATTACACCACATGGACTCACAACATCCTCCATGTATCACAATGACCGACTCTTACAGATAGACTTTGATTTCATTTCCCACCTACTGCTCATTATAACGGCTGACAATCCTACCAAGACAATCGCTCTCCGACCATGTTCGGTAGCCGAGTTTTATCAAGAAACTATGGCAGCCCTAAAATCACTTGGAATACCTGTAACCATTTGGACTACACCAGTAGAAGTCCCTGACCGAACCCCATTTGAGCATGACCGAAAACACGCCGCATATGATCCTGAATATGCACAGCGATTCTGGCGAATTCTAGCTCAGGCTAGCCGCGTGCTTTATGAGTTCCGCTCCAGTTTTATTGGCAAAGTGAGCCCTGTACATTTTTTCTGGGGAGCTTTTGATCTAGCCGTCACACGCTTTTCAGGACGCAAGGCGCCTTCACACCCTGGCGCGCCATACTGTGCTCCTTTTGTGATGGTCGAAGCCTATTCGCATGAAGTAAGTAGCTGTGGTTTCTGGCCTGGTGGTGGACCTGTTAATGAACCTGTCTTCTATGCTTACTCGTATCCCGAGCCTCAGGGCTTCAATGAGTACCCAATTCAACCAAAGGAGGCTTTCTATCATACTGAGATGAGAGAGTTCCTGTTGCCCTACAATGTAGTCCGTACCGCAAATTCGCCTGATCAGGTTTTATTGGCTTTTCTCCAAAGCACATATGAGGCTGCTCAACTTGTGCGAAATGGGATAGAAATGCATTGGAGCGTCAATTGTAGCGGTAACATATCATTGCATTTCCTTTACATAAGAAACTAATACAGAAAATGAAACAAGAAGACAATAGAAAAATCAAACTAGAAGGCTTTGTTAATGAGGGGCTGAAACTTACAATTACTCGTTGTATTTCATTATTCATTTTCTTGACTTTACAACCTCTGCAATTACTTCATTTAAGTATGATTCCATAACTGTATCGGCAATCTGCTTTTCCATTTAAGATGTACCTATATTATCTAGAAATTTTGATGATACTTAGCATTTGAAGATGCGCTTAATGATAAATAACTAAGATATTTTAGAATTTCAGTTGATTAGTACGTTTACGTGGAAAATTGAATATATTTATTTTTTTATAACTAAGAGAGAATCATCGTAAGCTAGGATACAGAAAAATCAGTAATGATTGTTACGATAGCTTATATACATTACGCGCATAAGATTGCAAGTGCTCTCCATCCCAAAAAATAAGAGCATGAATAGTAGTAATAACAGGAACCAACTAATGGTTACCTTCAAAGGATTAAAGTATGGAGCCTTTGCTGGTTTTATAGCAACTTGGTCCATATCTTCAGTGATCGCCGTAACTGAAATATTACTCGGATTGAATATTGGTACATTTTACTCGATTATGGGCATTAGCTTAGGAGTTAATAATATTGCGGCTACCACATCTACAGCTTTTGGTCTTCATCTTTTGATTGGAACTATAATAGGGGCGATACTTGGTATCATTGGGATCAGATGGAAAAAAGTGCGTATGCTCAATCCGTACAAGAGTGCATTGGTTGGCATGGGAGCAGGTATCGTAGTATGGCTAGTATTGTTCCTTCCAATAACTACGTTCCTGGTTCAACCAGCTATTAATTCCATCACTACTATGTTGGCTATACAATCGCAGAAGGTACTAGTGTCTGAAGATGCTTTGTTGCACAAAATCATTATCATATAGGTATGAGTTTGTTGACCAATTGAGATTTAGCTAACATGTAATGAGATTATTGTTGGACATGATTAACTGGTCTTTTTATAACAAATCGCTAGTTAGGCGAGGTGAAGTTATTCTAGATTTTGATGTCATAGATAGTTGGTATAGTGAGTTGGACTTAATGAATGATGGAAAGAGGGGTGGACAGTACCACTATCCAGATTCGTTTATCCAATTACTAGGTTACATGAGGGTATATTTTCATCTGCCATACCGCCAAGCAGAAGGCGTAGTCATAGCTCATGCTGGTAATAAGAAGATACCATCTATTCCAAACTACAGTACAATTAACAGACGTATTAATAACCAGGATATCAGAATCAGCGAACGACATGAGGTAGGTAATGATGATGACATCATTATAGCATTAGATAGTACAGGAATCAAAGTTGCTAATAGAGGTGAATGGATACGACATAAATGGCACGTAAGAAGAGGTTATCTGAAAATACATGTAGCAGTAAACATCAAGAATAAGAAGATTATTTCTTTGGAGGTTACTAGTGAAGAAGTACACGATGGCAAGATGCTAAAGAAGTTGATTGATAATGCTTCTGCAAATAACAATGTAAAGGGTGCGTTAGCAGATGGTATGTATGACAGTAATAAGAATTTTAGATATCTATCCAAGAACCATATTAAACCTGGTATAAAGACAAGAAGTAATTCCAAGGTCAAGACAGGCAACTGTCAAGCAAGGAATAGGTCTGTAATGAGACAACAAACAAATCTCAAAAGATGGAAACATAGCGTGAGCTATGGACAAAGGTGGATGGCAGAAACGGTATTCTCGTCTATCAAAAGAACGTTTGGCGAGTATGTAACTGCAAGAAAGTTTCAGAATATGGCCAAAGAGATGTTGCTAAAAGCATCACTGTATAACATGTTTGCTATCGGGATGTAGAGATATAGATAATGTACGAATGATAAAATGATTCATGCAACAGAGCTTCTGAAGATATAAACTTGTCCATTAGAAATATTACATTAATTGCAATTGCATTTCACTTGATATGGGGTGCGATATTTGGATTTATTATTAGCTCTCTGCTAAGAATCAGGCTTTTTAGAATAAAGGAACACTACAAAGATGATGTACTCTCGTCATCATCAAGGTTTAGAGAACTTGCTTACCCCAGAAGGGAGCAAAAAAATCACTTGAGATGGCTATGAATGCATGGAAGGTACGTAGCGAACTTTCACACAAGATAGGAAAGGGAATGTACGTAGTCGCAGAGTATGAAAGGATAAAGCGCATCACTATGCCATTTGGAGATGACTATCTCCTATATCTAACTACAGAGACAGGAGCAGACCATTTTGATATAATCAATCGAATTCGTAAATTAGAAGTGGGGCTAAAGTATTCCAATAGATGATTAGCGTATGATCTGCTGGTATTTCCCAAGATTCTCTTATTATACAGTATTTGATTAGCTATATACTAGAATGCATGGAAGAAGGACGGTCCGTGAAACCTAAAATATAGGATTCAATGTTATTAACTGCCCTGTGTATATCGAACCGTCAATCTATAGATCCGATGTCTCATTTTAGAGAATGTTTATAATCTGATATGCTGCACATCATATTAGAGAACACTCTCCGAGATAACTAAACCGGATATTATGAGAATCAGATATTGTCGCGTTTTGACAGCGATAAATTTCGACCGCATATACATGCTTACACTTGAGATCACGACAAGCATGGTCTGGACATGAACAAACCCATCCAGATTGGGTTACAATGACGTTGTAAGTATCGTAGCCAGATTTTGATCTGACACTATAATTAAATTTGTTAATCATCATAATGGCGTCACTCGTGCGAGCTATCAATTTGCCTTGCTCTTCACGGTTAACGAGTTGTCTAGGCATCTTTAGGCAATCGCGCGTGAAGATCAGATTAATAGCATCTTGAACTAGGTATGATTAGAGTTCGACTAACTAATCTAATCCACTATGTCGGAGATCCCCTGTTTCAATAAGAGCTTTTCAAAGTAGTTATCAAATTTATTATTAGTAACTATGTCATCAGAATAAATTCCAAGAGTAATTACTCTTCCTCTTTTGTAATCAAGTTCATAAGTAGCAATTATAGGCTTATTTGATGCTTGTCCTAGTGATGCAGATGAGGATAGTACTGGGAAATAGGTCTTCGGGATTGAAGCGTTATAGTTAAACAATACCACATCATGTGGATTGTCTAAATATTGTTCTTCATGTGGTTTATACCCAAATGGATTATTTTGAAATGCTTTTACGCACAGGTAGCATAGATAATTACTTCCGATCCATTGTGAGGTCTCGTTTTTCCACCTCTCGGCTACACTTTTCCATGCGGTTCTACCATTAAATGCCCAATAATGGCCTTTGACTAAGCTTACCATGTCTTTCTGATGATCATAGTTTACTTCGGCATAAAACACATTACCATCCAAAAGAAGCATAGTACCACCATTTGCAACAAATCTTTTCAAGTTATCATATTCTCGCTGTGTGACATATTCTTGATGTCCCAATAAGACAAGATCAAATGCATTACTTCCATTCTTTGTGAACATAAAGCCATTGTCTGCAGCAGGATCATCAAATACTGTAATATTGGAATCAGGACTCACGTGCTTGATATCAGTAAGGAGTTTTAACATTGAAAACACATAAGGCAAGGATGGATACCATGAAGCATTAACTGGTACAGATAACAGACTTAGATCGGTAGTAACATTTTTGCCAACTGGTGTGTTACTGTATAGCTTGTAGAATTTATAAAATCCATTGGCATATGCGGCAACCGTAAATGAAGGTTTAACTAATGCAATACGAGGACCTTTTTCAGACGAAACATCTCCTCGTTTCTGAAGGGTTTCGTTAGTTATCTGTTGCTGCGACAAATTGTCTCGTCTAGTAACTCTGTTGGAAAGCTGAGCAGAGGATGAAGAAGCATTATTAGCTGATATACTAACACTAGTACCATGATTGTTGTAAATGCCACTATTGATGCTCAGCTTCATTAATGTTAGCAGAGATGAAGACAAAGGTATAGAGACGTTTATTAATGAGTTATTAATACTACTTTCTTCATTGGCCTTCCTAGTTAGTGAAGGATAATAGCTCGCCTGTCGGGTTTGCATAGTTACCAATCCAAGTATAGTCTCATTATTACGCTTAACAAATGGAGAGGTTATTTGTAGTCTTCTTTATGCTATTGCTCAGTTGAGTTTTAACATCATATACTTTGGCTAATGCTGCCGTATGTAGAGATAAGCCACCACCTCCATTATTAATCCTGTAATTATTCAATAAATCGTCATAAGCGGACAAGATTACTGCCATGATGATCATGGAAATAATAGTCACTAAGGACAATGCCTTTAACTTCTGCATTTTCTAAAGATGTGTCACCTCGTCATCCTCTATTTCTGATGGACATAATAGATTTACGCGACACACACACTATAAATTATTGATTAACAATGTTATTCAATTTTTAGCCGACAGATCTATGAAAATAATCTTTATCACTTGTGGTCCCAACAAAGAATTAGATGGTGAACTGTGATCTGGTAAAGCGGCTCTGTAAAGTTAAGGAAAAGCTATAGGTTTCTTTCTCGTTTTTATATATGGTATACCAAGTAAGAAAAAGAACGGAACCTGAAGACATAGTATATGCTTTGCATCTTTATTTTAATGGTATTTCGTTAAGAAATACTTCTAAGGCCATATCCAAATTTGTTACAAGAAGCCATACTGCCATAAGAGATTGGATTCAAAAGTATAATCCTAAAAGATTGTTCTATAGAAAGACCAAGATATTCGAATTCATACTCGACGAAACCCAAATCAAAGTTGGTTCTGAGTTAATTAATTTGGCTTTGGGTTGCCATAGAGCCTGAAAGTAAAGAGGTTCTAAGATTGAATATATCAAAAGAGAGAAATATGTTTGTGGCAGAGATTTCTATCAAATGTTGTAAAAGAATATGGAGAACATCCGGTTTCTACCGATGGCGGTACTTGGTATCCACAAGCCTGTCAATTCTTGAAACTAAATCATCGTCACATCCATTCTTCATATAAGAAAACTATCATAGAAAGGACGATACAGTATATAATAAGGTAATACCTAAGAAGTTGGAACAGTTCTTACCATTATTTTAGCTAGTAACCGGAAGATATCTTCGTTCCTATGGTTGAATCTAAATTCTATTTCTTTAAGGTACAGGTGAAAGTACTGTTTGGGTACTCCTCGATAATGATACAACCAGGTCTTTGCATAACTCCAGAATCCTTCAATACCATTGATATGACTAGTATCTTCACGTTACATATTCTTCCATTCGATGAGCAATTATCTGATGTTTTCCGATTAGACCTAATGAAGCATATGCAGTATGGTCATCGGTATAATACAAGGAACCCTTCTTAGTATGGAGTTTAATTAATGGAATTAATGTATCATGTATTCTGTCAGATACAGGAAATGTGATGACCTTGCCATTCCTCTGATATATTCCAAATACCAGGCTTTTACCTTCTGCACCCCATCAGCGTTTTCCTTTCCTATGTCCACCAAATAATGCTTCGTCTATTTCTATTTCTCCTGACAGCTTCTTCAGCTCCTTTAATTTCTGAAGTGATTCATTGTAGATTGATTGTCTGAATACCCTGAATGTTCTCTCTATTGTGGCCAAGCTAAGTGGAACATAAAATCGGATTCTGTACGCTGGTACTCCAAGAGCATAGAGATAGAGTAGGTGTGCTAGTATATCAAGTGAGAAATAAAACTCTCCAAGATAAGTTCCTGTCAACTCTCCAAATTTGTATCTGCAACGTTTGCATCCAAACCTCTTATCTTTAAGATGGTACAACAATCGATATCCACATCTTGGACATCGTCTCCTTCCTTTCCATCTAGCATGACGCAAATATACGCGGCTTTTTGTCACACTTCCAGCGAGTTCTATAGGACTAGATTCACGCACGCATCACGAATAGGGCACTAGAAATTATCCCTTATTATCTGTTCCAAGTTCTTGGGTATTACCAAAATTTATAATGATAATCCAAAGATATAGAAAGTCCTATTTCGCTAGAAAGTATCTTCGCCACATTTTCATAATCATTTCTTGTTGCTCCATCTTTCCTAAGAAATACAGAATCGGTGTCTGCATATACTAGCTCAAAACCCAATTGCTGTATGATGTCCTTTGTCTTTAACAATACTTCTCTTGCCAGCCTGTTGATCTCTTCAAAAGCAAAAACATTGCCAAATCTGTTCCATATAGGGCCGGTGGTGCCATACAGACAAACAAGTATTTTCTTTAGAGCTTCAATCCACTGCTCACACCAAAATGCTTCTTCAATATTCTCTTTGGGAATTTTCTTCAAGAGCTCCTTAAAGTAAGTTCTGCGTTTGAGCACCTATTCTACTACTCGTGGCAGCAATGCCTTCTCCTCTTCATCATCATCAGATCCTTTTACTGCTTTTCTCTGACTTGGTGTAGCAGCAGAGGTCGAAGAAATAACTGTCTCATAACTCAAATTATGTTTTACTATTAGATTTGCGTATTCGCTCTCATAATCTAATACGACTACATTCTCATGCAGACCTATCTGAGGTGAAATTATCATGCCACCTTTATCATTCTCAACTATGTTTTCAACGGTTTTAATTTGCTCATGAGTTGCAGCATTTTTCTTATGAGGGATAACAAAGCCTCTTTGAAATAGCTCATAACAATTCCTGCTATCTATCAATCGACTTATTCCGTATTGAGATACAAGTCCCAATGGTAAGAAACTGAACCGTTCCTGTCTGTCTACAAATTTCGCCTACTCTAGTTGATTCTCTTCTTGACCTTTGATGTATTACAACTATACTTTTTTTCCCTGCGTATTATAAACTAAAAATTGAATAGGATTAGCCATGAGTAAATCAAACTTGACGGAAATGGAGAAAGAAATATGCCAACAATAGTGCACTTTGAAATTCCTTCGGATGACATCGAAAGATCAAAAAAGTTCTATAATGAATTGTTTGGATGGAAAATAGAAAAATTGGCTAGTGCAGATAATAGCCAGTTGACCTCGGCAGCAGATGGTCAGCCAATGGAATATTGGATGGTGACAACAATAGATGATAAAGGAAATAAAGCATTAGGTGGTGGAATGATGAAAAGACAAATGCCAGACTTTCATACTCTGTAACAAAAAGGGACTGATCTCCTTACATATATACTATGACAGTTAATGAGTACAAATGAGACAGGAGAGACCATGAATCCTGAGAGAGACGGTATCAATCCAACTGCAAAACCGACCGGTACAGGTTGCGTCGAGTGTTTGACAACGGGTGAGTGGTGGCTACACCTCCGCCGATGCGCCGAATGCGGGCACATCGGCTGGTTGCGATAACTCGCCAAACCAACATGCCTCAAAGCACAACGCGACTACCGGTCATCCGATTATCACGAGCTTCGAGCACGGAGAGGATTGGTTCTACGACTACCGCACAGGAGAGTTCTTTGCAGGGCCTAAGCTACCCGGTCCCCATGGCCACCCCTTAGATCAGTCCGTGCCTGGACCGGCTGGACGGGTGCCCATAGAGTGGCAATCACTCCTCCATGAATAAAGTGCAACTTGCATCCAAGCGGGGCTTGGGAGCGATGCGCCAGATGTTCCCCCTGACTTTCCTGTGCGCGCTTCTGGTGATACGAGAAACCTTGCCAAAGGCACAATGTCTTTGATCTCGCCAAGCTGCCCGTTGATGCTCTGACCCTTAAAATATTCCTTCGGGTCAGGATATATCTCATCTAAAACAGATTCTAATGAAATGAACTGGTTGTATTGGAATGCCGGAAGGCATAGTAAGGATGGTCACTGCCTAAGAGCAAAGACATCGATGAATCCAAGATTTACTTTTCTTTTCTCTACATGTGTAGGAGTTGAAGGGCTTACAGGTTTTTCTGTCCTTTCCCTCGACATATCCTCTGATCTTTGTTTGTTTGTTTGTTTGTATTATTCTACATGGTGTTGGTGAACAAGCTGGTCATAGAATCTAACCGACTTGATATTGACAAACTCTAGCATACCATACCAAATTCCTCGTGCCTCATGAGCTTGCATTCCGCGTTCATTGCAGCACCTCTTATCAATAATGCTCTGATCTTGTTTGCTTTATAGAACACTATGCCAATTTCTCTAAAAAAAGCTACTTTATCAAGATGTTTGCCCGAGTACTTTCCAGCAAGGCTACAGAGCATGTTTTGATCTTCAGCTGCTAGATTAACTCCAAACTCCTTAGACGCCTTGATGTTTTCGGCTGTCGCATCCATGCTACGAATATTTACAGCAATTAGACTTGGGCTATAAGATATGTGATGTGTCCATTCAGCTGCCATTACATTAGGACCATAAGGCCCATCACTTGTAATTAGCCCTACATTTGTCAAAAATTGCCTAGTACGTCTATCATTCCAAGAAAGATCCATATCTGTGAAATTATTAATTATAAATATATACTAACGCCTCTAGCAAAATAAGATAAATAATTACTTTTGTTATAGTAGGCATTAATATAATTCGCATCTATCTTCGCTGCCTGTTTGTGCATTGTCGTGCTTTGTCGCACGATTCATTATCGGACCTATATCAGGGCTTGCCAGCCGCTACTGTAATTCAGAACACATTGTGAAAAAAGCTATAAGACGGTTCCCCGTTCGGACGAAGATCACGCTCGAATCGCTAGGGGATATTAACGCGAAACCTAGCTGGAACAGTGAGGAGCGCGCGCACGTTCATGTTCCCAATTACATAGTAATTCAGATATACATATAGATGAACTCAGCAAATCCCGATCATATAGTTAACTTCTTTTAGGGAGATTCAAATATGCTCTATACACCGTTGCCAGTTGCAAGGAACGCACTTTAAAGCAAAGCCCTCTTAATGCGATAATTGCTAAAAACAAGATTACTTTTATTGCACATTATGTCCAGACATAAAGATTGTACAACTGGAATCAATAGAGCACCATACCAAGTACAAAGATCCCGAGAAGCATAAATCAGAGTCTGTTAGTTCCCTAAGCTTACTCATGACTAGGCGGATTCTATGACTAGGTAAAACATTCAGGACTTGTGATGAACTCATAAACAAATCGGCCTGCTAATTTATTCTATAATTCAAAAGGAAAAATCTAAAATAAGTAACCTAATGCGCCGTAATAACTAGCATAGATGCATACCAATCAGCTGTTAATTTATGTGCCATAGCACTCATTAGGTCACCTGATTTTATATTTGAGTCTGCCTGTTCCTGTTCTTCTTTGATTTTCTGAATGAAATATTCGTGTTGACGTATTTGTTTTTGCTTAAATATATCGTCGATTGTTTTTTGAAATTTGCTCAAGTCACCAGAAATTTTTTCATTAAGTTTTCGGGTTAATTCATCTTGTTGTACTTGTATTTCACGCATCTCATCATTAATCATTAGTAGATCTTCAAAATATCATACTTTTAAAGATTTTTCTAGAATAGCCCTCATTTCTAGCCTATCTGAGTTCCCATGACTGTAAGTTTAGTAGTTTTAATATCTTGTTGTTTTAGCCCTGCAGACACAAGAATAACAGTGGCACATGCATGCATAAACCATCATATTCCCTCGATAACTGCATTCTAGGTTAAATCAAAAAATGTATATTATAAACATCTATACAAAGAAAATGGACACAAAAAAAATTATTGTTTGTGGAGGAACTATTGGTGTTGAACTGGGCGGAATGAATTCCAAGCCTTTGCGGCGCTCGTGTTATATTCTGTCATAGACTCAATTGTTCGATTAAAGGTTCTGAAGTTTTCTGCTGCTGCATTTATCGCGTTGACTGTCAATTGGTTGTTGATCCTAACTGCTTTGACTATGTTCTCGGTTATCTCGTTTGATTGCTTTACAAATTCATCAGTGTATGGTGGTGCTACTGGTGGAACGTTCCCGTTACTTGCAAACACCTTGTGAGCTGAAACCATACTTTGGATAGTATCCTTTGCTGCGTCAATGCAATTAAGCTGTAGATTAGAGACCGATTGTGCATATTGTGGTTGAGCTTTTGCATACTCGTCTACTATTCTAACGTAGTTTTGTCTTACTGTGTCATAAAAGTTAGCTGCTTCAGCTGACCTAGTTGAAGTGGTGGTTATGTCGTCTTTAGATTTAATATTATCTACCATTTTTATCTCATCTATAATACTATTAGCGTCCACCTTATATATACGTTGGTATTTAATGGGTCTAAATTCCATATAAAACCATATAATGTCGCAATTCACCGGTGGCAATGCAGAAGGATACCAGCAAGTTCCACGACTTTCCCGAGTTCCCGTTTGGACGAAAATCACGCTCAAATTCATTGTGATACAAACGGGAAAGATGACGGCGATGTTGAAAGGCGCGCATACTCATGTTCTCCGTTACCAACCAAACTATCTATAGATATAGAAGACACGACTCATCTTAGCTCATTAAACGATTTCTTTCATGACAATCCAAATATATCATATATGGTTCCTCCGGAACACGTTCTAGAGCAAAGTCCGTGTCGCACAATAGTTGTCATAAAACAGGGATACTTTTATTGCAGATTGCATCCTGACATAAAGAACGTACATCTGGAATTGGTAGAACTTGAATATGCCTAGATGATTCTATAGAAAGGAAACTTCAGAACTTGTAGTGGTCTTGCATAATCCTTCATACCAGTAAAGTCAATCATAATGCACGGTTCATTTCCAACAACCCATGCATTGTGTCCAGGCGGTATTACAGCAGTATCTCCAGGTCCGCCTTCAACTTCTGTGCCATCGTCCATCTTGACTTTCATTCTCCCAGAAATAGTATATGATGTATGAGGAGCTTGGCAACTATCTGTATTAACTAGTGACTTGATACATTTTTCCCAACTCCATCCTGGTTCTAATGTTCCTCTACCTATGGTGACGCCGCTATCCATAAAGTTTACAATTTCTATCTTTCCTTTTCAAATGTCCTTACTTCGTCAGGTGAAGCAAAGCTTTTTGCCAATATTTTTGCTGATGACACTGACTATTGGAAAGATAGCATTAACATTAAAGGATTACGAAGCTTGTGATGCCTCTAGTAATTTTAGTCATATATGACACTATCTGATTCTTGATGTCAGGTTTTATTGGCATGCTGAAGCAAATACATCTTGTTGGCAAAAATTATTTTGGTGAGTTAGTTATAACATCGGAACGCAGAAACTATCTTCAAACACCGCCGAGTCCATGAGTTCGACGACTACCTATTGCTATTTGCCAACCCGGGATTTCTGTCCAGATAATCAGCTATCTCTTCGAATGTCGCACCAGAATCATTCAGCTCTATCAGTAATTCTTTACTGATACCGGCCTGTCTCAATGCGACTAACGCAGCATATAATTTTCTTTCTGCGTTAGTGATGCATTTGCCGTCCCAACCATAATAAGACATGATGACACCCATAACACATCTTCCACCAAGTCCGTCGGTATACTGCTTTCTAATCTGTGTAAACTGTTTTCCATATGTCCGTAGTATTTGAGAAATAGATGATTCTTGGTTCGACTGTTGACTAATGGTACTAATATCTGGCCCATGGGTATGTCGCTCGATGTTCTGTGTTAACTGCTTTTTATACGTCCGTAGTATTTGAGAAACAGATGATTCTTGCTCTAATAGTTGTTGCTGAGCCATATATTGCCAATAAATAATCACAAACAAACTATTTAGAAGCTACGTTTACTGCGTTTCTATGGAAATGGTGTGTGGACTCCCCTTTTAGACATTTTGCAGGAATCTAGGTTTCGGTGGGATGCAATACACCAGTGTATGTAATCCATTATCGCTCAATCTATGTCACATAATTAGACATCATTTAACCCATAGCTCTAGTCTGGACATATTTACAGTGGAAGTACGCTACAAAAGAACATCGTTTAGTAGATAGCGATCTTGATCCTAAATTCATAGCAAAAATGTCAAGAAGATGATGCCTCTTCTTTGGAAAAATGTAGGTTTCAATTTTGTAGATAGTCTTAGAATAGCTATAGCTCAAGGTTGCTGTTTGGGCGGCTCAACAATAATCAATGTCACTGTTTGCTTTGATACTCCTTTGCGAGTTGATTTTAGCTTGGGTCTACGTCTTCTCTGAATCTACGTAATCGTGAATAAATGTCTGCTTTATATTTTCTGCTAGGCTACAAAGCTCTTCGAGATTATTAAACTCATTTCTTTTCTTTATTACTAATCCCAGCGAGGCTAACTCATTTCTCCACCACGCGGGTCAGATTATCAAATTTTGTGTTTGATAGAATTTTCCGATCGAAATAACACTTCTGAGATACACCCCTTTGAAGATTCCATTGATAACCATAGGACCAATAAGTCTCGCATAGTGCAGTACCAGTCTATCACTCTCTATGACTGGACTGCCTTCATCCTTCTTGATTAGTTTAACGGTAATAATTATCGTATCAGAAAACGCTCTGATATCGTAGTTTACATTGGAGGAATCAGAGGTTTTTAGGGCCTGGTTCTTGTACAGTTACCAGTTGGCGAGGGGAGGGTCACCTTTGAAGATTTAACTTTAGTTCCACTGAGAGCTCAACAGAGATCCTTGATGTATGGTAGGACACGACCAATGTAACAAAAAGAGTATTATAGCATTTTCGTTTTGATAGCATTTACAATCATGCCAGTGTCTGTTAACTTGTCTATTCCATGATAGCATTGTCCTAACAATTTCAAAATCTGATACAATTCTAGCACTTCTAGTTGTTTCATCGTTAGAATCTAAATTATTTGATGAGTGCGCATAGTATATGACATATTGGTAAGTCGCCGCTCGTATCGCTACCACCTTGCACAGATTGGCCTTGATTTACAGTAACGTGATTATCATTTCCTTCCGGTATCTTTTGGTCCACTTGATGCCACCAATTACTGTATCCATGTGAGTCATTTCAAAAGTCTAACTTACTGAGGTAGATTGCAATCTTTTGAACGTTGCGCTCTCCCAGTTTTGGAGTTAAGAAAAATGATTTATCTGATTGTTTTATAGATTCTTTCGTTGGGTAATCTGAAGGAAGTATTGTTCTACCAATATCTAACGGGGACGGGAAGCTATTAAACTAGCACAATTATTTTTTAACGTTAGCACCAGCAAAGAAATTGTTAAGCATATTTACTACAAAGTCTGGCCGCTCTTCTGGAATCCAGTGTCCTGATAGAGGAACCTTAATACCAGTAACATTTTGAGCTAATTTTTGCATTCCGTAGAGTGCATAGTTAATAGTAACATCGCCTCCAAAAGCCGGAATATATCCCGCTCCTACTGCTAGTACTGGCATTGTAAGCTTTGTCTTTGAATAATTCATATTTTGAATCGCATCTTCTGGGAATGCTCTAAAGTAGTTAAATCCGTCACGCATTCCACCTGGAGCAGAATAATGACTAACAAATTCATCGATATCTGCCTGCGTTATTGCAGCCGGATTGGCTGCAATGTTATGATAGAACCATGACAAGTACATGCGCTCCTTTCCATCTACAAGTGCTTCTGGTACGTCTGGTGTTTGATGAAAAGGAAACCACCATACTTTTCCTTCAAGCTGAGGAGGCTTGTCGCTAACTTATACCTAGAAGAATTAAAGAAATGGTCTTATACAACTATGGTTTAGGTAAAATGGTTTGAGAATGCAAAGCGGTAAGATAAGGAAGTTCTCTTGATTGGCCTATTGCTGTTGTCTTTGACATTGATAGTATCAGTTTGTCACGCCGCCTACACCACTTTAGGAGTAAAAATTCGGGAGGTTTCGATAGGCCAAAGCGTGATCAGCATATTTGGAGTTTTCAACTGATAATTGGTGCTGGTTTGGCATATCTTATCCCCGTGCTCCTCTTGGATATACTTCATTAGAAGCTTCTACTTAGGGCTGTAGCCCATACACGAAAGCTCGAAAAGGAGTCATTTCGGAATGAGATCTCTACAACGTCTGAATTAACCTCTAGACATCTTACACAAATTCATACTATAGGAGGATATTTAGTTTATAGCCTAATTTTTCTATTTGGAGGTCTTTTCATATTTTATGGGACGCCACAGCAATAATAGCATCATCATTTCTGTCGCTAAGAGATATAAAAAATAATACGAATAATAGAAAAACGATAATACCACCAACATTGAATGTACAGCAACTCGGCTAAGATAATCGGTACTCAAGTTATATGTATCGACAAAAAGGATTGAAATATTTTTTTAAAGCTCCAACTACCCTAAAGACTCTAACGACTTCAGAAAACAGGTGTTTTGTTGCATGACTCTGATCCTCGTCTCTTATGGTTTAGAAGAGTCATGTTTAAGATAAATACATGATATTAATTAATACAATATTATCGGCTTATCGTCAAGTAGTTGCGATTTGCTTAGTTATGCAACAAAGCAGATTCAGTCAATCGAACGAAGGTAGGTCCTTCCTTTAGTTAAAGTTAATATTCAACAGTTAGACCTCTGAGGAGGCTTATTACTCCTTATCCTGCTTACTTTCAAGATATTTAATTGCATCAATTGCTGCTTTGCAACCAGATCCTGCTGCTGTTACCGCCTGTCTATATATATAGTCATAAACATCTCCGGCTACAAAAATACCGTCAATATTCGTTTTATTCTCATCATATTTCTTGATGTATCCCTTGTTATCAAGTTCAAGTTTACCTCTGAAGAGATCTGTATTTGGTTTGTGTCCTATAGCCACAAATACTGCAGCACACATTATATCCGATAACTCGTTTGAGAGTAAATTTCTTATTCTGATCCCTTCTACCCTATTTTCACCAAGGATTTCGTCAATCACACTATTCCAAACAAAAGAGATCCTCTTATTGTTGAATGCCCTTTGTTGCGTTATTCTAGCAGCTCTCAACTCATTTCTTCTGTGAATAACCTTGACACTATTCGTAAGTTTTGAAAGAAATAAAGCTTCCTCTATGGCTACGTCTCCCCCTCCTACTACTACCACATCTTTACATTTAAAAAAGAAACCATCGCAAGTACTGCAAGCAGATACTCCTTTACCTTTCAATCTGCTTTCAGATTCTAGCCCAAGCCACATAGCTGAAGAACCAGTTGCAATTATGACAGCTTCTGCCATATGGACAGTATCTCCAATGTTGATCTTGAATGGCCTTGATAGAAAATCTACTGAATCAACCGCCGCATCGATAAACTTTGTGCCAAACCTCTCCGCTTGCTTTCTCATATTCTGCATTAAATCAGATCCTCCTATTGCATCAGGAAATCCAGGAAAATTTTCAACATCAGTTGTAAGCATCAACTGCCCTCCTGGTTCATTTCCTGATATTACTACTGGCGCCAGTCCTCCTCTTGCAGCATAGATAGGCAGCCGTTAAACCAGCAGGGCCGGATCCAATTATGATTACTTTATTGCTATTATCGTTCATGTAGATTCTGGTGAATGAATAAGGGGAGATTTTGTTATTAAAAGTTAACAAAAGGGTACGTTTAGTTTATCACTTATTTACTTGCCCAATCAAACAACCTAAATAATTAATAAATAAATGATAGTGATAATGACACAAGACATGTTTATTTGTGATATTTGTAGAAACGAAATATGCTCCACTCGTTATCAGAGATCAAGGAAGCAAACAAGTTAAAAGTTTGTACATATGAAATGCTGTTCGGTTGAAGAGATAAAAAAGAATTTTCTGTCATATGCCCAAAATCAGATCAGATTTTATCATGATATTATGGATCTAGTCAATGATACTAATGTAAAGAATATCAAGGATTTTGAAATGAAATATGGCAATTATGAAACGTATTCGTATAGAAAACAGACAGTGCAATCATATAGCAGATCAGTACAAACTAAGCAAGATCAATAAAGCAGCCGCAACCTTTGACCCACTGGAAACAACCGAACCCTATACTAATGAAAACGACGTAACCCTTGATCTCCTTGCCGAAGAGTCCCGAAATAATGCGTTTGTCATATCTGGAACCAAATCTCCCAACGTTGAGAATGCTGGAAGAGAACTGACCTCAGAATCAAGCGCAGATCAAGGCCTCGTATTAGTTCAGAAAGTGGGTAAAAAACTTAGCTGTAAACATTGTGGGCATTCATGGATATTTAGCGTTCGAGTCATATATTAATATCCTAAATGAGATCATTATTTAAAGATCATATGTCCGCAATTTGCATTGCTTTCTATTTTCCAGAATATAGCGGGCATAGAGCATTTCTGCAATTGGGCAGTCAGAAACTCCTATATGAGGCAATAAGACAAATTGATGATCCTCCAATTCTCTACGGTCAGGAGCTAGGTGAAGTTCTTGGAAGAGAGCGCACAGTTAAATTCTTGCAATTTGTTATCAAAACATGCTGTGAAAATCTTATTGAAGGCAAATCTGAGTCTCTTATTACGGACAGGATACGTGCAGAACTTACAACTTATTTTCAAACTTTGGAACAGGATGTGGTTCAAATAGCAGCCAATCACGCTACTTTGCTAGTTGAGATCGCAGAAGCTGTAAGGAACACTGTTCTTAATAACAAGTACCGCCAGGATCACGATCTTGCAGATAGGAATTCCAAAAAGGCTAAGATATGGGGGAATAAGGCAGATGCTTTAGTTAAAGAGATTCGCACTTTGACAAAAAAACCAACTAACATTCCGAGAGTGTTTGAACGAATTATTGTAAAAGCTGACGATGCAGCAGATTTTTTAGAAGAGGCAGTATTTCTGATGAGTCTCTCACAAAGGCGCGGAGCATTTTAATAATACGCTCAGTTACAGAGGTGTAAGCATCTACCGTTTTCAAAATGGAAAGATGACAGAGACTTGGCATGTAGTTGATGGTTTCCCATTGAAACAGAGGCGAAATACATTCCAGGACGTAATATATTTAGTGCCAAATCTAAACCAAAATAGATAGTTGGACCAGAGTTACATCTTCATAACGTAGGCCTAAGGCCTATTACCGTCATATTATCATTATTGCCATCTAATTACCTCTATTTTCTCTATTACCAAGATATTTTAGTTTGAATTCAAATGAGGATGGAATATGCTATATTTTGCAATGATATTTTCTTTTCATCGTCCTGACTTGACTGAACATAAAAGATCGTTGTAAAGTGATTTTTAAATGTAATCTCTCATTTACGTTCTCTTTATTAGATTGCCTTTCATCTGTACAAATTCTGCTTCTGTAATTACTCCTTGATCCCTTAATTTTGCAAGTTTAGATAATTCATCAGCTATGGATGTTACTGGATTACTAATTCGCTGATTTTGCGTATTGGTCATTTCTTTATTGTCTATCGTTTCTGGTTTTACTTGGGCTGATGATTCTTGTCCTTTCGTGTATGTAGAGAAAGAAGATTTTTTACTACTTTGCATCCCAGATCTAATTATTTCAATTAAATCCTCTGCTTTTTTCTTTGGAATAGCTTCAATTGTACCACCTTCTTCATCCTCTTGTCCATCAATAATCTCTTCCATCATTCCTAATCTGGTAGAACTGACTAATCCTGGAGCTTTGAATCTAATTGTAGATGTCAATATATTTTTCTCAAGCCTAACGCTTGTAATAATATCATAGGGAATATCTACAATATTTTCTTTGAGCCCTAGCATATATGGATCTCTTATAATTATCCTCCTATCTGTAGCATACACTGTATTCGGTGTCATGTAGGATCCTCCAGGTTTTATCCTGGATTGCTTTGCAACTAGTAGGACTTTTTCATCAGGATTTAGCATTTCAGCAATCTTAGTTATCTCTGATAGCTCTTCTCTATCCTTCATATTTGTAGTAAATAGGTCAGTATTCTTTTTCTTCCTGCTGCCAAATCCAAATGGCATATGTATACTATAATGAAGTAATGATTATGATGTATTTAAGCCCATTATGATCACGCATTCGCCAAATCAGAAAAAACAAACATTAGAAAAATGTGTTATATAATTTAGTAGGTATCTTCTTCTTAAAAGAATAAGTATATTGTTACCATAGAATTTGCTATAGTATGAACCTACATGGTAGAAAAAGCATAACGATATTTATGATTATAGCTGCAATAATCATTACTTTTGGTTCCATCACTCCGCTCACTGGAGCGGAGGTCTTTGCAAAATCTAGTGCATATCAATCTGGATATAATCATGGAGTAAGTGATGCAAAAACTTGACTACGCACGATAGACAATAGTACATTCCATACTGGAATAGCATTTCCTACAATGCAATCTCAAGCTCCCCATAAGCTCAAGAGTCTCTTTTAAGTCATCAAGAATCATGATAGGATAAGACTGACCGGTTTCTTTATCTAGTATCATAGGTCTAGTATCATAGGTCTAGTATCATAGGTCTAGTATCCATGTTTATTTTCGTAATGATTGTTAGATAGTTCATTAATCTCGCCTGAACGGTCATACTCCAGACATGGTTTTCAGAAACTGGAATAGACTCAGATATGGCTTCGTTTATGGGATTTGGGATCTTGATACCAGAGTCCTTTGACTTTAGATTTCTGCTATGTTGCTTGAGCTTCGCAATTATCACCTTAGTTATACCTACGTTCAGAGTACGCTAGACAAGTATTGGATAAAAGTCATACTGTATTCATATCAATACAGCATCTTGCAATTGATACCTTGCCAGATAGTGTAGTAGTAGGTTATTCTCCGGCCGATACACTACTCATGGTTGGAACATCTTTTCCTTATATAGACTATCTTCCAAAGCCAGGCCAAGCAAGAGGAATTCAAATTGATATAAAGCCTGAAAAGATTGGTCTTCGTTATCCTGTCGAAATTGGATTAGTAGGCGATTCAAAACTAATACTATCTGCAATGCTTCCAGTTTTAAATCGAAAGGATAACCTAGAATTTCTAAAATCAAAACAAAAAGCAATGAAAAATTGGAATAGATTATTGGAAGAGTATGGTACTAGAAATGATATGCCAATCAAAGCGCAAGTTATTGCAAAAGCAGTTTCCGAAGAATTAGAAGATAATGCAATAATTTCTGTAGATTGTGGTACAAACACTTCTTGAATTTCTATAAAGTCCTGTGCCCCAGCAAGTCTAGTTTCCGATTTTGGTAGCATATATTTTGCACATTGTCCGTCTACAGCGTCATTGTCATAATGATCTACTTGTTTGGCAGTATTGCCAAAAGGAATGTCCCTGACGGTCTTGGCAGCTGCTTTTTCCAAGTCTGATAGAAATTCCTTCTGTATTATCACGTCATTTCTAGTTCCAATCACCACCAATTGCAAGGATGACAAGGATGACTTGCAGATTATAGATATAGATGCAGGATTAAGAGCAGCTTCAGAAGCATAACAATTTAGGTATTAATAAGTAGACATTTAAAGGGAACCGCTGCCTTCGACAAATTCCCATGCATTACACTCATACTTTCAATATAGTCTATTCTACTTCTTTGCATTATCCTAACAATCGGTTCCTCTCTCTAGTTCCCCAAAAGTGGTCACAACTAATTTCCTGTAACTTTTTTATACCTAGAGATAGTGTTGATTCCACTGATTCTTTCATCTATTTGTCAGATTATTCGGTGCTTGTAGAATTTCCCTTTATTTCAACGGATCTCGCAGCTATCATATTTCTCACATACCAGCTGTATAGAAACGTAAACGACTGAAGCTGGATTGCTTCGGATGACGGAAAAAAGTGGATAGAAAAATATTATTCAAAAGGATACAATTAGTTTCCTCGCTATTCGTGTAGTGAACATAGCAGTATAGATAGGTATGTTGAATTACGGCAGTCTTATACAATTGCTTTGTATGCTATCATAAGTCAGCTTGAGACTAATGGCAAAGGGAGGTAAATCCATATTGATATGAGCTTAAAATTGACAGACACAACATGTAATCGCTCTTCATTATTACCGATGTTCATTTTGTGTGGGAAATGTTACTGGTGTGCGACATACATTGATAATTCAAGGACGCCAGTAAATAATAATTGTCCACAATGTAAAGATTATATTGAATTGTTTGTCTTTCCTATCACGGCTAATGAATCATTTAGATCTGATTACAATGTAAAACGCAGGACAGAATTGCAATGAAGTGCCAAAACCTAATGATCCTCCACGAATTTATAATCATACAATTAATACTGATGAAGAAAAACCCGTGACTATTTCCTTAAATGGTACCGATTTAGATAGGGATCCTTTAACATTTTCAATAATGAAAAGACCAAATTCTGGTGTTCTGGTGTTCTGGCTCCTAATCTGACATATACAGCTAATGCTAGGTTCTTTGGTCACGATAGCTTTACGTACAAAGCTAATGATTGTAGTTTCCACTGTGAAGAAATTTTGATAGATGTGAATTGGTATGATGATGAAGAAGGCCGGGATTATCAATCACCAGATGAGATAATCAGGACTAGTTCATTCAAAACATTAACAAATAAGACTATGGATATCAAAAACGATCATCATATAGTGTAGGAGACAAATGGCTCAAGAGATTTGATAATGCTGCTTTGGAAGGACTAAAGAATAAGCATAGAAGTGGTAGACCTCCAGAAGTGTCGGAAGAAACATCTACCAAGATAAGAAAAGAATAGTCATAAAATCAATCAGGATGGATGGCTGCTAAAGAAGTCATGAATTTGATATATGAAAGAACAGGAGTCAAATATCATGAAGTTCATATCTACAGACTATTACATAGATGGGGTTTCAGTCCTAAAGTACCAAGAATGAAATTTGTTAATGCTGCATCAAAGCAAGAGAAAAACGAGTTTCGAAAAAGGCAAGAAGGATAATCTCACGAATAATTCAAGGCTTTACCGTCACAGTTATGGACGAATCCATCTTCATACATGATTCTTTGGTTCGAAGGAAGATGTGGACTGCAGATAGATAGAATAAGACCAATTGTAACTATTACTGGATCACACCAAAGGACCTGTGTATTTGGTGCTCTGTGTATAGACGGAAGACAGTTCTTTCGTCAGTATGAATCCTTTAACCAATACACCTTTCTGGATTATCTCATACAATTGCAAAGAAGGTTTGGAAAACTAATATTGTTCATAGACAGAGCACGTCAACATCACCGGTCCATCATGGTAAGAGAATACATAGAGCAAAACAAAGACGTTCTAAAAGTAATATATTTTCCAAAATGTTCGTCTGAATTTAATACTATAGAAGAATGCTGGAGACAGGGAAAATATGATCTCTTGGTATCGAAATACTATCCGAAATTTGCAAATTTCAGACATACTATAGCCAACTACTATAGAACAAGACGGTTCAAACTACACTAGACATAGTCAAATATCTATCGAGGAGTGTGAGTTAGCGAATTAATGTTACTGAGTCTAGTATTTTGTGTGCTCTTTTTTAAACTGCTTTTTCTCTTCATAAGGGGGTTGCTCTGATGTTTCGCATTTGCCTGTTCTCCATAATATTGAATTCCTAAAATCAACATTAAAACTATGGACATCAAGATTGCCGTTTGTATTTTCTTGTGCTGTATTACCTAAATTTATAAGCCTTTGCACTTTTTGTGTTAGATGTGTATCACTACGATCCGTATAGAAAATCCGAATCTCCCTTGAGGCCCGGTGGCATAGCTCGCCGATCGTTCCGATAACGTATTCATGGTCGATTTACAGAATAATCGAATACAAAAGTTCACACACACAAATAATGGTGGTTTTATAATGAAGTGGTTCTTTCTGCAATTAATCCTTTTCGACATTTTGATTTATCTGCACCTGGGGCCATACGTCCGGGGGAAATATATCAATAAGCGAAAGAATACTTTATTTTCTGTTTAGTCTCATATAGTCTACATTAATGCTGCAGTGAATATTAGCAGTCTCTCTACAAACTATCTCAGTATTAGAAACGACGAGATTGTGTGATTAATGTATTCTCTTCTGGTTCTTAACCGTATTTATTACAAAATATCAATACCATGAACAT
This sequence comes from uncultured Nitrososphaerales archaeon, assembly GCA_963709405.1. Lineage (GTDB taxonomy): Archaea > Thermoproteota > Nitrososphaeria > Nitrososphaerales > Nitrososphaeraceae > JARBAU01. The sequence goes on from CAVPXM010000036.1 coordinate 82,589, forward strand.
CCCATCAACCTTAAGCAAGGCAATTTTGATTTAAATTCAATTTTAATCTTTGCCATAATTTCTCTTTTCTACATGCTCATCAATTTAATAATTGATAGCGTTCCTGATGTAGAATCATTGGAAACACCAAACTGTATCGGACCCTAGTGTAAGAGTTAGCCTATTAATACGCTGCTGCTCCTATGCGACTTATGTATCACACAGTTCCTTCAATGATAATAGTGGTAAGACATCGGGATCAAAGTCAGATAATAACACTCAGAACGATCGGAATCAAGCTTTTCTTACGTAGTTAGATGTTGTACTTACACAGAACAAATATGAAATGGATACTGAAACTGGAGTAATTGTTGTAGATAGAGTACTAACAGCGAAGATGAACTATCCAAGTAATTATGGATATATTCTCGATACTAGAGAACAAGACGGTGATCATATGGATGCATTTGTGCTAGGCGACTACCCATTAATCCCAACATCAATTATAAAGTCACGTCCGGTGGGAGTAGTACTAACTCAAGATCAGGATGGTACCGATTCAAAAATTGTTGCAGTGCCTGCGACAAGTGTGGATCCTAGTTTCTCAAATATAGATGATATAGATGATATCCCAAACTATATGCTTAGTAAACTTCAACATTTCATCGAACACCACAAGGATTTGGAAAAGGACAAATATGTAAAGATATTAGGATGGAAAGGCAAGGAAGCAGCAAAGAATCTTATCCTTGAGGCAGCTGAAAGATATAATTTACAACCATGAACTCTAGACTAAATCAGAACTATGTGTTCTAAATGCTTCGCGACACTCCTAAAATACGATTTTGTGGATGTCTACATTTACAAATATGAGATTCCTCACCATGGATTAAAAATTTGTGATGGCATCTGAGATAATTGCAAATTGGTTCTGATGCTTTCCCAAATACGTCAACTATTAATACTTTTTCATAGCGATTCTTATATCCTAATCGATTTGTTTCGGGTGTCGCATCATGTCGGAAATGGTAAGTTATTGGAGATAAACCTCTAATTGTCAAAAACTTCTCTAGCAATTTTCTCTCCGATTGCTCTTTCTTATAATGGCAAGTCCAACAATAGCCGCATCTGATGCAAGCAAATTGGGTTCTACATTTACAATTTTCACATTGTGTATACGTAAACGTCAAGGTACTCCGCAGATATTCATGCGCATATTTATTGACCCTCATGTAAATTGTTTTATATCATAATACCCAAAAGTAAGAAAAAAACCTGTTCGCCATGAACTAAAGTTACTTTATGATCTCAATATAGTATACTAGATCTATATGATATATATAAAAAAATTAAGAATCGAGAGATATTTACACTAGCATCCTGCAATCTCTTGTCCTTCCATTCGCCTCTATGCATAGATAATTACTGAATGGAACTATTATTTCAAGATTAATCCAATATGATCAAAAACAGATCTGACTATCGTGTGGCGGGATTCACTGTGGTTGTTGTCTAATTCGGTATCACATCGGTGTCACATATAATCTGACGAGCACGCTGCAAATCATATTCTATGTCAAACAGTATCTTAAAGATTTTATTTCGTGAATATGGACATACCCTGTCCTTGCCGAAATAATGCTTGAAGATTCTCATCGAATATATTCGGCACCAGACGTAGAATGGTTTAACCAAACTCTTGCAACTGATTATCTATAGAAATTGCAACCATTATAGGAAGCAGAGCATACTTTGTTGATTATACTGCAGCTACAGCAAATTTCTTAAAATATTTGCCAGTCGCAGAGAAGATGATTGAGTCCTTTCAGAAAACAAAATAGACTTGTATCGTGGTGGAAATTAGAACCATCAAACCAAAGACCATTAGGTCAGCCTGTGGGAATATATTTCCAAGGGATTAACTACTCAGCAGACTTAACGTATCATTTGACTGCAAAATAAAGGATGACAAATAGTCCGAGCGGTTGTGGCGCACCGAGTACTCTGATTCCAAGCGCTTCATCCATGACTGGTTCAATATGAAAACTGTAGATCGCAATGTTCTATATAGGATCGTATATTATTGATAGTATATTCTTTTATTTTACTTCGTTGTATAATATTTTAAAGCTATCCTCAAGGGGGTAGAGATGGCGGGCAGGAGGACGGCAATGGCTGAGCCTCTTCTCAATATGTGTGAAAGGAGGGAGTATCATTCTATCGATTATACTGCTCAATATTTCAGGAATCAAAGTAAGCAGTGGTCACAAAGCAACATTGAATCAACTAAACCAAAGAGAGTAGTGCGTGAGTGGGTGGTGACGCAGAATAAGTAATCCTCATGACGAATTACTTTTGCACCCACAGCGGCAACCTGAAAAGGAACAGACAATACAAGATATAGAACAAGAGATAGAATGTCCTCGCTGTTATGATATAATGACGTTATCTTCCGATTTTGATAAATTATGCTATTTTTGTCAAGAATGCAACTTGTCACTTTTAATAAATTAATGAATGAATTTCTTATGTCACTCCTGGAGACGCTAATTTACTGTCTTGGTATATTAAAGATAGAAAAAGATAGTGAATTTTATAGAAATGCAGTAGAACTTCAAAAGGTTCCAACAAAATTTGTGGATGGTAGCAACGAAAGGTTTACTGCTATGAAGATTATTGCACATGTATATTCCTTCAATATCTTTGCCAGATCACAGTTAGCTGATTTTCTTACGTTATCTACAAAAGGTATAGAGGAAAAAAGAAGTTCAGAAATAATAAACAATCTAATCTACAAGATATACATGGATATTATAGAAAACTATGAAAGCTTCGGTGATAGTTTAAAGTCAAATTACCCTGGAATTATCGTTGATGTTATTTCTATTATCAATCACGGTATGGACACTAAAGGTTTAGAAGTAAGTAATATTTGGAATTACTACCAATCAAGAAAGCAACAAGCAGCAACAATGGTTGAAGGACAGAGAGAAAAAATATTATCCTATAGCGGAGCATCAAATACTACTACTACTGCTGCTACCGCGATAGCCGCAGCCGCTACACATAAGGAGAAAATTCTTCTACTGTCAAAGAAAGAGCTTGTTGGGAGACTTTCCAAATTCACAGATAGAGACAGAAAAGAGTTAGAACGATCACTTTCAAGATTACAAGATTCAGATCTAAAGAAGATAAGTGAATTATGCAGCAACTATAGTAAACTACAGTACTATAGCAAGATGATAGCAAAAGAAGGCTCGCAAGAAGAATTTAGAAAGGAAATACAAAGTGAACTTGGAAGAGAGCTTAGTCCCCATCAGATCGGACGTGCTATTAACTCTATAAGAAGAGTTCGAATCTATATTGAAAACATTCTTGATAACAAATTCATACCTGATTCTTCGCATGGTATTAATCATGTCAAACACAACATTGAATATGGTTATTACATGATGAATTTAATTGGACCTAGCAAAAGAAAAAGAAGCCCCAGTAGTCAAAGATAATTTTAGTTTGCATCTTTCGTAGCTAATACCATATTGACTAAATATGCTAGCGCCCTACTTCGAATTGGTTTTTGGAAGCGTGCTGAAAGTAGTATAACATCAAAGGAGGACAAGAGTCAATTATAGTGGACGCAGAGAATCGATTACGCCCATTTGGGTGTGACCATTTTTATTGGAATATCATGGAATAGCTATACTTAGCCCAGTGCATTTTTTCTGGGGTGGTTCTGATCTGGCAGTCACACGCTTTTCAGGACGTACGGCGCGCTAATTCACTTACTTTATTATGTGGTACCTCAATAATCCACACATAGTACAAAATTTGCAGTTGAAGGTCTGAGTGAATCTATGTCATATGAGCTTGAATCATTCCGAATAAAGGTAATTCTAATTGAACCAGGTTTTGTCAAAACTAACTTTCAGCAAGCCATGATCAGATCACAAGATTCGAACTCACCAGATTCGCAAATGATGCAAAAAAGTGTCGCTGTTTCTAACCAGCTTTTCCAGAGTGGATCTGCACCTGAGCTAGTAGCAGTACTCAAAGCTATTAATACTCCAAATCCAAATCTGAGATATTTAGCCGGTAAAGACGTTGAGGAATGGTTGCCAGAGGTACTCCACAAGGTACAACTAGGACACAGAATATTCATAGATGATGGAAAGATTGAGTCAGTTGTGATTTCGAGCAATGAGGATTATCTTTTATTAAAAGTAGTATCACCCTATGGTACAACCGCTAAAATAAAAACAGAAAAGGGTCTAAACTTTCCAGATTCTGAATTATCTTTGTCTGCGATAACTTCTGAAGATATTGAAAACCTTAATTTTATAGTTAATCATGCAACAGCAGTTGCACTCTCTTTTGTTCATTCACATAAGGATATTCAAGATCTGTATAGAGCTTTAGAAAAGATAGATCATGCTGATTTTGGGATTATTGCAAAGATAGAAACACGTAATGCTATTCATAATTTATCTAAGATACTTATGTCTGGCCTAGATCTTCCAAAATTTGGAGTACTTATTGCAAGGGGTGATTTGGCTGTGGAAATTGGTTTTGAAAATCTGTCCCTAGTTCAAGAGGATATTTTATGTCTATGCGAAGCGGCTCATATCCCTGTTATTCTAGCTACACAGATATTAGAGACACTGGCAAAAAGTGGTGTACCGACAAGGGCTGAAATTACAGATGCAGCTATGGGATATAGAGCTGAATGTGTAATGCTAAACAAAGGTAAGCATGTACTTGAAGCAGTCAAGATACTGTCCTTTCTATTGGGTGGCGAAGAGAAACACCATATCAAGAAGCGCGAGATCCTCAGAGATTTGACAACTCAGTACGGTTTTTCATAAATGAGGAATACACTATCCTAACAACGACGATTTAGTACAATATTCATCTCAAAAGATGTCAACTATAGGAAAAGACCTTTTTGATTTAATAAAATCACTACCATCTCGTACGTATAGGGATTCTGCCGAAAGTGATTAAAGATTAAAGAGTCTTCTAGAGAAGAAGAAGGGGTTTTAGACTAAACTAGATTAGGATTTTTTTCAGAATGATATTAGAATTCTTTACAACTTAACGTACAACTGTGTGATATCCTCCTATATGGGAGTGCATATAAGGAAGAAAGAGATGCTAAAATTCCACCTTTAAGGTAGTGATCCTATACGGATCAATATCCATCTGTAAGGTGTAACATTTTGATTCTTTAAGCTTTTTAATTTCATTTTCAAGCAAATCGGTAAGGGCTGCAGATTTGACCATTAGGCCAAACCTTAAAGTTGCAACAGTTCTTTTTCCTTCTGTTTCATAAAACCTAACAATAATTGACTTCTTATCTTCACTCATCTTAAGCGCGCTGAGGAGAATGTTTTTGGGTGTAATTTCCAAAAGCGAAAATTTGCTATGATACCTCTTCCTGTTTTCCTTATTTTCGATCTTCTTGGTGACTTGAATCGAAACTAAAGGCATATTAATTTCCATTCCATGCCGGTAACTTGCTGCCTGCTTCCAATCACCTTCATGAGGTAATGCTGAATATCTGAATGTGTATGGTCTTGTTTCAGCCGCGTCAGGAGTTGGTATGCATGGTCCCATTATTCCATCTGAGGAGAGTAAGACTACACTCCGTAGTAATGTCAAATAAATTGATTGGTCTCTAATTTCATGAGAGGGAATTCCTTGATGTAACACACTTACTCCATGATCTTCTATCAGAATAATCAATCCATTCAAATGAAGGAAATACTCCTGTTGGCTTCTCACTCATTTTCATAGTCTCTTTCTTAGAATAATGTTGATTAGTCCTTCTTCTTATTGCACCAAATTGAGTTCCTGACCAATAGTTATTAGCGGATAACGGTGTCTCAAACTTTACTCTAATTCTGGAATGAGGATGACGGTCATGTATGTGTGTTATAAAGTCGATACGCGACAATTCATTGTATATAATTATTTCTTTCTTTATCTTGATGTAATTATGTCTAAATAATATTGGTTTTAATTTATCGGTCAATCTATATGGCCAACGCAATGCATAATAATTACTATCCAATACAATATGGGATCTTAACTTACCTTTTGATACTTTAAAATTGTCTGCTTTAAAGGCACCGTATTTTACTCCTTTTCCAGTTTCCGATTTAAGTAAGCCCAGATTTCCCCTGTGATAATATAGATCGCCTAATTCTTCCTCTACACCCAGTTCATTTCCTTTAAAAAGTACGTTACCATTCTTGGTCATGGTAACAATCGCATTATCAGGATCCACTTGTATTTCAAAATCATCAACAATCTTATGCTTAAAACCCACCTCGCTTGAAGAATAAATAGTACTAGAATCACTCCTAGACCAATTTCCATCTTTAATTATTTTATACGTGGAGAATCCTAAAGCAGGTACCGTAGGAATAAAACCTATTTTTATGGTCTTAATACTTCCATCAGAATGAAGGGAGTGGCCTAGAATCTCTATATCAATTATTTCTTCATCATTTTCGGCATCATCATTTGTCGATTTCAAACCTACGATCCCTTTCGTTACGCCTTGATTAAATTCTAAATCAGACTCACACCAATTCCTAACCTCCCATGAAAGTGGATTAAAAACAATTAAATCGTATTCACACTTTACACCTTTCGCCAGTTCACCAATGTAAGCCGAAATCGTTTTGCTTAATGTATTTTCTACGTCGTCAAATATATCTCTGATTTCTTCATATACCTCATCAATTCCTGTGCCTGGCAATGCATCATGCATGACTACAAAAAGAATCTTTTTCCAATAACTTTTGAGCTGATCTGGCGTTAGAATAGTAGCACATCCTTCCAAATTACAAATAGTATCCAGTCTTTCTAATGTGAGCATAAAGCTTTCAAATTTTTTTGTCCGTTGTTTAATCCACATTCTTGATGAGGTACAATCAGGGAACACTTCAGACAATTTACCTGAATACATTTCACCCTTCCTCACTCGGAAGTCAATTCTTTCTCTTTCTAATGATTTGAAAAATTCTTTAGGTGTTGCGATGATCATCTTCACATTATCTTGATGGGCAGACTCATTCCATTTCTTCACCACATCAGATGTTTCTGGCTGTGGAGACATCACTCCACTACCAGAAGGCATTAAAATCTGATTAGACGACAGCAAATTTTTTTAATTCATTATAAGATTTATCTAATTCTGTTAGATCTAGGCCTGCTCTGTATCCTAAAGGCATCCAATGACAAATTATGCGAGATCCGTCTAGTCCTTCCCATAAAAATTCTGAGGGTTTGGGTTTATCCAGGCCTCTCCTAAATGCAAAATATTTGTATCCACAACCTAGAAGAATCTGTGGCCATTGTGCATTAAATCCGAATTCATCAGACCCCCATGCAACATGAACGTCCTGATCTAGTTTTTCTTTGACATATTTTTTTCCCACTGTTATCTCCCTTATCAAAACTTCTCCATTAGGAAGCATTACATCTGATAATAGGTACTGCCCTCCAGCTACCTCGATTTTGTCTTCTCTTGCTAAAGCCTTTATATCAGCAAAGAGTTCTGGATATTTATTCTCGATGTGCTCTAAAAGGAAAGTTTGTTCAATCAGGAACTTGTAATCTGTGATCTTCATTAGCTGCACAGCCTGCTTCAATATAAATTCGATGTTGATATAGTAATAATCTTCCTTATTGAATACCCATATCGCATCATAATGTGTATGGGGTACAAGATATATTACTGAATTAGCCATTTTATATAACCCATAATTTTATCGTAATCTCCACGTGATTGAGATCGGCTTGTACCTTTATGCTTATTATACGTTATTCCAAGGCTAACCGAAACGAGAACTAGGTATAAATTCTAATTCTACTCCAAGTTTTTCGTTATAATCAATAGTAAATGATTTATTAGACATGATAGGAAAGCTAGATAATTCTGTACCCTCTGTATTGCATTGTGGACAGCTATTATCAACTGGTATTCTAGCCTTATCAAGATATGTTACACACCAGTAACATTTCCCACACAAAATGAACATCGGTAATAATGAAGAGCGATTACATGTTGTGTCTGTCAATTTTAAGCTCATATCAATATGGATTTACCTCCCTTTGCCATTAGTCTCAAGCTGACTTATGATAGCATACAAAGCAATCGTATAAGACTTACATTAGTCAACGTACCTGACCTTACCACTATATTCACTACATACATACCTATTAGCAAGAACAAAAACAATGATCTCATACCATATAATATTTTTCTATCCACATTTCTCCCTATGGATAATAATTGCAGCCTAACTCCTCAGCCTATGAAACACCTTATGCCGAGTGGCTAGGAAAGTGGTGGTCGTGGTGGTTGAGCATACCAAATGACCAACATCCTGGTGGTGATTCCCACAGATGTTGATCTTTAATATAATTCTGCAACAGGATTACATATGCCCGCTCTACCGTTCTTAATAATGTCTGACTGTTTTTCTCAGTCATATGTACATCGGTTATGACTGCATAGTAAAGAAAGTCTTCCAACATGGTATCAAATATCATGGAATGACCACATGATTACTCCAAATGCAGAACGTATTTTCGCAAAGCAAATGAATGCTACTACTGTATCACTACCATTTAGTTACATATCGCTTGTATCACATCCAAATGAAATAGCCCAATTGATCCTAAATGCAACAAGAGGGTGGTACAAAGTGAGTGAGTATAGAGTACATTTCAGAAGAATACCCTCGTTCTAATTGTAGATTCACTCAATATCTTTCTGTCAGAGCTTGGTAGACTATAGTTTACTACTAAAGCCACAGTGAAAGGCGTTAGCCTGATCTAAGAGCTGAAAAATATTTTATCCGGCGAAATTCTCTAGTATCAAGGTGGTCTTGTGGATAATGATGGTATTTCGCTGAATGGACAGTGGATTTTTGAAATCTGGATCCGTGTCATAACTGACAGTCACTAATTCATCCATTTGACGATTAGTCTTGGGTAAAGCATAGCAGTAAAACATGTAACGGATCATCAAACGTGAACTTTGACTTATATTTTACAAATTTTAATGAGAAACATTCACTATTCATCGTTCAATGTGATTCTTAACAATGTTCGGACATAATTGCTTCCAAGTAACTATTACTATCAATCTCTAATACATCTTATATTCACAACCCTGCTTTCCCTAAGCATCTACATATGAGATTGGAATGGAATTACAGCAATCCTGACCTTCCTTTATTGTTTCCATTTATCTATGCTATAATTCTCTAACATAGTTACCAATAGAGAACTGTTAGATCTATATGATATTAGGACTAGGATTACTAAGTGAAGTGTGCATATTTATGTCGTATTTTATTTATCATCTAGTCTAGATTTTTGTATAGTTAAAGCTTAACATATGTAGAATATCTCTATTTTATGAATCATCCTTCTACTCTAAAACTTTCTAGAGGTCAGGAGAATATGTTAAAGTCAATCATGAAGAGTACCAATAATAAAAAGGATTATCGTAGGTTGCTGGCTATACTACAAAAAGGAGAAGGTAGAACCTATCATGACATAGCAAAGGAGCATGGAGTTAGCAGTAGATCTGTACAAAGATGGGTCGCTGCATACATTAAGAAAGGGCTAGTCGGAATAAAGATCAAGAAACCTGGAGGATTGAAATCTAGGATAACTGATAGGGATAAAGAGATTATCCTTTCAGCATTGTTTAACGATCCACATATCTTTGGTTATCTAAGGAATACATGGAGTCTAAGGTCGCTGGCAAGGTGTCTTACAGATGAGCTTGATATTCCAATCAGTTTCAAACATCTACAAAGAATAACTAAGGATATGGGAATTAGATGCAAAAGACCAAAATTGGAACTATTACATGGAGAGGATTATGAACAAGGGAAAAAGAGAGTGGATAACTACAAGCATGTTGCATCAGCTCTGAAAAAAAGAGAGTTATAATGGCATTTGAAGATGAAACTACCATAACACAGAAACCTTGTATTCACAAGTCCATGAGTTTTGAAGGCCAGCAACAAAGGATAGAACATAATGGAAGTAGAAGGAAGTTCTCCGCATATATATCCATGCTATGGCCTGAAGAGAAATTAATGACGTATGATTTCTATGATGATAGAATGAATTCTACGAATACTATTGACCATCTGGAGAATCTAAGAGAAACATTATGAAAAGTGATTGGTAGAAAAGACTCATACTCATATGGGATAACGCTTCATACCATGTAAGCCTAATGGTACGGAATTATATCAATGCACAGAAAGGAGAAGACTGGCTGACCATTATTCACCTACCAAAGAAAGCACCATACCTAAATCCAAATGAAAGGAAAGTAAACCAGCAGATAAAATCAGATGTGTGTGCAAACAGATTTTATACGCAGATAGAAGAACAGAAAGCTGCAGTATCAGGTTATCTAGAGAGTAGATTTGGAACTTGGAATGACGACAGACACTACGACACTTGACTTATCTATTAATTAGATATTATTAGATATTAGATATTATCATATGGAATTTAAATCTAAATATATATGATTCATGGTGATCCTATATAGATTAATTTCATTTATTCGAACAAAACTGGCAAAATAAAATATAAATTTCTAGATAACTATAAGACAATGTATATATACTAAGATTTATGTCAAAAAATTCCAAAGCAGCTGACGCTGAAGGAGCATCAGTCGCTACCAAAGACGAATTAATTAGTGGGTTGAATGAGGATCTGGCAAGGGAGTATAAGGCAATTATCCAATATGTGGTTTTCAGTTCTACATTGAAAGGCGCCGAGTACGGTGACATTGCAGACCAGTTGAAAGTGCATGCTTCAGAGGAACTCGCACACGCTCTTGAGGTAGCAAGGCAGATCGATTATCTGGGTGGGGATCCGACCGTGGAAGTCAAGGATGCCGAATATTCTCAGGATTCAAAGAGGATGCTCGAAATTGACCTGAAGCAAGAACAGGAAACTATCAAGCACTACAGAGAGAGAATCCGTCAAGCAGAACGCTCTGGCGAATTTGCACTTTCTGAAGCATTAAGGGATATTATCGTACAGGAACAAGATCACGAAATAGATCTGAAAGATGCACTGGGCTTGCGATAAAAATGTCAACAGCAAGTAAAGAGATCAAGCCGCAGAGACCGTTGCCACCTCCGAATACTGACTTCTACCAACTCGCAGAAACTCTGCCTCCGGAGGAACTTGCGACCGTAAGACAGGTACGCTCGTTCATGGAGAGCAAAGTTGCACCGATCATTAACAAGTACTGGGTTGAAGATTCGTTCCCGTTCGAGTTGCTTCCCGCATTCAAGGATTTGAATCTAGGAGGTCTTGGAATGCAGGGTTACGGTTGCAGAGGAGGAAGCCCGCTTCTCACAGGTCTTGTTGCAATGGAAATGGCACGCACCGACGCTTCGATTGCGACATTTTTTGGCGTTCACACTGGCCTCGCCATGCTTTCCATCTATGATACCGGTTCAGAAGAGCAGAAACAAAAGTGGCTGCCGCCAATGGCCCGCTTTGAAAAAATCGGATGCTTTGGCTTAACCGAGCCTCTGGTTGGCTCCGGTGCAACCGGCGGTCTAACGACAACGGCGAAAAAGGAGGGCGACACTTGGGTCTTGAATGGCCAAAAAAAGTGGATTGGCAATTCTCCGTGGTGTGACATTTCGATTATCTGGGCTCGCGATGTCGCGGATAACCAGGTCAAAGGTTTCATCGTTGAGAACAAGACGACGCCTGGCTTTAGTGTAGAGAAAATTCAAAACAAGTTCGCGCTCAAGGTGGTCCAGAACGGCTTGATCACGTTGAAGGACGTTCGGCTACCAGAAGAAAACCATCTCCAGGCGGGCAAGCAGTCGTGGCGTGATACGGCGCGAGTGCTGCGCCAGACACGTTATGGCGTGGCATGGGAGGCGACGGGATGCCAGATGGGCGCTTTCGAACATGCGGTAAAGTACGCCCAGGAGCGCTTGCAGTTTGGAAAGCCTATTGGCTCGTTTCAACTAATCCAGGATCTTCTCTCAAAAATGCTTGCTAACCTCACTGCCTGTCAATGTTTGGTGGCTCGCACGGGACAACTGGACGATCAAGGCAAGCTGACTGATACTCAGGGCAGCGCTAGCCAAGTCGTTTACCACGGCCAAGTGTCGCGAGACTGTGGCGTGGGGCCGTGAGATATTAGGCGGCAACGGCCTTTCTATCGATTATAATGTCGGGCGATACTTCACTGACGCCGAGGCGCTTCTCAGCTATGAAGGCACGTATCAGATGCAGAACCTCATTCTTGGCAAAGCGATAACGGGATTGAGTGCCTTTGTGTAGTCCCTACACAATCAGAAAACCAAACAATGCGTCAATAGAGGATACGATCTCATGAGCTCAACATTAACACTTGAGAACGTTTTGTATGAGAAAAAAGGCGCTATAGGCTACGTGACTGTAAACCGCCCCAAAGTGATGAATGCTCTAAATCAAAAGACATGGGAAAACTTGCGTGCGGCTTTTGAAGATGCCCGGGATGACGCTACAATTCTGCGGCGCTATCCTAACTGGAGCCGGCGACAAAGCGTTCATCGCAGGAGCAGACATAAGCGAGCTTGCGACGATTACGGCCGTAGAAGCAAAAAAGTCGAGCAGTTACGGACAGGAGGTTCTTAACCTAGTCGAAAATCTCGGCAAGCCCGTGATAGCGAGCCGTGAATGGCTTTGCACTCGGCGGCGGATGCGAAACAGCGATGGCCTGTACCATCAGGGTGGCTGCAGAGGAGGCGAAATTTGGGCAGCCTGAAGTCACCTTAGGAATCATTGCCGGTGGCGGTGGAACGCAGCGTTTGCCGCGGCTAGTCGGTAAAGGCCGGGCGCTCGGCAGATCATTCTTTCAGGAGGGATGATCAATGCCCGGGAGGCCTATCGAATGGGACTCGTTAACGAAGTCGTTCCTCTCGCTGATTTAATCCCGCGGGCAGAGGCAATACTGAACCAGATTTTCAAGAACGCTCCGATCGCGGTAAAGTACTCGCTCGAAGCGGTGAATAAAGGATTGGAAACGAGCGTCGCCGAAGGTTTATCGCTTGAAGCTTCGTTGTTCGGGATCTGCGCTGGAACGGAAGACAAGAACGAAGGAACTCAGGCGTTCATTCAAAAGCGTCATGCAAATTTTAAGGGGAAATAAAATACAAGGAGGAATGAGATATTTTGGTAACTGAAAATACTACAATGATAACCGATAACATCTTCTCGGGACTGAAGGTAGTCGATCTTTCGAGCTTTATCGCTGGTCCAGGCGCAGCAGTGATCTTGTCCGACTTCGGCGCCGACGTAATCAAGGTCGAACCACCCAATGGCGAGTTGTGGAGGATGGTGAATAGGGTTCAAGCGTACGTTCCGATGGCTAAAGACGCTTATCCTTGGCATCTAAACAACCGCAACAAGCGTGGATTGGCTCTGGATTTGAAATCGCCCGATGCAGGGAAGATTTTGGAGCGGTTGGTCAAGTGGGCGGATGTTCTGATCGTCAACACCCCTCATCTGGCGCGCAAGAAATTGAAGTTGGAGTATGACGATGTTGCACAGTGGAATTCCCGTTTAATTTACGCCGACATAACCGGGTACGGTGAAAAGGGCCCAGACGCCAATCTTCCTGGATTTGACGTCACGGCCTACTGGTGCCGAACTGGCTTGCTCTCTCTGACACGCGATGCTGGCAGCCCCCCCACATTACCATTCGGGGGCACCGGAGACAGCCCAACGGCCGTTGGACTGTTTGCCGCGATCGTAACGGGCTTGTATCGGCGCGAGCGCACAGGCAAGGGCTCCTACGTTACAACATCGCTATTAGCCGAAGGCGTCTGGTCTGCCAGCGTCGCGATTCAGGCGGCGCTTTGTGAGGCCAAGTTCGCCCCGGAGCATGACCGAAAAAATCCGGCAAACGCGGGTATGAATATATACAAGAGTCTCCGATGACATCTGGTTCCTGCTTGTCGTCTCACCGGAGAAGATACCGGCACTCGCGGAGGGTATAGGCCGCGCCGATCTTCTGAGGGATCCACGATTTGCCGATCTGGCGAAGCTGGCTGCTAATATGGGCCAACTCACGGCGATACTAGACGAGATCTTTAGTGCACAGCCTATGGCGCACTGGCGTGAAGTCTTCGACAAGGCCAACGTAACCGTACGGTTTGGTGTGGGATCCGCAAGATGTTATCAAAGATCCGCAGTTGAGCGAGAACGGCATCATCGTTCCTCTCGATGGCGCTGGTGGGAACCTGAAAAGCACGGTTAGCAGTCCCATTCAAATGCACGGCGTTACTAAAGTACCTGCAAAACGAGCCCCGGAACTTGGAGAACACAACGAAGAGGTTCTTAAGGAACTAGGGTTCGAAGCGAAGGAAATAGACAGGTTTCGCGCGAGCGGCACGCTTGGGAAACCAAAGGAACCTGGGAAGGGATCATAGGCTTTTCGTATGGATGCGATTCAAAAATATGAATTATTCAAAAACTAAGCTTACAATGCCTGTATTGGCAGTAGGAGCTACTAAGCCTGTTGTCTGCAGAATGGGGATGAAAATCGCAAATACAAATACAAATGTCAAATTTTGCCTTATGTTGAACGAAAACACATCCGATACGGAATGAAAACCATGAACACTACACGAGCTCCCAAAGCACATACCCCGTCCCACAGCAGCAAATCCACAGTTGGTCGCTTATTTTTTCTGGAGGTAAGCTCCGGCCACGTTCTCTGCAAATCCAGACGGCTCGGACCGGAAGATCATCGTAACTGGATGCCGGATCCCCGATGGCGTGGTTGTGGATGTTGAGGCCGGACACATCTACTGGACCAATATGGGTAATCCCAGCAAGAATGATGGTTCCATTGAGCGAGCGAACCTAGATGGCCAGAATCGCAAGACGATTGTTCCCAAGGGTAGCACGTTCACGCCGAAACAGCTACATCTCGAGAAGAAAGGCGGCAAGCTGTATTGGTGCGATCGCGAAGGCATGCGAGTTATGCGCTCGAATCTTGATGGTTCGCAAATTGAAATACTCATAGATGCGAGCCAGGGTGATGCGCGGCCCGGCCACGACCAGACTAAATGGTGTATTGGAATCGCGATTGATCCTGACCGCGGACAAATCTATTGGACACAAAAAGGTCCGGACGACGCAGGACTAGGCCGCCTCTTTCGCGCGAACGTCGAAATCCCAAAAGGCGAGACAGCGGCCAACCGTACAGATATCGAAGTTCTGTTTGAAGGACTACCCGAGCCGATTGACCTCGAACTAGATCTCAAGAATCGGCATGTCTATTGGACCGACCGCGGAGATGCTCCACGCGGTAACACCGTGAATCGCGCGTCGATGGACGCGGATTTTAAGAAGTGGCCAGCTCCTGAGATTTTGCTCACGCACTTAATGGAGGGAATCGGGATAGCTATGGATTTCAAGAGAGATCGGATGTTCCTCACTGACTTGGCAGGCTCTGTTTACTCTGCCAAACTGGACGGATCGGAGAAAAAACCAGTACTGGTCGCCCAAGGAAATTTGACCGGCATTGCATACGCAGAAGTAACTACAAAGGAGAATTGAGTATGACATATAACAAACCGATAAGTCGGGTCGCAGTTGTTGGCACTGGAGTCATCGGCGCCAGCTGGGCGGCTCAATATCTCGCACGCGGGTTAGATGTTGTCGCGACCAATCCCAACCCAGATAGGGAAGCTGATTTGCGTAAGTATGTTGAAGAAGCGTGGGAGCAACTTAAAGTCATTGGCCTTTCAGCTGGAGCCGCACGCGACAGGCTATCCTTCACTACTAATATGAAGGAGGCACTCTCAAAAGCGGACTTCGTGCAGGAGAACGGTCCCGAGCGTCAGGATTTTAAGATAAAGTTGTTCGCCAATATGGACGATGCCACTCCGGCTGACTCTCTAATCGCATCGAGTTCGTCCGGAATAACACCAAGCGTCATGCAGTCGAAATGCAAGCATGCCGAACGCGTCCTAATTGGACATCCTTTCAATCCGCCGCACATAATTCCATTAGTAGAAGTGGTGGGTGGCACCAAGACGTCACCTGATGCAATCGATCAGGCTATGGCGTTTTATTCCTCGATCGGCAAGAAGCCAATCCGTCTACGTAAGGAGATTCCTGGACACGTTGCAAACCGACTCCAAGCGGCTATGTATAAAGAGGTCTTGTATCTAATTGAGCGGGACGTATTGAGCGTGGCTGATGCGGATGATGCTGTGAGCTGGGGGCCAGGACTTCGTTGGGGAATCATGAGGCCAAATCTGCAATTTCATCTCGCTGGTGGTGCAGGCGGGATTAAGCATTTCCTTGAAGGGGTTTTTGTTGGTTTGTCACCTGTCATGAATACTCTCGGGATTCCGAAGATCACACCTGAGCTCAAGCAAAAGATCATCGATGGAGTTTTGGAAGAAGCCAGAAACCGCTCGGTCCAGCAACTCGCGAAGGAGGAAAACGAACTGTTGCTCAAACTGCTTAGTATGCGCACGAAAGCTGACAGCAAAGGCTAGGCCCTGCATTGGAAATGAGCTGGAGATCACAAGGTAGATCAATAGAGCGACGCCCAGTGTAGCATGCTGAGAGTATTAATTCAACGCAAACCAAGAACTATAATTGTCAACGGCAGGAAAAGATACCGAGCTACCGAAGCCTGGCTGACACACAGACTCAGAAATGAGGAAATTCAGAACACAGAGCGGACTAAAGGAGAAGATAACAATGAAAACGCAAAACCATCATTCTGGGGCAGAGCCGGACGCTGCTGTATGAATCATTGATGTTGATTTATCGAGCTGAACCGACATACAACGCCTCATCGTCATCTCTGCCACATCGCGGCAGGCCTTCGTTTTTTGTTCCAAGCCTTGTGAGATAACCGCCAATAAACGTTAAATGTTTTAAATATATAATTTATGAACGCAAGATCGTGCGCTCTGATAAATCCTTCCATATCTGTGATTACCGCCAAATCTGTGGAAGGAATCCATCCAGAAAATATGACATCAGCTAACATAAGCACACGTTGATTTGGAGCGTAAATGAATATGTTACCTGGGAGATGATTATTGTCATAATAGTCCAATGTATAACCTACCGTTTGTTCATACTGACTAATCTTATAATATCGTGCGCTTTCTACAAAGACTCGATGAAGAATAAACTTACAATACATACTCCATTTAGTAAACTCTTAATGGCTTATTATAATGCATAATGTCATTATGATAGTTAACAAGGAACAACATAAATAACGACATTGATAACGTTAATGATAGAATCATATATCCAAAAACTGTGTTTACAACATTTAGTATATTTGAGCAGTTAAAGCGAAAATAAAATGAAAAACCAAAAATGTTGTAAGTATCTGAAAGTTTTGCTAGTCTTACTCCAGCATTTGAGAATTAAAGCATTTTTCTATACTAAGATACGCAATCATAATTGCTTTGCAGTCTGCGATGCAGTAATATTCACAGGTTCCCATACCGGCGAAGCTGGCGGTACATAACATGCATCATAGCTTGCCAAATCTTTTATGTCTGCTTTAAGTAGGAGAGCTAATGCAATTAAATCAATTCTCTCCTTGACTCCTTCTCCTCCAACAATTTGTGAACCTAATATTCTTCCACTTTTTCTATCAGCAATAATCTTTATCCATATTGATTTGCTATCTGGATAATAACCAGCCCTTGTTATACTTTCTATTTTTTCTTCAATAGGATCAAAACCATAATTCAAAGCTTCTTGTCTAGTTAATCCAGTCTTACCAATATACAAGTCAAATACCTTGGTTATAACACTGCCAGCAATTCCTCTAAACCTTGCACTTCCACCAGCCGCGTTCTCTCCTGCAACTCGTCCTTGCTTGTTTGCAGTTGTTCCCAAAGGTAGGTATGTATCTTCATTTGTAATATAGCTTCTAGCAGTTGCACAATCTCCTGCTGCAAATATATCTGGAACATTAGTTCTCATGTATTCATCAACCTTAATTGCATTGGAAAATCCTATCTCTATACCTGCATTTTTGGCGATTTCAGAATTGGGCCTCACACCGGTTCCAAGTAGTATGAAATCAGTATTGATTTGGCGATTAGTATTAGTTTTTACGGCTTTGACATCTCCATCTGTGCTACTACTACCAACTATCTCTTCCACTCGCTCACCTGTAATTACTTTCACTCCATTGTCTTCTAATTCTCTTTGTACTATCTTGGCCATCTCTTTATCAAGCATAGTAGGAAGGACATGGTCGCTCATCCCCCCTACTACTGTTATATCCATTTTTCTTCCTATACCTCTTTTCTTAAATGCCTCTATCATCTCAAGACCAATAAGACCTGCTCCTGCAATTACACACGTAGAAGCATTTTTTGTTATTGTAGAATCATATATTTTTAGCCCATCTTCATAATTTCGTATTAGAAATACACCATCACCACCATCTTTCTGGTTGATACCTTTGATGTTAGGAAGTATCGCTCTTGCGCCAGTAGCTACCACTAAAGAATCATATTCATAAATTGTTTCTACTCCACTTTGCAGATCGATTGCATATACTTCCTTTTTTACTCGGTCTATTTTCTGTGCATAGGTATTAGTAATAACATCTATCTGGTATTTTTTTTGAATAAATCTGCTGGTCTTTCTATTAGTTCTTGAAAGTCCTTTACTGTACCTTCAATGACATATGGCATTCCACATGCACCATAAGAGACCACTTTTTCATCCTGAATTATCTTTACATCAGCATCAGGATCAATTCTTTTAGCTTTTGATGCAGCACTAGGACCGGCAGCAACACCACCAATAACTAGTATTTTCTTGTTAGTCATATGCAATGCACCATTACAAAGCTGTTATTATCACAGTAATATTTATAGAAGATGTGAGTTCGGGTAAAAAGTCGAAGTAAAAGATAACGGTAGCATGAATCATGAATCACTAAGGTTCTATGAGCCCATCATGGACGTTGCATGTAAGAACTCTGCAAGTTCTCTTACTCTGGGTTATGGCTTCGTTTCATGACCTCTTCTATAAGCGGTTCTAGACTCAGTAACATTAATTCGCTAACTCACACTCCTCGATAGATATTTTGGCTGCACGTATATACTCAATAACTAGAAGAATTCTTATTGCAGCATATGATATCGCAAATTTGTCTGATGTTTCAGCTAATGCCCCGTGTATGTTAATAGTAAGAGCTGGAGCTCCCATCATCTGAAGAAACACCAATAGACGATGACCAAATGGTTAACAGGTTAGGATATTATTCTCTGAGCTAACAGAATCTTTTAAAATGGGCTGTCAGACCTGCACCAAGTAATTGTGATGCGAACAAACATCCAGAATCCAAATACGCAAGATCTGTTTTATAATAAAGAGGACATAAAAAAATATGGCACCTGACATAGTAGAAAACTTGATTATTATGATGCACCTCACCCTGCAGTAATTCAAAGGAATGCATTTAGGAACTATGAACAGATGCAGAAGAGTTGGTACATGTTCTTCTTTCTTTTACAAAATGTGCCTGAGAGAGTTCTAAGGCGCAATAATTTTGAATTGCTCAAACATGTATTTGACATTTCAACAAAAAGAAAAAAGATGTTTACTCAGAAGGATATCGAATGGTATACCTCTTCTTGGAGTAAGGAAGGAGGAATAAATTACTATAGATCTAATCTAAATGCAGAATTTTGGGGAAATCTTGATGAAAGTATTCCATTCCCAAAAATAAAATCTCCTACATTGCAAATATGGGCAGAAGATCTATTTTTAGGAAAGGAGTTAACAAGTTATGTAAATGGCACGATAAGTTCATTATGTAAAGTTTCTCTGGTCATTTTGCTATGAGTTAGCTAAAGCTGTAGCCATAAAATTACCTTGTCATAATAATCATATTCACTTTACAAAGTAATTACCAATGATATTACAATGCTGTTAACAGAAGGAACAAGTGAATTTGTTGATGCACTATTCTCATTGAAGATTATACCTAACTGCGGTCACTGGATACAACAAGAAGCACCAGAAGAGGTCAATCAGATTATAGATGAATTTCTTGATTATAATTTAAACAAAAATTAGCGTCATCATAATGTTCCATTTAGTGCGATCTCTACACCGAGTTGGCCGCTCATACATACTAACCTAATACTTTGAGTTCTGTCTTGGTCATTAAATTATTTTTTAATCGAGCATATGCAACAAAACACCAATCAATCTTTGAATGTTATCACCACCTTTGTTATTAGCTTGTATTGTAAAAGCTGTTGAAAATAGTCCCAGTATCCTTCCGTGAGAAAGGTAGAAGTAGGTTAGACAATATCAAAAAGTGAATGGAGATGGGAAAATCTGAATTAGGTATAATAAAAAATTATGACATTATATATGAATATATAATAGATGAATATATAATGCAATGCTATTTTGATGATGGCACTTCCTGATCTAGGAATGTCTTTAGCGAGGTATGATGATGAAGGGTGATTCTGATAAAGTCAAAGAATTTATTTCAGATATCATTGTTAATGAATTTAAATTTAAGCTCAAATTTGATACAATGGATTCTGATATACGTGCAATTCACGAAACATATAACAAATCTAATAGAGGTTGCTTTTGGGTTGCAGAAACCATTGATGATTCCAACACTCAACAAAAACATCAACAAAAAATAGTCGGTACTGCTGCTGTAAGAAACCTGAAACAGTTTGAATCGACATGTGAATTAAAGCGCATGTATGTATTACGCGATTTCAGACGGTTAGGTTTAGGTCAAAAGTTGCTTAATATAGCAATAGAGTTTGCAAAAAGCTTTGGTTATTCAAGCCTGGATATTTTGATGGCCTGTTTCAGCCATAGTTGCAAATGCTCCATTCTTTCCTTTCAGATTAACATTCTGTGATGTACTCAAATTAAATTAACCTTCTTCGGTTCAATTAAGCGAAAAATACCGAATATAATGCTCTGTTGCATGATTCATTAGGATTTTAGGTTATGCAAGCCGTTAGTTAGGTCATTCGATTGAACATGTTATACAGAGTTGCCTTTAGGAAGATTTCCTTTACCATATTAGGAAATTTTCTAGCTGTTACATGTTCACCAAACATTCTTTTAATTGAAGAGAATGCTGTTTCTGCCATCCACCTGTGTCCATAGCTCACGCTACGCTTCCATCTTTTGAGATTTGCTTGTTGTTTTACTACAGACATATTCCTAGCATGACAGTTAGTTGACCTTACCTTGGAATTACTTCTTGTCTTTATACCTGGTTTAATATGGTTCTTTGACAGGTATCTAAAATTGTTATTGCTGTCGTACATACCATCTGCTAACATGCCCTTCACATGATTATTCTCAGAAGCATTGTCTACTAGCTTGCTTAGCATCCTACCATCATGTACCTCTTCACTAGTTACCTCCAAAGACAGGATTCTTTTCTTCTTGATGTCAACTGCTACATGTATCTTTAGATATCCTTTCCTAACATGCCATTTATGCCGCATCCATTCACCTCGATTAGCTACTTTAATACCGGTACTGTCTATAGCAATGACAATATCATTTCCTAATTTTTCATTGATTTTGATCTCTAGCCTGTTTATGCGTCTACTAATAGTACTATAATGTGGTATACCTGGAACCTTTGTACTTGCATGTGCTATAACTACGCCCTCTGTCTGTCTATATGGTAGATGAAAATAAGCTCTCATGTAACCTAGGATCTTAATAAAGGAATCTGGATAGTCGTAAGGTTCACCAACCTTACCAAGATTCATTTGAGATAATTCATGATCCCATCCATCAAGTACATCAAAATCTAAGAGTACTTGGCCACGTCTTACTAATGAATGATTATACGAAGGCCAGTCAATCATGCCAGAATAATTATTATTGGGTAGCTAAATGCAGAGTGGTCAAATAAATATCACTTACAACATAATGAATCGCGCAACAAAGCAGAATATAATAAAAAAGATGATCTTAAAATTTTAGAAATTATTGTTATTTTATTATATAGTCTATTTTCTAAGCCTTACTGAATTATTATTTTGACGTATCGGGCATTACGTCAGGCTCAGATGCAACGCTATAATGAAGCATGGAATGACTACATGGCAGATCAGGAAAGGGTAGTATCCGCTCATAAAGAGCTGTATAACCAATATAAGAATATATACGCAGATAATAACAACTACATTTTACCTGAGACTAAAATTGTGAATATGGTTGTCTGGTTATCTCAACTTACCTTAATGATATCAATATTGACAGTCTGAAGAAGGATAATAATACACAATATTATCCAAAAAGATTCCCTGGTTTTGTATTTAGAATACATAATCGAAGATCAACAAGCACTGCATCTGTGAATCAGTACAGATTGAAACGCGGATTATAACTTGTTGATATATTCTTCATTATTATTCTCGAATTCTTTTGCTGATTCTTTCAGTTCAAGTCTTTCTTGATGCAGAGTGTCTATTAGAGCTGATTCTTCTTGATATGATGTTCGATATTGAACCAAAGTAGCATGTAAACCAAATATTTCTTTCTCTAGAGCCTCCTTCTTAGATTCTAGGAGATCTACTTCTCTTCGTAATCCTTCGTACTTAGCCTGTACGATTGGCAACTCATTATTGGCAATTTCAAGTAGTCTTTTGACATGCTTTAGGCCCATACCTGCAGACTCTCATCAATCTGTAGAGTTCTACGAAGGTCCAAATATCCTCTTTAACATGTTCATGAACCTGATAAAGACTATAAAGTTGTTGTAGTTTCCAGTATTGTTTATAGAATTCATGCACTTCGGGCTCCTTTAGAC
Organism: uncultured Nitrososphaerales archaeon; assembly: GCA_963709405.1. Classification (GTDB taxonomy): domain Archaea; phylum Thermoproteota; class Nitrososphaeria; order Nitrososphaerales; family Nitrososphaeraceae; genus JARBAU01. Next base: position 105,468 of record CAVPXM010000036.1, read on the forward strand.
CTAATTTAATAGCCACTTGCAGTGGAGTTTTGCCTTCTGAAAAAAGAAGATAGGCTTGAGATGAATTAGACATTGATTGCTCCGAGCCAGATTTTTTCAGAATAGGTCCGATATCACGAAGGGATATTCGTGCTTCCTTGGCTATTTCAGTGTAAGTCATTCCTTCTTTATAATAAAGGTCTAAGACGAGTTTTTCTTTTTCCTGTCTTGTCAAGCCGACAATATTTCTCATATCTAATATAGGCAAGAGTGAATCTTAAAGGGTGTTAAGTCCTATTACCGTCATATTATCATTATTGCCACCTACTTACCTCTATTTTCTCTATTACCACAGTTATTTTAGTATGAATTCAAATTAGGATGTTTAATCCCCTTAATATCCACTAGTCATTTAATGTTACAAATTATTAATATGGAAAACTGGTCAGATTTAAACAATTATTCATTCAGTTGTACAAGATTTAATTAAAAATAAATACATATAATTACTAATCATAGACTCAGATCAGCAAAGATAAAGTGCCTGGACTTGGGGCTATTCTCTATTAATGAAGACCGATAATATTACCGTTCCAAAAATACAGAGCACTGGTATTACAAGGAGCATGGTGCCTATCAAGTAGGCGGATTGAAAGAACTAATCGAAAATCTTGGGAAGAAAATGAATGCTGATAAAGATGTACCATTATTTGATATTGTTGCTGGGACTTCTATGGGTGCAATGAATGCTGCGGTTTTAGTAGGTAATGTGATAAATAGAAATAAGACCTGGGAAGATTAGCAACTGGTGGTGGAAAAATAACGGAAATATTCAAAATATGGCCTATGCCTCCGGTGAGGCTTTAAGAGGCATTCAAGTAGTAAAGGAATACTTGGCTCATGGAACGCCTAGGGTGTGTCACTCCGCCGTTTATTACCAAACTTGATACGAAATTTGGCGATCAGAAGGACAATTTGTGGTATCATCATTCAAACAAACCTCTAGAAGATATTAACCAAGTATTCAAAAAAACCTGGTAGGTAGTTGATAGCTATCATGAGGAAGCAGAAGATCCGAACAATACGCTATACTATGGGGATGGTATTACTATAGATGATGTTATGGCTAGCGGGACTATACCAGAGTTTTATGATTTTCGTGAAATAGGAGGTCGTCAATTTTGTGATGGAGGACTAATAAGTAATACTCCATTTAGGGAACTTTTGCAAGCCCATCAAGAATATTGGTTAAAGGTAATAAAAGACAAAGAAAATGAAAAGATTCCTAATCTCGAAATGGCTTTGTAGTCAACGATTCCATCACTATTCTTATCCGGTCATCAGCAGTCCATCTGCTACTACTACCCTGCATATACAAGACCTCCTCTAATGTCTGGAGTAAAAAAGTCTCCATTGCAGGGTGTTCTCAATTTAGAGGGGTCCAGGACAAGACTCTTTCAATTCTTTTAATTTCCTTACTATCTCCTTTATGCCTTTATCTTCTGCAACAGTATTGTGCAGTTTCTCATGAATATCTTTTTTCTTTTCCTCAGTCTGCAATATCTGATCCTCTAATTCCTAATACCCCTCTTAGTATGGATTGATATGGCATTGGTTGTTGGGCTGTCTTTGCTATGTCGAAAATCAATTATTATTATCGATACACTCCTAAGTACTGTTTCATGATTTACCTAACTGCCAAATTAAGAAGCCTTAATCTTCCAATTATTTCGTCAAGCTTTTTATCGTATTCCATTAGATAACCCTCAACTTTTTCTTGAAAATTAAAGACATCATTTATGAACTCTACGGCTCTTTTTTTAGGACGCTTATTTTCTTCTACTCTACAGACGGTATCTTTACCCATTGCTTTGATATAGATCCTAAAAAGGTGATCTAAGTGTTTTACCTGAATTTTAATAGCAGTGAAATGAAGCAGGTCGCTGACCTTAATATCCTTATTAATATCACATTCTGCTAGCTCCCATTCCAAGATATCTGGAACTATTCTTCCGTGTTTATCACATAGTAAACCTAACAGTCCAGATCGTATCTGTCCAAAAAAAGCTAAAATTCGAGATCTTATCTTCCTCAATTTCGAGTTTATATGGATTGTTGCTACATAATACCAGAATTTCCACTGTGCCGCTCTTGTAGAAAACATAAGTGACCAGAGATTTACCTATAATTTCCTGATAGTGTTTACCATTATTTTGCTTGTAACACGGAAGATTCAACTCTAAATAACAATCTGGATTAACTCTCGTTTTAAAATGCATATTGTGTATAAATAGAGGAGCCTCGGGTAGCAATGGATGAATATAACCTTCAAGAGTCTGCACGATTATAGGTTGTAGGCAGTTTGTAAGGGGGTCTTTAGAAGTGGGTGTATTTGAGATGGCCACCCCTGAGGGGCATATTGGTGTATTCTTTTGTAGTTTCGCTTTTTTAATTTCGGATTTTATCATAGTAGGGTAGTACAGTTGTGGCCTTCTATCTTCTAAAGTGAATAGTGTTCCTTTCCTTAAATGATATTTGAGCATATCCTGAGCCTGTCTTTTATGTAAACCAAATCCTCTTTCAAGTAAATCGGTATAAGTAATACCTCTTCCTCCTTTCGTTTTGTATATATCAATAGCTATCTCTGTAATTTCATGAGATCTTACGTACCGATTTCTGGGACATAACTGTAGCGACAAGGTTTGTGGTGTACATTTGGAATTCGCTAGAGGTGTATTACTTGCTTCATCTTCAAATAAATTTTTATGAGGCATGAGTTTGTTTTCTTCGGAAGGTATCAGGTACCACGCGTTCAAATACTCCGCTTTTGTCAAATACGATGAAAACGAAATTCCTGCTCTTCTGCATCGCATCATTTAGATTTTGATACTTTTCCTTTGGAATTGTGAATTCTCTTTCATAGGCGGATATCATTTCAGCCGTTACTAATGTAGTGTGCCTTGAGAGAGCTTCGGTTAGTTCAAGGTTTTTGGAGTCCTTCTCTTTGCAACTAGGGCATCCTTTTACATCATCAACTCGATTCTGCGAAGATGCTTTAGTATCAAATGTGCTTTCCATTGTCGTAGTAGAGGTTGGAGATAATTTCCGAACCTCTTCCTTCACTTCGATAGATCGTCCTTGACCACTATGTACAATAATAAGTTCTTCCTTGTTTTTAGCGTATTTTTCTTCCTGTTTCAGCGGCGTTTGCGCCGCGAGATTTTCATAGCTTTCTTTAGCTTTATGTCGTTTCTTTTGTTTTTTTGCATTCTCCGCCCTATACTGTTGTTTATATCTATCCTCGAGGCACTCACGGATGAAACGCTCAGACACTCTACCACGCAACTGGTTGACAATCTCGATGCAGATCGTCTCGAGTAGAATCTTTCCTTCAAGATCTCTGGCCAAATCTTTGACAATATTCTTCTTTTCCTTCTTGGCTTGTTCATCTACTTTATCAAGCTTAATCCTTGCATTTTCAAATAGCAAAGAGATTTCTTCTTCCTGCTCAATAGAATTCTGCTGCTTGGTCATGAATTATCATCCTCTTTGCTAGCAGTGTGTCTAAGTTGTGATATCTCTCTAAGTGTACTCTCATCAAGGCGTAATTTCGATTTACATGTTGAACATAGAAATAGACAAATCATTCCCTTAGCAACTTTCACGCGAACCTCGGTATCAGCCTTTGAGTGGCATCCAACTGCTTCACATACAAAATTATCATTACTCATAATTGATATGCACCATGTGATTCATGAGTTATGTAGTACTACTGTTCATATCTGGTTCAACGATAGTTTTAGGCAGAGACATAGTATTTTTCTTTAATTTGATTAATTCACTGATAAGTTGGTCATAAGTTTGCCCCTTAGATCCTATATCTCGCAGGTCATTTCTGGTTTTCCGTTTTAGAATTATGGTTGTGTTCATACGTATTGCTATACGTAAATATAGTCGATATAGATTCCCGCATATACATATTATATACATAATTATACATGAAATATACATGGCAAAAATAGTTGTAGACAAGAATGAATTACAAATAATAAGAGATAAGATAACCTCTCTACTGCAAACTGGAAACAAAAACTTTACAATTCCAACATTAGAACCAATTTATGAAAGTTATGATCTAAATGAAAAAGAGCGACTTGTTGTGGACTATTTGAATAAGAATCCAGGTCAGTCTAAGGAGCAAGTAATATCTGGTTGTGGAAGATATTCAAGGATGCCCATTTTCAAAACTATAGATGGATTATTAGCAATGGGATTTGTAATAAAAAGAGAAGATAAAATTAAGCGGAGAACTTATCAGTTATTTGTTAATAATCAGGACGTAGCAATTTCATTTGAAAAAGATCTCCAAGTCTTCAAGCATTTCTATACTTTCCTATTAGATTTTATATCTCAGGATTTAATAAAATTATCAAATAATAAAAGCGGCAAGTCCAAACTTGATAATCTAATTAAAGCAATCATAGAACCGTACAAGTATTTGTATATAATGTATATTACATCGGATTTATTGCTATGGAATAGACGACCCCTTGATGATGATACACTACATAGAAAATTTTCAGTATTTTTCAAGATTATGAAAGAAATACAAGTCGAGCTAATCAAGCTATTTCCTGCCAACAAATCTAACCAAATCGCAAATCAACTTTTATCTAACAGTTCATATGGATTTTCTAAACTGCACATACTACATATACTGAAAACATTTCAAGAATATGGATTAAGTGACTATGCAGAGCCTCTTGTAGATGCGCTTTGGAAATTGAGTTATCCTATCTTACCTTTGATATATCCATCACATTATGAAAAATATTTTAGAGACGGAACGTTAAAAGACTGGAGAAAGCTAGTCGAAGATAAACCAGAACCAAAATACAAACCCAGGACCAAAATGTTACCTTTTGATAAATAGCTTGCTTATGTATTACAATTATTTATTATTATGTTCAATAACTCGCTTAGTTGAGAGCACTTCTGGCTTTATATTAGTTAGTTGAGGATATTGCTGCATCATTGATATTATTTGAGTGAATTGCTGATTCATTTCTTCACGCATGGATTTCATATTTTTTTCATACTCTTCTTTCAGTTTCTGAACTTCTGTCTCTTTTTCGTGCTCCCTATCTAATGTTTCATTATACGCATCGTATGTGAGGACCATTCTACATTTAGCACAGAATTTGCCATCTGGTTTGTTAGGCTCATTGCAATTAGGACATTGTTTTGGTCTTAATGCATCTGATAGTTTTTGATCTTTGGTAACTATGCCATAGGCTTCCAAAATACTTTCATTTGATTCGTTTCCATAATAATGCAGATATTTCAAGTGCATCTGAGACCTACCAGACCAACCTGCGTGTTGTCTTAGTATATGTTCTTTTAAAAATTTAGATTTTTGTGTCAAGGCAGAATGTCTTCTTATGTACGGGTTCCATGGCTTCCTTAACAGCTCTTTTATCTTACCCTTGTCTTCGGATGATACAGAGGGATTTTCCAGAGCTTTGGAAAGTATTCCTCTTTGTATTTGTCATATATTTTATAAATAGTTGCAACCTGTATTCTCTTACCAAGACTCCTCCCATTTCCGCAGATGAGTATTGAGTTTGGATTTCCACTCTGGGGATGCTCATGATCAAGGTAATCCTTAAGGTAAGGAATAGAATTTATCAGAGGTATGTGTCTAGTACCAGTTTTTCCATTGACAAGAACTTCAGCATATTGACAATTGCCTGCAGTTTTGAATACAATATCTTTTATTCTTAATTTCAATATTTCATGTGGTCTGCAACTAGTATCGCGTGAAATAGCATGGTAGCATTTCATACGCTTGCTAGGACAGTACCTTAAGAATAAAACATCGTCTTCTTCAGTCCATAAATCGGTAGGCTTGTAGATTGATTGTTCCTTTCTTTTCAGCATTGATATATTCTCGATAACTTCTGGCTTTGGTCTCTTGTATGGTTCAATATCAGAATAGTATAGCCATTTGAAAAACCTGGTAAGATAAATTCTGTATATATTATATGTACCAATCCATTTATGCAATGGATCTACATTTTCAGGCTTGCGAAAACTATCAAGAAAGGCTAGGATCTCATCTCTGGTTAGTTGTCTAAATGATTTATGGTTACAGAAAATAGAAAAATTGGTCAGTTCATGGATAATATCCAGTCTATAATGATCAGATAGATTTACTTCTGTTCTCATGGATGCAATATAATTTGCTATTGTCCAAGCATTTTCCTTCGATATTTTGTAAAGCAATTTACGAAAATATGGGATTAATCCTGATGTAACATCATCTATTTTTCTTTCAAATAATATGGCGTTGTAAGTAGGCTCAGTACATGATGTCAGATTGAATACAGGATTAGTAAGGCGTTTCATTTTCTAAGTATCGTCATAACATCTATAAAATCAAACTTATAAGCATGTATTATATATACTCTAACT
>CAVPXM010000037.1:0-47282 GCA_963709405.1 uncultured Nitrososphaerales archaeon
ATTTTAGAAAATAATTAATAACTAGACGTAAAACAAAATGAAAGCATCCCTTCGTGGGATCAATCCTTGTATATTTTATACTAATTGATCATATTAGCAAAAGCAGAGCTATCAATAGTCCTTAATATATGTAAATCTTCTATTTTAAACAATATCTATCGGTATCTTTATTGTCTTTCCTACTCTTGTTTCGCTTTTGTTTACCACTGTGTGATTTTAGTCCCTAGGTGATTGCATCTTTGGATCATTCTGCTTATTACAATTCCCTCATCTTCTTCTAGTAATGCAGTATTCGCACTAAAATCATGGATTTTCGTTGGAACAAGTTCTATCTCTTTTTATTTTGCAATGACTACTACTATTGCCATTGTTATTATACTTGCCATAATTGTTATTGTTACTATATTCAAAATTTAATCAAAATACAAAAGACAAATCATTTCTATATACTTGATGTACTGCATAATCGTCTATAAAATCTCCGCAATCATACATTATTATTTTATTGTGCTTATAAATTTCTATACCTTGAGGCATATGATTACTGTGACCCCAGTATATATCAGCTCCCATGTCAATAATCATATGCGCAAAATTAACGTAGTCAGAAGAAGGATTTTCTCTAAAATGAGGACCAACATGGAAGAAACGATTACCAGATCTGATACTTGTCTTGCTTTTTGTATAGAGCGTTTAAGTCTGCTATGATGAACACTATTGCTGTACTATCTAATTCCACATTCTCTTTCTCCTTTCTTGACTTAATCGGAATATAGTTTATTCCAGGTGAATTCTCAGTTGCTTCCCATTCCGGCTCATTATCAGTTAATGATACTATGCCAATTTTAACCACACTAATACCCTGGACATTATTATTTTTAACTGCTACTAACACTCTTTGGTTTCGTTCTTTTGTTTGTATTTAATATAGCCGGTTCCATTGCTTCTTTGAGATTTCTGCCAGCACCCGAATGTCTTATTTCATTTTTGTCAAGCAAATCAAGCATTTCAATTAGTGCTTCATTATCATAATCTAATACGTGGTTATTAGCTAAAGATACATAATCTATTCCTGCTACCTTCAAAACATTAATGGCTTCAGGATGAGCACGAAAGTGAAACACCTTAAATGTTTTATCCCATTCTTTACCAACTGATGACACTACACATTCTAAATTTATTAAAGATAAATCCGTACGAATAACGTTTAATGTATCTCCCCATACATAAGTAAATTTATCATTAGAAAGTACACTATTAACCAATCTTCCAAGCATCACATCTCCAGTAAAAGCAATTTTCATTCCTACTTGTACTATCGCTGACATTTCTATTATTAACATCTCTTTTTCTCTCTATGTTACGCAAACTTGTTGTCGATAAACCCTGGATAAGATACGAAATGATATTATGTAAGTATAGAATGCAGTGCAGTTTAACTGTATTCTTCTTACGAAGCACTAATTTTGATAATAAGCACTATGTTAGTAAAAATGAAGACTCTGATGAGGCTACGAAAACAACGATCACATCGATCTGTTTTCCAACAGTTATCAAATTTTTACTCATCATTTCGTTTAATACAATTTGATCTACCTTTTTCACTCTATCAAAAACACTTTCTATTAACTATAGCATTTATCATTCAAGCAATTAATCTATCGAGTAATAGTTCATTAACTTTTTCTCTGTTTTGCAAATCAAGGTTGATCAAAAAATTAGATTTATTTTTACTTTTCCGTTAGAAGATGTTGTAGTTTTTGATGGTACAACAACAATTACTTTCTTGTCGACATTAATTAAATTCTTTACAGAGTCTACGAACTCTCTGATTTGAGCTCCATAGGACCAATCTCGTCGCAAAAGATGACATCAGAATTCATTACAGCATTCGTCAGTCGCTCGGCGGCGAAGTTGCACCCTGCAATGTTAACGAAATACTTTCCAACCTTAGGACCATTTCCAGTGATGGAAGCCAATACATTTCTATCATTTGTGGAAAGATCGATGAATTCGAATCCTATCCTCCTATTATTGGTTCTTAGCTCTCTAGAAACTATCCCACCTACTTTCACTCCTCTTTCTTTTAATGCTCGGGCGACACCAATTATGGCTGTTGTCTTCCCGATTCCTGGAGCTCCTGTTAGAACTATAATTGTCATTATTCTTGATTGAACAAAGCCGTTTAAGTCGTTTTAGGATACTAGAATGGGGGCGAGCACATTCTGCGACGAATTCTATCCCTCCTTCACTCACCAGCAGTGGATTACTAGCATGAGTATCCCCAAGGTGGATTACATACACTAGTGTAGTAGATCTATTGCGTAATTAGAAGCTTAGAGCTATATTCGACGTCATATAGGATATTTATGTGATATCTCTTTGATGTCATATAGAAGACTATGCAAAAAGCCTTTGTTATTCAGGTCACTTACTGGACTAACTGTACCAGAATTTGATCAAATAAGCACAGAAATGGACTCGAAATATGAGGAATATGAAAGAAGACGTCTTTCTAAAAGGAAGAGGAAAAGAGATGTTGGTGCCGGTAGACCGTTTAAACTGAAACGAAGAGAAAGACTTCTAATGCTTTTGGTTTATTATCGATTGTACATTACATATGCATTATCGGGATTTCTATTCGATCTTGACCAGAGCAATGTATTTAGAGATTTGACTATCCTAGAATCTTTGCTAAAGGAGTGTATTCCATTGCCAAAGAAGATATACAAACGTACTAAGAGGTTAAGAACTATAGAGGAAGTTGAACAGTACTTCCCTGGATTCAAGGCTTTCATAGACTCTACAGAACAGGAGATTCCAAGACCTAAGAACAAGAGAAAGAGAAAGAGTTACTATTCAGGTAGAAAGAGGAAACATACTGTCAAGACACAATTGATGGTTAATACTGAAGGTTTGATCCTGCATAAGACAGGTCACAGGAATGGAAGAAAACATGATTATGACATTTACAAACACAATCATCCTACTAAGTGAAGTGTCTGGCTATATGTCATAATATTTTTATCCCCTAGTCTAGATTGTTAGATAGATAAAGCTTAACAGATGTAGGATATTCCCATCATGTGAGACATGCTTCTAAGTTGAATCTAAGCCGGGGACAGAAAACAAGTCTAGAATCACTTATGAATAATACAACTAACAAGAAGGAGTATCGTAGGGTACTGGCGATACTTCAAAAGAGTCAAGGTAGAAGAAGCTATGAAGACATAGGACATGAACATGGAGTCAATATTCGATCTGTACAAAGATGGGTTGCTGCGTTTATTCATGGTGGGATAGAAGAGGTAAGGATAAAGAAGAGACCTAGAGGATTGAATTCACGTATAACTGATGAAAACAAAGAGATTATTCTTTCTGCATTATTTAATGATCCCCATATCTTTGGTTATCTTAGAAATACATGGAGTCTAAGGTCACTTGCACGATGTCTTACAGATGAGCTTGATATTCCAATCAGTTTCAAACATCTGCAAAGAATAACTAAGGATATGGGGATTAGGTGTAAAAGACCAAAATTGGAACTATTACATGGGCCTGATTATGAAGAAGGGAGAAAAAGAGTGGAGAATTACAAGCAAGTAGCATCAGCTCTGAAAAAAAGGAGTGATGTTAGTATTTGAAGATGAAACTACGATAACACAGAAACCATGTATACGCAAATCTATGAGCTTTGAAGGGAAGCAGCTGAAAATAGAACATAATGGAAGTAGAAACAAGTTCTCTGCATACATATCCATGTTATGGCCAGATAAGAAATTGATGTATGATTTCTATAATGAGATGAATTCTACGAATACCATAGACCATCTGGACAAGCTCAGGAAATATGTCATGAATATCAAATGGAAAAGATTGATACTCATCTGGGATCATGCTTCATTCCATATCAGTAAAATGACGAATGACTATATCAATGCACAGAAACATTGGCTTACCATAATCTATCTTCCAAAGAAAGCTCCATATCTGAACCCGAATGAAAGAAAGGTAAACCAGCTGATAAAGTCATGTGTATGTGCAAATAGGTTTTATGAGCATATAGAAGACCAGAAAACCGCAGTATCAGAATTTCTAGATAATAGATTTGGAAGATGGAATAATGACATTTAATGTGACACTTGACTTATAACTCCATCATAAGTTGACAATATAGTTGATCTTGGTTATCTTGGTATTGAAAAGGACTTTCCCACAGTAAAGTCTGTACTTCCCATTAGAAAGAAAAAGAATACCTTGCTTTCAAATGACGATATGAGATACAACAAGAATCACTCAAGACTCAGGATCATAGTAGAACACACCATATGCAAGATCAAGAAGTTTGGAATAATGGGTATTAAGTTCAGAAACAAACTAAGAAGGTACAATAACATATCTGATATTGTATCCGGTATACTGAACTTCAGAGTGATGCAGTCTAACAGGATTTCAATCTAAGAATACAGTCAAAATAGGCAGCATTAATAGATCATAACTGCTAATTACGCAAGAGATCTAGTATTTTGGGACTTTGATTTATAAAAATAACAGCAAATTAAGATGACCATAGATGAAAAATTTCAAATGTCTTAAAAGTTGGATGCTCAATATGAGAGCAACACTTAACAATAAGCTTCTAAATATACAACTATTCAATGTCAAATGAATTCGATAATTCAGATGTAATAATTATTGGAGGAGGACTTGCAGGTCTTACCACTGCTGCGTCTGCTTGCCCGTTCTGGAAAGGCAGTAACGTTATTTGAACATTCGTCTAGAGAAATTGGAGGTCGTGCAAGGACTGCAGAAATAGACGGTTTTTACTTTAATCAAGGACCGCACGCACTATTTCTCACTGACGCAAGTGACTCAATTTTAAAGGAGATAGGCATCACTTATACTGGAGGCATTCCTGCAGGGAAAGGTTATTTAATAAGCGGCGGCAAGAAACGTGAAATTGCTGGTGATTATAGTAGTTGGTTATCTGGTAAGAGTGATGAGGGGAGTCAATTCTTTAAATCACCTGCCAAAATTGATTTTTCACAATTAGAAAGTGTTACAGAACAGGAATGGCTAGACAAAAATATTCGCGACATGAACGATGCTGAAATAATTAAGACGATTTTTAGACTAAATACTTATGCAAACGATCCAGACATTCAGAGCATAGGACCGGTACTTCACCAAATCTATGTGGGTAGTCGAGCAGGAGTTATGTATTTAGATGGAGGCTGGCAGACACTCGTCGACGGACTACTAACAGTAGCCAAAAACGCAAATGCAAGAATTGTCATGGGAAAAAAGGTAATCAAGGTGAAAAGAACTGATTCTTCTGGATGGCAAGTTTTGTTGGATGACAAAACCGAAGTGTCCTCAAAGGTAGTTGTAATAGCGAGCAGGTCCAAAGGATGCCTACAGCCTTTTCGATGACAACGAGAGACCAGACGTACTATCCAAGGCAGCAAAAGAAGCAAAACCCATACGCCTTGTATGTTTGGATGTTGCTCTTAGCAGCCTTCCAGACAAAGACACATTGTTTGCTTTGGGGGTAGATCGTCCACTATATTTTTCAGTTCATTCTGCATATGCAAAGCTTGCTCCTAAGGATGGGGCATTAATCCACGTCGCAAAATACCTTGGTACTTCAATTGAACCCAAGCCAAGAGAGGATCAACCGGAGTTAGAAGAGTTCCTTGATTTACTGGCAGCCAGGATGGAGACAGGTGCTGGTTAAGAAGAGACCATTGCCCAACATGGTAGTATCTAATGCTCTTGTTACTGCTGCAGACGGCGGATTAGGTGGAAGACCGGATACAAAAATTGCAGAGAATTTGTACATAGTAGGAGACTGGGTAGGCAAGGAAGGATTATTGTCTAATGCGTCTGTTGCAGGCGCAAAGCGCGCATCTCAGCAAATCTTGAATGGGTGACTTATTTTTATCATAATCAGGACAATCATCACCAAAGGCGCGAAGGAAATCTACTATCCAGGAGCACCGCACGGTCTCACGGCTACGCTTCAGGATCAGGTCAATGCTGACCTACTGGCCTTTCTGAAGTCCTAGACTATTTTAAAAAAGGTTACATCTAGCATGTAACCAATGAATTTTAATTAACTCAGTATCTATACTTTTCAAATACTAATTTAGCAATTTTTATAAATACCAATCATAATTCCTAAGTAAATTCGACATGTTCATTGGTTACAACGGTTACATCGGTTACGCCATATTTTCTATCTGCACAAGGCGAGCCTTCTTTATTCATTTTAGATAGCTAAATTGTTTTGTATACGAAAAGCTATGTAACTGATGTAACCTATGTAACCTATGAATATCTTAGATAATAGGTCAGAAATATAGAATATATATAAAATACTAGCATATTTATTACTATAATTACAACTATTTTATACATAGAGTTACATCCAAAAAGAGCCAATATGTAACCGATGTAACCCAAGTACACCCATAATTGAGGCTTTATAGACATCTTAAATTATGCAAGTCTGTAAATAGAGCCAGAATGGCTTTAGATATAGATCCAAATGACGAACGAGCGCTTGATAACAAAGGTGCCGTTCATATGAGCTTAGGCTATCATACGCAAGCTATACCATATTTTGATAAAGAAATGCATAAGATACGGATATGCAGTAACAGACCCCAACGATAGCGAGCGATCAAGAAAAGTATCTGGAAGAGGAAAACGAACTTCACAAGACATTGATGCATACCTAAGTGAAGGAAAAACATTATTCAGAACTCAAAAGTTTGGCTCAGGTAAGGATACTCGTTACCACGTAACATCTGCCTAAAGTAACCAAACTTTCTCTGTTATTTTTTGTTAGCGATATAACGTTGTAACATATATAAAGTTAAAGAAGATCAGGTTTGTACTAATATACTACAATATATCATGTCCCTGCGATAGTCAAAATGGGACTTTGGAAGAAAAATAAATAAACCCTCAAAAGTATAGCATTTAAAAAAGTGTTTACTTTTGAGATAAAGTCATGTAATAACCACGAATCCCATAATCAGTCTCTTTTTTTTCTTCAGATCATCTTGACGTATCGTAGTCATAATCCATTAAAAGGGTATAAGCAACCTACAAGGACTAGTTTTTATGCCCTCAACCATCACTTTTTACGGGGGAGTCCATGAGATAGGTGGAAACAAATTTCTTGTGGAAGACAAAGGAACGAAGATTTTCTTGGATTTTGGGATGCAAATGGGCAAGGTTAATCAATATTTTACAGAATTTCTGAATCCTCGCACATGTAATGGAATGGGCGATTTGTTTGCATTTGAATTGTGTCCGTCTGTCGCTTTTATTTCGATCTCAAGTGATTGGAATTTAGTTTGAAGGTAATTCATTGCACGCATAATTTCAGATATTCTTCCACGCGGTACTTTAAATCTGAGGATTATTTCTTTCCTATCAGTTGATAGCACCTCTTTTGGAAATGTGGGACCAATCTCTCCAATTGGTATTGAACCAGAAAGCTCCGTTGCAGTACTAATAGTACCTACTTCTCTCTCTTTGCTTGTTGCAAATAGTTTCACTGACGAGCAAATCCATTTCTTCAATAGGCATCATAACTTCCTCTCGAAAAGCAGTACATACCATGTTTTCATTAGTATCAATTTCTCCAAGCCCAAATAGCCCTTGCTTAACCCCGGTCTTTATAGCAGACTCTATTTTACTTGAAGATATAACTCTGGACTCGCCTGGAGTCTTTAGCATTGAATCATATATTTGTTGGATTTTGACATATTCTTTGTCTCCAAAATATCTTGCCTTTATTACGACTGGTGCAATACCCTCCAAAATTTCTTCCTCACTCCTAAGCTTGTCATACACATCATAATCTACGCTCCTATTCTCTCCATACGTCGGAATGCCCAGGTCTATCTCTTTAAATCCATCCCTTGCCGGAACATATACTATGCGATAGAATCTACGGATTGCTTCATTAAGTGTCTCTGCGTCTTTTTTTAGATTATTTCTTATCTCATTTCTTTGACCATCACTCAAGTTAAGTGTCTTGTCCATATCAAGATGTTCGTATGCTATTCTTCTCTTCATTCCTTCCAAAAATGACGACCTCTCTGTCTCTAGTGGTGTCAAGAAAAATATAGTATTCCGATAAATTCTTGGAGATTCGCCTTTCATCTCAATGATGTTATTCATTAACCTAACATTCTTTTCATGTATAACAACCAGCTTGAGTTCTTGTGTGTCTGGAATGTCCTTTGGTGTTGATGGCCAAGGATATATCTTAAATTTGTCCCCAATCATCTGCTTTTTCAGCAGCTCTGTTGCATGAATCATTTTATCATTCGTACATTATCTATATCTCTACATCCCGATAGCAAACATGTTATACAGTGATGCTTTTAGCAACATCTCTTTGGCCATATTCTGAAACTTTCTTGCAGTTACATACTCGCCAAACGTTCTTTTGATAGACGAGAATACCGTTTCTGCCATCCACCTTTGTCCATAGCTCACGCTATGTTTCCATCTTTTGAGATTTGTTTGTTGTCTCATTACAGACCTATTCCTTGCTTGACAGTTGCCTGTCTTGACCTTGGAATTACTTCTTGTCTTTATACCAGGTTTAATGTGGTTCTTGGATAGATATCTAAAATTCTTATTACTGTCATACATACCATCTGCTAACGCACCCTTTACATTGTTATTTGCAGAAGCATTATCAATCAACTTCTTTAGCATCTTGCCATCGTGTACTTCTTCACTAGTAACCTCCAAAGAAATAATCTTCTTATTCTTGATGTTTACTGCTAGATGTATTTTCAGATAACCTCTTCTTACGTGCCATTTATGTCGTATCCATTCACCTCTATTAGCAACTTTGATTCCTGTACTATCTAATGCTATAATGATGTCGTCATCATTACCTACTTCATGTCGTTCGCTGATTCTGATATCCTGGTTATTAATACGTCTGTTAATTGTACTGTAGTTTGGAATAGATGGTATCTTATTACCAGCATGAGCTATGACTACGCCTTCTGCTTGGCGGTATGGCAGATGAAAATATACCCTCATGTAACCTAGTAATTGGATAAACGAATCTGGATAGTGGTCATGTCCACCCCTCTTTCCATCATTCATTAAGTCCAACTCACTATACCAACTATCTATGACATCAAAATCTAGAATAACTTCACCTCGCCTAACTAGCGATTTGTTATAAAAAGACCAGTTAATCATGTCCAACAATAATCTCATTACATGTTAGCTAAATCTCAATTGGTCAACAAACTCATACCTATATGATAATGATTTTGTGCAACAAAGCATTTTCAGTAATTGATGTTCTAGTTCAACAACTTCCTTGTCTTTGACGTTTTCAATCTTGGTAAGTAGAATTCGATTAAGGTTGGGCTGATTTAGGAAAACATATTTATCGTTTACGTTCTGAAGGAAAAATAAATTAGATTTGAGTTGTTCTACGGCCTCAGCAACAACACTTGATGGATTATCTATAGTTGTAGCTGATCTTTTTATTTCTCCTAAATGACATCCTTTCTCAATACCGCCAGAAAAAGAATACATAAAAATTGAGGTTGCTGCCCTAGTCGCTATCTTCAAACCTCGAAATGATTTACCTAAAGACTCGTCTACTTTCCGAGAACCTGAATCTTTTTCAGCGATATCAGCTGAAATAACACTATCAAACTCGTTGCCTGTGTATTTTACGAGTTCTCTTCGGATCTCATCATTTGACAAGTCAAAGTCAGCCAGTGAGATGTACCCTTGGCTACTTTCTTTCAGAGAATAAATTATCAAGGACAATAGTCTCAGCACCCCTCTTGTCCTTTGGAACGTGGGAAGACTTCCCCATCTATGATACAAGGTTTCTATAACATCTGGTAGGAAGGGAAAAGAATCTGTGAACTTTTCTTTATATTCCGAAATCTCCATTCCAACAGGAAGTATTCCTTCTCTTTCAGCATACTCAAGAAATTCAAAAATATTAGATTCACATTTTTTTAACTCCACATTAGAGAACAGTCGTCTTCTAATCACTTGTGCTATTTCGTTATCTCTCACAGGGCTGTAAATTTTTTCTAGCCTACCTGAAACCTTCTGCAACTGATTGAACATCTTTTCAGCGTTTTTATCGTAATGTTCAAGGACACTGGATGGAAGGGTAATCACCACGCAGACTTTATCCAAAATTCCTGCCACCTCGGTGAGTTCTTGCACAAAAGCTATAGTTTGAGCGGCCAACGTCGAATCCTTAACTTGAATTCCTGCTGCTTTTGTGGTATATTCTAGAAGTTCGTCAATCAGGATGAGCACCGGTCCTTTTGTTTTAAGAATCTTCCTTAGAGATTCCCTGCCAGGTGATACGCTTCCTTTTAATGCAACTATTTTACCTGTAATTTGATTCTCTATTTCCCCCCACATAGTTTGACTTGTGTTCATAGAAGTTCCTGATAGAACAACACATTTAGATCTCCATTGGTTAGCGCTGTGAAAAAGAGCTATTAATGCATGGGTTTTTCCTCCTCCGAAAGGCGTTTGAATTTGAATAACAGGATCTCCTCCCTGACCTTTCAGTCTCTTTTCTACTACATCTAAGAGGTTCTTCAAACCTTCAGTAATGTAGGTCTTTTTAAAGAACAAATTTGGATCTTTGTATTCAGGAAAAGTTCTACCAAGATAAGTTTCCCACAGATCGGCTGCAAAAATGTTCATTGTCATCTTTCCTTCAAGTATATCTCTATGAGGCACGGCAATTGTATGGAATGGCTTCATCTATTCAAACAACCTCCTCTGACCAGATTCTACCTTGATTTGTTTTGATATTCTTGCTTTCCCTGCAAGAAAGCCCTCTAGCCACTTCTTCTCTTTACTTTCAATAGGAAGCGATTCTGAAATGGCTTGTGCGATTCTATAGAAAGTATCGTTCTTTCCAAGACCAGATTCTTGTAAAAGACATCGATAACTTCATTACCCTTACCACTATTCCACAAAAGAAGAACCCTATGTAATATATCAATTAATTCATTCGAATCATTGAACCACTCAGCATTTCTATCATAAGGACCTAAGATACGTATGAATTCTTTATCCTTTTGGATAAATCCTTTATTCCAACTATTGGTTAGATGTTGTACTTACTGACATAGGTGACATTATAGCTTACAGACATGGGTTACACTTCTGTCGGGAAGTGAATCCATATAGAAATCAGAATAAGGTTTAATCTAATACACGAAAAAGAATGGACTGGTGATACCATATGTAATATTTGTAAGAGATATGGTGTATCCAGAAAGACTTACTACAAGTGGAATAATAGATACAAGCAGAAAGGGATAGAAGGCCTATCAGATAACTCCAGAAGGCCTCATAAAATCAACTACAGGAAGGTAACACCAGAAGTAGAAGAGACTATACTTGATCTACGATTAACTAAGAGATTTGGATGTAATAGGATCAAGTTTCGACTAAAAAGAATCATTGGAATCTCATTAAGCACCCGAACTATATACAAGATACTAAAGAGACATTGTCTTAATATCCTCATGTGTAAGGCCAAAGCAAGAACTTACAAACGGTTTGTCATGAAGCATCCAAATGATATGGTACAGATGGATATCCTTGGCCCTTTCTATCTGAGTAATTCCAGTCAAAGGAATTACATCATTAGTTGCTTAGATGATTGTTCTAGGAAGGTAGCTAGCAAGTGGTCCGAAAGAAAGAGGTCAGTGGATGTTCTTAATGTATTAGAGGACTGGATAATGATTAATGGTAAGCCTAAGATGATGATGCATGATAACGGTAAACAGTTTACATCCAGAATATTCAGACATTTCCTTATACATAATCAGATAAAAGATAAGCAAATACCAAAATCATATCCGCAGTTACAGGGCAAAGTAGAAGCATATAACAAGATTGTAAAGAATGAATTCATAGCATTAGAAGATATACCAAACATAGATGATGGTAAACAAAGATACGACATGTTTGTTAAAGCATATAACGAAACCAGAGAACATGGAGGCATAAATGGTCTTACTCCATCGGAGATGTTCCTACAAAGGTTAATTACATCCAGTACACATACGAGAACTAAACAGAAAAGGGTAACCCATGTAGGTAATTAAAAATGTAACCTATCCGTGCAAGTACAACAATTAACAAAGGAGGTTGGTTCTGTGATTCCTGCAGAGATACCCTTATTGATGATAAATTAGCGGATTATGTCTTCATTGATAAATGACTTGGGTAGCGGTTAATGATATATGTATGTCAAACGAAAGAATTTGTCTAATTATTATTATAGTCAAAAATTTTACTGTAAATATTTGACTTTACTACTATCCATATTAAAAATGATAGAGGAGGGTTTTACTGCATCACAGATTGCAAAAAAACTTAATCGAGACAAACAGCTGATTTCATATCATATAAGCAAATTAAAAAAATTTGGGTATGTTAAAGAAAAAACACGAGATGTATACAAGTCACTTGAGATAACCCATGCAGGTAAAAATTTCCTCGACCAGTATGCAATCTGCTGCCTCTAAATAGAGAGCTATCACGACAACTAATGCACAACTTTCTAACGTATTATGATAACGTGTCTACATTACCGGAATGGCTATCCAATGACCTATGCAGGGCAGTAACTGGTACTTCAGACTCTAACCGTGAATTATATACTGACGATGACGACATTATTTATCAGTACAAGCGACCTATCGGATTCAATGGTATCAACCTGGCAGCAACGAGATCTGATTTACTGGATAGAGGATTAATCCTCGAGGCAGAACGAATTAAACCTGAAAACAGACGTAGTTTTGAGGATGACATCAAGCCAGAATTGGAAAGGATTAAACCCGAGCTACTGGGATTTATCTTTGATACTATCGTTAAGGTGTTAGAACTCAAGTCCCAAGGGGGCATTAAACTGAAGTCAATGTCAAGAATGGCAGATTTTGAGATAGCTAGAGAAATGATATCGAGATGTCTTGGCTATGATGAAGGAGAATTTATCAAGGCCTATGATGAGAACAAAGCTTTAGGAACCAGTCAAGTACTAGAGGGCAGTTCTGTGGCTAGAGCGATCATCCATATGATGGAAACTAGGGATACTTGGTCTGGCAGTGCAACTATTCTACTATCGGAGTTAGAGGAAGAGGCCAATGATCTAAAGATAGACATACAAAAAGATAAATCATGGCCTAAAGCAGACTCATATCTTGAGTCGTAGGCTAAACGAGATTAAGGCAAACCTAGAAGAACTAAACATTTTCATTAATACAACCCAGGATTCGAAAACTAGACTAGGAACTATAGTCATTTGCAAAATACCGTTCGAAGCACTCGAAGCCTCCGAAACGCCAGATTCGCGCCCAAAACAGGCTGATTCTTCGAATGCTACCGCGAATGCTCCCGAACCAGATCATCAAATAGCGTCCGACAAAGGTGGTCAAAGTCTCATGCTCAAAATCAGAATACGAACGCTACGAATGCTACGAACGCTAGGTTGTAGCCATGGGCAGCTGTAGGAACTGCAGATGTTTATAGTAAAAAGAAAAACAACAAACTACGTAGACTTGATTGGGACCAGGAGATAATGCCTTATGTTAAAGAGATAATAGAAACTCGGAAAGAACCTGGCATATCACGACTCACTTTGAGGGGTCTCTTCTCTATCTTGGTATCAAAAAATATCCTCGAAAATCTGTACGAGCGTTACAAGGGCTTGTCAAGAAAGCTTGTTGAAGCAAGAGAAAGAGAGGAGATTGACCCTGACTGTATTGTGGACGAGTCCAGATCCATAATCGATATTGACGACCATTTTTACTTGCCCGAGCAGATTATATATGCTAACCTTGAATTCCTCGAATCTCTGCCCGAGAAGTACAAAATGCATTATATTCCTCGGTGGTACGGACAGCCCCATTATATAGAGGTCTAGGTAGAGAAGAAGGCCATGGGTGGAGTACTCAAAAGCATGCTTCAGGGTCATGATGTCCGGATCGTTCCAACAGGTGGTTGGACGTCCTTTACGTATGAAAGAAAAAATTTAATACGATTACGAGAGAAAATAAAAGAGGGAAAAGCAGTTCACATTTTGTATCTTGGTGAGTATGATCCCTCTGGTTTAAGGATGGATGAAAAAATGATAGAGAGGTATTGGAGTGAACACGGCATTGACCTGAAACGAATAGCAATAACCAGAGAACAAATACACGAGTTTGGGTTACAACATCTTACAAACCCTGATCCCGAAGTTCTATCGAAATTAAGAAAAGACCCTAATTCTGGTATCTTTAGGAAGAACAATGGTGGTAGTTTATTCCAAATTGAAGTCGATGTCTTGCAGGTTCTGGATCCCTCAATTTTGAAAGATTTGTTAGACTCGAATATAGAACGATATTTTGACGAATTGATTTTCGATAACGTCATGAGAGATCGTAGATTCTCTTCTAAGTACATCCATGGACTTGTCTACAAGAAAGCCATGAAGCGCTTACTGAATTCATCAGTAAATCAAACCAAAATAGGGACAAGATAGTATTCTAATACATAGCCGCAATGCGAACATTCTTTGAGGAGCTATCGCATTACATCTGATAAATATCAGTAAGGAGAATACTTTCTTAACTATAGTTCTGTCAGTTAACTGAACATTATCACTCACAGCTAATCTAAGGACAAGCAGCTTTTGTTTCTAAACTATCTAAGATAACTGTATGGAACTGATCTGCCTAGCCCTTTAAAATTACTTAAAGCAGGTGCAACAGTTTGTAAATCATGGTCATTAATCTTCTTGCTATTGGGACAACAGAATTATCAGATTCATCCTAAGGAGGTAGTTAGAATTGAATATATTAACATCACAATAGTTCCTAATAATGAAGTTAGATGTTTAAATATATTTTAGAGGTATGATATCAAATTAATTAATCCAATTATAACCTTTAGAAATTTTGCTACCGCTGTTTATCACCTTCATAATATTGTCCCTCTGCCTTCTGACTCGCGCTTAAATAAGTCAATCATGTACTGCTCTACCTTGAGCAAAAGTTTGCACGTATCGCAGAATTTACCAGCTCTTATCTCTTCGGCTTTGCATTCACAACCGATTTCGTCTATCTGTTCACGTAAGTGATATTGCGGTGTACCCTCGGCTTCTAGTTTTTGGTCGGCGGCCTCCTGTTTATGTTTTTCCCTTATAGCTTTTCTGGCTCTACGTTGTTGTCGTTCCCATTTGGCTTTGCTGATGACTTCGGGCTTGGGCTTATGTATTTTGCCGGCTAAAATTATACAGTCTTGTATATACTCCTGTTTTATTTCGTCCCTGAATTCTTTATTAAGATCAGGCAGGGCTTTATCCTCTTCAAACGTTCTACTGAGATCCTCATGGTCAATGCATCTTATATTATAGCAATATTCTAAAACTGGATATAGCTTGTTTCTACTTTCAAGATCGTGTCTTTTCTTTGATTGCAACTCGTAGTATTCATGCTTATCCTTTTCCACTTGACATACAGAACATAGCCAATCATGTCTTATAATCTCTGAATAACCCATCATCTGCTGACTGCATTTTTTACATTTCGTTTCATATCCATATACCTGTTTAAAAATAAAGTCCTCTATTATATTATAATTATCCTCTATGGCTTCGGGGTTGGCCCCTGTATCTATTATTTGCAAGAGATACTGTACATCCAGAAAGAGTTACTACAAGTGGAAGAAGAGGTACAAAGGGAAAGGGATAGAGGGATTATCAGATCTCTCTAAAAGACCTCATAATATCAAGTACAAGAAGATTACATCTGAAATACAAGAAACAATACTTGATCTACGTTTAACCAAAAGATTTGGATGTAATAGAATCAAGTTTAGATTAAAAAGGATTATTGGATTGTCATTAAGTACCAGAACTATATACAACTTACTAAAAAGACACGGCCCTAACATCCTCAAGTGTCAATATAGAAAAAGAAGGTACAAACGGTTTGCCATGAAACATCCCAATGATATGGTACAGATGAATATCCTAGGACCATTCTATCTCAGTAATTCTAGCCAAAGGAATTACATAATTGAGACATGGGCATAATTCAAGCGCCTTGCGACTACAGGTCTTTTGCCTTCAGTTAAGCCTAAACTTATCCCAAGGCTAGTTTAATTTATATAACAAAATTAAAATAATTGGATATGTTATTTCTGGGCGCAGGTGCTTCGAGGGCAGTAGGTATAGGACATATACAAGATTTAACACAGAAAATTAAGGAACGAATATCAAAAAGTGACTATGGAGAAATCTGGAAACATATTGAAACAATCCTCGATTCATCAAATACGAACAACAGATTCTTCAATTCTGGAGAGATAGACCTAGAAGTAATATACTCAATTCTTAATGCACGTGCTCACCATTTTGACGCATTAAGAGATTTAGGACCCTATGCAATATACTTGGATCAACTGAGGAAGGACAAAGAATTACCGTTTGTAAAGAGTTTTTCTGATTCTGCAACCATCCAGGGGATAAAGGAAATTGTAGATGACACCCTTGTACAATCATGCAGTAAGTTCAATATGTCATCGGCACAGCAATATTATGATGAACTGTTTGAATTTGAGAAAACCCAACTTAAAAGAGGACATATAAAGTTGTTTGCCCATGTAGTTACTACTAACTATGATTTAGTGTATGAAACATGTGCAAAACATAACTCAGATATACCTTGGAGAAGAGGATTCATTAGAGCCCATAACTGGCGAACAAATATTACCAATTGAGGATATACACTTTCAAAACAATGTAGGTAATATACAGTATGTTAAGTTACACGGTTCGATAAATTGGTGGATTAGAAGCCGTGATTGTAAGCTTAGCTTAGCATTAGCTTTACTAAGCTTAGCTTTCAAACAGGGATTAGAATCTAGTACAAATAAGCGACTGATACTAGTAAATCCTAACCCAGATTGTATAATTGGCCGAATACAAACTATATTTCCAAATGACAAGATTGACATTATTGAGCAAGGATTTGGCGATGCTAATCTTTATACAGACTTACAAAATAGAATAAATAATCAGCCTTTAGGAATCTGAATTATGCAAGTATTTTAGATATAATTTATTCAATTAATTACTCAACCTGCCTCATTTTAGAAAATCTGATAGACTAGATTGTTTTGTGTTACTAGATGTTCTCCATTTGATATCAGAAATCTCAACATTTTCCCAAGTCACTTCTGACAAATCCAGCATTTTCCTGAATGTGTTAGCAGTTCCAGGACCAAAGCCAGCATAATGATTATTTGCTGCTACTATTGCTAGATTAATTTTCCTGTGCTCTTCTCTGGCTCTCTTAAGAAATCTAGCCCATTTTTTCATTTCTGAAATTCTGTCTTTTTGTATCTTTCCAAAATCTTGTTCTTGTATAGTTCTATCTCCAATAAATCTAATATATAGGCAAGCTGACTCCAGACCATACCATATACACATATTGCTATTTGAATGGCGAAGAGCCAAAGTGTTAGAGATGATAAGTAAGGGTAATTCCCAAACAGAAATAGCAGGAATTCTTGAAGTGGATTTGTCTATAATCAGTAGGGATATGTCCTACATAAGGCAACAAGCAAAACAAGATATCAAAAAATATAGAGATGAACGACTACCTGAGGAATATGAAAAATGTCTAGTTGGCTTAACTTCAATTCTGAGAGAAGCATGGAATACTGCTACTAACGCTAAAGAAAAAAGAGAGAAGATACAAGCATTCTGTATGTTGTGAAAATATAATAATTACAGGATCACAGATGTCTTCATGTCAGTCGTTATACCTCACATAACTAATGAACCAGGGATTCGTTATTTTATGCCCAGATATGTCAGTATAGCTGTTGGGCAAACTATTAGGTGGCTTAATACGGATAATGAATCGCATTCTATTATATTTGAAAAGGAAATACCACCATATGACATCAAGATTGGAGATGTCGGTCCTAACGGAGAGTGCGCAAAAACATTCGACTTTTACACTCCGAGGATAGAGTATTCTTGTGCAATCCATCCGCAGGAAAAAGGAACAATAGCAATCTATCCGAAACAGGAAGAGGAGATGAGTAATACCGAGAGATTAAGATTTTTGATTGGTTTTACTGGCAATCAACTTCCTGAAATATTAGGTAACTTAAGTCACAAGCCAATAGTATATGGAAAAAATCTCATCCCTGAGATAGCGGCATCTGTCTCATTAAACAAATTTTTGGATCCTGCCATATACTCAATTTTAGGGGATCCTCAATTATACCGTCTTCAAAGCAAAAATCTGACGATCGTCTTTTGGGACATATCATCTTTTTCCAATCTATGTAACACTTTGATTAATGAGCCAGTCCTGATTGCAGGATTTCTAACAGACTATTTTGACACGGCGGGTAGAATTATTCATAACAATAACGGAATAGTGGACAAGTTTATTGGTGATGGCATAATGGCTCTCTTTGGATTTTATAGTGACGATAAAACACAAGGTGCATTGAATGCAGTAACAAGTGCTTTACAACTAAGACAGAGTTTTAAAACAATACGACAGAAATGGCTGGAAGTCTGGTCTAGGCATTTTACTCATTATAAGGTTGACATCGATGTTAAGTGTGGAATAAATATCGGATCGGTATTGTTTGGATTATTAGATGCAGGTTCACGTTACCAAATTACCGCCATGGGTTCAACGGTTAATCTGGCAAGCAGATTAGAGTCGATAGCAGAAAAAGATCAGATAATCATATCGAGTGAGGTCAAGGATCTCATTCATGACACATATAAGACATCCAGTATTCCACTTCCTCCAGATAAGCAAATACGATCATTCCCAGAAGTTGATGTGGTCTATCAAATAAATAAAAGTTAAGTTTTGACCAAAAAATTTTAGATGAGTATGTCAACTGTATACTTTCCTTTATTGCGCTATGTCTTTTGATCATAGGAGATTCTGTGGTATTCAAGGCTGGGGGACATTATCAAAGGATAACAAGTTTCTGATTTCTAATCTAGATATCTTGAAATTACGATTACTGTAATAATGAGTTATGTCTATCTGCAAGGAAAATTCACTATATTACGACTTTAAAATGTCGAGTATTTCGATTCTATCGCACTTACCATCTGCCAACTATGGCAGGACAATTTGTAGTTCTGCACCCACCTACTGTAGAAAAAGTTGGTCCTGCTACTGTCAAATAATAAGACATGATGGTTTGAATTATATATATCGGTAAACAGGAACATGTCTTAAGGCTCAATCGGATGGTTCTTTTTTTACACGAGTTTGTTCTGTAAGGTGAAAGCGATAATTGAAGCCATGAATAAATTAACAATTTATTGATATGGAATTAGCCGACTGATTTTCGAAGATATGTGGCTTTCTATCCAGGACTGACATCCTAGGTTCCAGACAGTCTCGAAGTTTGCCCTTACCATCACAGAACTGGACTACTCGTCAATTGTTTGGAATTAGCGACTACCTATTTTTCTATGATGACAACCATACATTTCCAAGGACATAATGGGCCTTTACCCGCTATGCAGATCTGTATGATGGATCATTCCTCTCTTCCGATCAGTCGACATATATTATACTCCAAACTAACTATTATACTTTTATTGAATTAGTCCCATTCAAAAATTAACCAAAAATTTAACATCACTATTTATGTGAAAGATTTAAATCATTTCTTATAATATTTCAATGTTCTTGGAAATATCTGAATTAAGGGCTGATGTCAAATCGCCTCAGAAGAATAGGACTCTTTTTGGTTATTATTTCACCAAACTTTATACGAAGATTTCGATATTCTTGGTATATAGAGAATGCCTCAGGTGAGATAAAAGTATCATATTCATCATCCGTTCCTCTGTAAACAACTACATGAGCAGCAACTAATTTTTTGCCTGTCACTTCATCAAAGATAGGGTGTATATCTCCATCCCTAAGGCCAACAAAACCTCCCAATCTCATTCCACTCTATGCCATGAAAAGTATAGGAATTTTGGCTCTAAGATCTGAATGTTCTAACATTTTCTTTATTTGTTCTCTTGTGTAGGCTTCATCTGCTGCGTTACCATTACCATATGGTAAGAGTTTGTTTATTTTTCTCCAATTAAGAATAATATCATTCATTTCACAGAACAACTTTACCGGAGTAATCATGCTATGAGCAGTTGCAGCAGTGATCTCCTCTTTACCTATTTTGGCCCGTATGAATAAAACATAGTCTTCTAATATACGTTGTAGTTGTATCATTTGTTTGATATTGTCCCCTGTATACTTTGCAATAATCTCCTCAGTTGTCATTTCAATAAATTTACAAAAATGCCATAATTGCTGCTTGTATAGCTGAAGTGTTTTGTCTGAATGAAGAGCACATTTGAATAGTTGATAAGATCTTCCTATCAGATATTTATCATAATTTAGTGGGATTCTTTTTTCATTTCTCATGAATTTCTTAGACATGTTCTTAACGTATGAAGGGATAGCGTGAATCGCATATTGTGATAGTTGATTATCCTCGGTTGTTACTTTTTTAGCGGTATCTGTATTTACTTACGCTCGTATATAAGATTTATTTCAGATTAACCTATTATAAAATATGGAATGCTGTTAACAAGGTCTGACAATTCTGTTTTTCTTGATATCCTTTAGTTGCCTTCAAAGAATGCAACAATAAGGAAAAGAAAGAGATAGAAAAACCAATAGGTTTGTTCCAACATACATATCAAATGCAAATGAATGAAAGGATCATAAAATGATCATATGATACAAATGGTCGATATTTGATCTGGAGTATAAGTGAATTTAGATTGAATGATTGCTTTAATTGTTGCATACCTTCAACAGTACGACAGTTAGAATGGGCTTTTGTGTATGTAATCTATAGGAATTCAATTCATAAATTCATATTTCATTCGATTATCTTGATAATATTGTATTGCTGTTCCAAATTTTGATTACTCATGTCTAGATATTATGCTATTAATCCCAAATAGATAGATAAAGGAAATTTTAGTCATTATATCATCATCCTACTAATTTTAATAATTACGTAGACTGCAAATGTTTCATGATATTAGTATAACTATGTACCAGTTATTGTCATTTATCTAATTCAAGCTTAAAATAACCTTGCTATAAAAGACTAGGACCAGAATTATTCAACAATGCATTGAATAGACGTAGATTAAATAATAAGTATTAGTCAATTGACTGATAAATTTATAATGAGGCATCAGCTTTTATTAACTTATAGTATGACTTCAAATGAAAATATGTACAACGAGTATTTTAGATATTTTGATAAGATGAATGAGTTGTATCAAGGATATATTAAAGGTATAGAGAGAACTAATCAATTGTACACCGAATCGATTAAAAATGTGGATAAGATGAATGAGTTGTATAGAGAACTTATCAAAACAAATGAGAAGATGAATGAACTGTATAGAGAAATACAAAGAATAAATCTCGAATGGCTAAATGTTTTTTGGAAACCTTGGTTTTCAAAGGAATGGACAAAGAACGAATAGAAGACATAGAAACTGAGAATACTTTATTTTGATTGCTCACCGTTCCATAAAGCTTATTTTGATTCCAAAATAAGCAAGTTCGTATTTCAGATTGGAGCCCCCTAATGCAAACTTTGTCATAACATGAACAGATGCACAAAGAAAGTTTACGATTCTACAAAAAATACTTTTACATGTGTAATTGCAGGTGCGGGTCTTATTGGTCTTGAGATGGTAGAAGCATTTAAGGAAAGAAGTGCGAGAAGAAAAATGGACATAACAGTAGTAGAGATGAGTGACCATATCCTTCCTACTATGCTTGATAAAAACATGGCCAAGATTGTAGAAAGAGAGTTAGAAGCCAATGGAGTGAAAGTTATAACAGGTGAGCGAGTGGAAGAAATAGTTGGTAGCACAGATGGCGATGTCAAGGCTGTAAAAACTAATACTAATCGCGAGATTGATGCTGATTTCATACTACTTGGGACCGGTGTAAGGCCTAATTCTGAAATTGCTAGAGATGCAGGGATAGAGCTAGGATATGCTAATGCAATTAAGGTTGATGAATACATGAGAACCAATATTCCTGATATATTTGCAGCAGGGGATTGTGCAACTGTTAGAAGCTATATTACAAATGAAGATACATACCTACCTATGGGAACAACTGCAAACAAGCAGGGACGAATTGCAGGAGAGAATGCGGCTTGTGGAAGTGCAAGATTTAGAGGAATTGCGGGCAGTGCTATAACCAAGGTATTTGACTTGTATATTGGGAAGACTGGATTAACTAGACAAGAAGCTTTGAAGTATGGTTTCGACTCTATTGAAGAAGAAATTGAAAGCATAACAAGGGATGGTTATTACCCAGCCAACAAATCAATATGGATAAAGATTGTTGCCGATAAAAAAGTGGAAGGATATTAGGTTCACAAATTATTGGAGGAGAAGCAGTGAAGGAGAGAATTGATTTAATTGCATTAGCTCTCTTACTTAAAGCAGACATAAGAGATTTGGCAAGTTATGATGCATGTTATGTTCCACCAGCTTCGCCAGTGTGGGAACCTGTCAATATTGCTGCATCACAGACAGCTAAGCAATTATGATTTCGTATGTTAGTCTGAGGAACTCATGCTTTTTTAGAAAAACCAATCTCGTCGAATGGTGATCCATACTTACAGGCAGCAAGATAAAAATGAGATCTGAACTAGTCATTCCTGAATTCTGATAATATTATTGAGTATGCGATATTATAGTATCTTTACTTTGAATCTGTACATGACCCTGAAAGTGCAGGATTGTAGCTCTCAATGATAGCCCTGCTAGCATCGATATTCATCAAGTCCGATACTCTACAACCAATGGTTACCAATTAGCTATGATGTAACTTGACTGATGTTATACACAACAAAATGTAAAGTATGCAATGAAAGATTAAACGATAAGATTACAAGTCAATTAGTGACTTAGTACAGTATCTGGAGTATGTATTAAGCACTGAAAGCCAAAGAGGTGGTGCTAAAATCTATAGGATATGTCCGGACAGACTTCAGTGAAGAAGAGATCAAAAGACAACCTGAGACTAATCCATCTCCAACTTGAGTAATTTCACCAAGTCTAAAAACAATCCATGGCATTCTGAGCTTAATAAGATGATATGGTAAAAAATGATTGTATTTCGCTCATTATCGTCTAAAGGCCATCCATGTATAGATGGGTCACAAAACATTATTCCTTTGCCATTTACTTTGGCTTCAATAGCAGGTTGTTTTTCTCTATCTATATTCCCAATCATTTTTGCTTTGAATGGTCTTTTTGAGATGACATAGATGTGAATATTACAAGGTTCATCGTCATGTAATTCAGTAAGGTAATTTTATCTTCGAATTCTTGTACTGTTAATGCATTACCATTTAGAGTGCATGAGTCAAGAAAGCTACTCATCGAAGGAATGTATTATAGATTTATCTATCAATATTTATGGTGATCTGATAAGAATACGTAGAGCAACTGTACCAAGATTTGCCTTGTACATAGAAACTGTTAGAAACCTAACCAAGGCCTTCGGAAATCTCTATCCCAGACTTCATAGTAGATTATTACAAGAAAAGCATCATTTTATGTTTGGCACTAAATCTCGATACATCCTTGACAAAACAAAGGGTATGGACTCATATCCTTGGTTTATAGACTACAAAGAAGGAGATAACAAAAGTAGATGTAATTAAGGATTTTTGATAATTTATGCCTCGAACAATGCATTCAATGGCCTTACGACTAATCATGATCTCAAATCTACAAAAATAGAGATAACTAGGAATAACTTAAGCCAATTCGAGGTAAATTTTCTTGGACTCAATTTTACGCAATATTGTCATTAACGATTATGCAAAGAAACCCAATAATACTCAAACCATATTCAGTGCTTTTTATTTAATGTTAATGCATTTCTAGTGTTTAATACAGTCTCAATTAGAGGGTTTAACAATAATATATTCTAAAATGCAAATTTTATTACGATAATTATGATTATGATTAAATGGTGCTGCTTAACTTTGCAATTAGTTCTTGGTTTGGGGAAGAGGATTCCAGATATATACAAAGATATCTATCATTACTTTCTGTCAAAGGCGTTATAGCTATCTTAAGACTACCATGAACTTCTGCGAGTTCGACATGAACAGTCTCTGCGTTTTCTCCATTAGATCTTTTTCCATCATTTTTATTTTTAATTGATGGAATCAAATACTTCGTATAAAAAAGATAACTTGTATTATATTGACAGAAAGCAGCAGTAGCAGTTATATCATCTGGCGGCCTAGCTGGTTTATTTTGAATTTTCTTTCTATATTTGCCAACGATTAGTTTTCCATTATTATCTATAACAGCTGCAAACTTTACTTCTCTACTCATACATAATGCAGCCAAGCACATTTCATAAAGGAAGTCTCTTTCTTCCATTAATCTTATGTAAGAGCAATAGACAATAATATTAACTATTGGATTGAAAATGATCACAAAATTAAGAATTTTTTAAATATATTTGAAAAAAATCACACAATAAGTATCTATCTTTATATAACCATCCGCGACACTTTTACTCTAACCATAATTCGTGACATGAAGAAAAGCTTCGAAATAGTCTACAAAAGTGAATCTTTGCTGGGATATTTCGATTATTTCTATATAAACTAGTATAGAATACTAATTTATTTACTACCTCCGACATTAATGAGATGTTGCACCAAGGATAACATTACCTCCTGTTTATACCAATGATTCATCTATCGAAATGAAGATAGACGCAGTAACAGAAGGTTTAGACGCTCATATTGCCAATCGTATAAGAATAATATCAAAGGACAATAAAGTTAGCATCATCGATTTTAATTCGTCTGTGAAATTAGAGATCAATATTTCTTACCATTATAGAGAGAATTATATAAAAATCCTGCACAGACTATCCAAATTCTGTCACGACAAACCTTTCAAGGAAGTCACAAGGGATGACGTAGTTTCATTTTTAGATAGTGCACGAAAACTAGAGATTGATGACCCACCACACAAATGGATTGGAACTTATAATCTGTATAGGAATTTGTTACTTTGTTTTTTCAAATGGTTATATTATCCTGAAATTGAATCTAGCAAAGACCAAAACCTCCTGTAATAGAAAATATTGCCGGCCTAAGAAGCAGAGAACTGTCGATATACAAACCCTCTGACATATGGACCGTTGAAAATGATTTATTGATACTTATCAATATAGTAAGAGCATAAGCGTTATCAGTTTACAAATAACTGTAAGTAGTAGATATTCAGAATGATACTATTCCTGCAAATAAAAATACTTAGCCCTGCATGCAATATGACACTAAATTATGGAATCTTGGATAGCCATAAGTCTATGTATTAATCGAGCCTATAGTTCTATAGTACCAGCTAGAGAAGGAAATACTTCGCATTAACCACAGCAATTACAGACGACTTTATTATCTTACAAAATAAGTTAATTCCAAGGTGTTCTGGCGCACAGTCTCTATTATTTTGATGGCCCTAGTTTTCAGAAGCTGATCTGTTAAACCTCAATATTATATTTTTGAATACTCTAACTTAACCTTACGTTATTTTTACCATACAATATGCTTACTAAGGGACCAGAATAGTCGCCATTACTTCGACTCGGTCTACTTAATCGTTGTCTTATATGTTCTTAAACTCTTCTCTAAAGTTGAAAATAACCCAGGTATCACGGGTGATTAGATTAGGCAATTTTCAATTCTATAGAGCTAAGATCCTGCAATGCAATATGTATCAAATCTAATTTCTATGCTAATCTATGCTAGCTCCTCTGTCATTGAATGAAGAATCGAGAGTACTTGAAACATTTGACAATATTCTGGCAGATATTCTATCTGTCAGGGGGGATCCATAGCATTACATGGTACCTAATTGCTAGCTTCTGCTACAACAGAAATGAAATTTAGAGAGGATATGGGATTCATCGATACTGAAATCCAATACTACCATTATGGACAATCTATGACGGCTCGTCGTCTTACATTCAGATAAACCCAAACCATAAGACGAACACTAGTGATATTAGCTCTCGTTCTCCGTTAAATAACCTTTCCACTATATAAAGAAGAGTGCATAGCAAATCAAGATCGTACAGATAACTTCATTTATCATGATCCGAATATGGAATATACACCACTTCCAGAACATAGGTTAGAGCAAAGTCCGTGTTATGCAATAATCACTAAAAAAACAAAACTACTTTTATTGCATATTACATCCTGAATCATTTATCCCTATTATCAGAACACCTCGTTTTAAGGCAAGATCCATTACTTTGCACACTTTGGATGCAAATGCCCAGCCCAACCCAGAGAACATCCTAGAACTGTAAAGTCATGTGAGAAGGCGAGACATGATACGAAAGATTCCGACCACTTATAACCTATCCGAAAAGTAGTTAGAAAATGTTTATGATCTAATACGCTGCATGTATCAATAATGCAATTTCAGGAAGCGCTAATATGATACCCCTAGATGAACTATTGAATCAGGTGTCACGTGTAAACATAGCATCTTGGATTAATACTATCTCGTCCTTTCATACTCGGCATACAAAGTCGGATTCTATCAATGACGTAGCCAACTGGCTTAAACAAGAACTCAATCGCTTACACTACAAAAATGTCTGGTTTCACGAGTACCCACATGATGGCTATCAATTGAAAAACGTAATATGTCAGACGTTAGCAGGAGAGGATAAGACAATATTAATTTGTGCTCATTATGATTCTATAATGGAGGATACCAATAACAGCGAAGAACGAGCACCAGGAGCAAATGATAATGCCAGTGGAATGGCTGCGGTGTTGGAACTGTCTCGTATCCTAGCTAATTCATATTTAGATTATGTTGTCAAGTTTGCCTTTTTTTCGGGAGAAGAGCAAGGACTTTGGGGATCTAACGCGTATGCAAAACACATACATCAAAAGAAAGAGAACATGGATATGCTTATCAATCTTGATATGGTAGGGTCGGCCACCGTTGGATTGCAATTCGGTTATTATAGAAAAGGATGAGGGTAATAGCGTTCAGGAGAATGATCGTACATCCTGCCACTTTGGAGAGATTATGAGAAACATGGTATCACAGTATACAAATCTACGAGCCATCGACGGCCCGATTTACGACAGTGACTATATGCCTTTTGAAGCTTTGGGTTATGCAGTTGTCGGAATATACGATGATGGACAAGAAAGTCCTATTCATCATAGCAAGTCTGATATACCAACTAGTCTTAATTTGGACTACATTGTTGAGATTACTAAGGTGGTCTTAGCCACTTTGTCTTTTATTAATAAGGATTTTATATTCTAGCGAAAATTAATACCATTCCAAACCGATTAAACCCCATTCAGAAATTCCTTGTAAGTTGACACTGACTTTCAACCCGGTCAAAATATAGACTGTCTGGTCTAGGATTTTATTCGTCTGTTAAAAGTCGTACATTCTTTCCGAACACAAACGATTCAATCTCATCTTTCAAACCCATATTGTTTAATCCACAGGTAGATAATCTGGTGATTGTGAGTCGATTAATTCACAACCTATCTCTTTCAAATCTTCATCTCAGTTGACAAATCTTTATCTCTATATCAATGCCATACTTTCGCTTCTGTAAAGTAGATCGGATTCTATTCCCTCTATGTTATATCCAGCTATTTGTAGCAAGATTTCGATCTTATTCCAAAGAATCTCTTTGTACTTTTTGATACTGAGATCTTTAATTTTTGTTGAATAACCTCTTTCATTAGCCAAAGACTCGTACCAATAAACAATTTCTCCTTTTTCAACACGAAGTTCTAATCCTAATATCCTAACCCTAGCGTTTCTCTCTTCAGGATATTGATTAGGATGTTTATCTAGTTGTGCTGTAAATTGCATATCTTTGGGATCAAATCTACCATAGTCTAAGGCATCAAATGCTTGATTTATGATCGGTATTACGCCGACACCAGGATTAGTTATTATATGAGTTGCAATTTTTTGTATTTGGTTGTTTTATCTATTTGGGATATCTTCTACTCATTCCATCCAGATTCTTCAAAATTGATATCCTTTATTCTTATAGCACACCCTTCAACTGCGCGCAGTCCTCCAGACGCCAGAACCAAAAGATATGTCTTAAGCCTACGATTATTGCATGACAGTAGTATTTTTCTAATATCCGCAGCATCTATTGGCTCCTCTTTCTCTTTAAGGGTTTTTGGCACCTTTACTTTCCTTTTAAATTTTGATGGTATGATATCAATATCGTAATATGCAAAGTACGATTTTATTCCTATTAGGTACGTTTTTATGTTCTGCGGATTGTTTCTTTCTTGATTTTCATTAATACTTTCAAAGGAAACAAAGGCATCAAGTAACTCGTAAACATTAATTTGATCATGTAATATTAGATCTATAATAGAATCTACGTTGTGCTCCAGGTTAAATCGATGATGAAGGAATCTCTGTAAGTGGACTAGCCCTGTCCAATAGTTGCTTCTAGTCCTCATGCTGTTCTTTCCTATAGTATTTAAAAGGGCTCTGGACTTTGGATATTTGTCAATTTCCTTGCGTACGGAGTCCCTATTTAGCAATGATTTCTTTAAGCGTAGTCTAAATATAAACTATTTTAGTTATTATCTAAATTAAAATGCAATCTTTACTGTTCTCTTTGGAAAGAGATAATGATAGGACACCAGAGGAAATTCTTAAGTTGACTATATTATAAAAAGTTAAGACCTTTTTTGTACTGAAAGATAGTATTACGGTTGCTGCTATCAGTGTTATTGTTGTCCTTTTTTATCTATGTGTCTTTGAATCGCATTTCTTAATGTATCGGTAACTATATGAATAATGCGAGGATCATCTACTTTAGGTATGATGTAGTCATACTTCAAATTATCTCTATCTACAATATCTGCAATCGCATTTGCAACAGATACAAGCATGTCTTCGCTTAAAGTATTCACTCTAAGATCTAATAACGCTCGCAGTATTGATGGAAATACCACCGCGTTATTAAGTTGGTTAACAAAGTCTGACCTACCAGTCGCTACGATTCTTGCTCCTCCTTCTAATGCATCGGATGGAAGAATCTCTGGGTCAGGATTACTTAGTGCAAATACAATAGCGTCATGATTCATAGACCGTACCATATCCTTATTTATTAAATCGCCCTTTCCGGACACTCCAATAAATACATCACTACCAGTTAGGACATCAGCGAGACTTCCTCTCAATTTATTAGGATTTGTTTTCTTGGCTATTTCTTTTTTATATGGGTTTCCTACGTCTTTACTCCTGTTTTCATATATTGCTCCAGAACTATCGGTTACGACAATATTCCTACATCCTGCTTCTTTTAATATCATCGATATTCCGTATCCGGCAGACCCTGCTCCTGCTATCACCACTCTTATACCCTCAATTCTCTTTTGCAATAATTTGAGGGCATTTAATAATCCTGCAAGAGCAATAATAGCAGTGCCATGCTGATCGTCATGGAAAACTGGGATTGAGAGATCCTTATGAAGCCTCTCTACGATCTCGAGTACCTTTGGTGATTCTATATCTTCGATATTCACAGCCCCAAATACTGGCTGTATTGCTTTTACAAACCTAATTATCTCTTCTTTGTCCTTTATATCTACACATAGCGGATATGCATTGATGCCGCCTAGTGCCTTAAACAAAACAGATTTTCCTTCCATGACTGGTATTGCGCCTTCAGGACCAATATTGCCTAATCCAAGTACTCGTGTCCCGTCACACACAATTGCGACATTATTCCATTTTGATGTGTAGTCATATGTCAATTTTTTGTCAATACTTATTTTTTTGGCGACCGATGCAACACCGGGAGTGTAGATTAGATCCAGCATGTCATTCTTGCCTTCCCATGAGCCGTCTATGGATACCCTATTATGAATTTCGATTTTTCCCTTTAGCATTCGATGGAGGTTTATGGCATCTTCTTCTAAACTCAATTAGGTAATCAATTACATATAATGATGTCAATGTATATAGATTGCTATATTTTGTAAAAAGATTAATTTCAAATATTCATAAGGATCGTAAAAATGGCAAGTCAAATGAATGCCTTATGATTATTATTCTTTTCGCGTAATCTCTTTAGAGGATTATTGGCAGTTCGTCACTTTTCATTTGACATGTGAATGATTTATTCATTCCATTCTTTTATTACATGCTATTCTTTCTATTGCCAAATAGCTGATTCAGAATTCGTATCATCTAATAGTCTGAAATCATTTTGGATTCTAATGCTCGATATCTTATCAATAATAAAATGGCTTCTATTTATTTTGATTCATCTGCAATCTTTTTGATAACTTGATAAATCCAATATGCTTTGGTAGGTGTCCAAGTTTGATTAATAACTCATCAGGAAATGATTGATTTGATGTTGATGTATGCTCAATGAGTATTCAATATCAAAAAAAGGACAATAATGAGTAAGAAACTCTTTTAATCTTTATTATGCACAAGTTTTCTGTAAGTGTAGGAAGGAGTCATATCATTGCCTGCCATGTGATAAAGAATTTATGGAAAAGACAATGGCAAACATTCATAGAAGGTCAACAGGTCACCAAATCATAGAAAGAATATTGGAAAAATGATGGAATTTTACATTGATTTTTTTAACCTTTGAACAGTAAAAATCGTTTAATCCTTAGAATCCGATCGCAGAGAACATGGTATCTACTTTACATACTATTGATTGCCGTCCACCTCAGACTTACATTCATGATTATTTATATAGCTCAATACCGTGTAATTTATAGAAAGATAACATAGTAAGGAGTCGATGTTACTCTTGTTTATCTGCTTGCCTTTCCCACAGAACCACTGCTTTGAGCGGAATTATAGCTTTTGTCGGTAAGTGTGGTTTGCTTGAGAAAGTTCACTTACTTACCAAACTTATCTTTGGAACCCTTCCATACTTGAAAGACAGGTTCATATTCTTCAAAGGAATGACTAACTAAACCTAGTTGCATCATAAAACTAAGGTCATCACGAATTGCTCTGTGTTACACTATTTTCCATCACCAATTCTGAATATATGTTACTGCTTCATAGGAAAAGATATGTCCTGTTCGAGAAATGCTAAAAAGTCGTCGTCGACATGTTTATACCTAGTATTTACAAGAGTAACAATCTTCCATTTTGTAGCTATGGATGTTCATCATAATGAAGATCAGTAAACGCGTCCCAGTAACGATTTGATAGTATCGATAAACTCATCTGAACCCTTTAGACCAGATCTATATTTAATCATATGTTAAAAATGATTTGGAATATTTGATGTGTTTGGTACCTTGCAAGTCCTTGTGATACACATCTATATAATCAGGACTTATAATTCATGAAACTTGCTTACATCTCCTGTGTTGATAACTTGACCAGCAAGTCGTGCAATTCTAATGTTTTCTTTTTCCACCTTATCTATTTCATTTTCCACTTCTTGTGAATACATAAGCAAATGTATTTTATGACAGTGGCGACCTAGACCAAAAGTATCTTACCCTAGTACATTTCCTGATAATAATTTTCTAAAGAGACAAATTAGATCTTCTCAAAATAGTCTTTCTACAGATAGGACGTATTAAAAAAAATATTTTTGATTATAAATTGGTAGATGATGGTAGAGATTTCGACAGACCAATAATTGATAAGTACTTCAGTCATCCAGAAAACTGTTTTATTACGAATTACAACGACAAAAATAAATGATGTTCCCCCGGATACTGAATCATCAGCGGAAATGAGGGATGTAATGACAACAAATAATGCGAGTTATTTCCCTCAATGGATTCAGAATAATAATCATAATTTAACACACGATACTCTAAGAATAATTTTATTTTTTAACAAATTCCCTAACAATCAAATAGAAGATCTGTCATAACATTTCAATCCTATGGACAATGTATCTTTGAATGGGTCCCACATATGTTATCTAGGTTTGCCTTGCCTTGCAGTAGATTAATAGCTCTTAAGAATAATATTGTTGAATATATCTTAGTTGATATGGCCAATATTATCAATAACACAAACCTAGACTATATAGGTCAAACAATTGAGAATGGTAAAAGAGATAAGTCCACACTGAAAAGACCTGTTAAATTACAAGGAGAGTGGAATCTTGACCCAAGTAAAAGTTATCAGTTTAAAACAGAACTAACTTATGAAAAAGGTAAGCAAGTAATTGAAATAGACTCTCCTTCATTTCTTGGTGGAAATGGCAACAGGCTTGGACCTATGGCATATTGCATAGCAGGTATTGCTTCTTGTTTTATAGCAACATTTGTAAGTTTTGCAGCAAGTAA
This sequence comes from uncultured Nitrososphaerales archaeon, assembly GCA_963709405.1. Lineage (GTDB taxonomy): Archaea > Thermoproteota > Nitrososphaeria > Nitrososphaerales > Nitrososphaeraceae > JARBAU01. Next base: position 32,509 of record CAVPXM010000037.1, read on the forward strand.
AGGAGTAAGATTAACTAAACTTAATGTAAACACTGAATGCATTATCAATTTTGCCAAGACTTTTGATATAGAGGACGAGCCAATAACTGAAGGTATTAATTTTCAGATCCAAGTAGAAAGCGATAATACTAATAAGAAACAACTTGAAGAACTACTAAAGCATGCAGAAGAAAGATGTCCTGCAATGTATAGCATGAAACATGAAATTAAGGTAAATACGATGATAAAATAAGAAATGTGAAAGTATGAAAGAAACTAGAGCTTAATAAAAATTAAGAAAAGTAGATCAATAATATCCTTTAAGATCGAAATATGGAGGATTCCAAGTTAAACCAAATCTTAGGCATGTGATACGGTGGGATCGTATGAAGTTTGCAATGCAGTGTACACCTCTATCATATAGATAATAACCTACACTTTTGGTTATATCTTATATTTCATTATTTAAGTCTAAGTTATAGATTTACTGATTTGTTGTACCATGAAATATTTTGGATTCGGTTAACACCTCAATCTAATGGTTTAGCTTAGACTGTTATCTCGTATAGATTTGTTCGTAATTATAACGAATACATCTAAAAAATACATAATGGAATGGTATCACCAACTCTATGCTAGTCAGACTTCCATTTTTTTGCTACTGTGATATAATAAATATTTTTTGATTGTCTTACTGTAAGCCTATCACATTGACTGCATTACCATCGCCTTGGATTTGGTTGGCTAAGTTCTGACATTTGATGTTAAATGGCAAATTCCCATTACCGCAAAAGTTGGCTTGAGCAATTGTTTGACTTTGTTTGTTGCCACTACTACTACGATACTTCTTCTTACACTTTGCTAACGCATCTTGACTAACTGCCGCTGCAGTTATTAATATTCCTGCGAGTACTGCGACTGCAATGATAGTTACTATCATTTGACTTTTCATTTCCATTTGCAATAGTAATGTATTGGTATATCTCAGTTAAGGAGTTGAAATAGATATTTTAGATATATTACTTCCATATCATCTTATGTTATGAAAGATAGTTATACAATTAGTTCGGATGTTTTTTAGTATTATTAGATCCGAAATATTTGCCATAAAAATGAGTACTAGAAAGAAACGCACATATTCATTTTGGTATTATTTCTAAGCAAATCGTCAGACCTCATAATATCAAGTACAAGAAGATAACATCTGAAATACAGGAGACAATACTTGATCTACGATTAACCAAGAGATTTGGATGTAATAGGATCAAGTTTAGATTGAGAAAGATTGTTGGAATCTCATTAAGCACTCGAACCATATACAAGATACTAAAGAGACATGGTCTAAATGTTCTAAACTGTAAGACAAGGAATAATAAAAAATACAAAAGGTTTGCAATGAAACGACCTAACGATATAGTACAGATGGATATTCTTGGACCGTTTTATATTCGTAATTCCAGTCAAAGGAATTATTACATCATTAGCTGTTTAGACGATTGTTCAAGAAAAGTAGCTAGCAAGTGGTCTGAAAGAAAGAGGTCAGTAGATGTTCTTAACGTACTGGAAGAATGGATAATCCTTAATGGTAAGCCTAAGAAGATAATGCATGATAACGGTAAACAGTTTACATCCAAAATATTCAGACGCTTTCTTGTACACAATCAGATAAAGGATAAGCAAATATCAAATTCTCTACCCACAGCTACAAGGGAAAATAGAAGCATATAACAAGATAGTGAAAAATGAGTTTCTAGCAATAAGAAGATATACCAAACACAGATGATGGTAAGCTAAGATATGATATGTTTGTAAAAGCGTACAATGAAACTAGAGAACATGGAGGAATAAATGGTCTTACTCCATCAGAGATGTTTCTACAAAGATTAATTACATCCACCATAAGTATAAGAACTAAGGCAGCAAAGTGTAACCCATGTAGGTACTTAATAATGTAACCTATCTGTGCAAGTACAACAATTAATCATAGCCAGTCAACACTTAAGCTACATAAGTTGCGATTCTCAAACAAGTAATCGCTATATATTTGTTTATCATGACCTATCATGGAGATATGGGATCAAAAGAAGAAGCGACTATAAAGAACTGGACAGATTTGATTAATAAATCTGTTCATACCACTGACGACATTGATATCGGTGACATAGAAGCCGTAAGTAGAGATATAGTTGTAGTAAAGCGCGGATTTGTACATATACACTATTACTATATCCCAGTAGCTAATGTAGAAGGATGGGATGGTAATGTATTATGGCTCAAAATTACTGAAAGTGAAGTAAAAGGGAAATATGAGAGGAATAAGGTACCTGATCCTACACTTTACTATGTTAAGGACTATCCATATTACACAATAGCTTACTATACAGATTTACCTATAATTCCGTCCAAATATAATAGACCCGACTATCTAATAACAAATCCACCTACAGTTGATGCACCACGTTTGCACAGATGTAGTCTTTGTGATGAATCCTTCGAATCCGAAGATGAGTTAAGTTATCACATTAAAGCAGTTTCGCACTAGTACCATGTACAGTTAGCTAAGATTTCGTTTCACACTGCCATTAAACACGATACACTGAATATCGACTGAAAAATTAAGAGTCTTACCCCAGTGTTTATGCGTACGCTGCATACTGGGTGTATGTGTATCAACCTACAGTACAGTATTCGTTGGGACTTGATAGATTAAAGATTTACGCAAGATGATAGTAGGAAAACATTTGTACTAGGGGAAATTGTTTGAATATTACTCCACACTATTGAGTAACATCAATATCATCCATTCTCCGGGTTGGTATGATGGAGGCTAATTTTGATTTTGAAAATATGCTTGTACCGAACTAGGCGGCCGGTATATTGTATCGTCCTTCTAATAGAGAAATCAATAATGTGAGATCTACTCCGTTATTTTTATTATAATGGTCAGGGCTAATTGATAAAATGGTATGTTGTTCATGAGAAAATCTATAATGGAGTAACCTGTAAAAGTAACCAAGAAATTATTTCTATAACTTATATAATAACGAATGCCTACCTATAACGTATGGCTTCCAGAAGTATGTGGGCTGGCAGTATAAGCTTTGGTTTGGTCAATATTCCTGTGAAAGTCTATTTAGCTACTGAAGATAGGAATTTTTCTTTTAATCAATTGTGTCCGAATGATCATAGGATTCAATATAAGAGATGGTGCCCAGTAGAGAATAAGGAAGTAGGCTATAATGAAATAAAGAAAGGAACGAAGACGAAAGGTGTTGCTAATTATTCATATATAGTGTCATATTTATATTAGTTAGATTATGTAGTAACATACGCTTAAAATATTTCCTAATTTCCATCATCTCTCAGATACAACTATTGACACATGCACATTGTATAAGAGAATCTCCGAACAGTATAACAACGATGAAATTTTGAGTTTTGTTAAGAGATTAGTACCGCATTCTATATCTAAATTGTATTATTCTGAGCAAAATTTGAAGCAAGTGTTACAATGGTTTAAAACTGATTTTATGAGGTGGATGCCGAAGCTTTTGAAATGTAAAACTTGTGATAGAGAAATGGATATTCAGGTAATAAGCGGCAGTTCATGGAAATTGCGTGCAACAGAGATTTATTTGTGTAAAATATGTGGGTTAGAACAAACGTTCCCTAGGTATGGCGAAATTCTGAATATCGCGATGACAAGAATTGGTAGGTGTAGTGAATGGTGTATGCTCTTTGGCGCTATTCTAAATTCTATGTCAATCAAAACTAGGCCAGTCAACGATTTTCTTGATCACTGTTGGAATGAGTCATTGGTAAATGGAAAGTGGTTACACATAGATTCTACCCTAGAATATCCAATCTCTTTCAATCATCCTCATTATTATCAGCAAAATTGGGGCAAGAAATACAGGTATGTTTTAGCATTTTCTTCTGATAATATAGAGGATGTGACTACTAAGTATTCCGAACAGTGGAATATGGTTCTAAAAAGACGAGATCAAAAAAATGCCATACAGGATTTTACTAAGATTTATTCCAAATTGTAAATTCTGGGTGACTAATTATATTACTTCTTATTACACGGAAAAGGCTTCAAGATCCTCGATAAACAAGTTTCATTATCTATGAGTTAGTTTACATAGTACAATTTTCTTTCGTCCAATTGATTAATCCTTTACAATTTATTAAATCGAGATAATCCATTTCAAATAGCTCTGTAAAATTAAGATATTTTCTCCTTGGTATAATAATATGCAAATAGATTTAACCATTTTTGTACGTGCTTCAGCTTGCAATTTTTCTTTCTACATGGAAAATAGTCATCAAAACATTCAGTTCTATCCTTTATTATAGGTAATACCCAAGAACTTGGAACAGATAATAAGTGATAATTTCTAGTGCCCTATTCGTGATGCGTGCGTGAATCTAGTCCTATAGAACTCGCTGGAAGTGTGACAAAAAGCCGCGTATATTTTCGTCATGCTAGATGGAAAGGATGGAGACGATGTCCAAGATGTGGATATCGATTGTTGTACCATCTTAAAGATAAGAGGTTTGGATGCAAACGTTGCAGATACAAATTTGGAGAGTTGACAGGAACTTATCTTGGAGAGTTTTATTTCCCACTTGATATACTAGTGCACCTCCTCTATCTCTATGCTCTTGGAGTACCAGCGTACAGAATCCGATTTTATGTTCCACGTAGCTTGGCCACAATAGAGAGAACATTGAGTATTCAGACAATCAATCTACAATGAATCACTTCAGAAATTAAAGGAGCTGAAGAAGCTGTCAGGAGAAATAGAAATAGACGAAGCATTATTTGGTGGACATAGGAAAGGAAAACGCGGATGGGGTGCAGAAGGTAAAAGCCTGGTATTTGGAATATATCAAAGAAATGGGAAGGTCATCACATTTCCTGTATCTGACAGAATACAGGATACATTAATTCCAATAATTAAACTCCATACTAAGAAGCGTTCCTTGTATTATACCGATGACCATACTGCATATGCTTCATTAGGTCTAATCGGAAAACATCAGATAATTGCTCATCGAATGGAAGAATATGTACGTGAAGATACTAGTCATATCAATGGTATTGAAGGATTCTGGAGTTATGCAAAGACCTGGTTGTATCATTATCGAGGAGTACCCAAACAGTACCTTCACCTGTACCTTAAAGAAATAGAATTTAGATTCAACCATAGGAACGAAGATATCTTCCGGTTACTAGCTAAAATAATGGTAAGAACTGTTCCAACTTCTTAGGTATTACCTATTTTTAAGTAGAGAAACTATCTATTACGAACAATAATTATAGTCGCTAATTCACAGATAAGCACCTATGAATAGCAATTTTGTTTTTATTCACAATGCAATTACTTGATCTTTCGGACGGTTTTTAGGATATCTAAGGTCTGTTTTTGTAGTTGCTTTATTTGTCCTTCAATTTGCTTGATTGACTTGAACTGTCTTTCCGTCGATGTAATGTACTTTTGCAATGGTTTAAGAATTTTTGTTATTTGATCTATATTACTGGTCTGTTTTGCAAGCTGCTTTATTAAATCTGATACCCGACTGGTTTCATCCAATCTAGCAGTACGTTTTATCAATTTTTTTCTTTTTTCTTTACTTTTGCCCTTGAGAGTGATCCACCTTCCTCTTGTTTAGTTGGTAATGTAGATGTTTGTTCATCATCTTTTTCTTCAAGCACTTCAGTTTCAAAATCCTGTCCAATTGGTAACTGTTCTTCAGACTGTTTGTTTTCAACTAGTAGCAATTCCTTTTCTTGTTCCCTGTTTGATGGAAGGTCATTATTATCATCATTATCGATAGCCTCAGTAGGCATATATCTTAAATTATAATGATCATTTTTGTTGCTCATAAGTATTACCTTGGTCTATCCAAAACATTTACGTCAGATATCAAAAGACAAAGACAAAATTAAGATCGAAAGATAGAACTATAGCGTTCTAATATTATGTTATCTTGATGCGCCTAATGTCGATTGCTTTTCATCAACATTGACTACTACCTTGGAATAGAATTGAATTCATTTTTTACTAGTTGAATTGGGAGCCTTAAGCTTCTTGTTACTCAAGTCTATTCCATCCAAAATATTCTCAGCTTTGAGTTTAATGAAGTCTGGTGATCGAATTGACCCTTTCATATATTGATATAGTTCACAAAGTAATGTTGCGTTTATAGGATTCTCCAATAAAGATATTTTATTGATATACGAGACGGCTAGTTAGAGATAATGCTTGAAGTCTAGTTTTATGTTTGTCTGCTAAATAAGCGGATTTATTGTCGAGCTGATTATATCGATTGGATTGAGTCCTGCAATTGATTGAATGGATGGATGGTGATAATACAAAAGAGTTGTTGGATAGTACTCATTTAACGGTATTAGTAGTACTACCAACAAAGAAATTGTCAAGCATTTTTATCACAAAGTCTGGCCGCTCTTCTGGAATCCAATGACCAGAGTTGGGAACTTGAATACCTGTAACATTTTGAGCCAATGCATTCATTCCATACAGTGCATAATTAATAGTAACATTCCCTCCAAATGCTGGGATGTATCCTGCTCCTACAGCCAGTACTGGCATCGTAAGCTTAGTCTTTGAATAATTTTCATTTTGAATTGCATCTTGTGGGAAAGCTCGGAAATAGTTAAATCCATCGCGCATTCCACCTGGGGCAGAATAATGGCTAACAAATTCGTTGATATCAGCATGGGTGATTGCAGATGGATTATGTGCAAGATTGTGATAAAACCATGATAGGTACGTTATCTCTTTTCCGTCTACAAGAGCTTCTGGTAAATCAGGAAGCTGTTGAAATGGAAACAAATCCTCCTCCAACTCCATTACGACAGCCAACTCGTCCACGGCCAGAAGCAACGACACCAAAAAAACTGGTCTCACCATCTTGCACTCCACCACCAGAAGGAGATTTCCTAAGGGTAAACTGCAGGTTTATCAAGCTCCTTATTATCAAAAGCATCAGAGGATTCGACGTAAAAGGATCGCATCGTAACGTAACAAGATCGAGATTAACGTAATAACATATGAAAATCATCGCATTACGTAAATACTATTACGTCATTTTTTACGTAATAATGACTGGTGATCAAAAACAAAAGGCCTTTTTTTATTACGTCAAATTTTAAAAATCATCCCCAAATATTGCGAGTAAATCTACCGCTCTAAAATGGTGGACTGGGCGGGATTATATCCCTTGTGGTTAAGGGGTTCAACTACTCTATGGACTAATCTTTCAGAGAATTTTGTTATGTTACTATCCTTGCTGTATCTTACATGCGAACGAGCACATTCTATCATTATCCATCTCAAGTCTTTACTACCTGTTTTAGTTATGTTACCGTGATACGTTACCCCACCAGAACTATGCGTTGATGGTACTAGTCCAGCATATGAACATAGATGATTTGAATCAGGAAATCTGTTTATTGCACCGATTTCACTTATTATGAGTAGAGCAGAATAATATCCTACCCCGGGAATTGTCGTAAGTAATCTTGTTGCTTTGTCTTTTTCATTCTGCTATAGGATCTATTGTTCTAGGCCTTACTGATACCTAGGACTTTGATAGCCGCAAATAACACTCCGATTACCACATGGCTATAGCATTCTTTACTATTAGATCATTTATTGTTCTGAACTCAGGTAAACTGGACGGTAGAAAAGAATTGTTAGTATTATCCCTTCATTGCAGTATCGGTTCTTTCATTGTGATGTTTTTAATGAATTCCTTAAGCTGAGGGAGAGTTTGCTCAAAATATGGAATGACGTCCAAGGAAGCATTGGCCGAAAGTAATGAACCATGCAATGAATAATTTCTTATATGCTTTATCATCCAATACCAGGTGCCTTCCTGATTTGCTTTGCTTAATTCGTTTGCCAAGTCTACGCTCTTACCCTGATCTGACAGCGCGCTAATTACTTTATCCACCTCCATACTTTATCCACCTCCATTCTATCACCTGGAATGCCGGATAATTGAAACCTATCAATTATCCTAAATAGTAGAGAATCAAAGGTTCCAATCATTTGGGAAATCAATGAGTCTATTTCCATTTCAGCACTTACTTGTGCATCCTTTGATGAGAGATCGCCGTGTTGCGATTTAATATTTTTTATATTCTTCAAATGTTCCTCGCAGGCATACAGTTTAAAGATCATTCTGTCTGACTGCAGAAAAGGTAGGTCTGGGTTGGTCATCAGTTATCTGTACAGGACTTCTACTTATGTTCTTCGTGTCCATTCAATTTATAGAATCTTAACATTTTGTTTTTCTGACAGTGTTTACTCTATTGAATTGACTAACATTATAAGCTAATTTGCCCAATATTCAATGAGGTTAATGTTATTATAAGCTCACATGATCGTAACCCATGATCATCATACATAGTCACTACCTGCTTTAATCAATGTCTCATCAATTATGAACTCAGATATTGTCCTTCTAGTCTAAAATATCCTCTTTGGCTTTGTATCGTCGAATCCAATTCCAGATAGATAGAGAGATGGACGTTTTCCTGAGTGATAGCCCCGAAGAGTATAGCTGCAATGCGTGATAAACATACTTTGAAGAGGTCCTGCTTCTTTCTTTGGATATAGCCATTATCGGGATGTAGGATGTTTTTAGCTATATGTCTATCCGTTAACTGAACAGTGCCTTATGAGAAATAGAAAGCTTTAAAGCTTTTCTATTATTGATGAGGACCTGTTAAGTTAACGATATGTGAACCATCTATCTAGATCCATGTCAGACGGTATCCATGCTTGTTGGAATGGATCTGCATAAGAAGTATCTGCAAATAGCTTTAATGAAAAATATGGAAGGTTTGTTGTTATTGTTATTGTTGTTTGTTATATTGTTTTTATTATCTTATCCAGATGTAGTAGCGTTTTGCATAGCTCCGGCTACTTTTTGTAGAAGAAGCATCTTACCATGTGCGATTAATACATCTTGCAATTCCAATGCGCCAATTAGTGTCTTAAGAGTCTGCGGTACATCCAACGATTGTACCTTATCCAACACTGCAGCAAGTTCGGGATGTTCTGACCTCATTTGATCTATCTTCGCCTTAATCATATCTCTTGTCACCATTCCTCCCGGTAGTGACATAGTGGCGTTTTGCGCTGCTGCATATCTCAAAGGCAGGACAGCTACTGTAGCCAACAATACCGCTGCTAATGCCATGCCTGCAAATCCAAACTTCATTTGTTTGCTCATGGTCAACTGAACGAGGTGAAAGTATATAAGATTTCACCTTAACCTTGTTAACTAAGATTTTTAAATAATAAATCAACAGCATACGGTTTGAATAGATGCATAGTTGACACATAAAAGCATCCAAAAAGGTTATATTTTCTAGTCTAAGGTGTAGTATTGCTTCTTTTTCAAGAGAGTAATTTCATTAATTAATGGTTTTTGAATTTCCTAACAGGTCCTCCAAATATTTCTAAAATTCACATGGATATGGATATAGGTGGATGGCAGAAACGGCATTATCTTCTATTAAAAGGATGTTTGGTGAACACATAACGGCTAGAAAATTTCCTAACGGTGTTCAAAACATGGTTTCTACAGAGCCACCTGAAGAATATGTTGATGACTACAAAAGGATGCTCAAGACATTCGATGAGACTTATCGTCAGAAAAAATTGCAAAAAGTGGAGTATTGCAAGAATAGATTATTTTATGTTATGCAGAAAATTCAGGATATTTACCAGTCGTATCTTCGTAGATAGAATCACAAAATATATCACCATTCTTTCTCTTTGATTCTTGTTGAAGGAACTTACAGATTAGACAATACATTACCTCATTCGTTATCTTGTACTCTTTCAATCAATACTGTTGGCTGCCAAGTGTTACCATAATATGTAAATGTTTACATCTTCAACCCCGTTATATACTGGGCCCAAGTGGGTTAGGTCCCTGCATGTAGAGGGCTTCAATGGTTTGTGTTATTAATATTTCAATTAACTATAACAAGACGAATACATTATTCAAATAATCTGTTTCATAGGATTCTAACCTAGTTAGTAAGTCCTATTTACCGTTCCTGCGACCTATGCAATATCATTGTAACTTCTGCAGTCTATCTGTTTTAGGATCCTTAGCAGAGGCTCTTCAAGAACATGTCGATAAAATATGGCAGTTAATTTTTCGAATGCAGGCGCACCATCAGCCCACTTGTACAAGGACGGTACAGAAATCATTATCTTCCCCTTGATTACTGCCCATTATTTATAATACTCCAAAAAGACACTTACGTGTTGCCATTCTCGTAATCTTTTTTCAGGGCTCAAGCGCATCCACCACGTGCTCAAACTCAAACTATCATCATTTCTAGAAGTATCTGATGCCAGGACATCGTGGGCCTTTACCCGCAATGCAGATCTGTATGATGGATCATTCCTCTCTTTCGATCAGTCGGCTACTATTGATATATTAGGTCGAATCGATCTTTTATACTTTTGTTAAATCAATCCAAATATTATCAAATTAAAAAAGTATCCAAGATTCAACATAAATTTACACTTGCATTTGGAATCAGTCTACTATTAGTAGGCAGGCAGCTTTTATAGTCCTACGTATATACTAGCTTAACAAAAGGCAGTCCAACATTGACAAGATGAGACATTACTAGAACACAGATAGATATGCTTATCACCACCCACACCTAGGAGCAGTACCTTAGAGTGCCCGGAGGTATTCCCGCGGAGGCCATGAACTGTCCTCGAAATACCACCAAGGAACAAGGCTCCTGCACCAAAGAATATTAGAATCCCTAAGGTGAATATTGGAAGTTTCATTAGAATTATTGATAATCCTATTATTAGCAGGCGGATTCCAATATTAACCAGGCGTGAACGTCCAGATAGTGGATCTTCTATTCCGATAGCTACCGGTTCAATTCCACTGGCGTTGTTGTTTGTGTTTTTAGTATGGCGATGATATAAATATATATTTGATTTTATGGCCAACTCCCAACGTTAAATTATTGCCACATCTCTGCAATTTTACCATCCGTTGTAATTCTAAAGAGATCGAATCCGGTAAATGGTTATTGGCTTGTCGCTAGGGGGCATGCCTAACATCTCCTTTTTGAGTATACCAAGAAATGTGCATCGAATCAATACTTTATCTCCGTTAAATATTGTATCATGGTGTGTGACTTGATATATATGGGAGCTGTCTGCTACTGATGATGCAAATTTCTTTACACCTTCTGGACCATAGGTAAACTCAGAAGGAAGCACAGGATTCTTTACCTCAGGATCCAATCCGCAGTTAAAATATCCTCGGTTTAAAGCAATTATAGGATAAAACGGACTTTGCTCTAAAGTGTGTTCTGGAAGTGGGTGTATATGAGTGTATATGGATCATCATAAAAGATGTTATCTATATAATCTATCTTTATTGCAATATTTGGATGATCGCTGGTCAGACCAAGTATAACAAAGACCCATGAATGAAATGACTTGGTTGATGAGCAAGTACCAACGACCATGATGTTTGCGGCAAGAATTATCTAGCATCGCATATGATATATATCTTATAAATTCTGTGGTAGTGAAACATACTATTTACATAATCATTGCTTACATGCCTTTCTGTTTCATTATTTTTTTATCATATTTACTGCTTGGTCGCCAGCCTGAGCAAGGCGAGCTATCTGTCGATATCCCTGGACATTCAAGTCACGAACCTGATAAATATTCAACTTATTTTTCGTACTACTCACTGATAGCACAAAATATAATAGGCTGATGAAAAATGAGTTGAGATATTGTCACAAGCCGAAGGGTATAACTTATTTAGAATACGAGAGTCTGAAGGATAGGCAAAACGTTATTCTTTATACACCACAATCCTTTATATCTATTACACCGTTACTTTGCTACATAATTTATCATGATAAAGCGATACTCTTTATAGATACCGACATAGTAGCTGGTAATGTTGCCCCTTATCATACTCTTAATGAAAGTTCAAGAAAATTGTGGAATTAAATAAAATGACCGGTGATTCTAGATTTGTAGAAAGTATTGGCACTAGTCGTAAATTGATTTACATTCCTATTGCAGGACTGATAATATCCACCCTTAGATTTTCGGTAGCTGAATTAGGTTTAATTTAAAATTTGGCCGTTTTGTATCACGAACGTGACATAAGTGAGAAAGAGAGAGTAGATAAATTGTAAATAATGTTCTAAAATGCTATCATTCCACTCAAAACTGCATAAAATATTCCCATAAACGTTATGAGTGACTCCAATGTGGCTATCAATGATATTTGTATTAGAATTATTATGATTAATGATATTCGATGTATAATGTCAACCTGCGTGAGTCCAGAGATAATGAAAACAGTCCTTAAAGGAGGTAGACGTGGGTGGTCGACCCAAATGGTAAAACATTCTTAATAGAAGGCAGTCAACTCAGAAACATAAGTTGGTATTCTCAAAGAAGTTACATATATATAAGTTAGTTCCACGAAGAGGCAATAATGAATCATCAAAGAATCTTACCGATCGGTATCATATTGACGTTGCTGGTCTCGGCGCCATCATTGTTAATAACTAATCATCATATCTACGCACAAAATAATTCCAGCAGCAATAAGAATAACATTGATATCAAAACTATGATTCCTAAATTTTTGCAATCGTTAAGAAAGGATATCAGCGGACATTATAGTAATCCGACCTTTGGTATTAATGACATAGCCTTTCCTGGAGGATGGCATGGTCGTGCAATTGAGACCGAATTTGGACTTCTTATAAACATGCATCCTGGCAACGAAAGTCAATATTTACGTAATTTGTTAAACAGAGAAAATCCAGTCATAAGTCCAGTTATATTGGTACAATCGCTTAACAATTCGGTGATTAATAAGCTAAGCTTTCCTACCTTTTCCATTTCCAAAAACTGCAAAGAATTGGCTGCAAACTCGACTTCCGTGGTAAATGGCAAGACATTTCATGTATATACAATAGAATGTCCGTTCTCCAAACTATTTTCGGGAGCGTCTATCAATAACCAGAGTGGAGCAAGTTCTAGTCTTGGCAATAATAGTGCTATCACTACGCCACCTAAAAATTTCAATATTAATGGCATAGGACAAACTAAGGTATATGAATACAAGACGCCAGATAGAACTTATCGACTGATGCTAGTAGTTAGCAGTCCTCTGTTCTCTTCAGCCACCCCTTCTACTACGCAGAAACCTGATATTAGCAAGTATATTCCAGCCATCGACGCTACAGCAAAAACCCTGAAAATTAAATAGTAATATGAACAAAATACTCCCATTCTTTCATCTTACTCGTTTTTTCATTAAGAACCTATCCGAACAGTAGTGTAGTATAGCTCCCAGCCAGACCCAAGAGCAGTCATCAAATAGTGAATCGAATTCTGAGTGATACTGGATAAAGTTAGAAGGAAGTCAAGCTAGCGATTAGCTATGAATGTTAACTTGAGGCATGAGATGGTTATTGTATGATGGAGGTATAACTAGAACCAACTCAATGAAGCTAGATAGTGATAGATTCTGATCATCACCAACGCTATAGATGGAATGTTGGAATCTAACTATTGATGATGAAATAAGCAGGTAAATTACAATGGAATCACAGACAATCGAATCGAAGGTCCACTCCTGGCACAACAGGCTCAGAAAACTCTTAGTTAGATATGAAAAGAAATTAGAAAACTATTTTGCGTTAGTATGTTTGGGTTGTTGTATTCTTATTTACAGGAGGATAATTTTGGGATAGGCTCTAAGTCCTGATATTGGTAACAATCGCAGTGTATTTGCAAAACTACTAGAAATCACATCTTTATGTTAATGTTAAAGATTGATACTGCACCAAAGATATAAAGGGCTGGTCTAGTTGTTAATAGTGCAATAAGAATATTGGGAATACATTATTATCAAAACAGCAAACTTGAGATGCAAGTTCTCATAACATATAAGGTCTCGTATTATTGTAGTTGACATCTTGAACAATAGACATGACTATTATTCATCTTTCCTTACGATATATCCTTTTTTATAGTTTTATCTTCCTATAACTGCCTCAGTTCTAGGGATCCATGATAGAAGTAGTTCAGACTCATGTTTCACTTTTCTAATTCTGACTTCGTCTATGAGGTGCATATCTAAATTTATATACGAGGAATTTATTCTTCAATTATCTGTATTTTGGAGATGTCCAAGGTACTTGTACAAGCCTAAATATTTCAGCTAGCAATAGTCTACATCGATCGATTGTGAAGTCTTATCAACACATTTTTGGGCCTGAACAAATGTATAAGATTTATAGAATTTTATAGAATCAGTTATTTTATTGTTTTATTCAGTAGTAGTCTCAAATCGTTGGTCTGGGTTCGGTGGAAACCAAGACAAATTTGACTCATTTTTGCCACCCAGAATTGGTCAATGATGGGACTATGGCGTCCTTCTAGGATAGATGAAACATCCTTTGATATGCCTCTACTCGTTTCTCTACCTGTCAATTGTGTTCTAGGTTTTTATCGGTACCAGAAAAAAAGCGATAGTAAGGGGTAAATTTTCAACACCCTTACGTCCACCATAGTTAGCCGCGTTAATAAAAAAAGCCTCTGACACCTATATATTTAGGTTCATGGCTAGAAAGGATAGGATCAAGAATCGGTGACGAAACATACAAGTTCGTGAACGATGACTTTTGACCGAAGCGAAAGAATTCGCTGAATAACTAC
>CAVPXM010000038.1:0-160866 GCA_963709405.1 uncultured Nitrososphaerales archaeon
CTTGATGTCAACTGCTACATGTATCTTTAGATATCCTTTCCTAACATGCCATTTATGCACCGCATCCATTCACCTCGATTAGTCAAATTCAATACCGGGACCGTCTATAGCAATGACAATATCATTTCCTAATTTTTCATTGATTTTGATCTCAGCCTGTTTATGCGTCTACTAAGAGGACGATAATGTGGTATACCTGGAACCTTTGTACTTGCATGTGCTATAACTACGCCCTCTGTCTGTCTATATGGTAGATGGCAGAGTTCTCATGTAACCTAGGATCTTAATAAAGGAATCTGGATAGTCGTAAGGTTCACCAACCTTACCAAGATTCATTTGAGATAATTCATGATCCCATCCATCAAGTACATCAAAATCTAAGATAACTTGGCCACGTCTTACTAATGAATGATTATACGAAGGCCAGTCAATCATGCCAGAATAATTATTATTGGTAGTCAAATGCAGAGTGGTCAAATAAATATCACTTACAACATAATGAATCGCGCAACAAAGCATAATATAGTATTAAAATGAGGCTTCAGGATTCAGGAGGGAATTAATGAATTCCTTCTACTAGACCCAATTTGGGATTATAAATCCCCGCCACCTCACAAATGGTGCTGACGTAGTAAGAGCATTGCGCGGTTGCAAGCGGATGTATTTTGGCATGAGTATCTCGTCACCATATCTTCAGTCTACGGCGATCCCAGCAGTCGGAGCAAAAGAAATCCCCGGACTTCGAGATTCTCGTGAACATCTCGCAAATGACAGTTTCGCAGATGAGTCTAACTGAAATGACCGGGTCAGCTCAGGAGCAACAACATTGGCTCGGCGAGCAAGTCCTTAACTGGTCTGGAGTGCCTGTAGCACATGTGAGGTCGACGCTCTTCCTGGAACCTTTCTTCTCTAGCCTGTCGGCCTCATCAATCGCCAAAGATGGGACAATTAGATTGCCATTTGGCTCGGCGCGAACTTCACCAATTTCCGCTAGCGATGTGGCAAGAGTCGTTTCCACAATTTTGGAAGATCCCACCGGTCACCTAGGGAAGGTCTATGAACTGACTGGTCCTCGATCAGAAGACATGAATGAGATCGCAAAAGAATACGCGATTGTACTAAATCGCCCAGTGAAATATGTGGACACACCATACGACAAGTGGCTGAAGGAAGAATTATTGCCACTCAATTTACCTCAGTACGTTTTTCACCACGTTTCCACTATAACGGTAAGCTCATCGCGGAAAATCGCTACGATCGGTTGACGTCGGACGTGCAGAAGTTAACCGGAAAACCAAGTATGAGCGTTCGAGAGTATGTAACTGCACATCCGGGAGGTATTTTCTGGCGGCCGCAGTCATGCGTTAGATAACAGGTGAACATTATCGGCGCCTACGTCATCGATGGAGTTTTTACACCACGCGCGAGCATGCGAAAAGGTACAAGCGCCTATTCCGACATTCATCCACACAAGCTTATAGCTTCATGCTTCAGATCGATCTTTTCAATGGGAGCATTGATCGTTGCTGTAAAACTGAACTCTGCGAGTGTTATCTCGTTCATATGTATGTATCTCTTCACATGTTTATATTGCAGAATTATGTGAATTCCTCATTTACTAGTTTTAGTAGAATTACCACTAAAGAAATTATTGAGTAACTTTACTAGAAAAACTGGGCCTCTCTGCAATCCAGTGTCCTGAATCGGAACTATAATACCCTGAACATTTTGAGGGTATAACTTCTTTTGATCAAAAAGGGATTATCTTTATCCGGATTTCCGTCATAATAATAAGTCCGGATTACTTCGAGAAAGAAATTGTCAGTTAACTCCTCTTTTATGAGTTGTATAAAAGCGAGAAAATTTAAATCGTCATTGAAAAACAATCGCTTGAGTTCCTCTCTGATTAACCCACCATCGATAAAGAACATTATCCGTCTAGTACCAATGAAATTATTAGAGGGAATTCTTACGTCCAATGAATAAATACCTTTATTTTTCGGATAAATTGTTTTCTATAAGAGTTAAATTATCGTAGTTGAGCTATCTAGATCATCAAGAAGTCAGATTTATAATATTATTTCTATTATACAAGAAACATTATAGTGAACAGGCCTGGACATCCACAAGTCACTAATAAGCTCATTGAAGAGCTTGACTGAAGTTATACCGATACAAATTTGGTTTATGGAGAAATAGTTTATCTGAAGGATAGCGGATTAGTCAAGGGAACGGATATTCTAGGGACTGATAATTACAAATTATGGAATTCAGGTGATAGTAAAAGCAATTTCTGACTTTGTAGATTTTCTCAAACAAGAAGGTAATGAGGTGGATTACAATCAAATAACGAATATTACTAATTTTAGTAGTAGGCTGAAGGAGACCGATAGGATCATAAGAGAGAAATCTAATGTACTTAAAAACTTTCTTCGTGGATATAATCAGTTCTGACTTTAAAGCAATTCCATCCACAAATTTAGCAAAAAATTTAGCATATCTTAAGACCATATTTCAGACAGAAATTATTTCTTAATAATAACACCTAGTTGTATTAGGGAATATCAAATGATTAAACCAGGTATTTTGTTAATACATATATTCTCGATATTCTGACATTTACATAAGGCGTTTCGGTTGTCGATACCATATTTCTATAATTCTATTCATTGGATAGGAAAATTAATTACTGAATGTAGCATATTTTAATCCTGATTTTGAGTTCATTATAGAATAGCACTGGTATTAAGGAAAATGCTGGTAATGATATGATAATGTAGATAACTACATGGTAACAAAGTGATACTGGATATTAAATTCTTTAAAAGTTCAATCCTTCCAATATATCATAGAAATAAAACCATGATGGGCTTGACACTTAAGGATCAATAAGTATCTTATTAGTTTCCAGTAATATATATACAATCTTAATATGTAGTGCATCTACAAAGGTAAAATGTAATCGTAACTTAAAGAGAAGATAATGAAGTCAATTCATAAAAAATGATTTATATTCAAACTCCATTAATATGTATCTACACTAATCAAAGCAGAAACGAATTTGCTATTTGCCTAGAGAAAGATCAGAATTTTATGGCAATCAAGATGTAAGCTGGTGAATCATATACAAGGTTTGTAGATGCGTATGATCAGATAATAAGTGATGAAAACGATATTGATTGGAAACTCTGCTAAGAAAAATGAATCGATAATTGTTGAGGTCGACCTTGGTATTTGGAATGAAGAAGGAGAAAGGATTAACTAACCATGGTATCTAAACATATGTCATACTCGAGAATTCACCTATAAATGCAATTCCTGACGGCAGAAGCGTAACCCACGTCTGTAATCTATTGTCATCTATATTAGGGATACAACAGTTAGTAAATTGATAAAGCTTAACCTTATATCTATGAATGATACTTATACATATCATACCGGTAAAGTATCATTTATACTGAATAATGCTTGTTGAATTCATAGATTTATTAGCTATTTATTCATAATAATTATATATCGATCAATTATATGTAGACCAAAGTCTATTAACTTTCGATCAATATTGCTAGATAGTGCTATTCTATCCTCAATTCCAATCCACTTCTTGGATCTTTTTGGGACCATGATATTTGCAGTTACTGGTGCTCTAAAAGCCATAGAACATAAGTCAGCCAGACGTGGTAGGAGTTGTTGTACTTTCTGGCGTGGCTGATTTAGGCCGGAGGAATCATTAGAGATGTTGTCTTAGGACGAACACCGCCATCAGCCTTAGCCGATCCTTCGTATATAATAATAACGTCAATCACTGGGATCGGCATTCTCTTGCTTTATCGTTACGCAAAAAATCTAATGGGACTATTTTTAACTTTCGATGCATTTGGTCTAGGAATTTTTAGTCTACTTGGTGCCAGCATTGCCTTCAGCATGTTTGGCCTTAACCTCGTCATTATGATGTTCGCTGGAGTTATTACTGCCGTTGGTGGCGGTATTATACGTGATATGTTGGTAAGTGAGATCCCTTTGGTTCTCAGGAAGGAACTATACGTATCTGTGAGTTTCGTCGGAGTTTTGTTGTTCTTCATTTTGCTTTACGTGGGAGTAAACATAATAATTTCAACCATCATAGGAATTATTGTTATCACCTCTTTCCGTATATCCGCGATTAAATATAACTGGAATCTACCAAGGAGAGTTTCTAGAAATACAAATGGAGTGTAAGAAGTATTACTATGATTCAAATCTTGGCATGAATCAGTACAATTGCATCCGCCGATTTAAGTGAAGATGTTACACTTGTCTTCTTTCGATCTCTTGTAACCTTGCTGTCAGAGCAACAATCTGATCAAGATATTGTGCGATTGCATCGCCTTTGACTTTATCCAGTGGTTCTTAAATGATTGGCTTTAGAACTTCCAATTCCTCTACCTTGGTTTGTATATCAGGGCCCTGTCTTTCTAGCTGATTAACATTTAAAAATGTTAGATAAGGTTCAATTTGGGAATATTTCGGCTTTCTCTGAGTCCTTTTTACGATAATAAGTGGAACCAGAATGTCCTATAAAATACTCCGAGTAATCAGCATAGCCAAGGTCAGATATAGTAGTTTTTACGAATCGTCTAAATGAATGTAAAGTAATCTGCCTTCGTCGTTCGTTACCATCCTCTCTTGTACCTTTACCCATTCTATCCAGGGTCTTTTGCAAAAGACCTAACTAAATCCTGATATAATGAAAGAGTTTTTGGAAGGTCTTTGTTTTGATAAACTGCAAATACTAGATCAGTATCATCTTTGGCAGGTTTTATTCTGTAATTGTTTTTTCATCTAGTTCACCTATGTGACAAATCCTCCTAGTTCGATATTTATAATCCAACCATGATTTTAATTGATGGGTCCACTTCGTCGGTTAGAAAAATAGTTCTATCTATTCTAGTTTTTGTATACTGTCTTCTTACAAATAGTTTTGAAGGATTAGAATTAAATATCTTGAGATCTTTAACGCGTGTTGATAAAGCCTCGCCTGCGCGCATTCCAGCTGCTGCTAATAGCATGACATAAGTTTTTAGTCTAATATCCGATGTGGCATTTAATATCCCTACAATATCCTCTTTAGATAGATCTCTTTATTCCTTCTAATTGTCTTTGGCAGTTTTACCTTCAGTTTGAATCTACGTAGACTGATGTCTATATCATGATACTCAAGGAAGTTTTTTACTGTTACAACTCTTTGCTTTAATGTAACTATTGAAATTTGCCTTCACTCAAACATTTAGCATATCCATTGAGAAGAGAGTAGGGATTTCTGATTTTTTTAGCTTGAAATAATGGCGTTGACGCCTAGCGAATATTTATTCTCAACAAATGTCTGAAAGGTTTTAAGTCTTGCATAATATTCTTTTGCGGTTAGTTTATTCATCATGCTTACATTTGTGACGTATTCAGAGATTAGATCATCTGCACTAGTGATTCTATTGATTTTCGCTTTTATTTCCAAGCCATATACTATAAGTGCTTCAAATCTAGATATATTGTATTTACAGATTTTTATTCACCGTCAATTGGCATAAGAGATACTGAATTATACAAAGTATTGACTACTGTACACCATGTTATTTACAATACCAACAGTCGTAGGAACGAGACCTACTTCAATCTGAGACCTCTTTGAATCTGGAACTCGCTTGGCTGCCTCATATATAGTCCTATTATGAAGCTCGGTCCAAATGCTTGCCCTGATAATATGGCATTAAATGCGACTAGCACCAGTAGCACAATTGACGATATCATATGTTGGGCCAATCTTTTTGGATTCTAATTACCACGTTCAATTAATTAATAATCTAAGAGATGCACCTGTAATAAACAAATATAATAAACGTCTATACCAACTCGACATCTTAATACAATATCCAGAGGACTTTGATAATAAGATTCTTTATCAGTCACAATTGAGGTAACTTTAAATAACTTAATAAACTCATTCAAATTATTGATCACAAAATTGAAAATCGGTTACGTCAAAAAGAATGTCTCCAGATTGTAGCAAATAAGGTCCAGGGATTAAAGTAAAATTATAACCGAGGTGTTATTTCTCATTACTTGTAGACAAGAATATCTAGAATATCCTATCACATATTTCAAACTGAATTATCTAAGGTCCTTGTCAGGGACTTCCTGTAATCCCTTCTCTGTTATGCTCCATAGCCTCAAATCCGTGTGGCTAGGTCTGGGTAGTGCTTCCTTAACTAAATGCAGCCACTCCAAATCATTTAGGTGATTTCTTACCTCGGCATCTGGAAGTCCACTACGTGCAATTATGCTAGTCTCAAGGACATCTTTCTTAACGTCATTCTCTGCTAGGTCTGCGACAATGTCAAGGATTTTCTTTAACTCAGACCTCATTGTCATTATCATCTGACGTGACCATTAACGATTTAAAGGTATTTTAAGCTCTGATTATCAATATTAGCCACCTCGTGCCATTAGAGTATTAAATTGATTCATGCATGGTTGGAAGGGGCATCTGGCCGCTCTGGAACGAGCCGGTTCCTCCTTTGCACTCTAGGAACACGAGATACTATCAGGATAGAATCATTGAACTAAATGAGAAAATATGACTGAATCAGAAATTAGCTTCAGCATATAGGTCATCGCAAACCGTTGTCTAGTTATTCAAATTCATGATGGTCTTCTGGTTTGACGTATGCTTCAAGCAAATCTGCCAACGGTTCTTTGATTTCTTTAACATTCTGTCTAAATAATGCCATTTGTCTACCTTCTTTCCTGTAATAGGTGTTTAGCAGTATTTGTAAAGAGAGATTTTGGAGAATGTAGTGATAAGGGTTGCGATAGTAGTAGTGGTAGTAGTGGTAGTAGTGGTAACGATAAGGGCAGTGGCAGTGATGGCAGTAGCAGTGACGAGAGTAAGAGGTCTGACGATAATACTAGTCCATCTACTGGCGAGCAACAGCCATCAAATCGAGTAACACCAACAGACGATGGCAGTAAGAAGCCAGACAACCCAAAGGATGGTAAAGATGGACAGGTAGGAGTATGTGTTATTGGCATAAAGAGTCCATGCAACGGTCAACCCTTCGACCACTCGCAGAAGCCCATAATTCATCGTCCGCCTAGCTCTCAACGTAAAGCACGGTATAAGCAACAAAGACATATTATTCATAAACATCCATAACAGAATCCACAGCAGTAGCAGTAGCAGTAGCAATTCAGGTTCGACATCTATCAGCAAGACTTGCCTTGATGTGATAAACATAACATGGTTAGCGAAGATATATAATGGACAAAATCATGAAGTTGACGACGTCATTGACAAATGACTAGGTAAATGATAGTAAAAGATGAATTTCAGTGAGTAGTATCTGGTAATAAATAAAAGCTTAACTTAGCGGTAGTATCAGCAAATAATCATTATGCTGGTTTTGGTCCGGAACCGCTAACCCATTCAGAAAAATGTTGGATTTGACAAAAGTAACATGGAATAATGTTGAGGTGTCCAAAACAGAAGAAGTGTATTACTAAGTCAAGTGTCACATTAAATGTCATTATTCCATCTTCCAAATCTATTATCTAGATATTCTGATACTGCGGTTTTCTGGTCTTCTATATTTTCATAAAACCTATTCGCACATACATCTGACTTTATCAGCTGGTTTACTTTTCTTTCATTTGGATTTAGGTATGGAGCCTTCTTTGGTAGGTGGATTATAGTTAGCCAGTCTTCTCCTTTCTGTGTATTGATATAATTCCGTACCATTAGGCTTACATGGTATGAAGCGTTATCCCATATGAGTATGAGTCTTTTACACCAATCATTTTTCATAATGTTTATCTTGAGATTCTCCAGATGGTCGATAGTATTCGTAGAATTCATTCTATCATAGAAATCATACATCAACTTCTGATTTGGCCATAGCATGGATATGTATGCAGAGAACTTCTTTCTACTTCCATTATGTCCTATCCTTTGTTGCTGGCCTTCAAAACTCATAGATCTTCGTATGCAAGGTTTCTGTGTTATCGTAGTTTCATCTTCAAATACTAACATCACTCCTTTTTTTCAGAGCTGATGCTACACGTTTATAATCTTCCACCCTCTCTTTTCCTTCTTCATAATCAGGTCCATGTAATAGTTCCAATTTTGGTCTTTTACACCTAATCCCCATATCCTTAGTTATTCTTTGCAGATGTTTGAAACTGATTGATATTCCAAGCTCATCTGTAAGACATCTTGCAAGTGACCTTAGACTCCATGTATTTCTAAGATAACCAAAGATATGGGGATCATTAAATAATGCAGAAAGGATAACCTCTTTGTTTTCATCTGTTATACGTGAATTCAGTCCTCTCGGTCTCTTCTTTATCCTTACCACTCCTATCTCACCATGAGTAAACGCAACAACCCATCTTTGGACAGATTGAATATTGACTTCGTATTCATGTGCTATGTCTTCATAAGATCTACCTTCAACTTTTTGAAGTATAGCCAGTACCCTACGATACTCCTTCTTGTTAGTTGTATTATTCATGAGTGATTCTAGACTTGTTTTCTGTCCCCGGCTTAGATTCAACTTAGAAGCACGTCTCACATGATGGGAATATCCTACATCTGTTAAGCTTTATCTATCTAAAGATCTAGACTGTGCAATAAAAATAATATGACATATAACTAGACACTTCGCTTATCGGTACACTTTATCTATGAAGGCAATAGATAAATTCAGAACTGAAATGATGAAGAAAAAGAATTGATTGATAATGGTGCAACAAAAATACAATTTTCTAATGCAATAATTGGTAATACTATATCTTCTTCTCTCCCCATATCTTCTTCTAATAATGATAATCATAATTAGAGGAAAGATAATAATCAGGCAATTGTACTTGAAGAAGGTTCATCAAAAGAGAATATCATTAGAGACAATAAATCGGTGAATTATTAAGGAAAAATGTCATACTTAGTACATACTCCTTTTCAGATATTTCTTTTACTGCTTTGTTGCACAAAATCATTATCATATAGGTATGAGTTTGTTGACCAATTGAGATTTAGTTAACATGTAATGAGATTATTGTTGGACATGATTAACTGGTCTTTTTATAACAAATCGCTAGTTAGGCGAGGTGAAGTTATTCTAGATTTTGATGTCATAGATAGTTGGTATAGTGAGTTGGACTTAATGAATGATGGAAAGAGGGGTGGACAGTACCACTATCCAGATTCGTTTATCCAATTACTAGGTTACATGAGGGTATATTTTCATCTGCCATACCGCCAAGCAGAAGGCGTAGTCATAGCTCATGCTGGTAATAAGAAGATACCATCTATTCCAAACTACAGTACAATTAACAGACGTATTAATAACCAGGATATCAGAATCAGCGAACGACATGAAGTAGGTAATGATGATGACATCATTATAGCATTAGATAGTACAGGAATCAAAGTTGCTAATAGAGGTGAATGGATACGACATAAATGGCACGTAAGAAGAGGTTATCTGAAAATACATGTAGCAGTAAACATCAAGAATAAGAAGATTATTTCTTTGGAGGTTACTAGTGAAGAAGTACACGATGGCAAGATGCTAAAGAAGTTGATTGATAATGCTTCTGCAAATAACAATGTAAAGGGTGCGTTAGCAGATGGTATGTATGACAGTAATAAGAATTTTAGATATCTATCCAAGAACCATATTAAACCTGGTATAAAGACAAGAAGTAATTCCAAGGTCAAGACAGGCAACTGTCAAGCAAGGAATAGGTCTGTAATGAGACAACAAACAAATCTCAAAAGATGGAAACATAGCGTGAGCTGATGGACAAAGGTGGATGGCAGAAACGGTATTCTCGTCTATCAAAAGAACGTTTGGCGAGTATGTAACTGCAAGAAAGTTTCAGAATATGGCCAAAGAGATGTTGCTAAAAGCATCACTGTATAACATGTTTGCTATCGGGATGTAGAGATATAGATAATGTACGAATGATAAAATGATTCATGCAACAGAGCTTCTTTTACAATAATTTAATAATATATGGTTAAGCTACGCTATTATAAGAGAGAATGTAATCACATAAATCATAATAATATCGAAATTTAAAAAGATGATGAGAGGAGAGACTTTTAAACTAGTAGCTTTAGTACTAGCAATTTCCATTCTGTATATTTTAGCAGTTTTGATCCTCATCAGATATCCTATTCTCAGGTAATAATGCTAGAAGGTAGGAATACGATGCGTAGCCATTCCGACAATGATCCTATAAACAATGCCAAAGAAAGAAATTTGAGATAGTAAAGTAAATAGTCTCAATAAATGAAAGATTTAATATCAAACGGGCTATGTAAAGTATATAGCAAATAATAGATTTAGCACGTTATAAAATATTTCCAAATACAGATAAACCCTTGTAACAAATCATTTATTGACATATACATAAAGAGTAAGGTCCATGAGTTGTTGGCTACTACATCTTTGATAACTGTGGGATTATTGATTTTGACAATACAATTCCAAACCCCTGATTCTTTAAATCTAAATCGACTTGGTCAAGAAGCTTTGCTGGTGTTACGATTACACTTAACGTGTCGTTATTGTTATTATTCGCCGCTGGTGAGGAAGTTGTTTTGTTAGTAGTACTGGCTACAGCAGTAGTATTGAAAGAAGTAGTAAGTAGTTTCTTGACAACTACTAATGTTCCATTTATTTTATAGTTTGGACCGCCATTATCAAAACTCGGTCCAGAATATACAAAAGTACCACTATCATTAAACTTGCTTGGTTTTGAAACAAGAAAGTTGTTAAACAGACCACTTTCATATCTAAAGTTCTTTGAATGATTGTTTACGAGAGTTAACTGATGATGGCTAGCAACTGCATTAAACCGATGAGTGTAGAATTTGTAATGCGCCAGGATCTACTCCAACGACGCCGAAATGATTCAACAGCGGGCAAATAATATTTGATGCAACTATCTATCAATTCATTATGAATACCAATAAAGCCGCCTATGTCTAAAGTAGATGTAAGTCGTTCTTAAAGCACTCTTGCAGTCATGTTCTTATTCCGATTCGTAGGGTATACGCTATCCATGTTAAACAATATCCAAGCTAATTGATTCTGTTGTTTTCCGCTTAGTTGTCTTTGATTTAAATAATGTATTACCACAATATTATTGCATAAATCTTTATGTTCGTCACTTATTGCCTGTATCTGACAGAATTGAGTAACAAGTGATGCTGCTAGATCACAGGCTTTAGTCATAAAAGCAGATATAAGACCGGGTGAATTAGGAGTATTTTGTATTACACAATTATTAACTGCTGCCTCATTTTGGAAAAGTATTCCCGACAAACCTGCAATAAACTCTTTTGCTTTCAGTGGACCTATGATATTCAAAGTCTTCTCTATTTGCTGATCGAACGGCCTGTCTGTATTTATTGAAAAACCATTTTTGAATGTGATTATTTCTGCTCTACTTGTGTTAGTTTGTATCAGCATAATTGCTGCTATTATCACTAGTATCAGTGTTACTATGAAAGCTAGTCCGAGTTTCATTTGTATCATCTTATTGGACGAGACATTTTATGTAGCACTGCTTGATCGTCTACCAAGGATTACTATTCTTTTTAGTTCTGTATTATCCTTCTTATTCTCATTGCCATTTGTTTTTGTTGTTCAGACAATTGTTTGTGTTAAGCCTTAGCCGTATAGATAACTTGTAAGCATCAGGATGAGAGCAGAGTGAGCTAATGATATCTATGAATAGTAATTAATATATGCAGATAGGCAGCATGGCAAGGGTTATGTTGTGTCATAAGAGTAAAATAAAAAGAATAGAACTATGGAATCTATCTCACTCTTATTTATGACCCAAATCCAGATACCTAAATAAAATTTCCATAGATTGAACAGAACTAAGTTTCAACTAATAAATTATATGTAATTATTGCCTAGCCAGTTAACTTAACGAAAGATATTGCTGCAACATTCTCTCCTATTCTATGAGCTTGTCCTAACATGAGAGAACATCCGCAGAGACAATATGGTAGGCATTGTACTTATGTTTTCTAGGTCTAAGTAAGCTTCAGACATACATCTAAAGTAATCCAACTATTTGGAAAAGAGGGAGGGAGGAAGGAGTCTTGTTGTTGCTGTATGGAAAAGGCTTTCAGAGATTCAATCCCATGTGTTTTTATGGTTGTAAAAGAGCGAGTATCTGCTTTTCTAATTGATGAAACCATGCTGCAGATTGGTCCCGACCAGGCTTGGTTACGGGTGCTGTTGTAGAACCGATATACAAACAAATATTTGGAGTTTACATCTCAACACACAGGAATATTATGCTAGTTGCTGAGTCATTCAAGATCTTAATCAAGATGTATGGCAAACATGTTGTTGTTTATACTGATTACGTAACATGGTATCCGTAAGCAAGTATATCATTAGGACCGACTAGAGCATAGATTGCATTCGCCATACGAAAAGAGTATAGTTGAAAGAAAGAACGGTAGAATAAAGGATAGGTAGAACTGAGGCATTTGATGATTACCGCTATCCGTGTATGAGAGCTGGATTATACAATCTTAGTTAGGCATATTCACAAATGGCTCATCTTGTTCATATTTATGCACAATAGTGTTATAAAATCTAGTACTAGATTAGGATCTACGGAGTTGGAGGTATCTCAAACTTAACAGGACCGTCTTGACAGTCATCAAGACTATATGTACTGGACTATTGTTCATTTTCATTGTGATAAGGTACGTGCTAGTGAAAAAGAACACATTTCGAACTTTACAATAATGGTATTAATGCTTATGATGTGCTTGAAGGAAAGATGCAATTATCTCACAGGAACACTGGGTAGTGCTCGCCACTTCCTAGAGCTTGAATTATGTACACACATTTTTGCCGCATATAGTCAACAGCGAACTTGAAGCTTTAGGCGTACAGATAGGCAAAAAACAGTCATCGGTGTTCAGGATAATCTCTTAATTCTCGTGTATCTTGATCGATTTTATGGCACCGTGAAACAGTAGAAAATACCCGATCGATATTCTACTCGCCACCAACAGAGGTGTTGGGAAATTTGCTTCTGATTTGAAGGCAATTACACAAGCAAATTTGACAACTGATGCAGCGTCAATGTGAACCGGCCCGCCGGTTCACGATACAAAAGGTACTTCCTCAGCAATT
The DNA here is from genome assembly GCA_963709405.1 of uncultured Nitrososphaerales archaeon. Classification (GTDB taxonomy): domain Archaea; phylum Thermoproteota; class Nitrososphaeria; order Nitrososphaerales; family Nitrososphaeraceae; genus JARBAU01. Next base: position 13,212 of record CAVPXM010000038.1, read on the forward strand.
ATCATCTGTCATGCAAGACACGCAAATGAATATGATCCTTCCTAGTCCAATCGACATAGCGTGCTTAAGTCGTCGGGACCGATCTGAACGAGTCGGGGCCCTTACCGCAACCCGTCTGAGCTAGTCGAGGTGTGACAGCACCAGGTCCAGGTTTGAGGAGCATAACGTTACCGCAACCCGTCTGAGCTAGTCGAGGTGTGACGGCACCAGGTCCAGCTTTGAGGCAGCATAACGTTACCGCAACCCGTCTGAGCTAGTCGAGGTGTGACGGCACCAGGTCCAGCTTTGAGGCAGCATAACGTTACCGCAACCCGTCTGAGCTAGTCGAGGTGTGACGGCACCAGGTCCAGCTTTCAGTATCACAGGAGTTTCAATTAAGCTCCCAAACTACGTTTAATACCATCTAATTCGCAGACAATGGGGCATTAATATAATGCGATGTATACTAAACATGCTGTATATCTAAACCTAATTACTTGGCGTCTGAAACTGGAACAGGTCCGTCGATTATTAATACGATCTCTATTCACAATTTAAGAAGAAGTATTATGAAAAGAACTGTGTGATTCTTGATGGGGGGAATGAATACTTAATTGCTTAAAAATCCGCTTTCATTTAGTACCTTCCTCGAGTGCCATCAATAAGATATTTCCGACCGACTGCATCCATAGCCTTGCATGAATTCTGAATTATATATGTATCCTAAGAATGAGCAAATTTCAATTGGGATTGATGCATCCCTTGAAAAAATCACTAGTTTTGGAGAAATCCTATTGAAGGTATCATACTATAATAAGGGCATTTCAATAGGTACTCATGAATTGGTTGGACAGAGACAAGCCATTGGAATTCTGGGTATGATCTTTGCAGTATTAGGAGGTGTCGCATGGTTTCTTCGACAGAATATAGTGGCTATAATGTTATGGGGGGTGGCAGGTTTAATCATACTTAAATTAAATAAGAGAGCGAAGACAAGACGGAGGTAATTATGCTTTTGATGCTATAAGTTAATGCATCAGTTAGAAGATGTTTATAACTCACAAGTGATTTGAATTCTTCTATAATTTAATGACCAAAAATTCCATTGATTGATAACACTGCATTAGTCCAGAATTTGATTAAACTGCCAAAATAAGTGAGAAGTAATCCGAATGATTTCTTGGTCAACCGGTGATCCTAATGTTTTACTAGTGTAACATACTTATTCTTACAGTGGAGTATTCCACTGGCTATTACAGCTAAGGATAATACCACTGGATCATTTATAATCACATCATCGATTCTAACGATGTACTCCTATTACCACTTCATAAGATACTATGGGACCAAGTCGTCTAGACTTGATATCACTTACCCATATGGTTGGATTAGCATTAATCAACAACTGAATTTGATTTTAATAGCTTAAAATATCATGAATGGAAGATAACAAGCATGTTTAGAGAGGTTAACAACAAACAAAGAGTATATTGATCACTGTAAAACCTCTATTAATGAGCTCGAAGCAAATTATAGTGACTTGAAAACTCTTAGCATATTCCGTATTCAAATTACTCTTGCTACTAAATACAGCCGGTGAAGGTCGACGTAACATTGTATCATAGATCATCTTACTTAGTTTGACCACACAATTCTTTGAGGTAATTCTATATTGTTCCATATTTCACGCAAATAGTTGTTTGAACAATATTTGGGCTTGTTGATTAGATCAGGATATTTGTAGTTAATATTCCGTTATGATGCGACATATGGGGGCACTTCGCATCTTATACAAACCAGATACCCTAGATCATTTTACGTATAGATTGTATGATTTTTACATGATCGGCCTGTACTTCAGTAGTAACTAAGAGCAAGTGATCGCTTGTCAGTGGTATTGTTATACGTTTAATCTTCTCATATTCCGTCATCGAGTATTTTCCATAACCGATTTTGGGAGCGAGCGAGTTACGCAAACCCCATCGAGCCAATGCTTGCATGTTTGACCTCTTAGTCTCGTCAGCAGAGAGTAGATTCACTATCCCTTCAGCGTGACCCCCATGTTTAATCTCTCCAGTATGATCGCAAACTCCAGCAAAACGAACCTGTGGATCAATGTCAAGTATACTTTTGCATAGCATGTCAAAATCCATATTTCTATTCTGTAACTATAATCATGATTCTAATAAGTATTGTTACTTCAAGATGCAACCCTTAGGCTAAGTCGAAAATCGAATTTTGCAATGATGAAATTCATACTCAAATCAACAAGATCGTAAGATTTTCAAAGTGCAAAGATTTTTAAAAAATAGTATCATTAATGGGTTACAGAGATAACCAAATGGTTATAACATATCCAAATCTTTCCAGATTGGGCTATTCGTGCGATAGAATGGTTTAAAATATGCTCCATTTAGAATATCAACGCCGAATTGGTTGAAGAATCAAATAGCTTGACGGAATGGATCGAAATTCCTATAACGTCCACAACCAAATGTTCTGAATGTGAAAATGAAATAATGCCCGGTCTGGCACTTTGGTCAAAATCTGCTAAGCTGGTCAAGCATCTTACCTGTAAGAAAGAGCAGCGTTCGGGGGAGTAAATGGCCTATCATGAATAGATCAGTCGGTGCAGGCTTTGCCGGATCATCAGGTAGAAATTGGGTAAAAGAACCAGAGGCCATTGAATTAAAGTGCTTCATATGTGGAAATTCAGCTGGGTGTCAAAAGTGCATTTTCGCAAATTCCTGCAATAGAGAAATCGTCTCCCAATCCTGTATCTGTGAAAGATGTATGGTTCAAATGCAAGAGGGTGAGCTGAGGTCACTTGACGTATATCAGAAAGTATTCCTTAAGAAAGCGAAGATTACCAAGTCGTGAGTTCAACCTGTTACTCCTGAACCGGTAGACATTGATCATGTGCTTATTGTGAAACATCGCGTAGCTTTCTACGGATGCAATGCGATGAGTTAAACCACGTTGCCTAGATGGATATATAATCAAACAATAGAATAAAAATCAATATTGTCATGAGAAACGGCTGGGCAGATTTCAAAATGTCGAAACAATCCAATATTCCTTTTACTCTGATCGAACCCCCATTTACAGATTCAGTCAGATTCACAATTCAAAAGTATAGAATAACGAAATGATTACGACTAGGGAATCTATAGAAGCTGATGTGTAAGAATAGCAGTTGACTTTTTCGGAATAATCATCATCTGCACGGATCTGACAAGTTATAATAAAAAGGCCTAAATGACTTACCAAGTTGTGGTCATGTCTCAAATTAATCTATACTTAACCAAAACCTGCTGCTTCTGTCTCTCAATATCTCAGGTATAAAAAATAACATAGTAGTTAAATAACACTTAGAAATTGTAATAGACCATTGAAAAAAAATGAAAATGGGATGCGTCCGATAGAGACTAATGATCAAGATTCAGCTGGGCAAAAATGCGAGATTATGAACATCTGGGAAATATTGGGCAGAAGGTGGGCACTGGCAATATTAAAGAATCTAAGTAGCAAGGAGGTGATACGGTTTAACGAGCTCAAAAAATTATTGTCTGGAATTAGGCAGCACTGTTTTGGCAGCAAGGCTGTTGGAGTTAGAACGTGAAGGGTTAGTTTCAAAAAAAATTTATCCGCAAATACCGCCAAAAGTAGAATATCGTTTGACTATCCAAGCAAAGCAATTGGAAGCAATATTAAGAGAATTGGGTAGATGGGCTTACAGTTGGAGGGCGCCAGAAATCACATCCCCAAAAACAAGAGAAGCATACAAATAGGAAGATGTAAACGTTGTACAAACTAATCTAGACAAGCTTTCGCTCCATATTATTTGAAATAGAAAATATGTTATTAGACCTTCCCACTAGTTCCAGATCTTACGCAGGCAGAAACTATCTAGATTTCATTCGTTTCAAAGGGGCCCACAGTCGGCCATGATTGAAAAGAAATTATAATGGAATTTATTTCATCTGGTGTATATATCGTGCTACTAGCTGGCTAGTTATCCCTTGCAGTTCTTATGCAAAGGTCCAGGTTTAGCAGTACACATAATCGGTTCAAGTCTTCCTTTTGGGACCGGCAGTATCTGGTTCCAATACTTCAAGCTCGTTTAGTACTTTCACCACACCGGGCGTATTCCAGGCCGTTTGACCTACCAAGGCTCTATCCTCATAGGTTTTGACCGTTCCAGAAAGGGTTGCCGTTGCATCAAATACCGAGACATTAATATTACTTTCTTTATGAATTTTTAGATTTTTTTTAATGTTAGAATCTATCTCCTCGCGTAGTTGTTCATCACTCTTACGACCTGGAAGCTCACTATCCGAAGTATACGGGTGACTCCCAAAATAGTATCCTGCATAATAATCTTTGGCGGGTTCTTTTCTAGGCTCTTCCTCCTCTTTTTCCCTCATATTACATGAATCTCCAAAGATATTTATATATGCTTAGAGCTGAGGCTCATAGGCACCTTTATTTGAGTCTCAAGTCATTTAAATAATCACCATATTTCTGTAAATTTTGATCTTTTTATTGTATTGAGGCTTACATTTTTATTTGAACTTGCAATTACGATATTTTCAAGAATGCCTAGGACAATTCCCGCATTAGCGATAGACTTTAAATAACTTTGTTGATATAGTGATTGATTGCTACTTGAATCAAGCTTCAAATCACACCTTGTTCTTCCAGTTAATCAATACCCTCAAATTGCAGAGGTTAGACGTGTAACATCTGTATTAAGACGGTTAGCAAAAATTATCTACATTAATGAATGTGGTATCAATGAAAATAATTAAAACCTATATCAAAGAACATTACCCCAAATAGTAATATGGTCCCTAACTGTTCATGATATCTTGACTTCACTTATGTATTTTTGGATGATTGCAAAAAGGTTGCCTACAGACACTGGTTTTTGAATAAATTCATCAATTCTTATAGACGGTAGGGCCCTTGAGAACTCGAGATCATTTATTTCAAATGCAGTCATAAGAAAAATCTTCACTTCAGGCTTCATTTCTTTCACTTTCTTGACAAATTCATAGCCATTCATAGTGGGCATACGAATATCAGATACAACGATTGCATATCTTTCGTGATTGATCTTAAAATGCTCTAATGCCAGTAGAGGATCTGTAAAACCAAACACATTTAGACCATATTTTTCTAATCCTAGTCTAAAAATATTGATAAGATCAAAATCATCATCGAGTACCAAAATAAACGGTAAAGATTTAGCATCGAATTCTGTGCTTCTCATAATATTTTAATGAAGACATGCATATACTTAAATCATATGTTTGACAAATACAATTCTAATTGGATTAGGATTAAAAATAACATCCATCGGTTATAGCAAAAGGCATAATCATCTTGTGTACTGTTAACAAATTAAGCGCGGTACCCTCAGAAAGGAATTCCAAGGGATCGATTACCATCCTTTCCCCAGATTTCGCATTTCCTCAGCGTGGAAATTTTAGCATAATCTATTAATCATGCGAAGTGATTATCGAGATGTCGTTTCATGATTGACTCTTTGTCCTTTTCGGGTAATCTTTAAATCGTCTATGGATTTTTAGTTTGTTCTACTTCGAGGATATGATGTGGATGAAGAGCTACAACTTTTATACGAAATTTTTTCAATAGACGTAACGCGCAATAATTTAGGGTCAAAACGGAATTTTGGAGTTAGCTGGACAATGATTTTTGTTTTAGGAAACATTGTAGTTACATCTAGTGTTCACGCTAAGCAATAATGTCGCCGCTACCGGAAGCAACAACGGAACTGGAGATGCAAAATGCATTCGGAAGAAGGTATAAAGGCATTGCAGAATGGAGATTCGAATGTGGCATTGATGCATTAAAAGGTCGCAGAACAAAAGTTAGCAGAAGAATAGTTATAATTAGAGATCATGATAGGCCATTTTTAAGACTAGATAATTGCAGAGGATGTTGGTCAATCCATATTTCCTTTTGATAGTCCTTGTGTGTCGTTTATAAAGGAGTGTTCATAAAGAGATAAAAATGGAGGATAAAGATAAATACCAAATTAATCTCGTTTTGGATAAAGACAGGTACCATGATTTGCTAGATATTTGTGTCAAATATAAAGAACAGCAAGGTGCAGAGCTAACTCCAAAGGAATACATATTGATGCTAATAGATTCGGCCATCAAAAAATAAAGCTCTCCGCCCAGATCAATTTAATTTAACTATAATTAGTTCTATGACAAGAATCATAATATCAACATTTGTTTGTTCTCGATAGTTGGACCGCTACCTCAATCTATTCGTATCTCTTTTTCCATATTTAACAGCATATGCGCTTGGTTATGATTCAGGATAAACTTGCACCACTATTTGTTCACGAGAAATCTATCATCGTTTGCATACTCCTTGTACCCTGCATATTCAAGATATGCCTCTAATGTGTATCTGAAACATGGCACGAAGAATCCGGGACTTGCATTGAAAAAATTGATTACTTTATCGAGTGATAGAAAATATACATTCAATACTTCAGACGGATTTATCTCCAGCCCCTTCATAATCTCGTTTTCAGAAAGGTAACATTGATATATGGTTACGAAAGCATTCTTTCGCCATTCTGTTTCAGGTTCACAAACGTTAACGTGTATTTTACAAATCTCTTTCAGATTGGCTTGACAATGAACTCCTATTTCTTCGCTGAGCCTCCGACTGGCAGCTTGGTTATAGCTTTCATCGTACCTAACATGTGCGCTTACTGATTCAGAAAAAAGGCCTCCATGAGACTTCCCTATTCCTCTTTTCTGAAGCAAAAGTCGGATACATCCAGAATAGGTATCAATAACAAAAATCGAAGCAAACCTGTGTAAAAGACCTTTACTATATATTTGATATGAACTGGCCGCACTTACCGGTGTGTCAGACTCATCTACTACAGTCACAGAATATGTCATATGTATATGTATGCATAAAACAAAAACGCATAATGCAATTAAACTTTAAAGATATATTCTCTAGACGAATCAGGTGAAAAATATATACTTTTCTTTCTTTAGTAAAATGCATTCCTGTCTCAAATACTAATAGCTAATGATCCGAATCCATTATCCAATGAACTGATCAGAGCGACTAGAAAAATAGAAAAAGAGCATAAGTTCGATTCCAATCGTCTATTTTCATCAAAAATGTAATATTTTGTAATATACGTCGAATATTTCATTTAATTTTCTAGCTTAGTATTAAGATTATATTCAAAAGTTGAACTGCATGAACTAAGGTATTAACCGTCTGTGGCATTTTTTCCGGGAACAACTATAGAGGAAATTTCGACACTTTTTAGATCAGCCAGCTTGATAGTATGAGTAATAGAAAAATCTGATTTAACTTATAGAATTAATAGTCTAAATCTAAATAAGATATTTGACATGAGAAACGACTAGTAAAATCATGAGATTTCTTAAAGCAAAATTAGTAATATCGATTGCAATATTTATGCCAGTTGTCATCATAACAATGATCTATTCAAATTATCTTTTTTCCAGTCTTAGAATTTATGCGCAACCATCTCCCCGAATCTCACAGATGCAGTATCCCCATCTACAAACCGACTACGATTTAGAAAATCAAGAAAACCAACCTAGGCTTAGAATTACCTCGCCGATAGAAAATCAGCAAATTCCCATTGGAGTCAAGTTCACTGTAAGCGGTATCTCCGTACCAAGTCGGTCTATTGCGAATTGTCAAGTGAGCGTAATTCTTAATCACCTCAAGCCTTATCAAAAGACAATACCCGCTGGGACTGGTGGCACAGAGGACTATTCTTATTGGATGTATACATTTAACCATAGTTATAGTAATATTAAGGCAGGAAAAAATAAGATCACGGCTAAATTAACTTGTTTTAACGGCAATTTAACTAAATGGTACAGCATAAACGTTTTTGGTATCTCTAATGACTTGTCATGGGAACAACACCAGAAAATATTGTTATCCTCTTACAAAATATCTAGTGATGCAATTTCATCGAAAAATGAAAATGGTCAATCAAATAAGCGTCTACCATTAGCAAAAAATATACCAGATATTGCATTAACTCATTACAGACCCATAATACCATCTAATTTATATTGATAGGATTGTCGAGAGCGATATGATTTGCAGTATTTCAATAAAAGTCTAATAATTCTTTGATTCCCGATATATGGAGTTTTCTCACTAAAATAGTTTGTAGATTAATCCCGAAATTAACGTCATTCACGGACTGGTTCGAGCATCTTACTGAATAATATGTTCATATTATTCGTTGACAATCTGTACTAATTCGTCTAATTCGTAATTCGAAAACTGAATTCGAAATTACGCTACAAACCGTCATTAAGAGTATCTTTTGTGATTCGGAGTATCGAAATCGCTGGGAATAGTCATTTTTAGATAGTTGATTAGTTTCTTTTTTGCGCTAAGTTTAGTGATCTCGCCAAGACTAAGGATAGTGATAAAAGAGTCAGATTGTCAACACCTGAAAATTAGGGTTTTACGTTCAAGTGCTCATTTAAAAGAATTGATATATGAGCCTTGTTCCCGGTTCACGTTGTTGCTCCACTTTACTGATGAGGATGCAGTAGATCTAGGCGAATGCCGCTAATATTGGTAGATATTAATAATTTTTATATACAAATCACTAGCTATTCAGTATTCGTATCCAGATTGACCGAATACACTTCAGGTCTCCTGATATTATGAAACATGAACCAACGTCATGGATCTTGGTAGATATCCTTACGAGGACGAGATACTCTTACTGTATAAGATTTGTGAATCCAAACATACGCACAGATACATATCCTTACTTTTAGGTAGCTTTATAGTTGCTATCTTTACATTGTCAACCGAGTCTAAAGATTGAAACTGAAGTTTTGGATTGTCATCAGAACAGAGACTCTTCTTTCTTATAGCGGGTACTAAATAATTCAGATAAAATAGATAACTTCGTGGATAACGACTGATTAAACCATTTTGTCTAGCTGTGATATCCCTGGCTTTCGCGACAATAAGTTTCCCTTCGATATCCACCACTGCGGCAAATTTTACATAGGAACTTGCTGATATTGCAGCGAGGCATATTTTGTATAGGAATGTTCTTTCCTCCATCTAATTCTGAATCTTACCTATCTCCATAATAATCAATTCGATTGACTTTTACTATCTCTTTTCTAATTAGAATTCTATTAAATTATCAATAGGAACTCTTTATTATGTACAAATTGCTAACATTGATGACTCGCGATGAATTATCTGATAGATGGACGTGACCCGACTATTGTCTCCAGGCTTATTAAATGACCATCTCTAAAAATAGTAAACCTCACTGGATTTCCAGGAGATTTTGTCTTTTCCAAATAAGAGATCATATCTTCAGAACGAGTGATATTTTTTCCATCAATTGCTATAATTATATCGCCGCCATGTTTTTTACCATATTGGTCCGTAGTAGAACCCTTTATTCCGGCCCTGTCCGCAGAACCACCTCTCATAATAGTATCTACCAATACTCCTCTTAAACTTGAAGGCATATTGCCTACCCGACTTGTCAAGTCAGAGGTCAGAGTAGCAACTTTGAGACCTAGATATGGATGAGTATAATTTCCTTTATCGATTAACACTGGGACAAGATGTCTCACAATATCTGAAGGAATTGCAAAATTTATCCCTCCAGGTATCCCTCCAAAAGTAACCCCAACTACCTGACCTCGGATATTAAATAGTGGTCCGCCTGAGTTGCCAGGGTTAAGTGCCGCATCAGTTTGAAGTACATCTGGAATGGAATATGCTCCAACTGGAGCTTGTACTGCTCGTCCCACTTGACTCACAATACCTGTTGTCATTGTATTATCTAGACCATACGGATTACCAATAGCAATCACTTGGTCACCAACTTCAAGTTCTGATGAATTACCTAATGTGAGGGGCTTGAATAGAAATTGTGATGAATTTTGGTTGCTATTACTGTTTGGATTTAAGATCTTTAGCACAGCTAAATCACCATAAGGATCTCGACCTGTTACATTGGCAGTATATCTATTTCCATCAATAGATGTGACATCAACTACCTTTGCATCTCCGACAACATGACTATTAGTAACTATATGTCCTTGTCTGTCAAAAACAAAACCTGAGCCTAACGCTGTTCGGTTTTCTCCTCCAGGTTGTTGGGTATTAGCGGGATTTGCTACTGGTATCTTACTTGTAATTTGAACAACTGACCCTTCTACTTTTTTGAAGAGTTCGTTTAGTGAAGAAAGATGACCGGAACTGACGCCAGTATAAGCCATGCTAATTTGCTGATGAACAATAGTCATCAATGAAATTATAGTGAGAAGTATTACAAATCCGCACGATACTCGAAAGTTATATATCTTTTGTGTAATCAATCCAACAGGGTAATGTACGACAATGATGCCATATATTATTGTAAGGAGTGCCCCTTACTATTAAGACAATAAATCTTCTGTGATTTTTTTCTAGAATTCATATTACTATTCTGAAGAGATTTACTAGGATCTTTGATTTCCATTCCTTTCGTTTAAAGAACAAAGGATTATAAGGTATTGATAAATTGCATCAAAAAGCGACGCAAATACTAATTTTCTAATTTATTATTGGTTGTACTACCCTCCTAGATTACAACCCCTTGCAATTGTACATGCAAAATTATGTAGATAGTGGTCACGACCCAATTCGACTGTTAGGACACATCCTGATGGGCTAGCCGCAAATGATACACTGTTTATAACATTAGTTTAGAGTTTTGAGGATATGAGGCTAAAGTATTTCACTTTGTAATTTTTGGTTGGAAATCAAATAGGTTCTCACATTCGTATTGTATTTGACAGAAGGCTTTTCTTTATTCGCAATGTAACCGATAATTGATGGATCATAGTAGTGCTTTCGCAAATCTTCGATGATCAAGTTTGAAATATTCGACGGTGCTACGATCAAATGACAGCCATTTGCTGGAATGGTGGAGTTTGCAATCAAAAATTCCTTCGTTAGAAATTTGGCAATCCCATCATACGCCATTGGTATGTCATTTATGACAATCTCTGAATTTGTCAAAATCGATAGTTTGTTAACTGCGAATATCCCGTCGCTGGAAACTGGATAAACAGCCATTATGTGCTCAGATTTGTCGAAATTCATGCCAAAGTCAGGACAATACTTTGAAATTATTCTACCAAGCGAGAACCTGGGCTCACTAAGGTTTTTAAGTATTAGATCCTTGGCAGCGGAGAGTTTTAGTGGATTAATATCATTTTGTTCAAACTTGGACATGATGCTCGAATCCATTTTAGTCAACATGAAAAGACTAAAGGCTGATAAAGCTCCAAATTTATTTGAAATTATTACTTGCATTCCCGTCTCAACCTGATCATATTTTACAGGTAACTCTTTCAACGTATTTGCTATTGCGGTATTCCCAAAGAAGACCTTTCCGACTTTAAGTGAGCTATAGTCTTCCATTCCCAAATTATATCGTGACGTAAATGCATCAAGATTTCTCCTGATTTTATCCAGCATATCTTCAGATGCAGCATCGTATATTGGGAATAACTTGAAACCGGAAGTGCATCCAAGAAGGTTTAGATGATCTATTGTTTTAACCATGGCAATATTGCTATGAATCTCCGAATCCAGCTTCAATGTTGGATCAATTATTTGAGTTGCAGAATTACTAGCCGCAGTATATCCCACTTTATCGCCCTTATGCAGTTTGACGTAGTCTAGCAGTGCAAATTGAGATTCTTGATGAGATGTCAAAGTTACAGTGTTCTTTCTAATTAGAACCTTTGATTGAAACCTTTTAAAAAAATTAAGTAACACATTTTCAAATAATGATTGATTTTCACCTATCTCGCTATAGAGCTGAAATAGAGAAAGAGCATGACGAATCTCGACTTCTTTCTCGACAGTATGTTCATTAAAGTCAAATACCCTTCGGGTAAGTTCTGGGACTTTTTTTTCTGAATAATAAAATGCATCGAACCAATTAGGATCTATCTTTATGCTACATCGTTTAACTTTCCCTAATGTAGCTTGCAATAAATCGCCATCAAGTTCGTTAGAGCATGTAGGAATCCAACGCAAAGGATCAAAGCCAGCCATTCTGTAATCGGATACCTGATCCCAGAAATTTTCAGTCAATTATAACCTCTCCCAATATTCACTTAAACCTAATCTTATTGACACGATATATAGAAAAACACTGCTTAATAAACAAAACTTTTGGATCATCGTAAAATAATTTCCAAAAATCATAATTCAGAGTCGGTCTAATAAATATAACAGCGCAATTTAAGCACCGTAAGAATCATCTGAATATCAATCTAGTTGATTTTGGTAGATAGACGTAGAAAAAATATAGTTCGATTGAAAATAATACAGATCACCTGCAACAATTGGTTGGAAATACACAAGGCATTGAAATGACATGTTCAGGAATGAACATAGATAATACTACTAACGAACGTAATTGTGGTTCGAATTACCTCAGGTCTCGAATAAATAGTATGAGAATGATGAGGAAAGTTTGAATGTATAGTAGCATCTTATTGCTCGAGGAATTTGGTCTTATCTGGAAAGTTGCATTTGCAACAGATTTTGAATATTTTGAAAGTCAATGAAACAATAGTCGAAATAAAGCGACTATTCATTCCTCCATATTTGAGTCAACATATAACTTGATTCCAAGATGTCTCTCAAGTTTTCTGGCTAATATTTCATCGGGTTTTAATGCGCCTGTTTCGAATTTCCTCAACAGGGTTGCTCTTTCATTCATTAGGTTTCCTAATTGCTCATGTGTAAAACCTTTTTTCATACGGGCCTCTCTTATTAATCTTGCAAAATCAAAGGTAAGTATAGTATCATCAGTCATCTGGATCTTTTTGGCCGAAGAAGCACTTCTGTTTGTACTGGATTTTATGGGATTTGTGACTTTTCCACCACGATTTATTGTGTTGCTGTCAGAAGAAACCGATTCGCGAGGTTTACCGTGCTTTGAGCATGGGATGCATACATTAAACGGAATACCATCTATCAAGACGGCTCTTTGTCCAGTTGTAAGTTGACGTCCGCACAGTTCACAATATGACGGCATAGGATTAAAAGCAACTATTGTAAATTTAGCCTTTTCTTCGGCATAACCCTTCGAATCCTATGTGATCTGCACTGATGTGTGAGACTGATTCGTTCTAATTATTCGAAAACCTAGATAATACTCTATCCTCATTACTCCCAGCACGGTTTATGGCTTTGGTATTTTAAGCAAAGTGATTCGTCGTTAGTTTTACCTTTTCCAAAAGTTACGTTTAATTCTGATAAGATTTATTTTGTATTTGACTTCTTTGAACTGTTGTGATTTGTATTATTGGATCCTAATGAAAAAATCTACCACCATCTAAAAGCCTTATTTAACATAGATATTCTTCCAATGGGAGAATTGCAGTTTGAATATTCGAGGAAAACTGGCCGGATTAAAAATTTTAGTATTGGAGGAAGTCTATTTGCCACCTTAAGGACTGATGGAGGACTCGCCATAACAATATTCGGCGCTAAAAAACTCATGCAAAACAAGGGCTTCAAAGAGAATTGTGTAATACCTAACTCAGACTCTTTACCATTTGTCTGCGAAGGGCGATCATTATTTTGTAAACACGTGGAATGGTGTGGATCAAATGTTGAGGTAGGATCAGACGTAGCAATTATAGACCCGCATGATAATGTTTTAGCTGTAGGAAGAGCACTTCTAGGAGCTAAGGTAATGAAAAATTATCGGAAGGGTGTAGCAGTCAAGGTTAGAGAAGGAATAAAAAGCCGACTGAAATAAGTATTCACGATTGATATGATGCGTGGAGGCAATCGTGAGATGAGAAGAATGCTTGACAAGATGGGGTTGGAGATGAAGGACATGGGTAATGTTGAAGAGGTCGTTATCAAAACAGAAACTAGGGAACTCTATCTCATAAAACCTCAGATAATAGAGATGAAAGGGAAAGATAGCACTATCTTTCAAGTTGTTGCAAGCGATATTCAAGAAAGGCAAAGAGAGATTCCATTTTTCAAAGAAGAAGATATAGTACTTGTCATGCAGCAGGCAAACGTAACAAAAGAAAAGGCGATCCAGGCGCTAACTGACTCAAAGGGCGACATGGCACAAGCTATTTTAAACCTCACTATATGAATTAAAAATCAGTAGTATGAATCATGAGTGGCACTCATAGGTTTACTAGTACCTATGTCCGGCGTTATCCGTTTGAATCAGCTTCAAACTTGGGCCATGCAAGTCTAGTACTTACATTATGTAATTTCCTTCAATCTACAGTGTCGAAGAATCTATAGACAATTATACGGAGTTAGCCATTATTTCTGGATGGAATATCGCAATGCCTTTTATTGTGATCTAAGGTTACAGCACAGTATTTGCACTATGAGTGTTTCTCTCTGTAATTAGGCTATCTGACTCTAGTGATTTATTAATTAACGGTCGTATTTGTGACAACTCCAAAACAAACTTTTCTAGTAAGAGAACAGCATTTAGATCTATGTTGAGCTTGTACATATTAGTTTTTCCGATTCTTCGGCTATTGTATATCAATTGAATTCTTTCAAGATCAGGTATTTCCCTAAAAATAGTCCTAAATGACAGACCAGTTTTTTGAGAGATTTCGCTTGCAGAATAATCAAATTCCTTATGGTCAAGAAAAAAATCTAGTATCTGAGCAACAGCTCTAGAAGAAAATAGTCTTACCAAAATACCGCAATCGGGTTCATCAGCATAGCTTCCAATTATCACAGCTTATCTAATACTCTGCCATATTTGTCTCTTTCTATGAAAAGTCATACGCACAGGAATTATTTTCAGCACATATTATGTTGACAGATATGTCCACATATCAACGAATAAATATCTAACCAGTATTATTTGCAGTGATGGATTCATACAAAACAGCAATACTTCGCATTCTAGTAAAGCGCTACAAGAATCCAATTGAAATATCCGATTTGGTTAATGGGTTTCCGAGCCATGTTAAAAACGAGGTATCAGATTCAGTTCTCTATTTACACACGCTTGGATATGTTTCGATTTATCATTCACCTACCGGCAATAAATATGTCTCATTAAAACCACAGATGAAAAGAGAGGCCTTACATTTAGTGAATCCCGAATTTAGCATTTCAGATAAGAATATGCACGGGGAGATTACCGATAAGATGTACAACACAAATACACAAATGAAACAGACGATTCCTGGAATGGGATGCGCTAATAGGAAATTGGCCACACAAAGATCGGTTATAGGAGTAATTATTCTAATTTCCGTATTATCATCGTGGTCATTATTGAATGCATACAATCATCTTGGAACCGCAGATCCTGTATTGAATAAAGTCAATAGCATACAACAACAGGGCTCCAGTATGTATATAAACCGTTTAATGTCTGAAAGGAATTCGGATTTGATATTAGTCTCCAATTATATAATTGGGCCTTACAGTTTTGCACTCATCCAAACTGAATATCCAGCATCATTCTCAACATCATCACACGATCATATCGATTATCTTAATGTAATAATTGAACAGACATATTCCACCGTGGATAAGAATTCGATCATAAAGGTCATTTCTCAAGACTCGCACAAGTATAGAATTTAGAGACTGGTAATATTTTACCGTCATATTCCACCCCCAGGATCTCACTGAATTTTGTTATTTTGATTACCTTGCAATTCTAGGCAATGCTAATAAATGGATCGCCGTGCGATAAGATTATCTTTGAGATTTCGGGTCTCATCAAATACTCTGCAGGTGTTTCGCCGGAGCTAACCATCTTTCTCATCTTAGTACCGCTCAAAAGTTCTCTAAATTCTAATCCGTGTGGACAGTTCTTATCGTTCGAATATCCCAAGCATTTTTTGCAGTAATAAAATTCTGAAAAAAATATTGGCTCGATCCCGAGATCTGGATAATCCTTAAAGATCTCGTGAGCAGCAAATGGTTGATAATACTGACCAACGCCAGCATGATCCCTACCAACAATAAAGTGAGAACAACCAAAGTTTTTCCTCATTATTGCGTGATGAATCGCTTCCTTGGGTCCGGCGTACCTCATCTCGGTATGAAGCGTTGCGAAAATCGTACTTTCCCTAGGGTAGTAATTACGGATTAGAGAGTCATAAGCCTTTAGAATCAACTCATCCTTGAAATCCCCTTGTTTTTTCTTACCGATCAAGGGATTCAAAAACAAGCCGTCGTAAATATTCAAAGCAGCTTTTTGCATCATCTCGTGAGCAATGTGCGGCACGTTTCTAGTTTGGAATCCCACGACAGTTTTCCACCCTCGCTTCTGAATTTCAGATCTTGTTTCCCGAGGAATCATTCGAAACTTCCTTAATGGGGATTGCGAGATTCTGGACGTCACATCAACTTTTCCTCCGATGAGCCAATCATTCATTTCCCATATTTTCTTGACACCGGGATGTTTTAGGTCATTGGTCTTGTAAAGCGCTTTTGACACAAAAGACTTTTCTATTGGATAAGCTTCTTCAATGTGGAGAATGCCGAAGTTTTCGTTGTTGTTTTTCAATAAAACTTCCTTAGCATCCCTCATCCTAATAGAAGTCTGTTTGTCAACATCCAAAATAATTGGGATGGTCCATGGTAAATCATTTTTTAGTCTTCCATGCATGACAATATTTTGAAAATCCTCTTGTCCAACGAACCCCTCTAATGGACTAAAAATACCGTCAGATATGTTTTCAATATCATTTCTAAGATCATTACCAATCTCTACAAATGTCATACCGTCAAAATTCTTATTAGTCTCAAGAAGTCTATTCACCAATCTGCCACCATGAGGCAATATTGAATTACATTGACTCAAAGGTAATCACTATTATTATTCACTATTATTATTTTTCGCTAGTTTTCCAGTGTAAACCGCATTCCTTATGCATCGTGTTCTCCCACCACCATCTACCAGATCTTTGATCATCACCAGGTTTTACGGCCCTTGTACACGGTTCACAGCCTATACTTGGATATCCCAGATCATGTAACTTATTATAAGGTATATTATTTCTTTTAATATAATCCCAAACCATATCTGTATTCCAATCTGCTAAGGGATTAACTTTAACGATGTTTCCGTGTAAGTCATCTATCTCTATCTTTTTAATATTTAGCCTCGTACTTGTTTGATCTCTTCTTAATCCTGTGATCCACGCATCAAGATTGCTTAATGCTCTGTCAAGTGGCCTAATCTTTCTGACCTCACAGCAGAGTTTCCTATTATCGATGCTGTCATACATTAAATTTAATCCCTTCGTCCTCACCATTTGCTCGACATCACTTCGTTCTGGAAAATATATTTCAATGGGGATGTCATACCTCTTGCGAATTACATCGATTATATCATAGGTTTCTTGGTCAAGTCTTCCAGTGTCGAGTGTGAAAATTTTAGTCTTTTTATTGATCTTACTAATTAAATCAACAAGGACAACATCCTCGGCGCCAAAGCTCGAAGCAAGGCCTATGCCCAATCCGTACGTATCGATAGCCCACTTCAAAACTTCATACGCGGATTCATTCTCCATTTTGACCGCTATGTCTATCAATTGCGGTATTGTTGGCTTTGATACACTAGAATTACCCAGAATCATAAATGAAGCATTGTAGTCGTAGACTTATATTCATATCTTTTCATCAGTAATTAAACATCTGCGATCATAGTTCTACCATAGTCGAATTACAACAAGTCTATTTCATTGTGTAAAAATGCAGTTGCAGATGAAACGTACTCCAAAAAAGGTTACCATGAAATAGGGAAGGCTGTATCAAAAAGTGTGCTAATGCATAAAGATCCATTCGGTCCTAATATTATAAAAAATGACTCTGAAATTAAGTGAATTGTTATGGTATTATCAAATAGCAAAAGTGTTTGAATCTAATAAAGGGATAATTTTCGCTCTGACGTGAAGACTTTTATATGAATAAATTGTAATAAGAAGTATCTTTTGTCATCACACATAATTAAATCTATAAAAGTTTCTGTTAAATCTAAGAGCGATTTGCTTGACCAGGCCTATGATGCGATTTCAAAAAGTGGTGAGGATGGGATCTTTCAGACCGAGCTTTGTAGAGTTTTTTCATTAGATAGCAGAGATGGTTCTAGACTAGTGGGTAATTTAGAAAAGCAGTCGCTTATTTCTCGTGAAAAAATTCTTTATAAGGGTAGATGGACATATAAATTGGTTTTAAGGAAATCCATAGCTTCTGCAGAGTCTGCCAAGAAACCAATAGATGTGGCCAGCGTGGAAGGGGCTCCTTGTTTTAGTTGTACATATCAGCATTTGTGTTCATCAGATGACGATACAAGTCAATACAGCCCCGCAAGGTGTACATGGATAGAGGAGTGGGTTTTAACAAGCTTTGGTCGCGCTATAGATACTCATCAGAATTCAGAAATCTAAATCTTAAAATTCGGTAATATTTTCTTGAAAACTGTAGATAGTGATACCTTCAAGACTACCGCGGCCTGAGCATTTTTATAGCTTTCTTTCAACGCTAACAACATCATAAATTGTTTGGCATTCTAGACCTATTATCTTCCTCTTTCAGTTCATGGAGTAGTTCTCACTTCACCTAGGTACCATTTTACCGATAATAAGAGATTGGACATGATAGATCGTATTTGTCATTAGAATCAAACTACGAAGCAAATATCTACCCAATAATGATTTTTGGACATTAATCTGTTAAATTTCATTAGTAAATGATTTTGAAGATGAACTGAATCCAGATTCTATGTCAGCTTGCCCTACCACTTTCCATGTTATTTTTTTTCCTGTGGACGGATTTGTAATTTGTTTGATGATTTCTGCATTAACATTGGATGGTGTAACAGTAAATTGAGACTGCAATTGAGCGTCGGTATTCGAAAGTAGTTGAGGCCTTCCATTAACAGGAACATCCTCATACGATAAAAGCCCTTCACCCAATGGTTGACCGTTTGCAAACAACTGATATTCGATCTTTGAAGTAGTTAATGATTTGTCAGTTGGATTATGTACGTCAAAAATTAGGTTCAAATGAACCATTCGAGGATTATCTGCAGTTGCATTTTTTACGACTTCTACCTTGCCGAGACTTATTGTAACATCTTTTATATCAGTTGGCAAGGTTATAGTCAGAATCAAAGGGAGAAGGACTATCGTCGCCACCACGGCAGCAATTACACCAATAAGAATGATCCTGCGTTTGCTTAGTAGCATATATCTATACAGCTACTGAGTATAAGAGTGAATTAAAAGTTTTCTTCCTACAGCATAAGATAATATTATCATTGCATACCAAATATTCGTTAAATGCCACTACTCGATGTCTTTGTTATTTGGTTACACCTAATATGCGCTTCAATATGGGTTGGTGGCTCCATCTTTCTTGGTTTAATCCTTGCACCAATGCTAGGCGCTATTACAAATAGCATGGAAGAGCGCCTTTCGATTATGATAAGAGTCGGGAGGAGGTTTAACACAGTTGCGCTACCCTCTCTTTTTATTTTGATTATAACCGGATTATATAATTCACGCGCCTCCTTGATCGACCCGGGTACACTATTTGGAACTAGTTATGGTATCATTCTTTTGATCAAGATCGTAGTAGTGATCGCTATGCTCGCTACTTATTTTATTCATATTAGACTTCTTAGCAACGAAGTCGAAAAGAGGATTAGGTCTGAAAATGTTTATGGTCTATATGTTCAATCCATCCGCTCGAAAATAATTGTACTTGGGAGAATTACTGTGATAATGTCAGTCGTAATTCTTCTACTTGCTGCCTTCCTCCAAAATGGAGGACTATAATCTTGAAGCACTAGTTGCATACTACTTGATAAAAATAGCTGTGATACTATAAGAGGTAAGTTTTGCTCACCCAGATAGTAAAGTTCAATATAGATGGATTGAGGCAAGATGTAACAGTAACAAGAATAATAAAGAATCAAGATAGTAATTAAATGTTAAATGCTAAAAAATAGTCCCTAGCGACTGGTAATTTTTTCCTTCTATAACCCGGCCGATTTTCATTCGGTTCGCACGTAAATTATCATAGGGATTTTAGAATAAGGCTCGAAAGCTTATGAAATTATGAGGATCATTAACTCCAGCCCGCTCTCACCTTCAGTTTCTTAAAATTCATAATCACAACAGACTAGTAGTCAACGATTCTCAAAACGGTTAAAAGCAAAACACACAAGTAATTGGAATAAGAAGGTAGGTCAGTAATAACAAAAATATAGTGATGATCATAGTTGAGTTACCTAGCTGTGACCGCGAAACATGCTTGGACCATATTATATTCATCCTACATATACCCGTTCATAAACGAATAATATCGACGACTAAAGCACAAAGTAACAATATTCAGATATTTATTTATACCAAGGCATACTATCATGGTATTGCGATCATTGTTCACAGAGTAATTAATCACTGTGGAATATTGAGAAACTTGTTTAACTACATACAACTATAGATTATGTATGAAAATAGGCATAATATCAGGTTTTGATAAACCTAGTTTGAATGAGAGAAGTGTCAATATCTATATGACCTAGGTAAGACGAGCTCTACATAACAAGTGGCAACAAATACTCTGTTAAATGATCCATTAGGATTTTAGTTTATTTAAGCCGATGGTCAAATCATTGGGTCCTGTTAACTTAGAGATACAGGCTCCTTTAGAACTAATTTAATAGCCAATTGTATTGGAGTTTTACCTTCTGAAAAAAGAAGATAAGCTTGAGATGAATTAGACAAGGATTCCTTGTAATATTCACAAAAGGTTATTTGTGAATATTTAGAAACTACTTCGTGTTAAATTCCTTTCAGACAATAGATTATGCGCCAACCATTCCTGGTGCCGGTCAACAGCCAATTGAATTACATGGATCCGGTTCTAGTATTCTCGTCGATTCATAAATATGGATGTGGATGTATGAACGGATTTATGGATGTTATGCTATTTCTAGGTTAGGAGCAAATTTGATATAGGTCAGCTGCAGATGCGTCATATGGATCGAGTTAAAGGAAACTTCGCTATAGAAGATGGCGAAGGTGCTTACTTGGTAGCGCATGCTATTGAGAAAGAGGCAGAACCAGTCAGGCATGCAATATATAGCACGGTCAAGGGGATAGTAGAAGCGCAGCAATACCTCTTTGATAGCCTTTGGAGTAAGGGCTTACCAGCAGAATATCGTTTCAGAGAACTGGAAGAAGGTGTTATACCAGATGTAGTAGAAATATTAAGAGATCCTTATGCAGATACAAAGACTTACATTCGAGCTAATAAAATCAGCCAGATGATGAGATCTTGATAATGTTTTCTATGTCTAGTTCATTTCTTCGACAGCAAAAGATAGGAAGTATGGACTTACTTCTAGGAGCTGCACTGCTACGGAAGGTAAGGGTTAAGATTCTTACATCAGTAAATGAGGAGATAAAGGACTGGCATAGGAAAATTGGACATACAGGAGAGATTGAAATAAGAAATATTGAACCTTTACTAGAGACGAGAATGACGATTCTTGTTGTAGACAAAAAGTTTTCCTTAGTGACTGAGGTAAAAGATGACAGTAAAGAAACTTCATATGAAGCTATGGGATTGGCGAGCTATTCAACTAGCAAGTTAACAGTATCGGGCTATGCTTCTATATTCGAAGCACTCTGGAAAGAAAGCGAACTATATGAAGAGGTAACAAAACTGTATGAAGAAGCAAGAATTGACAATATATCCCAAAGAGAATTTATAACCGTAGTTGCTCATGAGTTACGTAATCCTTTACAGCCGATAATTAGTCTATCTGAGGCTCTTCGTTCTAGAGAATAGCTAGCAGCTGGAGGACAATGATACAACAAAGGAAGATGAAATGCTTGATGTCATTGCCAGAAATGCAAAAAGAATTCAGCTTGCTAACTGAGGATATACTTGACATCACCCGGATAGAGACCAAGACACTTAAGATAAAGAAAGAAGGATTTAGCCTCAAGAGAAGTTATTAAGGCAGTGGTACAAGACTATCAGAACGAAATTCGTAAGAGTGATAAGCATATAGAACTATTATCTGTTTGATGATGCCGGTTGTGATAGAACCACATAATAATACAGTAATCTAATGATAGTGGCAGATCAAAATAGGATTTATCAGGTCCTATGTAATCTAGTAAATAATGCTATTAAGTTTACTAATGAGGGAACTATTAGCATTACGGCAACGACGTCAAGAAAGGTGATGGTAATGATAAGGATGTTACTGTCAGTATAAAAGATTGTGGGACAGGAATCGATGCCGGAATATTTCTCGGTTATTCACAAAGTTTGCAACAAAATCCAATAAAGGTACTGGTCTAGGCCTATTCATATGCAAGAATATTGTAGAAGCCCATGGTGGCAGAATATGGGCTAAAAATAATCCTGATGGCAAAGGAGCCACATTTTCATTTACGCTACCATTACCCGACGTCTCCTCGCTAGTGGATGAAGTGCAAAATACATAAATGAGAACAAATAGAAAAAACTGCTAGGCAAACGATTGAGACATTTCTGACATCATGATATATCTCCATTCTGATGATCTTAAGGGTCCTTTAGCTGGAAAAGACCTATCTGACTTAATTCGGCTTATAGTAAGACGGCAACGCATATGTCAACGTTCATACGAATCAGAATTTAAACCGCGAAATCCGTGGTCAATTAGAATCATCATCTCCTCAGACGTTGCTTGATGAAGGGACAGAAGATTGAGCTCAGACAAGAGCTTTGGCCAAATCGGGCGCACCACGTAATTGCCATAGTGAGAACTATAGCTGCGTGATAAATATTGCATCATAATACAACGCTTTGGATTTTTCGACACTTGTAAAGACTTTATAGGGTTCAACTGGTTCAAGTAGACTAGTCGAGATATGTCGCTGTAGACATATCCTAAATGTTTTAAGGGGAGCATCTATTCAAACTCTGATGGGATGTAGTAAATTAGCGATACTTGATTATACTCAGCAAACGGTTATCTAACGTTTTGGGAATATTTAATTAGTGCGTTTGGAAATTTTAACTTATGAGTACTTCAGATAAAGATGCCAGTGATCAGAAGGTTAAGGAACAGACCGACGAAATAAGGAACAAAGTATTCCGATATTTACTGCTGTTTTGGAAAGGATTCCAGTAATGGATCTAAAAGAAGTCGTTAGCGTATTGATACTAGTTGAACCTGTACGGTCTGTATTGAGGATTCATGCTACGAGACTGAGTTTCATAGGGGAAAATAAGGCACTTGATCAAATGGTTGAAGAAAAGATTAGCGAGTTGAAGACATACTGAACCCGGCACGCTAGCAGGTATTCTAGAAAGAATCGATAAAATGGATCTAAAAGAGACCGCAGGTGGGTTGTTAGGAATTGATGCAAGATGTATTTTTTAAAAGATTGCCTTGAAATAACAATATCACCGACCCCTATTGCACTATTTCCATCAGGCAAGATCTGGGGAGCAGAAATGCTGGATTAATCTAAATCAATGAATCGCACAAAGATGGCAATATATGAAGAACCTCAAAAATAAAGTAAAAGACACGACGTAAGCCGTACTATAATAAGCTATGTAAGTGATAGGTATACGATATGCAAAGCAAGTTCAAACGAAGAATCTGAAAAGGTTGCGTAGGTTCGGCTTGATCAAGTCTCCATAAGGAAGTTTGGGGGTAGTTCTCATCGGAATTGCCTGAAGTCTAACTTATCAATCATTTATGAAAACTGTCAATCGCCGTACCACCAGATTGCTTTTATGCCTATCTACCTTTCGGACAATACCTGAATCATTAATCATTTATGTGAATCTGTCATAGTTTAAATTCTGTTCTTAACAATCCCTTGACTAGGGTCATCGCATAGTGGTTCTTTATGTGAGATGCAATTGCATCACATGTGAAATTCAAGGTAAGGCACTATCCTAGATAAAAGATATTCCTATTGGGCATTTACTCGCATATGGAAACTTAAACACAATAGAACACTAAAACATCTATTACATTACTCTATTTTTGTAAGACTAGTTCTGTATTATGAAATACTGAATCTACGGTATATGATTACTTGATTATCTACCTAGTTTTGTATAATTGTCAAATTTTCTAATATCCAATTTTTTGCATCACCAATAAACACTCTATCCTTAGGAGACAATCCCTGCTCCCATTCCAGCACGCAAGAGTACATAACTTTAGTGAGAATTCAATGCAGAGAGTACATACACAGTAATCACAGGAGTCAAGGTATCTGCCTTTGTGCCTTTGCAATCATCGTTATTCACCATCTCAAGATCCCACGCCAAAACAAGAATCCTACGGCCAAGGCTACTTTTCTAACCTGTTCTTATGATACCGAAATAATTTATAGTAACTAATACTTACGGTACATTTATTCGATTTGACTTCTCGGGAGGCAATCTCACTATAGTCATAATATGGTAAATGAGTAGGCTGAGAAAAAATGGGTAGATCTTCATCGTAAAGCTCACTATTTACATTAGTAAACTATTCTCTCTTTTATCATGATATTTCTAGATGATAATATTCTTTTAGTTGCTAATGCTCTCGGCTTCATTATTACCTCTTTCTTTAATGTCTGATATTTTTTTCATTATTATTCTCGAATTCTTCTTGCTGACTTCTTCAGTTTAAATCTTTCTTGATGCAGAGTATCCATCAGAGCTCATTCTTCTCTGGTACGTGTATAACTATATTGAACCAAAGTAGCATGTAAACCAAAGTATTTCCTTCTCTAGATGTCCTTCTTAGATTCTAGAGACTTACTTCTCTTCGTAATCCTTCATACTTAGCCTGTACGCTTGGCAAATCATTGTTAGTAATTTCAAGAACCCTTTTGACGTGTTCTAGATTCATACCTGCGCTTTCGTAAACCTGTACAGCTCAACAAACGACCAGATACCTTCTTTAACATTTTCATAGACATTGTAAAGAGTATAGAGTTGCTGTAGGTTCCAGTATTGTTTTACAATTCATGTACTTTGGACTCCTTGTAGATCTAATTTAATAGCCACTTGTATTGGAGTTTACTCTTCCGAAAAAAGTTGGTAGGCTTGAGAGGAATCGGACAGGGATTGCTCTGTTCCAAACTTTTTCAGAATAGGTCCAATATCACGCAGAGATATCCGTGCTTCCTTGGCTATTTCAGCGTAAGTCTTTCCCTCATTATAATAAAGGTCTAAGACGAGATTTTCTTTTTCGTGTCTTGTCAAGCCGACAATATTATTCATATCTAATTTAGGCAAAATTGAGCCTTAAAGGGTGTTAAGCGCTATTACCATCCTATTATCATTATTGCCACCTAATTACCTCTATTTTCTCTATTACCTAGCTTATTTTAGAATGAATTCAAATAAATAATATCATAAGGAATATCTACAATATTTTCCTAGCATATATGGATCTCTTCATACTGGCTTAACCCATTCTGTACTTCCTTGATGTCCATGCCAAGCTCTAGAAAAGAGCTAATGTTCCTTTCAATAGTATTCAGTATGCGGTCAAGTACGCGGCGACTCTCCTCAGTTTCAGATTCCCGAAAATTGAGCAGGTCATTTAGCCTTTCATAATCTACGTCGCTAAGAAAGGGGCCGTCAAACTTAACTCCATTTATATAGAATGATTGGCCTCCGAATCGTTCCCAACCAGACCCGTCATCTTTAGCCTCATACTCAGTAACTGCGACGAGTAGCCCATGTTGGTCAATAATATTTTTGGTACTAGTATCAAGTATTAGGCCGAATTGTGCTACTGCTGACTGCTTTCTAGGCCGTGAGAATGGGAGCCGTTATCAGAGTCCAAGATTCCAGATTACAAACTGATAAATGCGAGGGTGCATATTAGACTGCTGTGGAGGTGGCGAAGGTCTTCGTTATATTAACATCTAGACTCAGGTCGAGCATAGACGTCCGTGGAAGGATCTTATAGTGCTGAATAATAGACTCGGCCTCATTAAAGGTCAACAACTTGTGAAACTCGTCAGTGATGGCTTCTAAGACCAGATTTATTGTGAAGTTAAGAATTTTACTATAAAGTCGATACTTCTCTAATGTCTGAAAGTGCCGATACGCGCTTGGGGCCAATGGAAGATAACATATATTTTCTTAGCTCCTCGATAGAGGACGTTGAACTGTGGAATGCCATCCAGAGAGTTACCATCGGGGGAGTCGGGAATTGCAGTCGGTAACCTGTTAAAAGAACCGACTGGCGTGACATCAATGCTTGTATTTTCGAAGCGTACTTTCGTACGAGCTAGAATAGCCTGTTCTTCGGACAGGTTGATACTAGTCTGCAGTTCACGAGCACGTCTCTCGTAAATAGATGAGAACCTTCCAGTACGCTGGTCCCATTTACCTCGATCATGCCACCCGAGATTTTTTGTTTTTGGAGGCCACAGCCAAGTATCTAGCGTCCCTGCATCATATCGTTCTTGGAGTCTATGAAGTGACATCTGCCCGGATCGTCAGATCTGGGGTTATCGTGCTGTCTGCGCAATAATCGATTTCTTAAGTCCACCCCAATTAATCGGAGTTAGCATTCCTCTATGAATAATGAAACCAGTACGTCACTGAGGGCGGCTGATGTAATTCTGCGCAAAAGTTAGATAGTAAGCTCTGAGACAGACGTAGGTCGGCTGTCCAGTGAGCTGACCAAATCAGTAGGCACTCTGTCGATAAGTCGAAAGGCTTGCTCCATTAATATTATGATATACAGATCATTAATTAACTATTTTCACTTATTTGCAATCCCTTTTTACGTAATTGCTCGAGCCAGTTGCAAATGGAAAATGGAAAGTAGTAGAATTGGTAACTTTCATGCACCCTGACGTACACAAGAATAAAGTATCGTCTGAATGTCTGGATATCAAACCTTAGTTAGTCTATACATCTGGTGTCTCATTTTAGACAATCTTAATCTAATATGCCGCACATCGTATTAGAAGACACTTTTTCCGGTATAATTAAACTGGACCCGTAGAACATCCCAAAATAGTCTAGTTTGGTGGAATACAGATTCCTACTGCATATAAAGCAACTTAATTTGAAAATGATCGAATATGAGTTTTTTGGTTTTATTGGGCAAGCTAAAAGCAGACACATGCAGATAACAATTATTAATTTAATTAGATGTAACACGCGTGAGAATGGGGATTAGGGAGTATGAAATATGGTATGATAACAATTGGCGCATTTATGATGATTTGAGAAAGTTTGTAGAGAAATCGTTTTCAACGATTTTCGATGAAGAGGGCTTAGTAAGAGGTACTGATTATATCTTATTAACCTCTAGACTAAAAGGTCGTCGTAATTTTCTTCAAAAGATCTATAAAGAGGATGAGAAAGGTAATCGAAAATATTTGAAACCAACCCAAATAACTGATCTAGCTGGAATAAGAATCGTAGCTTTTCTTATCTCTGATACCAAAATGCTCTGCAATGTAATCGAGCGATACTTCGATCCCGATTACGAGAGAACAATAAAATCATCAGATAGGTTGGGAAAAAACCTCATTGGATATAGGTCCTCAAATTATGTTGTCAAACTCGGTGGGGAATATTTTGGGAAATGGTATGAATATCAAGCATTCAAAGAGATGTATTTTGAGATTCAGGTGGCCACACTGCTTGATTTCACATGGATGGAAATTGAGCATGACAGAGTATATAAAACTGCTGCACAATTTCCACCAGGTATTAGTATCCAACGATGATTTAATTTACTGTCTGGCCTATTGGAACTCGCTGATCAAGAATTTGATGTAATATCAAGAGATGTGAAAAGATATGATATGACATTAACCGAGAAAATTCAGAAGGGAATGATAGATGACTTAGAAATTAGTCCACGGTCACTGAGAGCATATCTGAAGGATTTTCATGATATTCCCGGTATTACACCCTATTTTGCAGTAAGCAAAGCTGTTTTGCAGGAGTTGAACGTGATGGGAATACAGAAAATAAGTCAATTAGATGAGATCAAACCAAGAGATTTTAAAGAAAGATACGCAAAGGTTTCGAATAATAAAGATTATGTAACCTATACCGCTATCTTGAGAGATATGATGATAATTCATGATACGAAAAAGTATTCCTCGAGTGCATTTGATCCTAATTCTTATAACACTTTCGAGTATCATCGTTGGAAAGTCTATAAGGAATTTGGAGTGAATTTTGATGATTTACCAGCTGGTGTAGAGTTTAAAGAGGGTGGAGATGACGATTAAGTCATATAGAATTATTTGATGAAATCAATAGTCGACATAACTTCCAGATTATACCCCTCCACTTACATGAAGAACTAATATAGTTATTCATACTACTACGGTATGATCCAATAAATTATCATAATTCATAGAACAAAATGAATAATATTATCTTGTCCAGATTAGTTTGAATTTCAAAAACTGACTATGATTATTGACTTGGGGTTAGCATATTATACAAATATGTGTTTTCTATCTTTAGTTTTTCCAAACTTATAGGTAAATAGCCAGTATTCTTTGCAGACTTAATATTATAATTGATTACATAATTGGGATTAAAGTCTAGTTCCATTATAGAACGGCATCTTCTAGCCAATCCCTAATCATATTGGTAGCCTCATCAGTAGAACATTTTTTAACGTTAATAAGGTAAGGGGCCAGAATACGCCATACTGCAAATTTTCTGTAATCGCCTATTGGAGTTTGCAGTAGTTTTCAATCCACCAAATTTTAGTTGAATTTGCGGTCTTGACGTGCACACTCCCGCCAACAGCTAGTCTCCGCAATGTTTTCATTAATTAGCCATCTTCTAAATTCGCGCAAGAGACATTTTATTGCAGTCTCGACACTGCAGTCTCGACTACCTGACTACACTTTGAATTCGTGGTGCCGGGAACTCTGACAAGACATGAATTGACCGCGGAAATTTTTTTATTTCTTTATTATCCCTGTATCCTTGAAATCGCCTTCTTCAAATCATCCAAATTCATTGCAGGATGTATTTCTACGTTGGCATCGAATCCCTGAAATAAAGGTTCTGCAATGTTCGGGATCATATCTGGACTTGGCAAATCCAAAACAAAGACCATAGTTCTGTTTCCATTCACTTCAGTAAAGTATGCGGCCTCACAGTTGAACTTCTTGGTATAGTCTTCGATAGTCTTCAAGAAATTAGGATCTTTAACCATCTTGTTGCCGGCAGTTGTTGGAATCAATGCTCTAATTAATACTCTCATGTCAATTCGTCAAAGTAAGCCGGTCGCGCCTTGATAATTAATCTTTCTATCTGAACTCTTGGCGCAACTCACTACAGCATTTGAAACAATATATGAAATTTGTATAGGATGATTTGGCTTGATCTTTGACTAATAGGGTTTAGATAAGATTTTGAAAATCGTTGATTGTATAATAAATTCTATCCCGGCCTGTAAATTCTTAAAAATGAAGCACCATCTTCATTCTGCATTGGAGAGAAGCATAATCGAGGGAGAGAACGATAGAGTACATCAAAGATAGAACGGAAAGTTTCGATGATTATTTTCCTTGTAGAAAAAATAAATGTAAATTGCTCCTACGACAATAATGAAAGACTCCTCTTCAAAGTACATATTTTGGTCCACCAAAAATTTTTGATATGGTCAATATTTTAGCCCATTCTTCAAGTGCTTCTACAATAGCACGTGCCTGATGAATATTGTTTCCAACAGCTACAACTCCGTGATTCTTAATTATAACTGCCTTTAATTTTTCACCATCCTGTCCAAATGCTTCAGAAACTACATTTGCTAATTCTGTTGATCCTGATGGCTTATTTGCGATTATAACAGGATTTCCTACTACTATCTTGGCTTCTTCTATTATATGTCGAAATTGATATTTTCCAGATATGGCAATACCAAGTGTATATGGACTATGCGTGTGTACGATTGCATTTACTTTTCTTGACTTTTTGTAGATAGATAAATGCATATACCATTCTATACTCGGTTTCAATCTACCGAGTGTCTTTCCAGTTTCTAAATGTACTTTGATCAAATCCTCCTCTCGCATATTGTAACGCGGGACCCCAGATGGAGTTATCCACATCCATTTTGTGTTTTCGATTCTAATACTATGGTTGCCTGATATAGGCGATGTAAAACCCATCTCATACAAACTTTTAACACAATTTACAAGGGTCCTTTTATTATTGACATCAGTTTTATTGATAGAAATCAATATGACGAACGAACATAATGGACAAAGATCCTATTAATGATATTGCAGTGTTAGAACATTACAATAGCAGGATTTCCAACAAGATTATTTGGTCCTTGATAACTCATTAATTTGATATAATGGGTGCACCTGTCATATCTCCACTTCGCTCCCCTATTCTTACCTCAATTCTCAAAAAGGAATATTGTATAATAAAACCCTGATGAACCTATTCCGAGACGAGGGCATACTCACTAAAGAAATTGAATCATGCAAAGGCTTTACAGATCGTCTATCTTCGGAAGATATAAAAGCCTTCCTGAACATGCTCAATGGTTGCTACAAATATTCCAAGGCAATTAATGCGAAAGGATGGCCATTTCCAACTGAACCTGTAATCATGACCATAGTATTTCGCAGTACAAACTAATCGAGTGGTTAGAAACGCGGATTTACAAGACTAAACATTTCTAGGTAAAACGATACTTCAGTCTACGCAGCTCACTGCCAAAGTACCTATATGGAGTACCGATACTAATAAAATTATAGATTATTGGTGTATCCGTAGATGGTACTAACAGACATGATATGAAAATGAGTAAAGCAATGCTTCAGAGTATAGTAGTCTATAGACCTGAACCAACAATCAGATCAAAGCAGCAGATGTGCCTTGACAAAGGCTATGACTTTCCAGAGCTATACGAATTACTAACTCTTAATTAGTTGTTGTACTTGCACGGATAGGTTACATTTTTAATTACCTACATGGGTTACACTTTTCTGTTTAGTTCTCGTATGTGTACTGGATGTAATTAACCTTTGTAGGAACATCTCCGATGGAGTAAGACCATTTATGCCTCCATGTTCTCTGGTTTCGTTATATGCTTTAACAAACATGTCGTATCTTTGTTTACCATCATCTATGTTTGGTATATCTTCTAATGCTATGAATTCATTCTTTACAATCTTGTTATATGCTTCTACTTTGCCCTGTAACTGCGGATATGATTTTGGTATTTGCTTATCTTTTATCTGATTATGTATAAGGAAATGTCTGAATATTCTGGATGTAAACTGTTTACCGTTATCATGCATCATCATCTTAGGCTTACCATTAATCATTATCCAGTCCTCTAATACATTAAGAACATCCACTGACCTCTTTCTTTCGGACCACTTGCTAGCCACCTTCCTAGAACAATCATCTAAGCAACTAATGATGTAATTCCTTTGACTGGAATTACTCAGATAGAAAGGGCCAAGGATATCCATCTGTACCATATCATTTGGATGCTTCATGACAAACCGTTTGTAAGTTCTTGCTTTGGCCTTACACATGAGGATATTAAGACAATGTCTCTTTAGTATCTTGTATATAGTTCGGGTGCTTAATGAGATTCCAATGATTCTTTTTAGTCGAAACTTGATCCTATTACATCCAAATCTCTTAGTTAATCGTAGATCAAGTATAGTCTCTTCTACTTCTGGTGTTACCTTCCTGTAGTTGATTTTATGAGGCCTTCTGGAGTTATCTGATAGGCCTTCTATCCCTTTCTGCTTGTATCTATTATTCCACTTGTAGTAAGTCTTTCTGGATACACCATATCTCTTACAAATATTACATATGGTATCACCAGTCCATTCTTTTTCGTGTATTAGATTAAACCTTATTCTGATTTCTATATGGATTCACTTCCCGACAGAAGTGTAACCCATGTCTGTAAGCTATAATGTCACCTATGTCAGTAAGTACAACAATTAGTCTAGCTAGAATGCACAACAAAAATGAACTGGAATTGACTGTTAATTTCATAGCTTCGATGAGGATATCTTTGTTGAAATTGATCAGATTAATACAACTAGAAACACCTGATGAGAATCATCTGTATTAAATTAATTATTCATTTATCTTCAATAGTCTTGAACTTGCTATCTGAAACTTGTCAGAGTCTATTTCTATGCCTATGAATCTTCTTTTAAGTTTGAGTGCTGGCAGCACCTGTCGTACCAGAACCCATCATAGGAAATTCTAAAATGGGTTCGGCGTTTATTAATTCTTGTCTCTTTTGTTCCTTTTGTAATTGTCTGTAGACCTTATCTATCTTCACTTTTCCTTTCCTTAATTGATCTTTTATATCCTCAGGTGCATTTTTGATAATCTCTCTGCCTTTAAAGTATGTCATTGGAGAAACTTGCGCTCTCCTAGCAGAGATATCAATTACTCTGCCTCTTGAATGCAGATTCTTGTCTGTATTATCCCGTTGCTCAATCGACGTTGATGTTAAAGTCGTGTCTATTCTTTCTAATTGGTTTAATGGGGTAGTATAATTTTGTACCACCCTATTATCATTATTATGAGGAGTGCTCTCGTTATCCGTTTTCATCGCCCATCTTTTTTCAGCCCCTACCTTCCCAGCACAGAACATTCGAGTTGCTGCTTTTCCAATTTCATTTTCTATAGTCTCCAACTTGTACTGTAATTCTATCCTCTGAAACAGAGTCAGGTGTCTGCGATTCATGTTTACTTCTATTCTAAATTTTTGTTCCAGTAATCGATAGTCAAAAAATTTTACAAATAACTTTGGATCCTTTCCTAGTTCTTGACACGCCTTGTATCTCTGATAACCATCAAGAATCGTGCCATGTTGATTTAATATTATAGCGTAGTATAACTCATTTTCCTTAATTGATTGTTTAAGAGATTCAAAATCTTCTGCTGAGATACATGGAACTAGGTTGTCATATTCATTATTAATGATGACAGTGCCTTCAAATCTTTCATCCTGTGGTGTTATTATCGACGTTGTCATTACATTTTTTTGAAAAATAGGAATAAAATAAAAAAGAAAACAAATATAATCACGCGGCCTAGGTTACCATTATATCAAATCAGCAATTACTATATCTACCAGTCACAATGGCGTCATTTTACCTGACTGTATGAATAATATTTGTGATTGTTCTATCCGGTACTTGAGCGGATTAGAAATTCTTAATATTTCTCTATAATTCTATGGTATACCTCTTGCCACCAAGTAGATGTTATAACAAATAGGATGACTACCATAATTCATAAGTTCCAATCATTTCAACTAGTATTCGAATTTCATCTATTTGATCGTTATATGAGGTGTCAATATATTAGGAGTAAAAAAGTATAATTAAAAAATAGTATAAATCCTAATTTGCTACGCGATAAGAGCCTGATTTCCTGATAGTCGTTCTTGTCTTGGTGTAACATTAATGTAAGAGTAGTCCAGTTTCTATTTTCTCTCATCGTGAGTTTAATTTTTCAATGTCACTAATCTAGCGAGACACGTCTAATTAGGATATCATAGAGTTCTTTATCCACATCCTTCAATTTCTCCAAACTAATTGGATAGTAGCCTTTGCTTGCACCCATGAGGCCTTCTCTTATCTTACTCTTGGGATTAAAGTTCAATCTTTCTAGTTCGTTGCATTTGTCCAACCAATCCTTGATAAATCCAAAGGACTCTTCTGATGACATGCCTCTTATTTTCAGCAAATATGGTGTAAGAATTCTCCAAATGCAATATTTCCTATGATCACATAGGCCAGTTTGAAGCAATGTTTCTATCCACGGAATACTGTTGTTATGATCAAAAATACCAACAACATCCTTGTGTTTCGCTTCTCTTTCTAGCCTTGTTACGTTTTCCCTGATCTTCTTAACTTCTCTGTCTACCAACCATATATTGAATTCATACAACAAGACATTGAACTTTGGTCTTTTACCATCCCATCTCTGGATTATTTTTACCTCTGTTGAATAGTCAGCAATATTGTTATTTCTTACGGCACATTTAGTATTAAATGAGCCTGGAATTCGTATCATGCAAGATTTGAATGATGGATTGTGAGATGGATCTGATTTGCAGTTAGTTAAATGTAATTCTGCAAATTTTAAAAATGCTTTAGACGGCTGATCAAACTTGCTGAATAATACCTCTTGTTCTAGTGGAAAGGCTTCAAGGGGCAAATATATATGATATCCATTACCAGACCATATAACTGTAGGATTCACACCAAATATCCGGTCAATTTTCTTTAGGACTTTTTTCACGAATGTGGATAACTCCTCAATGCAATTGAAGGCCGACAGATCCAAATCTATGAATATGAAATTAGGCGCCTGTCTGTTGATATCCCTAAATCCTGTATAATCCGGATAGGCATTTATTCTACAGTCCAAAAAATTAGCTTGTTTGAACATTTGAATTGCATCTTCTTTATTAAAAACTAGAACTTGTCTTCCTTCAGTTGCATTAGTCGATAAGGTTCTAGGCCATACCGGTTCTTGAAAATGGCTTATAATGAAATCTAAATCGTACGTATGTTCCAAGTTTCACACTCATGTAATTAATTTGCACATATAATGACTTAAGATTTTTGGACTGGGCCGGATTATATCCCTTGTGGTTAAGGGGTTCAACTACTTTAGCATATAGGCATTATTTAAACGGCAGAATAATGACTGAATAATGATCCACCGACATAGTAGAAGTTTGTGTAGTCATCCAAACTGTTGTGTACACACGTATCAGGTGGCTAGTTGGTCTGGGTTCGGTGGGATGCAGTACACTACTGCATGTAATACACTATTCTAAAACTACACCATCAGTAATGTCTCCAAAATAACCTTGTAAGAAAGCTATTTGGAAAACATCATACTACTCTCTCTATCTCTATAATCTAATAATGTGAAGCTTATTTCCTTTCTGAAGATCTCAATTTGTTCTTCAAAATCGCTTATCGGCCAGAAATGTAAACGCATTACTCCAGCTTCATAAAGAACATTTATCTTTTGTATACACTCCTCAACAGACCCAAATAAAAGTAGATTTTCTAACTGTTCTGCAGGTCTGCCTAATGCTGGAGATAGCCTATCTTTTACCATCCTGTGAACTTTATCTTTATCGCTATTGATGTATCCAAACATTGACATAAGACAATTTTCAAATGATTCGCTATCTTTACCTAATCTTTTTCTGTATGACAAAAGCATATTCCATTTTTCTCTGAACTTGTCTGGTGTGATATTATATGCAGATGCCATCCAACCATCACCATATTTTGCAGTTCTTTTTAGGCCTGCTTCTGATGATCCCCATGTGCCTACGAATATAGGAGGGTGAGGCTTTTGAAATGGCATTGGTGCAATAGATATTTTCTCTAATTGATAATATTTGCCGCTATAGTCTACGTATTGTGTAGTAGTAGCCTTTATGTCATTACCGTCATCATCATCATGCTCTCTCCTACTACTATTGTTCCAAAGTATATGCAAAATCTGCAATGCTTCATTAAATCTACTCCACCTATGCTCAAAAGGAATTCCACATGCATCATAATCTCCCTTATGTGAGCCAGGCCCAACTCCTGTCTGCAAATAGCCTTCCAGAAGATAGTATATCTATAGCTGATAAAGCCTTGGCACATATAACAGGGCTTCTTACAACTATGTTTAGTATGGACGTGCCAAGTTTTATCCTATTGGTTACTGCTCGAGCTACTGACAATGTACTTAGCGCGTCCAACCAACTAGTTCTAGAGACAATGTGATCGTTTACACTCAATGAATCATAGCCAAGAGACTCTGCCTTTCTTGCAATTGAAAGTATTTGTTCTCTTGTATGAAGCTTTTCATTTTCTTCATTATTTTTATTATTACTATTACTGCTGCTATTAAATTCGATAACTGGTAAATGAACTCCAAATGCAAACTGTTTCATTCATTACTCCAGGAACAAATATACAAATATATCATATAAACTAGTACATCGTATAGAGAGGCAGGGTTTGTCTCGAGGCTTTGTAGTTCGTATTCTGTGGGCTTGTATATGTATACATGTAGTGTATACGATATTGTTAGTGCGATGCATATAATTTTATTATTAGAGATAAGA
The DNA here is from genome assembly GCA_963709405.1 of uncultured Nitrososphaerales archaeon. GTDB lineage: Archaea > Thermoproteota > Nitrososphaeria > Nitrososphaerales > Nitrososphaeraceae > JARBAU01. Next base: position 49,453 of record CAVPXM010000038.1, read on the forward strand.
TTAGAATAATTTGATATGGTTCCATGAAATTATTGTTAAAGGAGAATTATTGCCATTAGTATATAATCACTCAGGTATCTTCTAATTGTAGTCATTTTGATTCTCGTCTTAATCTATATTTATTTGATTATTGCTTGATTTTGTTGCTGCTGCCTAGAATGGATAATGATAATAATAATAATAATGGTATGAAAATAGGATTAAGACTACCACAAACAGATGAACTTCGTGCTACAAAACAAAATATCGAAGCAAAGCACTCTGAAGTGCAGATATTTTTATTGTATAATCTTATTGATACCAATTAGTAAATTGTGATTTGAGTATGGGAGCTATGGCAACTATATCAGTAAGTGAACTTATATAATTCTGAAGACCTTGCAGGGACTGAAATTTATTATTTTTTCTTTTGTATTCTTTTTTGAATTTGACCTAACTGCTTTTGCAATAGTTTGATTTTAGATTGCAGGTTTTTTATGACCCCTACCTGTTCCTTTGCGGATTTATTGTGTATTCGTAATGGTGGAGCATACGTAATACCTTGTCGATTTGGCCAGTCTGCTTCTCTAGTTGTTTAGCTACATTAGCTGAAATTCTTTTTTTCTTGTTGACTACTTACAGAGGGTTTTATTTTAGATACCTTGGGTCTTTTTGGAGTTTTGATGGCCTTGGTCAATATCTCCTCTTGTTGTTCCTGTTCTACTATTTTCTTGGGGAGGACTTCGAACTCTTGTCCTTCGGCTACTTCCACATTTTCTTTTTCTTCATCCTGTTTCTCAATTTGTCCTTCTTCTTGTACTTCTATTGTTGCTTCTACATTGCCTCGAACTATCACTCTATTATCTTCTGCTTTCGACATAATGCTTAATCGTATTCGTTATAAATATCGATTTTGTATAACACCTGTTTGTCGACTAGTATGATATAGGGCCTATAGCGCAATTAGACAATGAATATTGCCGGCATTTCATGCGTAATTTGGAATTGTGTGTGTATATTTACAATCCACGTTCCATGTAGTACAATTGCCTGGAAATATCGAGTCTTGTTTCAAAGTCCTTTGAGGGTAATTCTGTACTATCCACTTTGTTTGAGCTTCTTTTAATGAGGTATTTAGAAGCAATATTTCTACATGCAGTATATCTGCCATTTTGTGTTATGATAAATCCAGCATAGAATATTTAATTAAAAGCTGCTGTATACTACGATGTTAATCTCTCAATGGCAGCGCAACAACATTCGAAAACAGGCAAACATCCAAACGATTCCAGAGCTGAGATGACAATTATGATGCTGCCTTCAGATGCTAATCCAAAAGGCAATGTGTTTGGAGGTGTTATATTAAAACATGTAGATCTTATTGCGGGTTTATGCGCCCAAAGACATGCCGGTCGTGCCAATATCGTCACAGCAAGTATCGATAGAATGACTTTTTTAAAGCCTGTATTCATTGGTAATGCACTAATTCTTTCTGCAAGAGTAAATTATGTAAAAAGATCTTCTATGGAAGTTGAAGTTACTGTGGAAGCTGAAGATCTAGATGACAGTATGAGAATTCGCACAGGAACAGCATTTGTTACCATGGTCGCTCTTGATAAATATGGAAAGCCTACAAAAGTTCCAGCACTGATATTGGAAAGAGATGATGATAAAATACGATTTCAACAAGGTGAAGCAAGAATGATTTCCCGTCTAAAGGAAGCAGGCAGAATGTAATTCAGATAGTTTTAGGCTGTTCTTTTCAATTCTATTTACAGTCTGGTAATAATAATATGCGAACGGAAAAGATTCTAACTACTGCCATGATTACTATTATGATTATTTCGCGCGTCAAATATTTCTTCAACAAACCTGCGATTTCATAATCAGATTAAAGCCTGCCACAGCACAAAACTAGAATCATCATAATATATGTGAGACTACTTCATATCGGCCTACTTTCGTTAAGCGGATAAGAATTCGAGCACTGCGATAAAATATACTAAGGATTCATATTTGCTTGAACACCTCCCTCATGAGAGAGGGTTCAATTCTCTATTTTACTGAAGCAGAATATCATTTAGATATGATGTGCAATTATACTGCTACGAAATAGTACTTGCAAATGTAGGCGACAATTTAGCTTACATAAGTGAGCGGGATTATATCCCTTGTGGTAAAAGGGTTCAACTACTCTGTACACAGATGCCTTTTTGAAATAAGCGCGCAAAGACTGAAAATGTGGATAATTGATAACAAGAATGATAGTAGTAGTATATTAGCTTGGTCTAGTTAGGGTGAGTAAGTTATTGTTATTGTTATATCCTTGCTCCTTTTGTCACTCCTCTCTCTTAATGCTTTACTACAGTTACTTTAAACTCGAGATTGCGGCTAAATCATTATTCATGAATTCTCTTACAAGGTTAGAACGATCTTATTATGCTGTGGGTGGTAGTTCAACAAAATCTGGAATATTTGATTATCTATATGAACACAGACTTAGATACCTCATAATCGATCAAATTGAGAAGATTAGTTGTTGTACTTGCACAGATAGGTTACATTATTAGGTACCTACATGGGTTACACTTTGCTGCTTGTTCTTGTATGTATGGTGGATGTAATTAATCTTTGTAGAAACATCTCTGATGGAGTAAGACCATTTATTCCTCCATGTTCTCTAGTTTCATTATACGCTTTTACAAACATATCATACCTTTGTTTACCATCATCTGTGTTTGGTATATCCTCAACTGCTAGAAATTCATTCTTCACTATCTTGTTATATGCTTCCACTTTACCCTGAAGCTGCGGATAGCGATTTGGTATTTGTTTATCCTTTATCTGATTGTGTACGAGGAAATGTCTGAATATGTTAGATGTAAACTGCTTTCCATTGTCATGCATTACTCTATCAGGTTTGCCATTGATCACTATCCAATCCTCTAATACGTCCAGAACATCCACTGACCTCTTTCTTTCAGACCACTTGCTAGCTACCTTCCTAGAGCAGTCGTCTAAGCAACTAATGATGTAATTCCTTTGATTGGAATTGCTCAGATAGAAAGGGCCAAGGATATCCATCTGTACCATATCATTTGGATGCTTCATAGCAAACCGTTTGTAGCTTCGTATTTTAGCTTTACATCTAAGGATGTTAAGACAATGTCTCTTTAATATCTTGTATATAGTTCGAGTGCTTAATGAGATTCCAACAACCTTTCTCAATCTAAACTTGATCCTATTACATCCAAATCTCTTGCTTAATCGTAGATCAAGTATTGTTTCCTCTACTTCTGCTGTTACTTTTTTGTACTTGATATTATGAGGTCTTCTTGAGGTATCTGATAGACCTTCCATCCCTTTCTGTTTGTATCTCTTATTCCACTTATAGTACGTCTTTCTGGATACACCATATTTTTTACAAATAATGCTTATGGTATCACCAGTCCATTCTTTTTCATGTATTAGACTAAACCTTGTTCTGATTTCTATATGGATTCACTTCCTGACAGCAGAAGTGTAACCCATGTCGGTAAGCTATAATGTCACCTATGTTAGAAAGTACAACAATTAGTAAATGAGGCCAAACAAGTCCATTGAATTTAATGGAATCCCGTATCTTGTCAGAGCTAAAATACAGACAGCAAAGAATGACTCAACTAAAGACATGGTTACTCTTCCTGTGAAGAAACAACGGTATCCTTGAATTTCTCAAAACACCTTTATTCCACCGAAGACTTCTTTCGTCTTTTCTGCTAATTGCTCTGTGGTTACACCTGCGTGTGTTTCCTTGGCGATGATAAAACCATCATCGTTTCTCAGCTCATTAGGTTTGCCGTCTTGATTCTTGAAAGTAGGCATAAATACATCGCTAAACCATTTCGCGACATATGGTCTCAGACTGATTGCTGCCCTTTCCATAAGCTCAAGAGTCTCTTTTAAGTCTTCAAGAATCATGATAGGATAAGACTGACCGGTTTCTTTATCTAGTATCATAGGTCTAGTATCCATGTTTATCTTCGTAATGATTGTTAGATAGTTCATTAATCTCCCCTGAACGGTCATACTCCAGACGTGGTTTTCAGAAACTGGAATAGACTCAGATATGGCTTCGTTTATGGGATTTGGGATCTTGATACCCGAGTCCTTTGGCTTTAGCTTTCTGCTATGTTGCTTGAGCTTCGCAATTATCACCTTAGTTATATGCTTGCATTTTTCCTTGTCCTCTCTGCTTACCACTAACGTATCGTATTCCTCCGGGAGGTAGCCGTACTTTAATCCAATTAATTTATTCGCCGCCTTTATTTTTTCGCTGCTTGTATTCGGTGTTATATTGATGAACCGTCTGTTCTTCTCGTCAAAACGCAATCCTCTAGTATCATCTATGACTCGTGTAGTGAATAACACTGGCATACCTCTCAATCTATTAATCCTCGTTCGCATTTGACCGGAAGCAGACTTCTCAACAAAAGTATACTTTTGATCTCGCGGAGTGTCTCGTGATATCAGACTCATCAGTACGCTAAGTAGCGAGTCCTGAGGAGTATCGAGACATAAAATAATCTGGTTATCTAGATTTATTAACTTCTCTGCACGGTTTTTAATGTCTTTTATCTGTGCCTCAATTGCTTTGATTTCTTCCTTATCTTCCCTAGATAGTTTTTCTTTATTCTGAATTTCCTCAATTTGTAACTCTAGTTCACCAATTATCGGATCTATAGCACGAGTCTCCTCTTCGTCGGTTTTTTCGTTATATTCTGATATCACCATAATACCAGACCTGTGGACTAGAGCCTTGTCAGACATACCAGCCAGTTCTATGATGTACTTACTGGGAAAGTATCCGGCTACAGTAACCAGTAGGTATGTTTTACCTGCGCCCGAATCCCTCGAATTAATAGTGTGGGGGATCGGGCATTTCGTAAATGCGCTGCAATAACCATAAAATAGTTGCCTGATAGATACCTCGTCATATTCCGCTTCCTTCTTCATCGTAGAAATTACAAGGGCAATATCCTTTGTCGTTAGTCTTTCATTTGCAAGCTGCTCATCATAATTTTGTTCGTGCAATTGACTTGGTGTTCCTTTATCTGCTGACGATTGCGTTTCTTCTGGTGTCGAACAATTCTTTTCCTCGTGGGATTGATAGCTGTCTGAGCTGAGACCACGTAGTAACTCGTCTGGATCTTTCTGCTCCTCTCCCAGTTCACGGTCTTCACTTTCGCCATTATTATCTATCATGACTCAAATAAACTCCCACCTTAAGGGCTCATTTCGGATATATTGATAAAAAGCCATTTTGCGCCGGGATCTAAAAATTCTAAACACGGCCTCAGTTACGATTCTATTGACGGATTCTATCGGTAGCGTGGCAAGCTCAGCCTTCAATCTCGCAGAGAAATCTTCCAGATGTAGATGAAATATTGGCTTGTATTTGGCATTTTTCCCTTCGAAGTTACCAATACTTCTTAGACCAGCATATTTGTCAGCCTGATAAAAATACCTATTAAGCTGCCTATAGCTATTTTTTGTCGCCTTTACTTCAACGGTCTTCTGGCACTCGCACATCTGCAAATATAGTTGATCTTCGATGAAGCTAGAGAGCCAGTGAACCTCTTTCGCATTAAATTTCCAATCAGCCAAAAAGGCCGGTGGGACAAATACCTTCTCTTCATTCATTTCCTTAGAGGCACGAACCGAACCCTTTCGTTTACAAGTCGCTGTATATCTCGGGAGCTGAACTCATTAAGTGAAGCCTTATGTATTTGTTTATCAAAATATTGATCCACTGAGCCAAGCACCAGCCTTCTTAATCTCTCGGGGTCTTTCTGCAAAGCATCAGTTTCGATTTGATATAGTCCGCCATTTTCTTTAGCAAATGCATTCGCATTTGGATCACGTCTTAATTTCTCTAAAACTTGCGGATCAGGATTCTTCAGGTGGTCTAGACCAAAGTCCACAATCTGCGACTTTCTCAGTGCAGTTCTCTCAAAATGAATGCCATAACCTCGAAGTTTCTGTCCGAGATTGTAGGACATTCTGAGACCTGTCGGATCATAATCACCAAAATAAAGAACGTGGACGATCTTACCTTGTCGTTTCTTAGAAAGTAATCGCTGAATATTGTTGTATTCGTACGTGATACTCGACCACCCGCGATTAGGAACAATACGGACTTGTCTATCTTTCAAGATTTCCTGGAATGTTCCAACAACTGCACCTTTTTCTATAAATACTTCGACATAATGACGCTGATCATACCATCTTGGTATAGTATGATGGTATGATCTGTGTAAGTGTCGCAGTTTACCCAGGAAATAGTTTATAAATTCAATTGGTTCCCAATATCTATCGTCAATTTCAATTATGTGCCTGCTGTTATCGACAAAGGAGTCCATCGGAATTAGTTTCTTCTTTCTGGCGGTAGAAAGTGCCTTCACGAGACCCTTATATGCAGGTGTGGTAAGTGGTATGACCTGATCGGACCCGGCCCTATAAAATATCCCTCTTATCGTAGGCTTGAATCCGGTGTATTCGTTGTCTAGCAGATGCCTAACGTATGGTATCACAAAGTCAACCCAGTCGATCACTTTTGTTGCAGCATTGCTGGCGGTGGTCATGACCCAAGCGCCCCCTGTGCTAGAATTTTATTACCATTAATTTCTGAAGTCTCGTGATTTTTTGACTTTTGCAGTCTGCCTGTGAAATATTCGCTAACAATCGACTGCCTTATTTCGTTTCTAGTACTTGATAATACTTTGCCTGCGACTTTTTCAAATACGATGCCCTCAAGAAGCAAACCATTATCCTTGCAAATATAGAATTCCTTTACCTCGTTAGAGATGTCACCTACAAAACTCTCTACGGCAAAGCCTTTCCCGAACTTATGAATAGGAACTACAACGCTAAGGTTATTAGTTGGACTTTCTGTACTCTTCATCGTTCGTGCACTCCTTCTACGATTGAACTGCTCCAACTGAACCTGCAATCAGGGCGGCACCTTTGAATGCAAGTATCGGCAACTTTTACTCTTACAGTCAATTTTACGTGACCGATTCTTCCTGTGGCTGAAGTTTGTACTTCTTCAAAACAATTCCGTTTTCCATAGGTTGTTGAACGAAGAAAGTTAATTCATCAATGCCAAGGCGTCTCACGTGACTTGGATCCAGTGTCAGAACGACTGAAGTCCCCACGTAGTGGGCCTTTTTGATAGGATACGATTTTTCAGACATGCTATGTTGTATCAAACACAACATGTTATATTTATATGTTGTATCATATACAACATCTGCTGCAATGTTAGAAACTAACCCACTGAGAATACCCGTCGTCGTAGGTTTTTTTACAGATCTACAGAGAAAAATAGTTAAGCACGTGGGAACTAACAACAACGCAAGTTACAGGACATTAATTCAAGATATCGGGAAAGATCGAATAACAATTATGCAGTGCTTAAATTCTTTGATGGAGTGGCGGTATATTGACAAAAAAAAGGTCAAACCAGAATTTGAAAAAAGCAAGCTGATCTTTTCGTTAACATCTAAGGGAATCGCAGCAGCATGCCTTAGAAAAGTTATAACTCTAGATGAGATAGCCAAAAATATTAATGGAAAGGACAAGATTACCAAATATGTAAAATTTGTCTATCAAACGTTTAATTCTTCAAACCGCAATCTGATGATAGAGCCGCTATTTCGAAAACTCGATAAAACATATGCAGGTTATGAGCCTGGATCTGATGAAGAAAAGAATATAGTAAGAGATTGTTTTCTCAGAGGCATCGTGGATCTATGCTTTGATGACAATTTTAACGTAAGCAGATTGTTTAATAATAAAGGTATCAAATTGCTAGAGGAATTATATTCGTCAGAGGAGCTTAAAGAAATGAAGAAATTCTTGGTAAAAGGAAGGGACAACATCAGTTCAACTATTGAAAAGTTTCCAGATTAGTAGTGGCCTGTGAAATCTGTACCAATTTTGAAGGATTCTTTAATAATTGCTGCATATCCGATATTGCGTTCTTAAGCAGCTGAATGTCTGTATCGTATTTTTCTCTCAATGTATGTATCTCCTGGTCTTTCTCCTGTAATTTTGCCTCAATGTTCTTACCTGTCGCTTCTAAGGTTGTATAGTCCAAGAACGTTAAATACTTCATGCATTTGGTTGTATAGATTACCCTTTTTTCTGATTCCTTTATCGTATAGTAAGGCGATTTAGAATGTCCTAAAAACCATTCAGAGTAATCTTGGTTAACCTGGTTACTTATTACACTTTTACAAAACCTTCTCAAAGAATGTAACGTAATTTTCCTTCTTTGCATTCCTTCTTTTCTTTCAGCCATTCCTACGATTGTAAGTAACTTTTCAAACTCTACCATTACTTTGATGTACAAGTAATTAGGATTGGGCTCATTTCTTATTGTATAGGTACTAAATACCAAGTCGTCTGGCATTGGTATTTTAGTTCGGCTATCACCCTTATCCCGATACTTCCAATTAATCCATTCCTTTAGATATTTACTTGCTTCATCCGATATGTAAATCTCCCGGGAGATTTTAGTTTTGACGTACTCTTTACGAATATGGATCTTTGCAGGACTAATTGAAAAGTCGATATCTCTCAGTCTGATTGCAAGAGCTTCTACCGCTCTTAGTCCTCCACTTGCTAGAACTAAAAGATATCCCTTTAACCTTCTATTATTACATGATAGCAATAATTTTCTGATATCTGACACATCTAACGGCTCCTCATCTTCATGATAAATCTTCGGCATCTTGATTTTTCTTTTAAATTTTGAAGGTATAACATCTATATCATAATAAGCAAAATACGATTTGAGTCCAGTTAAGTATAGCCTAACACTACGTATCGAAAGCTTTCTATTGATCAAAAATGAAATAAAGTTATCTAATATCTCATAGACGCTAATCTCTGATTTCTGAAGTGGTTCCAAGATTGTTTCAGTAGTATATTCTGGATACTTAACAGTTAGGAAATTATGAAAATGTGTGATGCTGTTAAGATAAGAACTTTTTGAATTTTTGCTGTTACGTGCTATACTTCGTAAAAAGGAATTCACTTTGGCAGTTTGATATATCTGCTGACGTACGGAGCTATCTTTTGCCAAAATCTTATATATCTCCCAAGAAATGATATATTAACTTTGTTGGTTGGTATAATATCAGATACCCATGACGATATCGAGAATACGGTACATGCTATAGATTTGTTCAATGTCTATGAAGTTGACTACGTAATTCACGCTGGAGATTATGTCTTCCCAGGCATAGTCAGGGAGTTTGAAAAGTTGAAAGCAAAATTTGTCGGCGTTCTAGGGAATAATGATGGTGAGAGGATGCATCTATTAAAGAACTTCTTAGACATCAAAGGAGATTTGAAGGGCGAGTTGGGTGAACTAGAAATAGATGGAATACGCTTCGGCGTATATCATGGAACGGTAGGAGAGATCAAGAATCAGCTTGTTAGTTCCGGCAGATATGATATCCTTATCTGTGGACATACCCATAAGATAGAACTGCCAACTAGGAAATTAACAGAAAGACATACAAGTGATGATCTAAGAAGCTCAACTCTTGTTCTAAATCCTGGAACAGCTCATAAAAAAGTTCAAAGCATTTCCGGTGCTTTTAATGAGGGTGGGATTATAATTTTTCAAACGCGAACTTACGATTATGAGTTTATTAATTTGCCCTGAAATTCGTAATTGAGCAGTAGCCTAACTTCCAGTTTTTTTGAGATAATGTTACTTCCGGTGAATATATATTCCGACTAATATTTCATATTCATCGAAAGTGCAGTTTCCTGTTTCATATGTGTTAATGCCTTCGCATAGCCACTGGGATCACTTCCCACTAGATGACCCTGATTAAATTTCATACGATTAGTACTAATAGATCGTCTCGTGTGATCATAATTTGGATGATGTATGGCTAGTAGACTACAGTTTTCTTAAGGCATTCGATTTCACTAGTAGTTTATTATGTAGAAATGTGAAACGATAACTACCACGATGTAGTGTTCACTGATACAGAGGATTATTTAGTTACACTTGTTTCTCAGTTGTGGCAAGGTGGAGACTAGTGTTACCCCTTCGCAGACTCTGAGATTGAACCAGACATTCGTTAAGGATGACATACAGGGTGAAGCATTAACAAACTGGAAAAGAGTGAGGAACAGTTAGATTTTATTTTTCGCTAATTGTCTGGTATTGGCTTATGCAAACGAGGATGATTTTAAGTTTAACGTTACCAGTATTGTAAACAAATTATTATTTTTGAATATTGGTCAATGTGAACTTTTTTCATCCAAGTTCTTTATGTCTAAAGCAACTAAGAATATGATCATTTACCATTCCAATTGCTTGCATCATAGAGTAGCAAATAACAGATCCTACAAAAATAAAACCCCTTTTCTTGAGATCGTTGCTCAATAGATCAGAAGTTTGTGTTCTCGAAGGAACTTCAGTCCAGCTTTTCCAATTATTTTGTTTCGGGTTTCCGTCAACGAAGCTCCACAGATATGAGTCGAAGCTACCAAAATCCTTTTGTACCCTAATGAATGCGTTGGCATTTTTTACAACGGATTGAATTTTTGATCTGTTTCTTATTATTAATGGATTTGTAACGAGTTGTTGGAGCTTTTCTTCGTCATATAAGGCAATCTTGTGAACATCAAAATTGTCAAACGCTTTTCTGTATCCTTCCCTTTTTCTAAGTATCATTGACCAATTTAAACCGGCCTGTGCTGACTCGAGTACCAAGAATTCAAAAAGCTTATTGTCATCATGAACTGGAACAGCCCATTCATTATCGTGATACTCGATATCAATTGGATTGCCAATCTCAGCCCATTTGCATCGAACTTTCATCTGCTTATAGTTAATAGATCAGTGATCATGGAGGTATAAAGTGATGTGCTTAATTTCTTTCACTTTTCTCACCACCGTTCCATGCTAGAGAGTGGCGAGGGCATAACAGATCCTTCCACGGTCAAGATATAGAATATACAATGTCTGTAATCATTTGTGATTAAGGCAATATCGGTCCCTTCATTTCAATACTATTAAATTTAGGAGAACATGTAGCTGCGATGCGTTGGAAGCCGGCTATGTTCTAATCTGATTCTTGCTGCAATAATCATAAGTTTTGATATAAAAATTGACCTATTTGTTTAATTTGGTCGAAAAGTCGCTAGCTACATTCGCCGGGTATTGAGACCAGACTAATCCTACAAGCCAAGCTTCTAATTGTAATCCAATCTAATCTGACCTACTTTTAAAGAATTCATTTTTGGTATTTAATTTCCTCTACTTCATATGAATCATCAAGTTGTTTGAATACGAAAACATTGCAAACTCTGCACTGGTATTGTTTCACTGGGCGATCATGACAAATAGACCCATTTAACCACACCATAAGTGAGCCGCAAAGCGGACAGTTCATAGTCATCTAGAAAACTAAGCGATAGTTAGTATGTATTAATATTTCGTTAGGACTATCAAAAATATTACTCATGAAGAATGCATTTTGGATCAATTGTAACTCTTACTAATAGGATGCCGCAAATCGATCAGATTTCATTAATACAATTAGAGTAAAAAAACAATCCACGTTTCAGATTTCCTACAAACGAGCCATTTAGAATCTCAGATATATATCAAGATATGACGAGCCCACGTCTAGAATTTAGCAGTAAATGAGATTTGTTGTCGAGCGAATGCCGATTTACTTTACTAAACTGGTAGGGAGAGTTTGCCACAATATTCTTCTAGTTTTACATCCATCTTGATTCTGGAAATAATATTATTCTTGTCTTCCTCAGTAAACCACTGAGAAATCGATTTTGCGATTCCGTTTTTATCACATATTGCTATTAAATAACCATTTGTTTCCTTTTTTACGGCAATCAAGTTTTCTTCACCTACAGGTTCCCATATGTTATCTTTGTTATCCTTCAAAGCTAATGCAGGCAATGCATGACCAGCATACGAATTCAAGAGTTCCTGTGCTGCTCTGACACGTTTTTCACCGATTTTCAATGCTGTGAAATATAACATATGTATTCTATCCTAAGATGGTGATTTTAAAGTATTTAAGATATCTAGCATAATGGGAAAGGTGTTGTATGACTTTAAGGTCTTCTTAGATGAGAGCAAGAACTGGGCAAGTAGAGCTTTAGGATAGTCCGCCTCATACTTCTTAGCTTGTAATGCCAATTCAAACCTATCAACCATATGTACAAAATTTGCAGCACTAGTTCTGTTTTGCATGTATTCCTCCCAGATTTTTTTGTACTTTAGACGAATCGGCTTTGGTATGGACTGCAATATCATGTCCATAGCGTTCTGTTCTAGGTTGCGTTTTAGTTTCTTTCCGATCTCATTTGGCAAGTAGTCGCCAATTACAGATTCAACCAAGTCATGGAGAATTGCCATCTTGAGGATCTTTTCTGTTTCCAATTCCAACATATCCGACAAAACCATACCTACAAGACATACGGAATAAGAATGGTCTGCGACTGATTCAGGATCATTCACTCCTATCTTTTTCACCCACCCAGCCCGTTTAACAGACTTTAGTTTCAGGCCATATTGGAAAAAATTATTCAGATCAGACAGCATAATTTTCATCTTCTGATTGCTTCATTTAAAGACAGAAGAATAAGTACGAGTTTCAGGCTCAATTACACCAATTTTCAGATTCGAATCAATGGCTCGAATAGGACAACGAATAGAATTATGCATGTATTACAGCGTATCATAGTATCACGTACAGTGGTTATCAACTCCAACACTCTTTGAGGTTACTAATCTGTAATTCCTTCCCATGCTATGTCCGATATTCCATAGCGACGATTTACGGTTCTCGCGATGACAAAGAGGAGGTCGGATAGTCTGTTTAAATAAGTAAGAATGCAAGGATTCACATTTTCTCCTTGGGAGAGAGTAACTACAGCAATTTCAGATCTCCGTGCAACAGTCCTGTTAACATGAAGTGATGAGCTTTCTAAACTTCCCCCAGGAAGTAAAAAGAAGGTAATCGTAGGCAAAGCTCGCTTCAAATTTATCAATAGTAGATTCTAAAAACGATGTCATGGTTGTCTCCGCACGGGGAGTTTTGTCGCGTGTTCCGGCGTAAGTTTTTTGGACATCGTAAGAAGGATCTGCTAGATCCGCCCCAATGATAAAAAGATCATTTTGTATCTTTGTCAAAACATTTACTATATCCATGAAAATGTTCTTTGCATTCCGTCGCATCAATGAGATAGTGACACCTAAATTGGAATTCAGCTCATCTATAGACCCATAAGCGATAATTCTTTGATTGTTTTTTAAAACTCGTTTTCCACCAATTAGACCAGTTTCGCCTTTATCGCCAGTCTTAGTATATATTTTCATGATTAGTTGTATCTAAATATCCAAAGTTGAGCAAATCATTTAAAATGATCGGTGTTTATCTCTTTCAAATAGTCGAATCATAGAAAGGAAAGGTAGGCTTCAATACGAATGAACTTCAGATTTGTGTTCGCGCAAATATTTTTTTTTCTTGAATCTCTCATTACATTTTTCACATTTGAACGGTCTCTCAAACTCTAACAAAAAACGCTCTTTTCTTTCTTCTGTGCTCTCTATAATTTGATCAGATTTAAAATCAACCATTTTGTTATTACCAATTCCGATATGAAAACCTTTTTTTGGTTTATTTGCCTTAAGGAACATAATTATCCTAAAATTATTATTCAGAATCATCTAACTAAGTTTTAACCCCTAAAAATTCTTGGGTTATCGCCATGATTATGGTTCTGGTCTGTTTGATTGTCACAGTATACTTATCTAATGCAAAAATTTTCCTATCGCACATGGTTCCACCTCTAAGTGTAAACCCCATTGCTAATAAGTTGATGACATATAATAATACCGTTCGTTCAGACGTTCAAGGCTGGAAAGATAAATAATGTATGATCCAAATAGATAAAGATCAGATATCATTAGCTGAATGAATCAAAAAGAAAAAGCAACGTTTGAATATGACATAAGAAGTGGTGGAATTTGCAGCATTTCACGGTCACATTATTGCTCATCGGGTAAATCTTGCATCGTCTCATATAATCTAAATCAATCTGATTTTCATGATTTTCAATTGTTATAGGTTGTTTTAAAGTTATGGTTCTCTGCTGTCAGATATCGCAATACTAGCTTAATCCATGTGAACTTCTATCCAGGTGCTTCTCGTTACTAGATATTCTATTTTCACGGATATTTTACATTCTTGATTAGATAGATAGGTCAACTTTTTACTTTCTATTTTCTGTATCTGTCTCTCATGTGATGATACTTTATAGAAACACGTTGGATACGCTAGCGAAAGCCATTGATCCCTATCTTAAACCTTTTTTCACAAGACCTGAGGATCTATTTGTGTTAGTCTTTCAATAGATAAGTCTAGCATATCCTCAACTGCTTGAAAATCGTTTTAGTGTGTAGTGGCAATCATCCATTGAAGTTGATGAAAATACTGGACATCTATGATCATAGGCTGATTATCCACATTTACATGGGTATTGCGTGTAGAACGCTTAGCATTATACGTCACAGATTGGTATAACGATTTTACAATGAATCACCATCCAACACTCAAGTCATACACGCAGTTACATCGATAATCTATAAAATAGCAACTGGTCTTTTCCTATAGATCACATATTAAGATTTTTTAAACCTTTGTGTATGGCTTTATTGATCTTACCTCTCACTCCTAAAGACAGACTCGATCCCTTCTCTTGAACCACTTTGATGATTAATAACAGATCAGGACTATCATTCCATTTCTAATCTTTTCTATAAACAATATTCTATTAACCCCATCTATAAACATACAATATCCACGTTATTCCCTCCAATCATACATATTACTGCATTTGAAGTTTAGTTCTGGATAAATCATGTCATTTATGAAAATTAAATATAATATCATCGGTTCATTCCCTGTATTATATCAAATTTATTGTGTTCTATACAAATACGTCCTGACATAAGTGAATGCACATCGCTAACCTTTATCGTCAGATAAGTAGAGGTGATATACAATAACTAACTGCGTAAGGCTAGAGTCGATATTGTAAGATTGGATAGTGAGGGGGATGACCTGTCAGTTCTTAATTATCTGACCTAGGTGGTTTGAACATTATGATTGTGAGAAATATGTAGAGCCTTCTGAAGTACTATGTGTAATCAATTAGTAGCTTAAGATATTACGACATGGCAAAAATGTCGCCATGAACAGGAGCAATAGCAATCGTAGATCCGATAACATGAGACCCAATCATTTGACGTGTCATTTGAAAGTTGAATCTAGATATGGTTAATCAAGATTCTTCGAAATTTCCAAGTATATATAGTGCCTCATCCTACTTTGCAGAGGATGTTAGGAAGTAAAGATGTAAAAAAAATGATACACAAGACATTTGAAAATATTCATAATAACCAAGCCAAAAATATTGACAAACAGAATCCAGAGAAAATACATGCTAATGAGGCTTCGCGTTGTACCCGCCTAGCCTACTATGAACGAAAAGATCCTTTACCTTCGGATTCCAACTCCACGATTTCTGTTTTGATTAAGGACAGCGTTAGAAGGCTATTTAATAACATCGATTCAGAATATAAAGTTGATGCCTTGTCAATATTGGCGTCCGCAGATATGCTTGTCGACGAGGAGTTTGTAGTGAAATTCGAGCTTGTAACCAAGCTGCCAGATACTCCCCATCCAAGGGACTTATTGTACCTGAATGCATGTCTATTTGCTTTTGATAAGACAGACGGAATACTAATCTATACAAATATTGATGGAGGAACCATTGAATTTTCTTTGACAAGAAATAATAGAATGTTTCAGGAAATAATCAGAAGAGCTCGCATCTTAAGTACGTTGCTCAAAGAAGAAAGAGTCCCCATAGTGGAACCGTGCGAGCTCTGCCTAACGTGCAAGTATTATGAGAGATGCTATGCACAAGAGAGAAAAAACTCTAGCCTTGGCTTCCTTGGCTTGGGAATAACGGAATAAGCATGCATATTAAAAAAGATTGTCTACGTTAAGATATCAAAAGGTTTGATTTTTACAGAAACAAGGAGCCTGAATTCATCAGGATTAGTCATCACTCCGATAGCATAATTAATTTTCTCTAGTAGTGTAGTATTAATCGGGCTATCATTTCATTAATCCCTTCTAATACAATTGTTAGTCACATATTATTATCCTCTGTCACATTTAAAAAAAGTTACACTTGAATCAATATCGGCGACATGATCTTATGGTATGGGCTGTATGGTAACTGACTCATTTCATAAAAATAATAGATCTATTCATGGTATCAAGTGTTTTAACTCAAGGTCAAATCTAACTAATGAAAATGGTGGAGACATACAAATATCAATGCAGGCATCTGTGATCGTATATATTTAGATATGATACTGTACTGAAAATAATGATAATACGATGATACTGGACAATGGAAACAGCATAGGATAAGTCGAAATATGAATTTAAGTATAGCGGAAAGTTCTATTAAAAATTGATTTTGTTGTAATGACTGTCATAATAATGCCTTCGTTATTTTAGCATTGAATTAACAGAGATCTAATGACACATCCAATATTTCCGCACCAGTACAAGGCTTTTTCGATTACAAAAGAAAGTATTTGGTATCACTCAGAAAGGAAAGTACCGAGAGCTTATCAGTCAATAGTATTTTGGCCTCTTACTCTTCTTTGAGTAGTACCAAAATATACAATAGAAGTATGTCATATGCAGATTTTTATAACCAATGGATGTAAGTATATGACGTATTACAGAATGGTTGCTATTGAAATCGGACAAATAGTTCAAGATTTTGCTGTCATCATGATTGTATCATCCGTTATGGCTCTATTGTCCTACAAACTTAAGCAGCCTATGGTAATAGGTTACATATTAGCTGGCATGATCATTGGTCCCTATACACCTCCATTTAGCTTGATTAGAAATGTAGATGTGTTGAACCTTTTTGCAGAGATTGGCATTATTCTTTTATTATTTGTAGTAGGGATGGAGTTTCCCATTGAGAAACTTAGAAAGATCGGTAAGAAGGCTTTCGTAATTGCTGTGTCTGAAGCGTTAGGTACATTTGTTATCGGACTTGTCATCGGAACGCAAGTATTGCATTATTCCTTTTCAAATGGCCTCTTTCTGGCCCTGGCAATTTCGGTCACGAGCACCGTTATAGTTATGAGAATCCTGGAGGAATTAGATATTGTAAAAGAAGAAGCATCTACGCTAATATTAGGTGTTGCTGTGATTGAGGACATTATTATAATATCAATGCTGGCGATTTTGCAGTCTATCACCTCTTCAGCAGGAGGTCAGCTGTCGGTCGGAGAATTAGTAATCTCCATACTCTCGGTATTGGCATTCATAGGGGGAGTGTTATTCATAGGCTCAAAAGTAGTACCAAAGTTTGTCAATTACGTAGGCAGTACAAATCAACATGACTTACTTATAGTAGCAGTTCTCGGAGTGGCGTTTGGTTTATCGTTTGTTGCATACGAGATTGGCATATCCGTCGCAACTGGAGCTTTCTTTGCAGGTGTACTAATAGCAGAATCTAAAGTCCATTCAGTTACAAAAGTTCTTGCTACTCCAATTCGAGATATGTTCGCAGCTTTATTTTTCGTTTCTGTTGGTGCACTAATGGACATAAGACTTTTGCCTATTTTCATAGTCCCTGTTGTTGTTTTGGTGGTAGTATCAGTCGTGGCAAAATTCCTCACGGTCTTTATATCTGCAAGGCTACAAGGTTTCAGTACGTTGACTGCATTAAGAACTGGCTTTGGTTTATCTTCTTCTGGAGGAGAGTTAGCTTTGGTCGTTGCTAAAGGGGGAACAGATATTGGTGTTACTAGTGCTTTTCTACTACCAATGGTTGGAACGATGACGATAATTACCACATTTATTACGCCATATATGATAAAGTTTGGATGGAGGCTTTCAAATTCGGTAGTATCTAAAACAGCAACGTTACCATCTCATTATTTTGGTATACAAAAAAGATTAAGTGGATTCAGAATCTTTAAGAAAACTAATAGAAAATAAGATAATATTTGCCGCCAGCCCAACACTGTCCAGTCTACGTATTAATCTCTTAGCTATGAATAATAATAATAATTCGAACCTAGACGTCTTGTACACGATCAGTTGTCTGTTTCCTAGCCCGTTGGTTGTATTACAACAAAATCAAGCAACACAGATGGGTAGGTAACAAACTATTATTATTCAGGTGTGTATCTTAATATCATAGCTCTTATATTTACTCAGTTATCACTACAATAAGCCTGACGCCTCACATGTAATTACGATTTTCATACGGATCATAGCATTTGAATTATACTAGCACTAGATGCTTACTGTCAGTTCTCTACTGGCGGTTGTGACAAGAATAATCTACGTCTTCATGCTGTGATTAATTGACCATTTATGAATACCTGCTAAACTGTAATCTGACAGATCACAACCGGCTATAAGACAAATTACTACAATAGGACAAAAATAAGATATATATGCATCATTTAGGTCAATACGATGTTTGTGATGACTATAAAATGGATTGAAACTTTCATACCCCGAGAGAAATGGTTTGTCGAATTAGAAATTTTCCTTTACGCTATTGAAAGTCACATCCACCATTTTAAATGCTGGATATATTTATAGGAATGATTTGACATTGTCGACTAAGGATCTAAAACGATGTTTGATATGTGGCTGTACCGAGCACAAATTATTAGGTTGTTTTACACATTGGCGTTTTCATAATAAGAATGAAGGAAGATGTAAACTAATGACTAGGAAATAACTTGGTAAATTGTAGTCGATATATTAGTTATCAATTTAATATGTGTATATTTTACAAAAGTTGATGGCTAACATCGAAAGCATATCTAAAGACTGATTGTGAGAAAATATAACTTGGAGATTCTGTTAATTGTCGGTCCCTAAGTGGAAATCGATCAAACTATGAGCTAATTTTTGATAAATTATTACAGAAAACCATTCCATCTGAATTGAAAACATAAAAAAAGAAGTTTAGGAAGTCTTTATTAGTTTGTGAAAATGTTCTCTATTTTTGGTAATTTCCTGATTCCAACTCTCTTTAGTATAACCATGAATTCTTATGCCATGTTTCTTGGCATTCTGTAATATTTCTTCTTCTGGTTCACCGTACATCGTGTGGCTACAGACTGGATCTCCCGCGTCAGTACCAGTTTATCCTCAGAGTCATTTTATAATAATAACGCAGAAATTAGTTTGGCAGAGATATTTAATAAAGCATACTGGCGAGTCATCGGTTAGTATAACTGTAATATACCTATTAATCTATCATCTGAAGTGTAATGAGACCATCTAGTCGCGTTAGTACAGAGATCAAGGATCAATCATTGCCTTTTCAACTTGGTTCTTGATAGACTATACACGAAGATTCTTTAATTCGAATCTGGTTGTTGGAACAATGTGGTCTGTCGAACCATTAAAATGCTTTAAACAATAAGATCGTTATTTGAATGCGAAAAACCCGAAGCTCTTATTACTGTAAGATAGTGTTATGAAATAGGTGAATATGTTCTATTTTGAATTCGTAACCTGCGGTTCCTTCCATCCAGGTAGTCTCATTGAACCATGACGAATGTGGCCTAACACATCTCACAGATTTAGCCATCTCAAGGTTCTTCAATAGATGAGAATCTGGAGGTCAATTGCACTATTGAAACAATTGATAGAAGATCCTAAAGTACCTTCATTTCAGATTTTACGGCTTTCTAAAACGGTTACGTCATAAATTTGTTCTTTTATAACCTTCTTATCTGAATGGCGATATCGTTTGTGCTAAGTTTAGTTTTTATGAATTTGAATGTGTATGAGATAGAGGCCAACTTATTCTCCAGTCATATTTAATGAAAAACTGCGGGTACGATTATGGCGAGTAAATAAACTATTGCAACCGCTTTTACTGTTTTACCTATACTCATAACGATAACAAATTTTTTGAAGTTGTATTTCTTTACTCCAGCAATAACTGGTATAACATCTCCACCGATGGGGATCCACGGGGATAGGAAGATTATTATCCACCCATATCTTTCTAACATAATAGTAGTTCGCTTATCCTTATCACCATGATAAAAGCTATTACCCTTACCATCATTGCGGAAGTCATCATTTCCTTTAGAATGTCCTTTGTGTATTAGATGAGACATCTTTTTTCCAGTGTACCCTAAATAGTATGCAAGAAGCCCCCCGACTACTGATCCTACAGTTAGTACAATAAATACATCTAGTTGGCTTTGTCCAGAAGCTAACAAGGCAGAGATTGTCAGCTCAGTTGGAATAGGGATGACGGACGATAGTATTCCATTAGCCAAGAGACCTAATAATCCATATTGTGTAAAGAGCAAAGTTAATGGTGTAGGGATAGCAAAATCGAGCATCAGTTATTAGCTGCATTGACTAACAAATTAGGATACTTTAACTTATGGTGGTATTAATATTTCCAAGCTTGGTTTGCAAACTTAATTTATTAAATCATTGATAAATTCGGCTCTGTAGAAACCATCTTTTGCATAACCGTTAGAGCTTTGTAAAGTTAAGATATTTTCTCCTTGTTATAATAATATGCAAATAGATTTAACCATTTTTGTACGTGCTTCAGCTTGCAATTTTTCTTTCTACATGGAAGATAGTCATCAAAACATTCAGTTCTATCCTTTATGTACTCTATCGTCCTTTCTATGATACTTTTCTCATATGAAGAATGGAGGTGATGATTTAGTTTCAAGAATTGACAGTCTTGTGGATACCAAGTACCGCCATCGGTAGAAACCGGATGTTCTCCATATTCTTTTATAACGTTCGATAGAAATCGCTCTGCCACAAACTTATTTCTCTCTTTTGATATATTCAATCTTAGAACCTCCTTACTTTCAGGCTCTATGGCAACCCAAAGCCAAATTAATTAACTCAGAACCAACTTTGATTTGGGTTTCGTCGAGTATGAATTCGAATATCTTGGTCTTCCTATAATACAATATTTTAGGATTATACTTTTGAATCCAATCTCTTATGGCAGTATGGCTTCTTGTAACAAATTTGGATATGGCCTTAGAAGTATTTCTTAACGACAGACCATTAAAATAAAGATGCAAAGCATATACTATGTCTTCAGGTTCTGTTCCATTTTTTCTTACTTGGTATACCATATATAAAAAACGAGAAAGTAACCTATAGCTTTTCCTTAAATTTAGAGCCTCCCTTAGTATACTAAATCATATATCGTTATATGGCCATGTACTAAGATTAGTATACTAAATCATATATCGTTATATGGCCATGTACTAAGATTAGTATACATACATAAATTGACGTTTCTTTAATCCTTTTTATTGATTGTATGTTTAAAATTATTCACTATTTCGGCATTCCTAAGTACTTATCAAAATATAGGTTCTGACGCAGATAGTGGTCAGATTCAGATGGTCAACATGATCCCGAGAAAATTCCTGATATTATAGCACCAATATTAAATGATGGATTTGACATGATTATTGGATCTAGGTTTCTAATTCAGCAAGATAGAAACAAAGTTCCTGGAAATAGGACTTTAGGTATCAAAACCATAACAAGGCTTGCCCAGGTGACAATCTAGAACTAGCCCAGGAGGCAAGATAATTTTATTCCCACTTGTAATTATCTCGCAAATTCGCATTGTCCTATCAGACCTTGTAGAGCCAAACGATGATAATTTGTAACTTGCATACTTTTATGATGAGCAATCTTATTTAGCTCTTCTAGGAAAAGATTTCGGAATAAAAGTGTCATGAAATCTATGTCGCCTACCGACGAGATTTATAGAATAAAGTTATGCTGCCGATCCTGATGTCTTATAACAAAAATTAACCTTAATTTTATGTTATCATAGTAAATAACAGCTGATTCAGATAGGATCACCACATGTGATTGTTAATGGCATCAGTCAACACGATTGCGTATACAAACGACCATTTCATTATACGCATTTGATTGGTCCAAACATAATTCGATTGAGTTGTAAGACTATAGACTTATGCTCGTACAGGTAGATATAATTGAAAGAGTGTACGTACATTTATAGCAAATCTACCTACATATAATTAGCAAATATCAAATACAAGCTACAGAAAAGTTTTTTCAACAGATTTCAAGATCTGGGAAATGACCTTTATATGCCCATAATTATTCATTATTTTATTCAATATTTCTTTTATCATAGTTTTATTATCTGGATCATCTTTTAATAAGACAATCATATCTTCAAATAGATTTGTCAATTTCAATTCATCTTCTTTATCTACTTCATTTTTCAACGCGTATGATTCTTCAGATTTATTTCCTTGCGTCGAACTCAAATGAGATAATACTCTGATAATATTATCAACTTTTGAGATAGTATCTTCCCTCTCCACGGAGATATATTTTTCATTGAATCATATGAATGCATTGTAACAAAATGCATTTCACCCTACAGTTTAGGGTACAAAAATAGTGCATTTCTTGGTCAAAAAATCAGTTCAAATACAGATAGTATCTCTATTGATTCTTCTCAAGAAAATCTACTAATAATATTAATTTTTGGAATCTTTTTCTCCCCTAAATTACCTTCTAATCTCACGTATTTTTAAACCAAAAAGAAACAAATAGGGCTTTTCGTCGCTTTATGTCATAATTATTTCTGAGACATTCAAAAATCTCTCGATCACGTAGATGTTCTTAACATATTACGCTTCTTTACCAGCGGTTGCCTTCCCAATTCATCGGTAGCTCTGTGCTGACCTTGAACCTTTGTTACTTTCTATATCTATTCTTCAGATTGCAATTGATATGACATGATTGAATTCAAATAACATAACTCACGAGGCTATTTTTAAATAACATGGATGATTTTGCACGTTAAATCAGGATAATAACTATACAAACCCTATCGAAATACGAAATAAGAAAGGTATGCTTCATAAAGTGGAGTTTACTGGCCTCCATTATGATATACTAGCAGTTTATTGCCTGCAAAATGATATACTCATATAGGAAAGTTATCCAGGTGCACCATGTAGTCGTGAGGATGGGTAGTTCATATTTGTTTTTGCTTATCCACCATGAGGTGAATATATATAGCTCATTCTGGCTTAGCTTAAATATCGACAAAGATCAACCTCCATTTCTGGGTCTCAAAGAAGCAACCACTTATTTAAGAATCCTCCACTACATAGGTGATGCAATTCAAAGCTTTTTGTTAATGGTTATACAACATCTTAACTGGTAAAACACGGCAGATCCGCATTATATCATATGTAATATGAGAGTATTGCTAATCTCAAAATTTGAACAATAAAAAAGAAAAAAATGATTACTTGGCGGCCAGATTGAATGTGGCACTCTCGATAAATTCTCCGCTAGGATTTCCAGCAACAGCATCTAAACTAATCTTCACGATGAAAGGCCCTGCCTGCGGAATGTTTACGACTTGTTTTCCAGTACCGTCAGGAGCTTTCTGATCTGCAGCTTGTTTGATCGTTTTGCCATCTGGTGTAGTTACCAAAAAGGTATAACTTACCTGACCTTGAATATTATTTGAGCTATCCATAAAGAGTATACCAAATTGTGTATCTTTGCCATGTACAATAATTACTGGGTCCCAAAACAACTGAATGTTAAACGATCCACGACCTGTTTGCAAAGTTAATGGCGGTTTAGGTGTTTCGATTAGACTTTTCGGTTGCTTAGGTTGACCTTGACCAGTGGATTGAAGTTCATAAGCAAATTGAATAGGTGGAGCTCCAGTAGTTACAGCTGCAAAAGCCTGCGCCTTGATTGGATATGGCATATTCTGGTTCACGTATATGTGGTTATCAGCTCCATAATGCCAAGAGATAGCTGTAGTATCAAACGTTCCGGCTGGGACCGTCACCTTTGCTGCTCCGGTAGGTGCAATAGGCGACCCGCCTATAGCCGCTAGCTTGCCCCAGAAAGGAGAAGTTAGTGATTGTCCAGGTTTTGGTACGAATGCTGCTAACCAGGCTAATGTATCAACGTATGCACTCCTATAGGGCATCAATGCAGGAGGTATCTGTGAACTGCCTAGAGCAGAAAGATCAAGGTCGCTCAAGTGAAAAGTTCCATTAACCACATTGCCGTTTGGTTCTGTTACGTAGACCGGAGCAATCCAGTAACCCTTGTTGTTATCGAATTGCTTAAAATAAATAGTCATTAGGAACGGCTGGCTTTCTTTTGTGTCATGATTCTGTATCTTATAAGTGTAATATGTACCCGCTTTCACACCTTTACCTAGGTACCAATTATTGTCTGCATAGGCCTTCTGAAACCCCATTGGGGATTCCGGTATTAATAACATTGGCGCAACTAATATCGTACTCAAGGCAAAGAATATGCCAATACCAGTAGTGTTCTTATATTGCTTCATATTCATCAACTATTACAGTTCAGATAACTTGATAAATATTTTTATTTTGTTCTTATAATATTCTCGTATAATGTACCGGAATCTTGTTTGCTAGAGAAACTAATCTTGATCCTTTTCTAAATTTAAGGAAAAATTCATCAATTATGAATGTGATTTACCAATTATTTAGAATAAATCTTACAATAGCCGCTTTACCATCGTGAGGCACCAGAGCATATATATTCAAGTTCTGAGATTTAACACGCCCAAGGGGTACGAATTTTGATAGCATTCTTATCCTATTACGACTTTAGCATATAATGGACCTGGCCTGTAAATTTGCGTAATGATACAGACTAGATATCCGAACTATGTTCAAAAGAGCGAATAGTCGATAAGTGGGGGGCTGTAAGTTTTATCGTGTAAGCGGCAGTATCATCTGAAGAAAGATGAGAAAGTTCCTCCAAGAATTTTGTCTTATCTCTTCCCCGCTCATAAAGACCGCCTGATTCCTTTATACATAAGGGAAACTTTTGTAGACTAATGTCTTTAGAACGAAGATAAGAAATAAAACGCTGATAGGCACGAAGATCATACCAATCCCATCCCTTCTCCTCGCAGAAAATTATCCATACATCGATGGTGTTTTGGAAGAAAGCCTTTGAACGCAGTTTCTCTAGACTCATATATCGATAAATAGAATACATCACAGTATTTTTGAATTTATCGGTAATAACTAGTGAGTCAAGGGTTTGATTCTAGTCTTCTATCAATATCAAAAATTATGACACAGGCAAACGATTCGATTCGATTCGATTCAGATTTAAATATTGTATTACAGAGAGAAAACGATAATGTATGTGGTAAATTGCTCTCATTTAACTTATATTTTGCATCTTTAAGCGAATTTTTGACTATATTATTTAGGATCGGGTTAATTTATCTTAGCAATAAGCTTATAATCATATAGATTATTAAGCCATTAGTTATATGGATTTAATATGCCTAACCGAGAACAGATACACGAGGCTACATTAAAAAATCGAGAGTATTGCAGTAGGATCCTTAAAATTTCACCCAAAATACGGTACGCCGCAGTTATGAATGAGTTTGGAAGGACTATCGCAGGACAATTGCGCAAGGATGTGGTTCCCTTATTTACACCAGATGAGGCAAGAAATGAAAATTATATCGAAGCGACAAGAAATTGCTTAAGAAAGAATTTTGATAAATCTATTGGTAAAACTAGCTTCACGTTCACTGAGAATGAAAAAGTAAAGATATTGGTGATCCATGGGGAGACTAATTTCTGCTATGTAACGTTGGATAAAGATACGAAAATAACCGATGTGGAACCTATTGTCGATTCGACTAAAAAATTCATGTTTTCAAACAAAATCGATAGTAATTACACTTAGACCTTGAAATTTAAGATGGATGATTAGAAATAGATCGTGTGTGAAAGCTCTGCGGAAGTAAATGGTTAGGCCAAGCATTTCAATTTTCTGATCAACTCCTTATCTCCGTAGATCGACGGATGATTTGGGTCAGCGAGGATTACCTCATACCATAAATATATCCCGTCCTTGTACAAATAATAAGAACCTAACACTTCCAAATTAGGAAACTTTTCATTAACTCGTCTTTCTGCAACTTTTTGCATACTTACTCCTTGTTTGATACGGACAACACCCATGTGTTTAGGTCTTCTACCTGATACAGGCCTTTTTTTTCTCATGCCTCCCCTTCCTACTCTTGCTCGGACCATTATCATTCCTTGTTTGGCTTTGTAGCCTAATTTCCTTGCTCTGTCTATCCTGCTTGGTTTTTCAATTCTATTTATGGCTGGCTCGAGTCTCCACCCTATGGCTTTGGCTTTCACTTCAGAATTCAGTTTCCACATCTCTTTCCAAGTGTTGCCTATATGGGAGTACATATCTACTGGTTTGTTGGATCGGCCCTTTATATCTGTATATTTCCTATAGCTTAGTTCATTATGACCCAATGATGAGGAAATCATGATGCTAGTTCGCACATCGTGACGACTAACATAATTGGAGTTACCAAGATCATTTCATAACCAGTTACGGACTAACGATTAAAATGGAATAAAAATTACTATCGGCCAATGATGCTGTATATTAGTAATCCTTAGGCTAGCTGTTACGTATGCATTATTTGAATAATTTTTTCTGCAATAACTGTAGAGGCTAGTTTCTGTGCCTCCGAGGTTTGGGCACCAATATGGGGCGTACACACTACATTCGGCAATTCAAAGAGCATTTTATTGACAGGAGGTTCGATCTCAAATACATCTAAAGCTGCCCCAGCTATCTTGTGCTCTTTTAAGGCTTCATACAATGCGTTTTCGTCAATAACACCACCTCTTGAAGTATTGATGATGTAAGCAGTTGGCTTCATTCGAGCTAGACGATTTGCATCGAACATATGTCTAGTTTGTGATGTAATGGGCACGTGACAGGTTATAAAATCAGAACTTTCGATTAATGTGTCGAGATCAGTCTTAATAAGTCCTACTTCTTTGACAAAATCTTGATTAATTGGATAAGTATCGTACCCAATTAGATTCATTCTTAACGCCTTTGCGATGCGTGCGGTATTTCTGCCTATACTTCCGACCCCTACGATTCCCAAGTATTTGCCATTGAGCTCTGTTCCCATTAGATTCTTTTTTATCCAATTTCCTTTTCTCAATTCTGCGTCTGCGAAGGTGATATTGCGGCTAAGACACATCATAAAACCTATGACTAGTTCGGACACAGCGCTGATAGCGGCTTCTGGAGCATTAATTACGCGTATATTCTTCCCTTCCGCGGCTACTACATCTATATTATCCAACCCGACTCCAACTCGAGCAATTATCTTTGCTGATGTTGCGAGATTGATGATATCCTTGGTTAATCTAGTTCTACTCCTAACAATTATTATATCATAATCACCGATGGAGGAAACTAGCTTCTCCGTCGTAATTTCAGGTTGATATGTTACCGTTAATCCTGCCCTTTTCAAACTATAAATACCTGTTTGGTCAATTGCGTCACAAACAAGAACACTTCCAGTAGCTTGCATACAAAATTTGAAATTGAGGTGCATATATAACTATTGTGTACTAGATTTAATAGCCACTGAGCTTGAATTCGATAGAGGCTTAACCGAACAGTCTTATCCACTAACGAGCAGGATCGGCACTTTCAACTAAGGTTGGATAGTGGACCTTGATATTTATTTTCTGAAACGAATGGCAGATTATTTAACAAAAATCAAGAATAGGTTAATGGTGGAGTGTGAATCCCAGCATATAGTAGCTTGTCAATTCTGTACATCATCATTCATGGTTCACCATGTATAGAATTTTCCGCAGGTCTACCTAGTTGTTTATAGCTATAATCTGTGCGAACTAATTTTTGGCTATTGAATCTAGTTACCATAGTGAAGATAGTTATCAACGACAAACTAAGGTGATCTCTAGAAATCTTTCGGTAGACCAGCATAATAGATATAATATATTAGCAAAATTTCTTTACAAAAATGGTCTAGTTGAAAATCATACTCCGTGTTCTATTCTACGAAATCATGTTAAGGAGCTATTGAGACATCATCATAATGAACTAGATGACTATATCGATAACACAGATTGTCTAAGTAATGGTAATTATTTTCATATATCTGGGCCTCCATCTTCATTATTATAAGAGCAGCAAAATAATCAAGTCAAAAAAGAAGAACAGGTACAACAACAATCTGAAGCTGAAATCGATGATGCGAAACAATTCGTAGACAATCTTATACTAGAAAGGATTATTTCTCGGTACACTACAAAGAGGAATGATATCAACAATATATGTATGAAGAACGCCGACAAATGCATTTAAGAGCACATTCGTTACCATCAATACCGATATGATTGTACCAATTGGACAGATACTCCGTTCATAAGAGTAGATATGTAAGGCATATTTTCATATCATTAAGAGAATAAAAGATATCGCCCATTTGTCCAAAGCTAACTTGCTGAGAAATCGATAGTGATGTTAAGATTTATCTGTTAACTTGGCATATTATGTTCTCGCGATTCTATATCATAGCTTTACATGTTTTGATTTCTTTTGCGCATCTAAACAACATGATAATTTGTGCTAGGTACATTTCATATCATAGTTAATTTGAATATCCGTCCGTGCGTCAACTTTAGGTAACTTCTGAGTATCGACTTGATAAATGGCCAGGATAGCAAGTTTTTATAGTAATAATTAACGATTATGTCTATGCGCAGGCCAGATTGGGATGAATATTTTATGCTATATGCAGAGATAGCAAAACTTCGTTCAAATTGCATTACTAGACATGTAGGTGCTGTAATTGTAAAAGAGAACAGACAGATTGCAACTGGCTATAACGGAACTCCCTCAGGCATTAAAAACTGTTTTGAAGGTGGATGTATAAGATGTAAAGAAAGAATTCAAGGAAAGATTAAATCGGGTGAACAATTAGACAGATGTTTATGTACCCACGCAGAAGCCAATGCAATAATGCAGTGCGCATTATTTGGAAACGCAGGAAGTACTAGAAATGCTACTTTATATACTACTTATACACCATGCATAGAATGCAGCAAAATGGCTATAGGCGTAGGCATTACAAGAATAGTTGTACTTGGTAGCTATCCAGAAGATGTAACAAAATTGCTGAAAGAAACAAATATTCAACTGATCCATCTAGATCGCAGTTATTTGAAGAGATGGATAACACTAATCGATCGAGACTCTGAGGTCTCCAGAGCTCTAACTAATCGAGTGTAATACCAAAATCAATAGGAGGCAGTAAAGATATGATGCTATTACGATTGAAGATATTCAAGAATAAGATTTTATTAGACATCAATAGGCTCTAATTGGAGTAATGAGTAGCAGTAAATTCAATATCTCACTGACTGAATCGGAGTGGCAAGTCGTACTAAACGCTTTGAGTAACACAATATTTAACGAAGAGCTAACTGATGAAGCGCGAAGAAGTGCGAAGGAATTGTTTCTTAAACTACAAAAGCATCTTGACATTTAAATCTACTAGAAGAAATTCGTAATTGACACGTAGTAAAGATTCGTGTAATGAGTTTATAGTGTTTAATTTAGGTTCAATTCAGAATACTGTGTTTATTGGTATACAATACAATTTTTGACTTATTTGCAATTTTATAAAATTGAGAATCCTCTTAAATATTATGCAATTCTTGCCCAAAAATCTGGGCCTACTTCATCCTTTATTTATTCCAGATCTAGCTTTGTGAATTGTGTCTAATATCACATCTACATCTTCTGCCTCAGGATCTAGTTCCAGATACAAGTTCAACATTTCCAGCGCCTGTTCTGGCCTTTGTTTCTTTAATAGTAAAATTCCCTTATCTCTTACTGCATTTGGATTATATTTATCAAGGGCTAGTATCATTTCATTTGCAATTTCCGTATTACTCAGATCTTGAGACTCGTAATAACAAGTCTTTAGATTATTTAGAATCCGTACCATAACTTGAGTCGCTGTCGCATTTCGAACAAAATCCTTAGTAAGAGGAATATTCTGGTTGGGATAAAATTGATCCAAAAGTTGCTTCAACGTATAATCATCCATTATCCTTCCCTCATTATATGGATCTATAATTATTTCGCCATTATCACCTTCCAAAATGTGTTTAACTAAAAAATGTGCTGGAAAGCTAACTGGATATAGTTTAAAATCCAGAGAGTAAGCAATACGCATATACAATATCGATAATGTAATTGGGATCCCCAGTCTCCGTTCTAAAACAACATTGAGAAAATTATTTGATGGATTGAAATAGTCATGTACGTTCCCTCTGAACCCCAAAATTTTGAATAGGTAATTATTGATCTCTTCAATTATCTGTGTTGGTCTAAGAGGCATACGGTTTTTTAGAGATATTTGAAGTTCTTTTCCTATAGAATCTAAACTATCTAATACATTGTTTACTTGCAACTTTGGATACGCCAAGATTCTTGATAAATGAAGTGCGTATAACGCCAAGTTAGCGGTACTGTCAGAGGCCGAAATTGAATTGACTACGCTAATGGTCCAGTCTTCAATAATATCACGTAGATCATGAATCGGCAATGTGTTTATTGACGAGTTTACCTACTTATAATTTTCACGTGGTTACTTTCCCCGTTCAACGAATCATCATGCTATAATGTTTTCAATAACATAAAACAAAATTTAATGTAATGCTCTTCATATCTTATATATTGACTTAAGTATCACTAATTTTACTAGGACTGAAAATTTTGTAGGCCCATAATATTGGTTTGTAAATTTCCATGGTAACCGTATAGTACCGGCTTATTAGTATCAGCCAAAACCAAATGAAATAGATTCATCAATAGCAAAGTCACATACGATAAAATCATGTGGTGATAGATATAAGTCACGTTAGACTAGCTGATGTTCTATTATATTCCTCTCTGGTTTGTCTATACCTTCTGTAATCCTCATCTACTTCCATCGCTGCTGCCAACATCTTACTTCTTATTGACTTGGAAGATTGCAAGAACATCTTAGTAT
Source organism: uncultured Nitrososphaerales archaeon (assembly GCA_963709405.1). Taxonomy (GTDB): domain Archaea; phylum Thermoproteota; class Nitrososphaeria; order Nitrososphaerales; family Nitrososphaeraceae; genus JARBAU01. Next base: position 80,560 of record CAVPXM010000038.1, read on the forward strand.
CTTTTGGTAGACAATGACCGCCTATTCCATCCCTTGGCTCAAGTATATTCACATTCCATTTTGTGTTTAAAGCATCACGTAATTCTGCAAAATTTATGTTGTTTGCTTGACAGTAAAGATAAAGATCTTCGGCAAATGCTATTTGTAGATATCTGTGTGCATTTTCAGCAATCTTTGTAATTTCAGCAACTTCCACTTGAGGTACTGGATGCATACGAATCCCCAAGCTTCTTATAGGATTTTTGTCGTGATCTTTAGTATTATCGTCGTTTATATCGATGGCAGCGCTAGTAGATAGCGTTGAAGTGATTGTATCAATGTCAATGACTCCCTCCTGCTTTCGGTTCGCTACTTCCTCTCCTCTACTCCCTTTTCCATCCTTCCATACTTTCTGTTTCCTCTCTGCCAGTACTCTACCATCATAAAATTGCATGGCTACATTTAGACAGCACTCACAAACTCCACCCAATACTCGCAACTGATTGACACCATGCTCTTCTTGTTCTAATGCATACCAGCGATGTGGAGCATGAGCTACATGTAGTCTATGATTAAGCATTTCAAATACCTTCTTTGATGTACCTTTTGGAATAGTACTTTCTATTGATACTAGTGCTCCACTCTTTGCTTCTTTTGAAATCTTTTCAACTATAGATAATAGACCATCTATTTGTGGAGAAAACATGTCATCTGGCTTGTGAGTAGAAACGCATATGATAAAGACATCGAATTCACTAAAATCGATAGCGTTATTGTTATTACTACTACTATCTACTACTACTGCTACTACTACTACTACTACTACTACTACTACTACTACTACTACTACTACTACTACTACTACTACTACTACTACTACTACTACTACCACTTCCGTCATTACCACCAATCCTTTTTATTCCAGCTAATTTCTGTGCACGATCTATTGCTTTTGTACTTATATCATAGCCATACGTATCAAATCCTCCTTGTTCCTTGACATATTTTGCTACGGGTAAACCGAGTTGACCCAAACCTATCACAAGAACTTTTAAGTGACGATTCGTATTTTTGGAGTGCCCTCGTGCATTCGTTTTATATGTACCTGAACGAATAGTTGATTTAGGCTGCTTAGAAATTGTGTGATCTAACAATAGATTTTAGTTAATCTATTATTTTATATGCAGTGAGAAAGAGAAATACAGTACTGTCTTCCTTCATCTGGACAACGGGCAAATTGCCTGATTAATTATCTAAACAATTTAAAGAGATTATTATGATGACTAAGGCTGACATGATCTTCGATTTGTGGAGATTTTCAAGAATTTAAATATAGTAACTAAGATTTTGATTTAATTATTCTAATCCAGAAATAACAAAACCCGTTTTCGAAATGCCTTATTGTCTTAACCTAATCGGTGCTTTTCTATTCCCACACACGGACTGTGTTTTGTATATCTTCGAAGGTTATCAGCCTCAAATTAATTGCAAGGAATGAAATTTTGGTATCCATTCCTCTAAAAGAGCATCTTAACCGCTTTCATATACCCATTCATATTCTTGCACATTCGGTCCTTGGGTTGTTTATCCAATCTCTTGACCGCCTTTATGCAGGTATTTGCGTTTTGTCTTCATTCGTATTCTTATATTCTATATACTAAACGATTCTTATATCAGATCTACGTTAATGTGTCATACTCATTATCTTTGGCTATTTTGTATGATATTCATTGCGGTATGTTGGCTATCGAGGTTGCTATTGAAAGGAGTCCATTTTAACTATGCTTAATTAATATTTCTTATTGCATAGGATCATCGTACTGAAATAATTTTATCTTATCCTCATATCGATCATAATTTTGATATCGCATTTATGTCAAAGTCAAGAATTTTGGTACACAGAGCTCTGATCTTTGAATCCTTAAGTACTTCCTTAATAAACTCATCCGCTACTATTATGACTTCGTTGAAATTATTCTTGCTCAAAAATTTTTCTAGCGACACCTTAAATGTCGGATAATCCTCAATTTGCGGTTTTACGGGATGGTTCTTGACATATAAAATGTGGGCGGCTGGAAATATATCAGAAATTTCTGCTGGAATTACTCCCAGAAAGCGATTGTATGTACAAACCTGTGCATCTGGTAATCTCTTCGCTATTCGAAAATATTGCAGGGTAGTGTAAAATGGATGAATATCTGATTCTGGATACAGTACCAATTTTTGTTTGGTATTCACTGATTTAAAATCTGTCACCATTCTTCTAAACCGCTCTGCTTCTGGTCTGTACTGATCTAGTGGTTCGTACATGAACATGGCCTTTTTCTTAAATTTAGGAGTACCGTCTTTTATAAGAGGTAAATCTTTTAATATATATAGTGCCTCCATTAGCTTCGGATGAGCGTGGGCTTTATCTATTACATATTCCCACAGTCTGCCATCAATAATTGCTTGTTTTACTGCTGAAACCTCAGTTTTGATAACATGGAGATTATGCATTCCTAATTCTATTGTTCTTTGCTCCTTACTCATTTGTAATAGCTCCTTAGTTTTGAAGCTACTGCACACTGAACATGAACAAGGAAAATAAGAAAGATCCCGTAACCTATGGGTCCCATTTGCGTGCATATAGCGATCCTCCTTAGCGTATAGAATATAGGATGCAGAGTCAAACGTATCGCATCCTAATGCAACAATTAGCGGAATAGTAATAGGATGCCCAGCACCAAACAGATGAAATGGTTTAGCAGGTACCGAGCTTTTGGCAGATACTATCATTTCAGCTAATACTGAAAATTCATACCTCTCCATTACCTCTACTGGACTTCCAATCGCCATGATTTCAAAGCCCATTTTATCTAACGATTCTGCAGAATATTTCACCAAATCAGAATGTTCTGCCCCTTGAACAGGTCCGACCCAGACTGGTTCTGTTGTACAATTTCGTTCTTGACTTTTGTTATTATATATGATTGAAGGTCCAGCCCTTACTAGTTCAAGGGTTTCTCTTGCATTCTTGAGCGTGTCCTCTACGAAACGTCGAGCCTTTGAATGACTTAGTCCAAAACCAGTGGGTTTATCTAATGGTACAGGTATATCGCTTTTGATTTCAATTTCAAATTGCGCAATTGTCTTAGGATCTACATTGATCTGACCGTATTCTAGTACTTGATATCCACCTGAATCAGTCATTACAATACAATCGCTGTCTATGATTTTGTGGATCCCTTTTTTTCTGGCCTCATCTCCAAAATGCCTCAACGCAAAATATGCATTTGTTATTACTGCATCGAAACCCATTTTTCTTAGAGTTCGTGGACTGATGCTTTGCCTTACTGGATGTACCACTGGGATGAATGCTGGCGTTTCTAAAATACCGTGAGGTGTGTCAAGTTTTCCAATGCGTCCCGCTAGGTCAGAATATCTGACCTCAAATGACAAATTTATTTTTTGGTCTCCCTTACAAATTCATCGTATATGGCCCTTACTCTGTCTGCGGCTAAACCAGAGCCCTCTTGGATTCCAGTTTCTGTAACTTTGATCTTTTCCATTACAATAATCGCACCTACATCCTCTCTGATTTTTACTAGACCAGGAAACACCCTTGATAATCTATCCGATAGAGCTTTATAATCAAAAGGCTTTTCCATCAATTTTATTTCTTTAACAAATGACCCATTAACTATCATTTTGAGTATACCTTGACCCTCGACATTATCAAGAACTACGTCAAGTTTTTCATCTATGCCCGTTAAAGTTCCATTATAAATTTTCTGATCTGAGGTTTCGATAGACACTTTCTTACCCAGAAATTGAATCGTTTCCTCCCCAAACTTGCGTAAAAATACTGCCGACATAATGATTCCATGGTGGTAATGTCTTTCTGTAATATATTTGAATTTCATCATATACATTGGTCGATTTGATTTGGCTAGCGCATACCAATGCGCTAACATTTTCTCGCAAGGATAGTGCGGCTAAATCTACCAAGAAATCAGTGTTCAATTACTCAATTCACAATTGCAAAAACTTAGCCATATCGCCCTTTTTACGTATTAGTGATATCCAATCTGTTATTCCTATATTTCGCTTACGATTTTTCCGAAGTGTGGATATGATTATGTCTGCAACTTTCTGAAGCGATTTTTCACTTGTGTCAATTTCTGTAGTCTTCGCTACTCCGAAAACCTTCAAAGTATCAGAAAGACAAATGTCGAGAATCTCACTAACGACATTATCATTGATCTTCTTAGTTGTGTACCCTCTCTCCGCTAACGTGCTTGATAAGTGATACGGAGATCGTCTGAGAACTGCAACAAGACTTACTTTTCTAGGATTCACCACATATGGAGCTAGATGGCCAATGATTATGCATCTATCTTTTGATTCCGATTCATCTTCAATGAATCTAGTCAATTTCTTGATATTGACCTCATCTGTCGTTTCACCCTTGACATTTTTTAAGAAAGCACCATGTCCAAATGCAACCTTATTAATATCAATGATTTCAGATCCCCTTAGTTTTTTAGCAACAAGCAGTGCAGCAGAATGCTTTCCGACGCCAGGTGTTCCAGTGATGACCAGCCTATATCGTTTACAGATTTTTACTCCCCATCCGAACTATAGAAATTTAGTTCCTACAGTTATTTGTTATTTGTCATATAGTGTAAATGATACATTTTTTGGTGCTATCTATTTGGATTATAATTACGCAATTGTTACATAATTATTATATAATTTGTCGCTTGGTATCTGAAGGAGCTGCTGAATAAAAATAACCCAATAAATTTCATGATTTTGAATTCTGGTTGAGTAGTTGTATATCTATAATCAGTTGTCACAATAGTCGAGGCTTCCATTTCTAATGCAATGCAAAGGATATATCACTTACACTCGATTAGATTACATAGAAATTGCGCTCAATGTACATAAGGTCAGCTAATTATGAAAGCACTTCAGGTAGGTATGCAAATCCAGACGTATCCAGAAACACTGATGTAGCTACACTTTCGTTTTCATGGATAAAAAATACGCAAGACTACTGTATTTATCCCGATCGCAATTTGCGATGAGACTCCAGAATAAGATGCGGAAGAAATGGCGAGAGTAAATGTTACCGTGCTCAATCTTGATAACCAAGTGAAGGCAATTTATCCAATAGAATTTCGGGCTCTGTAAAGTTAAGGAAAAATCTATAGCTTTATGACTCCGATATAGGTTATGATGTGTCAAATAAGAAAGAGAACAGAACCTGAGGATATAGCATATTCTCTGTATCTGTATTTCCTTGGTCTTTCATTAAGAAATACTTCCAAAGCTGTGTCTAGATTTGTTAAAAGAAGTCATACTGCAATCAGAGACTGGATTCAAAAATATAAACCAGAGATGTTAAGTTCCAGAAAGATAGATACGTATTACTGAATTTATAATTGATGAAACTATCATTAAAGTTGGTTCCGAATATATCTGGTTATGGATAGCCATTGAAAACGATAACCGAGAAATCCTTCAAATAAGCATATCAAAGAAAGAGAGAAACATGTTTGTTGCAGAACGTTTTATATTAAACCTTGTAAAAAGATATGGAGAACATCCTGTTTTCGACAGATGGAGGTACATGGTATCAAGCACAGGCTTGTAGATTCTTGAGACTGCACCATCACATCCATTCTCCATATGAGAAAAGTATCATAGAAAGGACGGTACAATACATCAAAGATAGAACGGAATAGTTTCGGTAATTATTTTCATTGTAGAATAAAGTAAGTGTAAATTGCAACACATACAAAAATGGTTGGATCTATTTGTTAGTCATCATAACAATAATTTGTTATCTTAACTTTACAGAGCCGAATTTCGTAATATAACGTCTAATAACGAAGATGCTTTAAATAACAAAAAAGATGATTGTGAAGCTTTTATGTTGTATAGTTATTTTGTCTACTTAGCCTTCTTCCCAACCTTTATCGAATACACCATTCTTATGTAGAGGCACCGGTTGTCCTGCGGTATATTCCATTGGTCTCATCCAGAATATTGCGTGTGTTGGGCATACGCCGATACATGCTCCATCAGATATACATCTTTCTGGGTAAAAGATGAACGCTTTACCTCTCTTCCATCCTTCGACAGGTTTTACTCTAAGAACATCGGGACCAAGAGCGGTGCAAATCTCCACACAGAGAGCACAGCCTATACATCTTTGTTCATCAACGTCTGGAATTATAGCAATTGGCATTTTTAATTCACTAAATCTGCATACGTTCGAAACTATTTAAACCCTATGCCACTTGCAAAACAGCGTTATAATAGACAATCTTTAAAATTTTTGCAGCAAAATATTCGTTGGATCAATTATTAGAAGATCAATTTGCAACTAAAAAGAATAGAAAGTGATCATTTACTTCTTAGTCATTCTCAGGACATCCACCTGTCCACTGTGCAACCAATCCTTTAACTCTTCATGACTAGGCTTCGCATCATGTTTCCCTGCTAAATGGAGATGTAGAAGAACATAGTTAACTTGATTAAGCAACGGTTTGTTCTGTTCATCGCCTTTTCGACTTTTAGTTCTGAGATCGTCAGGAACGGTAGCCCACCAATCTTCGAATTTTCGAACCATATCTCAAATTTATGGCCGAAGTTAATAAGCCTTTTGGGTTTTCGCCAGATCGTCCTAACGGAGCAACGTAACAAGAAATCGTGCTTCAAGTTCTACCTTGTGTTCGAACTCCAGTAACACAATAGGACTAAATGCAGGTCTTTGGAAAAAGATTATAAATGCCATTTAGTCTTGATGAGTTACTCGCAGCTTATTCTGCTTATCGACGTTTTATAGCTTGCAAACCAAACCCACGTCATATACGATACATATTTCCACTTTTTGAGGGGACTTACTTCACATATCGAAAAATCGATGTACTGCGACTGACCAATATCGCAAAATCAATATCAGCAAGGCCAAGTTTTATCGACATCGGTTGCGGGTACGGAGATTTCTTGATGAAAATGAGGGAGCAAATCTCAAACGCGATTGGTGTAGAAAAGGAGTATAGCTTGTTTCATCTTCTTAGAAAACCGAAACCAGATTATATATATTTAGACTCTATTGAAGGGTTTGCTAAGAAACCGAGGGATATCGCCTTCGTAGGATGGATGGAACCAGGGATAGATTTTCGTAAATTTGTTGCAAGTCTAGCAAAGTGCATCGTCACAACATTTGATGAAGGGGGTCAGTGTGGAATAAACGGAGGTTGTGAATACGAGGAGTTTGGATTTAAAAGGATAGCCCATTGGAGAACACCCTCTTGGATAGATGTAAATACAGAATTAATGAATAAATACTACACTACATCGCTATTATCTCGAGAGAATATAAGACACCAATTGGAATCGCTACGTTCGTCTCACAATCTTTGGCATGTTTATTCTAAGACAGAAATATCTGATGACGTCCGAAATGCTCTCCATGATTGGCTACGAAATGAAGAGTTTATTATGGAAAGATACGATTTTGAATCAATTCTTGATGAATGTGGCTATCATTTTAAGGAGAAACTCCCGACATCGATATCGAAAGACCCATTGTGGGAAGTCATCTTCGACGAGGATCATACGTACAGTTAGAACTTATCTTAAACAATTTGGAAAAAGAACTTCAAAGATGACAACGTGTTAGATATTGAGTTTGCAGGAGGGCATTGACAATATTCTTGTAATCATATGGTCTCTATCAATGGATTGATATTGCCTGGAAAGCAAATATCCAATTATTCTGATAATGGCTATGAATGGAAAAAGGGATTCTAGCAATAAAGCAGATTTATAAGCGGCTTTCAATGTTGCGTCGAAAGATCGTCTTTTGAGAGATAATATTTGAACACAGATAAGTTGATTTTTGTGGCATATGGCTAATTAAGCTCGGTTGCTAGTTATTGCAGTACGTTTCGATGTTATCAGAAATCTGTAATCAAAGATTGCTTAGCTATTTTCTTCCTAATGAAGATAGTGACTTTACTGAGCAAAACTAATGATTCTATTATGGATTTCTACAAGTAGACAGTATAGATTTCGATAGGTAAACAACCATGAGTATGAAATCTGTCCTCACAGATTTATATTAATTACGTATTAGATAATTCATCTTCTTTGCAAAAATGAATTAGCACAACTTTTAAAAAGTTTGGATCATTGAAGATATTCTGTGGTACCCAAAACAATTTGCTTCAGTAGGAACTAAATATTTCGGTCCTTCAGATCTGATATGCTCTGATGAAACCCTCAACTCATTCACTGAAGCGGTTTTCTATTGTGTATATTCGTTATTAAGAATAACTTTATTGTCAAGCTGAATACTCAACAATCACATGAATATTTGCACATACTACCTTATAGGTATTGGTAACGTCAGTGTGTTAGACATCCAACGTTAAATAATTAGGCAGAACATTTGTATGAGTAGGAACAAAATACGTGGACTGGGCTTCAGTAAATTACCTAAATCATAATAGTATCCTTATTGAATGTACTTTGGTAGCGTTTCATCATACGAGTTAATTATTATGCCGGCAGACCCATTACAAAATTGAATATATTATTCAATACATTTGATTAGACTAAACAATATATACCTAGATCTAAAAAGACTCTAAATTGCATGTTACCACGGTGAATATTCTACTGGGCGTTCAGAGCTGTAAACTCAGATCATCAGAACGATAAGTCCATCAATCAATACTTCAGCGAAGTGCATAGCAATTTCAGAACTGACATGCATTTACTTCCGCGAAAAGATAGAGTGTAACTGAACAGACCAATAATTAAGAAGGGGAGCCATCCCTATCAACGACCATATGTGACCACTGTCCCTTATTGATAGGCTCGGGAGATGGACTCTTCGCATTAGTTGGTGTTTTTCCTTCAATTACATTTGGTGTTTCTTCGTATGCGAAGTCTTCTAGGCGCTTCAATGTATTAAATACGGAGTCATAAAATCCCTTGTGGAATTGACTCCCTAATTTACAATATGGATGTCCTCCAATCAAATTATGATTGGGATTATGACAATCACCATATAGAATTTTCTTCTTGAGATCAACAGTCAGCCAAGAAAGACACATTAATCCCAAGATCCAAAAGAAAGGCTCAAAATGGAACTTTACGTATATCGTTGGATTATACGGATCACATTTGTCTTGCTTCTGTTGTCCTACATATTCTTCGACCTTATCTTGTATCTTTGAGAATATTATATTCATGAATTCCTTATCCAGGGTTGGTCTGCTACCTATTAATTCTTGGATTGAGTTGTAGAATGATTCGACATCTATGTCTTTCGTCAGCCATTTTGTATCACTCATTTTACAATGAACTATAAAACAGCCCACATAGATAAACTTACTATTGCCGTTTAAATAAATAGTGACTAGGAGTCGACCCTCAGTAAAAGCAAGAGATGAGAATTGTACCTCCAATCATTTGCTTATTACGACTTAACCATGCAATACGAAGATGGGTTGACGATTTAATAGTGTAATATTAGAGTCATGATATCAATCAGTTATTTCAAAATTTGGTGAGGTTAGAGTTAATTCACGATCGGTATTATCATATGGTTATTAATGATCAGCATACTATTGGACATTGTTTCATTCAAATATTTAACATATCGTCTACTGCTAAAACTAGATACTATTATTCCTGCTCAAACTTATCCAGTGTGTGTTGTTTCGCCTGGTAGCTGAAATTGCATCATTAACCTGTTCCTCATCAACTATAGTCACTATAGGCTTCTATTAGAATACTCCATCTTTTTGCTCGCAGATTCCCTACCATAAGTCATGGTATATTTTCACACTATCCAATTCCTTTAGGCTGGAAATAGGTAACCTGCAAACTCAAGTCTTCTAATACCGATAGTACAGGTGAAGCTCATTCTGATGAAACAAATGCTTCAAGTCTATTTCATAGCATAGAATATTGATATACTTTTTGGGCTTGTATTATACAAGGGCATAATAACTAAGGATATTGATCACAGGACTCAGTAAAGTTGAGATATCAACTCCTTGTTATGATGACAAACAAATAGATCCAGCCATTTCTGTATGTATGTGTTGCAATTTACATTTATTTATTCTACAATGAAAATAATTACCGAAACTTTCCGTTCTATCTTTGATATATCGTTCCCTCTCTTTCGATTATGCTTTTCTCAAAGCAGAATGAAGATGGTGTTTTATTTTTAAGAATTTACAGGCCTGTGCTTGATACCATGTACCCCCTCTGTCAAAAACAGGATGTTCTACATATCTTTTCACAAGGTTTAATATAAAACGTTCTGCAACAAACATGTTTCTCTCTTTCTTTGGATATGCTTATATGAAGGATTTCTCGGTTATCGTTTTCAATGGCTATCCATAACCAGATATATTCGGAACCAACTTTAATGATAGTTTCATCAATTATAAATTCGGTAATACGTAACTTTTTAGAATCTAATATCTCTATATTTTTGAATCCAGTCTCTTATTGCAGTATGGTTTCATTTAATAAATCTGGACACAGCTTTGGAAGTATTTCTTAATGAAAGACCAAGGAAATACAGATACAGAGAATATGCTATATCCTCAGGTTCTGTTCTCTTTCTTATTTGACACATCATAACCTATATCGGAGTCATAAAGCTATAGATTTTTCCTTAACTTTACAGAGCCGATTACAGATATTTCGTGAGGGATCAATCTAATTATGGTTGTCATGAGCCAAGTCTACTTTAAGAAATTAAAACCGATAGTGGGCTCAATTATTGAGTATATGGAGTCAATTATCAACTGATTCTGACCATTGACAATCTTATTTATTAATCTGAATTATTGAGGAAAATGATAATATTGCAGAAAATATTCGTAACACAAAACGTGTTTATTGTATCCAGATAGATTCGAACCTCGTGAAGATTTATATGACAAGGTTAGAGGATACGCAATATTAATAAATCTGTCCATAAAAATGCCCTTTCTATAGATAATCTAATCTAAACTAGCGATGGTGGCTAATCATGACAGTTTTACGAAAATAATAAAATAACGAACTTTATCCGCAGGTCACAAAGGCTCGTAAATGGACAATGCCTATATCCACCCTTCACCGTAAAATTGAGTCCCTGAAAAGCATTTGCTTATTTATTTTTTTTGGACACTCATCTTCAATTAGCATTCCTGCTAAGTTACGGCTTCTTGGGATCCAAGCAAATGATGGTTTAGATTCTAAGTTATCTATAATATTTAGAACTTGAATTGTAAGCATTCTTATTACACTTCCCTTCCGCATTCGTACCCTTCCTACGATAAAATCAACTATACTCTCAGAATCTGTATAGATTATCGTCTGTTTAGAATTTCGGATAGTGTCATTGTTCAATGCTTCTATGATAGCCATAAACTCCGCTTCCATCGAATTAAGATTAAACCTGCTACGCATGAATCTCTCCTCATTTGTCTCCAAGATATAATACCCATAGATATTGTGAGGGTCTCCAGATGCATCAGTATATACAGTAATCATTTCTTTAAGTTGCCTCACTCATATCTAGTTGTGCACTAACTATTGCCACAACATTCACTCTTTTCAAGTTATGCTATATATTCCTCCTATAAATTGTATATCGGTATTAATCAGAAGGATTCTCAGGGGCTCCATTTTGATTTTAGAGAACAATATGCTAAGTTGAGATGAGAATGTGTCATTAGATACCATAAGTAAGTTTTGAGAAATGTGTAGCAGATTTTATTTATCAAGTTGAAATGACATAGTCAGATTTAACAATAGAGTAACGGATCAGATTGAACTTGCAGTAATGGGTTCTTCTTCATCATAACCAGATTTCGATATAATGATTATTATAAAATGTAATACTTATCAGAGAGTGGGAGGCTGATTAAGTCCGTAAAGTCCGTGTGTATATAACTACAGTTATTACTCCTTCTTGTGACTTGCACATTCTACACAATAAATTATTCTATCTGAACTACTATCGCCTCTTACTTGATAACCAATAACTTTACGACATTCATAACATTGCAACGTTATTGTACACGATTTATGATACATCTTCCCATCGGTAATAATAGTAGGCTGTAATTCATTGATAGGCAGTCCACATTTATAACAACGATTGTATTCTTGCATATCTATTATAGAATGATATTATTCTTAAACATGTATGGCAGGTAACTTCATCGGCAACTCAACTTTAGAGAAATAACAATCAGCGTTGTGAAAATATGTTGAGTACCGTTTTCATGTAGAGCGCACTTTCAGGCCGGGTTATAGGAATATCTACTGCTCTTTTGGGTATAGGAGGGTCTATTCTACAATAAATTCGCTGAAAGTAAATTACATGATTGCTTTTTTTGTTAATGTGATCTCGGCATAAGATGAAACATCAATGCTGACCGCATTTCAGTCTGAGTGAGCCATCTTTAACGAAAGCCAACCGGGAATCAAATAAAGTGAATGGCAGCGTAACCTATATTTTTAAATTGGATCACTATGAGTTGGGTTTGTGTTTATTATAAAAAGTTATAGAAAAACAACCAAATCACGATTTTTCTAGCTTTGAGTTCCTTGGCTGCCTTGGCCTTCATGAGCATCGCATTGTGGGGTCAAGTGAACGCTACCGCTAACAGTAGTAGTCCTAGTAGTCGTTGCGTCAATAGACTGCCTGGCAATCATACAATGGCGCTACAAGAGGCAAAGTGCGCCGCGGCAGAAAAGAATCCACCATGGTATCCTACTGTCAATCCAGCCGAACTTCACGACAGCTATAGGACACACGTATATCCTTGCGGAGTTCGGAGGGTCATTTACAGGTCCCAACCAGGTATTTGCTTACGCATCCCCTTTACAGTACTATAGTCCAATCTTTGGGGTGACCGGTGGAGTAAACGAACTGTATGTCCTCGGTGGATCATGGGGCAGTGCTATTCCGAAGCCTTCCGGACAATTCGTAGCCAAACTCAATGTAGGAGATCTAACGCAGCTCTGGCGAACAGATCTCGCCAACTTGAACGCCACCACATCTCCGACTGGTGTGTGGAACTATATTGGGGGCCTCAATGTGCTTGCAGATGGCAGCCTCGCAGTCGTCGCCGGCAGCAACTTGTACAAGCTGAATGGCACTACGGGAGCTGTCGAGGCAGAACTTGCCTTGCCAACAGGCCCAAGCCTACCATATAACACAGACTTTAACGGTATGGCAGCTTGGCCCGACGGTACCCTCGTCTTAAAAACCCAGACAAGAGCACCAGGATGCTCATACGATGCAGGTCTTCCCTTTGCTATACCCTGCCCGGGCCAAAGTAACTCTCCTAATTCGGTCATGGACATAGTCGATTCAAAGACGTGGAAAGTACTTGACTCGATTCAGCTCAAGGGAGATGTTGCATCCCGCGTAGCAGCCACGGTGTACCATGGCAAGGATTACGCGTACATCGGCAACTCGTCAAATCTTTTCCGCTACATTTGGGATGGCAAGAAGCTCACACTTGATAATAGCTGGCTGCCAGCGAAGATTACAAAGCCAGGTCAGACTAACCTTTTAGCAAATATGATCGCCGGTGACTGGGTTTTCGACTTTACCAACTGCTGTCCACCTACCACAACACCGCTAAGCGTCGTGGCTGTCTCACAGGCCAACGCTAGCAAGATGACTCGGATTGACTCGATTCCCCTTTCCCCTGGGCAGCAGAGCTACATACCTTCCAATTCAGCCGTTGACCCGGATAACCACATGATGTACGTGATGGACGGTGGCGCTGGCAAGATCGTGGGCCTCAAATACAACCCGGTGACTGGCAACATGTCAGTCGCATGGAGGACTAACCAGAGTACATTAGCGTTCTTGTCGCTGATAGGTCCTGCTAACCACCGAGTGCTAGTAGGCACTAACATGCATCCCGGTACGACCACCTCCCAAATGACTAATAATCCTCATCCCAGCTACACTGAACAAGTACAGTGGAGAGACGCCGCCACAGGCAAGTTACTTGCGGCCTCAGACTACTTTAGTGGCATGTCTGCCGGAGCTCCCCCAGCTCCAGGCTTTGGTGGCCTCCTCTATTACATGACTTTTAACGGTCACATCATGGCCTTGCAAGTCTTGCCGAAGCCCGCAAGTTCGAATTCGACATCAACTACAACTGCGCCTGGTGGTTGATAGATAGATAATCCATAGCATTCTTACATATTCCCTCTGGTATCACCCAGCCAGCCAGACAGAGAGACAGACAGACAATCGTTACTGTTACGCCAAATGGCTGATATGAGTCTTAGAGTGTATGCTTACCTTCTTTTTTTCTTTCTCTTACGTTTATGACCACACAATTTTTCTGTTTCAATTTCATATCTAGATTAGCAGAACCTTTTTGATGAATACGTTCATTATAATTTAGGACTAAATATCATTCAATCCATTCTATATGATTATAGTAGACTATAAGAATATGCAGATAAGGGATCAATTTGGACATATTTGGGCAGTTTCAGCTCATGAAAAATGTATGACCAGAATAGAAATTGGAAAGGCTGCTAAAGAAGCTTTTAAAAATAACTCTATTATTCGTTAATTTAAGACAATCAGTAAACTTTCCTTACTTCTAGCATAAGCAACTCATACAAAGTTTCATCTTTTCACGTAATCCTTTGCATCAATCATCCTGACTTGGTGGGAAAGGATTCGCAAGCACAGATTTAGGGAGTCCTCAACACACAGGAAAAGGAAAAGTTAGAATTTGGTTGTGTTATATCCTATACTGGGAAGAGATGATATGTGTCCTTTTAAGAGTAACTCTCATTGGGATATAGAAGAAAGTTTCGATTTTACCTTGAATCACTTCCAAGAACCTATCTTCCCAAGAAAAATTATGACAAAAGATCTAGGCTATCAAATAGAGGTATTCAATAAACAGGAAGCATTAGGTTATTATAAAAATTCAAAATATGAAGACTGCAGGATAAATGCTTATCCTTCTTTTACCCAATATGAGGGGATTAACAGAACACCAATAAGTTTTCTGATGGTCGATTTAGATTTGAAGCACTTTTTTACAAAAGAAAAACTACTGGAAAAGGCACTAAACAAAACATTGGAGAAGATTAGAAAAGAAAGCATTGGTGGAAATCCAACAGTGCTGTGGACAGGTAATGGCTATCACATATACCAACCAGTCAGCGGATTTCTCCTAGAAGAATACGAAACATTCTATGAATTCACAAAGTATCTAGATAAAGATTTGACTAGCCTATTCATTCAATTTGCCGAGGAATATTTTACAGATCATACTGCGGATCGTCTCCACCATCCAACTGTAAAGTCATGCTTGTTAAGAATTCCAGGAAGTCTAAACTCAAAGTGTATCAGCAAAGAACAAGATGCAGAGATTAAAATAATACAAAAATGGGATGAAAAACGACCATCCATAAAACCTCTGTTACGTGATTTTAGAAGATGGCTTATCCAAAACAGAATTGACGATATTGAAGAGTTAAGAAAACGAGAGAAAAAACATGGGAGGTTTCAGATCGTCACTTCGGAAAATCAAGAATATAAAAATCGAATTAACGGGATAAGATGGATAGAAAATGGAATACTAGAAAATGTTCTACCTGATCATAGAAAATATATCATCTGGAGAATACTTTCTCCATATCTATTGAATGTAAAAAATTTGACGAGAGAAGAATGTTATTCTGTAATAAAGGATTGGTTAGATAAATGCAACAAATTAGAAAGGCTGAACTTTAATCCCAAGATAAAGATAAAAGAAGGTCTTAAAGGTGCAAGTAAAGGATATTATCCAATTAGTCTAGAGAAATTAAAAAAAGAAAACAATAGTTTATACGAAATGATTATGAACCGATTTAAAAAGGCTGATAGGTCATAATCGATTTCCAATAGCTTGTATGATCATAAAAAGTGATAAATTCCGTACAGTACATCGTTTGCATAAGCAATTAAAAAGGGGAGACGATAGAAAATTGCTGATTGATATCTAGATCTATTATTTATATCTCCATTACCATTATTGGGATTGCAGGCATAGGTCTAGGTCTTCGAGTAGTATTAGGTACATATAACCAATTTTACATAGTTGCGAGTGGCAGTATGATCCCTGCTTTAAATGTAAATGATTTTGTTGTTGTTAGCAATGTCATACCTTTCTCAAAACTGAAAGTAGGAGATATAATCGTCTTTAGATCTGTAGGCTCATTAATCCCCGGCGAACGACATGAAACGGTAGTTCATAGAATTGTGCGAATTACCACGATGTCTAGAGGAGATGAAATTATCAGGACTAAGGGAGATGCAAACTCACGTTCAATCCCTTTCATCGACTATCCCATAAGAAAACAAAATTATGTCGGTAAGGTGATTTATGTCTTCCCTAAACTCGGTTTGATAACCAAACTAACCAATCCGCCCACAAATTATTTCATTATGGCTGGTGTAATAATATTGATAGTCGTATATTACACAAAAACTGGAAAGAAAGAAGGACCGACGCAAACATAGTTGATTTGGAAACGGGGCTTTTTAGAATGCTCTGTCGGTTGTCACTTTTGCTCAGCTAAAAATTCCAGATAGTTTACAATATTCAACAAACTTGCCATTTTGAGTGATTATCCTTTTTGCTAACTCCACGTATCAGCGATTACATGCGCTATTCGTAACCAAGTTTTTGGTGCTTCCATAATTCAATCTTTTTTCAATACTATCTTCAGAAACAAAGTTGCACTTGGCATCAATACCAATTAAAACATAGCTGTGGGTTCTTGAAATAGAATCTGAATAATAACCAATCAAATAAGGATTATGAAATTGCTGCTACCTCAACTTGAGAGCGATTTCCATCTTTAGTTACCCTATATACCTTATCGACATAACTTTCTAATTCACGTTCGTGTGATACCATGATTATTTGCGCAGAAGGCAATTCATCTAGCACTTGTCTTAGCCTAGTCAACTGTTCTTTTCCGAAGCCATCAGTAGGCTCGTCTAATATTAATAGCGCATTGTCCATACCTGCGACTTTCTTAAGCATTGTATTTAGTGCAAGCCTATAAGCCAATGCAACTGACGTCTTTTCTCCACCACTTAGGCTGTTCGTACTCAATGAATATCCGCTCAGACTTACGCTGGGCGTGAAATTTGCGTCTACATCTACGCTAACATCACCGGTTTCCATCAGAATATAAAACCATCTTTGAAATAGCTGGTTAAATTCATCGTTAATGCTTTGAAGCACATATCGTTCTATGTCTTGAATAGCCGGTATAAAGCATTGTTCCAACCAATTGTTAGTCTGTTGCAGGATCAGTTTTTCTTTATAAAGATTTTTTTTGTCTTTAATTTCTTTTTCAAGTTCATTCAAACTTGATTTTAGCAACGCCACTTCCGAACGCTTTCCTGAGATCATCTGTTGAATTTGTGATATGTCATTCTCCAATCTAGTAGAGTCTCTTTCCAGTACCTCTAGATCTCGTATAGTATACTCATTCTCTTTTAACAAAGTTATCCGCTCCCCTAATTCTCGCATAGACGATTTAAGTTCATGTTTAAGATTGTCAATTAGAATTATGGTACTCTCTATCTCGTTTTCAAGCTTTAATTTCCTTTTCAATTCCTGTGATGTTTCAATATATCTGGTTTCAATTTTTTCCATTTCATATTTCGATATTGTTTGCTTGGCTTCATCATGCTCCTCGTGGTCTTTTGACAAGACTGCTACGTCGCTTAAGATTTCTGTCAGCTTCTTTCTCTCTTCATGAGAGTGATTTCCGTCGAATAGTTTTCTTGTGCTCTCCAATATCGCAGAGTCCTTTAGCTGTAACGCTTCTCTTCTATTGACAACAGAATTACCCTTCTCATGTATTTTACCTAGCTCCCGGTGAACGTTAGTCAGGTAATCTTCCTTGACTTCAAGATGTCTTATCATATTTCTTTTTTCAATTGTTTTCCGTTGGTAATCGGCAATCATATTTCTTAGGAAACGGATAGGAGTATCCATTCCTATTTTTTCTTCATCAAATTCTCTTTTGACTTTTGAAACATGTTCCAGATCCAGTTTCTGTCTGCACATCGGACATGTTGCATCTTTTCCTATTTTGAGTATATTTTGAACTTCTTTTTGTTTCTTGAGTATTTGTTCTTCTATAGTTGCTACTTCTGTCACATATTTGGATATTTCAGACAAAAAAGTCGCATATTCTTCTCTCAGTGCAGGGAGCTGTGCAACTGATTTTTGTAATTCTAAAGCTTCTATTTGTAATGCTTTTGATTCTTCTTTTACGCCTATTTCGTCATCGTTTATTTTTTTTAATTCTGCCTTCCTTTCTGCGGTTAGTCTTTCAATCTCCAATTCTAAGTTTCTTCTCGTATTTTCAAGGTTCTGTTCGACTGAGCTCCTTTCTTTCTCTAATCTTTCATAACGTCTCATCGCAGGATCTAATTGCCTCAATATGTCCTTTTTTGAAAGATAATTATCGTAGGCAAGTTTTAGATCGCTTATCACAAGATCTTTACAGTTGAGCGATTCTAACTCAAGTTTAAAAATTCTTAATCTTTCATGTTCTTTCTTCAAACTGTCTTGTTTTCCCTTAATAATGATATTCAGGTGTGGTAATGATGCTCTGAGCTCCAAAACAAGATTTTTTTTCTCTCCGAGGTCTTTTATCTTTCTTCTTAGTTCATTTGCTTCTTTTCTTAATTCTGAAATTTCCAACTCGTGTCTTTTCATATCTGCACTCAGCATGCCAAGTCTAGTCTTGATCTTTTGAAGTGATGTTTCTTTTTCCTGCAAATTCCTTGTCAATTCTGTACGTAGACGAACTTCAGCGTTTGACCAGCTCAAAAATATTGTTGCATTCCTTCTTGCTGCACTATAGTCTTCGATATTAAACGCTCTTCTTAAAATCTCCAGTCTTCGTTCTGGGCTTTCTGACAGTATTTGTTTCATCATAGCCTGTGGAGTGAAGATGGCATAACGGTAAATCGCAGACGTAGTTCTAGTTTGTGTTTTCTCATTAATATTAATAATTTTCAAGATTCTTGTTTTCATTTCGCTGACCGAATACCTGATTTTTTCGCATCCTTCAACAATGTAGCCTTCATTCTGAGTGACTTTACCTAAACTACGTCTTGCTATACTTCTAAATACTCGATAATTTTTGCTGCCCACTTGAAAATCGAGAAGAACAGAACCGTTAGTTTCACCTAACCTCAAAAGACTGTTACCATCTATATCTCCTAATCCAAATAGTGAAAATTCAATTGCAGATAGGATAGTTGATTTTCCAGAGCCAATATCACCTTGGAAAAGGACTCGGCCTTCAGGAATGGTTATCTCTGTTTCTCCTTTGTAGCTTCTAATATTATGTAGAACAATTTTCCTAAGTAGCATATGCTAGTCTTATATCTCTAATCCTAGCACAGTCTTTGCATCCATCAAGACTCTTTTATCATACTCATTCACAGTTTCGTTTTCGATTTTTTCCATTTTTAGAGCCGATAACAAGTTGATCGCGCTATATTCACCATTCCCTGCTACAAGCTTGGAATTGATTAATTTCTGTACTTCATTATCTGCTATTGTTGGATCAATTCTAAATGAGGATATTCTCGCTCTCAGTATGTTCTTTTCAATATCTCCTATATTTGTCCCAATAACTTCGGTCAACCTCGAAACCTCTGAAGGAAATAGACTGTTCCTATTAATAAAAGTCAATAGTGCTCCTCTAGCTGAAAGGTGCTCTTCAAACTGTGAAAAATTGATATCTGATCGCTTTCCTGATAACAGGGTTCCCTTTACCTTGATCAATACTATTTTATTTCTTAAATTCTCTTCCATATTATCAAGTTCAAGAGATATTTTATCCTCTACCTGTTTAGTCGTCAATCGATTTACATTCATTGTTCTTAATATTATGTCAACTATTTTTACTTCTATAAAATTAGCACTTATACTTTCACTATCAGAATCATATTCAATAACATAAAAACCTCTAAGTTCACCATCTGCAGTGTCTTCCAGATCAGTAAACGTGGATCCAAACAATGGTCCGGGATATATTATGAAGCTTTTTCCGTCATTATGTTTATATTCAATTCTCCTGTGTAAATGACCACCCCCATAATATTTGAATCCTTTTGGCAATTGAGATAGTGGGATAGATCCTCCATATGCAAGATCAGCAGGCGTTAATTCAGCGATTGGTATATGAAAAAGAAAAATCTTGATCCCTTCTTCAGATTCCAATGCACCAATATCAATAGTTCTGTAATAGTGTCTATCAAGACCAGATTGCCTGCCCGATAACCCAGTAATCTTAAAGCCGTTTTTTTGATCTTGAACAAACTTTAACCTCATTTTATCTCTTATTCGCTCAAATTCGACTGGCTTTATGAATAATCCTGCTGTTTGAAGTATATCTATTATTGATACTGTACTCGCAGTGAAATCATGTGAGCCGTAAATCATATAGATCTCAATATGTCTACTCTTAGCATTACGCATAATCTCTACCGCATATTTAACGTGCTCGAGCTCTGGAACGCTGACATCGAAGAAATCTCCAGTAATTACGATAAAGTCTACTTTTTCGCTTATACATATAGACACAGCCCTTTCAAAAGCTCTTAAATTAATTTCTCTCAGCCTAGGATTTCTCCATGCTCCAAGATGACAGTCCGTTATATGCGCGAATTTATGATGCATGAGAATATAATTACAAGTGCTCGATAACGTTAATAAACAGTTTCTATAAATGCGCTAAATAATTTCTTGTCTAACCTGCCTTATTGAAAGGATCATTATCAACAGTTCAACACAATTCTTGTGGGTTTTGCGTTTAAAGACAAGCCCTAGTCTATTAGATTGTCATTATATGTTATTGAAAATTGATAATACCATTATCGTAGATCATAATGAATATAGTCTTAGTCGTAGTTTTGGTAAACTAACTGAACAGCATCTATCTAAAAATATTCATTAAGCTCCAAAATGGGATTTATTGAGCTTTACTGGTATGAGTGTAGCGAAAAACTGGTTAGATAGATGTAAATATTCAGTACCTTGGTTTTGATGTTATCGACAATTCGCATAGTGTGCTGATTGAAAATGAGTCGGCGTAAGAAAAATACCTTCCGCATCGAACGTTCAATTTCTCGTCTTTCTCCTGCTTACTGCAGCTACTAATTCAGATAACATAGGTGAATATCTATTGGTAACGATTGACCACACGAAAGTTCTAAAAAATTCTAATAAGAAATTGCGCAGCGATTTCTACGAACGGCCTACGAAAGTAAATCGTATTTCATGTAGTTCCATCATTTCTTTTTATGCCCATAATCCCAGGTGGAATAATAATCTGGTGTAATTTCTAAAATAATTGATTCCCCGTTTTTTACATTACTCATTAGAGAGGTAGCCATTGGGTGTGCTAGACTTCCAAGATATCTGACCATAATCTTTTCAGATATAGGTATATTATGAGTAACATCTTCATATATTCTTACCTTACCTTTTCCTCTAACTCCCTTATACGGCTGGTTTGGGTCATCAACACAGTAATAAACTAAATTCCTAGCGTTTAAATTTTCAATCTTCTTCGAAGTCCTTGAAGTCTCTATATAAAATTTCTTGTTTCCTGCGTCGAAGTAATACCAAGTTGGATGTATATTTGGTTCTCCTTTTCCATCAAGAGTAGCTATATGAATATTGAGCTTACTATTGGTCAAAAAACTTATTATTTCATCCTCTGTTAATGGTGTGCCCATCCCTGGACTGGCATTCATGATTTTCATATGGTATTTGGAATTAGAGAACATTATATATTTGTGATTGTACTATATGCTGATCACGTTGAATTTATTATAATTCAGTAAATTGTTTTTATAATAAGAGAGGTCGTGTGCAAGAATCTTTCAACATTTCTTATAATTCTTAGAAACGAGTAACGCGAATGAAAACGCGAAGAATGTTTTGATATCTATGCTTCAACAGATCACTATGTGTAACGGGTCTGAATTTTGATACTGGAAATGTTTGAGCTCGTATCACTCCCCTAAGGTAAGATGAATTGCACAGAGAAAAGGTATGTATAAAAAATCATTTATGTGTTATCTTAAAGACATTAAGTTTCAAATATTATGCATTATTAGCGATTGTAACATTAAGACTTGTCACAACGGTAGTGAACGGAAATGAGACATCGTCCCACCAAAATTATCAAGTTAGGTCTAGATAGGTTCTGTTAACTTAGAGATACCTCCACCTCCTTAGATTATCAGATTTAGTACTAGATTTGATAACGCTACTGTGCATAAATATGAACAGGATGAGCCATTTGTGAACATGCCTAAATAAGATTGCATAATCCAGCTCTCATACATGGATTGTAGTAATCATCAAATGCCTCAGTACTATCTATCCTTTAGATATCCTACCGTTCTTTCAACTTTACTCGTTTCATATGGCGAATGCAATCTATGCTCTAGTTAGTCCTAATGATATACATGCTTCCGGATACCATGTTCCGCCATTACAATAAACCACAACATGTTTGCCATAACTCCTGATTAAAGAAAGATCTTAGGAACGATTCAGCTAAAATCATAAAATTCCTATGTCTTGAGATGTAAACTCCAAGAATTTGTCTGTGTGCTGGTTCTACAACTGCAAGCCATAACCAAGCTTGGTCGTGGTTTCATCAATTAAAAAAGGTAGATATTTTTTACAACGATAAAAACGCCTTCAATTGAATCTCTGAAACCCATTTCCATACAGCAACAACATGACTCCTTCCTCCCTCTCCCTTTTCCAAATAATTGGATTGCTTTAGATGTATTTCTAAACTTTACTTAAACCTAGAAAATATAAGAATAATGCATACAACAATACTGTCTCTGCTCATGTTCTATCATACTCAAATAAGCTCATAGAATATGAGAAAATGTTCGCAGTCATAGCTTTATCGCTAAGTTAACAGGGCCTCTAGATATTAGAAAATCTACTTATTCCAGAATTAAAGGAAGTTCTTTAAATTTGAAAACAAACAAATACTTAGTAAAATATAGGCAGTTAATTAGAAGTGTCACGAAAAACAACCATATCGACTAAAATAAGCGACTACTATTCATGCATGAATTCCATAGTTGTAATGCCGGATTTCTTTTTAGACAGAATTATCCGATTAAGATCAAAAGAGGAATTTTTTAATGGCTTAGCTGAGAAGGCAAGATTTGGTGGCGGTAGTATTCGTGATATCCCTACTAAGGATCTAAAAGGTGGAAATGCTGTAAATATTGCATATAGTCTTGCCAGATTAGGAGCAAATGTTGCACTTTTCACTGTCGGAGACGAAATTGCATCAGCTTTACTTCACCAAACCTTTTTGGAGTTCAAGAATAATGTAGATCTATTGATCGTACCTGGAAATCATGGCCGTACGACATCCTTCGAATTTCTAAGCGAGGTAGAGCCGAAATTTAATGTCATGGTAAGTGACGTTGGTGACAACGCAGACTTTGGGCCTGAGAAGGTTAATTCTGAGAAACATCTAAAAATACTGGGTAATGCTGATACAACAGTGGTTGCAAATTGGGCCAGCAATTTGAATGGAACACAATTAGCGGAGTACGTATTTGAAAATTCCCCAAAAGCCTTACACTTTATAGATCCAGCAGATATAGAATCTAGAAAGGAAGATTTTCAAAAATGCCTCGAAAGGATTGCAAAAATTACTGATGTTTTAAGTATAAACGAGAATGAGTGTAATTCTCTCGGAAAAGCTATAGGTCTAGGGACATTAATACCAGAACATTACGAGCCTGATATAGTGAAGAATGCTGCAAAGTTAATTGCGGATCAGATCCGAATTAGCACAGACCTACATACAAGAAAAGGATCAGCATGGTCTAATGGTAGAGAAGCTGAATTTGTTCATTCCATTCGAGTTGAACCCAAAACTCTGACTGGTGCAGGCGATGTATGGGATGCTGCTGACGTAATTGGATATATGGCAGGTTTAGATTCAAGGGAAAGGTTGATATTTTCTAACGCAAGCGTTTCACTGTATGTTAGAAACCCTTCTGCCCTACCGCCAAGATTAGATGAGGTATTTGATATGTTAGAAAGAATTGGAGTATAGCAAGAATGTTAGCAAATACATGGAGTAATAAGACGAAAGCTAGTTTAGTTGTTTGCGCTGTACGCCTCACGCATTGAAGTTATGTATGAACTGCCATCAGAGTCTAGCTTCCTTTGAAACAGTCTTGTAAGTAATTGTAAAATCCTATATGAACCCACCATCGCATCTACTTTTTCTCTATCTGAGACAGCATTGGTTTCAATTATGACATAGTCAGACATTAATCTCAGATTAACCTGGAATGATGCGGCAGTAGTTGTTGGACTACTGGTCACACCTGACCGAATATCGTCGTCGATACTAATCCATTGTAATACATATTGAGATCCATCATTAATGAAACCGGCCCATCTAAGTTTATCGAACCATTTACCTATCAGATTTTCAGCTATTTCGCTAATTCTCATCCTTATAGGAATGTATGTTTGTAGAAGGGGAGAATACTTCCTACGAAGATTCACATTAGTAATACTCCCACCTAAATAGTGGCTTGACATTATCGACTCCCCGTCCTTGGTCAGCTTGAATCCAGATGGCGATCTTTCTATCAAACCTAAATCCTCTAGTCTACCTAATGCTCTACTTAGACTCTGCTGGTGAAGATTAAGACTTCTCATCAACCCTCTAAATGAGTAGTTAGAACCGGATTCCTTACCAAATAAGGAAAGTATTCTACTGTCATTCTGCCGCAAGTCGCTAGTTGAGATCGTTTTAGTGTCGTTAACTACTAGCTGATATGTATGATTTTGATTAGACATCGCGTTCTCGTTGGCGTTTTGATAATTCTCAATAACAATATCTTTTACAGATGGATCTCCAGATTCATTCTTGTCGCTTTCTATAAATTATTCACCCTCCATTTTTCGATTATTATTATAATTATTGATGATTCAGGATATAAATCGTTATCAATTCTCTTCAATGTCTCTCCGCTCAGCGTCCTGTTATTATATATCAACACTAACAGATATTGACCACTATTAATGCATCGTAGTCACAGATCATCACAACTAGAGAAGACTATATGCTCCAAATAATGCAAACAGCTTACAGTTGCCAGGGGAAAAATACTCAACCAAAAGAAAAGTTTAATCCGTCATAGATTAATAGTCACAATCCCATTAATAACACTATATTTTTGCCTAGCTGATTTGTAAATTTAGTACTAGCAGATTGCAATGGGTTATACAATTTATCTTTTATATATTCGATATAATTAATATACAGCGATACGATTTTTTGTTTGAAGCATCGAAATGCATTTAACTATCTACGTTCGACTTTGTTTTGTTGTATGTCATCAACTAATTCACAAAATATTTTTCTCTCTCCACGATCTATTGCTGTCATCGGTGCTTCAGACAAACCCGGTGTTGGGAAGGCGATTTTTTCAAATATTGTCAATGGATACAAAGGAAAAATTTATCCCATCACACCTTCCAATGAGCTTGTTTCTGGCCTCAAGGCTTACAAGAGTGTCTTAGAAGTCCCCGACCAAATCGACCTAGCGGTAGTTGCTACTCCTAACAGAAGCGTACCTAAAGTAATGGAAGAGATAGGCAAGAAAAAGATTAAAGGCGCCATAGTAGTCTCTGCAGGGTTCAAAGAAGTTGATGAGAACGGGGCAAGGTTAGAGAAGGAAATCGGCGTCATAGGTAAGAATTATGGGATACGAATCATCGGACCCAATTGCCTCGGAATAATGAGTCTATCACAGAGAAATATGATGAATGCAACCTTCTTAAAAATAACTCCACGATTTGGTACGATTGCACTCGTCTCTCAAAGCGGTGCGATTTGTGCAGCCACAGTAGAAGATGCAATAGCACAGAATATTGGTTTCTCTAAAGTAATTAGCATGGGAAATAAGGTCGACATGAATGAAAACGATATTCTTGAACTCCTATCATACGATGACGAAACAAGAGTGATAGTAATGTACCTCGAAGACATCCATGATGGCAGAGGATTTATGGAAATTACAAAGAAAATTACTAGAGAGTTGAAGAAGCCTATCATCGGTACTAAAAGCAGGTAGAACGCCAGAGGGCGCAAAAGCTGCGATGTCGCATACAGGCGCACTTATGGGAAGCGACGAGACATTTGACGCATTATTCACGCAATGTGGAATCATAAGGGTAGATACAATGCAAGAACTATTTGAGCTTGCAACCGCATTTTCAAAACAACCTGTGCCTAAATCAGGTTCAGGAATTGCAATTGTGTCTAACGCCGGTGGTCCGGCTATTATCTCGACTGATGCTTGTTCTAAATATGGTTTAAAAATGGCTGATTTATCTGATTCAAGGGATGCAATAAACAAAATAATACCACATCATGGTTCGTCAAGAAATCCAGTAGATATAGTTGGAGATGCTGACTCTAATCGTTTTGAAAAAGTAATCCTCGAAGTATTATCCAATAATCATGTTGGGTCTATAGTTACGATGTGTACACCTTCAGCAACGTTGAATTATGACGACCTGGCGAGAACGATTGTTAAGACTTCTAGGGCAATGGGGCAGGGTAAAACTATGGTTGCAGCATTGATGGGATTAGCTGAAGGCCTTGAAAATAAACAAATACTATCTGACGGCGATATTCCACATTTTATGTACGCTGAACCAGCCATTAGGACTCTGAACGCTATGTATGCTTTTAGAGAATGGATAACAAAATCATCTGATGTACCAAAGCAATTCCACGTCGACCGATCTAAGGTTAGAACCGTGTTTAACGAAGTTAGGAGCCAGTCCAGAACAAACCTGCTAGAAGATGAAGGATATAGAGTTCTTGAAGCATATGGATTTTCTATACCGAAAAAGCATCTAGCAAGAAGTGAAGAAGATTGCATAAAAGCTATTGATGAGATTGGCTATCCCGTAGTAATGAAGATAGCCTCTGCAGACATCATTCATAAATCTGATGCTGGTGGAGTGAAAATTGGATTAAAAAATGAAGATGAGGCAAGACAGGCATATAGAGCAATTATAGACAACGCCAAAAAATATAAACAAGATGCTAAGATTGATGGCGTACTTGTTCAAGAAATGATAAAAAATGGAAAGGAAACAATTCTGGGTGCGAAATTCGATCCAATTTTGGGGCCGCTTATGATGTTTGGTCTTGGTGGAATTTATGTTGAAGTTCTAAAGGATGTAGTCTTTAGGCTTGCCCCAATAGATGAACAAGAAGCTGCAAGAATGATTGAATCAGTAAGAACTATCAATCTGCTCAAAGGGGTCAGGGGCGAAAAACCACATGATCTTATAGCCATAAAAGAATCTTTACAACGGCTTTCTCAACTAATTACAGATTTTCAAGAAATTGAAGAACTCGATGTCAATCCGCTACTGGTATTAGAAGAAGGGAAAGGTGTACGGGCTTTAGATATTAGGATAAACCTCAAGAGAATATAGTAATAAATCATATTGAAAAATGGTGCAAGTTAATTTCAATTTTATTATCAAAGTCTAAAATGACAGCAAATCTTGCAGTATGGCGCATTAGTTAAATCGTTTAGTTATTGCCCATTATTTCTTCCAATATCACGATGCAAAAGTGACTTTATAGTGGTTTTCTGCTGAAGGGAACCTCTACGATCAAGACTGGGTATATATGTATCTCCTTGTTCTATTATGTATTTTGACTTATCAAAGGATTTTCAAAGAAATTTAGGATAAGATCAACCTAGCCCTTTGATGCAGTGCCAGATAACAAGGGGGTTTCAAGTAGCTCTATTTAGGCTATTGACTATATTTCACAAGATTTAAGTGCTGCGTGCCAAATAAGAAAATCGTCGAATAGCCTTAGTTTAGGTACCCCACATGGAGGACGATTTCAGAAATTGATGACAACTGAGTATTCCCTACCTTATGGAAGAGCACAGTAGAAGAAGTTTATTGTGGTGTTAGAGATTAGATCGAATGGGCAGAGGCTCCAAATTATGTCTGCCTAGTCACATTTAGTGTGTGGAGTTCTCGCAAAATTAGCAAAGCATGGCAAGAAGAAATAAAATGTAAGAAAGCCGATAAAGAGATGGTCGTAAGTAATGATTTAGACCAAGCGTTATTCCATATCCATGCCGCCCATGCCGCCCATGCCGCCCATGCCGCCCATGCCGCCATGCCGCATGCCGCCCATGCCGCCACCTGGAGGTCCAGCGGGCATCTTTGATTTGCTTGAGGCGATCACATCATCGATTCGGAGGATCATACATGCTGCTTCCGTAGCGGATTTGATTATTTGTTCTTTCACGGCTAACGGTTCTAGAACATTTTGTTTGAACATATCTGCAACTGTGGTAGTTCTAACGTTCACGCCGGTCCATTTTGCGCCTTTGTTTTGCTTAGCTCTTACTTCAGCCATCGTATCAATTGGATCCATACCAGCGTTCTCTGCTAAAGCAAGCGGGATTGCATCAAGGGCATCAGCATACTTTTGCACCGCTAGTTGAGCACGACCTTCCATATTACTTGACCACTGTCTTAATTCATTACTAATGTATATTTCTGGAGCTCCGCCGCCAGCGACTATAGCAGGCTTCTCAAGAACATCTTTCATCACACACAGAGCATCATGTATAGAACGATCTGCTTCGTCTACCACCCTCTGGGAGCCTCCTCGAACAAGAATTGTAACTGCCTTGGGATTTTTACAACCTTCTATAAATACCCATTTATCGGTCTCGACTTTGCGTTCTTCTACCAGATCAGCTGATCCAAGGTCCTTGTCAACTAGATCGTCAAGATTGTTAACGATTCTGGCACCGGTCGCTTTAGCGAGCTTAAACATATCACTCTCCTTTATGCGCCTGACTGCAAGAATACCTGCCTTTGCTAAATAATGCTGAGCTATATCATCAATGCCTTTTTGGCACAAGACTACACTCGCACCAGCTCCTTCAATCTTATCTACCATTGCTTTCAACATTTTGTTCTCCTCTTCAAGAAACATATGCATTTGCTGAGGTTCGCTGATACGTATTTCAGCACTCATTTCGGTCTTCTCAATTTCAAGGGGAGAATTAAGCAAAGCAATCTTTGCTTTTTCAACTTTCTTTGGCATGCTTGAGTGAACGACTTCTTTATCAAGTACAATACCTTTAATCAACTGAGTATCATGCATGGATCCTCCAGCCTTTTTTTCGATTTTGATGTTATCTAAATCAACCCTAAGTCCGTCCTTGTCCTCAATCTTTTCGGCAATTTGTCTAGTAGCTGTGACCGCAATTTCACTTAAAATTGGACTATCTTCTGAAACCAATTTTGAATCCATACTGGTTCTTGCAATCTTTATCAATATCTCCTTGTCACTCGTGTCAACTTTAACTGCAATCTTTTGTAATAATTTCAGAGCCTGGTCAGCGGCAGAGTTATACCCATCTACAATTACCGAAGGATGAACATCTTGGGCTATCAATTCCTCAGCTCTTTCCAGCAGAGCGGATGCGAAAACGACTGAAGATGTTGTCCCATCGCCCACCTCATTATCTACTGATTTAGCAACTTCAACCATCATTTTTCCCGCTGGATGCTGAACGTCAATTTCCTTTAGAATTGTTGCACCATCATTTGTAATAGTTACATCTCCCAAGCTATCAACGAGCATCTTATCCATTCCTCTTGGACCTAAACTAGTCTTTACAATCTCCCCGACGATTTTGGCTGCGGTGATATTATTCTTCTGTGCATCCCTTCCTTTATTTTCTTTAGTACCCTCTCTTAGGATAATTACTGGCATTCCGCCAGCTGTAGTTTGAACTGCTGACATTCTCATTTTTCACCTAATAGAATAGTACAGCTGTTATCAAGCCTCTTTTATAGTTTTACCAATTGATCGTAGTCTTATTTTGGACTTCTTTGAATCGAATTTTGATTTAAACTTAGCAATATTGACTATGAACCTTTCATGTTTTCCGGATCCTATTTTTTCCAGATCGTCTGAGGCTTCAACATCAAACATAATCCGTCTGTCATCAACTGATACTACTTTGGATTTAAAAAGGACTTCAAAGCCTATCGGTGTAGCTGCTATATGTGTAACATTTACAAGAGTCCCGACTGAATCCCATTCCTCATCATTAAGGAATTGCTCCTTTAGGAGGAGTCTACATGTTTCTTCCATTTCCGCTATCATAGAAGGTGTAGACAAGACATTTTCTCCATCCCATAGAAATGTTGTACTTTGATTTGAACTCGTCCTAACCTTCCGTTCCATATTTGCTCCAACTTTGATATCTCGAATCATCTTTCTCTTTAGAACAAGCTTAGTCTTTAGATTTTCTCGTAGCAAACACATCTTGTCGAAACTGCAAGTGTGAAAGGGATCTAGCATCAATGCCATTTACGATGTTCAAAACTCGAGATATTTAATCTGTTAACTAATTAAAATTTCAATCAAGATCCAACAGAAAATAACTACATAATCTCCAATATTATATGAATTATATACCGTAGCAATTATAGGGTTAGTGCACCTCTTCATAATGCTAAAATAAAAAAGAAAAAATTTTGGGAATTCGGCTTATCTGGCCCGCCGTGCAGCAGATGCAATAACATATGCTAGACCCACAGCCAAACCGAATGTCAATGGAATCCAGACACCAAAGCTATCAACACTGAAAGGCACTATTTGCTGCAACAGACTTTCGAATACCATATTCATGGAATAGAGTATTTAGTATATTAGATTTACTCAAACCCCTAAAGAGTTAATCCGATAGTCATTTTGGCCTACGTATACTTACTCTTATCTAAAGCACGTCCTGGAAGGTTATTATGCGTCTTGGCTGCGAAAATTCGAGATCAAGCACCAACGACGCTGTCCTTAAATTACGGATAATCGGACACTTTATAAATATATGAAAATGAAGAAGGAGTATAATAAATTCTGTCCCAAATGTAAGAAATATACTATTCAAGCTGTTGCAATTTATAAAAAGGGCAAGGATAGAAAAGTTGCAGAAGGTGCGCGAAGGCATGCTGAAGATAAAAAGGGTTATGGAGGACAAAAATTTCCAGAACTCAAACGTACTGCAAAGACATCTAAGAAAATTACGTTGCGTTATACTTGTAAGAGTTGCCAAAGAAAAACTATGAAGAATGGGATGAGGATACGCAAGTTGGAAATCCTATCGTAAGTTGGGATGAGAGTATGCGCAGAAATAATATCATGGTTCCAAAACCACAGAGTAATTTCCTCTCCATCCAGTGTTTAAATTGTGGAGAAAAGAGGGTTATCTTCACCTATACTACAATGGATATTCAATGCAAAGCTTGTGGTCAATTAATCGCAAAAAAGACTGGCGGTAAAGCCAATATTACGGGAAAAGCCTTGTCAATACTTGATTAGTTCCGATTGTATGACCTATTTGCAAGCTCGAGGTCCTTTTTGGTATTTACATTGATTGCTATCTCTTTTTCATTCATCAGCAAATAACATTCCGACAATCCTTGGTTTTTATGTTTGACTCCTGAAGAATCAATCACTGTAATGCCAGAATGACAATAATCAACATTATCTTCACATATTATTACACTCGGTTTTATGCCTATACTTTCCACAAATTTTTTTTCCAGTATTACTGAGATGCAAGGTGCATCCTTAGGACAGTTCGTAACTATTTTCTTTATTATTTTTGCATTTATAAATGGAAGATCCGCTCCCAAGAAGAATAACTTAGAAGGCCTCAAATACTCGACAAGTCGCATCAGATCGAATGAATAACCCATCCCAGCCGACTCAATGACCTTGATATTATAAAAGCTGCCATAATTGTCGTACACAAAATCTCTTGTCATTGGAGTATTTGGACTGGGCACTACTATTACCCTTTCAAACTGTAAAGATGCTATCAAGGCGTCTACAACATACTCTATCAATGTCTTTCCTAGTACCATTCTTAATGGTTTCTCAATTTTGGTAAAATCGTCCATACGCGTACCTTTTCCTCCACACATTACCACTGCAATCATACCGTTCTACTCGCCTAGAGTGTTGCGACACACGATAGGACAACAAGTGATGAAAGTCTAACTAGCTCGTTTGAGGCACCAAGCACATCACCAGATATTCCTCCAAAGCTCCTTTTTGATACGTATCCAAGGATGGCTGCGACAGCAAGGGATATGCCTAGAGCCGCAAAACTCCAGTAGCTTCCAACTAAGAATATTATTGAAAGCATCATAACCGTAGCGAGCAAAAATCTTCTCTTGTTCTTCATTGCACGTGTGAAAGGAGAACTAAACCCATCCCAGGCAGATGATCCACAATAAGCATGTAATACCATTGCATATTTAGCAAGTACCTCTGCGATGACAATGCTAGTAAATAGTCTTATTGTATGATACAGGCTCGATAATGTAATCACCATTCCCACAATATACAAAATTAATGCAATAGCGCCAGCAGAACCAATAGCAGGATCGCGCATCGCCTTCTGTTTAACTTCAATTCGACCCTTAGCTCCCAAACCGTCAGCAAAATCTGCAAGCGCATCAGTGTGACTTGCCCCAGTTATAATGATAATACTGGCGGTTATTAAGAGGCCCACCAGTTGAGGTTGGAGAAGGAAAGAAATTTCATATGCCAAACATCCGATGATTGCTCCAATAATTGTTCCTACTAATGGAAAAAGATACATATTTGTTGCGATATAATTTAAGTCTAACATTCTTGTAGATTCATTCTTGGAGTAGGAAGGAATAATAGTTAAAAATGAAATTACGGCTCGCAATGAGCTAAGGACCAAATAAGAAATTCCACCAGCCTAAAACATAAAATATGAGTATCATTGGAATAGACATAATAAAGCAAAATAAGATGGCCGTTAATTTCATTATAGCGATCGCACATTTACACTTCTCGATCGATAGAGGATCGTAGGGATCACCCACCGAGTAATGGCCAATCTTTTCAAGTTTTACGCGTAGGGAACCAGCCATGGAAGAAATTGGATAACCTGCATTTACGCTCAATGTTTTGTCATGATCCCTTTTCATTATTCTTATGGAATTCTTCCAATCTGCTGAAAGCAGTAGAGAAGACATCACAATTAATACCCCTGTTAGTCTAGCTGGGACATAATTAGCAATCGTATCCAGTTTTGCAGACATCCACCCAATATTTTCATAGTATTTGTCTTTATAGCCTATCATCGAGTCGAGTGTATTAATTATTCTAAAAATAAAAGATCCTGTAGGTCCAAAGAGCGAATAAAAGAACATCGGTGATACGACACCATCTACAGTACTTTCGCTAATACACTCAATCGTTCCTGAAAGGATGCGCTGCTCATCTAAATTTTCTGTTTCTCTTCGTACGATCATGGAGAGGCAATATCGTGCATTATTTAAATCTCTTCTTTCCAATGCCTTCATTATTTTAGCACTATGCACTTCCATCCCCTTTATTGCGATGGTAATCTTTAAGATTATTGCATAAATAATTATTACAAGAAAAGAACCAAATAAATGGGAGCTTACATACAGGCATAGTTGTAAAATATAACCAAATATTCCTAATAAACAGAACACGAAAATGGCTCCTTTTAATTTTTCCTTCATTATATGCCATGTACCTTCGACATCATAATGATCAGCGGTAGTCTTTACTTTTAATAGTGGGATGAAGAAATCAATAAAGTTTCCTAGCCATCTTACTGGGTGGTACTTGTTTTTCGGTTCACCAAATAAGAAATCTAGCACCATCACCAATATGAGTGCAATTACCAGGCTTTCTTCTATCATATCATACTTAGCCTTATGACATCTCTCATTACTTTTCGAATGTCAATTCTATCACGTACTACGTCTGCTATAAGATCTATGTTTTTATCGACAGATATGTTGGAAAGTGTAATACCATTAGTTTTAACTCCATCTAACGAATCCTCATCAGGTAATTTCAAATCTACTTTCGGGATCACGCCTAATATTTTTTTGCTTATCATTTCTCCAACTAAGTCTATGGCGGGGATCAGAAGTGCAGTGTCTCCTCTGAACTTGTTAATTATAAATCCCTTTACAAGATTTCTGTGACGACGATTTAGTAATTTCATGGTACCTACAATGCTCGAGAAACAACCTCCCCTTTCTATATCTGCTACAATAATTACTGGAGCAGAGACCTTTTCTGCAAGAAGCATATTTGCTATATCGTATTTAAAAAGATTGATCTCAGCAGGAGATCCTGCACCTTCAATGACCACGATATCATTTTCCTTTCTTAAACCTTCTAAAGAATTTAAAACGAGTGGAAAACCATTTTGCATGACAAAATTTTCGTAGTATTCCCTAGAACCGATCGTTGAATTGAATCGACCTGCTAAAATGAGATCACTTTTATAATCTCCGACTGGTTTTAACAAAATAGGATTCATTCTTGTATCTGGTAATTTTCTTGATGCTAATGCCTGCACGGCTTGTGCCTGTGCAATAATATCAGTGGTTCCAGAAATAGTGTGAAGGTTGGAAGACATATTTTGTGCTTTGAATGGAACTACATTGTATCCTTCATCTGAGAGGATTCTGCAAAACGCAGTTGTGATAATACTTTTTCCTGAACCAGAAGTAGTTCCTTGTATCATTAGTAGTTTTGCCTTCATACATCTATCGATTCCAAGGCCTGAAGGAGACATGCATTGTCGTTATGTGTCTTTACAGAAACTCTAATATATTCTCCTGATTCCAATCCATTGAATGTAATACAATCTCGAACAAGTATTCCATACCGAATCAGGAGGGTATTTCTCAGTCTGGTCGATTTGATATTTTTTAGATGTATCAAAAAATAATTCACATTAGAAATAATAGGGACAAACGATTTCGTTTTTCTTTTGATATGGGTTTGCATAAATTTTCTTTCTCTTTCGATTAATGTTCTGGCTTTTGTCAAATGACTCGAGTCTTTTAGAGCACAGATAGCTGCCCTTTTGTGCAATCCCATTTACATGCCAAGGTATTTGATATGAGGATAATTTCTTGCCTAGTTTTGGGTTGCATATACCATATCCTACTCTCAAACCAGCAAGACCGAAAGATTTTGTCAACGATCGAATGATTACCAAGTTATCAAATTCCTCGATTTTTTCGACTAAAGAATCACACTTACCTCCATTGGGTACTAATTCTATGAACGACTCATCCAATAGGATGATCGTAGGATATTTAACGTATTCCAAAATTTTCTTAATACTATTTGATGAAAGTAAGCCAGTAGGGTTGTTTGGATTACATAAGTATATAGCATCAGAATCTTTTGCCTTTTCAATAATGGAGTCAGCCTCTATATTCAAATTTTGAAGTGGCACAAATGTAATTTGTGCATTCAGTAGTTTAGACGCAAGTTCGTATTCACAAAAGGTGGGTGCTGGGATAACCACCTTATTGCGTACGAATGCCCTAGCGAAATTATGGATTATCTCTATTGCCCCATTTCCGACATTTATCCATTCCGAGTTTAGATCTTTCCGCAAATATTCCAATATCCCTATTTTTAGTTCCCTGCAATCTGGATCAGGATAGACTGAAGACAAGGAATCAATATTCTTATGAATGGATTTTAGAACAACCTTCGAGATACCCAAGGGATTGACACTCGAGCTGAAATCTAACTTGACGAGGCTAGGATTAACAGAGTAAATCCCTCCATGGATACAGCTATTTCCCATGTCCAATATTACTAATAGATTTAGATATGTTTATGTTTGTGATAACACCAAATAATGTCAAAACTGCCAATCGCATCGCATTGCCATCTAATCTTGCTAAGATGGAATGAAATGTGGCTTTGAAAACGATTATTAAATGTACGTAAGCTAATGCGGATTTATGCAAAGAATAGCTGTATTAGGAGCTACTGGTGCGGTAGGGCAGGAATTTGTAGTATCACTAAATAAGCATCCTTGGTTTGAATTAACGCAGGTCGCTTCATCTGCTAGATCTGCCGGTAAGAAGTATATAGATGCATTACGAGATCCTGCCTCAGGGATATTAAAATGGCACAACCCTGAACCAATCCCGGAATACATGCAGGATATGGTTATTAGTAAAATAGAAGACATAGATCCAGAAAAATTTGATCTAATATTTACTGCTCTAAACTCTGATGACGCACAAACAATAGAGCCTGATTTTGCACGATCAGTACCGGTAATCAGTACTGCTCCAGCATTTAGGTATGAAAATGACGTCCCTATTTTGATTCCAGGTATTAACGATGAACACATAGAAATACTAGATATTCAGAAAAAAAATAGAAATTGGAATGGATTTATTGCTCCTTTGCCAAATTGCACAACCACGGGTCTTGCAATTACATTAAAGCCCATTATGGATAAATATGGCGTGGAAAGTGTATTTATGACGTCCTTGCAAGCATTGTCTGGTGCTGGTAGGTCACCCGGTGTAATTGCTCTTGATATAATGGATAACGTTATTCCGTATATCCCAAAGGAGGAGGAAAAAGTTCAAATCGAAACAAAAAAAATTCTCGGTGAATTGAATCAAACATCAATTGTACCAAATAATATAAAGGTTAGTTGCACATGCATGAGAGTTCCGGTTTCAGATGGTCATACCGAGTCTGTATTTGTAGAAACTAAAGAATCGGTAGATCCACACATGATAAAAAAAGAAATGCTAAAATTCTCGAAAAATGTATCGATTAAGGAGTTACCCACTGCACCAAAAGACTATATCATTGTCCACGATGATCCTACTAGACCACAGCCGCGTATAGACAGAGAAATTAATGACGGAATGACTACTGTTGTAGGTAGAATAAGAAAAGACACTGTTTTTGAAAATGGAATAAAGTATGTTCTACTCTCCCATAATGAAAAAATGGGCTCTGCAAAAGGTGCAGTTCTACTTGCAGAACTTTTGAAACGCAAAAATATTATCTAACCTTTTTTATTGTAAAAAATTGTGCTAAATTTGAAATTAATAGGTTTATTAATCACTCAATTAGAGTTATAATGGTATAATAAATGGGAAGGATAGATGATTTAGATCTGAAAATTTTAAGTGAGCTTGCTAGAGATGCAAGTATCTCGGTACCAAAGCTTTCAAAAAGGATTAATGTCAATGCTTCTGTTGTTTATAGCAGAATAAAACGTCTTTCCAAAAGAGGCCTTATCAAAAAATTTACTATTATGATCAATGACGAGGCGTTAGGCTTTAATGTAAAAGCACTTACTGGTGTTAACATGGATTCAAAAATGAGAGACAATGTCCTCAGTGAGCTATTTAAGATATCAGAAGTGAGAGAAGTTGCAGAGGTTACAGGAAGATTTGATATTCTGGTAACTATGACCGCTCGTTCCCTTGATGAGATGCACCAGTTGATTTCTGAAAGGGTAGGACGGATAGAAGGAGTTCAGAAAACAGAAACCTTTATAGAAATGAGAAAAACAGTACGCGAAATTCTTTACTCAACGCCCATATCCCAATAGATTATTGTTTTTTGGAAAGATATATGTAATATATTAGGATAATGCCTTTTATAACAGACTAAAGAAGATCCTATATGGGTATTTTAATCCCTCAGTCAACGGTACGCAATTTATTAAAAAATTATTATGAACTGACTAAACCAAAGATTTGGTATCTATTAGTTTTTACTGCATTTGGTTCTGCACTTACTGCTTCATTCTTATTTGATATTCCTGTTCGGCCGCTAACTTGGATACTGCTCGTTGGAGGTGTAGCTGCTGGTTCGGCTGCCAGCTGATACCATTACAGGCTACAATGATCGAGACATAGATGCAATTATGGAAAGGACCAAACAAAGACCTATTCCTTCAGGAAGGATTTCGCCTAGAAATGCACTTGCATTCGGACTGATCCTTGCCGCAATTTCTTTAATATGTTCATGGTTAATCAATATCTGGGTTTTTGCGCTGATGATATTTGGATTATTTGATAATATCATAGTTTATAGCAAATGGCTAAAACGTACTAGCCGGACAAACATAATCCTAGGCGGATTTTCTGGCGGTGCACCAGCTATGATAGGATATGTGGCAGTGACGACACAGAACCTTGAAGTTGGTCTGGTCATGGCTGGTCTTGTCTTTTTATGGATACCTACGCATATTTGGAGTCTGGCCTTGCATGTTAAAAAGGACTATTTGAAGGCACGAGTTCCGATGCTACCAGTTGTCTCTACCGAGAGTCAGTCAGTCCGAATAATTGCAGGAACAACACTCCTAATGGTTTTGTTTAGCATTTTCCCTTTTTTCTTTAATCAATTCGGCCAAATTTACCTAATCACTGCCTCAACATTTGGCGCGGTTATGATTTTCCTTTCGGTGCGGCTCTTAGTAAAACCTAGTGAAAAAGCATCCTGGTTGGTGTTCAAGTTTTCAAGTCCATATTTGATGGCGCTATTCATAGCATTTATTGTTGATGCTTACTTTCATTAGTTTATTTAGGCCAGATTCATCGCTAAACCTAGATAAAGGTGGGTACATATGTTACTAAACTGATAGTGCTTTTTCGCATTCGTAGATTATTCTTGCGATAACTACATGAGACTCTAAGTTGTAGTTACCTATCGAGTAAAAGAAATCGAATAATCTTTTTGTATTTTCAGTGAAATGTCCCCTTGGAAAACCGCCTATTATAAATGCGCATTGGTAACAACTTTTACTTATGTGCGTGGAGATAATCTTTTCTGGAGTATTTTGAACCCCCATTCTGGAGAGACCTATCACTTTTGAAGGCTTTATAATATTATTTATCAAGTATTCAAGGGATACATTATTTTGCAGCTTCAGAAGAGTAGCATTATTTTTGCCATCTCGTATAAGGTTGTTTTTGAACAGATCTATCATCAGCCCCTCAAAACGAGGATAAGACTTTGGTATTCTTAGATTTTCGCCAATATAGACTACTTGATTATTTATCGTTGATACATAAACATTTAACAAGTTTTCTAAGAATAGCGGAGTAGATAATGCCTCAATTAATGCAAAATGTACGAGATCAGGCCTACCACGTCTCCAGGCAAATTCCAGTTTGTATTTCAGCATTGCAGCATGATGATAACTTCTATCTAGTAATATTTCTGATGGTTTCTTTCCAAGCTTTTTTGCATAATTTGTTACTGATGGATGATTTATTAGGTCAACAGGTACGGTTTCAAGAGCGGCCTCGGAAATCACTAGCGATATGGCTTTGGTCATTTATCCCAATATAATCTAAAGTTGCTCATAATCTTTCGCGCAAGATCGAAGATATACAATATGTGTCAATCTCTGTAGAGATTCAAACATGAGAAATATGTGTAAGTTAATGCGAATTCTTCGCATGGATTAGCTTCTTGAGTTCCTCTATAGAAGAAGCCATCTCTTGACGTGCATGCTCCTCATTTCCGATATTAATTAATATTTCCCCTGGTCCAAATTTGGTCTTATTGATCTTGATTGGTACTTCTAAGTGCAATATTTCAGATAAGAATTCAAAAAGATTTGGGTAAGCGAAGTTGTTAGCATAAATAAAAGATGTTGTTCCCTCGCTGACAATTCCTTCCTTCTCTACTGGAAAAGTAAAAGATGATGAGCAAAGTGCTTCGACAATGGAATTGGCCATTTTCACCAAGTCAATGTTCGATCTATCATGGCGCTTCAATTCAATATACCCTTTTGCGATATTTTCGAGTTTGTTGATTTTTTCCATCAACTGGTCAATAGTTAATGTTGACTTCTATATACAGATTTTAATATTTATTTTAATACCCTGAGATATCATCCGATCGACGTCTTTTGCAAATTAACAAAAGTTCGACTCAAACATTAAGCGATTCTTGCGTGATTCGTTTTCAGTACTACCTCGATCCTACTATAATTCGATTCGAACGATCGAGTCACATCGTGTTGTATCTTTGTTGTATCTAAATTCGGCTCCTAAATCCAATACTGTTCTATCGAAACAGAATATATTTAAAAGAAGTTGTCGAGCTAGACTCGGGCTTTTGAGTTCCATGCATGCTCTATTGAAAGCACGCCAGATTTGATGCAATGTTAGATACATTCATGTTTATGTCCAAATAAATTAATTCGAAAGTGAGGCATACGAAATCAGAGTGGGAGTAAGTAAAGTGGTGTACATCTTCAATTCTCAGAATTATGCAATCGATTCCATTTTTCTCCATGGGTCCTATACACGTAGTCGACAGCCATGCATTCACATTTCTTGCACTTTGCCCAGTATAATACTTTCGAGATATCGTGTGTAATCTACAATTTCCACAAACATTCCCAAATCATTAATCTGATCTATTGTAAGCTTCAGTTCAGAATGAATAGATGTTCTATGTGATTTAGATAAAGATTGATGTATCAGGATCATTAGCTGGATAAAATTATCAAATAATGGATAGCATGACACTTGATCATTAAAATTAAACGCATCGAGCATTAAATTAACATGAACCAGTATAACGTGTAGATATGCACAGAGCGCTCCAATGAATCTAGAGATAATCAATAAATTCCCTGAAAGCGACTATACCATAGTGGATAAATCTAAATGGTGTCTCCAAAACGAACATGGGAATTGTGAGGGTGAGATCACGTTTATCATCGACGGTTCAAAGCTAACAAAAATCTGCGAATGTCAGTGTCATAACAATATGTATCAGTTAATTCGAAGAATGCACACATTCAATGATTTTTAGTACTTGACTGTCTTAAATGACAACAAATTAACTTTCTGATTTCAAAATATTCTTTATTCTTAAATTGATATTTTTTATAGGGAGTATCTGACTTGAGGTTCAAAGTGGCTGAGATCACTAAATAATCCTAGAATAGTGATATACGGTAAAGGATTTATTGCTATTTATGCTACCTGTTTGTCCGCGTGAAAAGAAAATTCGCAAAAGAAATTGGAAAGGAAAGGATAAATATTGTGGTAGCTAGTGCTCTGCATTATTCTAAATTCAATGAAGATGTGGCAAACGCTCAGGCTCAACTTGCTAAAAAAATTACTATGCGAGTTCGATTAAAACTTCATTATGAAATTCGACAGTTATTTTGTAAAAAATGTAAAAATTTTATTATTCCTGGGAGAAGCTCCAGAGTTAGAGTCGGCAGATTTAGAGTGAAAGGCATACGAATTACTTGTTTAAGGTGTGGTCATGTTTATAGAAAGATCATCAAATCATGAATTCTCGCTCGTTTCTATTTGACAAAAAAAAGGGTTTATAAGGGAAACGCAGGGTGATTAATTAGTAATATTATGGCTAAAGCCTACGATATACCAGCAAATCATTTAATTATACGATTAGCCGAACAGTTAAAGAAAGATAAGAAAATAGAGCAGCCTAGCTGGGCTGCATTTGTAAAGACAGGATCGCATGCAGAAAAGATTCCGCAGAATAAAGACTGGTGGTATATTAGATGTGCATCTTTAGTCAGGAAAGTTTACATGCGTGGACCAGTTGGAGTTTCTGACTTGAAGAGTGCCTATGGTGGCAGGAAACGCATCGGCTATTATTTAGATCATCACAGGGATTCTGGAGGAGCAATTATTCGTAGGGCTTTACAACAATTGGAAATGTCTGGTTATATAACTAAAAAAAGTGGCGGCAGGATAATCTCTAATGAAGGCATGAAAAAAGTTGACAGATTGGCAACTGAGATTTATAAGGATTTTGCGAGTAGTCGTCCCGGATTGCAAAGATATGCCTGATAGAAAATATTAGGAAGGTGTCATTCTGTGTCTGTACCTCAACCTCAGCAGCCAAGTGATGAAGACTCAAAGAGGCGTGAAGCTGAAGCCGCAGCTATGCGGCAACGCGTTCTAATGGTTCTTTTGGATCCCTATGCAAGACAGCGATTAGCAAATATAAGAATGGTCAAACCGGAACTAGCCATAACAGTAGAAAATTATCTAATTAATGCCGCTTCATCAGGCAGGTTGAATAGACCGCTAAATGATAATGAGCTGAAGCAAATTTTACTTAGTCTACAGCAACCTAGGAAAGACTTCCGAATAGATAGACGTTAGTAAGGTTAACCAAGTCACAGTTTTCCATCATCGGAAGTACACTCAACCAAAAAAGTCGCTTTTGGGTGAGTTAACTATATTAAGTATAAACTGTGCTTCAAAGTGCATGAAGGCAGCCGTATTCAGGGAATATAATAAAGATCCAACGAAAGTTGTTAAGATAGAAGATATTGATATGCCGAAATTGAAGCCTAATGAAATCATGATTAAGGTAGAGGCAGCAGCATACAATTACAACGATCTATGGGCTATTTGGGGCGATCCGATCAAAACACCGCTCCCACATATTTCTGGAAGTGATGCATCAGGCACAGCGGTTGAAGTTGGGGAAGACGTGTTGCGTATAAAGGTTGGAGATAGAGTAGTATCACATTCCAACATGAGTTGCAGAGTATGTGACATGTGTACTTCCGGCAGAGAATATGACTGTGCAGACAGGACGATCTGGGGTTTTCAAACGGGTCCACTATGGGGAGGCTTCACTCAGTATACACACTTACCAGAGGTAAATGTATTAAAAATCCCAGATAATGTTTCCTTTGAATCAGCTGCGGCGGTTTCCATGGTAGGAATGACTTCATGGCATATGTTAGTTGGGAGGGCAAAAATAAGACCTGGTCAGGTCGTTTTGATAATGGGAGGCACCAGCGGCGTAGGGATGGCAGGTATTCAGATTGCAAAGCTATTTAATTGCAGAGTCATTGCTACTGCGGGTAGCAAAGAAAAGATGGATAAATGCTTAGAAATTGGGGCAGATCACGTAGTGAATCATAGAGAGCAGGATTGGTACAAGAAGGTGAGGGAGATTACAAAAAAACAAGGAGTAGATGTAGTCTTCGAACATATTGGTAAAACAACATTCCCTAACGCGGTAGGGCTTCTTAAAATGGGAGGCACTCTTGTAGCAACCGGTGCAACCACTGGTTATGATTCAACAATTGATTTAAGATATCTTTTCTTCAAGGGCACGAATCTCCTAGGATCGACCCAAGGAACAAAAGCTGAATTAGAGCAAGTCATTTATTGGACAAGCCAAGAGAAGATAAAACCAGTGATTGGCACAGTCTTACCTTTTGGAGATATGGTTAAAGGGCACGAAATGATGGCTAAAGCTGAACATATAGGAAAGATAGTTACTACCCCACAAAAACTATAATCTATATTTGTCCCAATGAATCGAACGCTAATTTTTGTTCCCGGTAACAATAAACGATTTATTAATAGCGCCAAACGATTAAACGCAGATATAGTGTGTCTTGATTTGGAGGATTCAGTTCCCTTTCATGAAAAATCTTCTGCAAGGAAAATGATAGGAGAAGCGATTAGCCAACGTGAAGACTTCAAAAACACGTCCAATTTATATGTGAGAACGAACTCATTTGAGTCTGGACATATATTTGCAGACCTCACAGCAGCAATCCAGAAAGGAATTACCGGTGTCGTAATACCAAAGGTTAACGATGATAGAGAAATCTGCGAAATATCATCGTTTATCTCTAGACTCGAAGTAGAGAGGAAAATCGAACAGAATGGTATAAAACTGATACCGTCTATAGAGACAGCTAAGGGAGTGGTTAATGCCTACTCAATAGCAAAGTCAGATTTTAGAGTAAATCAATTGGTTTTTGGCGTTTTCGACTTCCTTTATGATATGCACCTTGACTATGCAGAAGATAGTGGTATTGAATATTCATATGCACGTGCAAAAATCCCAGTGGATGCAAGAGCAGCTGGGGTTGGTGCGATCGATGCTATTTGGCAGAAGGTAGATGATATAGATGGTCTGGTAAATGATGCCATTCTTGCGAAGAGGTTAGGTTATGGAGGAAAGTGCATCATCCATCCTAATCAGATACAGCCAGTCCACAAAATATTTGTTCCTAGCAAGAACGAGATTGAATGGGCCAAGAAAGTAATCGAGTCCCTTGGGCCATCCATGGAAAACAAGAGTAAAACTGGTGCAGTGAAGACCGAAGGGAAGATGATTGATGCAGTACATTACAAACATGCAAAGACAATTTTAAATAATGTTCAAGAAGAATAGCAGCTATAATGCATTTTGAAGTTTTGTGATTTTTTACTATTTCCGTTTTTGGGACTCTAGATTAAATATGAAGTGATGTCTATCTATTGTATACAAATCACATAACTGGGATATGAGAATATGTTTACTGGTATAATAGAAGGTACTGCTAGGATCAAGTCGATCACGAACCTTGAAAAAGGAATTCGAGCAGGTTT
This sequence comes from uncultured Nitrososphaerales archaeon, assembly GCA_963709405.1. GTDB lineage: Archaea > Thermoproteota > Nitrososphaeria > Nitrososphaerales > Nitrososphaeraceae > JARBAU01. The sequence continues at coordinate 125,004 of CAVPXM010000038.1, forward strand.
GAAGTTGACAATTGAGTTAGGCAAGTTAGGAAAAGGGATAAAGATTGGCAATAGTGTAAGCATTAATGGTGCTTGCTTGACAGTCACGAGGACTTATGAAAAACAGTATGCCGACTTTGAAATTGTAGGCGAAACTATAAGACGAACCGCCCTTGGGTCATTAGGAATCGGTGATAAGGTGAACATAGAGAGAAGTTTACGATTGGGCGATAGGATAGAAGGTCATCTAGTTCTGGGCCATATTGACAGCACAGCTAGCATTGAAGACATCACGATTGAATTAGATGGGATAAAATTATGGATAAGGTTAAAGAATAAAAAGTTATTGCGTTATGTTGTACCGAAGGGATCTATAGCAGTAGATGGAGTAAGCCTAACAGTAGTTGACGTAAATCATGATAAATTCTCGGTGGCTTTAATACCTCACACTGCGGCTGTTACCACTCTGGGTGAGAGGTCCAAGGGCGACTTAGTCAACATCGAAATCGACATTGTAAGTAGGTACGTCAATCTTCTTCAACCAACAAAGTAGTAATAACTCCTTTTTTAGTAAACTATATAAAATCGTAAGCATCTCATTGAGATGTTTGCATTCAATAGAAGAAGCAATCGTAGCATTAAAGTGCGGCCAATTCATCCTTGTTCATGACGATAAAGGACGAGAGAATGAAGTTGATATGGTGATTGCTGCGGAATACATTAAGCCAGAACATATCGCAACGATGAGAATGGCCGCTGGTGGATTAATCTGCCTGGCTATTTCGAATACGTACGCAATCAAATTGGGGGTGGCATATATGTATAGTATAATGGATGTTATGGCAAAAATCAATCCATTATATTCTAAATTGGCATCAGGCATATCGCCGTATGGAGATAGGCCATCGTTTTCAATTACTATCAATCATCGAGACACGTTCACAGGCATTACCGACACTGACAGAGCACTCACCATTTCTAAAATGGCTGCGGTTTGTGATAATATTGATTCCACAGGAGTAGAGGATTTTGCTACATGCTTTCGTTCACCAGGTCATGTACCAATTTTGATAGCGTCAAGAGGTTTGCTAGGCGAAAGGATTGGACACACAGAACTCTGTATATACCTTACCCAATTGGCAGGTCTGGTACACACCGTGACTATTTGTGAAATGCTTGATTCGGAAACCTACAGATCCTTATCCATCAGTAAAGCAGAGAAATATGCAGAAAAAAATAATCTATGCCTTCTCAATGCAGATCAATTAAAGAATTACAATAAGGTACCGAGAGTTGAAAGTTAAGTTAGGCATAGTGGTTTCCGAATTTAACAACGAAATCACGTATAAGATGCTGGCCAGAGCAAAACAACACATTAAGAAAGCAGATGGTACGTTACGATACATTTGCTATGTCCCGGGCTCATTTGACATGCCACTTATGATTGGGGAACTATTAAAAAAAAAGATGTCGATGCGGTAGTAACACTAGGAGCAGTAATCAAAGGAGAGACAGGTCACGATGAAATTGTGGCCGATAATGCCGCGAGACTAATTGCGGATTTATCTTTACGATACTGTAAGCCAGTTTCTCTTGGAATTACAGGTCCAAGTATGACGATCGAGCAGGCAGTGGAAAGAGCAGAAATTATTCCCAGGCGAGCAGTAGATGCTGCTATAAAAATGGTATTCAGAATGAGGGAAATAAGAGATAAGAAATGGAAATCAAACACTCGGAATACGGTGAATATAATAAATTGACTGTACAACTCAGCGTCATCCGCATTGATGGATATGGTTTATGGACAACCACACTAGGTACTGATAGAGAATCTCATCTACAAATGCTCCAAGCAAAGATATATTACGATATTCAACGATTATTTTCACAAAGAGATTGCATTGCATATAGTAATAGATTCGATGAATTTTTTGCCGTGACGAACTGCCTTTCAATTCAAGATCATATGCTAATCGAACTAGAACTTGCAAATACTTATCCCAATTTAAAGATGTCAATGGCCATTGGGAATGGCGATACACCGTACAAGGCAAACTTAAATGCGTATGAAGCTAGAAGAAGTGGCAAGTTACTAGTTTACGGGCACAGGATTTTTGGTGGAAATTTGAATATACCATCAGACTCAACCGCAAAGGATAACTATGTGAAGATAATGCACATCGATATCGATGGATCCTCTACAATCAGCAACCAGCTATCACCATATGAAATCACTTCACTTGTAATCAAGATATACTCAAGATTATCTGACGAATTTCTTAAAATTGACTCGTTGACATTTTTTCTTGGTGGAGATAATTTTATGGTAATATCTAATGGCGTGACAGATAATGAAACACAGCGAATCATTAATGACATTAGCATGGATCTAAAAATCAAGTTAAATTGTGGAATAGGCATTGCTAGAACAGGCAAAGGAGCTGCTGAAGCTTCTACTAGAGCATTGGACACCATCCGGGATATGCGAAAAAGAGGAAAGGTTCAGCCAATCTACGAGATACAATGTCTCTAGTTATAAAAAATGCAAGCTTATTACTTGGAAAAAACCTGAAGTATGTGGATACTGGATTTGTCGAGGTAACTAGAGATGGAATAATTAAGAGAGCTGATACTGCAAGATATAAGAGGGAAGATAGTCACAAAGTCTCAAACATAATAGACGCTGAGGGTTTCTTGGTAATACCGGGATTCATTAACGCCCACACACACATAGGAGATTCTATCGGAAAGGACATAGCAATCGACTGTGGTCTAAACGCGGTTCATCCGATAAGAGGAATAAAGAAGAAAATACTCGAAAAGAGCAATCCAGGACACTTGAGAGTTTTGATGAGGGCTTCCGCAATATCTATGATGAGGAATGGCATAACAACCTTTGTAGATTTCAGAGAAGGAGGTGTCGAGGGGGTGACCCTATTAAAGAATGCAATTATTGATCTCCCGATCAAATGTTTAATACTTGGAAGGATAGAGTACTATTTTGATATAAAGAGTATTTCAGAACATGGCAATAAAAATCTCCCGAGAATAAAAAAAAGCAAACTTCCAGATAGTGAGTTAGAACGTGCTTCAAATCTTTTAAGGGTTAGCCAGGGATTTGGAATAAGCGGTGCAAATGAAAATACTGACTGGTCCCTAAGACAATATAATGAATTAGTAAATAAGCACTCGAGATCTAATGGCCTCAGAAATAAGACCAATACTTCGTTATTAGGGATTCACGCTGCGGAATCTAAAAGCACAGCAGAATTCTCTATACTTAGAACTGGTAAAACCGAAGTTTATAGGATAATTAAATACTTGAAACCTAATTTTGTAGTTCATATGACACAAGCAACTGATGAAGATATTTTTTTGGTGGCTAAAAATGACGTAGGGATTATAGTCTGTCCTCGTGCTAATGGTGTTCTAGGCTGCGGCATACCACGGATTTCCCAGATGATAAAAAATGGATGTAAAGTCGCGATCGGCACTGACAATATAATGATAAACAGTCCTGATATCTTTCGTGAGATGGATTATGTTTGGAAGACCTCAAGGTCATACGGAATAAATCTAAGTGCAAAGAATGTATTAAAAATGGCTACCGTTAATGGGTCTGAACTACTCAACCTCAATTCTGGATACATCAAAGCCGGTAGATCTGCAGATCTCATATTTCTCGATAAGACGAACATCGATCTATATCCAATACATGATCCGTATGCTTCAATAGTTCACAGAGCAAACCAGAATTCAATTAAGGGCGTCATGGTCTCTGGCCGCTTCGTTGACGGATCAGATCTATAATCATGTACGTGATAATCAATTCAGCCATGACTGTGGATGGAAAAATTGCAACAATAAGAGGAAACTCTACAGTTTCTTCCATGGATGACCTACGAAGGGTTCACTCAATAAGGTCATCAGTAGACGGTATCGTGGTGGGCATATCAACTGTACTAATGGATAATCCTAGACTTACTGCGAGATTAGCGAAGATATGTAGGAAAGAGCCCGCAAGAGTGATAATAGACAGTACAGCGAGAATTCCACTGGATTCTAGGATATTGAAAACTGCTGATAGAATCAAGACCATAATCGCGGTAACTACAAGGGCTAATACTAGTAGGATCAAGAAGATACAAAATACTGGCGCAATGGTAATAACTGCCGGAACAGAATACGTTAATTTGAAAATGGTTTTTGCACTGTTAAAAAAGCTGGGATTCAAAAAAATTCTTGTTGAAGGTGGCGGCGAAATTAATTGGTCTATTCTCAAATTAGGAATCGCTAATGAGTTAATCGTAACGATAGCACCGAGAATTGTAGGAGGAAGGTCAGCCATCACCATAGTTGAAGGGGACGGATATTCGAAAATGTCTGAAGGAATAAGATTGAAGTTGAAAAGGATCGTCAAACAAGATAGTGGTGAAATGGTCCTATACTACAAGATATAAAATTTATTTCAAGAGTTATTATTATTGCTTAACTTAGATTAATGACGTACTACAATTTAGCGGGTTTGGGAATAGATTAACCTACATATAATCTGGCGCATTGAATAGTTACGAGCGCGTGATTCAATACATACTCTATCTCCTTGATGAGACATCGTTCGATATTTGTTGAATCTTGTATCGTAGAGCTTCCTTGATTTTGCTATTGTCTATCATGTTCAATGGCTCTTTACAGTTGTTACATTTGAAGAAAACTTCAATTGCAGAATCGAATTTAACATGAGGACAATTTTTGTTACCACAATGGTAGAATTCTGAAGATTCTTCATATTCGAGACGTTTTTGCAATCTCTCCAGAATTTTCTTCTTTTGGTTATCAATAAAATTGTCGACTTGATCTCTTTTCGCACGCCATCTGTATACGAACCAACCTTTCTTTTCATCCTTTACTCGTATACCAGTAATTAGTGCCTTTCCGAACATATCATACAAGACTTTTCGTATTACATTAATTCTAAGACCTGTAGCACCTGCGATTTCTTCATCAGTCGCATCTTCCGTATTCAAAAGTGAACGGGCAACTTTTAAGTATTCCTCCCCTCCGATTAAGTTAGCAATTTTAACAAAGGAATCATCTTGTTCGATAAAGCGCATCTAACAACTTAATTCTTTTTTTTAGATATATATTTACCTAAAGCAACATTAAATCCTGGTCGTATCTTATCTCTGATAAGTCCATTCATAATTGGCCAATCAATCCGACATGAGGTTGGCAAAGGGTTATTTGATCATATATAGTCAAGTCCCTTTGAAACAATGTGCATCTCAATTTTATTATGTTCCTGGAAGATAGATTGTAATTGCCAGATCGATGAATACATGTTAATTTTCTTAAAATTGAAGATAAGAAAGATAACTTGGAGATAAATATTTAACGTTCATTTTGAAGCTTTAATGAAAATGCAGTTTCAAGTGAAAACCATATTTCCTAGAAAGAATTTTAACTGGTATTATCGGCTCGCCGGTATTGAGATCTACCATTCCGACTGCTGCCACTACCATATCCTCGGTTCCCATAAGATCTGCTGCTATTGTTACTACCATACCCGCGACGGTATTGAGGTCTACCATATCGACTGCTGCCACTACCATATCCTCGGTTCCCATAAGATCTGCTGCTGCTGTTGTTACTACCATACCCGCGTCGGTATTGAGGTCTATGATAAGGGCTTTGTTGAGTAACTGGAATCTTGACACCCATTTCATCGTTAAGTTTTCGAATAGGAAGTTCAGTCTGGTTCAAAATTCTAGAGAAGTCATCAACTCTGTCATGAGAGACTAGAGATATAGCTTTACCAGTACCCCCTGCCCTAGCAGTTCTTCCGATTCTATGGAAATATAGTAAGGGATCCCCTGGTACATCATAATTTATTACATGGCCTACTGATGGGACATCGATGCCCCTTGCCGCGATGTCAGTGGCAACAAGGATATCATCAGTGCCTTTCTTGAATCGATACATTGCATTGTCTCTTTGTTTTTGTGAAAGATCTCCATGGATCGTTACTACGTTAAACCCATTGTGCTTTAATTCTCCAGCAAGTCTATCAGTTCTTTGTTTAGTCGCAGCAAATACGATAGTCTGCTTCTTATCGCTATTCCTAATGAAATCGCACAAATGTTTGAATTTTTCTTTCTCATCCACAACGAGATACGATTGATCTATCGTTTCCAAACTTAGCTCCTCTTCGTTAAGCCTTATCTCATGCACATCTTTCATATATTCTTGAGATAGGCGCAAAATTTCTCGCGGCATGGTCGCGGAGAACAAACATGTTTGCCTATCCTCGTTAACATAAAACAGTATGAATCGAATGTCATCAATAAATCCCATATCTAGCATTCTATCCGCTTCATCCAGAATGACAAACTTTACGTGGTCCAAATGAATCGACCCTCTCTTAACATGGTCTATCAACCTTCCAGGGGTTGCCACTACTATTTGTACTCCTTTTCTTAATTGATCGTGTTGTATGCCAATGCTCTGACCACCATAGATTGATACTGTTCTGATATGAATATATTTTGCAAACTTATTGATCTCGCTTGTTACCTGCATTGCCAATTCCCTGGTTGGAACCAATATCAAAACTTGAATAGGTCCATTGGGTCTTAACTTTGTCAATAATGGTAACGAAAAAGCAGCTGTCTTACCAGTTCCCGTATGTGCCTGCCCGATAACATCCATACCTTTCAAAATATAAGGTATAGCTGCTTCTTGAATCGGAAAGGGCATTTTGAATCGATTTTCTTCAAGTGCTTTTAATATTTCAGCACTTAATCCTAATTCTTTGAATGTTCGTGTCAACTTTTTTCTCACTTTTAATATTACAAAAGTCACGGAAGAAATTAGCTCTTATTTTAAAATCTACCGTCAACCTCTTGCTTATTTGTTGTATCATATACATAGATATAAGGTATACGGATAGTTAGAAGAGCTTACGTACTTTCTATTCTTTTGGTGATATATTCCAAATGTATACATAATAACATGTAAACCACTTAATTTCTGTACATTTTATAAGTAATATTAATATTTCATTATTTTGACTTAGAGTAATGTAGCTGTAGCATCCAAGAATTGAACCTGAAATCCATTCGTCTCAGCTGCTCAAGCATAGGTTTACATCCGTGTAATGATCATTCATAGTCAACTTCAAGCTATTGTAGAGTAGAATTAGGTGAGCAGATTCAAACCTCATGGTCGTAGGTCATTATCTAAGATACAAGTTCTATTCAGTTGATAAAATATAGCTATTTGTTTTATAGCTAGATTATCATCCAAAACACTAATAGCAACGTTTAGCCAACTAATTAACAAATGGATTATGATAAGAGAAGATAAACTTCAAGAGAAGAAGTTGAGGGGTTCTGGCGGCTATGTGATAGCGAATGTAACAGACGAAGAGCAGAAGAGTGGAAATTTGGGAGGGCCGGAATTATTTCTTGCAGGTATTGGTAGGTTGCAGGAAGACCGTTTCTCAAAATATTATTGCAATAAATGTGAAAGACAACATGAGGGATCACCTAAAATTAGATATGACAATCCGAATGAGCAGCTTGGGGAGGGCATAACTTTAATCGAGAAGGGGGAATACAGTTGTGGAGTATGTAATAATACTATTGCGCAATATCGAAAATTCGAGAATAATTCAACATCTCCAGATGAAGTAAAAGTCGGCTCGTCAAATCAAGAAGTAAGTGATAATTTGTCTGATATTAAGAACGAATCCACCCCATCAGGAGAGCTTAGCAGTCGCAACATTTCTTCCTATATTCCATCTAGATCATCAATAAGACAAGGTGAATTCTTTCCCATTCAATTACTGATCGGAATGCCCGCTTATGATAGCGGAGCAATGTTAATTGGAAATGTGCAGGAAGTTGGGCTTCGGAGATCATTGAGTGGAAATGTAAAAATAAATGTTAAGATTAGGGAAGTTCACAAAGATGATTCTACTAATAGTAATAGCGGCGCCATCGATGTATCCTGGGACAATATTTCAAAAATAGGTGACATTATTCTTGTGAATACGGGCTCACAATCGAACGATGCTATTGCCGGTTCTGGTTCTAATTCTATAAAGTGCAGATCCTGCGGATACCAAAATAATGCCAGCGCGCAATACTGCGAGGATTGCGGCTCAAAGGTTTAGCAGAAAATAAATGTCATACGCATTGCTCTTAAATAATCTGATCTTTTGATCCGCATGGATTAAAAAAGATAACGGCGATGATCTGGTACTATTTCAAATCCTGAAATAAATCAACAGTCTATATATATCCAGTTGACAGTAATTTATATTATAGACCTATCAAAAAACATCTTTAGTTATTTCCACAGGAAAGCTATATGATGGAAATTCGACCCGTCAACATGAAAACAGACGAGCAGAAGTACACCGAAAGTAGCTAAAAGACATATAGCGCTCATATTCGAGTGTTATTTCTTAAACTAATTGTACAGATCGGTCATACAATCTTCAATATATTATATATCTTCTTAAGGAGATATAAAAATTACTTGAATCTTATAATAAATAAAAACATTTAAGAATTAATCGAAACGACTCAGTAAACCCACTTTTATAATAAAGCTGACATTGATTCATCAGAGCTTTAAATCGCCATCAGAAATAGATTTATCTAAAAAAATTCTACACTATAAGGTGGACTGGAATTATTGACTCGTGATAATTTAGAAATCAACCTATGATAAAGATTAGAAAGGTTAGTATCATAACCTCGAAGTGTTAATTAATAAGTTAGAAGATAATCTTGTTCCATTTATCTACAAAACAGATCCATCTATTTTGTATGAATTCTGCTAGACCTTCGCATATGATATCACAACGTAAGAAAGTTGGAAGCTACTCGGAAAACAGGAAAAAATAATCACGACTAATCAGTTGTTGTTGTACGGTCATCAGCTAGTGTAATACAGACTTGCAGTAATAAGACAACTTTTCTAATCCCGCATCTATATCAAGATGTATACAGGGTTGAAGGGATGTTACTGTAATGCTGATATTAGCAATGAATTCCGTTACAGATAAAGTTGAATATCTCCCTTATTCTTCAGTTCCGAATTGGGACCCTATAGATTATTATTTAGAACCACAACTATGAGACTCACGATATTCTTCCAACTCAAGATAAAAGGTTTGGTAAATACCATATACTTTTATGTTTAGTAGTACTTGATTTTTTCTATTATTAGTAATGGATTAGTGCAGTAGATCCAAAGCAAGAGTTGAAGAATGTAATTGTTATAGATGTAGATAATACTAGAATCATATGAAAATTTTGTATTTTATTTATACGCACAATGCAATTTATGCTAAAGTATATGTTTATCTTGCAGATTTTAATAAAATTATCACAACTCCTGTGTGGAAGGTATTGTATATTTTTTTAGAATTCTTAAATATATCTTACTTGATATCATGTGTACGTCATCAAACTTAAAACTTGATATTGTATATGGTTCTGGAGAACAGTATGAGATCGGTATATTCCTTTATTATTTGTTAGAGGTATACTTATTAGGTTTATGATGTCGAATGCTGTCATTTGGAACACTTTTTTGTTATTCTGACATACAGTTTGCCATTGAAGGGCTGAAATAATTGAGCTTTACTTCGATTCAAGCAAGCAAAAAGTTTCTTGAGGACACTAACTATTCATGTTCTAACTGCGGATCCCGTAATTTCATATCCCTTCAGAGAATCCCGATTGATAATAATATATGTATTCAGAAAGTAAAGTGTCACATATGCAAATTTGAATGGACACAATCTTGGTCGCAGGAACTTTTATTTAACAGTTTAAGTCGATGATGATATCAAGTAAAATAGGCCTCGATGTTGGTGAAGAATTGCATAGAGTCCTTTTTCATTCTGTTCCGTCACTGGATTTGAAACTCGAGATGGACAAGAGGTCTTGATTATAAGGTGGGGCACACATATGAAAATGCGGGCCGATCCGATCTCATCATTTACTCAACAGGATATAATAGTCAAAACGATATTCCAAGACTAGTAAATGTTGACGTATTTTTGTAATAGTGGACAATTGCTGTTAACAGACAGGCTTGGGATTCAACGTCAGGCTTTCTATATCAAGATGCTGCTTCTCTGTTATTCTTATCCATAATAAAGACACGAGGGAAGATTTGAAATTATTGAACCATCAAGAAGGTATCTAAACAACCACTTTGAGATTCTAGATGGTTATTAATTAAAGTAATTATATTTTTATAACTAGAAAATAAATAATATGTAGGTGTTCATAGTTATATAGCTACAAAATAGCCTACGACGCGGATTGCTCTCCTTGTGCTAGGTTCAAACGCATCATCGATTTTTTCGATGTATACAAGATGATACATTTCGTATCGCTGACAGAAGCAGACAAATCAGGTTTGCTTGACCAAATTCCACAATCTATAAGGTTTAAGTCCTTTCATCTGATATCTCCTAGTGGTGATATACAAAGTGGCGCAGAAGCTCTTATTGATTTAATAACGCTGCCTGCCCCTAGGACACAGTATTTCAAAACTAATTATATTATTACCATCAGGAATACAAATGACTAAATTTTTTTACAAGATATTTTCAAGATCACATGATAAGGGCTCGTGTCATTTTAGGGCAAAAGATACTAGCGATAGGAAATATATTTCGTTGTAGTTGCTTCTTCTTTTCAAGTATTAACATTGGATCATTATTTTTATTCCTTTATTGGAAACGAGATCGATAACAAAAGACACTCTCATTTTGTACTTCAATCCGGACTTTATCTATCCAGGTCCACCTTGTTTATAAAGACCTAATCCTTTTCTTTGTCACCTTTATAGTAAGTCCAATCCACGAGGTCTTCTGAAAATCGCCGTACTCAGGATCTCTCAAGTCGATGCACCTGCGATACAACTTGAGAAAATCTGCGGAGGCAAATTGTATAAGATTTTGGCGATGGTTGTTGTACTCACATGATAGAAACAGTTTAAGGGGCCTTCAAAGAAGGCACTATCTTATATACTGTTCCGTCATATCCCAGAACATACAAATAACCGTCAGGACTCACCTGCAAGTCCGTAATTAGACCAAATCCCTTTCCCAGTACAATTCCTCCTTGTTCAGATTGAACTTGACTATTTGCAACTCCATTCGCAAGCGGACCATTCAATACAAGTCCGGTCCTCTGTGTAGTTAATTTAAAGTTATACAAATTACCTGTAAGAACATCTCCTACAAACATGGTGTTTTGATACTGTTTTCCTAATTTATCAGAACTTAAGAATTTTAGAGCTGTAGGTGCTACTGGCTGATTCCAAACAAACTTAGGATCGGTGTAAACCCCCTTTCCACCAAGATTAACTAGATCTTTAGTAGGATCTGCTTTTCCAGCAAGTTGATCCTTTGCAAAACCCTGAATTTTAACCCATCCACTGTTGAACCCGGCTTTGACTAGGTTAATTTCATCACCAAAAGAGGGACCATTCTCTGTATCCCATAGCGTTCCTGTGACGGGATCAAAGTCCATACCAAAGCCGTTGCGGATACCATAGGCATAATAAATATCTAATGGCTTTGTACCTCCTAATGGTGGATTTGGTGCTACTTGCCCATCTTGTGTTATCCTCAATATGCCTCCAGTGCCATCAAAAGCTGGTCCATCTATAACATTTTGAGCCTGACCTCTATGATCACCAACATCACCAATAATTGCGTATACATTATGATCTGGACCAATTACAAGTTTTCCGCCATTATGATTGCCTTCCCCTCCTGGGGCTGGTGTACCAGGCAAATCCAAGAGTAGTTTAGGATTGACGAGTTGTTGGTTATTACTAGTTAATTCAAATCTATAAATCCGATTGCCTGCTACAGTGCCGCCAGTGCCGGCCTCTGTATAATATAAAAATACATACGTGGGCGTATGATTGTTCGTACTTTTTTGTACAGCAATTCCCAGCAGACCACGCTCAATTTGGGCAGCAACATTAACATGGAGTAATGGTGATCCCTGCATCTTGCCATTTACAATTCTAATAACATCTCCTGTCTTTTTTTCTACCACCAAAAAATCATCTGGGCCCAAAAAGACCATACTGGTTGGAATATGAAGCCCACTGAAAATTGTCTGGGCTTTTAGATTTGGATCACTAAGAGTCGGTCCACTTGCTGATGGTACAGCTTTGACATAAGCAAGCAGCCGCATGGTCATGAAAGGTATATGATAATAGTGAATTATTAACAAGAAGAAAGATTGTTGCTACTACCCCAACGACAAGTAGTCTATCATTATTAATGTTATTATTACGACATGATAAAAAAATTCTTCTAATAATCATTCAGGCAAGATCACCGTATCATTGGATATAAAAATCTTTTTGCAAGATTTTATCAAGTAACTGAACCATTTTAATAAAAACTTGGAGTATAAAATCAGGTCATAAGTAGAAAGTAGATGAGGTTGGTTTTGATGCAATTTCGAGCACTATATAGAGAAAAATCTAATAGTAAAAGGTATGCGGCCCTAGTATAAATTAACACGGTACTATGATCATATTTTTCTTTTCAAGGCATCAGAAACTATGGACTGACTATAACGATGTCTTTTAATGATAAAGATTCTTCAGGAAGAGCTAAAGATATAAGAATTCAGTGAAATATTACTACCAATAGGAACGAGGTGGAACGCTTGGATCAAAGATGCCCTCAAAAATAGTTGATGAGCTGTCAACAAGTATAAGCAGGCTCAGTTAGATAATTTCTATCTTTTATATCATATGCAGGTAATAAGACTTCAAAACTCCTAGGGCTAGGGCTAGAGGCATTGAGGCAAATGTACTGTTTGAAAATGAGCAAAGCAACGAGATCTCTTCTTGTTACGACGATTTTCTCGATTATTATCATTATGTCCTCATGGGCGTGACATGTACTAGTAGTAATGGTGATATAATTATCAAGTTCGCTTGTGGTCAACCTAGTAGAATGAAGATCAATATTGAAGATTGAATAAACTCAGAGAATATTCCTGCCAGAAGGTCTGTGTAGGAGATATTAATATTGAATACAAGACCCATTGGAAACGTGGACCCGTTATTGCTTATTAGTGGTAGTGGACTTGTCATGGATGCTTTGGAGCCCTCATTTTTAAAAGATGTATCCTCAAACCACACAGCAATCATATTTGATAACCATGGAGTTGGAAATACAACGTCTGACGCTAAACGATTTTCAATTCAGCAATTTGCAGATGATACAGTGGCCTTTCTCGATGTCCTAAAAGTGCAAAAAGCAGATGTTGTGGGGTCTTCAATGGAATCCTTTATAGCTCAAGAACTTGCGCTCTTACGTCCCGAAAAAGTCAACAAGTTTGTACTTTATGATGCAAGATGTGGCGGTAGGGAAGGTATACCTCAAGACCCTAAAGCAGCAAAAGTTTTATCTGATTTTGTAAACAATCGAGTGCAAGATATAGATAAAATCTTATCCGTCACATTTCCATCAGAATGGATTAAATCTCATGCAAATGTTGGCCTTCCACAATCTAAAGAAATTATTAGCTCAGAAACTCTAAAGAGACAGTTTCAATTGGTAGAAGACTGGTTTGCAACAATTGGAATGGTGTTAGTAACTAACTGTCTAAATATCTGAACCAACATTAGTCATAACTGGAACTGAATGTTTCTGTGCCTGCGGCTAATTCATTAATGATGGTGCAAAAAATCCCAGCAGCCTGGCTTGTGCAGATAAAGGCAGCTGGACAGTGGTTAATGTATCGAGAATCCGGAACGATCTAGCAGATTTGTAAAGACAATTTTGGAAAGTAGTTGATCAATTAGACCTCATAGAAAATTGGTTTCTGAACAACTAAACAACTAATTGACATTCTTCCAGCATTTTGAAAATTAAGTGGTATTATTTTGTGACTACGTTAGAACTGAGTCCATCATAAAAGATTTCACTTATAGTTAGAAATTAGCGTTTGCTATGCTTAATAATTATTTGAGTATTTCTTATATTAGTGAGTTGAAAGTAGGACTAAGACTTCCCCAAACTACCAAGAATCATGCTACAAAAGATAATATCTTGAACTTAGCTAAGCAAGCAGAAAATGCCGGATTTGACTCTTTGTGGGTGTTAGAGAGATTGATTTGGCCAATCGATCCACTAACTCCTTATCCTAGAAGTAAAGACGGAAGCTTTCCTTTTGATTGGCAATATATCTTTGATCCGTTAGAAACACTTACTTTTGTAGCGGCAAATACAGAGAAAATCTATTTGGGGACTTCTGTCATCGATATGTTATTTCACAATCCAGTGATACTTGCCAAAAGATTTGCTACACTAGATATACTATCTAATGGGAGATCTATGGCCGGGCTAGGTATTGGATGGTCTGAAGATGAATATCGTGTTTCTAATATTCCTTTCAAAGATAGAGGTAAGCGAGCAGATGAATATCTGCAACTATTAAAAAAGATGTGGACAGATAATATTGTAGAATTTAAAGGACAATTTTATAATATTCCACCCTCGATAGTGGGACCGAAACCGATTCAGAAACCACATATTCCAATTTATCTTGGTGGATATAATCAAAAGACGTTTGCTAGGATAGCAGGTCATGCTAACGGATGGATTTGTGTTATACACGATTCATTGGAACAGCTCAAGGCTTATTTAGATAAAATAAAGTCTGAATGCTATAAGATAAGCAGAGATCCCAAAGAAATTCATGTTGCTGCAATACTATATCCTAATATTGCAGATTCAGCTAATCATCTAGATAGTAAAGAACAAGATAACAACAAGCATCACAGGGGCCTCTTACATGGAAGCATTGATCAGGTAGGGAACGATTTAATAGCAATCAGGAAATTAGGAGTAGATCACATAATACTCAACTATAACCGATCATTAGTAAGCAATGATATAGATACCATAATCGATTTATCAAAGCAACTTGCTTCATTCGTAAAGTAAAATTACGTCATTTTAGCAATGAGGCATTTTGTCGTCGAGAAGATCGATATACGGGGTTTTCGATTACTCCGATGTACAAATTTTGGCAAATCACAAAGACAATCGTTATGATTATATTACTAGATATTCCTAAGCAATAAAATATTTAAGCAAAGAACACTAGTCTTCCGAGGTTGAGATGTATTAGAAGCTTTAGCTGGAGCATATCGAGGATTATATAACGAAGCCTTTTGGTAAGAAGACAACACTATCCTAGAGAAGGACATCAAAGCTTGAATATTCAATCCTATTTACCTGGTGTATCACGAAAACGAAATATGTTCATTGCAGAGCGTTTATTTCATCATTGATAAAAGGATATGGTAAGCATTCAATATCTACAGATGGTGGTACATGGTATCCACAAGCTTACAGATACTTGAGATTAAATCATCACATCCATTCTCCATTTGAGAAATGTCTTATTGAAAGAACAATACAGTATATCAAGGATAGAACCGGGAGTTTTGACGACTACTCTCCTTGTAGAAAAGAGAATTGTAGACTAAGACATGTACAAAACTGGCTGATCCTTTTCCTAAATATGCATAACAATGGGGTGATTAACGCTTAAGGTAACAGAGTTGTCCATTTTGAGGTTTTGTTTAGTAGTAGACAGAGCAAGGGCCAAGAGGAGGTTATGTTTACACGTGAATATTATGTAGGATCTTAGATGCTCATGAATATTAATAATAACAGGCTTGCATAGAAAATCGGTAATGGCTAAAATTGCTTTAATAGTAGGCTCGGTTAGACATGATAGACAGGGCATCAAAGTAGCTCATTGGATGGAAGAGAAACTAAAAAATCGCAATCATATTGTATTTTTTATTGATCCAATTGAGCTTAATTTGCCTTTGCTGGATAGGATGTATAAGGAGATGTTAAATCCTCCAGAAAAGCTAAGAGATCTTTGGAACAAAATTAAAGATGCAGAAGGATATCTACCTGTTACTCCAGAATACAATCATAGTACTTCTGCTGCAATGAAAAATACATTGGATTATTTTTTGGAAGAGTATTATTTCAAACCTTCTGCTATAGTATCTTATTCTCCAGGAGGTTTCGGTGGCATCAATGCAGCTCAACATTTGAGATTAATATTTGCTGAATTGGGAGCACCATCTATACCTTCATCATTTTCAATATCAAGAGTACACGAGGTTTTTGATGAAAATGGAAAACTAATCGATGACAGGTATGAAAAACGAGTCAAACGATTCGTAGAAGAATTTGAGTGGTATATTGAAGCCTTGAAAAATCAAAGAACAATGGGTACTCCATATTAAATTGAAATTCTGAAACATGATCTAATATAGAAGGTATATAGATTTTATTTGCGTGTCTAGCAATCTCGGCTAGCCTACATCATACATAATCTGGAGCTTCCAAACCGTAGGTCGAATTTGGTTGCCGTATTCCCACAGTATTAAGCTAGGAAAGAGAATAGAGTATGGCGGAAGGTTTCCAGAAATAAGAACTAACAATAATCTCATCGTTGAATTCAGGCTCAGCAATGGTATCACTTACAATAAAAAAGTTTTGGCATCTACCACTAAAAATGATTCTAATGTTTGAAAAATATTTCCTTTAACAATAGTAATTGTTGTGTGGGGATGCATCTCAGCTTTTTGAGAAAGCCTTAAATTAGATAATCTGGCAACACGCATGTTGAAGATCGTAGCAATCCTCTATCCTGGAGGAGAAGCAGCAAAGAATAATCCGGATTTACTAGGTTGTGCAGAAAACGGCCTTGGTCTAAGGGATTTTCTTGAAAAGGAAGGTCATGAACTTGTAGTCCTTACGGACCAAGAGTCTGGGCTTGACAAGCATCTCCCCACTACCGATGTTCTAATTACGACTCCATTCTGGCCAGCTTATATTACAAAAGAAAGACTCACGAAGGCGCCAAAGCTTCGACTGATTCTGACTGCCGGGGTTGGTTCTGATCATATAGATCTGGCTGCTGCTGCGAGCACACGGCATTACCGTGGCTGAGATTACAGGGAGCAATGTTGTAAGTGTGGCCGAGCAGGTGGTAATGCATATTTTAGCCCTAGTTCGAAATTACATTCCTGCTTACAAACAAGTTCTTGATGGTAAATGGGATATTGCAGAAATTGCTGCAAATGCACATGATTTGGAAGGCAAAACTGTTGGAGTTATAGGGACCGGGAGGATCGGACAGCGAGTATGTACAAGGCTCAAGGGGTTCGATATTAACTTACTATACTATAACAATTTTCGACTCAGTACAGTTGAAGAATTTGTACTTGGTATACGCTATACTCCTTTAGAACAATTAATCGAAAAATCAGATATCATTACTATCAATACCCCTTTGACTCCAGAAACAGACGGCATGTTTAATCGAGATCTCTTGTTCAGGATGAAAAAGGGTGCATACCTTGTCAATACCGCTCGAGGCAAGATCATTGATACCCATGCGCTTGTTGAAGCCTTAGAGAAAGGCCATCTGGCAGGATACGCTGGAGACGTATGGTTCCCCGAGCCGGCGCCTATCGACCACCCATGGAGAAATATGCCAAACCACGGAATGGTGCATCATTACTCTGGTACGACTCTAGAAGCACAAAAGAGATACGCAGATGGGATAAAAAACTGCCTTTTGAATTTTCTAAATGGACGTGCGATTGAGCGAGATTACCTAATAGTAGATGACGGTAAGGTAGTGAGTCCCAGTTACAGCTACGCTTTCAAGAGATAATCGAAGCGACATTCCACTGTCCAGTTGTCTTTATTAGGATCGGATACAAGCCTATCTAAGCCTGCTATTGTTGGTCCGATGCTGCTAACTTAAGGAATCCTATCGGAGATTGCTCCTAACCCAAGCATGAAATCGCTAGCGATATCTATCGACTATTTCGCACCAACAGTGGTCACTTAATACCATGCATTAGAGGACACCAGTTGCGTCTTCGAATTCAACGAAAGTGAAGCTATCTTATCGCAATGCCTAAGAATAATGATTTTATTAATGCAGATTTGCGAAAAGATTCCTGTAAGGAGCTTGAGAACGCAGAATGTCATCATCGAATTGAATGGGAATAGCATCTGCGTGTAGTAACAATCACTATTTATAATTATGCAGTAAAGGCAAATGATGTTATGGCAATATCATGGTGATATTAGTTATCTTTAGCTACTTGAAAAGACTCCATTTTTCTCATACAGAAAGACTTCTTACAACATTATCGTTGTAAGAAAATACATTGGCTTTGCCATACTAATTGAATTCATCCACGACAATCGATATATTTCAATATTGGTAATACCTTGTGAAGTCAGTGTTATGCATACATGTGATTATTGAGCCAACACAAGTCAATTTAGTCCTTTGATTTTGTTTTGCCATAGCAAATCATAAGACCTACACAGATAAATCCGATGATCTCTGGTATTACGAATAGCTTGAATCCCTCTTCACCAGAGGCAGTATAGTACACCAAACTAGTAACAGGACCTCCTACTAGGCCACCAAATATGCCAGCCAAGATGGCTATTGTTATAATTCTGTCTTTATTCAGCATCACGGATTCAGTAGTGTCATCGAGTATCTTAGGCTATTATTGTTACGTTACTTAGCAGTTACAGATGACATGTTTTAACATATTCATGCATTCTGTTCAGTGATTCATCCTTGACCTATCGTAGTATATGATTGCGTACTAAACGCAGAAGAGCCATTACAATAAACAGTCATTTAGGATTAGAGCAGTGGAAAGTCTATCAGATAATATCGTTAACTGACACGTTAAGTTTCTATCCTATATGTTTGCACGAAGACGTTAGAAAAAAGGAAAAGATGTGTGTTTATTCGTTCTTGTTACTTTGTCTATCTGGTCAGGCCATTTATGGCCATGCATTGTTCGGAGAACGCATCATTCCCATACCTTGACCCATCATGCCAGGACCTCCCATCATGCCAGGACCTCCCTTCAATCCCATACCATGACCCATCATGCCAGGACCTCCCATCATCATTCCCGTACCCATCGAAGGATGCATCATTGCCATCACTTCCATTATAGACATTAGTTGATTGGATAGCACCTTACCGTTTCCAGGATCTACTATTAATCTGTGGACGTTATTGTTAGAATCTAGAACAATGACATCATATACTAAGAATCCTCTCTCCGGATGAATAAATGCCGCTACAGCTGATGAATTTGAACCGCCTCCTACCGCTTTCAATGCATTTGTTGTAGCATCATTTAGAGTTGTATGTATTTTTGACTTAAATGCATCCATTATAGGACTGAATAGAGATATAGAGCCAGTCCAATTCGCAGGGTTCATTCTTGTGAAATTTGGACTCTGGGATGATTGTTGACCACCAGGCATCAACGTCTTCGTCGCACCATTAGTAGTGGTGTTTTGTTGCTGAGCCAAGGCAATGCTACCATTTGGTAATATCATAAACGCCAGGGCTACAGCAATGGCAGACAGAGCAACTATATTGCCGGCTGCATGTTTTGTCTTCATAAGTAAATAGACTAGGAACCTTTTACTATAATAAGATTATACCGCGGCAACTATCCTAGGTATGCAAAATCTGTAATCTTAACAATTAATGATTTAAGCATGTTTAAAAGATATTGAATAAGGCTCATCTAGTCAAAGTCAAGTTATGTCACAAAAGACCTAAAAAATGTTCTAATATTTGTCAGATTAGAAAACTCCATTGAGATTGAGGCTTTCCTTTGGTGATTGGAACTTGTTATCCTGGACCGAGTTTCGCCTAAAATTGAAGAGCTATTCGACTCTAAATCATACACTTTGTAACTAGTAGCCATTTTTCTTTTCCTTTTCCTTATTCTCTACATATTCTTTCAATGAATTCAGATTATAATCATATACATCTTCAAAGAATTCTACTAGCTTCAAGGATTTCTTTTTGTTTAAAGAATACAATCTGTTTTTACCATGCTTTCTTTCTGCTATCAAATCTGCCTCCTTCAATATCCGAAGATGAGTTGATACAGCAGATAATGTAATCCTAAAGTGATCTGCTATTTCAGTTGGAATCATATGGTCTTTCTTTCCTAGTAAGAGTAATATTTCTCTTCTATTATCGTCAGACAGTGCCTTCCAAGGAGAACCCATAATTTAAGTATTTTATAGTTATAGAACTATTTAAATATTATATTCTGTTATGATAATGTATCTATGTCAACGATCAAGGAAAGCGAGCAAGGAGAACAAAAGATGATAGAAATAAAGAAAAGCGTAGTTATTGATGCTTCACCAGAAACTGTGTTCAAAGCTATTACTGATCCTGCCGAATTAACTAATTGGTTTCCAGATCATGCTATTTTGGAGCCAAATATAGGAGGAGAAGTCAATCTCTCTTTTTATAAAGAAAAGTCATCAGCGGAGCATCAAAGGGACTTTTTGCAAGAGGGTACGGTAAAGGAGTTTATTCCAAATAAGAAAATAACCTATACTTGGCGGTTTAAGGATATATCAGAATTTCCTGAAACTACAGTAATGTGGGAACTGGAGGCAATTGATCAAAACAAAACAAAAGTGGTACTAACTCATTCGGGCTTTACGGGAAAAGAGACAGGAAGATTATCTTCTACAGAATTCGAGAATGGTTGGGCGTATTTCTTGAATCGATTGGAAAAATACTGTAAAGAAAGAAAATGAAGACAAATTAATCTCTTTTTTTGTAGTGTGATTTACCTAATAATTTTTGAGGATTCGATATTAATCCCCCAAGTATTTGCTTTCGTTTTGACATTCTATTTGCAAAATGGATTAGGCTTCTCTCCTCTTGTCCCTGGCCTAGCGTTTCTACCATTGAGAATGGGATTTCTTATTTCTTCATTACTTACTCCAAAGGTTGTTCCAAAACTAGAAGTCGGTATTTTGAAGATTGGGGCATTTATAACAATAATATGCTATGTGTTCTTGATTTTGACGGTAGATCAAGAAGTTAATACCGGGTTGCAATGGTCACAATTGCTACCGTTCATGTTCGCACTTGCGGTTGGAAATGGGTTTATACTAATACCTTTGATTAATGCAGGTAAAATAGGTCATTGGATCTATCTTCTTGGGACTAATTGGTATTGGTTGTGGTGTCTGCTTCTGCTATCAGAATACACTACTATTCTGATGCATTAATTAATTGAACTTTGCATACTGTTGCGATACTGATTCTTATATTCCTTTTATCCGCATCAAAAGATTCTAAAGAACAACGGCCGCAACGCTTGTATAATATAAACTGATATGGAATTACTATGTACTTCAGTTTCGTTGCTTTCCGATCCAATATCTGGCAAGCCCATACGTTTCGGAAGAAAGATAGTCCAATATAGATTCTTAAATTATAACAGGGCATCCTCTTGAATAATACCTCTTAACCCTCTTCATTTGATGATGATTTTACATTCTCTCTATTCAGGTTTTGATTCAAATGCATTAACATGATTAATTGATAACTATTCCACAATCGTAATGAAAGAATTATTTGCTATGCAGCTGGTTATTAAAACCCCTTTACTTTTGAAATCTTAATTTTGTAATCACATAATACAACTCTACTGAGTCAAGACATATCAGATTGGCATAATTCATGCATGTTCAAATGATGATGGTAATGGTTTAATATGTACAAATTTAATCTACTATTCAGGAATAATGTTTGAATGGAGAGAACATAGGTTGCCATCTATATGCACAAACTTACATTATCTATCATCCCAGTTACAACTCGAAAGTCCAGCAGTTAATATGGCTTCACATATTCTTAATTATTATTAGATATAATAGCTAATGATATGAATTTTCCATTACCATTTATGTTACAACAATTTTCACTCCCACTCCCACTAATATCTCTTGGTGATCAGCTCTTTTTTCATGTTTCTACATCATCTTCGTCTGATACCTTAGTTCAAGACTTTCGGCGATAATGATAGTCGCTGCTATAATGTTGGTGATAACTCACAAGTTAAAACAACCTATGGTAATTGGTTATATACTCGCTGGCATGATAATAGGTCCTTATACACCTCCATTTAGATTGATACAGAATATTAACTCATTGAATACCTTTGCAGAGCTAGGAATTATAATGTTACTATTTGTTATTGGCACTGAATTCCCAATAGCCAAGTTAAGATCTGTGGGTAGGATTTCGATCCAGGTGGCATTAACTGAAACTATAGTGACTCTATTAATCGTATTTTTCGTTGCTCAAACACTCGGCTTTTCATTCTTTGATTCACTGTTCCTTGCATTAGCTATGTCTATTACTAGTACGGTAATAACTATTAGAGTCCTTGAGGAGGTAGGCATGATCAAGGATAAATCAACCGTTCTAATTCTAGGAATTTCTATTGTAGAAGATATTATAGCTATCACCACTCTTGGTATCTTTCAATCAGTGGCCACAAATGAAGGTCACGTATCTATCCTGCAAGTCTCTATTTCATTAGGAATAGTTATTGCATTTATTGGAAGTACACTCTTCCTAGGCTCAAGGTATATTCCTGCGATAATAGATAGAATTGGTAAGACACAAGACTACGCATTGATTCTAATCGTAATTCTTGGGTTGGCATTTGGTTTGTCATTTGCAGCTAAGGAACTTGGTTTATCTGTTGTTACCGGCGCTTTTCTAGCTGGAGTGTTGGTTGCTGAATCAAAGAGTGCTAATGTCGCTAGAGTGATCACAACCCCATTAAGAGATATGTTTGCAGCAATATTTTTTATATCCATAGGTGCGCTGATTAACTTATCTCAGGTTCCTTTACTCATTGTTCCAGCAATGTTACTGATTCTAACATCATTTGCTTCCAAATTCTTGATAATTATTGCAATATTGATTAGGGCAAAGGGATATGATGACATTACAGCACTAAGGACAGGATTAGGAATGGCCTCGGCAAGAGGAGAGATATCCTTGATTATCGCCAAAGCTGGTCAAGATGTTGGAGCAATTACTTCCTCAGTCTTCCCAATATTAGGCATAGTAACTATAGTAACAGCTTTCATGACTCCATATGTAATCAAGTTTGGGAACATCCTAAGAATTTCGGAATCGGTGACATCTTCTCACTCTCCTGAATCTACGTCTCCTCGAGAAAAGGTGAAAAGGTTTAGGTTTCGTTTTCGATTATGATGTCAATAGCTCAAATTAGAACAAATATACTAAAAATTTGATATTGACTAGATTTCTATAATATCCTCTACTGTATCACCTGTTCCGCTTCTACGATGACCATATAATTGCTCTATGCAGATGGCGAACCCTACATGAGCACAATCACCTTCCTTACAGTATTTACAAAAAGGAATGCCTTTGTTTATTTCAACGTCTATCTCTGCACGTAGATATGTATCATATAGGATGGTATGGACATCATTAACAAATTTCAACAGCACTATGGGGTTACCAGTAGAAGCTAATGACTTCTTATCATCGGAATTCAACCAATGCATAAAAGCAAATGTACCTTCGTCCAATGTTTCGCATTTATTCAACTTGTTTTGATCTTTATAATTGCCGTGACTATCCGAATCATCATCTGATTGGTCGCTATTACGTTCTTCTTCCATAAGGTTTGCCTTTTTGAACTTATCTTTATTATTGAGAATAACTATATTAACTTATATACGAGCGTATCTGATCTCCACATAAGACCGTGCTCGATGAATCCAGTATTATTATAGTTTTTTTCATTCTAGTGGCATTTGGCATCATATTTCACTACATTTTCATGAGTTTGGTATTAAGTTGCTACAAAAAAGGTCTATTTCTTTCAGTTCTCAGATATATTTTTAAATATCTAGTAATTATCTAAATTATTTATAAGTAATAAAAGATCTACATTGTTTATATACTTTTTGACTATATTCTGTAGCTATTTCAAAAGTTTTCACAACTCTAGCAGATATTTAGGCGATTAATTCTTAAAACACAATGACGTTTATTGGCTGAAAAGCCTCGAAAAAGACCAGAATGTATTATGTCCAAGTTAAATTTCTTATACTGGCATTTAGATTCAAATCTTAAATATGACCGATACGAATGATTATTGTATATCGTAGTATTGGATGATGATAACGAAATAACTAGAGAACATATAAATGATGGTTCTAAACCTCTCACGAATACAGGATCTGCGACTTCAACTTCTAGTTTGATAAATGAAGGGATCCTAGCAGGTCAGAGGATTGCCAAAATTTCAGTTATCACTTTAATAAGTATCGGTATTGTAGAACTTGTTACCGGATATGTTAGCGGTAGTGCTGTTGCCACAGCAGATGGAACTGATTCCTTGTCTGATGCAATGATATCTTTCATAGTATTATTAGGGCTGAGAATTGCACACAGACCTGCAGATAAGACCTTCCATTTTGGATATCATAAAGTTGAAAGCTTCGCAGCACTTATGGGCAGCAATAGGAATGGTTATAATTGGTGGTATTATCTTTTATCACTCTTATGAGGCCCTAATACAACCAAGAGAAATTCGGCAGCCTATTTTGACTATGATTGTCCTAGCTGCTGTCGGCTGGTATCTCTCTATACAGAGCATTTCAAATGAGAACTATCGCGAACAAATATGACATACTCTCATTAAAAACTGATGCCAAAAATTCAATAAAAGATGGTTCTGCTTCAGTCATTGGTTTTATTAGTGTCGTGATAGCCTCTCAGCTGGGATTCTTACAAGCAGATGCTATAGGTGGTATGATAATCGCCGGGTACGTTTTTTCTGTCTCCTACGTATCACTCAAACGTTCATCTCTTATACTTGTAGATTCGTGGCAAGATCCCAAGGTTACAGAAATTGTCAAGAGGACCATCGAAGAGAAATTCAGCTACGAGCAGATCATAGTTAGGTCAGTATTGCTCCGTCCTACCGGTCTGGTAACGCAAGCTGAAGTACATATAGAAATTGATGGCAGCAAGCCCTTGGCAGAAGTTGAGTTGTTGTCGATCGAGATAGCGACTGAAATGCGTTCTAAAATTCCAACTATGGATAGAATATCAATTGTTCCTCATTCCTCCTCAACAGCAAAACCTTCACCAAAAAGATGGAGTGGAATATTTCGTAATCGTAGAAGTGCCATTCGTAGCCAGTAGGCAGCAGTTCGAGATAGTCATTACTTATTTATCTATCCACATATGATTCAAATACGAGATCTACTTTCATAACTAGTGATCAAACGTATAGTCCATAAGGTTTCGAAGATAAGTACCAAATAGAATCTTAAGAACTTACACCAGTGGAGTAAAAAATGACTACTTGTCATCCCACGTTTCACAGGTGGCAAACTTAACGGAAAGGAATCAATCATGATGTCAGATTATCGATATTTAATAGCAATTTACCAGCGATCCTTTGCCCCGATCTCATGTTCGCCGGTAAAAATTCAATGAAATTGAAGCATTGTTTAAACCAGAACCAGATAACAACTAGAAATTATCTCGTTGCATCAATGATGAACCAAAAATTTAACAATTTAGATTGTTATGATTGTATGACCAAACATGAGTACATATAGTAAAAACTGAAAGGTGACCAAAAATATCGATTTGCAAAATTCATGAATTATTCATGTTTAGCATATAGTATCTTTACAGAACTAAATCGTAATGACAACTACAGATACTCTCAGGAGGTGTGGGGTGAAAAATAGTTTGTAACATAAGTCTATCCAAACTCCTTCAGGATCTATATCTGGATTATCATCTGAATCCATGTCGTAATCTGCAGTTTAGATTTGTTCATATTAAGACTCATCTTTACTTTCTAGCTCCTCTGGTCTTACTGTCGTCTTTACTGATTTTTCTTGTTCCGTGTAATGGCATCTTCGGAAACCTTTGGAAAGTCTATGTAGAAAATGATTCCCAATCTGAGATTTACATGTTTTAGCCATTTCTGCCACCAGCTATTCACAATAATGAGTACGAAAGAGCACATACCGTTATTAACACTAGACAACAGCACTCAAATGAGCTTACTGATTTTTATATGTGGTTGGATAAAAATGGTAAGCTAATTTGGGTAAGCAATATTAACCAAAGTGCATACCAAAAGTACAAGGGGACAGATCTGAGTTATAGACCATATTTTACAATTCCTAAAAGTACTCATACTGGATATTATAGCAGTTTACTCGAATCAAACGACAGCGTACCTAGGTTGTATATTTCATATCCTGTAATCAATATGACAGGAAAAAAGGTGAACCTGGAATATTCACTGGTCTCGTCGTAGCGTCAATAAGAGCTAATACTATAGGAAATATCCTGAAGAGTCAATTATATCCACAATTTAACAGTCTGCACTTCTATCTCTAGTGCAACTGCCAGAATCTAGGATTAAATTAAATAATCTTGTAAAAGAGTCACTGCTAGGAAAAACTGGCTCAGAAGATATTTTAATTAATGATAAGATAACGACAATAGCATTTCAACCAGTTGTAGTAAAAGGTAAGTCTTTTCTGACGCTAGATGTTAATGCACAGAATAGCCTAGCAAGTGACGTAGGTACATTAATTGATCAACTGAAATACTTTACTACATTGGTAGTGATAATTATAGGAATAGTAGCATTAGTCATTGCATTTCTTGTATTCTCATGGAATAAACAATTAGAGAAAACGGTAGTCGCAAGAACTGCACAACTAAAAAATGCCAATGATTCGCTAGCATCTGCAGTAGAACAATTAAAAGTTCATGACAAAATGCAAAAGGAATTCATTAACATAGCAAGCCATGAAATGAAAACACCTACTCAAGCCATTTTGGGATATTCTACTTTGATACATCGACATCCTGAGAAACAAACCGAAATGTTACAAGGAATATCTAGAAATGCAACTAGGCTTCAAAAAATGACTAATGAAATACTCGGCGTTACTAGAATTGAAAGTCAGTCATTGAGGCTTCGTAAGGAATATTTTAACTTATTAGAAGTAATCTCAAGTGTTGTAAATGACTATAAGAGCCAGCTCGAGAAGGCAAACACTAATGTCGAACTGGTTTTTGAGCGTAATAGGATCAGTGATGATAAACCTATCTTTGTACAAGCAGATAAAAGTCGCATAACTCAGGTCATCTCCAATTTACTAGATAATGCTATTAAATTCGCCAAAGAAATAGCTACCACGACAACATCTGGAAATGTGGCGGTTAGTGTACTATCAGAACCAGAAAAGTTTGGTGACGATAATGATAACGACAATAAGAAGGAGGTTGTGATTAGCGTTAAAGATACAGGTACTGGGATAGATCCAGAAATATTTCCCAAATTATTTTCAAAATTTGCCACCAAATCCGAAAGCGGAACTGGTTTAGGATTATTTATATCAAAAAGCATTATTGAAGCTCATGGTGGTAAGATATGGGCTGAAAATATTAACTCGAACGGAAAAAAGGGAGCTATCTTTTGTTTCAGTCTTCCACTAAGTAACAATATAAATAATAGATACAAAATATGAATGATTTCTATAATAACGATAACGGAGATTCGCAATGGGGTTAAAAAGTTCGATGTCCAGTCATGCTAGCGTATTGCTTGTTGATGACGAACCAGATATTACAACTGTATTAAGCATGGGTCTTGAAGATTATGGATTCAAGGTCTACTCATACAATGATCCACTGATAGCATTGTCACATTTCAAGAAGAGTTCATACGACATAGTTATTCTTGATATCAAAATGCCTAAGATGGACGGCTTTGAATTATATCGAGAAATAAGAAAATTAGATGATAAAGTAAATGTGTTTTTTACTACCGCCTTCGATTTACAGTTAGAGGAATTTAAGGGCAGGATAAATCTACCATCATTATCACACTCTTTATCTCTCGGCAGCCGAGAATAACTATAATAGCTATTTGAAATATTTCATTAAAAAACCTATTGAAATAGATGACTTTGTAAAGAGGATTAATGAAGAACTCCCATCATGATTAAACACAATAAGATCTTGGCAGTAAGTAGACGCAGCCCTAAACCCTCAAAGAAAGCCAAAGAAAGATATGATGACTAGTAATAATAATAATAATAATAATAATAAGAATCAAAATAATAATAATAAAAGAATCTCATCTTGTATTCGGAATGGCTCTAGAAGATGATGGCTTTGTAGTTGATATCCTTAACGATTCTGTTTTTGCATTATCAAATTTTAAACCTGATTTTTACCATCTGATACTACTAGACATAAATATGCCGAATATGAATGGTATTGAATTATATCGAGAAATAAGAAAGGTAGACGATAAAGTGAAAGTCTGTTTTCTGACTGCTTCCGAGATGTATAGTGAAGAGTTAAGGATGCAAATTCAAACATTGGCTCAGGATGTAGAATGTTTTATTCCAAAACCAATTAGACTATTTGATTTAGTAAACATAGTAAAGCGAGAATTAAACAAATGACCCCATGTAAATCGAATACGCATTGTACTCGGTTATTCGCTAGAAATCCTCCCAACTGTCCATATGTGACACATATTTTTAGTGTGTATCCATATATTCAACTATAAACAGGCTCCCGTATGCAATATTTGCTCGCCTGTGATGGCAACGGCAATTTAGAATCAATACCCGCTTTTTACTGATGTTTATTTGACGAGCGATATTGAGTTTGAAAGGTTTCTTGATGAATTATTCGGCTCGTGATAAAAGTAAAAAATATCTACTTTTTACAAAAAGTAGATCGGGTATTGAGTTGTTTATATTTCCGTCAAAACTTTATCATCCTAATATTGAATTAAATGCTTCATACGCTATTTGGGTTAACTTTTAATCATACCCATCCAAGCTTTCATAAATTCATTATATCCATTAATCCATGCAACGTTATAAGATTGCCATAATTTTATTACGGAAACGAATGGATTGTTATCATAGTTGGGTGAATTAGAATGAGATTCTTTATTCTCGCTATCATAAAACCTAACTGATTCGCCTAAATGATCTTGTTTTTCCGATTCTTTGTGAACCTGAGTAATGTCTTGTTTTACATCCAGCTTCGACACTACATCCTCTTTTTTTAATTTCATTACGTTACGATCTCTTTCTTCTAAAGTCGGATTTGCCATAGGGAAGCTAGTGGTATCCGGATTTGTGTTTAGACTATTTTCAGGTTCGTTTAACGCCATCGTTGCTACTTATTGTCAAGGATTTAGCTGTTGTTTTTCTTCCACTTGTGAGAATACCTTACTTGAATTATCTGGCCCCATATCTGCCGTTTCTTTCATTTCTGACAGTGGTGATGATGGTGTTGTGATTGCTTCTGATGATGACGAGGGTTTCTCTTCCTTTTGATCCGTTTTACCCTTTAATTTTTTCTCTTCTCCTAGTCCCATGCTCATATCTATATTTCTATTATTCTCTTTAGTAGCTCGCTTGATTCGCTTGTAAGGCAGCAGAAGAAGCTGTTCGCTTATTCCTAGTATTACTGATATTTCTTCTCTTATCATTAAACTTCTTTTGTTTCATGATAAAGTAGTATACTTTATCCTTATTCTACCTATAGAATTAATACAGTCATAATAGTGGCTAATTAATAATAGTTATTTCAAAGAAAATAGTATAATTCATAAAAAAATCTAGCAGTCGATGATTTTTGATAAAGAAAAAAAGACACAATAAATTTCGGCAAAATTTTAGTTTTAAATAGTAGTAAATGTGGTAAAAAAATTCAGTCTATCTTAGTAGATGTATATGATGATGATCTTTCTTGGACGACACTTTCATCGTAGACATTCCTTTCAGATCGGATAGAGGAGTCACTACTAATGCTCCCACTAAATGCAGACTTCATAACACGAGCATTTAACATTTAATTTAAGACAAGAAGCGAAACTTAATCAGCAGATCCACCGCACGCACAATAACCTAATTCGTCTATCCTCGAATTACAGAATTGGCAATATCCAAACAGATCATAGTTCATTTCCCATGACTCCTTACCAAATATCTGTAAATGAGTGTTGATCTCATCGGGAATTAATTGTGAAGATTTATTCTTGTCCATTATATTACGATTAAAATAGATCCTTATGCTATATATTTAAATTCGACCTTTTTATGTCTATAGAATATATATGCTCCAGCGTTGTCCTATATTCACTGGGGATGATATTGCAACCTAGTTTGAATCATTATGCTGGTTTTGATCCCGGAACTGCTAACACTCTCAGGAAAATGTTGGATTTGTCAGAAATAATATGGAATGATGTTGAAGTATCACAGACAGAAGAAGAATTGAACAGATCATCGTCCAGTAGTACAAAGCGAACTACTCTATCGGATTTTTTGAAATGAGATGCTTTTTACTTCTAAAAACGTAATGGATGAACTAATACCATCTGCCAACATGGCTTGAAACAACTGGAGTATATTATGTCTCTGAATAATAATGATCAGAGATGCTATTATCAACAATTCAGAATATTTCAAAAATCACAAACCTGATCGATCGAGCGAGATTCAGTCGAGATAATTCATTATTCCCCAAATCAAGGACATCAATCATATTTAATCAAATTTCAATTTTGAAAGTGATGCTTTACCCGTTCTTTAATCATCATCTATCGCAATTTCTTCAATTATATCTTGATGAGCAAAAATTACCATCATCATGCCTATTTGAATTCGAGAACGATCCTTAAATCTAAAACCTCTTTTCAAGCCGTCTTGTCTTACTACCCATAGCTCAGTTTCATCAGTTGCTTTAAACGTGCCATTCATCCCGCAGATCACACACAAGAAACGATAAATACGCTTGTTCTATCAATTCGTTTTACTGGAACACCCATACGTTATGCGCGTTCAGTTCTGCTACAATTTTATCTTGCCGTCTTGTTTTAAATTTCTATGGTTAAGCGCAAAAGTCAGATGATTCTATAAAGGCCGTTGGTCTTTTCAAAAGATTAGAGATTGATTATGTAGAATATAATATTAAGAAATTTGAAGAAAGCTGTTGCGGTGAGCTACCCACTACCACAGGCCCCTCAGTTTTTGCAGTTGAAGGAATCTTTAGAGGTTTAGAGGGGATTAATGAATATATTTCATTTAAAAGAGGCACCACTGATTCTGATATTGAGTCAGAAAGTGCGTATTGGTGACAGTGACAGTTGAATTAGCTGAGATGGCTTTATCTTTATTATATGCGAGTTGTTATCCAAAGAAAGCAATGATAAGCTTGCTTCGCAATTATATTGATGTTATTGCAGTAAACTGGGAGCTTGGTTAGTTGATAAAATCAAAAAGAAACCAATTAAACTAGCCCAAAAATGTGCAGAGGTTCTTTTTGAAGAGATAGATACTATACTTGAAAGTTTAGCAGAATTCGTCCCTGGGCTAGGAGGAGTTATAGAGATCAAGAAACACGTTAAAAATGGAGTTTCTGCGAGCAAGGGTAGCTTCAGAGGTTGCATGACAATCCTCATAGAAAAGTATCTTGGCTAGGTATTTGGCTACAAGATGTGTAAGTTCCTTTCAGGATAATATATTATACAAATAAGAGTTTTCCGTCTTCAGTTACACTGGATGCCTCTTTCTTATCTTCTCTAACAAGCCTTACTAGTAGAATTCTTTCCCTTAGGTCAGCGTCTTTTTCATTTCTATAGGCTTTGTTCAAAGCTGCAGTCGCCAACAGATTAGGTACACAATGTCCTCAAGCTAAATTTGTATTGGCCAAGACCATCAGACAGTCGTATCAAATTATGTTAGGCAGTATAGTTGTTTTTTTACTATGTGCATACAGACTCGCATTCTCCACACAAATCATCATGATATTCTGTAGAAAATTTATGATCCCTTTTCTCAGAACTTCTACATAGGAAGTTCGATTTGATATTTCATTATGTTCTAATATATATGAAAGCGAATCTTAAAGGTGTTAAGACATATTACCGTCGTATTATCATTATTACCACTTCGTTACCTACATTTCCGCTATTACCATTAATGTTTCAGTGCAAACTCAAATAATGGTGGTTCATGAGATCCATTAAATTATGTAAGAGTTCAAGAAATAATTTTCTGACTGCATCGTCATTTGCAATATCTGATGCTTCCAAAAGGTTTGATAGTAATAGACTTGATACTTGCATCGTAACATATTAAAAGATAGTTGAAAAGCCTTTAAGTTAAGAGCCCCTTAGTGCTCCTTCCGAAGTGTAAGATCGGGAGCGATCGATGTTATACTTCATAATAAAATATGAGCGCCGATGAGATAAAATAATAAATTGGAAGGACAGTCGAAAATAACTCCATGCAACAACTTCTTGAATAGCAAGGGAAATCTATTATGGCAGGAGAGATTTTAAAATATGTCCTGACTACTTAGACTTGCCTCTTCTATGTAAGCATAAAATCATGTTATAAACTTCTCGGTATATCTAATCATTTGATCTACAGTTCTCAAGATTTTTTTTGCTTCTTCTTGTCTAGTTGAAATGGTTTTCTTAAGTATCTGGCATCGTCTCTCAAACCACTTAGCTTGTTGAGAGCTTCCACGTATTCTGCTTTGGGATTACCTATTTTAATAAAGGAATTGTATCTGTACTGGATGTTCTCATGCTTCGCTTTACTAGGATAATCTGCCTCTGATATGACAAAAAACTGGGTTGTTACTAATAATTCTGTGGCGCTAAATAAAATATCTACAAAAGGCCTCAAGAGCTTAGCATCAAAACAATATTTGGCTACATTATAGAATTCCTTTCCTGCGTCAAATCTTTCTCTAGCCTTCTGCTTATTATATCTGAAATCAAAATGCATTATCCATTTTTCCCTAAACCTAATGAGAGTCACATGTCCAGAATTTGGAGTATCATCTTGGGTTAAGGTAATTTTTTGAATATCGTCTACTTCATGTTCATATACTGGTTCACCTGCTATCTCCTTATGTATCCCGGATCTTAGTTTTACAGTAGCAAATGCTCTCACCTCTTTATTTAATCTGATCACCGGAATATTCTTATCCGGATCTAGCAAGATTTGTGCTGAATATAAAGTAAAATTAGTATCTAAGCTTCCTCTTTGCTTTCTTAGTTCAACTTGCGGAATAACCCAGACTCATTATATGATCGAAGGCATTCTTTGAGCCCTCCGCATCTAGTGCCATCTTCTATTCCTTAGACAGCCGTCTATGTATTTTAAGTGTCATGTAGTTGAGAATCGAATATCACTAAAGGGGATACTGAAGAGCCTCTTCTATTCAGATTAGAGTGACCATGCTATAACATTTTCAACCACATTATTATTCCAGCGTATTCATTATCTTTTATCTTCTCTCTTAACTGTAATAATGTGGCCCTTAATATCTTGCAGCCGCAGCTTCCAAACACTTAAAGAAGTAAAACGCCATATAACAAATGCACACACGCCTAGACGTATTACAGGATAGAGATGAAAAATCTAAGTAAATTTGGATAGGATGGATAAAGGTAATAGTAATACTGTCACTACCAGCCGTTCTAGTATCTCATTATATTATATTTACAGTGCGCTGACAGACGGACAGCGAAATCAAATGAATAAACTGAATACCGCTAGAGACTCCTAATATCAAAGCTGATCCCCTGAAGTTAAAGATGTCGTGTACTCATGCAAAAAAATTATTGTCTTGACTATTGCTGCAGTTTTGTTATTGTCCTGTAATTTGATGCTTGTGGCATTATTTGTCCACGAATCTCACTGTCACCCTTTAACAAACTCAGGGATTTAGGATTATAAGTGTAAACTTCCACATATGCATTGCCACCATCAAAAAGCCTAACTAGATCAGCTATATTTTTACTACCTGCTAATGGTCCAAATTCAAGACTTTGAGTTGAAATAGTTCCATTGAAGAAGAATTTAGTGCGTTCAGATTGTGAAGCAGCGGACCTGCAACAAATTTCTGAGGGTAGAGATAATGTGCTTTGATATAATGTAGCCAAGGTACACCCATTTTCAGTTTCCTTACCGATATGGACATCAACTCTCGCCACGTCGTTATGTATCTTTGTGAGATTTATTTCATAGTATAATTCATTATTATTGTAGTTGGCATAGAATTTAGTAATACCTGTTGCGTTTGTATTTACAGGAGGAACTGTGTTATCTCCAGCCAATTTTGCTATAAAAATGTAATTTTCTTGTTGGGGATGTATTAGACTATCAGATTGTGTCATAGCAGCTGCTGATAATGTCATAACAAAACACAATACTGCTAGTAATGTAAATGATAAGATCAATGCGGTGTTCATAGTCAGACACCGGCAGTAGTAGCATTAGTTTAATTATTAGATGTATTTTAATTAGAAAATAAGCGAAACTGATCTCAACATTCTACTCTAGTACGTTGAGTTGTAATTGTTGGGGAAGCTATGACATATATCCATATGCAATCTTTGTAATTACCTTCTGTGTTGGAATATCCACAACAGTGACGTAATCAGTTCCTCTGTTTGTAACATATGCTAATTTCTCTTTGCTATCAATATCTAATCCCCAAGGAGTTGCACCTGTTGATATTGTGTTTAATATTTGATTTGTCTTTGTAGAGATAAATGTTAATCCATCTCCAGCCAGGCTTGTAACCAATAAAATACCATTATCAGGATCAACCTTTACGTTAATTGGATGTACCGGAACTGATATGGTTCCAACTGCTTTATCCGTTCTTGTGTCTATTATATCAATTAGATTAGCGTTATAATTAGCTACATACAACATTCCATTGTTATGATCATACGTCATTGACCAACCCCCTGTCAAAAAGGATAGTGATAGAGGACCACCATTATTTTGTTCACTAATTGGTGGTGGGGTAAGCACAATTTCACTATTAGGTAAAGGGATTATTCTAGTTAGATTTTTTGTATTTGAATCATAAACTTCTAGTACCCCTCCTTCAAAAGGTGCTACATATAGCTTCTGTGGAATAGCTTCAACTGCCATTACTCCTGTCTTGGTACGTGTGTTAATATCACCAATAATCTTGTTGGATGTGGTATTGATTGTTGAAACTATTGGTAAACCAAAATTAGATACATATAGTAATTGAGAACTGTCGGATGATAATGATAGTCCCATAGGTCTGCTCGGAGTAGGTATCTGAGCAATGATATGATGTGCATATGCCATATGCTTGCTGAAGAAGATAGTGTTAAAGGATGCCATTACTACTGCTGCTGTTATAATAATACCCACAATCAAAACAGCTAGAATGAGGTTGGTCTTCTCATTTTTCATCTCTGAAAATATTAGAGGCTGTATTATCCATCTTTCTATCATTTATTGTTGTTTTTATTTTGGGATCAAAAGATATTAATACTTGGTTTGCAATGCATTACAAGGATGTAATAATAGTATTTCAGGCATTATATTGATATGCGTCTGTTATGTGTCTTCAGTCAAGTTTAAAACCATACTAACTTAATAAGGTATCTCTGTGAGGATTAGCCGTTGCATAGAACATTCTGCTTCCTATAACACAGCAACCAATACGATACAAGAATCTAGCGATATCACATGGGCTCTAAAATCCTGTAATGTGAATTCCGATCAGATAACACAATAGAAAGACGCCTACGGACTACACCACTTTTATCTACCTCATCCCACTCTTTTACGTGCGAAATCAGATCAACTAGTTGTTCACTATCTTGATGCTCATAGTATTTATAATAATTTTATGGTTTATTATGAGAGATTGTACCTTTTGTTTAAGATCGGATCAGACATAATGGGTTAAAAAGAGTGATTGGAATATAGACGTTATGTTTGGTTGTTGTCTCTTTTTTTCAATCGAATTGTAAACCTAAT
>CAVPXM010000039.1:0-6335 GCA_963709405.1 uncultured Nitrososphaerales archaeon
TGATTAGACTATGTAATTTGGCAAGTTCACAAAATTCAGTAAATCTCATTTTCAATTATGATGTCATCTAGGGAATTTGTCTTATGCACATCTGATAGCCATTTTCAGGACCAGGACTAACCTGACCAACATTTGCAATTCAATTGAGATCTAATTGTCAGATATTAATCTGAAATAATCCTACCCAATCGGAGAAAAGCATCATCATATCTAGTCAATATCAAGTGACAAATACCACAATTTGTATAGTATGCTATAATATCGAAAGCTTCTTGCCGTGTTTGAATTATCAATCAAGAGGTATGCTTCATGATTTTATTTGCAAATAGTTCTAATTGTTCAAGTTCTCTCGATGATCTAGATCGACTATGAAATACTGGATTCCGGCATCTTCAAGTGATATTATTTCTCTAAGGACATCTTCTTCAGTACCATAAATAACGAATTCTCTAATCTGCTCTTTTGGCATTCCTCTAAACATCTCATTTACTTTTTTGGTTAGTGCCTCGTGGTCATTATCAATTAGTAGTATGCCAATTTGGTTTTCAAAATTGAATCGTAGTCCCTCCTAACACTTTTACAGTGTTCATTTAATATGTTCAATTTTCTTCTTATCGTCTCAATAGATCCGAACAGATTGCACGCATCTGCATACTTTGCTACGATCTTTAATGTGTTACGTTCGCCACCTCCACCTACCATTATAGGAGGGTGAGGTTTCTGTAATGGGTGAGGATTACAGTAAGCATCTTTGATCTGGTAATATCTACCATTGAATGTAGTAGTAGATTGAGTCCACATCTTACGCAGAATTTGAATGACTTCTTCTAGCCTTAATAATCTCTCCATTGTTGAAGGAAAAGGGATACCGTATGCAAAAGATTCCTCCTGATTCCATGTTGTCTCCTATTCCCATAAATAATCTGCCTTTGCTGAGGACATCCAAGGTAGCGCCTATCTTTGCTAAAATTGAAGGATGTCTATATACAATGCCCGATACCAAAGTTCCAAGTTTTATTCTTGTTGTCATGCCTGCAAGAGCAGAGATAGTTGTCCAACTCTCGAGCATAGGTTCTTCAGGATTTCCCACAAACCTTATCTGATGAAAATGATCCATTACCCAAAAAGAGTCAAAGTCTGCATTCTCTGCTTTCGAGATGAGGGTTTTTAGAGAATCTATTATCTGGTAGGTATCTTGGTTTCTATAATCGAAACTAAAATTAGGATGCTGTAAACCGAATTTCATCTTAAATGTATCTATATGTCTTTATTAATATATATAGTGTAGACTGTGTTTTAATATTGGTCTTATGTTCAGATAAGTGATATTGTCGGAATTAGTTGAACTGGTCTGGCCCCTAATCCAATCTATGTTTTACGGTATAAAAAGAATTAGATTATCACTTCCTCTTACCATTGAAGGGAACGACGAGATATTTGCTTTGAATTACAGGATTTCTCTAATACAAACCTAATAGCATCATCTACAAGAGTAGCATTAGTAAGCAAACCTAGTTGATTGAATAGCGCTCTTTTGCTAAAGAAAATGCGGCATCACCATCTACGCCTTCATATCCAGTTGAAATAATCCGTTGCACCTCAACCTTGCATTGCATGACCTTTTAGACCTGTCTGGCGACTTATACGGTGTGTACTCAATCTATCCATATTATTATCAATTTAATTAATATCTGTCATAAGATGATGATTTTTATAACTGATAAATTCACGTTACTCCTACTTCAACGAGCAATTTGGTCAATAAATAATTCTGCAATGCTTTGCACTGAACAATAAGAAACACGAAGACATAGCATCTACAGCTTAATGCAGATTAAATTTAGTTAATATTGTGATGTCATTATTTCTACCTTATTGTGACGCATATTTGTATACTATAAAATAATTCTTTTCTATAGAATGTGGCATCTGAGGCGCGCCTATGAGTGATACTAATAAAGCGTTACCTGAATAATGACTGCGGGCGTCAAACCAAGCCAGTGTATACAGATAATGCATCATATCTAAAAATGTTTATAATCTGATATACCGCACATCTGTATTTGAGAACATTTTTCCGATATAATTTGTACTGGATTCACCGATCAAATTCAGTCGGATCCGGATATGAGTATGAATTCGTTTACCTGTCTAAGTTTTAATCAACAGATTGTACAAATACGAGTTTTCTAATTTTAACTTCTCCAAACTTATAGGTGGATATCCATTCCTCCTTACAGACTTATTATATTTGATTATATAGTTAGGACTAAATCACCTAGTGACCTTTACATAGTGCTTTGATCAACCAGATCTTAGTAGAATTTATGATCATAGCGCCCCCCTTAACATCAGCACATCGTTCTGGTTTGTATCACTACTAATTAGCATGCTTTTTTCATCTTTCCGGTACGTAAGCAAACAAGCCGTCATGGATGTCAGGGTATCCATAGTACTTCATTAGATTCGCATTATCCTATTAGCAATATTGTATGATGATAGATCCAAATTTCCCTTGTACAGAATTGAATAAGATAGTACTTAGCGGCACTCCTGGGCGCGCATTCCAGTTGAAGCTAGGAGCATAATCTCAAGCAGCAGATCATGCGATATATACCCTTAAGATTCGAGCCGGAGGTATTAATGCTGTTATTGGAACGGATAGATTTTTCTAATATGCTGTGCATACTAGCTGACGGTCAATTTGAAGTACAAGATATGCCGTATCAGTCTCTCATACCATGTGGTACTTCTATTAACATTCGACCAAAAAATCCCTGATAGTTTTTGCTTATCTTGTTAAATATAATAGAGAAGATGACTCTTTTGGATTTAGTACGTGAAGTTATGTAAAAGATCCAGAATTAAAAGTCAAACGAATGAAAATTAAATTTGGTAGTTTTGCTATTGGGTATAATTGCTAAAGGTGGAAATGCTGAATGCAAAGGCATCTACGATTTTCCTAAAATGACCTTAGTGATTTTGCGAGGTCCATTTCCACTTCTGTTTCTGCCCCCTCCATTAGTTCTGCTTCTGTATAGCCTTCTGTAAAGGCTTCTGCCATGAATACACTGTCTGCCTGCTCTATCACGTTGATCGCTTTGGCCATCGTCTGTTCTGCCGCT
This sequence comes from uncultured Nitrososphaerales archaeon, assembly GCA_963709405.1. Classification (GTDB taxonomy): domain Archaea; phylum Thermoproteota; class Nitrososphaeria; order Nitrososphaerales; family Nitrososphaeraceae; genus JARBAU01. Next base: position 3,126 of record CAVPXM010000039.1, read on the forward strand.
GCTGTGCTTGTAGCAGCCTCTGGGATAGCCAGTGCAAGCCGTGCAATGACAGCAGGCGTTACGAATGCTGCTATAGCTAACACGCTAGCCTTTAAAATGGCTCCTTTCATTTTGACGCGAGCACCCTGAATTCCCTCCCTCCATGTGAGGTATTGCTTGAGGGCGACAAGGTAGTAGCGTCGTGCTTGAAGAATGTAGCTAAAAGCAGTCGCTATATCCTTACGTTTTAATGCCCTTTCAGCTGCGTCCATGTGCCCTAATGCGTTTGCCCATATGAACAAGTTCGGCACATCTTTGTTATACAGCCTGTTTGTCCAGAAGCCAGCGAACCCTATGACACTAGGCTTATTGATAAAATCTTCTTGTGTCTTGTGCTCATTTCTATATCCGGTAATCTCAATCAACAATTTTTCGCGGTATTCATTGAGTTTGTTCAATGCCTCTTCTGCTTCAGTTTTGGCCTTCTCCCCGAGATTGCATCTCCCTCAGTCGTTGCCAGGATGCATAAGACTTACAGCAATTAAGACGTAGGGTTTTGCTTATGGTAGGATTATACACGTCCTTTTGATTTCAATATGCCATTTGACGGATCTGACGGGCCTATTTGACGGCCTATTTGACCTACTTGACTGACTATTTGACCCGAATCAAATGAATGCAGCTTATATATTGTTATTCGCATTTTCTTAAGTAGTAAATAAAAAATATGCCAGCCGCTATTCCTGAAATAATAAAATCGCGAGTTATAAGCCAATGGCTTCAAGGCCTTAGCAGAGATATAATAGCACAAGACAATAACATCAGCACAGGAGCAATTAGTAACATAACTAACGAATGGAGTATTGCACTTGGAAAACCTGAAGAGGATGCGCTCAGGGAGTTGGCAGAATCACTGAAAATTGTTGGTCTTACTCCGGCTCAATGTGGGATTGGTTTTAGAACTATGGAATTGTTAAGTGAGCAGGGCATAGACGCAGAAGCTGCCGCACACTTTATCGGAGATACATACGAGAGATGCAAATTTTGGAGTCACACCAAGTAAATTAGTCACCTATATTGAAGAACTTATCAAGGTTTCAGATGATCACCACATTCCATTACATAAAATTGAAGAATATCTAGACGAAAAGATAGCCAAAAAGAAAGAACTGCAGAAAGAACTCGAAGAGTTAAAGGATGAGATATCGACTCTAAAAATGCAAAAGTCAGAAATCGAAAACCTGCGTGACTTGGCATTACAGCAAAAAAGAATGGCGGATTTGGAGATGAGGTCATATTCTGATACAAAGCAAGTATTGGATAGACATAAAATATCTATGAATGAAGATCTTCCCAAATTTGCTAAAACTGTTAATTGCATAGCAGAATATGCATACGATCCCAAGAAGGTACTTGCAGAATTTAATGATATTCAATTTCTAGCTCGTAAAAGGCAAGCGCTAAAGATAGGAACAGAAGAAATGCAAGAGAGAGTTGCAAAACTTGGTCAGGATGACTCTTTCTTGCGACATGAAATCGATTTACATTCAGAAAATCTGTCTCTGTACAACGAACTGGCAAATATCGGATTCGGTTCAAATGAGCTGAGAAAGTTGCTTGATACGATCTTAAGTATTACAAACTCAAACGACATAAACCATGGCTGGCAGTTAACAAATTCTTCGAAGATATAGAAACTCAGTATAATACCAAGCTAGGATTTGAATCCCAGATAGAAGACCTTGATTTAGAAATTCAGAAACTCAATGAGGAGCGAGAAAAGGGATTGCAGAGACTGAAAGCTCAACCCTTAGTAGGCCCCATCATCGTTGGACTTTTACGACTTGGTTTAAGTGAGGATGATATCTTAAAGGTTGCAGAGACGTGTCATAATAATTTGTCGACTAAAACCTACTCTGCAGAGGATCTGAGGAAAGGGATCACAAATACTACACAGAGCATCATGATGAATATCATGACGAGTACGATGCTGGCTACCAGTCGGATACAGACAACTAGTAATGATAATATAACTAAGACTCAGCAAGGTACAGAACGATTTGTCACTTACATTTCACGAGATATATGGTGGTGAGAACGGACAGATCGTTTCTGTGCGCTAGCAGATCGATGAAATCGATGGCAAATTGGATTTGATATAATAATGGTAACTGGAACAGATGTGAATAACAAGCCCCTCTTAGGAAAGCGAAATGGGAACGATACTACTACACATCTTATTATCAGAAATACCAAATTGCCCGACATTCCTAAAATCATTCAACTTCAGGAAGAATCTTTCCCCTATTTGGCTAGATATAACAATATATGGCATCGCGAGGAGTTAGAAAGCCATCTTCGTATTTTCCCTCAGGGACAATTCGTTGCCGTCGAACCAGACGGTACCGTAGTAGGTTCTGCTAGTACTCTTATTGTGTCTCTCAGTCCAGAATATGCAGATCATACTTGGTGTGAAATCACTGCCGACGGCATGTTCATTAACCATGATCCTAATGGAGACAGCCTTTACGGAGCAGATATATCTACTCATCCGAAATACAGACATGAAGGTATTGGAAGCATGTTATACGGTGCAAGAAAAGATCTCACCCTTAGGTTTGCTTTAAAAAGAATGATTGCAGGAGGCAGGCTGTATAATTATTGCGAACATGCTGATAAGATGTCAGCTTTAGAGTATGCTCACCTAGTACTAGAAGGTAGAATGCATGACTCAGTACTGTCATTTGAACTAGACAATGGCTTTAAATTTATAAAAATACTTCCCAATTGCCTGACTGATGTACGGTCCCTTAATTACGCAAGCTTTATCGAGTGGATGAATCCTCATTATGCAGCGGCAACCTTAACTGCTACGAATGCGCCTGTTTGAAGGCTTTTCCTTTCTGAAAAGACAAATGGAGGTTCTTATAACAACTTTTCCTTACACATAGATCCCGAGAAAGGCTTCACTCAATGTATGTCACTACGTTAAAAGTTAAGTTGTGCCATTTTTGCCGATCGGAATATCTCTTACAGGATGACATAGTATGGGTCTTCTGTCATTGGGATTGAAAAAATCTGTACATGCCTTGAGGCCCTTATTTCCTAATTTGAAGATGCTGTCCTTTCCAGAGCTAGGATTATTTCAAAGTGACAATATGTAACCGATGTAACCTAATTCTCTCCCAAAGATCAGGCTATACAGAAAATGTCCTTATCTATGCTTAGGCC
>CAVPXM010000040.1:0-43004 GCA_963709405.1 uncultured Nitrososphaerales archaeon
TTATCGCAGGCCTTTGGCTATCCCATCTTTGTAGAATCCTGACAACTTGTCCACATTTCGAATTAATTGTCCCTGGAATCCTAACCAAACATGAATTTATAGTTGGGTGACGTTGAGGATTTCTTCTTTTTTATTCGTTAGAAAGTCTTCTGCAAATTGCATGAATTTACTGGTGTGATCTTTTCCATTAGGATCTAAAATTTTGCGATGTCTTCCTCTTCCAAAGATAAAGCCATCCATTGGTTGGTAAATATGATAGCCATTGCCGGTCCATAATACAGTAGGATGGCCATGCATAATAGTTTCGATTCTCTTTAAGAAATCTCTATTCATAGCTCTAACAAGTTTATCTTTCGATGCAAAGTCTTTAAGATTTATATCTATCATTAGAAAACTTGGCGCAGTTCTATTAATACCATCATATTTGGTAAATGAAGGATATGCGTTAATCCTGCAATCTTCATAGTTTGATGCCCTAAAGTATTCAAGGACTTCCTGTATGTTGAACGCTACCTTTCTAGATTCAAGAGCTTTGGTCATTATATTCCTTGGGAAATGGGCTCTTGGAAGTGTGATAGTATGAAGTTTAGATTCTGGTCTACCTCATTTAATTTCTGACTACTAAGGGGGTAAATTTCTTTCTGTGAGGAGGTGAAAGAAATAATCTGTTAGAATGCTACCCAAAGATGCACGTGCATTATTTTCGGTGTTTTCTACTTAGGAGTAGAGTTGGAGGATGGCATAGAAGCCTTTCATTAGTCTTAATTGCTTCTCTCCATCCATGACAAATGAAGAGTATTTTCTCTCTCACTCAATAAGCTTGTCCACTACTTGATTTCGAATATCTCCGAACTCTAACCATAGCGGGTCTCCTTTCAAAAATGGTGTGTGAAATTGAAAACCTATCTTATTCGCCCTACCCTTCCATTCGTTTGTTTAATCTTCAATAATGGAGTAATTTAAGGCATTAATAGTCATTGTAATCCCGATATCTTTCCACAATGGTTTGCCATTACGCTCCGGGGCCCGATGACATATAGTTTAAGATATTATGTTTGGTTGTTGAATAGGATCTCTTCCTCCAATCTTATCGTGTGTCTCTTCAGTACCATTTAACACGTGTTAACAATTTATTTTTAAATGAGTCCTAGAAATAGAGTTATTGACTAGTTTACTTGTAGTTGTTGTTTTGTTGTTGGCCTCAAGTTTTGTTCTGTCCAACTTGCGATACTAGTAATCTGATCCCTGTATTTGAGGTTTTATGGATAAACGCTAAACAAAGGTTTGGATTCATTCCAAATACGGGCTCTGTAAAGTTAAGATAACAAATTATTGTTATGATGACTAACAAATAGATCCAACCATTTTTGTATGTGTTGCAATTTACACTTACTTTTTCTACAAGGAATATAATCATCGAAATATTTTGTTCTATCTTTGATGTATTGTACCGTCCTTTCTCTCCAAATACGTCATGGACAAATACTTACGTTTCTTTCTGACTTGCTGAAATATTGCAAGAGAGTCTTCATCAATAGGTCTTTTGAAGATGTCATCGTGTATTAATGAGTTCTTATCTATAATATATGGCACTTGGCGCTCACCTCATGATAGAAATGAGCACATAAATTTTTTATCATCATTTTCTATGTATACCAAAGATGTATACCAAAGGTTTCAGTCTATACATCATGCCTATTGATTTCGAAAATATTTATAATCCGGCGCGCGGCACATCTGTATTAGAAGACACGCTTTTCCGACTTTATTCTAGATCTGATGAAATATCCGATATAATCTGATTTGGATTACGAGAGCCCATTATTCCTATGATTTAGCCAAGAGATTGTACAAGTATGGGTTTTCTGTCTTTAACTTTTCCAAACTTATCAGTAAATATCCATTCTTCCTGGCAGAATTGATATTGTATTTGATGATGTAGTTAGGACTAACATCTAATCTTCTTACCTGGCTGCATTTATCTAACCAATTTCTGATTGTGTTATTGCCCCATCAGCAGAACATTTTTTGACGTTAATAAGGTAAGGAGATAAGATGCGTCACACAGCAGAGGAGTATATTCCGATAAAGATGAGTAGTGATGAAAGTGCAACATATGGAATTCCAACTATTCCAAATGGCGGATATGTTAGATTAGTGATGTTGATCAAATGATTGGAAGTAAATAATAGGATATATCCACAGCCTGTTGTGTGTTGATGTCTTTCCACCAATCAGCGATAGATCACATACACTAGTGCATTGCATCTTTGGTGCAGAGCAGAGCTGTCTTCGGAAGGCTAATTCTGTGATTGGTGCCCTCTAGCCTACTCATCACTTGAGTCCGTCGCGCCAGGCTATAGCTTCGAGTTCTACTCTGACAGCGTCCTCGACGGCAATCACGGGTCGAGCCTGAAATTCAAAGGCTGGGAAGGTCGAGCATACCTTGTGAACGGTCAACGGATCGTCGCAGTCAACTAGCATATGGCCACCCCACTCGCCTACTCGCACTACGAATGATTCGATCTTGAAATTTGCGGGCGCCTTCCAGTTACTGAATACCTCAAGTATCCGCTTCTGGGCATTCTCGTACTCCGCAGGCGAGCCTTGCGAGCGTTCGAACCAGCTGATCATGTACTTCATTGGCATGTTCCTCTATTGTCAACGTGTTTCATTCTAACATCTCCTCTTGTATTGTCTAATAAGGGTTATCTTCAGTGCCATTAGTCATTATATGCAATATGTGCACGCAACATGAGTAATAAATCAGCCATAGATGGAAGAAGACAAAAGCTATTTGCTCTTTTGACTAGGGGAATGAAGGGCTATGAGATAGCTAAAGAATTGGGAGTTGATTCTGCTACTGTATCAAGAGATATTAAATATCTCGCTTTGATTATGAAAAGAAATTGACGAGCCCTCTCTCAATTTTGTCTCAAATTGTTCACCTATATGTATATGCATACCATTAGAGTGCAGCTTAGCTTTAAGATTAACTCAAAGTCTATATGCTAACTGTCTGGTGATAAACCGCTTTTCTGCTATATGAACAAATAAAAAATTGTCAAAGAAGAAATAAAGGGATAATCATATTCCGTAATTCTTTTTATAAGACACAATAATTCACTTCTTATATGAGTTACGAGGAAACAATTAAGGATATTGAAAAAACATTCGGTACCGTTCCAGGCTTTATGAAAGAAACGCCAAAAGATATACTTTCGCAGGTGTGGCCCTTGTTTAGGAAATATCAGTTAGGGGAATCTATTATACCACAAAAATATCGAGAAATGATGATGTTGGCCGCTACTGCAGCCGCGAAGTGTCCTTACTGCCAAACATATCATAAAGAGGTTTCAAAGATGTGGGGTGCAACTGATGATGAACTGAAGGAATTGGCAGCCGTAGTCGCATTGACTGCCTTCTGGAGTAATGTCTTACACACACAGAACTACGAATATGACACATTTGTAAAAGAACTAAAGCAGATGGGCGAGTACATGACAAAGAACAAGAACCAATAGTTCTTATTTCTTGGTACTATCTTTTTATGAAAATAGTCTTCTCCTTATCTATCCTTCCCTCGAGTTCCAGAACCGTTTAGAAATACAACTACAAGATGACCGAGGCCGCAGTATCTTAGATAAGGACTATTTGGAGTTAAGATGACATCCTCGGTGTTTATTCTTTGTCTATGAATTCATCTGGGGTCGGGGGCTCTGGATTTAAACCCTTTCTTTTTCTTATCTCCAATATCAAATTCTTGAATATTGATTGTGGAACAGGCTGCCATGTCTTAAAAAATGTATTCCACATAGCTTTACCTGCAGTTCCTCCTCGCATAACCTCTGAAAGATCAAATGTTTCAGATGCTGGAACTTCGCCTTGAATAATTGAAATGACTCCCTTTTGTTCCACGTTCAAGAGCTTGCCTCTTTTACCTGATAATATGCCAGCTACAGTACCAATTTGCTCCTGCGGGCATTTGATCTCAATACCAAGCAAGGGTTCAAGCAATACTGGATCTGCAATTAACATAGATCCTAGCATAGCTCTTCTAGTCGCAGGCATTAATTGCGCTAGACCTCTGTGAGCTGGATCCTCGTGTGGCACAAAGTGATGTAACACAAATTTGACACCCCTTACCGACTCGTGAGCGATGGGGCCAGAATGAAGTACATCATCGAAACCAGATTTGATAGAATCCATAGATTCTTGGATAAACTGTACACCTTTAGTTTCATCAATTAGTATGTTCCCACTTACATCCAACGCTGCAACACTCCTAGCCTCGTCTGCGCTCCAACCCTTTTCTCTAAGGATCTTTGCCATTTCTTTCCTATCCATGTCCTCCTTTACATGTCCAGATCTAATCAAATCGACTATATTTTCATCAAGCGGCTCTACTCGCATGAAAATCTTATTATGCTTATTAGGCGATTTGCTCATTATCGGTCCAGCTTTGGAACGTATTGTTTCGCGATAATTTATCAACGGTTGAGTGGTTGTTATGTCAAGGCCTGCTTCTTGTAGCAACGAAGTAGCGATCTCAAGGTGTAATACTCCCATTCCAGCCATCAAGGTTTCGCCAGTTTCTTCGTTAATCTTAACTATCAAATTTGGATCCTCCACAGTGATCCTGCGCAAGGCTTCGACCAATTTAGGCAGATCTTTTGGATGTTTTGGTTCCACTGCAATAGTAACCACTGGTTCTGAAACATATTTGATTGATTCGAATGCTGGAATACTTTTTACGCTAGAAATGGTCTCACCAGCAACTGCGTAATCGAGTCCAAGTAGTGCAGGGATATTCCCTGCGGGTAACATATTTACGACTTCCCTAGTATTACCCATGTATATGTTCACAGACTGAACTTTTCCTAGTCTCTTAGCGTCAATCAGACGTACCTCGTCGCCATCCTTAATCGTACCGGAGAAAAGTCGTCCAGTCGCCACTCTTCCAGCCTGTGGATCTACGTTTATCGTTGTTACCATCATAGTAACTGGGCCGTTTTCATCGCATGTAAGGAGAGACCTTCCAATTTCTGAGTCTAGATCACCTGGCCAAATCTTAGGTATTCTATATTTTTGAGCTACGTGTGGCGGAGGATGATGTTGTACAACCATTCCCAAAATTGCTTCATGCAATGGAGCACTTTCTGCCAGTGTTTTTATTGCATCTGGATTATCAGATGTATATGCATCATAAACATCTTTGAAACCGATCCCTTTTTTCTGAGCAATCTTATAGTTAAATCCCCATCTATCCTTTGCTGAACCGAATGCAACACTATTTCCTTGTATACTAACCTTCCATATTTCTTTAAGTTCAGGCTCTGCATAAATGTCAATTAGTCTATTGAATTCGGCAATTATGTTCGAAAGCCATCTCTGCATTTCAGCTGGATTTAATCTTAATTCCTTTACCAATCTGTCAATTTTATTTATGTATAAAACTGGCCTTACTCTTTCCTCAAGCGCCTGCCTTGTTACAGTCTCAGTCTGAGTCATAATTCCTTCAACAGAATCTGATACGACTACCACGCCGTCAATTGCTCGAAGTGCTCGCGTAACTCTTCCTGTAAAATCAATATGGCCAGGAGTGTCGATCATATTGATCACATATTCTTTTCCCTCACTTTCGTAAAATAATGTAACATTTGCACCACGAATTGTCATCTGTCTATTCTGTTCAAGTTTCATTGAATCTAATGCTAGTGCTTGTCCTGCAACTGAAGGAGAAATGATACCAGATGCTGCTAAGAGACTATCGCTCATCGTAGTCTTACCATGATCAACGTGTGCAATAACACCAAAATTACGAATTTGGTCTTTATTACCAACAATTCTAATGATATCCTGTGTCGATTTAAATTTAGGCATTCAACCGGGAAAATTTTCGTTGGAGGATTATTAAACGTTCCTTATTAAGAAGAAAAGCGTGGTTTTATCTGTACTACAATAAACTCATACAAATATGACTATTACTCGATAATAGCATTAAATAGACAAGGGGATTTTGCAACTTGTTCCATCTATCACGATAAGATTAGATAATTCTAAGCAAAATTTTTTCTTGGTCGATAATTAACCAGAACTGAACGTTGGTGTTGATAGTGTTTTTGTTGATGGTGAGTTATCCTTGATACATACAACTCCTGAAACCAAGTGATATCCAGAAGGACATCCTCCACCCGGGAGTGGGTGTACCACTATTGGCAAATTTGATGTCGTTTTGCCTGCATCTTCAGTATTATTTGTCTGTGATGATGGTGTTTTAGTAGGTTCATCCTTCTCACAGATACTACTACCGCCTGAGTCGGTGATTAAATCCCATCCAAGTTGACAAGTGCCACCTACCATTACAAACCATATTATGTTCGTAGAAACTTAAACAAAATAACATCAGTTCTTTTCTGTCGAGGCCTCACAGACAACAAACTAAGAAGTAAACATTACTATCTGTTTTTGATTATTTTTGATTACGTAATTTTTCTTCTATATCTGTTACTAGGTAATTAGTTGGTATAAAGTGGTTTATATCAAATTAAAGCATTGCTGCTGAAAACTTGAGTCATTGAGCAAACCAAATTTGGGCTCGAGCCCAATGGCGACGGAAGTATCTCCACATATTTGATTGTGTAATATTCTATTAATAAATCCATGGTGTAATACCAAAGGTTTGTTTAAACTCGGCTACAAATACTGCCATCGGTGGTAGTCGCAAAGCAAACACTTGTTGCAATAGGATAACCCAACAATCGTATACAGATATTCTGGGAGAATATAATATTTTTGCAATATTCTATATAATTATATAAAATATGGGTTAACTAAAGTGGGACATTTTTTCTTAAGAATCCTCTCTAGATTAAATAATGACTAGGTTATTCGCGGGTGTTAGAAGGTACAAGGTTCAATTCTATAGATAAGATCTTGAAATCGTACCAAACTTTAATTTCTATACTAATCTATAACTACTCCACCTATCTTTGATTAAATGTTGTACTTTTTAACAACTAGTTATCTTTCGGAATTTACAACTTCTTTCTCTATAGATCCATCTCTTATGTAAATAGATCTGTCTGTTCTTGCCAAGATCAGGATTGTGTGTTACCATAATTATCGTCCTTCTAAATTTATTTGAAAGCATTGTAAGTAATCTAAATACGTCTTCTCCAGTTTTTGTATCCAAATTACCTGTTGGCTCATCAGCAAGAATTATTTTTGGATTATTCATCAGTGCCCTTGCTATAGCTACTCTTTGCTGTTGACCGCCACTCAAATTAATTGGTTTGTATCTAGCCTTGTCTAGCATTCCTAGGAAACGCAATAATTTTAATGCGCGCCTTTTTCTGTCACTATCAGTCATACCACCTGTGATGCCAGGAAATTCTACGTTTTTTAGTACAGTACTTCTATTAATCAAATTATAAGATTGAAAGATAAAGCCTATTGTGTCATTTCTCAAGGTCGAGAGTTGAGAATCATTTAGCGAAAATATATCAAGTCCATTAATGAATACTTTACCCGAATTTGGTCTATCTAACGCTCCTATCATATTAAGTAATGTGCTTTTTCCGCTGCCTGAAGGACCGATAATGGAGACTAACTCACCTTTACCTGCTGAGAAGCTAACATTTCTTAGAGATATTACACTTCCCATCGAAGAAGTATAGATCTTGGTTAGGTTCTCCACTCTTAGAGTTTCAGGCGTGTAATCTAAGGTTATATTTTTCTTAAAATCGATATCAGACATTTTTTAGCATTAGATAGTAGGTATTAGTGATCATTATTGCCCAGATAAAATTAAACTACGGCTAATCTCCCACAGAATCCCATTACTGCTCCGAAGGCTAGGTGCAAAGCTAAAGATCCATATATTATGGTGTTTGAGAGCTTTAGAAGGTGATTTGCTAATGAGTAGACTGCACTATTGGGACCTTGAGTGTTTACAATATTCTGAAGGTCGGGTTGGATGACCAAAGCATTTATTGGTATGAAAAGAACCCTCCGGACAATAATTCCCGCGAGTATGCCAGTACCTAAACCTTTGGGTACAGAAGTAATGTGTAATTTCTTCACATTGTTGGAAATAGAACTATATATTATTCCAATGATTGCAGCAGTTACCATGTAAAGGAAAAATCCCGCATCCATAGCATAAACCGAACTTGTGTCAAAAGCTAGTCCAATCATTTGATAGAATGTACCTGGTGGAAGGTGTGGTCAGAATCAATTGCCAAAAATATTCCAAATATAGTCCAGGCTGCAACTATGCCGGCAATCAGTCCTGAAGGTCGTTTCCAACTTGTCGTCGACTTAACAACTTGGTAGAATCGGCTTAGAATTGAATTCATGTTAATTGTACATACATACACAGTTATAATATTTAGATTCATCCTGTCATAATCATATTGATGATCAATGTTTCCTATGATAGCATAAGATTATTACTGAATATAATGAATTCTATTATATATTTTGTATTTGCTATTGGATTGATGATCCCTATACTACACCCTATTACACATCATATCGAAGTATTTCATCTAAAAAAGGATACGTGAGCTAAGATAAGCAATTGGAGACAGCCAAATCACGTGTACTAATAGCACATGCATAATGAATGCAAATAGCTGATACATATTACATATTTTTAGGGTTTAGTGCACGAACAATCTGTCTGTGTTCTCGTATCTGGATTTTTACTATCAAGGATGGTTATTTTAACATCCCAGTGATTTTAAGAGGATTAAAGAACGGAACGCTCGATTACTGATATAGTGTCTATCATTCAGACTAGTAACCCGGTTTATGAGAATCAGACCAAATATGCTATGACCTACTGAATAAGACAGAAGTAGATTAAGTCGTACCATATTTTGAATGCTTAATACATTATGAACTCACATGTTCTGCTATTAATAACCTATCCGAAAAGTAGTTGAGGTTGTAATTTGACTAATATGGGATTGAAACAATGACTAGGCGGTGTATCATCGTCTCCGCCTAGATGGTTGTAATTTGACTAATATAGGATTGAAACACCCCTGACGATCTCCTTAGTAACGTCAAATCTGTGCAGTTGTAATTTGACTAATATAGGATTGAAACATCATGAAAGAACTAATGTTAGATATCGAGGGTGAACCGTTGTAATTTGACTAAGAACCTATCCGAGAGTTCCTGCTCTTCTGTAAGTGATCCAAGCACAAGTAAAATGTAACATCGCAATATGGTTCTCTACCTATTTCTCCCATCTAATTAACAAACGTCTAAACCGGTTCATCCAAGAATGAGTCCTTTCAAAGACGCATCGTCTAGCTCTATATTTAGGTAATTTTTCTCTTTTTATGTTGCTTGTTTCTTCTCCTCTTAATCGGATGTGAATTGTATAACCATACTCTTCTTCTAGTATTTCGTATACTTCAGGAAAGTCATAACCCTTGTCAAGGCACATGTGCTGCTTTGATCTGATTGTTGGTTCAGGTCTATAGATTACTACTATACTCTGAAGTGTTGCTTTACTCATTTTCATATCATCTCTGTCTGTTAGCACCATCTACGTATACACCAATAGGAACTCCTTTACCATCTACCACCAATATACTACGCTTTGTACCTGATTTACTTCTGTCTGTCTGTGTGAGGGATTTGGTCCTGTACTTTTTTCCCCAAGAGGTACTTTTGTAATAACACCACCATCCATAGCCTGCCATTTCCAATCTATTCTATTATTTTAATCATATACTGACAATCCATCGATCCACATGCGTTTGAATACACCTTCTTTCCTCCACTCTTGGAATCTATCTATCATGTACTGTACTTAAAGTGTTAAGACTTCTTGGTAGAGCATTCCATTGACATCCAGTTCTTAAGATGTAGAAAATAGCACTCATGGCCGTCCTGTCATTCATTCTTGGACGACCAGTCTTTTTTCTATTCCAATGTATTGATGATGGTGACGGTAGCAATGCAATGATTCTGTCTGCCCCTTACAATATCAGGTATGCAGTACGATGAACCAAAAATTAGTAGATACTATTCAATATTACTCAATACAATGGCGACAATAGCACATAATTTTGGGGCAAAAATAATCAACAATGCAGGAGATGGGTTGATATATTATTTTCCATTTTCGTCTGTTATGCTGGTAAAGTTGACCCACTATTGCTTATTAGCGGTAGTGGACTTGTCATGGATGCATGGGAGCCTTCTATTTTAAAAGATCTATCCACAACACACAGTAATTGTATTTGATAACCGCGGAGTCGGAAATACGACATCTGGAATCAAACCATTTTCAATTCAGCAATTTGCAGATGATACAGCAGCTTTGCTAGATGCTTTAAAAGTACAAAAAGCAGATGTTCTTGGATTTTCTATGGGTTCGTTTATAGCTCAAGAGCTTGCGCTCTCAAATCCTGAAAAAGTTAACAAGCTTATACTTTATGGGGCAACATGTGGTGGTAAGGACGGTATACCGCAGAACCCAGAAGTTGTAAGAATTTTATCTGATTTTGTAAACAACCAAGTGCAAAATATAGATAAAATCCTGTCCGTCACGTTTCCGCCTGAATGGCTTAAATCTCATCCAAATGTAAGCCTTCCTCAATCTAAAGAAATTATTAGCACTGATACCTTAAAGCAACAGTTCCATGTTGTAGAAGATTGGTTTGCGGCCAATTGGAGTGGTATATGTTTTCAATTGTCAAAAATATCTGTACCCACATTAGTCATAACTGGAACTGAAGACGTTTCTGTACCCGCGGCTAATTCATTAATTATAACGCAAAAAATACCAGGAGCGTGGCTTGTGCAGATAAATGGAGCTGGACATGGACTAATGTATCAGTATCCAAAACAATTCACCGAAATTGTAAAGACCTTTTTGGAAAATAGTTGATCTGCCACGGAGTAGTATAGATCGGAGTATGGAATAGTTTAGAACGTTTGATCAAAAATTAGCTTCTGATCAGACAGCTCCCAGGTCATCTGCTTTTATCCGAACAGGCTATTCGCATAGGAAACGTAGCTGTCACTCCATATTTTTCTGGGGGGATCAGAGGAGATAGAAAATGCAGTAGGATCGTTAATCAACAAGGCCAAAAAAGCGAGAATCATGGCCATGCTGATCAGTTACTCCGGAATTCTCCAAGCTTTGAGCAAATTCAAACCGGAGAACAAAGACATCGAAGACGTACTCGATCCCCATGAGATGAAACAGGTAATGAATCCACCTCGAGGCAAGTCGAAAATCCCTGCTGCATTGTTCTGGTTTGCCAGAGAAGATAAGCGATTCGTTGCAGCTCTCTCCCATGCATACAGCGAATATGACAACAATGATTTCATGCACAATAAAGTAATGATCATAGATGACAGGATCGTTATTACTGGCAGCTATAACTTCTCGGGAAACGCTGAAAGCAATGATGAGAACATGTTGATTCTAGAATCGGGCGCGGTTGCTGCTTACACAGCATATTTTGACGTCCTTTTTGAACAGTACCAAAAACATGATGCCCCGTTGCCTCCTAAGTAGTGGCATGTAAATTGCTTTTAGACTTAATGGCTACCCTGTAATGCGTGAAATAAATTAATTAAACTGGCCCAGACTCTGAAAAAAGGACATGTGGGTAGTTAATGTAACGAACGAACACCAGAAAATTTCAGAATCAATCTCTTTATAAACTAATATAACGTAGGAAAGCTGATGCTCGTTCAGGTTCAAGAACAGAAACAGAAAGTAAAACTTTCACAAATACTGAAAAATGCCACGGAAGAACAATGTTTTGGACACTTTATGAAAATTTCCGAAATTACGGACAGAGATGAAAATTATCAAACCACATCAGCAACAAAATCTATGGTCAAGGTATGTGTTAACGGCTTGTTAATGTCAAAGGCTGGAATTGGAGATGAATCATCAACGACCTTATCTGTATACGAGTACGTAGCTGATGATGAAGATATTTTGCAAGCATACAGAACTTTAGGAATTGATCCATATTATAGAATTAAATGCAATAAATGCAATCTGCTTGGCGATGGATATCATCTTTCCCGTGTCCTTGAACATATGAATGACTATCATCGGGCTTCATTTAAAGAAATAGGATCATACCTTGAAACATTAGGACTTTAAATAAGCAGTAGCAATCAGAGGATCTACCGCTAATAAAAAAATGAAATCCCGAGCACCAAGTATTTTTGGACAGTTTTATTAACAAGAAAATTTTACCATGCTTTCAGGTATTATGGATACTTAATCGACATGTCATTAGTTAGAAGTAATGATTACGAGCAGAAGGCATATTAACTTTCATAGATAGGCCATTGCAACGATCGTGAGCAGCTTGCATCAATGGTGCAATTGAACGAATAATTGAGTGTGTTGTTAGAAGGTGAGCTCTAACCAACCTTGAGCGTCTTTCGATGGTAAGAAGATATTAGCTTCCTGAAAATTGTATGCAAGTCTTAGCTTCGTACGCAATCTAGTACTAAATAATGATCTATTATTAGTCATATTTACTATTCTTGTTTTTCATATTGTATTGATTTGTGCCGGAGATAGTTATCATTAAAAATTTGAATAGCATTATTCGTTGCAGAATGGTTCGCTATCTCTTATTTGTCGAATTTCAGATATTACTTCATCTACATAGTTCTTGATATCAATCTCTGAGGAGGAAGACTCGATGCCTGTTTCTCCCCCTAAAACCTCTTCGTATTTTCTTAATATATCTTCAATCTCTTCAGGTAAATCATGATTAATCGGTATTGCCATTAGACTACAATACAATGCAATGCTATTTATGAATTTATAAGAACCTATATTAATTTATTATTATTGTCGCTTATTACGGTTTTGACATAAGATACCAATGCCACACACTCCTATACAAAACCCATAAATAATAACTGGGTTATACTTAATCTTAGACATATAGAGAATAACATGCCCGGCTCACCAATTTCTACAATTACTCGTCTGAATTCTACAGCAAAAGATCTATTCATATACCTTTATGATCTATCTCCCTTAGATGCGGATCTATTTTTCATATTAATGAAAAGTAAAAAGCCTGTGATTTTAGAGGATCTCGCCAAGAAAATAAACAGAGATAAGAGTAATGTCTTTAGGTCTGTACAAAAATTAGTGAGTTCTGGGATTTGCATTAAGGAATCAAGAACTATAAAGGGTGGGGGATACTACCATGTGTATAGTGCTGTAGATACTAAAACATTCAAAATGGAAACTGAGAAAAGAGTGAAAGAACTCCAAGTAAGTTTTGACAGGATATTAAGGAAATTTGAAGAAGATATAGAAAATATGGTAAGCAGTTTTTAGGCACTTTTAACTCAAGAAATCACCTTTCTTTATTGTGATAATCAATAACCAGCAAATAGGTTTCAAATGCTAGCAATGTATTTTAGTTTATATTTCCTTTCATTACAAGGAAAATAGTCGTCAAAATTCTATATTCTACCTCTTTAATGTATACTGCAGCTTGCTCAGTGTCTACAATTCCTACTCCTGAATTCCACTGGGACATGGTCCTGAGGGTAATGAGCATAAAGTTAGCTAGAACCTTATATCGCAATAAATTATCAAATGCAAAATATTATGTTACTCTAATATCCAACCTCTTCTTTATTTGCGATAATGTTAAAAGCACAAAGGTCAATGGAAAGTCTTTTAATAACAACAATATTATAAATTCCAATATATTATAAATGAAGATATTAATAGCCGAGGATGAGCCCGAAATTTGGAGGCCATACAAAGTTGCCTTAGAGGCAAGAGGCCACAAGGTTGTGATTTCTGAGGATGGCGAAGAGTGTCTGAGGAAGTATAATACTGAATTGTTAAAGCAAAAGAAAGTAAAAACAAAATCGTCATCAACGGCAACAGCATCGTCATTAAAAAAAGAAACAGTCACATCATCATCAAATCAACAGAAGCAAGATAAAAAGGCTGGTAGCAAGCTCAATTCCTCACCATCGCTATTACCACCACCATTTGACGCTGTCATCTTAGACTATAGAATGCCTAGGAAGGACGGATTGGAAGTTGCAAAAGAGATATTAGAATTAAATCCTAGACAGAGAATTATTTTTGCTTCTGCATATGTTAAAGAAACTCTCGAAGACTCAGTAAAACAATTAAAACAAGTTGTAGAATTAATGCAAAAACCATTTGAAGCAGATACACTTGTTGATACGATCGAAGACAAAGTGGCCTATGAAGTATTAAAGACTTTAATTGTAAACATTAAAGAATTCGACCTTGAAAACCCTACAAAAGAACAGATAAGTAGTCTTTTTGAAGGTTTAAGAAAAATTCAGAAAGGTAGAACCTTTTAGTTCAGATACAATAATTACTATTATTATCATCATTCACTTTTGCAAACTTTTGTTGTTACTATATATTGGTAGTACAATAATAAATGTAGCCCCACCTCTATCATTATTAAACGCTCTAATCTGCCCATTGTGTGCAGTTACAATCGCCTTGGTTATGAAAAGGCCTAGACCGGTACCATGTTGACTTGTTTTTCTACCAACACTTTTTGTTACAAATTTACCAAATAACCTTGGAAGAATATCTTTTGGTATCCCACAACCAGTATCACTAACCCTGATTTCTATTTTGTTTTTATCTATATAAACATGATTTTCGACCTTTATGATCCCTTTATCCGTAAACTTTATTGCGTTATCAATAATATTAGATAGCGCCTCAGTAATACGATCTTTGTCTGCATCAATTTCTAGATTATCATTCGCTCTATCTAACTCCGTTTTGATAGACGGCCCTAGTACTTTTTTGGCTAATTGATGATGTTTTCCTTTCGCAGTAGTAATAGCAATACTATTTATCACATCCAAAATTGTATCGTTAATTTTGATTTTTTGCATTTTATAGGTGAGGTTACCACTTTCAATTCTGCTCGCTTCCAAAAGATCAGTAGCTAATTTCTGAAGCCTACGGGCTTGTCTATCTATGACCGTCATAGCTACGTCTTTATCTATCTTATTCTTTAAAGCGAGCGCATTATAACTTATTATAGGTTGTAACGGTGTTCTCAATTCATGCGCTGCTATATCAATAAACTCCTTTTCCATTCTCTCGTGTTCTTTTAATTGTTCATACAATTCAGTTTGAATCCAAAGAGCTTCAAATATTGAAACATAGGATAAGACTGTTGATTCGCTATTTGAATATGTTGCAAATCCCATTGCTTGATCAGAAGCCTTTTTTGTATCATCTTTTACTTCTACAGCTAGTGAGAATCTTTTGTCTACTAGTAAGATAGCGACTCTTGTTTGTAAACCTGGCTCAATAAAGCGAGTCTGAATCTTTGGACTAATGGATTTCTGTACAGCCTCTCTAATACTATCTTCCGCAGGTGTTAAGATTCTAATCTGTATACCGCTGATTCCTCTTCCTTTTTCTGCTAGTTTATTTAATAACCTTAATGTTCCTGCTCGCTCTTGACGACGGAATGCATTAGCTGTTGGAAATATTATCAATATTTCGCTCTTCGCAGATTCAAATAAACCAAGGCTACGTCTTTGTATCTTTTTAGGATCTCTGATTGCTTCAATTATGTCAGGCACTATCCCTTCTTCAATTTCTTTAATTTTCTCTATAGCAGGAATTGCTTTTTGCCATACCATATCGAAAAAATATTGCTGTTGTTCTACAACCTCTTTAGCGTTGCTATAGATAACTTGTGTCAATGGTTTTGCCTCTTGCAAAATTGTAGTTGCCATATATTCTTTTTCACTTACTGCTAGTCCGCCTTTAACTCCATCCAAGTGACGAAGCTCGTCAACTAATTTCATCAACTTTTTACAGTATTGAATATTGTCTTTTGTAATTTCAGTAAAGGCTCTTATTTTTCCTCCTCTCTTTCTTATGTCAAGATATCCGTTCCTGTATTCACCAACCTCAACTACTATAGAGGGAGCTCTGTGATCAAAACAAATATCCATTCTTTTTTTTACATTAGCCATAAAGTATACTCCTCTTCCTACTGCATTTTCTATTCCATATAATATCTCAGATGTCTTTCCTGAGCTAGAGGGTGGAACAGACTGAATAGTAGTATTCAATAAACTGATTTTTAGTAGATAATATCTTGATAATAAAGTTTTTTTACAATCAAAACTGCATTGAACCATGAGAAATTAGCTACATAAGTGATTAGGAGTACAATTTTGATAAACTAAATATTTGACTATGGGATAGCTATGCCCAGTAGCCTTAGTCAATAATCAGCAGCAACATTCACAACTCGAAACAGCTTTTTACAAAGATTTATGTGGTATTGTATAGTATTGTATTCTAATGGCAATACCAGAACCTGAGCATAAACAGTTTACAACAGAGGAGTTGAATGTTATATACGATGCTTTGATTTTTACGCTGAATTGTTTAGACCGTGACAGAGAACAGGGTCAACTATATAGCAATATGGAATTCGTCTTGACAAAGGTAGCAAGTCTACTGAAGCAGGTTGAAACTACAATATAGTAGAGTCATAAAGTAATATGCTAGTTTAGCACATGTACACAATGCATGATACCGAGGTTTCGTGTGCGGTATTATGCGCTGCAGCAGGCGATATAGTTATAAAAAACATTATCAAAATAAATGATATTATATAACATTATCGATTGTTTGTGCATCACTGATGAATTATTTTTTTTAGGTATTCTGAAAATCATAACAATTCTTCTACAATGTTAAACCCTTACTATTCTGCCGACAAAGGGAATGATGCCATAATGAGAGCAGCCAGTGGTTTATGTCGTTTGAGTTTGTAATACTTAAGATCGTATCAAGCAACTTTCTCAGCTCATTTGAACCGAATCCGATATTTGCCAGTTCGTTGTACAGAGACAGATTTTCTGAATGTAAATCGATTTCATGTCGCAAGAAAGAGTCATCCTGACCAAGTTTTGCAACTCTCTCTTGCATTTCTTCTGTTGCTATCTTTAGCGCTTGCCTTTTACGAGCTAGAAATTGAATATCATTAAATTCTGCAAGTACCTTCTTGGGATCGTATGCATATTCTGCTATGCAATTAACAGTTTTAGCAAATTTGGGAAGATCTTCATTCATAGATATTTTATGTCTATCCAATACTTGCTTTGTATCAGAATATGACCTCATCTCCAAATCCGCCATTCTTTTTTGCTGTAATGCCAAGTCACGCAGGTTTTCGATTTCTGACTTTTGCATTTTTAGAGTCGATATCTCATCCTTTAACTCTTCGAGTTCTTTCTGCAGTTCTTTCTTTTTGGCTATCTTTTCGTCTAGATATTCTTCAATTTTATGTAATGGAATGTGGTGATCATCTGAAACCTTGATAAGTTCTTCAATATAGGTGACTAATTTACTTGGTGTGACTCCAAAATTTGCATCTCTCGTATGTATCTCCGATAAAGTGTGCGGAGCTTCTGCGTCTATGCCCTGCTCACTTAACAATTCCATAGTTCTAAAACCAATCCCACATTGAGCCGGAGTAAGACCAACAATTTTCAGTGATCTTGCCAACTCCCTGAGCGCATCCTCTTCAGGTTTTCCAAGTGCAATACTCCATTCGTTAGTTATGTTACTAATTGCTCCTGTGCTGATGTTATTGTCTTGTGCTATTATATCTCTGCTAAGGCCTTGAAGCCATTGGCTTATAACTCGCGATTTTATTATTTCAGGAATAGCGGCTGGCATATTTTTTATTTACTACTTAAGAAAATGCGAATAACAATATATAGCTCATTCATTTGATTCGGGTCAAATAGTCAGTCAAGTAGGTCAAATAGGCCGTCAAATAGGCCCGTCAGCTTTATTAGTATCACTCATAGGCGCGCCTCAGATGCCACATTCTATAGAAAAGAATTATTTTATAGTATACAAATATGCGTCACAATAAGGTAGAAATAATGACATCACAATATTAACTAAATTTAATCTGCATTAAGCTGTAGATGCTATGTCTTCGTGTTTCTTATTGTTCAGTGCAAAGCATTGCAGAATTATTTATTGACCAAATTGCTCGTTGAAGTAGGAGTAACGTGAATTTATCAGTTATAAAAATCATCATCTTATGACAGATATTAATTAAATTGATAATAATATGGATAGATTGAGTACACACCGTATAAGTCGCCAGACAGGTCTAAAAGGTCATGCAATGCAAGGTTGAGGTGCAACGGATTATTTCAACTGGATATGAAGGTGTAGATGGTGATGCCGCATTTTCTTTAGCAAAAGAGCGCTATTCAATCAACTAGGTTTGCTTACTAATGCTACTCTTGTAGATGATGCTATTAGGTTTGTATTAGAGAAATCCTGTAATTCAAAGCAAATATCTCGTCGTTCCCTTCAATGGTAAGAGGAAGTGATAATCTAATTCTTTTTATACTGTAAAACATAGATTGGATTAGGGGCCAGACCAGTTCAACTAATTCCGACAATATCACTTATCTGAACATAAGACCAATATTAAAACACAGTCTACACTATATATATTAATAAAGACATATAGATACATTTAAGATGAAATTCGGTTTACAGCATCCTAATTTTAGTTTCGATTATAGAAACCAAGATACCTACCAGATAATAGATTCTCTAAAAACCCTCATCTCGAAAGCAGAGAATGCAGACTTTGACTCTTTTTGGGTAATGGATCATTTTCATCAGATAAGGTTTGTGGGAAATCCTGAAGAACCTATGCTCGAGAGTTGGACAACTATCTCTGCTCTTGCAGGCATGACAACAAGAATAAAACTTGGAACTTTGGTATCGGGCATTGTATATAGACATCCTTCAATTTTAGCAAAGATAGGCGCTACCTTGGATGTCCTCAGCAAAGGCAGATTATTTATGGGAATAGGAGCAGCATGGAATCAGGAGGAATCTTTTGCATACGGTATCCCTTTTCCTTCAACAATGGAGAGATTATTAAGGCTAGAAGAAGTCATTCAAATTCTGCGTAAGATGTGGACTCAATCTACTACTACATTCAATGGTAGATATTACCAGATCAAAGATGCTTACTGTAATCCTCACCCATTACAGAAACCTCACCCTCCTATAATGGTAGGTGGAGGTGGCGAACGTAACACATTAAAGATCGTAGCAAAGTATGCAGATGCGTGCAATCTGTTCGGATCTATTGAGACGATAAGAAGAAAATTGAACATATTAAATGAACACTGTAAAAGTGTTAGGAGGGACTACGATTCAATTTTGAAAACCAAATTGGGCATAGTACTAATTGATAATGACCACGAGGCACTAACCAAAAAAGTAAATGAGATGTTTAGAGGAATGCCAAAAGAGCAGATTAGAGAATTCGTTATTTATGGTACTGAAGAAGATGTCCTTAGAGAAATAATATCACTTGAAGATGCCGGAATCCAGTATTTCATAGTCGATCTAGATCCATCCAGAGAACTTGAACAATTAGAACTATTTGCAAATAAAATCATGAAGCATACCTCTTGATCTATAATTCAAACACGGCAAGAAGCTTTCCATATTATAGCATACTATACAAATTGTGGTATTTGTCACTTGATATTGACTAGATATGATGACTTTTCTCCATTGGTAGGATTATTTCAGATTAATATCTGACAATTAGATCCTCAATTGAATTGCAAATGTTGGTCAGGTTAGCTGGTCGAAAATGGCTATCAGATGTGCATAAGACAAATTCCCTAGATGACATCATAATTGAAAATGAGATATTCTACCTAATTTGTGAGCTTGCCAAATTACATAGTCTAATCAACGGATTGCAATATCTCACTACGGGCAGAACTCTGGCTTTCTGTACAGACAGGTATATTCAATACAATCATTTTTTATATAGTTCATATATCTCAACTAGAGATCATATCATGTTGTTAATTTATTTTGAATAGCCATATATTCCTATATTCCATAGGCAAATCTACTGCCGTTCCACAGTGTGAGGTTGGCTGGAAACCCCGGTAGCACATTTGTCCAGTATTGATGACATGTGTTCATCCATGCAAATTGCTTTGGGGCCACACCATCAACCAACGTGTTATTTTTTTATTATGATATTGGCATTTGATTTGATTTGATTTGATTTGATTTGATTTGATTTGATTTGATTTGATTTGATTTGATTTGATTTGATTTGATATAGATTTCTCAATTTGAATGGGTGCATCTCACTCTTCTGCTTTTTTGATCTCATTATATGAGTTGTTAGTAGTTTTTAGAAAGTAAGTTTAGCAATTAACTCTTTAATCATTTTCTCTTGCTCTAGTATTGGTACAATAAATAATGATTCTGTGGTAAACGGTTCACCTTTATCGGTTATTGCATTAGTATATTTATTGCAATCTTCTAACATTTCCATAAACAATTCTCTATCTTCTGCACATAACGCAAAAGCAAAGCCATTTTTCCATGATTCTATTTCTTTTGTGAAACTATTGTTCTCATCTGGAGTCACCTTCATAATTGGTATTTTTTATCGTTATTATTATAGACTAGAATACTTTACCGGGAGGGAACTGTTTGCTTGTTAGCTTGTTAGCTTGCTAGTTCTTACCCTTTGACATAATCTTCACATTTCCCAGACACACTTACAAGTCCAAATGCAGCTGTTGTTTGATCACTTGTCAACCCTTTACCACCTTTTATGACAATAGGGACCGGATAGTCACTAGACTCTAATTTCTGAAATGAATATGAGCACACGCCATTATTCTCCTTATGGTTACAAACAAATTGCAATTTCAAATTCCCTTGCCATCTTATGTTGCAGAGTGTGATCTCTTGTCCAAAGTGCTCGCATTTTATAAATAGATGGTTGCATTCATGGTAGTGACATGATTACATCGAAATAGAATCTATTCTATAAGCAATTGGTCGCAGTATTTTGAAACTTATATAAACGGAGATACTTCAACAATATTACGGCTACAATGCTAGGAGAAATCTTCGAGGAAGGAGATGGAAAGATAACAGATATGCGTGTTCTTGAGGATAAGAGAATAGAAGTATCGTTCAATGAGAGCGGAAGATAATCGGAATGGAACTTTCAGGCACCGCAACAATGTTAACAATTGGAAATCCTGACGGATCCATTTCTGGCGAAGGACAAGCAGTATTAACTAAACCTCGAATGGAGGAGATATTGTGACATAGAGAGAAATTGCAGTTGGTAATTCAGAAAGTAAAGCCTTGGCTATTAGCTGGGGTGATGCTAAAACCTATCAAACATCCTCTGAAAGACTTACAAGGCTTAACGGCACACCACTTGTTTTCGAAGCTGAAGCGGATTAAAGCGGAGAAGAGTGGCGCAAACGTTGGGAATGGAAGTAAATGAATGACATTGTTAAAGTATATCAATGATTGGTGGTATTAGAAAAACAATGCCTGCTGAAGCAATAAAGAAATGCATAGTATGTAGACAGGATATCTCTTCTACTCTTGCACATTACAAGAGTGGATACTGCTATAGACATTATCAGATCCTCGACTCACTTAAAAACGAGTTTGCTGCTGGGCTCTCATCTACCAGCAATGATGAGCCGACCTGGAGAGAGTTTCTTCTGCAAAAGAAACAAGACAACCTAGACCCAGATTTACAGAGTGTCATCGAAGCGGAACTAGCCCGTTAGTTAAAATTGGTCTTACCGCTGTTGGTTTGAAGATTTCTGTTTTCTGTATATTCAATGAATTATCTTTTCATCCTGTGATTTAAGAATGATCGGTATGAGTTGCATAAAAATGTGATGTAAAAATCTTAGTTGGCCTCAAGTTAAAAGTTCACACATCTTATATTCTGTAGCAAATAAGCAGGCTGACTGTCCGCCTAATGATTGCATCTGTACTGATTTATTCTCTACTGATTTGATCGAAACCATTCTGATCATTGTTATTGAATATGATGTTGCAAATGGTAATCACAGGCTCCGGTCTGCAGATAGCAAGTAGGTGGAAAGATGCAGCAGTCGTTTTTAATCTTTCATTTTTTTGAATTGCTATGTTTCGATTTGATTTTGACTGGTCAGGAGCTTTTTGAAACGTCGCATCTGACCAATCAAATATGCGTTGATTTGATAATGCTGGTGCACCACATTGGCAGTGTTCGTCTGCACTCTCTTCCGTAGTAAATAAAATGTATTTCTTTGGACATGTTAGTGTGTCAAAAAGCTTCTCTGGTTGTCCGGGGAATGAATCACCATTTTCGGCTTCAAGAACTAGTGTCGGACATTTAATATTGCCTGCAATGTTTTTCATAGTATAATTTTTCGACACTTGTATTAAATCAAATGGTGTACTAATACCTGCAGTCCACATACCATGTTTTATGTTGAACCTTATATTTGGATCGAACTCCATCAAAATGTCAATTACCATGTTAACACTCTTCGAATCGCCATTGTCGAGTGCAGTTAGTAATGATTTAGGAAAGCTTGAAGCAAGAGCATCGTATCCGTCAAAAAAGCCATCATTCAATATGCATGCTGCTATGCGATTTTCAAACGCAGCAGCCTTTGCAGCTAAATATCTCCCCATGCTTATCCCCATGAGTGCTATACGTGTTAATGCGTAGTCCACTACTGATGTTACTACCTTTTCGCAATCATGTCTAAATGGAATCTTTTGTTCATGTATTACGCCACCCTGACCCTGACCTTCAAAGGTCAAGCAGTTGTAGTTTCGTTCTAAGGCAGGTGCTGCCCCCCCGAGGCATAAAGATCCTCTAGAGTGGAATCAAAACCGCCATGAACCAGTAGTGTAGGTCTCGGGCCGGATACATCAGTGACATTGCTCGCATTTCTTGCTGTTCTCAATTCCAGGTACACGATAAAAATATCCAGGTAACATGGTACCCTCGTATTGTATTTCTATTGATTCAAACTACGGTGAAAATAGCCTAGCGGCGTTCCCAAAACATACTTTGCTACTTCTCCAAGTAGTTTGAATTCTTGCATCTTCTGGATCCATAAGAAGAAATTCGGCTGCTCTATAATAATTTGACGCACGAAGATAAGCATCCCGCGCTCTTATTTTGTGTCCAGCGGCAAGACTGTTGTCAGCCTATTTGTGAACTCTTTTTGCTGTCTTTAACCATTCTTGGTGCCAACTCTCAAAGTCACCTTCCTTGATGCGATACGCGGTAGAAAGACATTCCCCGATAGCTGCTCCTTTGTAATAGGTCTCATTCAGGGCTCTTAGCAATTGAAGAGAGAAGGTTGGATCTTGAAAAACAATCTTCATAATGTGATTCACTACAAGTGAATAATATTTAAGTGGTAGGTATGGCCTCAGATTCGTATCTAAAGTTGAGTTCAGTTTTAGTAGTGCGTAGTAATTCCTTAACTTTGTTATCTCTAAAAGAAGGGAGTTATGACATGAACTAGTTGGTTCGGCATACTATTCAAGAGCGGTGTCCACTATATAATATAAATAAATAAATTTAATTTCATGATATTACTTCAATAATGAGCCAAATTATTGATCTAAACCATGTGCTGGTATGAATAAAAAGATAACAATGGAACTCACGGTTCACATTTGATTCCAATTTTAGACACATAGAGGAATTAAGCGGATATTCCAAATTATCTCTAGGCATGACAAGTAACTTAAAAGCTAAGCTTCGTTGCCAATAAAACACTATGATGCCAAAATCTAGCTATCCATCTATCTTCATACTTGTCAGGCCTTATGATTCAGGTAGCTAAACCTATTTCTTGTAATTATCAATCCGAGAAGTTGGGTGGTAGGTAATTTGATACCGGTGAACCATGATGATGGATTAGTAACCATTCGTTTTTATTATTATTATTATTATTATGCTCGAATATATTAGTAGCAATAACACCAAACCTCGGCCTTGTGGTTTGCAAACTAAGTGAAGTTTCTATATTCTCCAAGCACACAACCACAGCTATATTATCAAAGATTTTTATCTTTGCGTTTGTAATAATAAATTTTATCATCTCTGTATTATGAAATATTGTTAGCCAACTCTCGCGTATTGCAAACCAACCGGTAAATAAATCCCAACCTGGGTGTATGCAAACAATATCGTCATCATGTTTCCATAATGTTTCCATCTTCTCGATTGATAGATTCTCAAATGCACGATAGAATTCAGAGTTAATATTCAATACTTTGAGTTCATCTTTGTTTTCATTCATTTTGTTATGATATTATA
Source organism: uncultured Nitrososphaerales archaeon (assembly GCA_963709405.1). GTDB lineage: Archaea > Thermoproteota > Nitrososphaeria > Nitrososphaerales > Nitrososphaeraceae > JARBAU01. Next base: position 24,243 of record CAVPXM010000040.1, read on the forward strand.
TTCAACGCTACCTTTAACTAGTTTCTAAACGCTCCATATTCCCTAATAACGCCTAAATACCATGCTTATCAAGGTTTAGGGTGGAAAGAATTATCCTTACAATCAGAGTAATCTCATTATTTTCTTAATTCGATTGGGTCCGTCAATCCTTAATTAATAGCTGCTGACGAAGATTTTCCTAAATGTAGATTCCTTAATCTGCCTTTCGATAACATATCGCATATGCGATTATTGTGGTAAATACAAAAAGACAACCGTACTCAATCAGCCATATGTAAGATTATTTCAAGAAATAAAAACCGCAGTTTTTATACTATTGTAATGACTACATATCGATTCCTAAAACTCCAGCATTTCCCCAGTTTTCTTTTGAAACTTCATAAATCAAGATCCTTATTTTTTCCTCTTGTGTCTTCATAATCCTTGCTGTCTCTTTTGTTAATATCTTAACAAGTTCCCGCTTTTGCTCTACAGATCTGCCTTGGCTTATTGTTATTTGTATTACAGGCATAGTTTCTTTACCGGGTTTCTATCTTATTTATGATCATGTAAGGAATATCTTTTAATCGTTGATATCGACTTTAATATATTGTCCATCACCGAGCCATGCAGATTATTCATTAGCTTATAAACATAAACTTGAATAAATGGTAAATCACACTAAATGATATGAATACTGAACAAATACAGATACAAACAGAGATGAAGAGTCCGGGTTGGTCTGACTCTTAAAAGCTAATGAACGGTTATTTGATTTTAACAATGGGTCATTTCTTGACATCTGTTCAAATAACATCATCTAAAATTATTTGCTCAGCGACCGAATTCAATACAACTTTGATATTAGAATCATCAAACGATACACTTATGTAAGATATCTAAAATTAAGTATATCTAAATATAAAATGTGAATTGAAAAGACTATCCATTTAACTTTTTAAAATCAATTCCCAAATCACCTAGGATAACCTGTGCGGCGTTTCTACCGGGTGCCATTGAAACACCTGGTCCAGGATGATTTCCTGATCCACAAAGATATACATTCTGAAGGGAAGGAACTCTATAATTGCTTAATTGAGGTATCGGACGCATCGACCCTGACTGATATGGCAAAACAGCTCCACACGAAAGTGTTCCCTTGATGCAAGTGGTGGGCTTGTTTTCGTAGTCTACTGGAGAGTATGACACTTTCTTTGAGACTATAGATTTTAGATTTGGAATATAATCGTGCGTAATCATATCGATAATTTGATCGCTGTACTGCTCCTTGATATCCGACCAATCTATTTTCATGGCCCTTTCATTATTACCTATATCATAACTTTTTATGTCATACGGTACGCTGAGTATAAGAAATTTTATAAGCTGATTTGTGCCCTCGGCTTGAGGTGGCACTCTACTAGGATCTATTATTGAATCGTTACTCATTATTGAGAGAGGATTATTTGGAATCATTCCACTTCTACATTCGTAAAAAATTTTTGAAAAATACTCTAGTGTTGGTGGAGAAAGGTGAATTTGAGATGACCTACTGACCTCTTGGTCTGATCTATATTCTAACCTTCCATCCAAAGCTAAATAAATACCAAAAATAGAATCTCCCCATTCAATCCTCTTAATACTATTTATTATAGTTGAGTCAACATAGTCCTCTCCAATAAGCTTAAGGATCAAAGTGGAAGGGTCAGTGCTTGAAGCCACTAATTTTTTTGCCGTAATGCTCTTCCCGTTAGCCAAAATAACACCCATAGCTTTGCCGTTCTCAATAATGATTTTGGTAACACTCGCATTGGTCATTATGGCTCCATTTCTGGATTCAATGAATTTTGCAAGGGCTTTAGGAAGGTTAACAAAGCCACCCCTTACTACATTGTTACCTTTATCCTGTATAATACTTGCGAACAAATGGCATAGCTCTCCTCCTCCCGCATCATCTGGAGAAAGACCTACAAATGCCGCGAAGGTTCCGAAGACAACTTTAGCTTCGTCTGACTCAAAATTTTCGTCACACCAAGAGCGCATAGATTGTAGCTGTTTACGGTACTCTTCGGCCAGAGTGTACCCTTGTCTATATTCCAGTTGCTCTATTTTTTCTGTAGGTATTCTTAAATCGGCTGGAGGTGAGTTTATAGAAGAAATTATTTTCTCTCGATCTGACAGATATGTGTTAAACATATTATGCCATGTTCGAGCATCTCTCACTGAAAATTTCTCAATGCTTTTTATTGTCTTGTCTAGAGATTTGTACATAGAAATATATCTGCCATTTGGAAAAATATGCGAAAATGATATTTCAGGATATATTAGCTCGAAACCAAATTTGTCAAGGTCTAACTCATTGGGAACTGGAGACACATTTGCAAGCTGATAACCAAACGCATGTATATCAGATTTAAATCCAGGAAGAGTAATATCTTCAGTTATTGTCATGCCTCCTATAGAATGATATTCTTCTAAAATCAATACCCTAAGGCCCGCTTTTGCGAGATAACATCCACAAGTTAAGCCATTATGGCCTGCGCCTACTATGATGGCATCATATTCTAAAGAGGATTGCAAGAAACTTGAGTGTGATAACATTTTAATGGGTAGAGGACATCATCATAGATAAACCTGACTTGTTTTCAGTGAAGTGATAAGAATTTAGTGCAAATGATTACTGATCCCATCACATCTCATCGCTACTTAACAAATTTGAAAATCTAAAGTGTTCGCTACCAAAGACTCCATAACCTGAATTTATGAGAATCTTTAAAGCATACATTATGGCCCTAGAGTTATCGTGATTCACAAATCCCGACTGAAGACAAGAAGACATATCGTCTAGACGAGGGCTCAAATTAGATAGCTTATATCAACTGCCATACATGTTTAAGAATAATATCGTTCTATAATAGATATGCAAGAATACAATCGTTGTTATAAATGTGGACTGCCTATTAATGAATCACAGCCTACTATTATTACCGATGGGAAGATGTATCATAAATCGTGTACAATAACGTTGCAATGTTATGAATGTCGTAAAGTTATTGGGTATCAAGTAAGAGGTGACAGCAGTTCAGATAGAATAATTTATTGTGTAGAATGTGCAAGTCACAAGAAGGAGTAATAACTGTAGTTATATACACGCGGCCTTTACTGACTTAATCAGCCTCCCCCTCTCTGATAAGTATTACATTTTATAATAATCATGATATCGAAATCTGGTTATGATGAAGAAGAACCCATTACTGCAAGTTCAATCTGATCCGTTTAAGGTGCAGGAAGCAAGAGAGATCAAACCAAATACTGAACTAAAGGAGATAGACCACGAAATAGAATGTCCTCGCTGCCATGACGTAATGATATTATCATTCGAATTTGATAGACTAGGCTACTCGTGCGAAAAGTGTAGTTTCTTATTATATTTGGTGTAAGAAATGGGTAGGACAATTCCATCATTTAGATGAGCAACATCAGGCGAAGAAAATGAATGGAAGGAATTTCGTAAGCAACTTGATAAATTTGATAGGAAGGTCTTTGACAGAATGTTTTCTATTGAACGTATGTACAATTCAGTATGTTCTTACGCTGCTAATCCTCCAAAAATACAGCCAATATTCCTGTCGATTCTCTTCCATCATTACAAAACGCTAAAAAACATAACTGAAGAAATATAACGCTTAGGGGAATTCCAAAATGGAAATAAATGAGACCTGAATATCTATAAGATAAGTTGGAAACGAAAGCATCAAGATGAATATCCTTAAAATAAGTGCTATCGGTATGCTTGGGTTTGTCACAATTCTTAGTTTTGTATTAGCTCTATTTGGCAGTGGTCTTGGCATGGTTATTGGGCCTATTGCATTTTTTATTTTAGTGGTTATGCTGATACAAGAGAAGCGGCAAAAGGCAAAGGCTTGGTGATGTACATGAAAATTGGAGATTTTATACCCTGTTGGCCTATTGGGTTTAGGCTGGTTTTATATTCTGACAGTGGTACTAATCTGGGCTCGTATTGTACAGTACCAACATCTGATTCTAGAGGGTTTTGACATGTCCCGTTTTCAAATAGTGAAGTCAAAGATATGGGTGATTATGTCCAAACTAACTTTCCAAGCGTATTCTCTCTACTCTCCAATAGAAACAGTAATAAACTATAAGACTCAGACATTTCTGATTAAATGCGTCGTTATTTCAGTACTTATCTAAGGTATATCAAAAAATGGGCTTTTTCATCTTTGAGCCACACTTATTGCATTCTACAATACCTTTCATCTCTGAGCCGCAAGAAATACAAATGTATCTCATCTTCGTCGAATTATCACTGAACCAGTTAAGTCCTGTGCTATATGCCTTCCCATCAGAGCCAAGAGATCTTTGTTCCATAATCTGCTTTCTCCTAAGGTAGAACAAGATTCCTATAAATAGTGCAGTATTTGCAACGAGCCCAAGTAAAAAGCCAAAGTAGTAACTAACTAACTAACAAAATAAAGCGCAAGACTTCCTCCTATAAACAATAATTGTCTTTTTATTATTAGTTTAAGAGAGTTATTCATGTTATCTTTGCTTCGCCATTGTCAATATAGCAAACTTTGTATATCAATGTATTTCCAAATTAATACCAAATTAAGCTACAAAAAGAGGTATAGCAAGAAGGTATTATAATTCCATATAGCCTTTGGTTAGAACCAACTATCTTTAACAAAGCAATATTTTGCCAGTTTTCTATTACTGTTGATAGGATAGAATTGATGGGTTTACTTTACAATGAATATAGAGATCAAACGAAAAAGATGAGAGTCCATAAATAGAAGGTATTATAATTCCATATAGCCTTTGGTTAGAACCAACTATCTTTAACAAAGCAATATTTTGCCAGTTTTCTATTACTGTTGATAGGATAGAATTGATGGGTTTACTTTACAATGAATATAGAGATCAAACGAAAAAGATGAGAGTCCGGTATCAGCAAAATTGAGATCATGAGCTTACAGATGCACTTTTCATGACAGTTTGAGTTGTTGTATCATTTCGAAGATAGCACCAATTCTTATAATCATATCAATTCCTAATAACCAGTGAATTCCTCGAGCATCATTCTTTCTTTTGGAATATGCAATTCAGCTTCTAATAGTTTTTGCATGGCTTTCAACATGCCTGGAGGGCCGCAGATATAAAATATTGAATTTTCTAGTTCAGATTTTTTAAGATGTCTTGTTAGCATCGCCTTATTTATGAAGCCTCGTTCTCCCCTCCAGTCAGTATCATCTAGAATGTTAGGATTAGATTGAGGCTGATATTGGGATGAGGATGGCTGTGCGATCTTCGTTTCTCCGGCTTCTCCACCTGCGAGTGTATAAATAATTTTTAAATTTTTATTTGTATTTGCCCATTCATCAAATTCTTCCTTATAAAGTATGTTATTCTGATTTCTGTTAGAATCAAATATAGTTATATTTACTGGTACTTGTCTATCTGTAGCATATTTTACCATGCTGCTGAATGGAGTAACTCCTATACCTCCAGATAAAAATACAGCAGGTTTTGAATGATCTGAATGTAAAATAAATTTGCCTATGGGTGCTATTACATTCACGACGTGTCCAACTCCTAAGCTTCAAGTTTCTTTTTGAATGGTGTATCTCTTATTCTAGTACTAATTAGAATGAAATCATCTTCTGTTGGAGAAGAGGCTAAAGTAAAGGATCGTACTGGTCCCTCTGGATCCTCTTTTGTTCCAAGATCAACAATAGCATACTGTCCTGCTTTGTAGTTCAGATGATAATTCTGTGATTGACTACTATTATCATTTCGGGAAAATTTGAATGACATAATATCTGTTCTTTCATACGATATCTTGTCAAGTAGTTTTAGCTGTCGTTTCGACGGCCTCGTCGGTACATTCTCTGTACTCGTGTCTTGGTATGGCATATTACTTTTCTCATCACTAACCATAAATTGGTATCACTAACCTGTATCCACAGAGATCTGTCCACTACCTTCGTCGATTATAACAGGATATGATTTCAGATCGGTAACCCAATTTGTTTCGGTAGACGCTTTTGCTGTACGTATATCAAATATACCTTGGTGCCAAGGACAAGTTAGGGTATAGTCTTCCAAGGTCCCCTCCTCTAGAGGGCCACCTTCATGCGAGCAGATTGAATCCATAGCATAGAACTTATCTTTTATTTTTGTAAATACTATGGATTTGCCATCAACGTCTTCTCTCAATAGCTTGCCTTCTTGTAGATCATTTTTACTTAATGAAGTTTTTGAGATAGGCATTATCTATTGTTTGTATGGACTATTTATATTATAAATCATCCTCATCAAATTTAGCCGTCTGATATGAAAGGATAAGTCATATCAATTTACTAAACCCCACATTTTGTTTTTTTACACTCATCTGCAACGCGAGATGAGGTAGCTCTTCAATCACGCCAGATTTGGATTATGATGTACTGAAAAGTTTTGTAAAAGTAGTACCGTCAAGCAGATAAGAAGACATGCTGACATAAATCGCAGAAGGGAGTATGCTGAGGCTGGAAGGTACGATGTTATGCTATTGAACGATCAGATTGCAGAGGATACGGAAGTGAAAAGTACGAATCCTTCATCATCAAATATAGTCTTCTGAAAATTCTAGGTTGTTATCTAAGAGACTGTTAAGAAATGCTGGCAAATGATTAAAGTCAATGTGATGTTTACAGTCCAACTGCGGTTTCAATCTGTTGTCGGAATGTATGCCTACTGATACACCTGCCTTTCTGAATGCTGGATTGTCATTCTCTGAGTCTCCCAAGTACATTATATTTTGTAAGTTATCTGCCATATCAGGGATTCCTGAGACTATATGATCAAATGCAATACCCTTATTGCATCGGATTACGTAGACATCAATGAATGGATGTGTAGTATATGTTTGTACATACAGTTCAGATTCCTTAGAGTGCATCATCTGTTTATCATGTATTATTTTATTTAATAATGGTTCGGAATCTAGTTTGAAAGACTTCCAGTCTTTCATATGCCTCCAGTCGATTGTAATGCCTGCTAAATAACCTTTGTTAGTAACAGTAAACTTTTTTTCAATATTCACCTCTTGAAATTTTGACCCTACTTCATCGGCTAATTGGTTTATTATCAGTGAATTCTTTTTCAATAAATTACTATTAACTATGTGTCCACCTTTAACACAACTCAAATCGCTGCAATCTAAGGCATATGGTATGATAGAATCAAGTAATTTTGTCTGGTCTGTACCTATCTGTAAGCTATGTCTTTTCATAATTAGGGTTTCGATCCCTAAAATACATGAGATGACACTACTAAACTTCGTTCTACTATGTAAGAAGCTAAAATCCTTGCTTGATACAATGCAAATTGGTATCCTGTCCGAAATTTTCCACAGAACAGCATTTAGATGATCTGGGATAAAATTTCGCTCCTCTTCCATTATAGAGGCTGTTCGACAAAGAGTGCCATCATAATCTGAGAATATAGCAGCTATTTGCATAGGAGTGCTTGCACAGATATCTAATTCAATTAATATTATAAATTGAGCGGTTTCTTGAATTTATTTATCATATAAATACTCACGATGAATTCCTTGTTGCGTAACCTATCAAGTGAGTAAGTACTCTATATCAATTAACACATAGAGCACATCATACAGCTTGTGCACTTGACTTGATTGGGTAGAGATCTGGATCTAATTTGGAAAAATCTATTTAAAATGAACACGACTACATATGCACTATGAATCTTCGATCCGTAGCTTTACAATTGTGTACGTGTACGTGGATTGAAATAATGACCGGAGTTGGAGTCTCTTTGTATCTTCTATATCTTCACAGCTACATGCTTGCAGCTATAACATTGGCTGTATTCACACCACTCATAGCATTCCATTTTATAATGACAAAAATGTCACAATCAGATGATTATTGTTGTAATGGTCAGAAATGGAGCAGAAATAGGTGGTCGTTTAAAAACAAGATTGCTAAACAGGTTAACACAAAATGACAATAAGTGTAGTATGGGCTAGACGATAGAGATTGCTGTTCATAGTGAATAAAAAGGTATTTTTATTGTAGTTATAGCAATAGCTGCCAATCATGATACCAGTTAGTATATACACGTCCGACCTCATCCGGACTAACCAATTACTAGTAACAATACAACATAGTTGCATACAAATAGCAAACGCCCAAAATTCTTCGCGATCCCCTTCAGTTTCAGGCATGGAACAGTCAATGGCAGTAACAGGCAAGTGAATTGTCGGTCATGGGAGTGCCCTGGGAAATCCACACATTGATTCTGCATTATGATCGAAAAAGAGTATTCGCCGGCTCGAATCGTGTGATCTGTATGATCAATATTGAAAGCAATATTGTGGTCAGAGACAGGAGTTGAGCTTTTTTCTGTTCAGATTGATCTCTACGAACCGGTAACGGCCATCAAGTCCATTCCTAACGACTCCAAAATTGTGTCAGGATCTTTTGGTCATACTATTAAAAATTGGGATCTGTGATTTTACTCTCCTCATACAGGTTTTGCCAGGCTTTTATTAACTAGGTTAATGTCTTTAATAGTTCTATGATTGAGTTATCTGAAGTTGCAAGAATTATTAGTTAGATAAGATTCTAACTAAAATGAATGCGGAAGGAATTGACTTAATACTACTTTTTGTGAAGATAGATCATACCTTATAGCTCCTGATACAAGACAATAGATCTCTTGCGTAATTAGCAGTTATGATCTATTAATGCTGCCTATTTTGACTGTATTCTTAGATTGAAATCCTGTTAGACTGCATCACTCTGAAGTTCAGTATACCGGATGCAATATCAGATATGTTATTGTACCTTCTTAGTTTGTTTCTGAACTTAGTACCCATTATTCCAAACTTCTTGATCTTGCATATGGTGTGCTCTACTATGATCCTGAGTCTTGAGTGATTCTTGTTGTATCTCATATCGTCATTTGAAAGCAAGGTATTCTTTTTCTTTCTAATGGGAAGTACAGACTTTACTGTGGGAAAGTCCTTTTCGATACCAAGATAACCAAGATCAACTATGTTGTCAACTTGTGATGGAGTTAATAGGATGATTGTGTTTGTAAATGTCATAATCATGTTTTCTTCCATTACTGTGACCTGTCTTATGCAGGATCAAACCTTCAGTATTAACCATCAATTGTGTCTTGACAGTATGTTTCCTCTTTCTACCTGAATAGTAACTCTTTCTCTTTCTCTTGTTCTTAGGTCTTGGAATTTCCTGTTCTGTAGAGTCTATGAAAGCCTTGAATCCAGGGAAGTACTGTTCAACTTCATCTATAGTTCTTAATCTCTTAGTACGTTTGTATATCTTCTTTGGCAATGGAATACACTCCTTTAGCAAAGATTCTAGGATACTCAAATCTCTAAATACATTGCTCTGGTCAAGATCAAATAGAAATCCCGATAATGCATATGTAATGTACAATCGATAATAAATAAACCAAAAGCATTAGAAGTCTTTCTCTTGGTTTCAGTTTAAACGGTCTACCGGCACCAACATCTCTTTTCCTCTTCCTTTTAGAAAGACGTCTTCTTTCATATTCCTCATATTTCGATCCTATCTCACTGCTTATTTGATCAAATTCTGGTACAGTTAGTCCAGTAAGTGACCTGAATAACAAAGGCTTTTTGCATAATCTTCTATATGACATCAAAGAGATATCAGATAAATATCATATATGACGTCGAATATAGCTGTAAGCTTCTAATTACGCAAGAGATCTAATCTATATATTAAGCTGGAAGTGATGCCTTAAGATAAGCTAAAGGAATTATTGCAGCATAGATACTATTAATAGCTTCGTTTACACCATTATTGTCATCTTAGAGCTGATCTGAATAAGTTCAAGCGTGTAAGTGTACTGGTTTTCTGTTTACGTTATTATGTTAGATCTTTATTATTATCGTCCCTAACAAATATTCTCTCTTGAAAGTTCTCCTTTAGTATCACATCTAAGTCTTCATCTGTCGTATCTGTAAACTTAGATCCATAAAGTCCATACAGAAATTCAAACGCTTGTTCTTCAGTACATGGTAATATCTTACTCTCTTCATCATCATGCTTAGACCAATAGAGAAGGAAAAAGTTCCGCCCATTGTTTCCTTTAAACAGAGTGACTCCTCTTATCGATGCATAATAAGGAAAATTATCGCCTTTGCGTGCCAATTTAATTGCATTTATTGTATTGAATAAATCAACAGTATCGTTTATCCTTGATGTTGATTTCATTTGCACACCTAACGGCAAATAAATTCTCAACTATTAGATATAATAGTGTATTTTTATTTAGTTGTTAATTAACTCTAAAGACGAATCAACAGCATATCACTAATTCCTACTGAATTCATGGTAACTCCACTCTAACGTTTTCAGCTATGAGCCTTTTTACTATGTTTCTTTAATCTATCCTTGTCTTCAAACTCCATATCGCAATGTTTGCATTTATATGCCTTAGTCTCTCCTTTTTCTTTTTTTCTGAACAAATCCGGCCTGCTGAACATAATTAATAAATACTTTACTTCTTTAAAAGATTTATGGAAAATTTTATTTTCATAAAATAGTTATACTACATATATGTAATTCAGATAATTTTCTTATCTAATATTCATATTTCTTGCATATTATACATCGAAATTAAATTGTCAACGTGATTAGCTTGTTAAAAAAAGGATCCTAATACTGTCCATATCCAAGTATATGAGACTTTACGATAGAAGCAATCTGATTGAGCAATTCCATTTGCATCCTGAAGCTACTTTTTCAGTAAATCTGACAATGTCTGATTTTAGACTAATCTTGTATTTCTAATACTATGTGCAGCATATCATAATCATTTTCTAAAATGAGACATCCTGTGTATAGACTAAGGGTTCACATACATAGAATTGTTCAGATCGTTTCTTAGATGGATCTTGTCACTAGAGTGCATAAAAGTACCGTCATTAAAACCTTAATTATAGGTTCAATATGATTAATGGCATCATAAATCGGATAGAACAAAAGGCATACGCTGTCTTTGAGATTATTATTAATATGTATACTTGTGTTATCTTGCTTGGTTGCTATTATATTTAAAGAACAACAGACTGCACTAGCTCAACCATTTATCCAGACGATAAAATATAGAAATCTAGTAATAGACTTAGGGAATGGAGTAAAGACTAAAGCCCAGCTGACATTTCCTGCTATTGGAAAAGGACCTTTCCCTGCTGTATTACTTGTTCATAGTTCGGGGACACAGGACATGAATGAGACTTTAGCAAAGAATGCTAACCATTTTGGCAAATAGCCCAATATCTGGCAAAAAGGGGATTCGTTGTTCTCAGATACGATAAGAGAGGTATAGATGCAGATGGTATTATTTTGAACACAAATGTATGGGGAAATGCAACAGTTAATGATCTAATTCAGGACAGTAAGAAAGCTTTGGATGTTCTCATACAACAACCCATTCGTTGATAACTTATCCCAATCTGCGACATGCATTCTATCCATCGTCTCAGTGGTTTACCAGCGTTGGACCAGTTCCGCAGTATCTTTTAGCAGATCGTTATGCATGGCTCGAAGCTCATTCTGGACTCACATTCCTATGTTAATACTACTGCTGCCATCCAATATAGGAGCAAATACGAGTTCATTGAATACAAGTACGACTTCTCCTTCAAGTTCTTCTAGATGATATTAAAGAAATTCATGCTCAAATCTCTATTGATATTAACTGGAAACCTGACAAGAATATTGAGGGGCGCATCTTAATTTCCCCAGTACTTAGCCTTTCAGCTATACATATAACGTAAGACTACCACACTATAGAAATAAAATCTCATCAATCTTGTAAAAGAGGCTGAAAATACTGCTTTGATTCTTATTGCTTTTAGAGATGTTGATTTGGTCTATCAATCCATTTATACTTGCATAAGTATAGATTGTAAATAACACCATGAAATGGATAACAAGAGAACATGCAAAAGTTGACAGAATCGCATGTCCTTGGTTGATTAAAAATTTTGTTGATATTAATGCCCAATTCATTTTTGCTCCTGCACACAAAGTAATTCAAATAGCTAAAGAACAAGAAGTAATACCATTCGATATGCCCGATGTGGAGTTAGAGCACCATGGAGAAGAGTGTTCTTTTGACGCCATTATCAAAAAATATGGATTGAATAATAAGTATCCTGCAATTCTTCAATTAGCAAAAATTGTAAGGGGAGCAGATACACCTATTAGGAGTTTAACTCCTTATTCTGAAGGCCTAGCTGCATTGGCAAGTGGTTTCAGTATCATTTCGAAAGATGGTTATGATAATATGGCAAAACAATTCTATGTATATGATGCACTTTATGCATTTTGTAAATCAAATAACAAAGAAAAATAGTTGACTTCTAGACATTAGTATTCATGAAAATGGTGTGTTGAATATAATACTATTACTAATCTACTGATGCAGGTGTCTGATGGCCTTCCTGACCGTGATTCATTCTCTCATATGAATTTGATGTTTCTACATTTATCGAAAATTCTAACACATAAATTACAGCGATATTCTTTGGCAGAACGTTTGAATATTCGCAATCTGCACACCTAATCTGCATGAACGACATTGAACAATACAGATACCTCTAAACGTGTTTTTGAAAGACATCCCATCTATATCAGGCGGTTATTTTACTATTTATATATTACCAAAATAATCTTTATGATTGATTGATTGATTTCGTTTCTGTAATATCTGCAAAACCTACAACAGACGATATTTCTAACTAAAGAAATAGAGGACCCGTATAGAAAGATGATAATAAAGTATTAGTTCATTAGCTCAGCAAAAGCAAAGGCCTGACAGAATATATTTTCATTTTATCATCATCTTGTTGTGAGCAATATATTTATCAGAATTTTATTCAGATTTAAAGACTGCTAGATCCTCACCTGAACGAGATAGAATATGTATAATCATTTTGAATCTGTACCTATAATACCGTACATTTGTAGCAAGAATTTTACAAAAGCACCCACATCGGTATTAACATCTAGATCTCCATCCTTAACATACTGATCTCTCGTATCTGTCAGTTCCTTAAACTGCTCATCTGTTACCTCAAATTCAACATTAGTCAATCGAATAGTTCCCTTTGTTAATTTCGCTAGTTATATGTTTTGTTACAACAATTAATTAACCTTAATACTCATCAAGTTATTGCATGATGCATACGATGGTTTAGCGGACTCTACTGACTAATCTGGAGGAGTCAATCATACCAGTAATACCAACCTTAATGTTCTGTCTACTGATAGTGAAAAGAGAGTCCATATTGACAAATAATAGATTTGCTCAGACCATCAATTCAACGGTGATCTTTTGGGTTGAAAAACCATTACATACTCCGATAGAGGATCACAGGAAGTTTGCAGTGTAGCGTATCTTCTGATACATTGTAGAATTGGCTTTGTAGATGCACTCAGCTAAGTGATTCATACAATAGAATAATTAAGCAGGTAATGGGGTCAAAGTAAGATATTTTTTAATAGGTCTGGTAAGGAGGATAATCATATTTCTATAACATAATATCATTCAATTAAAGTTTTTTTTATGTATTACATTCTTACTTCAATAACCATATAGGATCTGTTTTTTTCATGACTGACAGCCAATCCATATCTGGCGGTTGGATATCCATTTGCCAAAGAATTGCTATTATTTCTCCCCTATGATGCAATTCTTCAGTTATAACATGAGTTAGCACGTCTTTAACTTTTGTACTTCTTCTTATTCCATCATTATTAAGTCTTGAAACTGGTTTGCAAAGATCATCTGGCTTAAGCAAAGACAAATAGTTGTTGACTTTTAAAGTAGAATTAAAGTTATAGTCATCAATCGCACTCCATGACTTGTGATTAGAATAAGGAAATGGTCTATTAGGATCTTCCTGACCATGAATAGAATAATTAATCCACGAGTCTTCAACCCATATTATATGCAGTAAAGTATCTTTCAATGATAACCATCCAGTTTCGTGATTTTTGACCATGTCTTCCCATGATAATTTTTTAAATGCATCGACATAATTTTGTCTTACCATATGATTATAGGTAAAAAGTTCTTTGAAGTCAGATGTTTCCATTGTAGTATTCTTAATCGTATTACAAGCACAGACTAAAATAGATTCTCTCTTCTTTCTTTTTCGAATCTTACATAGAAAAAATGTATCTATCCATATAATCAAAAATGACTATCTTTATAAACTGTTCACCAACTAGCATACTTCTCTCTATAGAGAGGCAACTACCTAGATTCCTTATTTCTTGGCTCAATCGCAAGTAATAATCACACATAGTCACTAATTGCTTTAATCAATGTCTCATCAATTATGCACTCAGATATTGTCCTTCTAGTCTGAAATTTCCTCTTTGGCTTGTATCCTCAAATCCAACTCCAAAAAGACATGATTTCTTTTGATATGTACAGCAGATAATCTTTCAGACGTTTTCCTGATTGATAGCCATGAAAAGCATATCTGCAGTGCGTAATAAACATACTTTGAATCGGTCATACTCCTTAGGATATAACCATTGCCTGGATATAGGATGTATTTAGCTATAGGTCTATCAATTATCCGAACAGTGACAGTATGATAACGTCCATCTTCTTATAAATATACGTCCAACTAATAGGCAACTTCAATTCTTTATTCATACTATATCCTATATTATTTAGTCCGATATTAATTAGTTTTCATTGAAAGCTATAAAGGCTCGTCACATATTATCAAAGAGTATTCATCAATTAATATTTCATCTTAACTGTATTCCCTCGTGTTTGTTAGGCTCTTTACGGCAAACCATCCCTTAGAGGATTTATTGATTCATTAATACGTAACACCATGGCATAAAATCAATAATCAAAGGCTTGGTCATAGTCGATACCTGAACAACTTCTGGGAAACATTCGTTCTTGTTAGAGATATCCATTGTTCTGAGTACAGTGTTCCTCTGGAAAGCGCTACACCTATGCGCAAGGGCGTTTGAAATCACTTTCCTGGCCTGTTTTATCATTAGGAATTATTTGTATTTCGAAAGATTAAAGCTCGACTCAGTCTCGTCTTTAACAAATCATAGGCATAGGATACTAAACAGCTCTGTTAATGATACGAATAGCTAGATTTTTGTAACATGAGCTTAAGTTTTAAACTTCCTTGAAGTCGCATCCGAAAATTCCAGGTTCAGAGAGAACTTCCAAGAAATAGAAATAGATGAAGCTTGGATATTCATAATTTTGATGGTACAGTACATTAGAATTTAGTCCTCTTGCTGCGGTTTCTTTTATCTTTATCTTCAATAGTTTGGTGGACCGCGGGCTATATCCTCCACTAGCAAATCGCGTGTGTTGAACTTATTGTTGGTTAGTTGCTATAAAAAGCAACAGTAAGCTGATTTGATATTAAATCATAATCTATTTAGACTAAAGTTAGTATACAAACGAAGATAATGATGTACAATCCATGTCTAAACGTTTGATACATACGTTGATAGGTTTAGCTGCTACCTATCTGGGATTAGAGGCAGAATGGCACTTTACCGGGTACTACGATTGTGACTATAGATACTTATGATATAAGCAGGTTATCAAGGCAATGTTTGGAGACAATAATGATATGAGTATGAACAGAATTCTGATCCTTGATGATGATATGAAAACCGGTAATGGATACGATACGTATCTAACACTAAAGACGGTTCTTGAAAATAACGGATTCAAAGTTGATTCTTACAACGATCCAATTAAGGCGTTACAGAAACTTGCTGATGGATTATATGATTTGCTATTAGTAGACATAAAAATGTCTTGAACGATTTTGATCTGTATCGGAAGATAATTAAAATGAATAATCGCCTTAAGGTGTATCTTCTCAGTTCTGGCATAATACATAATGAATTGATTAGAAACGAACTATCTCATGAAGAAGAGAGGAAATATTGTAGCATTCTGAGAAAACCAATTGAAAACGAAGATTTGATAGGATTGCTGAATACTATAGTGAATTAACTTTTTGACGAAACTCAAATGCGTAGCATAGGTAACGGAATAAATGTGTTCATGTTGGTAATAATAATATCTACCCATCTCAGTTAAGATGAAGACTGAGACTGAGCCTCAGGAAAGTTCCTATTACATACCTTTTCTAATGTTAACACTATATGGCCTTGACAGAGCGAGGAGATATGTACAAATAGCCTCTGATCTTCATTAACACAGACATTTTATGCTGACACCTTGTCAAACAAGGCATAGCACTATAATACCAATGTCGGCCTTATTTGTCATTTTTATCATAATGGGTATTCCATTGGATGATGGTCGACATGCATATCACCAATCTTTCAAACCCCTCTTCACTACTGTTGAACAAGTATGGAATCTATGCGGGGAGTTGACCTAGTAGATACTCATACTTCACCTTCAACTATAAAGGCTCACAGCATATTTGAAATAATTTCAGCTGTGGTTAATAATTCACCAAGTATAATTACGTTTAGTGCTGGAGTGTGCGACTCGCCTTTGTCTGCACAATTATCAAAAATGTAGTAAAACATAGACAGAGATATCTTACATCATCTCCCTCATTCAAATTGAAACCAGGAGAACACGTTTCAATAGCTGGTCCAAGTTCCAGAACAATATATCAAGCATTTACAGCTCGACAAAAATAGCAAGTGTGACTCTTCATTACAGAACAGAGAATTGCCCGGCTGCTCAACGTCACAAAACCATTGGTATTCACAATGAGTTCTTAGCCCTAAAATGATCCTAATCCTTCCAAGATATTACCCCACCTTACTGCTATTTGTTAAAGCATGCAACAAGGCTAGAGAACATGCGGGAAAGGTCTCACTCATGATGATTGTACCAATATCAGTTACATCCAATACACATACGAGATAGAATCAGCGAGATGCAACTCGTGTAAGTAACATAAATTAATGAAAAATGTAATTTATCTGTTAATCTAACAATTAGCAAAACATGTTTTATAGAGATTATGATGCTTCGAATTCTTGTTGAAAAACTACCTCGAATCGTAGGTAATGAATTATGAAATGAATGAATGAGTTTAGACCATCCACATTCATATTCAATATTTACCGCAATACAAATAAGGCATAATGAAACTACTTACCATACTTTGAATACTGTATTAATAATAACAATATCGATATTAGCATCTAGTGTCTTTTCATATTTGCAACAACAAAGTGCATATTCTGATTCTTTTATAGAAAATCTTGCCAATTCTTTTTTCAACCACAATAATAGCGTTAGTACTATGAATAATAACAATAATAATGCTAATTTGAGTAAATTTGCCACTAATGATGTTACTAATTCGTCAAATGTATCCTCATTATTATCGCCGCCTCAGTCTCAACAATTATCAATGGAACAGATTTGTCTTAATTCATCGACCGTGACAGACGAATTTGCCAAGCAACAATGTGATGCTACCATGTACAATAAATTCCTGAAATCAAAATAATAATTTGAGGTTTTATGAACAGAGCTTTTCATTATTGGTGTACTTTTTCTAGTTATGGAATATCTTTGCAGAAGACTTGGACGTAATTAAAAAGATCAGATCGACTTTTTGACCATCTATAAAAGATACCTGTCTAAACTGCGATTATCCTTCAGGCTATTCCTACTTTCCTGCCTTTTTACATTTATACCACCTTTTCTGTCTATCTCTGTTGCTCGTTTTATCATGTTTAAAGTGCTGGAATCATGAGTATGCGATAGATATAAGACTATTGTTCATTTTCATTGTGATATGGTACGTGCTAGTGAAAAAGAACACATTTCGAACTTTACAATAATGGTATTAATGCTTATGATGTGCTTGAAGGAAAGATGCAATTATCTCACAGGAACACTGGGTAGTGCTCGCCACTTCCTGAGACTTGAATTATGTCCACAATTCTGCCGCATATAGTCAACAGCGAACTTGAAGCTTTAGGCGTACAGATAGGCAAAAAAACAGTCATCGGTGTTAGGATAATCTCTTAATTCTCGTGTATCTTGATCGATTTTATGGCACCGTGAAACAGTAGAAAATACCCGATCGATATTCTACTCGCCACCAACAGAGGTGTTGGGAAATTTGCTTCTGATTGAAGGCAATTACACAAGCAAATTTGACAACTGATGCGACGTCAATGTGAACCGGCCCGCCGGTTCACGATACCGAAAAGGTACTTCCTCAGCAATTATCATCTGTCATGCAAGACACGCAAATGAATATGATCCTTCCTAGTCCAATCGACACAGCGTGCTTAAGTCGTCGGGACCGATCTGAACGAGTCGGGGCCCTTACCGCAACCCGTCTGAGCTAGTCGAGGTGTGACGGCACCAGGTCCAGTTTTGACAGCATAACGTTACCGCAACCCGTCTGAGCTAGTCGAGGTGTGACGGCACCAGGTCCAGCTTCAGTATCACAGGAGTTTCAATTAAGCTCCCAAACTACGTTTAATACCATCTAATTCGCAGACAATGGGCATTAATATAATGCGATGTATACTAAACATGCTGTATATCTAAACCTAATTACTTGGCGTCTGAAACTGGAACAGGTCCGTCGATTATTAATACGATCTCTATTCACAATTTAAGAAGAAGTATTATGAAAGGAACTGTGTGATTCTTGATGGGGGGAATGAATAC
>CAVPXM010000041.1:0-31808 GCA_963709405.1 uncultured Nitrososphaerales archaeon
TGGTACTGATATTAACTAACTATGTAACAATTACAATGTGGATAATGCAATTGTAATTAAATTAAGAGGAGAGTATTAAATATGCTATGCCAAGTAAGATAAAATATGTGAATGATTTACAATTTTTGGTGGGATGATTGAATGATCAATGTATAAAAAAATCATAGTCCCAGTTGATGGTTCCAAACCTGCAGATAAAGCATTAGAGCATGCCGTACAGCTAGCAAGATCTATTTTCGTTAATGGTAGTTTTAGTAAGATAGAAATTATAATACTGCTTGTTATTCAAGACTTTCCTGCTACACTTGGCATTGAAACTACTATGAGATCTCCTAGGACAGGAGAAGTAATTTCATTCTCAGAATATATTAAGGAAATCCATGAATTGAAGAGATCAAACGCAATAAAACTCCTATCTGCAAGAAAGAAAAAATATGAATCTCATGGGACTGCAAACAATAATTTTACAATAAGAACAGAAGTTCTCGTTAGTCAAGGCAATTCTATATCCGATACGATAATTAAGTTTGCTAACAAAGAGAAAGCAGATTTGATAGTGATAGGCAATATTGGGTTAAGTGGGATATCAAAGCTCAAGACATTAGGAAGTGTGTCCAGATCTACTGCTGAGAAGTCTAGTTGTCCTGTTTTGATTGTGCGTTATAAGAACGCGTAAGCTTATTACAAGAATTGTTAGAAGCAGATGAAAAGTGAAAATCCAACAATTTAATATATGCTAAAGGTGTGCTACAACTTATAATAATTCCTTGTAAAATAAAATGAAATATTATTAGTTTTGTGTATATTCCTTATTTTTCTGGTACAACTATTATCTCACCCTTAAGTGATGGATCTGTTATAGAATAGAATTGATACCTTCCAGGATTAAGATTTGATGCTACAAACTCGGCAAACCCTCTTGCTTTGATAATTCCAGTATCAAACAATTTCCCAGAAAGGGGATCATTAGAAGATATGCCATTTGTAAGACTATGGGGAGACGTATCATTATTACCTATAAATACTTCTTCTCCAGGTTTTATTGTTAGTGTTTGTGGCTTAAAAATTAGATTTCCTTTCTCATTTTTGGTTATGGTTACAACTGCAGCAACGGATGAAGCGTTAGGACTTGTTGTTGCATTCTGGGCATTGGTTGTTACTGAATATACTCATGGGATGATCTCATTTTGGTTTACGATAATAAGAACAACCAGTATCCCGGCTATACCAGATAGACTAAGAACCCATCCGAAAAGTAGAGTTTTATTGAGTTATAAGCAAACTGTGTTTGATCGATAAAGCTAAGCTGTACTACACTTTCTTTTGAGCTGTATTGATATCAGAGGTTACTGGAGTTGATTCATCGTACTGCATACCTGATGTTGTATGGGATAGAATCATTACATTGCTATCATCATCAATACGTAGGAGAAAGAAGAAAAAGGCTGGTCGTCCAAGAATGGATGATAGGAAGGCCATGAGTGCTATTTTCTACGTCCTACGTACAGGCTGTCAGTGGAATGCTCTACCTAGAAGTCTTGGTGCTTCAAAGGACAGTACATGACAGATTCCAGGAATGGAGAAAGGCTGGTGTTTTCAAGCGAATGTGGATCGATGGATTGTCGGTATATGATAAAAAAACTGGGATCGATTGGAAATGGCAGGCTATGGATGGCGTTATTACAAAAGCGCCTCTTGGGGGAAAAAAGCACAGGACCAAATCCCACAGACAGAGCTAAATCAGGTACAAAACGTAGTATTCTGGTAGATGGTAAAGGAGTACCACTTGGTGTATGTGTAGATGGAGCTAACAGGCATGACATGAAGATGACCAAAGCAACATTGCAAAGCATAGTCATCTATAGACCTGAACCAACAATCAGATCAAAGCAGCACATGTGCATGGACAAAGGCTACGCGTTTCCAGAGGTATACGAATTACTGGAAGAGTATGGCTATACAATTCACATCAGATTAAAAGGAAAGGAAAGAAGCAGCATTAAAGAAGGAATACCAAAATACAGAGCTAGGCGATGGGTTGTTGAAAGAACCCATTCTTGGATGAACAGATTCAGACGATTGCTGGTAAGATGGGAAAAGAGGATTGAAAACTATATTGGAATGTTACATTTTGCATGTGCATGGATCACCTATAGAAGAAGTGGACTTTTCGCATAGGCTCTAAGTAACCGTTTCCAATTGTAAATTGGTTTGCTCATCATTTTGGCCTTAATTTCTCCCTCTTTATATAAATATATTATCGAATCTTGGCTTGTTATAAATGAAAGGCTTCCACTGAGCCAAGAAAGTAAGAGTATTGATAAGGAATGGACAAAGTCAGCAAGTGTAGACACATTCACAGAGCCTAGATAAGGCACTGTTCAGTTAACGATGGACCTAAAGATAAAACCTCTTACTTTGATTGAACATGAATTGACTGCAAATTAGAACACATAACAAACTGATTAGCTCTATTTGTGGATATTCAGAACAGGGTGCTCATGATAGAACGAAAGATTGTTAAATGAACAGAGCTTAGATAAAGAGGCAAATTTAATAAATGCATTTATTGACTGAAAACCAGAGCGAGGCGAGGTAACAATTAACAAAAGCAAATTGAGGATATGATTTTTGAAACGTCTTCTAGTTGCCATTATGCAAAAATAACGCCAAAAAGAAAGCTGGCTTTTTGATGTTTGTAATTGTAGATAAAAATGATTGCTTAGGTAGAACAATAAAATAATGCGATATCGACGTATCATTTTGGTGCATACATTGAACAGAGTACCAACTTGTGTATTATTGTGCAAGTCTGGCCTTGATAGTGTCTTTCCTTTAACCATCTGCTCATAGATTATATTCATGTTTGTCATCTTCGATTCTGCTGGATTTTGAGAACTATTAACTCTTGCATATTTTGAAACTCAATCCGAACAATAAAAATAGTATTATGATTCTCTTTTTAATCGCATTCTAATTTATTTGTAACCATGAAAGTCTGATTCTTTGTTTCTCTTTTGATTTTTGTCCAGTGTTTGTGATTGTTTTTCTTCATATTCTAATATCGGCGCTGATTTCAACGACTTCCTCCTTATTAATGGTATTAGTATATATACGGATAGAGCAACTATTGCTGCTTGCATAACCTTGGTGAGTACATCTACTGTACCTACATCATTTTGTACCCCTGATTGAAGGAATGTTTATCGTTCTGGTCAATATGTAAAAGAGAATTAATGCTAGCGAACCTGTTATAGCCATGATATATGGCATCTTATTACGATATGGATTCTCTAATGTGTAACTCCCGACAGCAGTGTATCCTAGGCCTACTATAATGAAAAATATCATTTCATTTGTTGTTGCCATAATGTCCTGTACATTCTTGCTTTCGGTAGGCAGGCGTGCTGACTGCGAAAGTTCGGCGTAGTCCTGAGATGCAACAAAAAAGTATATCGCACCTGTCGAGAGCATCAGTGCAATAATAACATATACCATTGTTCTCGTAGGATACGCGGTCAATGTTGTAGTTCCTTTCATAATCTAATAGTTTTTTTGAATATTATTAAACCACTGTAGGAACTTTGGTAGAGGACCCTAGGAACTGAGTTCTTCTATTACTTAAATATGAGAAGAAAGAAGATTTTACTATATGATTTTCTATGGCTGAATCCTCGTCTGGTAGTAATGACAAAAGAGTTCAAATAGAGGGAGATGATAAATATTCACAAACACAAAAAGTAGATGCACGTCGACAATTACAAAATTCTCCAATGTTAGCTACAAAATATGCCCACGAGTCTTCCAAATTAGTATATTCAATTGAAAAGAATTTCTACTTGATCATATGTATAGTTTCTTTATTATTTGTCTTCTCGTTATTAGATTTCCTTGAAGTCCGAGGCATATTTTCAGCTTCAATGGATTTCTTAATTACAATCTCCTCTGTTATTTCTATTGCTATTTTATCATATACAATCCCTAATATATTAAAATCTAAACGAATACTTAGATCATGGGCGGATATGTTTGAGAGGAACAGTATAAGAGCTGGCATGAATATATCTATGATCAACAAGAGCAAAGAAGAAGCCGTACATGCTATTGCGGAAACAATAGAAGAAGTTGGCGAGCCATTACGAAAATATATTTCATCTAAAGATAATTTCAATGAATTTTTGAACATCCCATACGCATCTAACGGCAAAGATGTTATAGATAAAATAAAATTCGATGTCCTAATTGACTCAGAGCATGTAGTAAATACGAAGAATGACGGCGTTGAATATATTAGCACTAGACTTCAAGAAGCTCTTAAAGATTATGGCTCAATAATAATTAAAATTATTGATGGCAGTATAACCAAGGAAGTAATCACATCATTTTCCGAGGATCTCCAATTCATACAAATTATCTTCAAAAAACAATATTCATTTAGCGATAATGATAGGAGATGATGTATCAGAAGATTCGTATGTATTGGCTATGAAATTGGAAAGGAAGGGATTTGGCTACTTTGTTCTTGTCGAGAAACCTTCTCCGTTGTCCACATAGTAACAAGTATCGCATTATTGTGATTAATATGGGACACTATTAATTTTAGTATTGTTTAAAATTGAAAGTGAAACACATAAATAATAATCTTGGATAAGTGAATAATACCTTGAATTGAGAGAATAAAGATGCTTACTACTTTCCACCATCATCGTAATTGTAATGTCCTTCTCTTACTGTGCGAATCACCTCATTATAACGAACAGCTATTTGATTTACTGTAAAAATAAAGATGCTCCGAGACCATTAATACTAAAAATGAGTAATTGATAGGAAACTATTACAACTTAACTACGTTAATTCAAGTTTATTAGGAAAGCTTTGAGCACTATGCTAATGTCATTTGAGAAGAGTCAGGAGCTTTATGTAGCAAGCTACTATAATGATCATAGCGAGATTACGCGTATCACTATTGGTATATTTCGATGCTGAAAAGTAGTAAAGATAATACTAATAATGGTAATGATAGGGAATATTTTGACATGAATACTGTTTATACAAAAACTCCGGATGTACTAACAAGCACGCATAGGTACAAAGAGAAGAATAGTAATGAAATAATGTTCGGATTGATATATACTTATTATTATCTTTGTACAAATAATAATATCACACCACACCCGATGGACTACTGCTCCAACATTCAATAACACTGTAAAAGTTTATAATATGATAGTAAAAAAAGAGAAACATAATATGAATTGGTCTGGAATTAACATCTTAATGTCTCTTCGCCTGAATCTGTATTGAATATCATGATGTAATAACTACTACAGAAAAGAACAGAAATGTCACAAAAAGATAAAACCATTGGAATGCTCATATCCACAATCTTAGGATCCAATTTATCAGTAAGATCAATTCAATCTGCCTGATAAGTAATATCCTATCAATTTTATAGGTCAATGACGAATTAATGACAGAATATCTTAACCGCTTTGGTGCGAGAAAAATTCTAAGGTTTCGATAGTTGACTCAAAATAAAAATACCAAGAGAAACAAATTTCGTTACTCTTCTGAGTACACTATGCTATCAATCCTTGAATATCTTTGTATCAATTCTCTGGGCGGGCCGATCAGCAAGTATCATATTCTCACCAAAGTGCCTGGAATTAAAAGTCAACGGCAGGATAGGATAGCTGAAATAATGAACATATTAGAGGAAAACGGTCTTATTGAATCAATTAAAACTTCTTCAGAGTCTACATTTTACCACATCACTGACAAAGGAGCCAACGCTTACTCGAAATGGGTTAAGGATTTTTTGGATTTCACTAGATTCTCGTATAATAAATTAAGTGAAAATAAAGGACATGGTAGATATCATATTAATTATTTAATTCAAATATAAATATTATTTTCAAATATTATCACTGATAATGAACGCTATCACAATAATGTTTCGTCAATAATTTTTTTGACCTTGCATGCCACTACTACAAATCTATCAGGACAATCAGAATTTCTGAGGCTATTACTATATGAATACATGGTTCTAATATTTAGTTGCTAGTCTAAAGGATCTGGAACTAAAATATAGGTGTAAGCCAGAATTGGTTTTAGATGGAATTATCTTATTGCATTTCATATAATGAACAAGCAAATGCCAGATACATCTAGCCATAGATATTAGGTAGTGAAGTTAAGAGCCTAACGTATACTTCGAAGAATTAATCCCACTAGGCCTCAGAAAATCCATTCCGAATTCGATAACTGATTTCAAGAGAATTAACCTATTCTTCTTTTGATCAAGAATTGTATCGACGTTTTCTATTTATTGGCACCTAATATAGTTGAGGCTTGGACATAATTGAATTCTATATTTTTCATATATTATTTAGTAACATATTAACTACATAACATGTGTTTGATTGATTTTGGTCGTTGACTACGTCTGGTTTTATAATTGTAGTAGACAAGGATCTGATACAGTAGGTACTGAGCAGAGGACTATTCCAGGCAGCCTTCTGGTAGCCTCTTACTGGTAATGGGTCTATTCTAAAAACAGATTTAATATGTTCTATTAGTGGTTCTATCTGCTTTGTTGCACGAATCCGATATTAGTCAACTAACCTTGAAACATTCAGCTAAAAAGGAGTAATCCGCATTTGGCCTATTCCTGAGAAGTACTAAAAGCATTGCAAGATGACGATCTTTCTGAATTATGCAACAAAGCAAGGCTTGGACATAATTGAATTCTATATTTTTCATATATTATTTAGTAACATATTAACTACATAACATGTGTTTGATTGATTTTGGTCGTTGACTACGTCTGGTTTTATAATTGTAGTAGACAAGGATCTGATATAGTAGTACTGACAGAAGTGCTATTCCAGCAGCCTTCTGGTAGCCTCTTACTGGTAATGGGTCTATTCTAAAAACAGATTTAATATGTTCTATTAGTGGTTCTATCGATTTACTTCTCCAAGAGTAAATAGCCTGTCCTAACTCAGATTCATAGAATTGTATCAGCTCAAGTCTGTCAGTAGGGGTATGTTCATATCTTTGTACTGGACATACCAGTTCAAATCCTCTTTTAGTACTCAAGTCATATAGTTTATGGTCGTCATACCCAGAATCGCCTATCATGAAACATGTTTCTGGAGACAGAGATGATGTTGATGATATCATCGGATTGTACATTTGATTATCTTGTACATTAGCAGTTGTAAAATCTGCTGCTAATGGGACTATGATGGAACCAGTACTTGATATCATATGTAGTTTGTAACCAAATATCCATCCTTTAGCATGGCTGAATCCCCATCTTGCGTCAGTATCTATGCCAGAACGTGGTACTATACCTTTGTTCATAGATGATTTGTGCCAAACATGTCCTTTGGCTTTCAGTAAAGTACTATCTATTGCAACAATGTATGGATCTATCATCTTTTCGCATACAAACATGCAGGTCATGATAGTAATCCTTTTTTTGATGTCTATGGATATGGTCTTAAGTCGTCTGTCAAATGTTCGCCTGTCTGGTATTTGGGTAAGACCACATCTTTTCATTATCTTCTTATTGTAAGGATAATCCAATTCTAGGAATTCATGTAATGCATTGTTAGAATCCAGTCTAAACCATAGCCTAACTATGAAACATCTCAGAATTACAGTAGGAGAATAGACATATGGTCTGCCCCTTCTTCCCTTTTGCGATTCTGACCACGGTATCGAACCTATCAAGTACAGAATACTAAAAAGAATAGATTCACATTTACTACCATATGCTATCCTTTGGGAATGTTTGATTATGTTTCATCACAAATTCAGACACTCAAAGGATAGCTTTATCCTAATTCATTATAGACATAAAATATGGATCTGGAATATGCCCAAGCCTCAGCTAACTAGGTAACATTGATGTTCATCATTATACTAGAGACTAAACATTTTGTATAATGAGAATCATCTATTCATCTTGATAATCGTGAGTTTATCCTCAAAATCATCCAACGGTCCGATAGAGGATGCCGTTACTGATATCAAAGAAGTCAGCAGGTATATGTAATCCAAATTCTCCTTAGTTGCTAATGGCCACATTCCTTGCTATCTGCCAGAGATCTACTTCTGTAACGCAAAACGAAAGTAAAATCTTACAGATGATCCGTAACCTATATCAAATAATTCTTTCAGATAAAATGGAGAGGCATTGGATTGATTTCATCCCCACATCTAATCTATCTCATTCATCAACAATTTGATATTTTGTTAAAAAGTGTCTCAAATAGTAACAAAGCTAGAACAGACACTAAGGCCTAAAATGACGTTTAACTTGACTGGCAAAAGGGGAGAATATATTTCCAAATCCAATGCCGAATGGCATCTTATGCTCAAGACTTTTTGAATAAGATATGATTAGAATCCGCAGAAGCGTCATAAGCGCACACCCAAGATGATATTCTCCAGCATTATATCAAATTATTATCATTCAGTTTTAACTTTGTAATATAAGATAACATATAATAAGCACATGGGTACAAGCCCAACTCGAAGTTCATATTGGTAATTACTATAGAGTTATGGAGTTATGTAAAATGGCTACTCCAATAATATACCTTGTACCCCATACACATTATGATGCAATATGGGTATTCAATAAGGAAGATTATTACTATATCAACATCGAATTTATTTTGAAGCAGGCTGTGCAGCTAATGAAGACCACAGATTACAAGTTCCTGATTGAACAAACTTTCCTTTTAGAGCACATCGAAAATGCATATCCAGAACTCTTTGCAGATATAAGGGCTTTAGCAAGAGAGAACAAAATTGAGGTAGCTGGAGGGCAGTACCTATTATCAGATGTAATGCTGCCAAATGGAGAAGTTTTGATAAGGGAGATAACAGTGGGAAAAAAATATGTCAAGGAAAAACTATATCAGGACGTTCATGTTGCATGGGGGTCTGATGAATTTGGATTTAATGCACAATGGCCACAGATTCTGCTAGGTTGTGGATACAAATATTTTGCATTTAGGAGAGGCTTGGATAAACCCAAACCCTCGGAATTTTTATGGGAAGGACTAGACGGATCTCGCATACTTTGTCATTGGATGCCTTTAGGATACAGAGCAGGCCTGGATCTAACAGAATTGGATAAATCGTATAATGAATTAAAAAAATTTGCGGCGTCTAATCAGATTTTAATGCCTTCGGGTAGTGGAGTGACCCCTCCACAGCCAGAAACTTCTGATGTGGTGAAGAAATGGAATGAGTGTGCCCATCAAGATAATGTGAAGATGATCATCGCAACACCTAAAGAATTTTTCAAATCATTAGAAAGAGAAAAAATTGACTTCCAAGTGAGGAAGGGTGAAATGTATTCAGGTAAATTGTCTGAAGTGTTCCCTGATTGTACCTCATCAAGAATGTGGATTAAACAACGGACAAAAAAATTTGAAACCTCTCTACTCACATTAGAAAGACTGGATGCTATTTGTAATTTGGAAGGATGTGCTATTCTAACGCCAGATCAGCTCAAAAGTTATTGGAAAAAAATTCTTTTTGTAGCCATGCATGATGCATTGCCAGGCACAGGAATTGATGAGGTATATGAAGAAATCAGAGATATATTTGACGACGTAGAAAATACATTAAGCAAAACGATTTTGGCTTACATTGGTGAACTGGCGAAAGGTGTAAAGTGTGAATACGATTTGATTATTTTTAATCCACTTTCATGGGAGGTCAGAAATTGGTGTGAGTCTGATTTAGAATTTGATGAAGGTGTAATGAAAGGGATCGTAGGTTTGAAATCGACAAATGATGATGCCGAGAATGATGAAGAAATAATTGATCTGGAGATTCTAGACCACTCTCTTCATTCTGATGGAAGTATTAAGACGATAAAAATAGGTTTTATTCCTACGGTACCTGCTTTAGGATTCTCCACGTATAAAATAATTAAAGATGGAAATTGGTCTAGGAGTGATTCTAGTACTATTTATTCTTCAAGCGAGGTGGGTTTTAAGCATAAGATTGTTGATGATTTTGAAATACAAGTGGATCCTGATAATGCGATTGTTACCATGACCAAGAATGGTAACGTACTTTTTAAAGGAAATGAACTGGGTGTAGAGGAAGAATTAGGCGATCTATATTATCACAGGGGAAATCTGGGCTTACTTAAATCGGAAACTGGAAAAGGAGTAAAATACGGTGCCTTTAAAGCAGACAATTTTAAAGTATCAAAAGGTAAGTTAAGATCCCATATTGTATTGGATAGTAATTATTATGCATTGCGTTGGCCATATAGATTGACCGATAAATTAAAACCAATATTATTTAGACATAATTACATCAAGATAAAGAAAGAAATAATTATATACAATGAATTGTCGCGTATCGACTTTATAACACACATACATGACCGTCATCCTCATTCCAGAATTAGAGTAAAGTTTGAGACACCGTTATCCGCTAATAACTATTGGTCAGGAACTCAATTTGGTGCAATAAGAAGAAGGACTAATCAACATTATTCTAAGAAAGAGACTATGAAAATGAGTGAGAAGCCAACAGGAGTATTTCCTTCATTTGAATGGATTGATTATTCTGATAGAGATCATGGAGTAAGTGTGTTACATCAAGGAATTCCCTCTCATGAAATTAGAGACCAATCAATTTATTTGACATTACTACGGAGTGTAGTCGTACTCTCCTCAGATGGAATAATGGGACCATGTATACCAACTCCTGACGCGGCTGAAACAAGACCATACACATTCAGATATTCAGCATTACCTCATGAAGGTGATTGGAAGCAGGCAGCAAGTTACCGGCATGGAATGGAAATTAATATGCCT
Organism: uncultured Nitrososphaerales archaeon; assembly: GCA_963709405.1. Lineage (GTDB taxonomy): Archaea > Thermoproteota > Nitrososphaeria > Nitrososphaerales > Nitrososphaeraceae > JARBAU01. The sequence goes on from CAVPXM010000041.1 coordinate 10,866, forward strand.
TTAGTTTCGATTCAAGTCATGAATGACAAGATCGAAAATAAGGAATACAGGAAGAGGTATCATAGCAAATTTTCGCTTTTGGAAATTACACCCAAAAACATTCTCCTCAGCGCGCTTAAGATGAGTGAAGATAAGAATTCAATTATTGTTAGGTTTTATGAAACAGAAGGAAAAAGAACTGTTGCCAACTTAAAATTTGGAAAGATTATAAAATCGGCAGCTGTTACGGATCTACTCGAAAATGAGATTAGAAAACTCAAACTGTTTAAGGATCATACCCTCCAAATAGGAGTTGATCCATATAGAATTATCACGTTAAAGTTGGAATTTTAGTATCTCTTCTTTACCTTTTTTGGCTTCCGCGACAACATGACCATCTGGATTGACCACAATGCTACCGCCAATACTCACTAAGCCATTATGTTTACCTACGGCGTCTGCCTTTGCGATATATATCTTATTTTCTAATGCTCTAACTATGGGGAATGCTTTGTTTTTTCTCTCTTTTTCTATTGCCTCTTCTTTGCTATAATAATGCGATGATAAATAGAATAAGATCTTGGCATGTCTTCTGTATCTCATTGCTAGCAAAGGATTGTTTTGGTCTCTACATATAAGTACTCCACATTTGATCCCATTTATTTCAAATACAAGCGTAGACTTGCCTCTAGCAAAATATTTTTTGTCATATTCTGTCAAGTTGTTCTTATAGTATGTTAATAAAGAGGTATTTGGTCTAATGATTAAAGCACTATTATAGATTCTATTATCGGAGCGCCAGGATGTACCAACCACCAGCGAAATACCGTATGAATTTGATGCTCGTTGCAACTCCCCGATCCCATTTCTTATCTGCTCCCATCTCACTTTACGATGGTCAACTATGTACCCAGAGAGAGCACACTCTGGAAAACATAAAAGATCTATTTTACTTCTTCGAGCATCGCGAATACGGCTTAATATCTTCGAGAGATTCTTGTTGATTTCTGATGTCAGTCGCATTTGTATGATTCCAATCCGCATATTACTTAGACTATTAATAATTTAGAAAACTCATCTAAAAACTATAGGATAATTATGCACTTACTTGCATGATTCACTCTAGTAACAAAATATCGCTTTTACAATTTATGTTGGTTAATACAATTCCTATAACTGAAAGTTTCAGTAACGTGTTCTACCATGCCTATTCAGCGTAAGATTTTTGATACAGAGACGACTTGGTATCAAAATTACATCATCTTGAAGATTTGACCTTCAGGTGAGACCTTTATTATGCCAAAGATTCTTATACATAACAAGATGCTAGAAAAACCGCTGCGTTATGTCGAAATATATCAAGTCACTAATCTGGTACAAAATTAAATGTATCATCTTTGTACAAACCTTGAACTGCAATACTCATATAAGATATTCTCCTTAAAAAAGATGCATTTATAGTAAAGTCTTTTTTTGGAAAGAATTATACATTATGTGGCTGGTTGGTACTCAAGATCTTACCCTTTTATAAAATACCTTCCTTACTAGCCCCGCAGTAATAATATAGATTAATACGATTAGGCCTACTGTATATAAATAAAAAGGAGGAAGTGCTACAAATCCAAATATCTGTGCATGAGGAATAAATGAAAGAATAATTGTAGCAGCAACAATAAGTAGAGTGGCGAATGATAAGTACTTGCTTGACTTGCTTTTAAATAATGGCATTCTTGTTCTAATAACTAGTACAACCACAGAGGCTGAAATAACAACCGACTCAATAAGAAATGCCTCATCATCAGAAATTAATGGTATTTCAAATATATAAAATAATACAATTACCTCACTATTGTTAGGTCACTAGTACTGCAGTTGTATAACGTTTCCAAAGTTCCCCAGGTGCAACTAGGATTAATGATACCATTAATCTGATAAAGAAAGAGCACATTAATCATGTTGTTGTCATAAATTCACCTATGTTATTACTCTCGAAAGCAATGTTGAACATCTGACAAGTCGATTGAGAGGCACTTGAGAATTAGAAATTGAGAGGCACTTGTGATCCTTCATGACGTGCAACATAACGTAGCTTCAAATCGTCGCGCAATACTTGATATACTATTGACGAGATTGTTAGAGATGCATTGATCGAAGAAAAAGGCTGCATAAAAATCCTTGTTGCAATAGATGGCTCAGAGGAATCAATGAGAAGCAGCTGATTACGCAATATTGCTGGCAAGCAAATATAGGGCTCGATTGATAGCCCTACATGTAATAGATTTAGCTGAAACCTAACCTTGCAAATGATACATCTATATTTATAGCATCAACAATTTTTCCATTAGCAGAATTAGAAGCGGAAAGGAAAGAAGCTCGTCATTGGCTTTCTAATATTGACAATCTCGCCAAGGCACGACATATTCGGTTCGAATCAAAAATTATTGAAGACGTGGTCCCTAGAATAGGGGGGGCAATAGTAAGTTATGGTGAAAAGGAAAAAGTGGATTTAATCGTAGTAGGGTACTAGGGGTAGATTGGCATTCAAAAAAGTTCTAATTGGAAGTGTTGCCTCTGATGTATTACATTACGCGCATTGTCCTGTGATGATAGTAAAATGAATTAGATACAATCATTACAAATCAACATTCTCATCTTACTATGATTATGACACATCTTAGATAGTGAAAAACTTTTGATACGTGGTCCTGCAGAAAAAATTTTCGAGAAATCTTGATTCCATTGCTCTAAATCACTTTTGTTTTCATCTCCTATTTTTCTGCAGTGTATAATATTAGTTCTATAATAGATACCAAATTGGTATATATTTCAATCCATCTAGATAGAACTCCTGCTAATCAATTCTTATTTTTAATATAGAACTAGAACTATATTAATTATTAAACAAACACCATATAATATTTCTCATAAATCATCTAAATGAACACCAACTTCTAGCGATACCTCACTGCGACAGACTCACCAGGATTTGGGTACAGTCTTTTGAACCTTGGATAGAATGGGTAAAGGTAATGGAGAAGGTGGTAACGAACGGCGAAGGCAGATAATTCTTCATTCCTTTAGAAGCATTGTAAAGATTACTCTATCTGATCTTGATTATGCAGATTACCCGGAGTATTTCATCGGACATTCTGGTTCTACATATTGGCGTAAGAAGGATTCAGAGAAAGTCGAAATATTCCGTAAAATTGAACCTTATCTAACATTTTTAAATGTTCATCAGCTAGAAAGACAGGGCGGTGACATACAAACCAACGTAGAGGAATTGGAAGATCTAAATCAATCTTTAAGACAACGTAATAAAGTAAAAGACGATGCAATCGCACAATATCCGATCAGATTGTTGCTCTGACAGCAAGGTTATAGAGATCGAAAGAAGACAAGTGTAATATCTTCACTTAAATCGGCTGACGCAATTGTACTGATTCATGCCAAGATTTGAATCATAGTAATACTTCTTACACTCCATTTGTATTTCTAGAAACTCTCGTTGGTAGATTCCAGTTATATTTAATCGTGGCTATACGGAAAGAGGTGATAACAATGATTCCTATGATTGTTGAAATTATTATGTTAACTCCCAAGTAAAGCAAAATGAAGAACAACAAGACTCCGACGAAACTCACAGATACGTATAGTTCCTTCCTGAGAACCAAAGGGATTTCACTTACCAACATATCACGTATAATACCGCCACCAACGGCAGTAATAACTCCAGCGAACATCATAATGACGAGGTTAAGGCCAAACATGCTGAAGGCAATGCTGGCACCAAGTAGACTAAAAATTCCTAGACCAAATGCATCGAAAGTCAAAAATAGTCTCATTAGATTTTTTACATAACGATAAAGAAAGAGAATACCGATCCCGGTGATCGATGTTATTATTATATACAAAGGATCGACTAAGGCTGATGGCGGGGTTCGTCCTATGACTACATCTCTAATGATGCCCCCAGCTAATCCAGCAGTGCCAGATAGGACAACAACTCCCACTATGTCTCAGCTTATGTTCGATGGCTTTCAGGGCACCAGTAACTGCAAATATCATGGTTCCAAAAAGATCCAAGAAGTGGATTGGAATTGAGGATAGAATAGCACTATCTAGCAATATTGATCGAAAGTTAATAGACTTTGGGTCTACATATAATTGATCGATATATAATTATTATGAATAAATAGATAATAAATCTATGAATTCAACAAGCATTATTCAGTATAAATGATCTATGTTAAATCCTCAATCCTGTATGCAAGTCGAGGTGTCGGTGCAAAATATAGTTCCATACATTAAAGACTTGGAATGCTTCGTGTGCTCTTGAGAAGGATGGCTCAATTCCTTCCTCAAGTGTAACTCTCAATACTAGCCTGAAATAAGTATGGCACTTCATGAATAGAATGAAATCAGGAAGTGTTGCTCTGACGAGATCTTGAAATAAGACTAGTAGATAATAGGAGAATCAATATTATAATTCTCCCCTGTTACATGCGTTTCTTCCACTGTCATTTAGCGGGGTTGATTTATAACTGATTCTAATCTTATCTTTTTTAGATATATATTCCTCTTTTCCGATTCTTGCTTTTCACACTCTAACCTTTGATATTCAGTAGCATTACGAAGATAAATTATATCACCACTAAGTTTCAAGATAGTTGCCTCTGCATCTCGTTTCTTCAGATTAAGATTCACCACCTCTCTATGTAGATTTTTATACATTTCTTCAACTTGGGGTAGTTCATTATTTGCAATTTCGAGAAGTCTTATAACATGCTTTAGATCCATACCTGCAGCTTTGATTAATCTGTAGAGTTCTAAGAATGTCTGGATATCACTTTTAGTCTTTTCATAAACCTGATGAAGCCCATATAGTTGTTCCAAGTTCCAATACTGTCTATACAACTCATGCACTTCAGGCTCCTTTAGTCCTAATTTGATAGCCACTTGTATTGGAGATTTGCCTTCTGAAAATAGCTGATAGGCTTGAGATGAATCAGACAATGATTGCTCTGTTCCAGACTTTTTCAGAATAGGCCCGATATCGCGTAGAGATATTCGTGCTTCCTTCGCTATTTCAGCGTAAGTCTTTCCTTCAATATAATAAAGATCTAAAACTAGTTTTTCTTTTTCTTCTCTTGTTAAACCCATCATGTTTCTCATATCTAATAGTTTGATAATGTCTCTTCTATAATGGTCAGATAGATTAATCTCTACTCTCAATGATTGAATGTAATTTCCTATTGTGAGTGCATTTTCTTCTGATATCTTGTGAAGTACCCTTGGAAAATTCAGGTTGTAGACCTGATATAATATCTTCTATTTTTCGTTCTAAAATAATACCATGACTGAATTCACTGTTGATCCTAACGAGTTTTCCTTTACCTGTTGCGGTAATAGTAGTCTTCAATTATTAAGCATTATAGCATTTAGTCCGGCATATAAGTTAGTATTATATATGTACTAACACATATATAAGTTACTTAATTAAATTGGGAAAATCAGTTATAGTGACTGGAGCTTCTAGTGGTATTGGTAAAGAGACTGTCATCAAGTTGCTTGAATCAGGGTACCAAGTTTTTGGACTAGCGCGAAGATATGATAAGCTTGCCGTTGAATCTGCAAGAATTTTGAATGAAATACAATCCAAAAGAAGTGGAAAAGAACTCTATATACCCATAGAGTTTGACATTACCAAACCAGAAATATTTAATGATGTCATTAGTAAAATCACTTCAAATGCCGGAGATAATGCAATCTATGGCCTTGTAAATAATGCAGGCTACCTTGAACCTGCAGCATTAGAAGATATAACTATGGATAACTTAAGAAACCAATTTGAAACCAATTTCTTCGGTCATGTAGACATTACGAAAAGAGTATTATCAATTATGATGATGCAAAGAAGTGAAATAGGGGGTAGAATTATAAATATAAGCTCACTTGCTGGATTGATATCGTTTCCTTTGATTGGAGCTTATGCAGCTTCAAAACATGCATTAGAAGCAATGTCTGACGCTCTTAGAATGGAGCTTTGGAATACAAGTATCAAAGTCATAACTATCAACCCTGGAGTTATCAATACTAGTATTTATGATACTTTGAGACCAAAGATAGATGATATACTAAATAAGAATAATAAAACAAGATTTATCTTAGCATATAACAAGTATTTCCCAAAAAGCAATTATTACACAGGATTAAACCCAATTGCAGTTGCAAATGTTATTCATAAGGCCATTTCTTTACCAAATCCAAGTCAAAGATATATTATCGGATCTACAAAAGAGAGATGTGCAGTTAGGTTGCTGCTGCTCATCCCTGATAGATTGTTTTATTCTTTAGTTGCTAAAAGGATACATTCCAAATGATGATTCCTCCTAGACCATACTGGTAGTCGATTTATTTCTAACTACAATAACAATGTACTATCTAGAGAATAAATAACTGAGTTAAATATATTCCCGGTTTCTTTAACTTCCTTTTTCATATGATCGCAATAGCCAAAAACGATCCAGAATTAAAAAAGGAATTGGATGAGCTATTAGAAAAACGAATGCAGAATATTAAAGATTATGAACAGGAAATATCAAATAAGTTTACTATTGGTAACCAGAGGCATTTAAATGAACCAGGCAAAACTCTTACCAACGACCATATAGTGGTAAACTGTGAACCTAACACGTATATCAATACTAATGACAAGGGTGTGATCAAAATGGAAAACGGCATAATATTAATTGGAAATGAACGTATCAAGATCCATCATCCTAATACTGCAGTAGCTGCAGTTGCAGATAGTACCAGCATAAAAAGATTAAAAAATGTGCTTTTACGCAATTAATACCATTAAAGACCAATCATCAATGACTAAAATGCAGTAGGAGATTTTATTTCCCTAACGCTCAGGTTCTTAAAATCCCATATTATATTATCTGTTCTAAATGTCACAAAGTCTCCAGGATTTGTAATCACATAGTCTTTCGGTTTGCCGCAACCAGCACTAAAGAAGGTAATGTCATCGGTATTTGCATACCATCCGCCGTTGTCGACAAAGCTAGCTACTTTTCTCCATTGATTGTTATTTTTATCATCTAGATATGATTCCATTTTTACCGCAGTATCCTTATCGATATTGTAAATGACCACTTTCCATCCAATCCACCTGCCTAATAGCGGCTTTGTTACATGATTAAGGGCTCTTTCATCAGTATATCCACCGGTGAACCAGATGCTCTTTTTCCATCCCACACTTCCATCGGTGTGGATGCCCCCAATTAACGCTGTACCCTCACAGGGTGTTTCACTATTGTGCCTCCCACTTCTCGCATACCATGCAATGTCATTCAGAGTTTGACTATAATCTTGATTTGCTGAATTATTTTTATTACTGTCACCATTATTCTTCGATGCGTTCACAGATATTACTTTAGCATATCCAGTAATCTCTACATTCTTCCACGGTTGCATTCCTGTCGGAGTCTCAACATTCATTCTGACCTTGGGATTTGTAATCTGCCAAGAACCATCTTTCTCCTTATTGATTGGTGCATCAAACGTGAAAGCAAGCAATGTATCATTCTTAGGATTGGTCATGTTAACATACCATTCTCTGCCGAGTTGTTTAGTGGGATAAATTTCTCTTACACCAAATTTATCCACCATTGTAGCTTCGCTAGCGCTATTGTTTGATGAGTGCAGGGAAGGTGATGACAGTTTTCCGTCTGCTAAGGCAAATAGTACATTCGACGACGGAAATGATAATAAATGTGATGGCCGATCCAGATATAGTAGCACTGAGACCGTAATTAATGACGTAATAATAGAAATCATGACAATAGTAATTGTGATGTGCATAAATCATCTTTCCTCTTTGATTCTACCTAATATAAAAATTCTTGATAACTAAAAGTTCGTTTCAGTTCTGATTCTAGATTTTTGCCTCCATAGATACGCCTATCGACGTTTATTACCTTTTAGTATCTCAATTTTGCCTTAATTCATAATCAAAAATTGCATGAAAAAGTTGTAACTTACTGACGTGGAAATATGATAAGTCCAGATAATCAGACGAGCAGGAATCCTAGTGGCAGTAACCGATCTTAAATGTTATCTCAAAGCGTTAATAATATGGAGTCCATCCAATAAGGAGTAATAGACACTCGTTCGTAACCAAGTATGCATAATGATTTAATGATGTTGGCTGTGACACTGCAAATATGAATATTGATTTCATAAGAGCAAAAGTGAATAGGTACTAAGGAGTATGATATGACTAATACCTTTGCTGTCTTGCAATTCATGAGTTCTGCAAGTAAATTCCATAATATCTTTAGCACATTGTCAGTACAGACAATACCTGACCTGACAGTAGTAGCTCAGTATAGTGTGCTACGATTTAAACGAAACTGGACGATAAGGCAAATTCATTCTCGTAAACAAGAATCGCCTATATGTAAAAAATGGATAGGATCATAATTATTTCGATAGGTAGTAACCATTGGTTGTTACTGGGTGGATGAAAGTGGTATGAAAAAATGAATAATTTAAGTGAGAAGCAAGTGTTGTAACGATATCTGCAAATAAGGTTTCAATAAAAATACTGTATCAACAAAAGAATGACGGCTGGAATAACGGTAACGGCGAAAAATTTGCAGGATTATATACAGATGATAGTGACTATGTAGGTTTTGATGGCACTTATCTTCCTGACCCAAAGAAATAGCGTCGTTTCATCATATGCTTTTTGATAGATTTTTAAAAGTTAGCCGTCTTGTTGGTATGATCAAAGTATTCGCATTGAGGACCTTCAAATTCGTATTCTATCCTTTTAATTCAACGTTTGTTTCGATTTCTTTCTGCGCTCATGTACCTGTGGTTAGGATCAGATTAAACACGATGCATTTCTTCATCCTTATTACCATATTTCGATATCATAATTATTGTAAGATATAATACCTATCAGCGGGGTGACAGACAGGATATAAATCCGATTTGGACTGCTGTCGCCTTTTACTTGGTAACCGATAAGTCTGTGGCAATCATAGCATTGCAACGTGATTGTGCATGACCTATGAAATGCCTTGCCATCAGCAAAAACTGTAGGCTGAGATTCACTTGAAGCACGTCCACATTCATAACAGTGATTATCATTTTTCATATCTATTGTTATTATTATGGAATGTAATGCTATAGGGCTATTCAGGATATTAAGACACATTCTTTTGAGGTGAATCGATAGATGGTTTATACAACGATGACGAACTTGTTTTATACTATTTATTAGCTGTTTAGGTCGTTTTATATAGAAACGCCTGATGTTTTCTATATACATTGTGAATAGCATTATAAAATGTATCATCATCAAAATGGTTTCAATTCTAGCATGGTCTCATTGCTATGGATATTGATGGCTAATAACCTAGTGCCAGGTTTTTATCCGCGATCGGATATGTCAAGCTTGTAAAAATAATTTGCTAAGAATTGAAGAACTAGAAATAGTATTAAATAGTAATTCTCTCACATAGGAAGTAATGATAAAAAAAAGCGTTACGGTTTGGCTTATCCTTTCATACATCTTCGTTGCAACTATCCTCCTGTCTACGAACTTTGTGAGTTATAAAATAATGCCTTCTGCTTTTGCTCAGACCAATGCTGGCCGTAATAGCTGCGTTATCTCTTAATGATAACGAGACAAATGCTAATCAGGGTTTGGAAACAAAAAAAATGGTCAATTATTTTGATAGCTCTTCTGGATATTTAGTATACCCTAACACGTCTAACTTTGTTAACAAGAAAAGTCCTGCAATAATAATGATCCACGAAAATCGTGGGTTAAATGGCTATATCAAAGACATGGCAAACACGTTAGCAAGGCAAGGATACGTTGTGCTGGCTGTAGATTTATTCAAAGGTCAAATTGCTACAACCAATGATCAAGCTAGACTTCTATCTGCCTCTGTACGAAATAATCCCACGGAGGCTATTGCCAATTTACAGTCTGCTGTAAGATACGTGAGCTCTCTTCCATTTGTTGATCCTTCTAAAATTGCTTCAATAGGTTGGTGCTTTGGAGGAGGGCAATCGTTACAGTTGGCATTGAATAGTCAAAATCATCCCCTAGTCGCTACTATTCTGTATTATGGTACACCGTTAGTCACGGACAGCCAGCAACTTTCAAAAATTAAGTGGCCGGTATTGGGAATATTTGGAGACAGAGATTAAGCAAATCCACTACCATTGATAAATAAATTTAAAGTAGCGTTGAATGCGGATAAAATAAGCAATGAGATTCTTATTTACAAGGGACTAGGTCATGCCTTCGCTAATCCTTCTAACCAGAATTTTGCTCCTAAGGAGACTGCGGACGCTTGGCAAAAAACATTGACATTCTTAAAGAAATATCTTTGAGATATGCTATATGATTCTGATTTATATACGTTCTTTATCTAGTAGAGATGGATTTTTTCAAAGCATAATGGTATCCATGTCCGAATACCTCACAAGTCGATCGTTACGAAGACATCTCAATGACTATGGGTAAGGATAGTCTTTGAATTCTGGGAAATTCAAAAGTGAAAAAGATCCAGATAAATAAAATTAGAAAGCTTGTAGGGTCTGACTTGAATTTGAATTATCACTGTTGTGGCAAAAAGGATAAAGTGTATTTGTGTATTAAATAGGACCGCGAGAAGCTATTCAGGGATTAGATTGTCATTGAATATTCTGGACCTCTCTGACACTGAAATTTTTTATGTCTACGTCCTTTGCATTGTCCCATCCAAATACCGCGATAGGCCTTCCCCAAGTCATAATTTGGTCGGGTGAACCCATGCAGTATTGACTCGGTACCCCATCCACCGTTGTCGATTTTCTCATCGAACTTTTTCCATGAGGTGACATCAGCATTTTCATTAATCCAGTTTTCCATTTTTACGAATGTAGTGCCATTTTTTAATTGAGGCAGATTATACATCACAAACTTGAATCCAGCCCATTTGTCTATCGCCGTTGTTTGACAATTGTGCGTTGTATGCCGACCCTTCACATCCATTATCATAGGTCTAATAATCTCCTCCCCTTGCATAGCATGGGAATTCATCAGGTTCGTCTTTCTTCTCACTCTTGCCATTAATGAATTTAAGATAGCCTGTCATTTCTACATTCTTCCTATCCTTTGGAGATTGCATATATACTTTGGAGATAAATCCGTCTGGTTAAACGTTCCAATTTTACTTTCATTATAGCCTTAGGACGTCAATACGTCTAGCCGTACCTGTGGTGATCTTTCTTTCCACGACCCGTCTCCATTATTAATCAACCATGATTTTTTATCAAATCATTCATCGTGTGCTATGTCAAACCTAGAATCGCGATGAGGTTCGGTCATATTCATATACCATTCTTCATCATTATGTTTAGTAGGATATAGCAATACTATTCCGAACTTGTCTTAATACTGCTGTAAATTAGTCTCAATCATTCGTGGACTTGGATAAGAAGGTAAATAGCGTTCCGCGTATCGTATTTGGTTAACCGAGGGATCAAGTCCGATGGACATGATTGGTACTGTGATTTAAACGAGTATTATAGTACCCGCTGGAGACATATCTATCGTTAGATTAAATATCAGCCATACAATTGGCTATGACCGGTACCCTCACTAACGAAAAGTAAACTAATAGAGATGCCTATTACACATAAATGCTGCAAAGAATTTTTGCTTAATAAATCCAAGCCTTACACTAGGTTACCTATAATTCTTGATATGTAAAGAATATGAAATTTTTGTATTCTATTCGTTAATCTACGAAATTTTATAAATATTTATTCTGTTAAAAATATCTACGACCTAGGCTCCTTATGAGAAAAGATCTGAATATTATGCATTACTAAATAGACAATTCTAATGTGGACCAAATAAGACTTACCGGTAAGTCATTGTCACAAATCCAATAATCATTATCTTCCTGGCGCTTGACTTATTGGTTACATCAGCCGTTCTAAACAGATCCATTACTAGTCGAATGTCCTGCATGTTAGAATATCCATGTATTTCATAGATAAAATCTATCTGTTACACGAAACAAATTTCATTTCATCATCAAGTGAATGGAATTGAATATGGATCTCTTGACGGCTAAAAACAAAAGTTTGCTTTATTTCCGGCACTTATTATCAAGTTTTTACGATTCAATGTACTTTACTAGAAAAGAACAAAGAATAGTTTCATAATCCTCAAGGATAGCTGGAAGCAGAGACCTTTATTTGAAGTTAAGCCTGTTAGGATCGGGGATATTGAACTAATCTTTACATGATAAGTTTATACTTTAATAGTGTGAATATCTGAAGGGTCCGACAAGGTAGGTCAAAAATTCGGAGCACACTGAGATCCTTTCTTTCTTTAGAATAGGACTTGGGTAGCTTCATTAGCTAATTTAATATATTTCTGGATCCTCTAAGAAATAGGATGAATCCAAATGCTGATGAAAGAAATATGGAAGGAATCATGATCGTAAAGGTAATCGCAGCTCTGACGGTCATATCTCTTATCTCATTACAGCTGTTGTTGTACCCATTGAAAATTGATGGCAGCACTTCTATCAACAACGTTGTATATGCGGTCGGTGAAGGTAAGCCAATATCTATAAAATTGAATTATGCGCATTTCGCGCCACTGACCAATAACAGCAAATCACACCAAGTTAAGGTCATAGGTCCTCTATACCGTTATGCCGTCATCCACTACTATAAACATGGCACAGAATGCAATGATGAAAGTCTATGCACTTAATGGAACATTGTTGAAGACGACTTCATTCCCTGGGGGCCTAAAGGTTAATGCTACTGGTGGCAAAGCACAGCTTGCAACTACTCTGACTGATAGCAGAATAAAGAATATTATTGCATCGGTGATGTTCACTGACTCATCAAAAAGTGCAAATTTCTCTAATCCTCTGAATGTGAAACTTAACCTTGGACAAACAATTCAGCCCTAAACTGAATTGTAAACTAGAATAGTAGATGCTGGTCGAGTGCTTGAACTTGATCGTCGATAGAAATGTCTATTTAAAATCAAGAATAGTACGATCCTTGTTATGGATATGAAAAAGTCAGCATTGGCAGTATTGTGAGTAAAAGCTGTATGGCTACGTAAGATATTTGAAAATGTAAATGTTTAACCAGATTATGAAGTCGTTTTTTTGATTGGAATAGGTTCTGGGGGCCAAAAATACCTTCACATATGCCAGATATCATTCAGGTGGAATATGGCTGCCATTTGTACTTTTTTATTTTCAGCTTTTTACAAGGATTCTAATAACATATCATGTATCTTTTTTTACATCACTTATTGAGTAACTATATATCTTATTTTGAAGAGTTATAGCGAGTAATCTAATTAAACAACTCTATATGTCAGTATCCAATGAAATGCGATGAAATAATTGTCTATCATATTTATTATATTCTATTTGTGGCGATACATGGGTGAATGCGAATCGTATGACGAGGTCAGCTATTCTGAAGCAGTATGAAGAATAATATGGCGATTAGTGAATCAATACACAAGAATAAACAAATAACCGCAAGGCTTCTTTATATTCAAGTCTATTTACGAAAATGTTGGAAAATAGATTGAAAACTAATCATAGAAATGAATAATCAATCTAAACTAAAACGGTCGCTAACAAGAGGAGCAAGACTTAGAATTATGCTTTTTCTTAACTCCATGTATCTAGCAGACTGCCTCCATTACCGTTCTAGTCACCGGAAGTTTAGCATTGTTTTCTGAAGCTGGACATGTGCTAGCTGACGTAGGAGGAGTTGCTCTTGCTATCTATGCAATCAGCTTCACTCAAAAAGCTGCTACTCCACAGAGGACATATGGTTTTTACAGGATGGAAATACTCGCATCACTCGTAAATAGTGTTGTCTTGGCTTTACTTTCAATCTATATTCTGTATGAAGGCTTTAGGCGTATCTTTGAACCACCTGAAATTCAAGGACTGCCTCTAATAATAGTTGCCTCAATAGGAGTTGTAGTAAATTTCATTGGAATGCGATTATTGTCAACTTCCGATGGACACTCACACGTCCACACCTCCCATTCTCATGGTAACGATCGAGGAGAGGTGGAAGAAATACAAAACTTGAATGTAAAGGCGGTTTATTTAGAGAGTTTTAGTGATACTTTAGGTTCGGCGGGCGTCCTAGTTGCTGGCATAATAATGCTAACTACAAAGTTTTACCTGGCAGATCCACTAATAAGCATTGGACTGGCCTTATTCATGATTCCAAGAGCGTGGTCCATAATCAGAAACGCTGTTGATATACTTATGGAAGGCGTTCCGGCGAATCTGTCGCATGAGGAGGTGAAAAAGGCCGTACTACAAATAAAGGGCGTAACAGGCGTGTTTGAGCTACATATATGGACTATCACTTCTGGTATGAACGCATTGTCTGCTCATGTTGTCGTGATAGATCCTACTAAATCACAACTAATTCTGCAAGAGATAAATTCAGGTACTGGAAAAGACATTTAAGATAACCCATGCAACAATTCAAATAGAGAGATATCATGAGGACTCGGCAGCATATTAAAAATATGACGATTTTGATGGTAGAATGATATAGCGAAATATTCGATAAGGTTTTTATACCCATAATAAGAAGTTAATATAGAGATTCATAGGAGTCTCTTTTCTGAAGGTTGGACGCTCCAACAAATGGAGTTTGGTAGCTACCAACACTTAACCTTCGGAATATTTATTCTTACTTGGTTCCTTTTTAAGCAATGCTCAAAATTTATCTGAAAAATAATATGTAGACTGGCTCATCGTTCTGATGATGCACGACGGTACCGTCAAATCGTTGTGGATTTATTGGAGGCAGAATTTAAAAGAATAGCAGTCGTGCTTTCGAAAAATGCCCCAGACTCGTAACGTGGCCAGATCTCAAATTATCGGTAATGGATACGATGACTATTACTGACCTGGCCTCTAATGTATTTAATTCTCGCATTGACCGTGCGATGCAGCCTTAGATGGACATAGTAGACCGAATAAAATTAAACAATCGCAAAATGATACAACTAGTAAAAGATGAGATTCATTCTGACATCCTCTTTGTTCATCTCAGTTTATAATGCGTGAGCATGGTTAACAGCAATTCGTGGATCACCATTCATATCGACATACTAGATGTTAAGTAATGGTACAATATCCATAGCAATGTTCGGCTTTCTTAGCAATTCTAAAAATTCCTATTTAATTCAAAAAAAATCAGTATTATGTTAGATTAGAGTACAAGATAGAAGGATAAAAGATGTAATTGAAACTGATGTTAAGCAATTCACTTTTTAAGATGACTCGATACTTTACTTAGACAATTGGGTATTTAATCTCAATTGGTCTAATGATATAGCTCTAGTATGAGATTTAGCCAGAGTATTTTCAAGGCATTTGAGTTCATGATCCAATTTGCGATTATTCGGTTGGACATTGCTTTCCAAATAAAATCGAGGGGATTTAATTTACAGTTAAAAGAACCAAGTCAAACCAATTGTTTTTGTCGACAAAATTTCTTTGTACCTTGAAACCGCTATTCTCTACTAGTTCCTTTATCTGCTTTATCGAATATTTATATGAATTTTCGGTATGGATTGTTTCGCCTTTCCTAAAAGTCACCGTTTTTCCAATACTGTTAATTTTTATTTTTTGATCTGTTCTCGAAATAAGATGCATCTCTATCCTTCTATTCTTAACATTATAAAATGCAGAATGAGCGAAGGTACCCAGATCGAATTCTCCTCCTAAATCTCTATTTATTCTACATAAAATATTTAGATTAAATTTCGCGGTAATCCCATTCTTATCGTTATAGGCGGCTTCTAATATTTTCGAGTCTTTATGAAGATCAAAGCCAATCAAGAAACCATCATTGTTACTATTCTCTAGTCTGGATCGTATCTGTTTTAGAAATACCAATGCATCAGTGGGTTCAAAATTACCAATGCTTGAGCCAAGAAAAAGAATCAGTTTGTTCAAAGGCGCAATTCTGCACTCTTCCTTAATAGAGATAATATCTTCAACCATACTGATGCCTTGGATATAATCTGAATGAATTGCTAACATGTCTACACTAGGAAATTCACTTGGAAGCTTTTTGATTGTTTCCTCTAGAATTGTATCTGAGAGATCTACTGGAAAGTAATATAATCGCTTGTTTTGTTGCATATTCACAAATTGCTGAAGAAGAGTCCGAGTTTTCGTAGAGCTTCCACTTCCGAGTTCTACCAACGCAATTTGTTCAAAATCTTTATACAAATTCGCAATCTCACATGAATACTTATCTAATATCTCAAGCTCAACTCTCGTCAGGTAGTATTCTGGTTGCAAACATATTTGTTCGAAAAGTTGTGAACCTACCTTATCGTAAAGATATTTGGGGTTAATTTTCTTTACATTACCCTCAATTAGCGTCCCTAGATTATCTTCAATATGAGATGCAAATTCATCCGTCAGTTCTACCTGTGGGGATGAGGTGAATATCAACTCTATTTGGTGATGACACCTTGACTATTATAATAAAATAACGATTGTCTAGACGATTATTAATACTTCTTATTTTTATATATATGCATCAAAGTAATGACAACGACCAGCGGACTGATTGCTTCAGAGGCGTATACTAATTTCATAAACTCACTTGAGAGTCCAAAAAGCCGCGATCGGAAATAGTAGCCAATTAATAAAAGACCTATTAGAGATTCGACTAATTTTAATGCTATTAACAACGAAAGTAAAGATGTTCTTCGCGAAGATGTCAGATCCAATTGGAAATAGTGCTCCAAACATACAAATTACAAAGAATATTCAAGAAAACAAATAATTATATTTTGCCAATTATTGATCCTAGTCTTTTTATTTTAGAAAAAGATTATGGGATTAAAAATCCATTTGATGATATTTCTAACATTAAACGATAATACAATAGAAGGTTAGCGAGTTATCATGGGTTTAAACGGACGAATGAAAACGGCAAACAAAGAGCGAAACCAAATCTGTGTGGTACATTACTCATATTACTAGCGCATTTATGTAAGCTATAATGATAAGCATATGACCTTCACTACTTCGGGTGGCAGACTTTGGGGTTCATGACAGTATATGCCAGATAAATTGACTGAAAGAATTAATAATTAAATTTATAATGAATAATTTTCTATATATATTTATCATAATCTGTCAGTGAAAAAGCCTAGACCTAGTTTTATATTTTTTTTATTTTAAACCTGTATTTTTAAAACTAATAGATGAAACGAGACTCTGGAAAACTTGCAGTTACTGCAGGTCATAAAGTTGGTTAGAACGCCGGAAATATCAAACGTCAGAGCTGTCATAGCAGAGAATACTGTAGAGGATGGACTGACTCTGCGTGTGATTCTAACTGGTGTGGTGGGGGCTATACTTCAATGGTCCAAAACTTGAGCCTCAGTAATCTAAGGGAAATGGTAATGGATGTATTGCCATCAGAGTAGTTATACAGAGGTGATTAGGAATATGATGAATATCTACAATTTGAAATATAGAGAAAGAAAATAGTCCTTAAAGAGACTATCTTGTACCATCTCTAAACTATTCTAAAATAGCAGAGAAAATATACTGGGTATCTCAAGGTTCAAGGTGAAGTGCATGGTGGTAGCACCTCCATATTAGGACCTGGCACATTCGAGCATCGTATAAAAGAATGCACAATGCCGAATATAGGCTGACCGACAAAGTGATGATTAGTCGCTCCGTCATTTAATGAAATAGTTATAACCTTGCCACCGTAGATACTGATCGTACTCGGGACATTTACCCATGATACACGATGGTTTGTTCCAACGTCCATTGTCCCCTTTAAAAATATTGTGTCAACTGGACGCTGCGTTATGACTATTTTTTCGATTGATGGCTTAAAATGCAGAAATTCATGAGTATGTGTAGATGTACCGATGTTATTATACCAGATCATGTTAGTATTAAAAGAGGTTACACTTCCATTGTTTACGCTCATGCTCCAATTGCCGATTGGTACCCAAATAGTATGAGTTGTATAGATGAGAGAATTTATTGAACCATTTGCATTGAAGCCCTCTGTAGTGGAACCTTGTTGTGATGTAGGTTCAGCTGGTAAAAGCTGATGAGGAAATCTAAAATAAGGAATTACTGGTTGAAGTAGATTTTGTGGCTGGCGAATGGTTGGCTGTGCTAAGGGCGGTGAAGTTCTTGTCTGTGGACTGGCTGTAAAAATATTATTTTTATTCTGCTGCCTGTGGCAATGATGGTGAGGAAAGCTGTGATTGTTGCGACTGCGTAGGTTGAAGAGGTACAGGACCGGTAAGACGGCTACTCGACTTCTGTATGCTATTTGCTAATGATTTGTTACCATTTTGTTGGGCAAATACAGGACTAATATCGGTAGGATTAATCATCAAAAATAATACCATTATCACAATTAATGCTATTACTGGTTCCTCTAGTGACATAATATTAAGAATTACAATCACTTGTTTTTATACTTTGAATCGTATATTTCCCAAAAATTATCTAAAGTCTAAAATGACCATTAACCATTCAAATTAAAATTAAAAATAAGTTATTAATTATACTGCATCTATATCACCAACATTAAAAATAAAATAAATAGAAGATACCGTTATAGCGGAGACAATTCATGGGAGGTTGAAGAATCGAATGCTGAATTTGCCAAATTTGAATTTCGAAAATGCCTTGACAAATCATAGTTCCTCGATAGAATATTGCTACTTCACATTTATACAAATCAGCATGGCGTCATGCTACTAATCCAATAATCATCCAACCGATTTTTCATGTCAATTATTTATCATCATTCTAAGTAGCGGAGATAGGCATGCATATTTCTGCTACATACATTTCCGAATGTACGTGTAATCATTTTCCATCAGAATTTGGAGCATTGAATTACTTTTTGCCGAGTTCATACCAGCGTTTATGAATAACTAAAATCGTTCTACCATCAGACTTATCTTAAGTGTAATTTGTGGCTGGATTATTTAATCCCCCGTTAATATTTCAAGGATTATAAATAAGTGCCTTGTTAAAGTTACAAATATGGAAAGTCCGCAGAAGGATGAAAAGCCAATATCAACCAACAGTACATTTGACAACAAACCTGAAGTTTTCCCTGAACTGCCACAGTTTCACAAAATATTGATTCCATACGATGGATCCAAAATGTCTGATAAAGCTTTGAGCTATGCGACATATTTGTCAAAAATTTCTGTTTCTGATATCTTTATTCTTAACGTAGTGGAAAAATATAGTGATCTAAAGGATGTATTGCCTACCACGATCAAAGCAGAATTTGGACAGGAAACTGACTGGGACAAAATATCGAATAAAGATCTGCAAGTTAGAATAGGAGGAGCGTTGAGAGAACTCATAGAGGATAAGGTAAGATTATGTAAGGAAGCGGGAGCAGTAAAGAATATTGCATTTGAGATTCGTACGGGTAATGCTGCAGAGGAAATAATCAAGGTAGCAAATCAGAGTAAATTTGACGTGATAGTAATGGCAAGCCATAGATTAACGTCAACAATCAGAGGGATAGGAAGTACAACAAGAAAGGTTATTGATAGTATAAAGAAACCAGTACTCGTGATATATAACTGATATTGATGTCACATAAAATGCGGAGTTAACTTGACTTATAAAATATGCCATTATTTATCCTTAGGTAAGTCTTCAAGATGTGCATTAGATAGTCACATGGGACTGGGGCATGGTTCGATTGCTCTGTTCCATTATTCTCATCGAATCAGAACCGTCAATGACTGCCGCAGACTAGGTTCTTTAGGATTATTGTTGCTACATCTTGAGCGCTTCTAGGATCATCTAAATTTCAGCGTATTTGCCGTAGCATCTAACAATTGAGTATGCTTTGATATATCTGGTTTTTCTGAACTTTGGGAAGTGGAAGAACTGTTGAATAAGTTGCTAACAAAAGCAGCTAATCTATAAGTTTTCTCAGGACCTTTGAATTCATACAACTTTGCTTGCATAACGGCATTAGGGTTAAGTCGGAGTGATTTGAATATTCCACTACTGCCAATACCACCATTACTCCCAAAGCTACTTTGATTATTACTACCTATTGATGGGGAACCATTCACTCCAGATCTTAATCCCATAAGAGAGGATAAAGGACATTCTACTGTTGCAACACTAAAAGTCTTGCCATCAATATTAGATGTGGTGTTTTGAGCTAATGGCTTGCAAATTTTGGATATAGAAAAAGCTCCTGGATTGCCACCTCCTTCTGCGCTCAAGCCTGCAAGCTCTGAATTATTTAACACTTGTAATATCATGTGAGGTTGTGTTAACGAAGTGATATCTAATAATGAACCACTTTCGTTCCCGGGATGCATGATTACGATTAAACCAACTATTGGGGGCAGCTCTCTCCCGTGCCAGCCGTCTGGGAATACAATATCTGTAATTCCAAATTGAGGATTGCTATAATGACCACTAACGTCTTTTGGTGGTATTAGGAAATTCTTGAGCAAAGAAGAAAGATTCTGAGAACCTGGATAAGTATTATTCGTCTGGGAATAAGCAAGCTGACTAAAGGAAGGAAGATTTGAAAGCAGAAGAAGAACAATAGCTGATGCTACAACTGCTATTGCTGGAAAAGTGATAGAAGCCCTCCGGAATTCCATTCGTGATACCTGTCCTTTGTCATGCATATGAAAAAGTTCCGTAACGCTCTTATTTAAAGGTCTATTTCTTTTCTTTCCTCCAATACAAGATAACCGACTTTAACGATTGATATGTCATAAGGGGGGGTTAAATCTCTCAGTTATTATCATCAGTAGTATTGTGACCTTTCAAAGACCTAGAAAATGAGTTAGCAGTCAAGAAGTGG
>CAVPXM010000042.1:0-67289 GCA_963709405.1 uncultured Nitrososphaerales archaeon
TATTGTTTGTGCATAATATACCAACAATACAAAAGGTATTTAAGTGACTGTAATTAAGAAGTATTGATTACAACCCTGAAAAATAAACCAAAGTCGCTAAAAAAGGCAAAAACAATAACGTTGGGAGCAGCACAATAAGTTACAATCAATCTACTCCTGTGATCGACCACTCTGAAAATACAGCATTGAACAAATATATTAGAAATATACGCGCAATGAATAAGAAAACTGCATATGAATATTATCATAGACTAAATAACTTTCAAGACTTTGTTATTCGCGGTTATAATACCACACTAGATGACATTATGACAAAGATGAATGGAGGCTTGGAAGATCCTTATGAGGTTTTAAACGGTTACGTTAGTTATCTGCAGACTAGTTATAATATCTCTACATCTACGATAAAGGAACGTGTTATAACTGCAAAAAACTTCCTTGAATACTATGATGTTGACATAAGTCCAAGAAAATTGAAACTCAAAGTAAAGATGCCCAAAGTTATAAGAAAGAGTAAAGAGGCATTATCAAAAGAAGATATAATCAATATTTTGAATGCATGTTCTGAGATAAGGTTAAAGACTTATGTAATGTTGTTAGCCGGAACTGGACTTAGAGCTGTAGAAGCATTATCAATACGAATCAAAGACCTGTATCTGGAAACTAAACCATCAAAGATATTTGTACGAGGAGAATATACAAAAACAAAGACAGATAGATACGTTTTCCTAACTGAAGAAGTTGTTAACCAATTAAAACAATGGCTAGAATACAAATACAGAACTAGAAGAGTATGTCATAAAGATATCAATTCTGAAGGAAAGACAATCTCATACTACAAAACACCAGAGAGGAATGATAACGATTTAGTCTTTGCTGTTTATCAAGATAGGGAACATGCAAATCCAAAAATACTATACTTTGATCTTGCTAAATCATTTGGAAAGACTTTAGATAGAATGGGTAAAGGTCTAAGAGAAGAAAGCAACAACAATAGACGAAGACAAATAACCCTCCATTCATTTAGACGGTTTGTGAAAACTACAGTATCAGACCTCTGGTATGCAGACTATTCTGAATATTTCATAGGACATTCAGGTTCTACATACTGGCACAAAAAGGATTCAGAGAAAGCCGAAATATTTGGTAAAATAGAACCTTTTCTGACATTCCTAAATATCCATCAACTAGAAAGACAGGGTGCTGACATTCAAAGCAAGGTAGAAGAACTAGAACAACTAAATCAATCAATGAGATATCGAGATAAAATGAAAGATGATGCGATAGCACATTTATCAGACCAACTTGTAGCTATAACCGGAAGATTGCAGGAACTTGAGAGAAGACAAATAACAGTGTAGAGAATTTTACCTGTCTATTCCAATATCGTCTGAGGTTTTACTATTCCGCACTAAGAATCGCGATGCTATATCTATTATGTCTACACTATCGCTGTTGATTGCTCGTTTTAGTGAATGTCTTAGTCCTGCGTTAGTTAATACCTCGGCTGCGATGTTTGGTTGACTGCAATGTTGTTTGCAGTAGGCCGCCATAGTTATTGTTCTGCTGTATCCTTGTGTTACCATAATTAAAATCAACAAAATATTAAATGCTGTGTGATTTTGCTACTCTTATTCCTGAACTAATCTCAAAATATCTCCACCGTCTTTAATGTAGAGTTTACCATCTATTCGGAAGATTTCCTCTGGTTCAATATTAATCCAGTGTTTGTCTTCCTCACATTGTGGACAGTCTGTTCTTAGCCAGTTAAAGGCCGATTCTTCTAGTCTTGTCAGTTTACGATATCCCTCTTTGCTTATGAGGTGATGATGTCCTATCTCATCTGCACTGTAGATTGGAGAGTCTACCATTATCTATTCAACACCTCTATTTATGGCATTTTTTATTGAGGTGTAGTTTCAGATGCTCTATCGGTTTTTAATCTTTTCAATGTTTTGTAATGATGGAAGATAATCGACATGAATATTGGCTGTATTCGTATTGGATTGGCAGCATACATACAAGCTGAATTATACAAACGTTCAATTGAAAACATTCTATCAAATAACTTCCTGTCAGATCTGCCAAGACAGTTGCGAAATTCCTTCCATTCAATTTTTTCATCTGATGTTGCTAATCTAAATGATGGAATTGTTCTACCCATTTTTAAGTCAGATATAATAAGAAACTACACTTTTCGCACGAGTAGCCTAGCCTATCAAATTCAGATGATAATATCATTACGTCATGGCAGCGAGGACATTCTGTTTCGTGGTCTATCTCTTTTAGTTCAGCATTTGGTTTGATCTCTCTTGCTTCCTGCACGTGTAATGGATCAGATTGAACTTGCAGTAATGGGTTCTTCTTCCTCATAACCAGATTTCGATATCGTGATTATTATAAAATGTAATACTTATCAGAGAGGGGGAGGCTGATTAAGTTCGTAAAGCCCGTGTATGTATATAACTATAGCTTAAATGTATAAAACGTCTAAATTTCTGAATTGGATTCAAGCTATGGCTTAATAGGTTGATTTTAGGTCCTAATTATTGAATATGTTATCGGAGTTGTATGGTAATGACGAGATTATCAAAATGACATTAATGACATTCTCTCGGGTTAGCGAAAGAATGGCAGGTTCACTTGATAGTGTCGGTCCAGCAATTCATATCAGATATACACCAATATGAACTGGTCTAGTTCAGCTTAAAGAAAAAGTTGTAAAGGTAAGAGTGGTAACTGAGATTACGTCAGCCAATATTATTTATTGTAAAAAGTTAATGATGTTTGTGAGCGTCGTCATCTAGATGGAGTTAGAACTAGTTTTGGAATAGCTGATGGGAGAGAGGCATTACTTCATGGAGTTTCACAGGAAACAAGCCCTCTATCCCAAGCTATTTTAACTACAGTCAAGGGAATTGTAGAAGCGCAAGAGTATCTATTTGAAAATTTATGGAAGAATGCGATTCCTGCTCAATACAAGATTAAGGAAATAGAAGAAGGGATAAAACTAACATTTACAGAAACATTAAGAGATCCACTTGAAATACAAAAACTTGTCTTTGATTTTGTTGCTTCAGCCAAAGAAGAAATATTGGTGTTGTTATTCCAACATACTACTATTGGTAACGTATTTTTGATAGAAGAAAATGTGCAGAAAATAATAGAATTATTAAAAGATGCAATAATACAAAATGAAGTGAGGATAAGAATTCTTACATCTAAAGATATACAGGAACAAATAGAAAGATTAACTGGAAATCAAAAATTATAATGACGCCAAAAGAAACAGGAAGACAGAAAGAAGAAACAGGGGAAGACGGAGGATCGACAAGGATAGGAAACCAAGGAAAATTTGAGATCCACTTAATTGATGCCATTCAGGATCAACAACAACGTCTACAAACTAAAGTTTCAATATTGATTATGGATTCAAAAGTATCTTTAGTCGAAGAACCAAATACCAACAATAAGAACAATAAATGGGGCAATAACTCAAATGGTGATTTAGCCTTGGCTACTTATTCCAATAGTGAATCAACATTATTAGCTTATATCTCAATATTCGAAACACTCTGGACTCAAACTGAGTTAAAACAACGAATCGTATCACAATAATGATACTGTCGATAATGCTGGCATATTTAAAAAGTAGAAAAGCTTCACAATCTTTATCCAAATCTATGTTTTGATATATGTCATCATAATTTGCAATATCACATTGGCAGTTCTGGATGGGATAGTAATTACTCACTTTGCGTGCAGTATTAACAGGTTTACATCTATTTAGCAGACCATTTTTTTTTGAAACCATATTTATCATATGTTAATTCTAGCCAGGAATGTATTGTCAAATGCCTAGTATTCCGATCAGTAATCTTATATCCATCAATCGACCTATCGCAAGTTATTGAACCATGGCTACTAAAGATGAATGTGATGAGAGATATGGGTGGTGGAGAAATGAGTTAGCCTCGCTGGGATTAGTAATAAAGAAAAGAAATGAGTTTAATAATCTCGAAGAGCTTTGTAGCCTAGCAGAAAATATAAAGCAGACATTTATTCACAATTACGTAGATTCAGAGAAGACGCAGACCCAAGCTACTATCAACTCGCAAAGGAGTATCAAAACAAACAGTGACATTGATTATTGTTGATGAGCCGCCCAAACAGCAACCTTGAGCTATAGATATTCTAAGACTATCTACAAAATTAAAACCTACATTTTTCCAAAGAAGAGGCATCATATCAACTTCACGCTGATTCATGTCCTTTCCTTCGTCATATCCTCCTCTCTCAATCAGAACAACTTTTCTTTCCTGCTTCCACAAGCTCTTTAGCCAAGCCTGCACCGGCTCGCTCCAGATCCTATAACGCAAATATCTGGATTTTCCACAATATCATTTTTGACATTGATTAATTCATTTCAGCTAACAAAATCTAAGTAACTTATTTGGCCAGAAATTGATTGATCTCTCTTAGATGTAACCTCTCCACCAGCAAATTCGGTAATGATAGCAGAAAAAATCCCTGGAGCATGGCTTGTGCAAATAGGAGTAGGAGGACATGGTCTGATGTTCCAATATCCACAACAATCTACAGCAGTGCTAGAAACCTTTCTTTCATAAACATGAAAACCAAAGAAGAATGAGAATGATCTATTCTATGAATCAGAGTCGTGTGCTTGTGCCAGTGCAGAGAAGCTAACCACTGATAGAATCTCCACTACGACTACTGTTGCTACTCCGCCTTGCACAGATCGGATATCATCATGTCCTGATTTACGTCTCCAATTCATTGTAGTTTGGTCTTTCTTCTTCATACGTTATTGTCCAACTCATTTACCAGTGGTTTAACAATATAACTACTATGCAAATACGAATATCTAATGAGATAGTAATCAAAGTATACTTTATCATCTAGCATTACATACATGAGAATATTGTGAAAATTAAATGTGTGGATTGTGGTTGTTATCCAGAAGAATGTATAGCAAGTCTTTCTTCATTTGATTGCCCTAACTGTTTCTTAGGCGATTGTTGTTGTTGGTCTACGATTCATGATGAGGAGTCTATATAATAACTGGTAATTTGTTGATTGAATTGCAGGAATAGCATTACGATTGCTACGGATTTGTCCTCTAATGCGTGCTCTTATTATTTGGTGTTTTTAATTATGTCATCTTTTTGTAGTGGTTAGAAGTTATTGGCACATTCATCGTAGTAGTTCTTGCAACAGGTTCAGTGGTAATTGACGCCAAATTAAATGGAATATTAGGTATACCTTTCATTGCATTTGCTCCATTTATAGGAGTTGCTCTAGGAGTCTACTTATTTGGAAAAATATCTATGCCTCATTTCAATCCTGCAGTTACACTGGGATTTCTAATTACTAGACATATAACAAAAATCCAGTTATTTTATTACTTTTCTGCAGAGATAATTATCTCTGGATCTATTATGATTTACTTAAATCTTTTCAAAAGACACTAGATCGGATTGGTAAAGACACGCAAGCGAGAATTATATATCGCTTTTAATCCTCATTACGAGCAACAACCTCCTTTTCAACTTAGTCTTGGTTAGAACTACTTTTGTTCATTCATTCATTCATTCATTCATTCATTCATGTCATTACCAATATAGCACGAGGAATAAACGATACACGTAAGCTAAATGCCGATAAATTTCAGTTCGTTTATGCGATTCTGCAAGTATTAGCCTTAAGAAGCATAGACAGGAAGGAACAAGTTACATACGAGTCTAGAAACATGCTTTCACAAGAAGACAGAAATGCATTAGATTGGTTGAGTAAATACCTAGAACATAAACCAGGTGGAGCTGATTTTGAACGATGAATACTCGGTCAAACTCGCATTAATAGAAGAATATAAAAAAGTTCTGAAATATAAAAAATCTATGAGGATTTGGTAGAATCTTTCCAATATATGATAGCGGATTTGTTTCAGTATGCAGATAAACAAAAAATTGACCTTCCGAATAGAGATAGAATATATAGAAATATCGAAAGGGCTAGAGATCTAATACAGTATCGAATAAACAGTATGGAATCCGACGAAAATTTACATTCATAGAAATCCGACGGAGACTTGACAGAACCCAAAATGGTTTATCATAATAGATTCATAATTTTTTGTAGAATCCTAATTCCTTCTACAAATCCTATTAGAGGCAGAAACAATACATAGAGCGGCCAAAGGAGACCTAATTTGTAAGTTTGTAGTCAAAGAAAGAAAAGAAGGTTATTTGTAATAAGAAAAAGTAAAAATGGAGCCTCAGTTTCCACATAATCCAAATGGCCTAGTAACAGTCCCTAAAGGTGAGGCTGAATCAGCTAGAAACATAAGCGCACTTGATCCAATCAACAATACAACTATAGGACAAGAAAACAGTAACCAAAGCCATAAACAAAATGATCAAGCTCGAAGTTTCATTACAAGAGTTGAAGTGGATCTATCTCGGTCTAGGTTGGTATGATACGGAGGGAAGGAGATTTGATGATCCGGATAGAGAGGAATTTGAAAGATTTACTGATAAAATAAAAAACTTGCTTTTAGAGGAGAAGAAGAAGAAATGAAGTGTGCTCAGAAAGATTGCAAAAACAAAGCAGAGCTAACAATTATCTCTAGTGATATCACAAGCGATTCCAATAACACGCTGATCATTAAACTCCTTCTTATATATTTAATTGGCCTATAAACTAATATAAATCCAGTCAGACGGAAGATATACTCAAATTATTATTGGAGCTCTTCTGCTATACTAGTCAAATTGTTAGAGTATGGTCGCAGACAAAATTGATGGATAAAGCATTTAAAATATGTCCATTGAGGCCTCTTCTAGAGGCATTGTCTGGTCGTTGGCAGATGAACTCATCCAAATTAGTTCAACCCTCAACTGATGCTACCTTGATATCTGAAAGGGATTGAATTAGTATATACAAGATCTACTAATTAACAAGCAGAAAAGTTTCACAACCTTTATTCAAATCTGTGCTATTTTTATATAGACATCATATTTGCAATACCACATTGGCTGCTCTATGGAGTTATTAAGCCATGACAATGTCCGTGATGGTGAGAGACAGATGGATGCTTGTGCCGGTGCTGAATCTGATAGTATTCCGACAGCTGCTACTATTGTTACTATGATAACAATCTAGTTTGTAGCTTAATTCCGAAATAACGTTATTCAAGGATTATTTCGAACATCATAATGAACAATATGTTCGTATTATTCGTTGACACTCTATACTAATTCGTGATTCGAAAACTGTATTCGAAATTACGCTACAAACTCGTGTAAAAAATAAAATAAAAAAATTGAATAGCGATCTTGTCTTCGTTTTGTTTTGTTTTTGTTATCGTTTTAGTAATTCCTTACCATTCTGATCTATTATAGATTCTACTGTGCCAAATACTGGCAAGCCCTTGAAGTGATCATCAGTTTTTGTTCCCTCGATGTTGAAGTTGGCTACATTCCCGTTCAGCAAATGAACAACTATTGGGACATCTTTCCACTTTACTTTTCCATTAGTGGTTATATCAGCGATTCCTTTAAAGTCGGTATGATTACCGTTTGTTAGTGCTATTTGTTCACTGTGACCAGGCAATACCGCACCAGTTGCATTCCTCAAGATTTCGATTGTATGATGGTGGGCTCCTTTACCATCAATCTTTGACATCGCAATATCAACAGCTAGGTTGGTTAAATTTCCTTTACTTACACCCAACTCCCAATCTCCCCCTAGAACCCATATTTCTGATGTGTTGCTAGAAGGTCGTCCTGCTAATGTATCAGAGGCCAAACTAGATATCTGACCTTTTGCTCTAAAGGTATCAACATTTGTGGTATTGGTAGTGGTAGTAGTATTACCTCCTTGAGTCTGTGCTAATGCTAGACTGTTACCGTTGAATATTGATGTCACTGCAGTTACGCTCATTAAGGATATGGCTATGATGGCAGTAGATAAAATCGCTATTTTAGTCCTACTCATGTCTGGAGATATGATAGAAGATCCAGTTGTCATCAAATGATCAATACTACTAATAAACTATAAGAATATTCATTCATTCATTCAATAAGATAGGACATATCTCTACTAATTATGAACAAATTGACCTGAAGAATTCCTGCCATTTCAGTTTGAGAATTACTCTTACTAATCATCTCTGACACTTTGGTTCTTCTCAACTCTACTTGAGTTTTGGGCTCATTTATTGCACTTATTCACGCTCATTTGGTATCGACTTCAGAACACTTGTTTAGTTATACTAAATAGGACCTGGACAAAATCAATCTACTCGAAAATCTATGTAAAATAGTATAAGCGTCTACACTGATGTTATAGACGCGAAGCAGAAAACTTCCTACGTTCATAGTAGACGAGAAGATGAATATCATAAATTAAACAAGAAAGGAGAACTACAATCCATATTCATGAACTAGATGTGCTTGCATCACTAGATAAACTTCAGACTAAAAAATACCGACAAATACGATAAGAATACAAGATAGATAGTTACAAGGCTACTTTTGGAGATCTCATCCTCATTTTCCAAGAAAGTTACGTGAAACAAACTAAAAACAAACTAAAAACAAATTAGGATTCCACTCCAAAACATATGGTCTTACGGCATCAGTATGCTGTGGTGTTATCAAGATGTTATGGCAGAACTTCTAAGTGGCCTATCATGCTGGGTAGATCATATCTACAATAGTATGTAAAACCACCTACTGTATCAGCCTTGAAACTAAATGTTGCATTCTGCCCACCTGCTAGATCATGATCCATCTTGTAAGGTGATTGCATACTGAATGTGTGTCTGTCGGTAGCTTCATCTGCAGTATTGTAGAAATGAATTGTAACGTTATCTCCCTTATGCACTATAATATTTGTCAGTGTGAATACTGCAACTGGCACGCCAAGTTTAGATTCGTCAGCGTTCAGTTCTTGGGTAAAAATGTAATATTCATTTGGCTTTAGCCCTGGTGCACTAACCTCCTTAACTGATGGCTGGGCTGCAGCAATCTTCATCACCCCAACCGGCATCAACAGTGTCAGACCTAAACTTAGTGTCAGTGCGGCCACAAGTATAAGTGCAACTGGCATCGTTAGAATCCTCTCCATCCCCATAACACATGCGAAACAAATGTATCTATTAAGCATATCTATGCTCATTGAACTCTAGATATTGCAAAGCGTATTCCGTTTAGGAGTATGATCCACGGCTGAATGGAAATTGAATCTTCCTCATCCATATAGGCAACTCTGATTTCGTTGCATTTTTGCACCACCAAGACTTCGGGGATAACGGTAGTGTTTCATTTCTTATCGAGATTATTCCCATATTGAGAAGGACGTGCCTGTTTTTCTATACTGTCCCTCTTTTAGGCTCAGGGCATACCGCAACCACATCCTCATTCCTATCTTATTATGATATGGCAGGGTTTATGCGTTATGATAATATCAAATCTGATTTTTTTCAGTTACAGGCTATATTATATGAGTTTTTACAATAGATAAATAAGTTGCAGATAAATAGCTAGCCATTATTCCTGTTTA
Organism: uncultured Nitrososphaerales archaeon; assembly: GCA_963709405.1. GTDB lineage: Archaea > Thermoproteota > Nitrososphaeria > Nitrososphaerales > Nitrososphaeraceae > JARBAU01. The sequence continues at coordinate 9,586 of CAVPXM010000042.1, forward strand.
TACTGTTCTTCCAAATTTGATGTATATAGAAATTATTTCATTTAACAACATAACCTGAATGGTGAGTGATAAAATATCGAGTCGATACTTTTATATCAGATGAAAAAGATTACGAGAAAAACAATGAACAAATCAAAAACAATGTCAATTGTTGCAATAACCCAGACAATAATAATAACAAAGCCAACAATTAGTAAAAGTCGAGACATATGATAGAGTATTGTCTATACTCCTAACTCTTTTTTATTTTCTTCAAACTCGTTCTATGGCTGAGTTGTTAAATGGTCTTGTTTAGCAGAAATAGACTTCCGTTCATGCTGCATAGATAATAATATTTTTAGCTTTTTCTATTTCCTTTCCTGCCTTTAAGTTTGCTTTGTATTTCAAGTTCCGTGGCCTTGTTCTTAATCTACAACCACAACAAGGACAGAATATTCCTTCCCATTTTATAAAAAGCTCGCATACTTGACATCGTTTTTGTCCGGTAGCATATCTGCTTATAGCAGGCGGAGGTTTTTGTGCTCTATGTTTTATACATATGCCTTTACAGGTCATTTTGTTATTATTCCTTCCTCAGGTAGTATATGGTGTTGATATTATACTTTTAAAGGCAATCATAATTTCTGCTTTAATTTTTAATTTTCGGAATTTTATTGGAATTATGACGTTTATTTGTAACTTCTATGTTACGATTTTCTTCAATTCTCTCCACTAAAGCCTTTAGGGCCTTCAGACCCTTCAGTATTATCTTTTATCGGAAGTTTTAGTTGAACGTTAGATTCCAGATCATCGCGTGTTCGATGATGTCCTAATCCATTCATATAGGAAGTAGGCACAGTAATGGAATAGAATGCAAAGAATGAGTTTATAAGGAAGAATTATTTTATCAAGGCCAAGTCAGATTCCAAAAAAGAACAATGTGTTCCCAGTTACGTATTTACTGGCTCCGAGTTCTCCTCCTCTGCAAACAACATTAGAATTACAGTAAACGATGTATCAATCAAAGATTTGAGTGTAAGTTTGATAGAGCCACCACAATAATTCATCAATGACACAGCCTTCATTGATGTGGAAAGAGAAATGTATTGGATAGGCCACTCATATTTTTATAATATCTACAGATTATATCCAATGCGAAGCCCTAGACACAATTAGAATGGCAACTGGAGTGATATATACCCCATTGCATTTATCAAAAGTTCTTGTTGTCTTTTTGATAATTATTTCAATGCTTCCTACTGGAACTTTTATTTATGGACATCTATATGGTAATGGGATACAGCAATGGATAAACAAAGAGGAGGGCATTAAGATTCAATTCAAATATGCACTTTATAAGCCTGAAATTAACAATTATCATCAACTCAATTTCAGTATACAAGATTTAGAAACTGGAAAACATCTAAGAAATCTTACTGCATATGTTACTATTACAAATGATCCCTTATTCGCCTTTGATAATATAACAATTCCTAACGGTGACTTCATGGTTGTCTGTCCCTTCTTAGATCAAGGTCAACGCCAAGTAATTGTTAGTTTACGGTCTAGAAATTACGCATTAGCATTAGCATCATTTAATATGACAATTCCACAATCAAACTCAGCAAGTAGTTAGCGGAATAATACATATAATAATTCGAATCATTTTTATAGATTTCGTTAGGAACTTTGTATCATTCCAAATTTATACAAGCAAGATGGTTGACTAACTTACCAGATATATGTCAACTAAAAGGCGGCTGGGATTGTCGCTTAAAACGATGAAAATAAAAACCACTACTGAAATATTATTTCTAACTATGGTTGTTGCTGCGATACTACTTCTTGGGAGAACGCTAATTCCATTTACTAATGTCTTGGCAGAAATTATGGATGGAACTCGTGGCAATGATGTATTAAGTGGAAGCAAGGTGAGTATCACTGCTGTTAATGGTAACGAGACTCAGCTAGCTGATTTTATTTATGGGGATTATGGAAATGATACGATCTATGGTCAAGATGGAAGTGATCATCTCAGCGGTGGACCTGGTAATGACGTAATATATGGAGGTAATGGCGGTGATTTCATACAAGGTGGAGAAGGTGACGATAAAATCTATGGAGGAGACGGCAATGATGATTTGGTTGGAGGTCCAGGCGCGGATCTGTTTGATTGTGGACCTGGAATGGACATAGTTAAAGACTTTAATGCAACTGAGGGGGATGTTCATTTAGCGAATTGTGAAATGATTACAGATGATAATGATTGATTGATTGATTGATTGAATCCAGCAGGGGGCTTACTTATCGAGTAGAACCCCCAACTGGGGAAATGCGGAACTTCCACTTTACACGACATTCACCTTTGCCGCGTTGCACCACCAGCACGGCATAGTTACCATAACAAATTAAGTCTATAAACAATCTTTACTTTTAATCTAATTTATACACTAGGACTTTCCAACAGAAAACATAGCTATAAAGACAATAGAGTTCTTTACCAAACTTGGTTTTAAATTTAATCCTAAATTTACCGATGAGAACGCAACATGTATGATTATAGGTGATGATATATTCGTCATGCTCTTGGTTGAAAAATTCTTTAAAAACTTTACTAAGAAGGAGATTTGTGATACCTCAAAAAATACTGAAGTAATAGTGGCATTATCTGCCGAAAGCAGAGAAAAAGTAGATCAGATGACAAGTAAGGCTATAGAATCTGGAGGTAATGAATCTAGAGAGCCACAAGATCACGGGTGGCTGTATGGTCGTAGTTTTGAAGAGATTGATGGGCATATATGGGAAATAATATATATCGATGAAAATGCTATAAGAAAATGATTACGCCCTTTGTGATGCCATAAGTAATTTTTGTGTGAAAAATGATAAGATATTATAGAATATAATTAGGCCGATTGATGGAATTATAACCTCGTAATTCGATTTAGTCAAGTTCTGACTCGACGAAAAGCAGTCCAGGCCTTTCGTTATTCACGCATTACTAGGCAGACAAACCAGTTCACATTTTGTTAGGGATATGCAGTCATTACAAATCATTCTCTGGATGCCGCCTTGCTTGTTTTGGTGTGCTAATGTAACAACAGGAACTTGATTTATTACGCTAACCTCTTGCTATATGTGTTTTAAACCAACCATTAAAGTAGATTCTCAACCTGAGTCGTTTGGTTTAGTCAATAGTGCAAGCCATAGAACATTGAATACATATGAAGTATAATGTATAGCTGTGAAAATATTTGAAATTAAGAGACATCACCAAGTATCGGGTTATTAAAAGATACTTTCAAAGGTCTAAACAGTCCAGACAAGTCAATTCCTCTTTTATTCCAGCTAATTCTAAAAATGAATTTGATTATTATCATTTTGATGTTACCAAACCTCCAGAGATCTCTGACTATATAGAAAACAGATTTCTTCCAATATTTAGGCAGTATAAGAATAATGCTAGAATAAATACTCGCAGATTACGCCTCTGGCGGGTTTCAATTATTGTCCTAACTTTGTTCATGATAATATTTAATGTAATAGTTATATCAGGTACTAGCAATAGCCCAAGTAACAAATCTTCCTCAATCATTGCCATAGGGATTGTTTCTTCCATCGCTGCAGCACTTATACTTGGATTTACTGCATTTTTGCAATTGACAAAGTCTCAAGAAAACTGGCTTTTGTATAGCACGATATCTGAAAAACTAGAACGCGAATATAACCTGTTCAAGTTCAAAGGTGGTCCATATTCTTTGTCCGCAAATAACGAAAAAGAAGGAGAATCTGCTGACGTAAACAAGATTAATAAGTTATTTGTAGAAAGTGTTGAAAATATAATTTTAACACAAGGATCAGAGCCAAGACCCAGATATTCTTCCTCTACTACTACTGCTGCTCCTACCAATCATCATGAGTCAATGCCATCATCAACGACAACTTCTTAAGAGTCAAATAAAAAAGAAAATGGATTATCATAGTTTTCTGAAGCTAATTATAAACAAAATAAAAACTGTCTTGATTTTTCAGACTTACATACACATATTTTATTAGTCTTTTGCCCATTTTTTCATCCAGTTTAACGGATAGATGTATCAGGAAGATATTTCAAGACAAATATACCTCTATCCTTTAATAATACTGTGCTCAGTGTAGAAGCGGACAACAACGTTAGGGATAATGATGAGATATCATTTTTTGATTATTCGGAGCACTATTGTATATGCTATATAGATATGGTAGATTCTACGAGAGTCATATCTCAAATTAATAAAAGTGATAAGATTGCGCAATATTATTCTATATTTCTTAACTCAATATCAGTTATAGTTCACGAGTTTGCTGGAAAAATAATTAAGAATACTGGAGATGGCATGATATGCTATTTTCCAGAAACATCCGACCATAACAAGAAACCTGCATTTAGAAATGTTATCGAATGTGGATTAACCATGATGGCAGCATTTCGATTTATCAACATTAGGATGCATGAAATGGATCTCCCAGACGTTAGCTATCGAATTAGCGCAGATTACGGAAGATTTAGCATCGCAAAATCACCAACATCACAAAGTTATGACTTATTCGGTCCAACAATGAATTTGTGTGCAAAGATAAATTCAAAAGCTGCTCCAAATAGCATGGTAATAGGAAGCGATCTTTATCAGATGTTGAAATCTATTTTTTCCTCGTCTCGGTCTGTTTTGGATAATTATTATTTCAAACATGTGGGAGAATATGTTGTTGATGGATTAAAGAACGCGTATCCTGTATATTCGGTCATTAGTAAATATCCTAATGAAGATTATTATCATGCTATACAAATCGATAATGAGAGATTATTGCAAGAAAAACGACAAAGAAAAGAGCAATTAGTTGAATTGCAGCAAGAGAAAGAAGTCGAGAATAAAGCAATGAGGTTTAAAAATCAACGTAAACCTACTGAATTGCAACGACAACAAGTGAAGGAAGAGAAGATCCATCTACAATATTTTAAGGTAATACCTAAGAGTTTGGAACAGATTCTACCATCATCTTTGTCAGTATTCTGAAGATATTTTCGTTCCTATGATTGAACCTGAACTCTATTTCCTTTAAATAAACTTCAAAGTATGATTTCGGTACACCTCGGTAGTGATATAGCCATGTCTTGGCATAGCTCCAGAATCCTTCGATACCATTGATATGAGTTGCTTCATCTCTAACATATTCTTCCTTTCCATGAAGTATCATCTGATGTTTACCTATCAAATTCAATGTAGCATATGCAATATGATCATCCGTATAATACAAGGAACCTTTCTTTGTATGCTGTTTTATCAATGGGATCAAAGTATCATGTTTTCTGTCGGATACAGGGAATGTGATGACCTTGCCATTTCTCTGGTATATTCCAAATACTAGGCTTTTACCTTCAGATCCCCATCCACGTTTTCCTTTCCTATGTCCACCAAATAACGCTTCATCTATTTCTAATTGTCCGGACAACTTCTTTAACTCTTTTAGTTTCAGCAACGACTCATTGTAGATTGATTGTCTGAATACTCTGAATGTCTTCTCTATCGTAGTCAAACTAAGTGGTACATAAAACCTGATCCTGTATGCAGGTACTCCTAGAGCGAATAGGTACGTAAGATGTACTAGTTTATCAAGCGAAAAGTTGAATTCTCCGATATACGTTCCTGTAAACTCTCCAAACTTGTATTTACAACGTCTGCATCCAAATCTCTTATCTTTAATATGATACAACAATCGGTATCCACATCTTGGACATTGTCTCCTTCCCTTCCATCTAGCATGACGAAAGTGCACGGAGCACTTTTTGTCACGCTTCCAGCGAGTTCTATTGGACTGTATTCACGCACGCAGCACGAATGTACCAGTCAAAATTATTCTTTATTTCTTGTTCCAAATGTTTGGGTATTACCTATTTTAATAGTAGAAGATGAACCAGATGTAATATATACATATAAAGAAATGTTACAAAGTGAAGGCTACAACGTAGATACTTTCAAAGATCCGTATGGAGCATTAAGACACTTTGCAGAAAAAGATCCTTCATACTACGGACTAGTTCTCCTAGACATAAGAATGCCCAAGCTCAATGGACTACAACTATATTATAGGATCAAAGCTATCAGTCACAATACCAAGATAATATTTTTGACAGCCCTTGATGTTACAGACGAATTAGTAAGTATATTGCCTGACATGACGTCTGATTATATAATTAAAAAACCCGCGGATCTTAATCTTATTGTCAATACGGTGAAACGAGTTATATCTAGCTAAATAGTATCCCCTGAAATCAAGTTGTCGTCGATATTTTCATTTCACAATATTAATTTCATTGTAACTCTTCGTAATTGCAAAACAGGTAATCTATTCAATATTTAACATCAATTGTCACAATCATGGGTTCAGAGCCTAGATCTAGATATTCTTCTACAATTACTACTGCTACTACTACCAATCATCATAAGCCAACATCTTCATCATCGAATACGATTGCACAAGAGTGACAAAATAGACACACATCATATGCCTTAAAGATTGGTGGAACCGCCAGAAAAAACTTTAGCACTATTGGCCAAGCGCACTTTGAAAAAACATTCAATGTCAACGAAGGGCTTCTCTTTACTGTGCAAAAGGCACTTCCACTATTTCAAGACGGTGGTTCGATTGTTCTAAACGCATCAACCGCAGGATCAAAAGCCGCAGATGGGTTCAGTGTTTATGGCGCAACCAGGCCAGAAGATTCGAGTCAATGCCATTAGTCCGGGTCCTATAGACACGCCGGGCCTTAGGGGGTTTGTTAGTGGGTTGGCTCAGAGTGAAAAACAGACCGAGCAGGTTAAGATGAGCATTGTATCCAGCGTGCCACTGGGACGGATGGGAACTCCTGATGAAGTCGCGAAAGTTGTTTCATTCCTCGCGTCTGATGACAGCAGTTTTATCACCGGTATAGAACTGTTCGTCGATGGAGGTATGGCACAAATCTAAACTAACAGAGTAGGCCGAGTCAAAGAGCTGACGCTCACCGAAAAACTGTATAGTCGGTCCAAATAAGTAAGTAAGACCCACGGTTTGTCTTATCGACTGTCTTGGTTTGACAACATCTTCAAGAACGACTTTGCTACGCCTACAAGCTTATGAATATATTTATTACTAGATTAAGATATCGACATATTATCTCACGTAGTGATCGTTTGAACAAGACATTGAATTTGTAGCTCTAAATGTGCAATGGTTCTTGTATCCAGAAAGGAATATTGATTATGGCCAGATGAGTGGTGATGATAGTATTTTATATCGTTGTCATAAGGAGTATGACTTACAGATGGTCTTTGAAATATTCGTTGCCATTATGTCTATTTGTTATCGTAGTTAACTGGTAAAGGAATCAGATTAGACTGTTGGAACCGTTCCACCATCAATTACATACTCACTTCCATTAATTGATGATGCTCTGTCCGAGACCAAGAAAGCGACCAATTCGGCTACCTCTTCAGGACGTCCAGGACGACCGATGGGAATGCCGCCAAGGGAATTCATTAATTCTTGGCGTGCAGTCTGCATATCAGATCCGGTTTGTTTGGACAAACGCTCTATAAGTGCTTGAGCAGCAGAAGTCTCTATGAATCCTGGAGCTATTGTATTGACACGAACTCCTTTTGGGCCCACTTCCTTTGATAATCCCTTGCTGTAAGTTGTTAACGCTGCTTTGGCGGCCGCATAAGCCAGTGTAGCTTCAAAAAGTGGAAGTCTTCGCTGAATCGAGGAGATATGGATAATAACACCATTGCCTTGCTTAAGCATTCCAGGCAGTAACCCTCGATCTAACCGAACAGCAGCCAATAGATTTACACTCAGCTCCTTTTGCCATTCCTCATCGCTCAAGACGCGGAAAGCCTCCGCTTGGTGCAGATGATCCTCCGACAACATTTACAAGAATGTCGATGCCACCAAAATGAGAAATGACCTCATTGACTAGTTTCTTACATCCCTCTGCCGTGCTAAGGTCAGCTTGAACAAATTTAAGTTCGCGATTTTGATGATCGCTCGGCATGCTGGTCGTGCGCTCGTTATGACTTTGGCTCCTCCGTCAAGTAAGGCGACTTACGATGGCTTTGCCCATTCCGGCAGTTCCCCCGGTAACGAGAACACGTTTTCCGCTAAATTCATCAGCGATAAATGGAAATTTCGTTGACATGATCATTCTCTGTTATCTAATATTTTGAATATTTCTATTTTATGATAAAGATCATACGAATACAAAATATTCACAAATATTCATTTGGTCCATGGAGAATACGCAAGGAAATAAAAAGCAGGATGGATTGATAGGCCCATTATCTTTTCGGGCCGAATCTTTATTATAATTCGCTTATGATTTGGTTTTCGGTAGTAATATTTTCCAATTCCAAGATACTTTTTGGCAAGCCTTTTGAGATGCTCATCTGCTCCTTCGGTTGTCCGCTCGATTACCCTTCCTTTTATTGACACCATATTAAATGGATTGTTCTGCTCAACAACGGATAGGGCTATTCTTTTATCATTTGTTATATGTTTGTTTTTTGCTGAGGTTTCAAAAGTATTTATCAAAGATCAAATCGTCGACCATCTCTGCCCAAACTGGGGTGAGATGTGGAGATCCATCTTTTGACGATGTGGACAAAAAAGCTAAATTTCTGCCATTAAAAAATTGGTATACTTCCTCTTTAGTAAGTTGTGTTACACCTGCTGCTAATTCATTTGCTGCAGTTGTTGTTACATCACTTTCTGATTCTATCGGAGGTGTATCAACCACTTCTACTGAAGTTATTATCCTTCTACTACTATCATCATTACCTTTTTGCATGTTGTTAGAACACTAGATAACTGTGTATTAATTATTATGCTACGCTAGATTGCAATCTGATAATAATAATTTTTGATACACAAAATTAGAAAGATTTGATTCGTATAAGGCAGAATCAGTAGTGAAGTATTTGCACAGCCTTGAATTGTAAGCGGAAATGAGGTATAGGTTCAATTATTTTAATTAATTAGTGTATGTGTTCAGTCGTCAAATGCCGACACTATAGTCGTTAGATTATAGAACTGTCACTACATTTATCTATCGAAATTTTCGGTCCTGGATCAATCCATCCAAGAGAACATCCCTCTGAACAAAACTGTAAGATTTCACAACAAGGACCAGTATGGTTTTTAGCAGATCTTCTTAGCGGAAGTCAAGTCCGCAAGCTGCACAGTCCCATCTAATTTGTCTATTCTTGTTCCTCTAGTAGGAGGTTTTTGTGGGGCAGATTCAGAAGGTGTTAAGAATGATGACGATTTGCGACATTGTGCAATGGCTGGCGACGATTATGCTGCCATGAAAGTCACTTTAGACGGAAAGGAAATCATGAATTTAGACAAAAATCGGGTTCAAACGGGGTTCTTTAACATCACTTATGGTAAGGACAATATCTATAAACACTCGCCAGCGACGGTTAAAGGTTTTGCTGATGGCTATTACCTATTTTTGAAACCCATGACACCAGGACAACATATCCTGAATTTAAAAACAAATGTATTAAACCCGGTTAATTCTGAATTTAACTACTCCGCAGACTTAACGTATCATTTGACTGCAAAATAAAGGATGACAAATAGTCTGAGCGGTTGTTGCGCACCGAGTATTCTGATTCCAAGCTCTTCACTTGACGTGTATTACTTGTCTTTGAAATAATTTTTGATTTCCGTTCGTAGACTCGTATGAATCAAATGAATACAATATCTGCAGACCATATTGATAAGAATTATTAATAAAATCTTAATTCTTCCAATTTTACCTTGTCTTTAATATTCATAAAATAATCTACAATTTTATCCCTGTTATCTTTCTGTAATTGCTCGAACCTAGACGTATCATCGAATGTCTCTTTATCAGATAATACATAATCAAGTCCTTGTTCCAGTATCATGTCAAACATTTCTCGATTTGTTAACGCTTGATAAAGATCTTGTTTATTTTTTATTCGAACAGCAGAGGTATCTTTTCTAGCTACGGCTAAGGCAATTTCTACTGCAAAAGCCATATTAGCCAATTCAAATAGATCTTCAACATCAAACTTTGCACTTGATGATTTTCCTTTCTCATAAGGACATTCAAATCTGTTTACTACAGGACAAGGATATTCTGGTGGAGTATTGTTCATCTATCTTTTACTAATCCTTTAGCAACTAATCTATTAATACCAATGAATATTGGGTCATCTCTCTCAGGACTTAACAAGCAATGAAAACACTTTGTTCTACCATAATTTGGATTCCTTTTATATTCCATCAAGTCCAAATAATCAGAATACCATTTCCTTGTCTGTTCATCACTATCTTTTAGTTCACTTTCTGTTAGAAATGTCCTGAGACTTATCGAAATCATCAGGAAAATATTCTAGTGCGTAAGGTGTTCCTCTAAGTTGAATCCAATCATTTAATGGAATTATTTCTTTGCCTCTCCAGTGGTTTGAATCGTTACCATCACCATTAAAAGAATCTAATCTTTCAATCCTTTTAGATAGATTACTGATTGATCTCTCTAGATTCAATAGTTTGTAGTCTCTCCTCTAATGACTTTATGTGCATAATTGATGGACCTTCTTTGAATAATGCAAATTTAGCTCTCATTGCATTCCCTTATCACTTTCAATGCTAAAAGTTTGTCTTTTGGTGTTAAATTGACTATTGTCCTGTCCTTTGACCGGAAAGGTTGCACTCATAATACAAAATTTGGCATCGTATTGATCATGAAGATGTCTAATAAGACTTTTTATTATACCAAATGTCTCTGAATCATATGCATGAATCTCATCAAAGATAACCAAAGACTTTTTCATCAAAAATGATTTTAGACTGTATCTACCGTGATTCATCATAGCTAATATTAGCTGATCCGGAGTAGTAACATTTAATGAGTAAAAAAATTTTTATACAAGCTGAGGTTTGCCTTAGTAGGATTAAGTCCTTCTAATTTCAGATACAAATCTACATTACTAAAATACTCTGATACAACACTTCTATCTAGACCGTATCTCGACTCATCTATCAAGCGTTGATACATTGCATTTATTGTAGTCATAGTCGGAAGTGTGTAGAAGGTTCTAAAAGCAGAAGTAAGGTTCCCAATAAGCCATAATAGTGCCGTTTCTGTTTTACCAGAGCCTGTGGGTAGTGTTATGAAAACATTACCAATGGTATTCTTTGCTTTTATCTGATAATGATATGGTTCGGGGAGGAAATTGTCTTTAAAGTTCAGTGGAATTTCTACCTGCCCACTTGCTAACCAATCAGAATAGTTCAATATTCCTTGAATCTCTACAAAGTATTCTCGTAATCTAATTCCATCCACCAGAGATGATGGAATTGGCAAATTTAATTTTGATTGGTCTAATGCTAACTTACAGTTCTTTGCATAATATTCCGTAATATCAAATGCATTGATCCCGATACGTTTTGCTAATCCATAAACTATATTTTCAAATGCCTCTTTATTAGCTAGCTCCAAATAGCAACAATTCTCTTGTACTTTAGAATAGAGCTTTTGATGTAGTGCAGTGTGATGAGATGCAACAGCTAGAACTACTAGACTTTTCAGGATTTCGTTATCCAATGATTGTGCAAGCTCATAAATGATAGGCAATCCTAATAACGGATGATATATTTTAGGTCCATTTTTATTAATCAGACAGTATTGGAATCGTGCATCGGCTTTGCCAATATCATGAAATGCGCAAGCTATTTTTATAGCTCTTATGAGATCGTTGTCGTTAATGGTATACTTTTTAATTAACTCCTCCGCATGATCCAACGTCTTTGAAAGATGAGATAATAGTGGTTCAGTGTCCTACTTTGGCCATGTCGAAGTGTTCGGGCGAGACAAAGCCGTCTGTATTATAAAGTATAGTCTCAGCCTGAGCCTGCACAAGATTAAGTAAAGATAAAAATTCTGGCGAGTGCCTACATCGCCTGAAATCAAATAAAAACTTCTTTAGTTTCTTGGGATTTCTTTCTTTCTTTTTCATGGTCTTTCCAAGATTATACCCTGTGCTATTCGCATCTCTAAATACATCCTTCTCCGACAACGATAATTCATCCATTATTACTGAAATAAAAGATTTGAGATATGGTATTACGTTATTTTCGCTGCCCTTTAACATCAATAGAGATTCTATGGTTTCCCAATCCCACCTTCTGTATGCTAACAACCCTCTAAAGAGACGTCTTCTCTTTATAAAATCCCGTTGATTGATCGAATATGCATGTGGGCTACCGACTTCATGTTTCTTAACATCCGTTGTTCTAAGATTTCTAAAGAAAATCTTAAACGCATCTTTGTTATTCGCATTTTGCTTGAATCTGTAAAATCCTCTTATGGAACGGTAGAGTAGGTAAAGATGCCTACATAGAGGAATATAGACAAAGAATAATGGAATTAAACGAGCAGCGTAGAGATTTATGGGAACTAGTCAGAAAATATGAATATCAACCATTTGTTCAAATCTCATCTCATAAAAAAATCCATGCTCTTACAAAATCTATTTTACAACTATATGAAACACTTCCACTATTGGTAACTAACAGCAATATACCCAATGGCGATATATTTTGTGATTCAATCTACGAAGATACGACTGGTAAATATCCCGATCTTTCTGCATGACTTAATAATCTATATTCTTGAGTTTGAGCAAGTGCTTAGATCCGATATAAGAGGCTACCACTGGATTACGTTCACATACTTCTTTAATCAACTCTTCTGATATCATTGATCTCTTCTCTTGTAAAATTTGGATAGAAACAGTAGAAAGAATAATGACAGAACGTAGTCAACTCAAACAAGCTGTTTATATTTAATGAGTATTCTTTCAAAGCTATGAGTACATCTCAAAATGAACCTTCGGACGAGGAAGTCATTAAATGGTGGCAGTGGATTTTGAGTATCCCAGCAAGCAAAAGTCCATTTCTTGGAGGCCAAAATGTCAATGTAGATCAAGACAAGACCATATCCTATTGTCTTGCGTGGTACTGGCGGCCTGGGATCTAGGGGGGGTAAGGACTTTGATCGTGTATTGGATTTGCGTGACAAGAAAAAGAAGGCCATAATGATCCCTGTATTTGTGGCAGCCTATACGGCCGAAGAAATTCCACCCACTGTAAGTAAAAGGGATCCACTTGAGTATGCTCGGCGTCTAGTAAATCCGCAAAATCTTTCTACAGATAATTTTTCTAAGACTATGATTATTGACGGCATCGACAAGAAGCCATTTTTTAAAGACAACATATCATTTTCTGCAGAAGTGCCAGACAATCATGTACTTGATGTAAACGTTCCCAAGGGCACTTATACGTTCTTTAGTAGCGGATGGTGGTACAAGATCCCTATTGAAGAGCAGCACACCGGTAGCGACATTATCATACAATTTGGAGGAAAAAATATCGATGCAAATTTCGAGACAGAAGTCAAATATACCATAAAGGTCTGAAATAAACCATTTGGTTTATGCGGATCACCATCACGTGACAGCTGAAACCTGTACGAGCAGAATACCTTATAAGTCACTTTTTTTAGTAAGAGTCTAGGAATATGACTTGTTATCCGAATCTGAGATGGATAGCTCTTATGATATTGATAGGGAGTTTTGCTTCATTAACTTCTCCTACCAACTGGGTTAAGGCTCAAGCTAGTAGTGAAAATCTAAAACTTTATCCAGTAGATTCTAAGCCTTACGGCGTATCCTTTGGTGAATGGACTGGCAAATGGTGGAAATGGGCATTGGAAGCTCCTAAAGCAAAAAATCCAGTCAGTGATGTTACCGGCAAAAATTGTGCTGAAGGACAGAAGGGTCCAGTCTGGTTCTTGGCTGGGACCTATGGAGGTTCTGCAGTTAGATCATGTACTATTCCAGCAGATAAAGCTATCTTATGGAATCCTATAAGTCAGGAGTGTTCTTATGCAGAATTTCCAGCTCTAAAAACGGAGTCCGACTTACGTGCCTGTGTCAAGAATTTCCAGGATAAGGTTACAGACGTAGAGGTGGTTATTGATGGAACGAAATTACAAAACTTGAAGGCTTATAGGGTTCAGTCTCCATTGTTCAACTTTACACTTCCAAAAGATAATGTTCTTGCACTCCCAGCGCAAGCTACAACCGGAGTGTCAGACGGCATTTGGGTCTTTTTACACCCGCTCCCTCCAGGTAATCATCAAATTCATTCAAAGGGGGTGAGCGTGGATTTCACTGGACCAGCAGTCCAGAATTTCGTTGCAGATGTCAAATATAACTTAACTACTAATTGACATCACATTGAATCTCGTTGTGAGCGGAATAATGGATATGGATTTTCAAGAATTCCTGGCTTAGGGATCATTTGTGCATGGCAATGCAAACACCTTCTCAAGCCTGGGTAGTAGCGCTCAATCCACGATAGATAGCTTGATAAAGGTTGGTATTTTGGATTTTTGTTGGAAGTAATATCAAAACATCTTCGTAACGAGAAAATAAGATACACAATAATCTTGGTAACAATTTTGGCATTATTAATCGATTTATCACTTACCAAGATATCCGATCTTTATTCGTACAGATCCGAACTATAATTGGAGGTTTGGAGTCTTTCTCTTTATTGGATTTGTTGCTATTGTTGGACATCATATGATACCTAACCTGGTTAGTGTCAAGCGTAGAGAATACATGAATTTGGCTGTCCTCCCAATGTACATTATTCACAGAATAGTTAGGATCATTCATTACGTCTTAAGCGGGATAATCTTGTTTGTTATTTTTCAGATTCTTTTTTTATCATATTATGGTACTGGCATACTACTGATAGCAACCAGCATAAGCTACTCCTTAGCTATAGTTATGCTTGGAATTCTGGTCCAGAGATTTTTCTTTTGGTTTAGATCGTACAGAGATTATGTAGTTTTACTTTACGGTTTGTCATCGTCCGCTCTTGTTATCAACGCACTTATTATATTTCTGCTTGCTGTTGCTATCTATCCAAATTCACCCGAATACATAGGACTGCATGTAGCAAACTTGCAACGGATTATAACAGATCCCATTCAAGAGTCTCTAAATTTCGCAAAAACTATATCCTCTGTGTTAGCATTTGTACTAATGTGGTTATCTACAGCGGTACTCTTAAAGCGTTATTATCATCGAATGGGTAAACTAAAATACTACGTACTCACTAGCATCCCTCTAGTTTTTTTTGTTAGTCAATTTCCTTCCTTGTTTACAGACGCTTTAGGTCCTTTAATTATGACTGATCCTATTTTTTATGGTGTGCTATTTACAATAATCTTTTTCCTTAGTAATCCGGTAGGAGGGATATTTTTTGGCATTGCATTTTGGACCACTGCACGCATGATTAAGGATAACGAGTTAGTAAGGAACTATATGATTATCTGTTCGTTCGGTCTAATTCTTTTCTTTATTTCTAATAGTGCCTTTACCGTATGGATTAACCTGCCATTTCCTGCATTTGGACTTTCAAGCATCTCATATACAGGACTATCCTCTTATTTGATACTCATTGGGATTTATTCAAGTGCTATAACTGTAGCGTCAGACTCGAAGCTACGTCAGTCGATTAAGAAGTATGCCACGAGTCAGTCAAGGTTTTTGGATAATATTGGCGTAGCGCAGATGGAAGAAGAAATAGAACGAAGAGTTAAACATATGGCTAAAGAAATAAGTGAAGAGACAAGAATATCTAGCGGAGTTGATGTCCTCGTTTCGGAGAGCGAAATGATAGATACTGCCCGCGAAGCGGTACAAGAAGTACATAAAAATAGGGAACGAAAACAATAAGAATTTTGTGGATTCAGTTGCCAGGGATTAGGTGTTCTGAATCCATTCTGACTATGGACATTCGTCTATTTAAAAGGGCGCGAATTATAGTGTAAATTCTCGACATAATGTCCTTACTAGAGTCTTCTCCCTAATAGGTTTTATGTTAGTCGAAGGGACTATTCCAATCGCTCCTCTAGGGACTTAATGTGCATAATTGATGGGCCTTCTTTAAACAATGCAAATTTACTTTCATTACGTTCTCTTATTACTTTCAAAGCTAAAAGTCTGTCCTTTGGTGTTAAATTGCTATGACCTTTGAAGATCTCGCAGCCTTTCCAGGCGGTGCTCACGGACATGTAGCACAAGAGATCAAGGATAAGGTAAATGGTGGCAGATGTGGTGTTTGTGGTGGCTAGGTTAATAGACCAGCAAAGCAACACCTTTTGTTTTTACTTTACTTTAGTTTACTTAGATGTATGATAACAAGATGGGTTTCTGATTCACACGTTTAACGTTGCTGTGTTCGAGTAGTTGCTGTATTACTGATCTGAGTTTTTCATTGTGTTTCATTAGGTATTTGTCTCCTATGTAGGCGGCTATCTGTGGGTTATGTTGACAGTCTCGTTTAATCAAGTCCTCGAATTTTAGTGATTTGACTTCCTGCAGGATAGCAAGGCATTCGTTACTTGTTATCTATTCAATGTGGGTTATAGCAGAGTCCTGCCGTCGTGGTCTGCCGCCGCTTGTCATGGCGTTAACGGTAACAATTGATGATTGATAAGGGTTATCTTTGACTGGCTAGGCTAGCTTAGCCTTTTCGGTTCCTCCACCATTTTTTATTAATCTTGTATTAATAAATGACTATTACAGTGTAGTACGATTGCTAAGACAGCTTCTGTCATTTTCTTTGATTAATTATTTCCACCAATATGAGCTATGCTCTACTATATGCTGTATAGATAGAGTCACCAACCATTGACTGACTTCACAAGCGTGGGTGGATGGCATATGCTTAAAGCGTTCGCTCAATCTGGGCTGGTTAGTCAGTCTTTCCTCCCTCCTCTCTGTTTCCCAAGGGAGCCTGTTTTAAGAAATCACCTTGAATGCCACGCGTTGGCCTGTACTGTTGGCTCTTGCTACTTAGCGAAAGACCATAATTGTATACCTTCCGTAAGGGTGGGAATCGGATACCTTTGGGATTGCTATTTGATACACGTATCGTCAGACCTCCAGGACCGTTGTATATATCTGTTGTAATTACAGTATGGTCCTTATTGTTAGGCCAAAGCCGTAAAGCTTATAGATCTGGACGGTAAGGTTTTGGTTTTTTTAGATACGCCTGACCATAATCTTTTGGCAAACATTGCGCCAATACTCTCACATGACAAGTATGAACAGGAATATAAGTTCGTAGACGTCAGTTCTGGGCCAAAAACCAAAAATAATGTAATTAGAGGATTTCCTACCTTAATTTTTGCCCAAGCCTCCGATAATAGTAACAAAGATAGACATGTGGAGATTAATAGAAGGTATTTATCAATAAGTGTCAATACATCAGAAAAGAAGATAGCCGATGCAGTTGCATTAAAAGTCGAAAAATCTGGTGGTGCAAGGGGAGAGTATGACCTTAAAGTAGTTGAGAAATCTTCAGTATATCGAGCCAAGGTTATTCTAGCCATACTAATGCGAAAATTAAGGAAGTTATCTGAACCGTTCAAGGCAGCAATTAATTGCAGATAATACCTTAACCCTAGATGATATCGAATCTGGAACATTTATTCCATTTAAAGAGAGCTTGAAGACTGGCCTACCACATAAACATGTCCTTGATATGACTGCCGCTGAAACCTTCAATACTAATTTAACTTTACTGCCAAAGATTAATGCAGATAGTCGTCCTAAGTTGATCTATTCTGACGGAGTTGTAGTTCCGCTAGCTATCTTTGAAGACTTAGCAGTGGCAATGTCACTACTAGAATTCAGTAACACTGGCCTTAACCCGGAGTTGCAAAATTGGTATGAAGACGTGTTTATGACGACATACAACCAGAAAGTAAACGAGTTTGAAGAAAATAATCAAGGGCATCAGTCGCAACAAGAACTTGATAATCTGTCTATTTCATTAACTACTGCTAATTTAATTGAAAAACACAAGGAGTTAAGCGTCAAAGGTGGAAGCAGAGGAGGATATGAAGAAGTAAATTCCAAAGAAATACTACAAAAATATCTCTATCCTCTAATCAATCTCGGCTATATAGAAAAGGAAGACATTCAAGGCAGAAGGGCAAATAGTTATAGGCCAGTCAAAGACTTAAAATGTTCTTTTTATTCCTTTTCCGATGAAAAGAACATTTTTCCATATAAACTCAAGATAAAGATTGAAAAAAATGAGTTATATCCATCAAAAGAAATGTTAGAATTACAAATTAGAGACTCATTAAAATATTCTTCTGAATATACTAAAAAGAATGGACTTAATTTTAAATTAGTAGACGAGAATGATAGCGAAATCGAAATTAGAGATTCTGGTTGAAAGATTTTATGCCAAGCCTGAGGACTATTTCTTCTTAGACGATAAGACTCGAAACAGTTCAACTATGGAGCTTGAAACAAATGTTATAAAAGATGCGGATAAGACAAAAATACTAACTGCTCCTCTTCCTAATAATTCAGAAGAACATTTCTCAAACAGTGATTTTTGTAATAATGACAATGAAGAAGGATTTCTAAATACAAGTATTACAAAATCTGTTGATGAACCATATAAGAAATTATTCTATGAGCATGAAAAGGAACAAAAAGAATATTCTACACAATTTTCAGGCCTTAGAGAACAAGAAAAAGTATCTAGTGAAGACGCTGTATTCGAACAAATAGTTGGAGCCATAAGAGAAACTATTGGAGCCGAAATTTCTGTAGATCCAATCATAGAATCACTGAGAATGAAAAATGAACACGTCAAAGAATACTTTGGACAGATAGCAATACAAAAGGACAACCCAATTATCAAAAATATATACCTGAGAATTATTAGACACAACAATATAGAAGTCGTAAGACATAGACCCGACCTAGTTGTCAAGTGGGTCAAAGAACAAAACACTGAACACCAATTATCTAGCGATTATGACGAAAATGTATACGACAAACAACATCAGCAAGATAGCGCGGCCAACAATGCAGAGGCTTTGCATTAATGAATTCTTCAAACGGAGTAGCAGTTGTTTCTCAAGCGTCTCATAGAAACGAATTACTAACTTACACTTATGCATCTATAGATATAGAATTTAGATTTGATCAAAACAATAGTGATAAACCATATTCAATTTTTGCAGTAGCAATAGTAGATAGTTTAGGTAATACAAAAGTAAGACATGAATCACATTTTGTGAATTATCAGTATCCAGAAAAAGAGTTAGTGCTATGGTTGATATCAGAAATTCTTAGATATAGATTGACAATAAGATGGTATAGCAAAGGTGTAAGAATTCAAAAAGAGGACGGAACATTTACTGGCAAAGATTCCGATCTGAAAATCATTGATGATGTGTGTCAGCATTATAATATTCCTTCAATAATAGGTTTTGATAAAAGAGGAGTTCCCTATGTCAGAGGCTACGACTATCATCTCTGCGCTACGTCACCATTCTATGCCAGAATGTGCTTTGTTGCGCGATTCATTATGTTGTAAGTGATATTTATTTGACCACTCTGCATTTAGCTACCCAATAATAATTATTCTGGCATGATTGACTGGCCTTCGTATAATCATTCATTAGTAAGACGTGGCCAAGTACCTCTTAGATTTTGATGTACTTGATGGATGGGATCATGAATTATCTCAAATGAATCTTGGTAAGGTTGGTGAACCTTACGACTATCCAGATTCCTTTATTAAGATCCTAGGTTACATGAGAGCTTATTTTCATCTACCATATAGACAGACAGAGGGCGTAGTTATAGCACATGCAAGTACAAAGGTTCCAGGTATACCACATTATAGTACTATTAGTAGACGCATAAACAGGCTAGAGATCAAAATCAATGAAAAATTAGGAAATGATATTGTCATTGCTATAGACAGTACCGGTATTAAAGTAGCTAATCGAGGTGAATGGATGCGGCATAAATGGCATGTTAGGAAAGGATATCTAAAGATACATGTAGCAGTTGACATCAAGAAGAAAAGAATCCTGTCTTTGGAGGTAACTAGTGAAGAGGTACATGATGGTAGGATGCTAAGCAAGCTAGTAGACAATGCTTCTGAGAATAATCATGTGAAGGGCATGTTAGCAGATGGTATGTACGACAGCAATAACAATTTTAGATACCTGTCAAAGAACCATATTAAACCAGGTATAAAGACAAGAAGTAATTCCAAGGTAAGGTCAACTAACTGTCATGCTAGGAATATGTCTGTAGTAAAACAACAAGCAAATCTCAAAAGATGGAAGCGTAGCGTGAGCTATGGACACAGGTGGATGGCAGAAACAGCATTCTCTTCAATTAAAAGAATGTTTGGTGAACATGTAACAGCTAGAAAATTTCCTAATATGGTAAAGGAAATCTTCCTAAAGGCAACTCTGTATAACATGTTCAATCGAATGACCTAACTAACGGCTTGCATAACCTAAAATCCTAATGAATCATGCAACAGAGCACCAGAATGAATAAATTTGACTGGTATTACCATATTGATCTTTACCAAATTTATAACAAACCGTTGGTAAAGACCATGATCTATCAGAATAAGTATAGAGACCTTAAACTTGATACAGTATCAAATGCTATTCTTGATGAAGGCAAATTTGAACAGTTAGACGGGTTACAGATTCAAAACCTTCCAATGGAAAAACAAATAGAATATGTAGCTCAAGATGCCAACCTCGTAATGAAATTATCTAAACATAATAATTATGAAATACTGGACTTGATGAATGCAATTTCTATTATAACAAATGTTCCTTTTGATAGAGTATGTCATACAGGCATATCTACATGGTGGAACAAGATTATCGCCAACAAGTTACTTAATGGCGAATGCAAATTACCTTCCTTCAGGAATGAGTTGAAGAACAAAAAACAGAAATACATAGGCGGTGAAGTAATCCCTCCTATAATAGGAGATTATAAAGATCAAAAAATCTATGTGTTAGATGTCAAGTCACTCTATCCCACTATAATGATAAATAACAACATCAGTTTTGAGACCGTCAACTGTGACTGTTGTATGGACAAGCCAGAGGCAAGAGTTTCATCCGAGATTATGGATATAATAAACAAAGATTTGCCACTGGGCCAAAAAAGACAGAATATATATTGGATCTGTAAAAATCAGAATTACGTGGGAATTATTCCACGTCTTTTATCTCACTATCGAACTGAAAGATTCAGACAACAAGAGTTAGGAAATAATTCAATGCAGTTAGCACTCAAAAATCTTATTAACGGCATTTATGGCTTATTCGGTAGCGAGTTCTTTGATTTTTCAGATTATAGAGTCGCTGAACTTACAACGGCTTTTGGAAGACAAACTTTGAAATATATGCAGCATATAGCAGAAAAAGTATACGGTTTTAAAGTAATTTACGGCGATACAGATAGTATTTTTGTAACGGACGTCAAGAAAGAAAATGACATTAACAAATTCTTGGCAGAGTGCTCCATAGTATTAGAAGATATTGAAATTGAATTGGCAAATGTCTATAACAGAATCTTAATCATAAAGAAGAAACATTACCTAGGAGTTACAAAGGAAGGAGAAATCATAGTTAAAGGAATGGAGGGTGCAAAAATGATCGTCCTTCATGGATTAATAGCGTGTTTAATCAGTTTGTAAAGGAGATTGTCGCAAATGATGTAAATGTATTAGCAAACATAAGAAATTCAGTTAAGGAATTTGAAGAAGGTAAAGTAGATGCAAATGAATTGAAGATATCTGTCAAACTTTCAAAGGATCCAGATCACTACACAGTGAATAATGCACAAAAGAAAATAGGTCTTGAGCTCAATCTTAAGGCAGGAGATGTTATTCAGTATTACAAGTCGGATAATGACGATGGAATCTCATTAGATCCAAATGATATCAGCATTCAGAAATACAAAGCAATGTTATGGAATTCAGTTAAGGATATTCTAGAACTAACTGGCCACGATATTATCACAATAGAACAAGATTTGATACTAAACAAGTCAAACAATACAACCCAAAATCCATCAAATATCCAATTTCTGAGGTAAATCCCATTTAGTAAACTTAATATGATCTAAACCAGCCATGCGGCGGGTTCCGAAACTTCCCATTTTAAACAGAATAAAGTTGCGGTACTTTGATACATCAAAGATATTTTGGGACATAGAATATTAGAAATGTAGACCTGTTTGTAACTCTAAGAAAGTGTATGTAAAACTGTTTGTATCTATTATTCCACTTGTACTTAAAATCTTTTAGTCGTTACTATTAAACAGTAACGCTTTTATATGACCATTGTTTATAGTATTCATACTTGAGTAGTTTTATTCTTGATCTCATAAAATGCGAATATACAGTACAAACTGATGGTAACAATAATAAATATTTCATCATTCTTGCTGGCCCTGCAAAAGGTGTATTATATATTACAGAGAACAGTCCAGACTATATATCTGGACAGGTTAGAATGAGAGGAAGAGATGGAGGCAGATATCCGTATAACTATTTGGAGATGATAGACCATATTTTTGGAAAGGAAGAAAATACCATTGAAGTATGTAGTGGTAGTATCAAGGGAAGAAACGCGACGTCGACAGCATCAATCACGTCCATTCAACAGAGTAGATCCTCTTTATTATCAATTGCACAATTATCATCATTTCCATCCTCATCGTGTTTTACAGTTGATATCAATCCCTATACTAACCCAGACCTTATTGCTGATGGACAGATTCTTGATGCTATTCCAAATAGGATATTCAATAGATGGAGAGGTGATCCTCCATACAATCCTAGAACAGCAAAAGAAATGTATGGAACAGATCTACCCAATCCTTCTAAATTACTTAAAGCAGGTGCGAGGGTCTGTAAGCCTGGTTCGTTAATGTTTTTATTGCTTGGGCCACAAAACTATCAGATTCATCCTAAAGGTGTAAAGAGAATCGGTTATATTGATATCACAGTCGTCCCGAATAACGAAATTAGATGTTTAAATATATATTATAAGTTTGCAGATGTTTAGGTAGCAGTTATTACTTCCATTATCATATGCTGTGATACTTTCAGTAATTTTATCCCTCATAGTATCACATAATTTCTATAATCAGTCACCATAAATGTGTGTCTGCAAAATTTAATTTAGAATCCTTCATTGGTTATGCATTTATACTGCTTAACTCATTATACACATGATGCACCATGTCCAACACAATCGACACCACCGCCAACAAATCCACCACTAAGCACCGACAATAATTCACCGTCAACAGACAATAATCCAAGCGATAACAATCCAAGTCCACCGTCAACAGACAATAATCCAAGCGATAACAATCCAAGTCCACCAAGTAGCGATAATGGTAACGAGCCGTCATCTAATAGCGATAAAGGCGGAGAGAAAAGCAATGGTGGTGACAAATCGTCAAGTGGTGACAAGGGTGGTAATCAACCAAACCAAGACTAGTTGATGTAAATGAAGACATTCTAGCGTGGTGTAGTTAATAGTAAAGAAGGCAAATAAAATGAGAAAATCACTAAAATAAGCCTTATTCTTCTAAAACTAGCTTTCATTAACAACTTGGTAGGAGTATTCGAATATGAATCAGATGAGTCAGGAAATACGTCAGCCAAAGTATGGGAGCGAAAGTGATTGATAGTAGCGGGGGCAAACGCGTTTCTGGAAAGGATAGAAAAACTCCAGCTTTAACGATCCAAAAAATTCCGTTTGATACTTTATTAATTCCAGACGTAAAAAAGACGTCAATCATGAGTAGATGAGTTCTGAATCAAGAAATTCTGAAGAAATAGTAGATGATTATTTTAGTAACCTCCTCAAAATGCATAAACATAACCTTCACGAAGAGAATATTGCATATAACAATCTTGGTAACGCATAATTTCAAAATTGAAGACAGACGAAGAATGGTTGCAACTCTATTAGCACAGTCAATGACAGAAACTGAAATAGCACAGGAACTGAAAGTAGACCAATCAACTATTAGTAGAGATATCAAAGTATTAAAGGAATTGTCGCAGCGATTCGTATTTGATTTAGCAAAGTCTGACTTGGCGTATTATTACAAACAGTGTATTGATGGGATAGAAGAAGTTAGAAGGAAAGGCTGGGAGATATTCAAAGGGCAGGACAATAGCAATTTAACACCAAAAGACAAACTTTTAGCTTTGAAAGTAATAAGGGAATGCAATGAGAGCTAAATTTGCATTATTCAAGGAAGGTCCATCAATTATGCACATAAAGTCATTAGAGGAGAGACTACAAAATATTGAATCTAGAGAGATCAATCAGTAATCTATCTAAGAGGATTGAAAGATTAGATTCTTTTAATGATGATGGTAACGATTCAAACCACTGGAGAGGCAAAGCAATAATTCCAATCTGATAGATTAGTTTGTTTTGTGTTACTAGATACTCCTTCTTCACCTTCTTGCGAGGAGATGTGAAATATTATTCGAATGTAAATTCAAGAATGCTTTTGTTCTTGGAGATATGCAAAGAATTCGCCAAGTTGTCCATAATTTATTGGACAATGCATTAAAATTTACAAAACATGGCTCTATTACAATATCTTTATCAGAAAGAAAGACAAGAACTGCAAATGAATGGAATATCGTTATAAAAGACGACGGCGAAGGTATTGATTCAGAGATAATGCCGAGGCTATTTACGAAATTTGCGACTAAATCAGAACATGGGATAGGGTTGGGCCTGTATATCTCAAAAAGTATTATTGAAGCTCATGGTGGTAGAATATGGGGCGAAAATAATGCTGATGGGAAAGGCGCTACTTTCAGTTTTAGCTTGCCAATGGCTAACTAACCAACTAACTAATATTTAATTAGCCTTTCCTTACATATCGGAGCTAGCACCTTCAATTTTTTCTTTATCTTAGCTGAAGATAATGGCTTTGAATATAATGGTAATAGGATACAACTGTAGAAAGGGCGTCCCAACTACTTTCCAATTCCAAAAATTATAGTGTGGATATAAAGGGTATATTACAGATTTCTTCTAGTTGCATTTTTGATGTGAGGTTGAATCGGCTTTGGAACGCAATACTTTCCCACATCCTTTACAGTAATAGATATCACACGTTAAACATTTAAAAAACCAATTTGGTGAATTATTGATTCTGATAAGGATAAAATCATGCTCATGTGAGAGAAAATTTCTGTGGAACTTTTTATTGCTTTCAGTTTCGTTAGCTATTATTATACAATTAAAATAGTTCTCTTCCCTCATTGCTTTTCGATATACTTGAACCCTGATCTAGTCTATCTACAACCAGAAATGAAAAAAGTAGACTTGAAAGCAAAATAACAATTCTAGAATAGGGATGTTCACCTGATACCGTTATCATTTTATGATCACGTAATAATACTAATAATACCATATGACCAGTATTAGTGTTAATGACACTAGCGTATTATTAGCAAAAGAATGTTATGAGATAAAGCTAGCATTTCTCACAAATGCTACAGTAGAAGCAGGGTTGTCAGATTTATTGAAGAGAAATCCTCCAAAATGGACGCTTTAATGCAAGCCAGGTTTCCACACATTAGCTATTTTAAGACCTATATTTGCTTGGCTGCAAGCAGCATTTCCTTTCTACTTGGTGAAAAGCCGTATTCAACACGAGTTTATGCTGCTATTTTGTCAATTGCACATTCTGTTGTAACATCAATGGCTGCAACCAACTTTTAGCAAAGAAAGGTATTTGCCGATGATGGTGATGGTAGAAGTATCATTCATTTTGACTTTGGGTTTTCCTGTCAACTTTTGAGAGATATGTGGATCCGACATTGTATTATCTACTGATCCAATAGATGCATCTGGGGAAAATAAGCAAATGATTCAGAATGGTTTCGACATTTAGTAGTAGTTGAGGTTTTAAAAGATAATAACTAAGAAGGAAGAGACAATTGTAAATGACATGTTAGTGCTACAGCAGCATCAATAGCAGGAGTCTTCATAATAGTTGCAAATGTCATATTTTGTCATTACTACTCTTGTCCTAATCACTGTCAACGTATTAGATTAAGTGAAGTATATGAACCAGGCCATACAGCATAATTTTCAATTATCTGATCTTTTCCATCAGGATATACTACGGTTATCCTATATACACCAGATGGCAATTTAAACACGAAATGACCGTGTGGAGAGATAACTGAGCTTTCGGTGTATCCAGCAGATTTTTCTACAGAATCAACTAAGCCAGCATTTTTGTATACTGTTACTGAACCACCTACAGTTGCTGATTGGCCAGTCACCTCGCCATTCACTGTTCCGTAGTCGGAGGTTTGCTTTAATATTGATGAAGATGGTGGGAAAATGTTTGTATTTGGCATCATTATTCCTCCGCTTACAATAAGATTTACTAATGAAGCTACTCCTGCGATAGCAATTAAAGCGTAAATCGTCGTTTTATAGCTACTGTTACTGATGAGACGATTCTTGCTGCGATTAAAAGGGATGCCTATTTGATTGCTATCTTTAGACGCTATTATTGAATTCGGTTTAATCTGGTTTTGTCTGTCATCAGCATGTTCTCTTTCTTCTTCTATATGAGATTTCAATCTTCCTTGTTTTTCTAACACAGACTCTACTTCTTCTGGTCGATATTCTCGTGCTGCTCCAACTGCTGTTACTGTGCCAGTATAATCACCACATATTTCCAAGACAAAATTAATATCATTTAATGCTTTGAGGATACCAAATGTCAATCTCATGTTTATTACATAATGGCTATTATGATCATATATTGCAGGGATAGAACCACCGCTTATTGAAATTAGATATTCTCTAAACTGTTCTTCCTTAGTAATTTTTCCTTCCTCCTTTCGTTCTTTTTTCTTAGTAAATATTTCTATCATGTATATTGGTTGTTTAATATGAGGATTTTCCTGAAGCCTTGCAAAAAGGTCACGTATAAGTTTAGGTGTTACTTTGGGCAATATGGTATTATAAGCTTCTTGCAGCTTTAAAGACTGAAGAAATAATACATCTAATTCCACACTTCCTTTTTCTGAGCCTGATTTTATTAAATCAAATATCTCCTTGCCAAACATTGCTTCTGTTATATTGCTCAGGGGATGTTCGCCTCGATTATTTGTATCCTTGCCCTAATACTACTAAACTCCATTCAATATGATTATACCAAAGATTTGCATAATAGATTAGCTCATATCATATAGTTAGAAATAGTAATTAAAGACTATTTCTAACATATGTGTAATAGCAGTGAATGAATTTGAAGATTTAAGATAATTTGGAATTATCTAGATTGAGAGGATAAAATGGTCCTTGCCATGCTGAATAACTCCATCCAGAGCAGCCAATGTGGTATTGCAAGTATGATGACATATACTTTGCACTAAGTTTTGAATAAAGATTGTAAAGTCATGATTCAAGGGAATGAAAAATGCATGAGTTCTAATGATGCATACTATACCATAATATCACGATGATGAAGAAATGAGTAGTTATAACACCAGCGACTAAGAAGAATAATTTCTGAAGTATCTCATGCTAATGCTCTCATATGACCCTGAATGACAGGATTGATCTGATCCAAACCATCCCTCCGTAAAATACTTGAACCATCAGGTGATAATAAGAACTTGACAAAAGCCTTGGCTCCTGCTAGATTTTGGTAAGTATTGGGTATTGTAACTGAAAAATAAATCGGTTCACCGTGAACTGTTTGACCACTAGGCAGAGTATATGTGGCTGTTTTGTAAAAATTAGAAAATGATGGATTGCCAAGATTAATCTGAGGAGGTAACGCTATATATTCAAGCCCTCTTGCTACTGCTTCATGTTTGTATGCAACTATTGCATCTAGATGCCCCGTTTCCAGAGTTGTTATAAGAGTTTCCTCTGGAAATAGTTGTTTGGGGTTCTTATCATCTCCCAAAATTCTTTGTTTAATGTTAGGATCCTTGTAATATGAGTTGGCGAGTTTGGACATGAGTATCGTATAGTATCCCTTAGGGTCTAAATCAGGATCTGTCCTTCCTAATTTGAACCCCTGCTCCGATAAGACCTGATACCAAGGTTCAAGTCCTTTCTTTGCCTTATCCAGGTCAGTATGAAATTTGCTGGTAGGCAAATATGCAATTACCATTTCCCCAGATGCAAATTTAACTAATCCC
Source organism: uncultured Nitrososphaerales archaeon (assembly GCA_963709405.1). Taxonomy (GTDB): domain Archaea; phylum Thermoproteota; class Nitrososphaeria; order Nitrososphaerales; family Nitrososphaeraceae; genus JARBAU01. The sequence continues at coordinate 37,777 of CAVPXM010000042.1, forward strand.
TGAGCGAGTGGTGATTTGCTAATAATACTAGTCGAGTTGATCAGTTTATTGATAGGAATTGTGCCAGCACTAACAAAGACGTCTGGCCTCCTCTGGCCGTCCAATATCATATTTGCAATTTGTAGCGAGCCTCTTCCTTCTCCAGTATATGTATAACCAGTTTTAGTCTGAAATGCGGGACCGAGATCTTTTTCAAATATCTTTACAAGAGAACCTGCATACATGACGAATACCTTCCCGCCTTGGCTAGAAGAAGAAGGCTGAGGCGCTGCTAAGGGTATTGCGTAGCCATTTTTTATGGGTATTGAAGATAATATTAGTGCGATAATAACGATGGCAGTGCTAAGTATTCCTGTAATTTTAGCGCTATTACGACAGTTATTATAAATTAATTTCGAAACCAACGCATCTAATTTAGCATCCTAGGGGATAAATAAATTTAGATATCTGATTCAGCGGGTTATTGCCCACCAAAGTGACATTGGATTCTAATATTCTGGCGGTTACTGAATCGCTTCAGCTTCAGTCATATTATTTTTACAATTTACTCCTAAAATAACGCGTTATCACTTTCTCTACAGACTCTTCAGGGTTCTTCACACTTGCCTATAGCACAAAAGTCGCTGGTAACCTGATGCAAAGATAAGACATGTAGGTCCATTTGGACTTCTATATATTACCACTGGAAATTGCTCAGGCTCAAAAATAATTTTGGTTAGTGTCGATGCTATACTATTTAGATCAATTTTACCAATGTTTGATGTTGCCACAATATTCCGGACTTTTGGTTCGATCTTTACTTTTTCAATAAACTTCTCATCACCCAGAATTTCCACAGTATGTTTAATCTGTTCTATTGATTCCGAGACACTTCTGGCTCCTGTAGATATCATTTTACCCGATTTAAACACTGTAACGCGACCCCGGATCATATGATCCTTTACATATCCACATCTGCCACCATAATATTCACGGTCATACATTCCCCAAGGATATTCCATAAATTTTGTAATATCTATGTCTTGATTTAGATTAGCGGTAGTAACGACATTCTGAATCTTCACTACAAGCCATTTTAACTACTAGTCAACAATACTTAATGATTTTGAATGATTTTGCTATCGTTGTTGATTCCAACTCATACTGCTTACCCTGCGCTTTTCATGCGGTTCCAGGCACATAGTGCCTCATAGATATTTTGATACCGCATAACTTTATGATGAATACTCGATCATTACGTTTAGTCGTCAAATATTATATTCACCTATTCTGATCTCATTATCAAGAGTTATTTGTCTTTAATTTCAGAAACAAAGAAGATTAATTAGTAAAATTATTGATAGTAGGAATAAACCAAATTACAGATGATTTACCTAAAATCCAACAGGATGCTCAACTTCGAAGAATTTCAACTGACCTAGATACGGGATCGGACTTACGAAGTCTGTGTGCATTCTTTACCATGAATCCATATTTGCAGAAACCAAATTTTTTGATATCTGCATAATGTTTATTTTTATCTATTTCAAGTTCTATTTTGCCTTTATATTGTTTGACATCGTATAATATTGCAGTGCCTATAATTGCTCCGCGTGTAAGCATTTTATAATCAATACCTAAAGATTCAGATCTTTCCTTATCGACATTTTTTGAAGCATGTATCAAGAATTTTCCTCTAAAGACGGTATTCCAATTTCTCAATTCTATCGTCTTTTTTCCTGATACCAAAAGTTCCGCATACGGTTGTTTCAGAGATAAGCATTTCATAATGAATTATCATAACTGCCATGAATGGAAAAAGTTTTTGTCTAGGATGTTTAGAATATCGTAAAGTGAATTTAGAATATCGTTGACTATTACTTATTTTTCTATCTTTACTATTATCACTGCTGATATATACAACTATACATCAGCTCTTCCTAACTAAGTGATATAAAAGATTAATAACATTGATAGACATATTGATATTCCCTGACGATCTTCCTAACGGAAAAGGCACTCTGAACGTTGAAGACGTTTTGTTTTCAATCTCAATCCCTTCTGTGGGTATGATATATTATGCTTTTAGATCTCGAAAGTTAAACCAAAGCCAGAAGGTGAATACAAAGTGATAAAACGACCGATAAAACCTGAGGAAGCTCGAGAATTTACAAACATTTGTAGGAGAATAGGGGCAATACTATTGCTGGAAAGGGCTTTAGATGATAACTACAATAAAATAAAGAATAATGCGTACATATGGAACTCATAGCTATTGTATTTTTAACCAGCTATTATTATAACCAACTAAGTTGAAGCATCAGATCCACCTGTTTGTTGTATGTAGAATATTATATTGTCAATTTAGGATCTCTGGAGGATCTACCACTTTTCCATATTTCCAACTTATTAGACGTGCTAGTTGCCTTGTTGGACTCTTATATCCATTCCTGGAATCAGTAGGTGAAAAAATCCAACCATTCAGCATCATGTCAAAGCCACCAAGAATGATGAGTTTTTCTTTGGACCTGGAAATAGCAACATTGACGTCCTGCAATGTTCCTGCTGCGCCGACATTATTTTCAGCATTATTTCTTACCAGCGAAAAAATGACAACGTCAGCTTGGGTTCCTAATGCGCCTGTGGTTGTAGTGACTTTTATACTATCCCCAATTCCCATACTTTGTAAATAGCTTCTTATCAGCTGCTTCTGAGCAGTATATCTAGTGATAATAACAATAGACTTTTGAGGAGCAATATATCTAAGTTGATGACAAATTCTCGCGCATGCTTTGGCTTCAGTTTCATTAGCCCAAGAAGATGGACCTATGGGTTCCTCGATACCCTTGCTTATGTCGACCCAGGTCGTAACTTCAGAAGGCTGGATTATATCTCTGTATTCTATGTCTGGTTGTATCTCCACAATCAGCCTTCTTGAAGCGACTTCAGGAGCAGACCTTAATCCACCATATTTTGCAAAGTCGTTAACTAATCCTGAGAGTTGATCGGGCAAACGATGAGACAGTCGCAGCGTATCTGAACGAGTTCTCTTTATTATCCAGTCAATTGCACTATAATCACGACGGTCAGGGCTAATAGGTCTTGATTGCTTTGGATCGCCAATTACCGTGGCAACAGTGCCACTCTTCACTATTAGATCCAAAAGATCGTTGATTTGATCAGACTGATTATTGCTTCCTCCGCTATCGTTACGCCACCTATAACTGGCCATTGGATCAACACCGAGTGAAAATGGCCATAAAATATGCTCTATTCTGTTGATACCAGCTTCGTCTACAATTATATTATCAAATCGCATGTTCCTTGTCAATATTTTAAGGGATAATGTAGTGCAAATGATAATCTTCTTATCCAAGATATCATTGATATGTCTTTTAAATGGTATGTAATCATTCAGGATTGGGTCTATACCTGTGGGATTACCTGTCCTTACACAGAACTTTTGTGCAGTATTACCAAGTATATTGTGGAGCTCCCAACCAAACTCATTAGCTGCAGCATTAGTATATGCTACTAGCAAAACTCGCGTAGCAAGACCTTCTGCAATTAGCTTCACAGCTAAGCTACTTCCTACTGTTGTCTTTCCACAACCAGGAGGCCCAACTACTGCTGCAATATCCTTGCTAGTTGCACGCCAGTTTAAAATTCTAAGCTGTTCACTGTCAAGAAAGAGGTTATGCATGTCCTATAAATTCGCCATAGTTTTCATCATGTAGAAGGAGATCAGCTGCTAATCTGTGAAACCTGTGCATTGGTTCAAGAACTCGTCTAGTAAGGTTTATTTCATCTGGGACTATTACTATTGGAAGATCCAGTAAATGTATCTTGGCACGGTCGACTGCTATAGTTGTAGGTAAATCGATTATAACCTCCTTGCCATTTACCTGTTTTATCATACCTCTTTCGCTTATACATGCCAAGATCGGAATATCGTTTACGTGATTTTTCTGCTCTTTTCCTATTATTCTTATGACCTTGCGTGGTTCTAAAAACGTCCTGATATTCTCTCTAGTAAGAGTGACTGACCTGCCTTCAGTAGATCTTAGTTTATAGCCAGAGTGGATTATGCCTGCTCTTTCCAGTTCCTCCAAACCAGCTGCTTCACCAAGGTTTTCAGTAGCAGTATAAAGTACGAATTTATGTCTATGTGTTTCACCTCGCTCTTTTAGGACCAAATACCGTCTTTTTATTAGTAACCTTCTGATTTTATCATAATTATCCGGAAATACTCCCTGACGGGCTAACCTTGTATCTTCTCTGTAAAATCGACAATCTGGAGCTGATTCTCCATCTCTATCACAAACAGGACATACAACAGGCTTTTGAGCATATGGTGTTCCTCCACATAGTACTTGGTGTGCAAACTCTCTGTCAATTTTGACTTTATTGATAATACGTTCAGAGATAGGTAATCTGGGTATATATGCACCCTCATTATACACTACAGCCCCAAAACGGCATTTACTCCAATTATTTTCGTCTCTGGTATATCGGTAATTTGTTAGAAACAAATTTGCAATGATTTGCCATGCATCTTTTCTACCACCTGTAGTTACGCTGTTAACTTCGTTTGATTTCCAATCAATAATACCATAACAATCATCATCGTATTCTAATATAGCATCAATTCTTCCTTCTTGCACATTCCTTATATTGGTAATTGTTATTTCTGTTATTGCCCTTACTGGTTGAGGATGCTTTTTCATTACCCGTTTTGCCAATCCAATTAAGAGGCCATGAAATCTGTCTTGAACTTCATTTTCGAAAGTATCTAAAACACTACTATCTCTTCCATCTCTTTTTGCCACCTCTTTGGCGTTTGCTACTGTTTTTTCTATTATATTTGCTGAATCTTTAATTATTGATTCTGCTACTGTCCCAAAATCCTTAACTCCGTATTGCCAGTTATCAAGAATTGTTGTTGGGGTTGCAAGACTCATGATGTCATGAACAGTATTTGCAATCAGGTAATCACGTTCTCCACCGACTACTCCAAAAGGGTAACTTAGTTTAAATAAGAAAGGACATACACAGGCTGTGGCTATCTCAGTAGACTGCACAACGTGTGTCGACTCATTAGACATCTTCTTGTAAAGTTCTCTTATGTATAGCTTATTCGTATTAGCCAATTGTATGAATTCCATACACGATCATTTGTTACAGAGATGGTGTCTAACATTTCTTTTGATAGACTTAAAACATGCTTTCATCTTTTATCGAACCGTCCATAGTAACTAGCATAATACGTTCACTAATCATAAAGCCACAATTTTCACATCTAAATCGGATTTTATCATTCCATTCATCGTAGTATATAGTGAGATAGTCAGAGCAATCTGGACAGACAAGATCCAGGAATTCATGTGTTGATTTAGTCGTAGGAAAATCCGCTACTGAAAGTCTAATACCCTCCATTCTGTTTTCATTTTCGTTTGTTAATTCACAGTGCAAAGCTAACTTAGTGTTGTATGGATAGCAAGGTATATAACCATAATCACCTTACTAATATTACTAAAGTGACTAATGTGAGTCATATGACAAATACATCTTCCAGCCTGATAGATATGCTTCGTGTGCACATAGCAGCTGTAGGTTTTGAGGTTGATCGCATAGTCCTTCCAGCAATTAAGAATAAAGCTGATCGAGTATGGCTTCTGACCCATAGCGGTCTGGATAAAGATAAGGGTGATGTTTTTGTGAACTTGATTAAGGAGAAATTCAGGAGTGCAGGCATAGATTGCCAACAATCTACTGCAGACAGAACAGATCTATTTGATATATTAAGAGCATTAAGATCGATTATCCTAAAAGAAAAGGGGAATTCTATCCTGGTTAATGTATCTGTTGGAAGCAAAATTCAAGCAATAGCTTCAATGATGGCCTGTATGATGTTTAAAGACCAAGTAATGATAAAGCCATATTATGTGGTTCCTGAAAAATATAATACTTCATCTACACAAGAAAAGAGACAAGAAACCGAAGGGATGAAAGATAACATCCTTCTTCCAGAATACAAAATAGAAATTCCTAACGAGAAACTGATAAGGTGTTTGGACATAATAAACCGACAAAGAGACAATAAGATTAGTAAACGTGAGTTGAAGGATTTAGCGTTGGGAAATAATCTTATTCATATTTCCAACAAGCAAGATACGGGAGATTATACCGATCAGGCCGCATATATGGCACTGAATAAGAATCTCATAGATCCATTGCTTGAATGGAAGTTCATAACTGTGAACAAGCAAGGTGCGCATCATATAGTAAGTGTGACTGATGAGGGTAGAAATGCACTAAAATTTCTCAATGTTGATTAGGAGTTGTTTACTGGCTGCCATGAATCTGAGGTAGCCGTTCGATCAGAATAATCAAGTCAAGCTTTTGTTAATTCCTCAACAATTTAAATCCCTTCCGACTCTTTTAGTTAAATCTTTAAATCCCAATATTTGAAGATGTGAAGATGTCAAATTTGCTCTAGCTTTTTCACATGTAACTTGATCAATATCTATGCCTATTCCTTTTCTTCCTGAACCACAGTTTAATGTCGCTTTAATGTTAGTGCCAGCTCCCATCATCAAGTCCAATACTACATCGCCAGTATCTGGAAATGTTAATCTTGAAATGATTTCTTCTGCTTCCTTTGTGCTTTGTTGCCATTCTATGAAGATCTTTTTCTGGTCTTTGTGATGGAATAAGGTTTTGTAATAGACCATTTGTTATTAACTCAGGGCCTTTGTAATACCACAGTAAATCTTTTTTCTTCCTTGAAATATGTAGATGCTGATCATGGCTGAAAGGCCCTTGAAGTTGTATCGATATATCTGTGTTATATATCAGACCTTCAGCTTCTAAAATATTCATAAATCTACGTTTCATGGTGTCTCCGAATAATGAAACTAAATGACCATTAGGTTTTAGCTTGGCCATTACTATTGGTGGCAGGGCTTCGTAAAGATACCAGTATTTTTCTTCATAAGGTGGATCGAGAAGTATCAGGGATACAGAATTGTCAGGTATTTTGGCAAGTATTGCAGGATCTCGGAAGTCACCACAGTAAATCGTAGCTTGATCAGGTAACAGGTATTTGGAATTTATAAATTTGGCCTGCTGAATCAATCGTCTCTGTTTTTCTGCTGCTTTTAGCTGTGCAGCCACCTTATTTGCTGTTACTTTTCCATTTCTTAGATCTTGTATTTGTTTCTCATTTGCATTATTTTTTACAAATTCCCATGTTGATATTGTAGTATGTGAAACAGTCCATCATTTTACCTAGTAGTTCATTCACCCTATTACTGGCCTGGTTATGGTTATTCTTCTCTAATGCTAGATTATAGTCGTTATTAGCGATTTTGTTAGTATTAATTGGTGTAAAAACTTTCAGGTAGTCCTGCTGTATGGTAATACCTGGCGTTGATTCCTTCAAAGATGGTTTGAATTGCATCTGTAACAAGCTTATCGAATCCTTTAGGATCAATATTTTGGCAGCTGCTCCAGTTCACTCCTTAGTGACGACGTGAGATCTGCCGTATTAATTACAAATACGGGTGGCTTAGCAGGGTTCCACGTATTTATCCGATAAAGCACAAACTCTGCTCGTTCATGATATTTCTGATGGGTTTCTAGTGCATCCCAGTCAATCTTAATCTCAAACCGAAGTTCATTTAATAATCTATTCCAGTCGATTTCAGTCTTAGACGAAAGTTGGTATACTAATTCATCTTTTAATGCGGCTTTACTTCTTAGGTTGTCATTACCGTTACTGATGTAGATACCGCTTAGTTTTGCTGCCGTTATAGATCCACCCCCAGCGAATAACCATCGCTCCATTTCCTTGGCACTGCCGGAATGGACATGGTAGATCGTGCTCGCCATTTTCTTAAGCGCACAGTTTGGTTGATCTTCGCTACCAATGTCGGTATCGTCGGTGGTTTCGCCTCCAATAGAGCCGGCTTTAGTTTCTCTTTTAGTGTTCATTTTTATTGGGCCTTTTCGATAATAATTTTTCCACTTTCTTGCGTAACTCTGACGTAATCACCTTTACCGAGGCCAAGGTTTTGTGCATACATTTTTGGTAGACACACCGAAAAACTTAGATCCCCAATGATGCTCCTATATTCTGCTTTTATACCATCCTCAGCTTTCTTTGTTTCTAACATTATACTAGTAATCGAGGGAAATGTATATACCGTCCAACATCCGACCATACTCATTGGAATATTATGAATATTATGACGGCTTAGATTGGAAAGGACTAGTTTACAATCATTACTGGTTAATAGTTATAATAGAAGCTGCTTTGTTTTGTGAATCCCGTAACGAAAGATATATTCGATTTAACGATCTAAGGAAAAAATCGAATGAGGCTTTAAAAAGTCTAACTAACAATGAAAACACCAATTTGGGTGGAACTTTTGCATCGATTATTTATAGTGATCGTTGTAAAAAGTTTTTCCGTGTAAGAGTCAAAAACAAAAATAACAACAGAAAAGAAACACGGATTTATCCAAAAATCCTAGCAATTCAAAATGAAGTCAAAAACAGGAAGATTGAAAACTTAAATTATGGTAATGACAGGCTTGCCAGAATCCGAAATAAATTTGATATAGTGCATCGCCGTAGACCTATAGTCGAACCTTCGGTATCAGTCTCAGACTCCCTGACAAGACAAACATCAAAGACAAGAACTCTAAGCAATTCGGTGCAAATATCAGAGAGATTGGATATCGTAGTTACACGTGCTAATCCAAAAGAAGTTCCCAAATAGCCTAGACATATTTTTAGTGTTTAATGCAATCTCAATTACAATGTGGATAATGCAATTGTAATTAAATTAAGAGGAGAGTATTAAATATGCTATGCCAAGTAAGATAAAATATGTGAATGATTTACAATTTTTGGTGGGATGATTGAATGATCAATGTATAAAAAAATCATAGTCCCAGTTGATGGTTCCAAACCTGCAGATAAAGCATTAGAGCATGCCGTACAGCTAGCAAGATCTATTTTCGTTAATGGTAGTTTTAGTAAGATAGAAATTATAATACTGCTTGTTATTCAAGACTTTCCTGCTACACTTGGCATTGAAACTACTATGAGATCTCCTAGGACAGGAGAAGTAATTTCATTCTCAGAATATATTAAGGAAATCCATGAATTGAAGAGATCAAACGCAATAAAACTCCTATCTGCAAGAAAGAAAAAATATGAATCTCATGGGACTGCAAACAATAATTTTACAATAAGAACAGAAGTTCTCGTTAGTCAAGGCAATTCTATATCCGATACGATAATTAAGTTTGCTAACAAAGAGAAAGCAGATTTGATAGTGATAGGCAATATTGGGTTAAGTGGGATATCAAAGCTCAAGACATTAGGAAGTGTGTCCAGATCTACTGCTGAGAAGTCTAGTTGTCCTGTTTTGATTGTGCGTTATAAGAACGCGTAAGCTTATTACAAGAATTGTTAGAAGCAGATGAAAAGTGAAAATCCAACAATTTAATATATGCTAAAGGTGTGCTACAACTTATAATAATTCCTTGTAAAATAAAATGAAATATTATTAGTTTTGTGTATATTCCTTATTTTTCTGGTACAACTATTATCTCACCCTTAAGTGATGGATCTGTTATAGAATAGAATTGATACCTTCCAGGATTAAGATTTGATGCTACAAACTCGGCAAACCCTCTTGCTTTGATAATTCCAGTATCAAACAATTTCCCAGAAAGGGGATCATTAGAAGATATGCCATTTGTAAGACTATGGGGAGACGTATCATTATTACCTATAAATACTTCTTCTCCAGGTTTTATTGTTAGTGTTTGTGGCTTAAAAATTAGATTTCCTTTCTCATTTTTGGTTATGATTACAACTGCAGCAACGGATGAAGCGTTAGGACTTGTTGTTGCATTCTGGGCATTGGTTGTTACTGAATATACTCGTGGGATGATCTCATTTTGGTTTACGATAATAAGAACAACCAGTATCCCAGCTATACCAGATAGACTAAGTAACCGTTTCCAATTGTAAATTGGTTTGCTCATCATTTTGGCCTTAATTTCTCCCTCTTTATATAAATATATTATCGAATCTTGGCTTGTTATAAATGAAAGGCTTCCACTGAGCCAAGAAAGTAAGAGTATTGATAAGGAATGGACAAAGTCAGCAAGTGTAGACACATTCACAGAGCCTAGATAAGGCACTGTTCAGTTAACGATGGACATAAAGATAAAACCTCTTACTTTGATTGAACATGAATTGACTGCAAATTAGAACACATAACAAACTGATTAGCTCTATTTGTGGATATTCAGAACAGGGTGCTCATGATAGAACGAAAGATTGTTAAATGAACAGAGCTTAGATAAAGAGGCAAATTTAATAAATGCATTTATTGACTGAAAACCAGAGCGAGGCGAGGTAACAATTAACAAAAGCAAATTGAGGATATGATTTTTGAAACGTCTTCTAGTTGCCATTATGCAAAAATAACGCCAAAAAGAAAGCTGGCTTTTTGATGTTTGTAATTGTAGATAAAAATGATTGCTTAGGTAGAACAATAAAATAATGCGATATCGACGTATCATTTTGGTGCATACATTGAACAGAGTACCAACTTGTGTATTATTGTGCAAGTCTGGCCTTGATAGTGTCTTTCATTTAACCATCTGCTCATAGATTATATTCATGTTTGTCATCTTCGATTCTGCTGGATTTTGAGAACTATTAACTCTTGCATATTTTGAAACTCAATCCGAACAATAAAAATAGTATTATGATTCTCTTTTTAATCGCATTCTAATTTATTTGTAACCATGAAAGTCTGATTCTTTGTTTCTCTTTTGATTTTTGTCCAGTGTTTGTGATTGTTTTTCTTCATATTCTAATATCGGCGCTGATTTCAACGACTTCCTCCTTATTAATGGTATTAGTATATATACGGATAGAGCAACTATTGCTGCTTGCATAACCTTGGTGAGTACATCTACTGTACCTACATCATTTTGTACCCCTATTGAAGGAATGTTTATCGTTCTGGTCAATATGTAAAAGAGAATTAATGCTAGCGAACCTGTTATAGCCATGATATATGGCATCTTATTACGATATGGATTCTCTAATGTGTAAATCCCGACAGCAGTGTATCCTAGGCCTACTATAATGAAAAATATCATTTCATTTGTTGTTGCCATAATGTCCTGTACATTCTTGCTTTCGGTAGGCAGGCGTGCTGACTGCGAAAGTTCGGCGTAGTCCTGAGATGCAACAAAAAAGTATATCGCACCTGTCGAGAGCATCAGTGCAATAATAACATATACCATTGTTCTCGTAGGATACGCGGTCAATGTTGTAGTTCCTTTCATAATCTAATAGTTTTTTTGAATATTATTAAACCACTGTAGGAACTTTGGTAGAGTACCTAGGAACTGAGTTCTTCTATTACTTAAATATGAGAAGAAAGAAGATTTTACTATATGATTTTCTATGGCTGAATCCTCGTCTGGTAGTAATGACAAAAGAGTTCAAATAGAGGGAGATGATAAATATTCACAAACACAAAAAGTAGATGCACGTCGACAATTACAAAATTCTCCAATGTTAGCTACAAAATATGCCCACGAGTCTTCCAAATTAGTATATTCAATTGAAAAGAATTTCTACTTGATCATATGTATAGTTTCTTTATTATTTGTCTTCTCGTTATTAGATTTCCTTGAAGTCCGAGGCATATTTTCAGCTTCAATGGATTTCTTAATTACAATCTCCTCTGTTATTTCTATTGCTATTTTATCATATACAATCCCTAATATATTAAAATCTAAACGAATACTTAGATCATGGGCGGATATGTTTGAGAGGAACAGTATAAGAGCTGGCATGAATATATCTATGATCAACAAGAGCAAAGAAGAAGCCGTACATGCTATTGCGGAAACAATAGAAGAAGTTGGCGAGCCATTACGAAAATATATTTCATCTAAAGATAATTTCAATGAATTTTTGAACATCCCATACGCATCTAACGGCAAAGATGTTATAGATAAAATAAAATTCGATGTCCTAATTGACTCAGAGCATGTAGTAAATACGAAGAATGACGGCGTTGAATATATTAGCACTAGACTTCAAGAAGCTCTTAAAGATTATGGCTCAATAATAATTAAAATTATTGATGGCAGTATAACCAAGGAAGTAATCACATCATTTTCCGAGGATCTCAATTCATACAAATTATCTTCAAAAAACAATATTCATTTAGCGATAATGATAGGAGATGATGTATCAGAAGATTCGTATGTATTGGCTATGAAATTGGAAAGGAAGGGATTTGGCTACTTTGTTCTTGTCGAGAAACCTTCTCCGTTGTCCACATAGTAACAAGTATCGCATTATTGTGATTAATATGGGACACTATTAATTTTAGTATTGTTTAAAATTGAAAGTGAAACACATAAATAATAATCTTGGATAAGTGAATAATACCTTGAATTGAGAGAATAAAGATGCTTACTACTTTCCACCATCATCGTAATTGTAATGTCCTTCTCTTACTGTGCGAATCACCTCATTATAACGAACAGCTATTTGATTTACTGTAAAAATAAAGATGCTCCGAGACCATTAATACTAAAAATGAGTAATTGATAGGAAACTATTACAACTTAACTACGTTAATTCAAGTTTATTAGGAAAGCTTTGAGCACTATGCTAATGTCATTTGAGAAGAGTCAGGAGCTTTATGTAGCAAGCTACTATAATGATCATAGCGAGATTACGCGTATCACTATTGGTATATTTCGATGCTGAAAAGTAGTAAAGATAATACTAATAATGGTAATGATAGGGAATATTTTGACATGAATACTGTTTATACAAAAACTCCGGATGTACTAACAAGCACGCATAGGTACGAAGAGAAGAATAGTAATGAAATAATGTTCGGATTGATATATACTTATTATTATCTTTGTACAAATAATAATATCACACCACACCCGATGGACTACTGCTCCAACATTCAATAACACTGTAAAAGTTTATAATATGATAGTAAAAAAAGAGAAACATAATATGAATTGGTCTGGAATTAACATCTTAATGTCTCTTCGCCTGAATCTGTATTGAATATCATGATGTAATAACTACTACAGAAAAGAACAGAAATGTCACAAAAAGATAAAACCATTGGAATGCTCATATCCACAATCTTAGGATCCAATTTATCAGTAAGATCAATTCAATCTGCCTGATAAGTAATATCCTATCAATTTTATAGGTCAATGACGAATTAATGACAGAATATCTTAACCGCTTTGGTGCGAGAAAAATTCTAAGGTTTCGATAGTTGACTCAAAATAAAAATACCAAGAGAAACAAATTTCGTTACTCTTCTGAGTACACTATGCTATCAATCCTTGAATATCTTTGTATCAATTCTCTGGGCGGGCCGATCAGCAAGTATCATATTCTCACCAAAGTGCCTGGAATTAAAAGTCAACGGCAGGATAGGATAGCTGAAATAATGAACATATTAGAGGAAAACGGTCTTATTGAATCAATTAAAACTTCTTCAGAGTCTACATTTTACCACATCACTGACAAAGGAGCCAACGCTTACTCGAAATGGGTTAAGGATTTTTTGGATTTCACTAGATTCTCGTATAATAAATTAAGTGAAAATAAAGGACATGGTAGATATCATATTAATTATTTAATTCAAATATAAATATTATTTTCAAATATTATCACTGATAATGAACGCTATCACAATAATGTTTCGTCAATAATTTTTTTGACCTTGCATGCCACTACTACAAATCTATCAGGACAATCAGAATTTCTGAGGCTATTACTATATGAATACATGGTTCTAATATTTAGTTGCTAGTCTAAAGGATCTGGAACTAAAATATAGGTGTAAGCCAGAATTGGTTATAGATGGAATTATCTTATTGCATTTCATATAATGAACAAGCAAATGCCAGATACATCTAGCCATAGATATTAGGTAGTGAAGTTAAGAGCCTAACGTATACTTCGAAGAATTAATCCCACTAGGCCTCAGAAAATCCATTCCGAATTCGATAACTGATTTCAAGAGAATTAACCTATTCTTCTTTTGATCAAGAATTGTATCGACGTTTTCTATTTATTGGCACTTAATATAGTTAGTTTATTATTTATTTGAATATCAGATGCATCTTTTTTATCCGCGATCAAGCAAGCCCTATTTCAACTAAAAAAGCAATCTTGAACAATCCAAACACATCTTCAACATCAAATTTTTTGTTTATTGAATTTCCATCCATTATATTTAAATGGCAGAAGCAGGACTAAAAGTAATGCTTTACAATAAATTCACGGGGTTTGTAAACTGGCTAAATTTATAATCAATACGATATAGTAAGGATTTTAATAATTAAGCTATTAGCCTATTTGTTTTTAATTATCAGCATATTACTAATTCTATACATACATGGATTCTGTTTCACTTAGTCATAAAATCTATAGATTGAAGACGTCCTATCTCTTTTTTGAATACAAGAAATAGAACATTTTCAGAATATGTTGACTATGGTCTATATTTTTATTTATTTGTAGGTCTTTCATTAAGAAAGACATCCGAAAGATTATCGTCTTGTTTTTATAAAGAGAAATCATGTATCAGTCTGGAATTAGAATTGGGTACAAAAGTATAGACCCAAAAAGATATTTGAGAGGAAAAAGAAAATCGAGGAATTCATCATTGATGAAACATTAATAAAAATTGGTTCAGAATTGATATGGTTTTGGGTTGCTATCGAACTTGAGAGTAAGGAAATCCTTGGAATTAGTACATCCAAAGAGAGAAGTATTATGCTCCTAGCTGAGCAATTTACTTCAAGCCTAGTTAAGATTCATGGTCATCAACATCCAGTTTCCACAGACGGAGGTACTTGGTATCCACAAGCATGTAGATAGATTCCTAAACATTCAACATCATCACAATCATTCCTCGATTGAAAAAAGCTTCATAGAAAGGACGATACAGTACATAATAAAAGATAGAACCGAATGCTTTGATGACTATTTTTCTTGCAGAAAGAAGAATTGTAATTTATTACATGTGTAGAATTGGTTAAATCTAATCGTAGGCTATCATAACAAGCAATTACAAATCGTTAAGTGCACAGAACCACTGAAGGTATGTAAAATATCGTATGCGAGCACATTACACTGGAGATTTTATTATCAATAACTTTGGTAGATTATTGGTTATTCTTAATTAACCAGCTTTCTCGCCATCACGGGAAATTTCAACTGTCTAACTTAAAATCTGTATACGACAAATGCAGGGGACAAATAGCTTGACTGGCAATATAGAATATTAAAGAGCAAGTTTCTAACCTCTTCATCTGAAAAATAAAAATGCTGCAAACTGTATCAGATCTCAGTGATCTAATTTATTATGGCAAGAAAGTGTTAATGAGAGTTGACTTCAATGTAGCACTAAATGATGGCATAATTGGCGAAGACTACAGAATTCGAATGTCCATACCGACTATAGAATACCTTACAAAAAGGGGAGCAAAGCTGATATTGATGTCTCACCTAGGTAGGCCTCGGCCAACAACAAAATATCTTTTTCCTCCAGATGGCAATTACTCATTAGCTCCAGTAGCAAAAAGATTATCTGAAATCGTGCTAGTAAATAAAGTGACGTTTGCTACCGATTGCATTGGACCAGTTGTTCAGAAAGAAATAGATGATATGCACATGGGCGATGTCCTGTTACTAGAAAACCTTAGGTTTCACAGAGAAGAAGAGGAAAATGATTCAGAATTTTGTAAGCAGCTTGCTTCATTAGCAGATGTTTATGTAAATGATGCTTTTAGTACATCTCACAGAAAGCATGCTTCAACTTATGGTACACCAAAATTTTTTGATACTAGAGTTGCTGGTCTTAACCTCAAAAAAGAAGTTGAATATCTGTCAATGATTAGGGATAAACCAATAAAGCCATTTACTCTTCTTATAGGAGGCGTAAAGATAAAAGACAAAATTGGTGCTTTAGAAAATCTGTTACCAAAAGCAGATAATCTTCTTGTAGGAGGTGCTACCTCATATACGTTCCTCAAAGCTAGTGGAGCTAGAACAGGAAATTCGCCAATCGATGAGGAACATCTCCCCTGGGTAACAAACGCACTTTCAAAATATAGAAATAAGATAATCCTTCCAACAGACCATATCGTCTCTCCAGCACAAGATTCTCCATCTGTTAGTCTTATAAAAGGCGATATTCCAGATGGTATGATCGGTTTTGATATAGGGGTTGAGACTTCCCAACAATATTCAAACCAAATTGCTGCAAAAAGATCTGGGACAACATTCTGGAATGGGCCAATGGGACTATTTGAGATAAAACATTTCGCTAATGGCACAATTAACATTGCAAAAACTATGGCACTCGCGTATTGGCGTGGATCTAAAACACTCATAGGCGGTGGGGACACTTTGGAAGCTATGAAAAGAGCAGGAGTTTCGGAAGGAGAAGTAAGCCATGTGTCAACCGGTGGTGGTGCTACTCTTAGATTTCTGGCAGGGGATGAAATGCCTGGAATTGATATACTCCAAAAAGGATGAGTCAATAAGAGAATAGTCAACCGATACCTTCATTTTATTAAAAGGTATCATTTTATGCTACCTATTTTAGTATGTAGGGAAACGAATGTATCCCTTTTATGAGACTTTATGATACCATTTTGTGGAATATTCAAGATTTTAAGTAGATTTATCAAGGAAAACGCACTAGAAACAAAATAACATATAGATGTTGAGATCCAACAAAATGCTAAACTCATACCTAGGTTGTACTCATAAGAGATTATGAGCCTGCTCGATCTATCAAAACTAACATACTATTGATACAACAAAGAATGTTTAAGCACGATAATGAAGAGCAATTACATCTAAAATATTCAGACATTTACTTGACCACGAACATATAAAACATAACCAATTCTAAATTCCTATCCACTGTTACAGCGAAATTTAGATAGAACATATAACAATATAGTAAAGAATAGGTTTCTAGCAGCTGTGCTTCAGGTATGTCTCCTATCTGATGAAAACCAATCAGCAAATAAACTTTCAAATTCTGGAAATTTTGTTAGTTACCATATGTGAGATATAACAGTTAGTAAAGTTAGTAAGTTCGTTTTCTTCGCCTCCACAAGATTTTTGCCATTTTTAATAGTCTTACACTTGTCCGTAGACGTTAATTCAATTTCTCGTGTCCATTCCATTTGCTCTTGAATTGTAATATTATCAAGCTGCTGAAAAAGATGGTGGTAATACTCATAGTAATCTCTTTCTTGATCATCATATGAGTAGTCTTTTTTATAACCGTTGTGCATGTGCATGCATCGTTAATAGAGCCTTCTAAGCTTAATGCATTATCAATTATTATCTTCAAACACACCGTGCTGCTTTGTAAATTCTCTAAGCACATGACGCTTCTTAATATGATGTCTTTCTTCAGCACTCAATAAACCTGATAATAACGTTACTGCTTCAAGTATGTGAGTACCCTTATTCAACATCACACATTCAGCACGTTGTCCCATAGCTGCATCTGTTATCTCAGCCCTTGTTGGTAGACCACTTTTTGCTAATGATTCAAGCACCTGAGTAGCTAGGATAACAGGAATATGAGCCGCTTCGCACATGCAAAGGATATCTTCTTGTACTAACGCCAAATTTTCAAATCCCACTTCAACAGCCAAATCACCCCTTGCAATTAGTATCCCAAACTTTGGCAATTCAAGGCCAGCTATGATTATCTGAGCTAGATTATGAATAGCATCAGCTGTCTCCACCTTTGCTATAATGCCTATGTCTGAGTGACCTAGTTTATCAAGGGCATTACGCAGATCATAAAGATCCTCTGGACGATGCACAAATGATAATGCCACAGCAGTTGCATGTTTAATAATAAAATCCAAGTTACTGATATCCTCAGACGTTACTGCAGGTATGTTCAAAGCTGAATCTGGAAAGTTCAAACCTTTCTCCGGTCTGATCTTACTACTATCGGTGGGGGAATTGATCTGTAATTCAATATATTCTTCATTAGAAGATGAACTAACTATGGCACCAATTTTACCATCGTCGATAAATACTCTATGTCCTGAGTGGATTTGTTGAAGAACTTCAGGATGTGTGCAACTTATTCCTGCAGGGATATCTGCAGTCGCTTTGTGTCCGAGTATCCCACTGGTTTTGTAAAGACGCAACGTGTCTCCAGCTTTTACTTGCAGATCAACTGGCTGTGGCTTAATTGTTCCAACAGTAAACGAGGAGCCACTTATTTCAGCCTGCAGTTTCAATCCTTCTTTCAGATAAACAGTTCGCTCTAAACCAACTTTAACATTCGTTGGGGCTATTCTTTCAAGTACTATCATTGTTCGAAGACGATCACGGCTATCCTTGAAGTTTATCTTTTCACCCAGCTTTAAAGTCGCCAAACTATCTGATTGTTGGTTTGGTATAGCGATTACAAATGTTGGAGGTACCCCTATAAGATTTACAACACGTTCCGTTTGGTTAGACTCACTGTCTAGAAATCCTTCCACAAATCGTATAGGTTTACCCTGCGAATCTTTTGGGACAGAAATCTTTAATGGGCGAACTTCAGTTTCCATAGACCCTATGCGGATCTTTGGACCTGCCAAATCCATCATTATTCTACACCTGCGTCCAATTCCTTGTCCACGACGAACTAATCTTTCTTCCGCGTAATGTATAGCCTCGATTAACATCTTCCATTCCTTCTTTGAATCATGCGCACAATTGATTCTAGCAATGTCCATGCCGCTTCTAAGCAATTGTTCGAGAAGTTCAGGTTGATGTATATTGTAAGAATCAAGTGTTACCATGATCCTCGTCTTCCTTCCTTCTCGAGGCCTACCAAGCAACAACTGACTGCGTTTTGCTAACGATAATTTGGCGTCTGTAGAAGTAGACTTACATAAACTATGGGTCTCATGTGGTGGCAATCCAAGGTTCTTAATCACTTTTTCAATGCTGACTATCACCTGACTTTCAAGTCTTCCCAAAGACGATAGGCCGTGTTCAGCTAACTCGAGTGCCAAATCAGACAAATCATGTTCTCTTAATGCCAAATAACATAACAAATTATCACGACTACATTGGTTTTCGCGATTGTTGAGTGGGAATTTCTTTTGGGCTGTTTGAGCATTTCTGATAATGTCTATGTAGAAACTATTGAGAGATTGACGCAGCGATTCAATATCACTACTCTTGTCTATTTTCTCAGATTCTTTTTCAATCGGCATGATTTAACACCTTAACGATATATATTTCGTATGACAATTCGCAGCCTTTTATGAACATAATTTATCTGTCATCGTTTTGCTGATGCAATCACTATTGCTATTATGGGATAATTACTCCCCTGCCATCAATCATTCCGGATCTGAGTAAGTCTATTGCTTTATTCACATCATTTAAGGAGAACTTATGAATATTGTGCTTTATCTTGTGTTGTTTTGCTAATTCTATAACTTCGCGCAACTCATTATAATTCCCCCATAGAGAACACCGTACCTGATATTCATTAATTACAGATTGAACAAGAGGCATCTTTATTTGATTACCAAACAGACCTACTACTACCAACACACCGCCTTTGCTTAGAATTCTTATAGAATCTCTTATTGTCTCTTCAGCACCAACACAATCAATTACGACATTGACACCTTGGCCCTCTGTCATTCTAAATACTTCGCTTTTTATGTCTTGTGACTTTTTTGAATTTACCACATAATCAGCCCCTCCAACTTTTTCTACAAGCTGAAGTTTCTCATCACTATGATCAACAGCTATAGTATATGAATTTGGCGCCAACAATCTTGCATATTGCAATCCATACAACCCAAGACCTCCCATACCAAATACTGCTATGCTAGTTCCAGGTTCAAGCAAATGCCTAACCTTTTTAATTGCTCTATAAGGAGTTAAGCCAGCGTCAGTTAGAGGCGCTAATTCTTCTGGCCTTAAGCCATATCTTTCATCAATTTTTATCAGAAATCGATACGAAGGTACTAGAATATTCTCAGCGAAACCACCGTCAAATGAAGATAGACCTGGCCATGCTGCAAAGGTGCATAATTGCTCATCTCCTGCCTTGCAATGAATACAAATTCCACACCCCCATCCACCAAATACTACTACTAGGTCTCCTTCGTTTAGAACTCCTTGTGGAACTGAATCACCAATTTCTTCTATCCATCCAGCTACTTCATGTCCTGGAGTAATAGGTAGCTGAACTGGAATTGCATCTTTCCATTCTCCGTTTATAAGGTGAAGATCGCTGTGGCATAATCCTGCTGCTCCTACCTTCAGTAACACTTGTTCTCCTCTAGTAACTCTAGGTTTTGGAATTGTATCTAATATTAGGGATTTTTGATATTCGTAGATTCTGGCAGATAAAATCATCTCTGTGTTGGGATTGTTTGTTATATCTTTGTCGGCCATACTTGCTATCATTATGGCAAATACAATGATCTCGTGCTATTTTAAGAATAGGGGTACATTGTCGTGCAGTTGAGATATATGAATATAGCAGTGGTAGTACTCGCTGCTCATCTATAGAATAGAAATGAAATATTATGATCACATAGCGCTATAAGATTATTACTTTCCTACGTCATCGATACATTAATTTGAGTTTTGAAGTCATCGAGGTGTTACTCACATTATTATCAATGATTTTCTAATAATTAATTCAAAATATATAGAGGTCTTTATCATCATGTAGGAATAAAGATTGTATTCTAACATGAAACTAGTAAGTTGAAAGAAACAAATGAAAAAAGATGTATTGTACAGGCTTATTAGCTTTGACTCTGCATGCTATCTACTGTGTAAATGCAGGTTATTTTATTTCAACCTTAGTGGTCTCTTCTGATGGTTTGGTGGGCGTCGTTTTCGGAAGATCCACTACTAATACACCATTGCTCATTTTAGCAGAAACCTTTGAGGGAACTATTTCTTCTGGAATTGGAATTCGTCGACTAAATGATCTATATGATCGCTCATTATATACATAATTCTTGCCTTTATCTTCAGTCCTTTCAGATTGTTCTCCGGTAATCTCAAGAGAATTCTTCGTTGCCCTGACATTTACTTTTTCCTTTTCAATCCCTGGTACTTCTAGTTGGACCTCATATTTGTCTCCCTTATCTACCATATCGCATAGAGGCACACGCTCCTCTCCCATTACGTCTAGTCCAAGCGGAATACGCCAATCAGTAAAGGAATAAGGCAATATTGGAGAAAACATGTTTTCCATTTCTCTTCTAAAGTTCTCAAAGATGTCGTCCATTCTTGGTCCCGGTCTTCTTGGCATTATAGCTCGACTTCTTGCCTTATCGGTAGTACCTGATTTTTCAGACGCTGACATAATATAATCTATGAATCATTTATATATTAAGAGTTTGACTGCAGTGCGTTGTAATGACGTAATGCAATATATCTAATTCTTGTCTCTATCAGATACAAGTAACGAATGCATTCGTAAGGCTTGAGAATTAACTTTCTAACTATTGATCGTAGATTTTAGGACCATTTTGCAGTCAATAGAACTGCCACGATTGAAGGTCTAATGATAAAAAAAGATGCAAACTGCATTTATATTGTTCAAGATATCTTCATTTATAGATTCCAGAATAGCAAACCCTTATGGTTTTTCTTTTCATTACCTATTATCTATTTACATATAGCCTAGGTCTAATAATATTACTACGACTGCTTGATTCTGAATCGAAGATATTCTTATGTGACTGTTACTGCAGTTGAGCCACATCTAGGACATGCTCTTTCTTTATGTTCTTTACCACAGTTCATACAATAGAACTTAAGTGGGCTGTAACTATACTCTGCTGGGCCAGAGAATCTATTACCAGCACGAAAAGCTGAGGATAATGATTTGTATAGTTCTTTTACTCCACCGGGCACACCAGATCTTCGCAGATTACGGTCCACTCTTAGTGCATTAATCAACAAGAACATAAGCAAATAGACTACAAATGAAATTGGAAATGGAATAGTAAGAGAAATAACAATACCTATAACTATAAAGATAAAGAACCATTTCAAGTAGCTACGATCTATCCTATTATTACCATCATTGCTATTGCTATTATTCCTTAGAGTATTCATATCCCATGATATATAAACACAACAATTGAATAAACACTTTGAACACACATTCTTGCAGTGCAAGTGGTCCCGTTAACCTAATGTGATAGCTAGTAGGTATCGCTAGCGATTTCATGCTTGGAGTAGGAGCAATCCTTCCTATAGAATTCCTCAAGTTAACAGCATCATGCAAGGCGATTATTAATCTTAATACGAACTATCTATTCAGATTTTTCAGATAGCCACTCAAATTATTCTTTTTTAGAAAGAACAGTATGCAGAATAACGCCAGTAAATCAGTATTATCGAACATTACTGCTGTATAGAATGGTAACTACGGATGATGAAATATCTAGAAATACTGTATACATATAAAAGATAACGAAACTTCAGTTAATAAAACATAATAAGACTACAATATTAACTGCCAAGGATTAGGTAATCCTATACCGAAGTAAATTCTATAGCCGATCGTTATGGCTTCTAGATTTATGCGTTAATTTGACTATTACTCTTGTTTTCTTGGTTTCTTCAAACATTACATTGAACACGGATGGGACGTACTAGAACGTAGTAATCCCGCTGGCTCTTAACACTACTTTAAATATATCTTTATCTGTAATTATTCCATTCATTTTTTTCTCTTTATTATCTACTATGGGTAATCTTCGAATATTGTTCGAATGCATAGTTGATAATGCGTCACTTATTTGCGTATCTGAAGTTACAGTTATCAGATCTCTATTACCTTTGTTACTCATTAATTCCCTAAGGGGACTTTGAGTTGAAAAAAGTTCAACTTTTCCTATCTGATTTATTATGTCTCGTTCAGTAATTATATCGATTGGTATTAAACCGTCTACAACTCTTTTAACTATGACTACGCTTCCTATGTTATTCTCGTACATTGTTCTACATATAGATTGAATAGTTTGATCTACAGTAGCAGTTACTACATTCTTTGTCATATATTTGGAAACAGGTATTTTGTCTAAGTTCTCTATTTTGCTCATTGAGTTAAGTGTGGATAAAGAAATTTAATCATATATTAGTATCTAGAAATTGTGCATATCTATCCTGATTACTAATGTCTGAGATTATATGATTACTGGTGGTGGTATTATAAAATTTAACAACCAATGATGAAGATGTCCCTCTATTTTAAGTAATTTACTAGCATACGGATACCAATACCATTGGTCTATTAATATCTGGTGTTTTCCATACTGGTTTATTAGATTCTGAAACAAATACTCTGCAACGATCATGATTCTTTCTACTAAAAGATAGATATCAAGAATAAATTTATTTTTAGATTCGCTTGCAATTCAGATCTAGAAATAATTATTGCTTACTTTAATTTATAATTCATGAATCATAAATACAAGAGTTCTCATTTTATAGGATTTTTGAACAATCTTTTAATAGAGAGAGAATGCTCTTTCTGTCACCCGTCTTTCACTTAAACATTTATTGTGAAAAGATATGTTTTGCAGAATACAACAGTTGACTAAGCGAGTTATGAATACAACTTTCGCTTAATACTTCTACACTTATCTTAAACATAGTGTTCATTTACTCATCAATAGAACTATTTTTCGTGATTGCTAATTGCTCAACTGATAACAGCATTCGAGAAGATGTTGCTATGATGTCTACTCGCAATTAAATTTAACCTCCTTTCTCCCTTCACGACTTTCATGTAGATATTGGCATGTTCTCGAGCAACAAACTCCCAGTCAAGTTTTCCCTTAAAATTGTCAACTGCTTGTTTGTATGTGGAATAATTCCTACCGAGCGTTTCAAGTGCGTTTGAAAATTCTTTTGGATCCCAATTTCTCACCGATATGCCTAAATTATGGGTCTGCAAATTCTTTAAAGAATGGCAAATTAGATCCTACAAATGGTAGCCTATGAGCCAGTGCATCAAACATTACTCCAGAAGATGAACAAACTTTGTATGGAATGATGATAGCATCAGCGGCATACATTAAGAGTGATAGATCGCTTTCAGCACAACAGCTTTACCCATCAATAAACACAGGAGACTAATTAATCTAAGCTCAATAACGAACTTCTTTAGCAGTCACAGATTATCGGACTGTCAAATCCAGCATAATTATATCGGAAAAAATGCTTCTAAATACGATATGTACGATACCACATTATAAGTATTATTGAAAACGCTGCGTGCTAGATGCAGATTGACGCCTCGATATAATGAAGGGATATACGTTTCTGTCAAGAGGCCAATAATAATTCTATAAATAAGAATTATGTTGGAAAAGCTTATAAATTTGACTTTAGGCTAGTGCAGATCTGAATGTATTATCATCAAATAGGATATTCATCCTAACAAATCCAACGACTGACACTGTTGATACGAAGTTGGTTAAGTTTGTTGGATTGGATTTAAAGTCTAAGCAGACCTTGAGATGTTCATTTACAAGTTTAGCGGCTCTAAATGCAGAGGACGGAAATGTTGCGTCCAAAAACAAGTGATATTTCTTTAGGCCTTCTGGAGGATATGAGTTGCTTGCGGTCCAGTAGCGTCATCGTGTATTAATGAATTCTTATCTATAATATTTGGCACATGGCGCGGCTAATGATAGAAATACACATAAATCTTTTATCATCATACCGAGGCCATCAGTCTATGCATCTTCCTAACATAGGTGACATTATAGCTAACTATATGTGAACGAATATTGTAAGTCTAAAGCAGACGGTGGCGTATGCAAGAAGAGTATGTTTGTGGGAATGGACGTTCACAAGAACTATCTACAGGTCGCTGTTCTGGACGAAAAAGGAAAGGTACTGGATAATTCTAGAGTAGACAATAACTTGACCAAGGTGAACGAATTCTTCGATACTCTTCATCCCAGCAGTAATACCAAGGTAGTAATGGAATCATCTGGTATGTGGTACAACATTTATGAATGCTTGAGAAAGAGACACCTAGTGATTCTGTACCCAGGACCAGCTGGGCAGCTTTAGGCCAGTTTTAAGAACTAGGACTCTAAGAACTAAGAACCGAAGGTATACGGTGACTTTCTTGCAAGATATATTCACTTTTTTACAATTCTATGGAATATCACGTTCAATTTAAGCCAAGGAAAACTTAATTTCTTGACATTATTGGTGAATTCGCAAAGATTATAGTCTGTCGCCATAAGAGGTTACTATGAGACAGTAACAATAAAGCTACCTCCATTATAGCCCTAACATACATAATAACCTCAAGCATCTTGATTTGGGCAACATGTTCCTCAATAGGGTTCATCCTATCAACATATTTCAAACACACGAAAAATGTAATGGATATTTCTTCCGTTCTAACAATTATCGTTGCTATTTTTCAGCCAGTTTTTATTCAATAGGCATAGTCCCCCTAGATTGTGTTATATAACCTGTGCAATGCCTACTACCAACGCGTCCCTATTGATATAACATCGATTGGATTCCAGACTCCAATGGGTTGATCAGTCGATGTTTCCTTATTTATACAAACTGCATATACTTACACACTCAAAATCCTGGCAGAAGCCGAGTCTGTTTGGAGAGAAATTGAATTATTCGATATTCAGTAAGAGTACGAATTTAATATGTGGTTGCAACAGTGAGCGTCATCCATAGATGAAGATTATTAATATAAATGCTGACTAGATCATCCAATATACTATTAAGTGAGAGTACACGCGATATAATAAATGACATCGACAATAGATAATGAATTAAATGCTACCTTTGAGGATATCATAAATGACATACTTATTCACGATAATGTCATGTTCTCAGTAAGAAGCGGTGGCGCTGTATGCGAAGTGAATGCCGAAAAGAATTTGCCTTTGCGTGTTCGTGAATCATATGCAACAATAGGCGACGAAACCAGACCTTGACACATACATGTTAATCTTAGCGATACCAAAGAAGCAAAGTTTGTAACAGAGAATAAAACTGGTGGCAAAAATAGCTATAGCATAAGGTTCTTTGATTCAGAAGGGAATTTAGTATTACGAGCAAATTTTGTTAGAATGTATGACTACTCACCATGCAGCTTATTACAAAAACGCATTTAGTACATTGCTATCGCCATTTATGGTCTCTGTAGTCTCCACACTTTCTATATAGAATAAGAATAGATAAAAGAATTAGCGGTTCAAATAAGGAACCTCCATCCAATGTCTAAACATAGGAGAATATTTTAAAGGTCTTTGCCTATCTCCAATTCTTGAGATATCAATAGCATGTTAACAATCAGTTTCATCATGGAGGATAATATTGAATCCATATCATTCAACTCCACCTGGAGCAACAGCGTTTATTCTGATTCCAGATTTGGCGTATTCTAGTGCAGCTGATTTGGTCAGTCCAAGCACAGCATGTTTGCTTGCGATATAAATCGGCATTTGTGGAAATCCCATTACGCCTGCTACGGAAGAATTGTTTACTATTGCTCGATAGTAACCATAGTACATATCCAATTCTGTACAAGAAAATTGATTACTATTATGTATACCACATGATACGGATGTAGAATCCAATATAGGACGTATGGATACCCTGACGTCTATGAGCGCTCGTCATCTTAAATTCAGATAAACCGAAACCATAAGACGATCACTAGTGATATTAGCGGGAACCTGATGGGGATGTTGAAGGGTGCGCAAGTTCATGTACCCGTAGGCTATGGTATGGCGCTGACAATCGGTTGGTCTTATTATAATACAACCTCTGAGGATTATACTTTTGGATCCAATCTCATAGCAGTGTGGCTTCTTGTAACAAATTTGGATAAGGCCTTACAAGTATTTCTTAACGAAAGACCGTTGAAATAAAGATGCAACGGATATACTATGTCTTTAACGTCAGTTCTATTTCTTATTTGATATATCACACATAAAAAACTAGAAAGAAGCCTATAGCTTTTTCCATAACTTTACAGAGCCCTTATCCATATGGTTAGATTATATTAATATACATGTATTTAAAAAGTCATAAAATTCTGATCTCGATTAACTTATGTTATGTTATCAAGTGTCTTAGAATGTTCTAGTTTCGCTTTCATCTGGACAAGACCGCAGTATCAGAAGATAAAAATTAACAAAGTTAAAAACAGCAGTTTGTAGGCTTTTTTATCAAAAAGCCAATTGCAATAAACCATTTGGTTGAACTATTAAAGGCAGAATTAGAATAGTTTTCAAAGAAAATGATTGATTCATTTCAATCTACCAAAAATAAAATAGGTCTTAGCATCAATTGTAATAATTAATGCTCCATCATCTTCCTGAAAATTATTGATTGTTCTTTAGCATCATCTAATGCATTGTGTGTATGAGTCAGTATGATCTAAGCCTAGCCTTGTCTTAATATCTTCCATCGCAAGCGTATGCCATTTGCTATTAGTTTTGCCTAGCCATACCGACTTTAGATCAATTCCAGATACACCAAATGGATTCCAACCTAAGAATTTGTGAAAATAATAATTGACAAAGCACCAATCGAAAGTGATAGGTGATGCTACAAATACTGGCTTTTTTTCATCTGATACTTTTGCAATCCAATCAGCAAACTTCTTCATAGCTTCTTTCGGTGGTATACCTTTCACCTTGAGATCTTGCATTGAAAACCCTGCAATCTCTAAAGCTTCTTTTACGTAATTATCTGAAATAGGTTGCATCTCGATATAGAAAGTACAACTTTCATCATCCTCATTTCCTACAACACAAGCTCCTAAGCTCAACATACTATATTCTGCAGGAATAAATCCTGAACATTCTATATCTATAGAGATATAGATTGCTGATTCAGATGAGGTCATGTATGATCTTTGTTTGTTGCATATCATAAAGGATGTCATTAACATGCATATCTATTTTAAATGCATTCAACGTTCTGAGACTGAAATCAATCATATGATTTCAGATCAAGTGAATATAATAAATTTTGTAAAGCTAGACAGAAACTGTGTATATATGAATTCTGGATTAACACAATTTTTCGGATTTCTTATTTCAGTCTCTAACAGCAGGCACATTTGCCATTCTTCAGGCAGTTCAAGGAATTGCGCTTAACAGGGTAGTGGATTCTTGGGCTTCTGCTTTTCAGAAATTCACCTACCTTTAATTAGTGGATATCTACTTCCCCTACCGTCCGGTGTATCAACGAGCAGGCGAGCCTATCACAAGAATTACACGGCAAAGGGGTTTTTGTACCTTTACTATTGGCATAGAAATAAAGTTCCTGAGCGATGGATTGGTAGTTTTAGCAACTCCTAAAACAAGAGATGATGTAACTAGAACTTGTAAAACGTTGGAATGGATCCATGGTGAAAAAGGAATAACATACGGACTGGATGAACCAATGATAATTCTCAAGCTATATAGTTGTACCCGTAAGTAAGAAAAATAACAATATTATTACTCCTGCACCACCTACAGCAAATCCTGGATATGCAATCAGCTTATTCTTTGCAACTTCTGATATGCCACCTAATGCTGCACCTACGATTAGTAGTATAGTTATAAGTTCGTATGTTGTTATGATCTTTGAAGTTTCAGAAATATTGCCTAAAGAGTTCTCATATGCACTGTTCTCTATTTCTAGTTTATAGTGTAAATTTGATAAAAGTAGTTCCTTGAGATGACGGTATGCCCGTTTACATTTAAACATGACCAAAGCAATAAGTAAATCACTAGCGATGCAAAACGGGAAAGATGACGGTATGTTTGAGGGGGACCCACTTGCTCATGTTCCCACTAACCAACCGAATCGCCTATACATATAGAAGATACAACCTGTCGGAGACTCAAGGGGACTATTATGTTATGATGATCCAAATTTCTGATATACGCCAGTCTGGAGATACACTTTTGAGTAAAGCCCACGTCACACAATAATTGCCATAAAACACGGCTGAGTTTCCGCAGCTCTGCATCTTGATGTAAGGTAACCTGGGAAGAAAAAATTCTGGCTAATAGCCACAATTCCGTTGCTCTATCAGCTTTTCACATTTATGATAAGAGACGCAAACATAGTCACGGATCCAGCCTTTGTTCAAATTATATATTCTCAGCAAGTCCAATTCATATTTGGGATTAGCTATCAAGTATCAGGAATATTTTTTGCTATTGCCTTTTTGACTATGGTTCACGGAAGGGACCTATTCGAGAAAGTCTTTGAATAGTGAAGAATAGAGGGAAGGTAGTTCATTTTTTATGGCTCAAGTATTTGAAAGGAGTAACAATAAATACGGGTATAGCACGAAAAATGAACCAAAATTTGAAACTGCTCTTGTCATGCAAGGGTTG
>CAVPXM010000043.1:0-14252 GCA_963709405.1 uncultured Nitrososphaerales archaeon
AATATGTGAATTCCACTAATTTGTTTTGTTTGTTGATTGCTCAGGTGTTACTTACAACCGTATCTTTATTAGAATTAATCGGTAACATAATTTGATTACGTAGAATAGCTGATAATCCTATCGCAACAATTAACACATTTTGGATCGAATCCCCAACCATTTTCATAAATATGACAGCATGACTCCTTACCTCTTAATAGTTGAATTGTTATTGACATATTCCTGAAGTTTAGTTAAGCCTAGAGATGCACATATAATATATATAATATAAATATACATAAATATACTATTGCTTATGTGGATGTTCTCTCATGTTCAAATATACTCAGAATATATGAGCGTTCGCATCTAAAGCTTTATTGAAGTCAATAGCAAGTTTCATGGCATTTTGCCAATTTCACAGTATGAAACAAAATTGGCATGTGAAGAAGCAGAAAATTATGCTCGAGTCTCAATTAGTTAGCTGATATAACTGGTATTAGATGGTTTACGTGGCATACTCGATTGGGGATATTCCAATCCTTCTCGAGCTATTTGCTGTTGTATAGTTTGGATTAGCATCTCCGTGTCTTTTGCTTTCTTCTCAAGGTTAGTCATATCTACTGAGATTCCAAGTATTGAAATCAAGCATTCTAATATGGACTTGGAAGCTTTGGCATCAACAACGTAACCTGATGTTTCTACCAATAAACAAGTACCTTGGATTCCCAGAAGCTTCGCAACACCAACAATAAGGCCATTCATCCCTGCTACTATACCACCTTTATTCATAGGGAAGACATTTTTTTCATTAAATGTGTTTACTATGTCTATATCAGTTGCTGTTCCAAATATACGCGGGTTGTCCACAAACACCCCAGTAACGTATGCTGCCATAGTGAAGACCTTTTTTGTATTGAACTTTGCAGCAATGTCTAAGATTTGTTCAGCCAGAAGATATTCAGAATCTGGATTTTCTGGCTGCGAGTCTCCAGTCAACAATAGCAAGTCATTATTGCTAGAAGAAAGAGCCTTTGAATAAAAAATAGTATTCTTCATAAGTTCTGCTACGCCATTTGATCTGATCACAATCTGTGGAGGAAATGAGCTGGAGTAGATGTCAGCTAGATGGTTTGCATTAAGCTCTTGAATCAAATGATCGATTGCTAGTTTTCCAACATATCCGCTTCCAGGAAAACCACAAATTAAATATGGAGAATGGAGCTCTGGCATATCGGAAGAATGATAAACTACTTTCATTCTGCGTATGGACGGTAGCATTTGATTCAAAGGCTATTCAACTATATTCTCAGCTATGTGACAATATTTATAAAGTCTCTGTCTAACCCCATCCATATAGCATAGGCAAAAAAAATGGCCTGCTAAATGAATTAGTAAGCGAAAGGGCTATCCATGAAATATAGAAGGTGTAAAAACTTGCAGCATTTACTCCAAACAGAATCTTCCATAAATCACTTAATGATTGATACGATTGTACTCGCAAATCTGTTAGATTTTTTTCTAGTTTATATTTACCATCATCTTCTGTCGAATTTATTGATACCTTTTTTGACAGTTTATCTATTTCTCCATCTTTTATCATCTTACAACAACAATAATAATAAGACAAGCAGTCCCTTTTAGTATGTACGTCTACACTGTAATTCAGAGCACTATTATATAATAAGATTAAAAAAGTCGTCGAATTCGTCATTCGATGATAGAGGTCAATTTGCAAGACTACGTGTTGTGCACACTAGGGCAAGATACTGGTGCTTTTGATTCAAATGCACTCTAACGGTATCCAAAATCACTACATGAAAAAACAACATTGGTTAAGTCTTCTCCAGGCGTACTAGTAATCGCCTTTAATAAGAGGAAGAAAGTAATCATATCAAAAAATGTTTTCTAAAATTGTTGACGTAATGACTCCTCTCTCTGAAATAAGAGATAATGCCATTATTGCAATTTCAGGATTCAATATGGCTACTACTCCTGAGTATTTAATTCTTGAACTTTATAGACAACATGTTGAAGAAGGACATCCAAAAAATATATTTATAATCTCAGATGCCCTACCTGCCAGCCCCGGAAGAGCCTTAGATCAAATCGCAGAAAGAATATACAAAGAGTCTAATCAAGAATTTCTCAGAGGTGCCTTGATGCCTTTTTTGGGCTTTTCTCCATGGCTCCAGAAGATGGTAGCAGATAACAGGATCGAATGGTACGGATGGCCGATAGGCATAACCGCATATTGGTTCAGAGAGATAGCAGCTGGAAGACCAGGTCTATTGACTAAGATAGGTGTAGATACGTTCCTCGATCCCCGCAAAGAGGGTGGGGCATTGAATGAACTCGCAAAAAAGAACCTCTCGTGCAAAGTTAGAGTACTTGATATTGAAGGAATAGATTACCTTTTATACCAGGCTCCAAAGCCAGATTTTGCTTTGATCAGAGCTTCTGTGTCCGATGAGAAAGGTAATCTGTCATTGCAGGATGAGGGATTGAGAGGTACTATTCTTAGCATTGCCCAAGCGGCTAGAGTAAGACCACGTCAGGGTGTAGTCATAGCCCAGGTAAGATGGATAACAAGATCCGGTACTATGAATCCAAGAGATGTAGATGTACCTGGCCCATTGGTAAATAATGTTGTAGTTGCACCAAAAGAATATCATTGGCAGAGCGCCACTATAGAGTATGATCCTAGAATCTCGTATAAGGTAATGCCTCCTATAACTGAGAAACTATTGAACGATATCACTAGAACATCTTTGAAGGACGATGAAAAAATAATAGCCAGAAGGATTCTGCTGGAGTTAATAAGATTATTCAAAAGCAGACGAGATACTGTATTAGTCAACCTAGGAATAGGAATTCCAGCTATGATCTCATTAGTAGTCGCCCAAGAAGACGTAACAGAAGCAATTATATCGGTACTTGAATCCGGTCCTTGGGGAGGACTTGCTCTATCAGGAAATGACTTTGGATTAGCAATAAGCCCATTCGCACTTTCGACTATACCTGATGTTTTCTCTAACTTTGAGGGCGGGATAATCGATGCTGCTTCTCTTGGTTTTCTACAAGTTGATAAAAAAGGAAATGTAAATGCATCTATGTTGCCTGGTAGATTCTTTGGACCAGGCGGATTCCCAGTAATAGCCGGAGGGGTGCCTAGAATTTACTTTGCAGGAACTTTCACTGCAGGAAGAACCGAGATTAGCGTCTCGTCTAATAAGGTGAAAATAATGCATGAGGGTACAATATCAAAGTTCATCGAAAGCGTGTTTATGGTTGCATTTAGCGGACAGCAGGCAATAAAATTTGGGCAAGAGATTCTCTATATTACTGAGAGAGCGGTTTTCAGACTAACTAGAGATGGAATAGTTCTCGAAGAAGTTGCTCCTGGAATTGACATTGATAAAGATATAATACCTAACATGGGTTTCAGGCCTATAATAAGAGGATCAATAGAGGAAATGGATAACAGAATCTTTAATGAATCAAAAATGGGCGTTAGAGATGAGATTATGCAAATATTTGAGACATGACATGATCGTAAAATCTGTTCAAGTAGTAAATTGGTCAGAAGCATACTTGTAAGTACATTCTATAGGTTAGAATTAGCAGCAAATAAAGCGCAAAAACTCCTTCTCGAAGTTAAGTGTAGAAGGAAGGCTTGATAGTAAAATCTTAGAGATAACACATGGAATGATATTGACTCTTTCTTTAATGCAAGACCTATGACTTTTCATCGCAGCTGATGATTACTTATAATTAATTCATTTCTTGCATTTTTCAAAGACTTATACACTATATTCGTTTGTGCAAATTACTACCTGTATCATATCTTCTATATCATCTATCTCACAGCTAACAAATATATTAATTCGATAGTAACTTAATTATACTCTCGTGAGTAAAATGATGAATATTGCGATAGTAGCATTGGACTGAATTATAATGATAGAACAAATCTTACTGTGGGAAATAAACTAGATATACCTTAATTATTTACAGAGGTTAGACTCCAATAAATTCTGAGCTGATAAGTCCAAAATCGGTAGACAGATCATTGTTTAGTTCCATGGCTCAATGCGGTCGACGTTCATCAAATGGAGTATTAGAGAATGAATGCAATAATGCGGTGTTTAGACAAGAGCTATGAACTTACGTAACAATGTCGGTACCGTCTTTTTCATCATTACCACGCAGATTAAAGTAGTCCTCCTTTTATACTAATCTGAGGCCATGGATTTCAAAGAACTTAATGATAAAAGGAATGAACATTCATTCGGGGGTGGAAAGGAAAAGCAAGAAGAGCGCAGAAGGAAAGGAAAGTTGACAGCTTTTGAAAGGATGGACACCCTGTTTGATTCCCAAACCTTCGTAGAGCTTGATCATTTTGTGACTCATGAATGCTCCGACTTTGGCATGGAAAAGAAAAAGTATCTCGGAGATGGAGTGGTAACAGGTCATGGCCTGATTGATGGTAGGGTGGCATTTGCTTTCTCACACGACTTTACAGTATTAGGCGGATCTTTAGGTTGGGCATTTGCCTCTAAAGTTACGAAGGTAATGGACCTTGCATTGAAACAAGGAGTTCCAATAATAGGTGTAAATGAATCTGGAGGAGCTCGTATCCAAGAAGGAGTAACTAGTCTAGCTGGTTATGCGGAGATTTTTCATAGGAATGTGAAAGCTTCAGGAGTTGTTCCTCAAATATCTCTTATAATGGGTCCTTGTGCAGGAGGAGCAGTATATTCTCCAGCTTTGACAGACTTTATAATCATGAACAACTCGGCATACATGTTTATTACTGGTCCAGAGGTAGTTAAGGAGGTCACTAATGAGAATGTAAGTTTCGAAGAGCTTGGCGGAGCCCAGATCCATAACGAAAGGAGTGGAGTTGCACATTTTCTTGTTGAGGATGAATATGAATGTTTTAGAATTCTGCGGTCACTTCTTTCGTTCATTCCGTCAAACAACTTAGAAAATCCACCTCGCATAGCTCCAACAGATGATCCCAAGAGACAAGACTATGAACTCAACTCGATCCTGCCTTCAAATCCAAATATGTCTTATGATATGGGATCAATAATCAGAAAAATTGTAGACAATGGCGATTTCCTTGAAGTGCAAAAATACTGGGCGCGAAATATAATAGTAGGCTTCGCAAGACTTGACGGCAACTCAGTAGGCATTGTAGCCAACAATCCTGAATCATTGGCTGGGGTTCTTGATATTGATTGCTGCGATAAGGCTACACGATTTACAAGGTTCTGTGATTGCTTTAACATTCCTATAGTCGCTTTAGTAGATGTGCCAGGCTTCCTTCCTGGAACTAGTCAAGAATGGGGGGGGATAATTAGGCATGGAGCAAAACTTCTCTATGCCTTCTCAGAAGCTACAGTGCCTCGACTCACAGTCATAACACGAAAAGCTTACGGTGGAGCATATGATGTTATGAATAGTAAGCATATAGGAGCAGACTTCAATTTTGCGTGGCCCACTGCAGAGATCGCTGTCATGGGGCCAGAAGGTGCTTCTAATATTATATTTAGGAAGGAAATATTAGGGTCGAAAAACCCAGAAAAGAAAAGAATAGAATTAGTACAAGATTATAAGAATAAATTCTCCAATCCTTACATCGCAGTTTCAAAAGGCTATATAGATGAGGTCATAGAGCCTAAAGAAACCAGAGAGAGGCTGATTACATCACTTAAGCGTATTTACAGAAAGAGGGAGGTAAAACCTATGAGGAAACATGGCAACATCCCAGTTTAGTCAATTATTCTTACAAGTTTTTGCCATAATTAGAACAATCAATCATGAATAAATTTGCAATAAACAAACTAAAAGGTTATGCAGTTCACTCCTAGCCATAACGTGATAGTCATACTGAAACTGGGAGAATTTGACTCTTCTGCATAAAATATGCTTGAGGAACATTTAAAGCCAAAAGTTTGAGTTTTCCTCTTGTTTTGTCTTCATTGTCGAAAAACGTCCTAATAGCAAATAGAGGAGAAATTGCAATAAGAATAGCGAGAACATGCAAGAAACTTGATCTCAAGCCGTTTGGTATCTATTCCGATGCCGACAAGGGTTCCCTTCACATAAGACAATGCGAGAGAGCAGTAAACATAGGAGGGTTTACGTCATCAGAAAGCTATCTTAAGATGGATAAGATAATTGATGCTGCCAAAGAACTTGGCTGTGAACTAATACATCCTGGATATGGATTTCTTTCTGAGAACTCTAACTTTGTAATGCTTTGCAAGAAAGAAGGGTTGACTTTCATAGGACCATCATACCAAGCAATGAGTATTACAGGAGATAAAGCTCGTTCTAGAAGAGTTGCTTCAAAAATTACGTCAATAGTCGACGGAGATGAGGTATCTAATGAAAGGAGTGCTATAGAGCTAGCAGAAAAGATTGGGTATCCTGTAATTCTTAAGGCAGTACATGGAGGAGGTGGAAGAGGCCTTAGGATATTAAGATCATTCGAAGAGCTAAAGGAAGCGTTTGCCGCTTCTAAGAATGAGGCAATGATAAGTTTCGGTTCAGATAGAATATACGTCGAAAAATACATAGAAAATCCAAGACATATAGAAGTCCAGGTACTCGCAGATGATTCTAAAATAATTCATCTAGGAGAAAGGGAGTGCTCAATTCAACGACGCCATCAGAAACTCATTGAGGAGACTCCTTCTCCAGCTCTTACTGTGGAAATGAGGAATGAAATTACTAAAACAGCCATAGCAATAATGAAAGAAATGGGGTACACAAATGCAGGTACTGTCGAATTCCTATTTAAGGATAATAAGTTTTATTTCATGGAAGTCAATGCGAGGATACAAGTTGAACACCCTATAACAGAGGCAGTTACAGGTGTAGACATAGTGGAAGAGCAGCTCAGGATAGCATTAGGTAGTGGGCTATCGATAAAGCAAGAAAATGTAAGATCAAAAGGACATGCAATAGAATGTCGAATAAATTCAGAACATCCCTTAAGTTTTGTTCCTTTCTCAGGAACCATTACGAAATTCATAGTTCCTAATGTGGAAGGTATTAGGGTCGATACAGCCATGTATCCTGGATACTCAATACCAGTTTTCTATGATTCACTAATTGCGAAGATTATATCACTTGCAAATAGCCGCTTGGAAGCGATAGAAAAGATGAAAAGCTCACTCATCTCTTTTAGGATTTCAGGAATTCCATCAACCATCCCATTCCACATTTCGGCATTGAATGATACAAGGTTCGTTGACGGAAAATATGACACATCATTTATCAATGAAATGACTTCATTTTCATCAAAGGATGGGGAAATAGCTGCAGCACTATTATCGTTCATGCCAAAGAGAATCGAGTTCTTAAAAAATGAAACACAGTATATGAGTAATGATCCATGGATGCAGGGTAGGTACGATTTTATCGACACATTTGACCATCACGCTAATATAAAAAAGTGGATTATATGAAAATTAAGGTAAATGATACCCAATATGATATAGAAATTAGGGGGAACAAAGTCAAGGTTAACAATGATAAAGAACTAGTAGTAACACAATTGAATAAAGATGAAATAAGAATAGGGGACAAAACATTTCAATTAGATTTTGTAGGAGAAGCGGATCCCTCATTCATGATTATTAACGGTATGGTATATATCGTGTCAAAAGAATCTCTGATCCATGCCTCATTTAAAGAAATAAAGGCTCCTATAGGCGGCAGGATAGTAAGTGTTTTGGCAGATGTAGGAAGCATAGTCAAGAATGGTCAGGTTCTGTTCGTCTTGGAAGCAATGAAGATGGAGAACAGACTAATATGTCCAATCAGTGGAAAAAGAATTAAAGAAATCAAAGTTGTCAAAGGTCAATCGGTAATGACAGGCGAAGTTCTTCTAAGATTTGAATAACAGCACAAAAATATAAAACCTACCTGTTAAGCTCAGCAATCAAAGATATGATACTAAGAATACTTTGGGTATCAGCTTGATAGTCTTCAGATGTGGTTTGTATATGGCTATAATAAAGGAACCAATTTGCGGCATAATGTTACTTAATTGTAATTATGATCAAGATCAAATGTGATTCAATATAATAGTGTAAACTATACGTTTACATAATTGATAATGATAAGATTAAGATTAAGATTGGATTAGATACACTGATAGTTATGAAAGTCGCAGATATTATGAGGAAAAAACTTGAAACCATTGAAGAATTATCTTCTATTCAAGAAGCAGCCAAGAAGATGAAAAACAAAAATGTGAGCTCTCTGATAGTGGTTGATGCCAATGGTAAGCCACAAGGCTTAGTTACTGAACGTGACTTGGTGAGGAAAGTGTGTGTTAATGACGTGCGTACTAGTGTGATAACAAATAAGGAAATAATGTCTTCTCCTATCATTACTATTGAGTCTAACTCTTCTCCATCAGAGGCTGCAGATATGATGTTGCAATACAACATAAGACATCTGCTTGTAGTTCATGATGCTAACAGTAATTTGGATAACAATCCTATTGGCATAATTACGCCGCTTGACTTTACAAGGTATCAAGAGTATGCAAACGATAATGAAAAAGATTCTATTGAAAAGATATTGGAATATTACATATAAACATAGATTCAATTGTCACTCAGAAACAGCAGGAATTGTAAAGATCTATTACTGAAATATCGATCATCTATTTGTTTGCAGAAAGTAAATGATCTTGGAAAATCACAACAAACGTTTCAATAATGACTACTAATAAATCTGTAAGAGTAAATGATACAACATCAATCGTGACAAGTAAATGATTTAGAAATCTGAGTCGTCTCAATCAAGGAGATACAGATAGAAAAATAAGAATACAACAACTGAATTCGTGACATTTAAGATGAATTATGAAATAAGGTGTATTGCGGAATCAAATTGATCTGGCAATAAATAGGAACGAATCTAGGTTGGAAATGATACTACTGAAAAAGAAATTACTGCTTCTTATTTAATTGGAATCTAGATTTGAAAATAAACATATATCAATGAATATATACAGAAATCATATCCGAGTGGGATCTAATAACTAACGTAACTGTTTTTTGTTAGGTTAGATTCAAGCGATAATACTACAGATCCTTGAGATGATTATGATATAATCCCAATTGCAAGTGTACATTCCCTTTAAAACAATAACTAAAATAGTTTATATTTAGATCTACGCGTAAAGAAATTATTGCTAAATAAGGATTCCATACGCATAATGGCAGCGTCTATTATACTAAAAAAGAGTCTGAGAGAAGAGAGATTTATCTCACAAAATGTATGAAGTATCTTACATTCCTAGATTATACCGCATTGGAAGCTAGAGGAAAAAGCATTGAATCAAAATTGTCTGAAAAGGATAGAGAAATGCAAGCTATGAAGCAAAAATATGAACATGATATCCAGAGGATCCGTGAAGAGACTAATCAGCGATTTAATCAGATTATGTCAATGATACAGCATAATCCCAAACTGGCACAGGTTAAGAGCATTGTAATATCATTGGCAATTACTTTGTAAAGTGAATATGATTATTATGACAAACTAATTTTATGGCTACAGCTTTAGCTAACTCATAGCAAAATGACCAGAGATACTTTACATAATGAACTTATCGTGCCATTTACATAACTGTTAAGCCAGAGGCGTTATTAGATAGGAGAATAGGAGGGGAAGAGAAATCAGTGTTAAGGAAGTCGCTATTTGTACTAGCTTATTTATGAACCTTTTAATTGCGCTTTAACTGCATTGTAGTAAGTCTTGTCTGGATTTTGTTTTTGCAGCTCTACAAGTTTCTCCCATCCATCGTTACGATAATCAAATTTCCAGCGATATAACGCTGGTTCAGGGTAAGCCAACTGTTTGAATTCACTATTGATGGTCCACATACAGTCAAGTACAGCTTTAATTTCTTTTTCCATACCACCATTTGTGAAATTGTCAAAATGACGCACAAGATTTTCAGTGGAGTATATCCTTCGCTGAAATGATACTTCAGCAACTGAAGCCAAGTAGCCAGCCTTTGTGGAACTCAACATCTCTGACATACGAAGCTGAATGTCTGCAATTTTAGTAAATACTGTAGAATAAAGCTGTTTTTTGAATTCTCGATCTCCAATGACTTTTGACCATTTTAACACGGAGCGAACCAGATAGGCATCAACTGTTTCGTAAAAAATGTGAAAACACTCTAATAGTAAGGTCAATATAGAATTCATCTGTGTTGCATCCAACGAACCTTGTTTGTGCTTAAGATATAACCTATCAAATTCCTTACTAATCTTTTTTAACATAGCATAATATGATTTATCAAAATCATCTAGTTCCTTAGATACTGCAAACAATATGTTTCCTGCAGTATGAGAAAAACTCTCTCAAGCTATATGTCTATCTATTTTTGGGATGGGTTCTAACTACGTTATCTTCACGTAATTCATCAATCGTATTAAGAACTGGGACCCTGGAAAGCTTTCCGTACATGGCCTTTACCACGCTTTCCTTATTACAACCTGGGTTACTATATATGTGTTCAGTGACCAGTCCGCGCCTTTGGTTATCATCCATCTCGATCAGTATACTGACCAGTATACCAGTATATACAATTATCTATAATTATTGTATAAGTTTATGTATATTTATGATGAGTAGTACGATTTTCATTAAGACTGCAACAAGAGAACGCCTGAAACATATGGGCATTAAGGGACAGACCTATGATGAATTAATCAAGTCCAGGGTCAGCGGTATAAAAGAATCTTTTTCTAGATTCTAAGTATTGATTATTTTTATACTTGTAAATGTCTGATAACTAAATAGGGAACATTGCATGTACTCAAATTATAGTACCAATCTGAAACTCGTCATAATTGTTTTAACATTAATCTCTTCGATATCTTTTAGCTTGTCATTAAATATGGCTCCTACGTCACTGAATATCAACAAATTTGCCTTTGCCGAGCAGAACCCTGTGCTACCGAATTATAGAGGAGATCATCAAGCTTTCGAACCATCCAAAATGCTCGATAATCGGACGACTTTGTCCTTTAGCGAGATCCAACCCAAGTCACTGGTACATTATCAACCTATAACTCCTGCCATCCATTATTATACAGGCAATTCCAATCAAGTAAGTATAAACAGTTTCCCGACATCGACAACAAATATGATTAACTCAACTAATCCTTCTAGTATCGTTCAATCTGTATCGCTACCACACTATCAGCCTATTGCTCCTGCAGGTTCAGAGGATCCCATCAGAAGTACGGATAATACCTATTCTGGCGGACATGAATCATCCTTGGCCAGCGGTGGCAATGATCATGCAAGTACAAATGATGGTGGTCATCACAGCAGTAACGACAATAGCCACGGTGGAGGAAGCCATTCCGGTAATGCGCACAAGTCCTCATCAAATCACAATAATAATGATCATGCCGGGAGTCATCATAGTAGTAACCATTCCAGTAGTCATCACCATGGAGCATCTGCATCAGCAGGTGATGGTGGAGCATCTGCATCAGCAGGTGATGGTGGAGCATCTGCATCAGCAGGTGATGGTGGAGCATCTGCATCAGCAGGCTAATTGCATCTGGCATATCTAAAAGAATAGCTTACAATAATGCCAAGGTATTTCGATGAAGTGGCCTGAGGAAGTTGACTACAAGCGGTTTTCCTAAGGCAGTGAATATAACGATGCTTGCACTACCATGCTAGTTTTGAAATTGGATTCCATCCGTCATGGTATCCATAGTAACCATAGTACATATTCAATTCTGTATAACAAAAAAGACGTTGTATATATGATATAGCATTCGTAATATGAAATCCAAGTACTATGGATAGCTTGACATCTATGACGGTCCGCCAGTTTCCAGTTACAGTGATCAGCTATACATATAGAATGTACTGCAAATCGCAGGGCCCGTATTTAAATCCCATAATCGTAATCCAAATCAGACTATATCGGATATTGCATCAAATCTAGAGTAAATCATATGGAAAAAAGTGTATCCATAACAATATGCAGCATACCAGATTTTAAACATTCTCTAAAATAAGACATTATAAGTATAGACTGAAGGTTCGATATACATTGAGATTGATGATATAACTACATGTGTATATTCTCGATCGTGGGCACGCGCTCATCGCTAGGGATACAAAACTCGAAAACTGACAAGGATGTTGAGGGCACACAAGTTCATGTTCCCCGTTACCAACCAATTCAGCTATAGATATAGACAGAACAAGTCTGAGCTCAATAAACGGTTTCTTTTATGATGATCCAAATATATCATATACGGCACCCCAGGAGCACACTTTAGACCAAAGCCCGTGTCGCGCAATAGTTGCCATAAAACAAGGATACTTTTACTGCAAATTACATCCTGACATAAAGGATGCATATCTTGAATTGATAGAGCATCATATCAAGTACAAAGATCCTCAGGAGCACAGATCGGAGTTATTGAAATTATTAAATATTGCCAAAACTGGCTCGGATCTCTACAGCTGTTCTCCTACTAGTGTGTTTGATCTCTACGCTCGTGTGATGCTCCTCTACCTGTTAATGTGCCAGTAT
Organism: uncultured Nitrososphaerales archaeon; assembly: GCA_963709405.1. Taxonomy (GTDB): domain Archaea; phylum Thermoproteota; class Nitrososphaeria; order Nitrososphaerales; family Nitrososphaeraceae; genus JARBAU01. The sequence continues at coordinate 12,593 of CAVPXM010000043.1, forward strand.
AATCGCCTGAAATTTCATTCGCAAAGTCAAAGTCATTTAATCTTTTGAGAATATCACATGTTAATCTCATATTAGTTACGTAGTGAGTACCATTGTCGTATATTGCAGGAACAAATCCAGTAGTATTCCATATGTGATCCTTGCACCATTGCGAATCAGTACCCTTCTTGGTAAATACTTCAACCATGTAAAAAGGTGCACGTTCAGTCTTATCTTGTTCCCGTACTAGAAGTTCATGAATGAGCGTAGGATCTACTTTTGGAAGGTATGTTTGATATAGTGTCTCTAGTCCTCTGAAGACATATCTTATTTCTTGCAATTCTGTAGTCATCATCATTTATTACTATACACCATCTTTCCTATGACGACGACTTGCACTTTGTGAGATCATGACAGTTTTAATTTCTTTGAACATGCAAGGTCTTATTTTTTCGTCCTTGATTCCGCAGGCGGTAAAATGCCACGCCAGTTCCAGCGAAATATAAGTAACAACAAATCCGATAACTACATACAGGATGTTTTCAATCATTATTACTTAATGTCTAAATGCTGTTAATTAAGCTCAGTAAAAACTATCTATGATTAATCAGAATAACGGTGTATATATTGTAAAGTAGTTACTTGTCGCAAATCGAAGAATTCAAGCGATCGATATTGAAAATTTGTGCAAACAGGATGTTAGCTCGTTTTGCGGCCTGTCAGATTATATATATTTTCAGGAAATGAGGCATTATCTGTATAGACTGACTTGGTTAGATATACGAACATTGATCAGATAATGCTTCATTTGTATGTCAGTCATGGACGCGCGCAGCAGTTGATCATACAGATATCGTCTTATAATTACACCCGGGATACCCGGGATAATTTCATATTCTAATTATACTCTCGGTATACGTAGTAATTGTATATCCATAATATCTTAAATTCTTCCTTAGGTTAGAAAATAACCCGGGTATCCTGGGTGTTAGATGATACTAGATCCAACTCTATGGATAAATCTACAGTTGCAGTACATCTGGTCGCTCTACGGAATTCTATCCACTGATGCGTACTAGCAGGTTCGACTTTCCCGGTTTCCTGTTCTAAGGAAATTTACGCTCAAATCACTAGCGATATTAACGGGAAACTTTGAGGGGACGCGCCTACTCATGTTCCCAGTTAAATGTCCCTTACGCTATATATATAGAAGACACGGCCAAAATCAGGCCGATAACTGACTTCTCTTATGACGATCCAATATACGCCATATACACCGCTCCCAAAGCAAGATTTAGACCAAAGCCCGTGTTATCCAATAATTGCTATAAAGCAGGGATACTTTTAGTGCAGATTGCATCCTGAGATAAAGTATGTACGCCAGAATCGAGAGAATCAAATACAAAGATCCTCTATTACATAAATCAAGTTCTTGAAATTAGCTGACATTCCCAAACTCATATGAGCAAGTCGATCTTATCAATAGGTAAAACTATCAGGACTCGTGATGGAACTTAATATCTGTCGACCCCGCCAATTGATGATATCTATAGGTAGTAGCAATTAGTGGATGTGAACCAAAGTATTTAGTTCATCTAGCAAGTTTTTAAGAAATGAAGTCTTCGTTTATTTTAGATAAAGCATCGTATACTCCGTCTTCATCTAGCTCCAGGATTAATCT
>CAVPXM010000044.1:0-42630 GCA_963709405.1 uncultured Nitrososphaerales archaeon
AGATCTAATGTGTTAACTAATGATCACTGTATTAATTAATACATCTGTTAAATATATCCTAAACAAATTTGACACTTGCCTCTCTTGCAGTCTTTTTCTTGAGTCTCAACGTGATCTAAGATAACAGTGTGAAGTACTAAGCATTAATCTAGTTCAAATGCAAAAATGCAAATTACTAACAACAAGAAAGAACAGCATATGGACATGATCAAAAGAGAAGAATATGAATACACACCCAAACAAGGATTTGTCCTCACACATTTCCAGACAGTGCAGGATGTAAGACGATCAGCAGAGTTTTATCTCCGAGTTTTCGGAGGCAAGGTTATCCGTAGTGGTGAACCCACCATCATCCAAATTGCCAATAGCTGGCTAGTATTAAATGTAGGTGGGGGCCCAACTGACGACAAGCCAACTATAACTCTCCGTACACCTCAGAACGAAAACGCAGCCAGCAGCTTTATGATTATTCGTGTAGCGGACATCTGGGCCTGTTACAATGAATGGCAAAGCAGAGGAGCTGAATTCATTACAGAACCAAAAGACCATGGTGTTGAGATTCGGTGCTATATGCATGACCCGGACGGATATATCATCGAGGTCGGACAAACAACGGGAGGATTAAAAGATATCAAAGTTGGATAAAGATAGAAGGACTGATAATCTACCACTATTTTATCTAACCGTAAACAACTGTCTGTAATACTACATGCTTAGCGGACAATATTGCTGTCGTGAATTCGAAAAGGCGGTTGATTAAAATGATATTAGATATTATAAAGTAGAAGACGACTGATTTAACGCAGTTAAAAAGGACGATAAGTATTGTTTGGTTTAACTAATGGTGGTAGTGTGTCTTTTATATATTTAACATTGGTAACATTGATATCTTATTTTAGATAGTCTGTATACAGTAAATACATTGAATTTACGAATGCGGGATCATACAAAATATCTATACTAACGTAGTGAATATCTCTCAGATGACTAAAACGTTCCGATTCAATAAGGGTCGTATTACAAAGTCGACACTTGTAAAGCCTCTCGAATTTATCATATCGCATTCCCATTAAAAATATACTGCAATTCTCATAATTATTCCATTGTATTCTTATTCTTATTACAATTATAACAGAACTCTACAAGTCCTATATCGTCACCGCAGAATCCACACTACATTTGTACAATTGCCACTACATTTGTACAATTGCCACTACTTTATCCAATAATTCGATTATCTCGCAAAATAGACTAACATTTTCAGTTGTGATAGGCCGAACGAACCTAATAACGAAGCTTATCAGTTCAAGTTCGTCATGGTTAAAAATTCTGCCGGTTTAGAATATTCGTTATCTCTGCTTTTATAGCACCAATTTGTTCCACTATGTTCTTTGTATCCGTATTATTCGTTACGTTTTTCTCCAAAACATCTACCAATGTTAATATGTTTTCAGCTGCGTCAGTGATTCGTTATTCATTGTTTGTTATTTATCTTGCCCGTGTTAATAGAGTTTAATGCCTAGAACGATATTGGATATCTAACACCTATACACCATGAGGGCCAAGTTCAGTTGGAAAAAGAAAGGAGTAAAGGAATCTAAAATGTGAACCTGACTATTCACTTTCCTTTTGTTCCATTGAGAATGAAGTTTGCGATTTCGGATGGATGTGATACATACGATGCGTGACTAGCATTCAACGATAGCGTAGTTGCATTCATTTTTTCAGCGAATGTATGCTGGACATCTGGAGGAATCATATGATCGGACTCGGAGATTTGATACCAAGTTGTTAATTCCTTCCATGCAGGAGGTCCAGATTTCGCAACGAAGTTAGATTGATTGAAGGGCTTTTGTGCAACCGCCATAATGTTGGCCTCAGCAGGATCAACGTCTTGAGCAAAATTCTCTCTGAATATTGTTGGGTTCAAGTAGTTGTTCGTCTGCTGGGAGACTATCGATAAATGACACTGATGACAATGATGACACAGAAGAGACCACCATAAGGTATTTGGCGCGCCCCTTGTGATAGACACAAAGACTTCTAACATCATTGTCTATGTATACCGCGGGTTATTCTATACATTTAGTGTTTTAATTTCAACGAATATGAGAGTAGTTTTCCGCCTATGGTTTAGCCAATATATTGTAACAAGTACGTATTTTCTATCAGTAACTTCTCTAGACTAATTAAAGGTAGGTGAATTTCTGAGAAGCAGCAGCCCAAGAATCCACTACCCTGTTAAGCGCAATTCCTTGAACAGCCTGAAGAATGGCAAATGTGTTCGCTGTTAGAGACTGAAATAAGAAATCCGAAAAATTGTGTTAATCCAGAATTCATATATACACAGTTTCTGTCTAGCTTTACAAAATTTATTATATTCACTTGATCTGAAATCATATGATTGATTTCAGTCTCAGAACGTTGAATGCCTTTAAAATAGATATGTATGTTAATGACATCCTCTATGATATGCAACAAACAAAGATCATACATGACCTCATCTGAATCAGCAATCTATATCTCTATAGATATAGAATGTTCAGGATTTATTCCTGCAGAATATAGTATGTTGAGCTTAGGAGCTTGTGTTGTAGGAAATGAGGACGACGAAAGTTGTACTTTCTATATCGAGATGCAACCTATTTCAGATAATTATGTAAAAGAAGCTTTAGAGATTGCAGGGTTTTCAATGCAAGATCTCAAGGTGAAAGGTATACCACCGAAAGAAGCTATGGAGAAGTTTGCGGATTGGATTGCAAAAGTATCAGATGACAAAAAGCCAGTATTTGTTGCATCACCTATAGCTTTCGATTGGTGCTTTGTCAATTATTATTTTCACAAATTCTTAGGTTGGAATCCATTTGGTGTATCTGGAATTGATCTAAAGTCGGTATGGCTAGGCAAAACTAATAGCAAATGGCATACGCTTGCGATGGAAGATATTAAGACAAGACTAGGCTTGGATCATATAGCTCATACACACAATGCATTAGAAGATGCTAAAGAACAATCAATAATTTTCAGGAAGATGATGGAGCATTAATTATTACAATTGATGCTAAGACCTATTTTATTTTTGGTAGATTGAAATGAATCAATCATTTTCTTTCTCTGAAAACTATTCTAATTCTGCCTTTAATAGTTCAACCAAATGGTTTATTGCAATTGGCTTTTTGATAAAAGAGCCTACAAACCGCTGTTTTTATCTTTGTTAATTTTTATCTTCTGATACTGCGGTCTTGTCCAGATGAAAGCGACGCGCCCCCATCGCTGTCACTGTCATCACCTATTCCTGATCATGAATCTTGGATTGTAACGATGTGGCATTTCGGTCATGATTCCCCTAATGAATATACTGGCGAGAAATTTGAAGTAGCATGGGAAGATGGACAAAACGCCTTGTTTCGGATATACACTAAAGATCTGAATGGAGAGACTAGAATTCGAAGGGAACGTCAGGAATATCCTAATAAAAGATTTGATGAAGCAATAAGTGAGAAACTTGCTGTCACGAAAGAAATGCGAGCCAATTGCTAAAAATGCCTAGACAACTTGTTACCCGTGAAGAGCTAGGCAGATCGATAGCCAAAACAAGTGGCGCTATTTCGATGATCAATGAATCAAATTATAGGGTAAGATCAAAATCTGGCTATCATACCTACAAGATCATTGCAGCCCAATCCAGATGGGTTTGTTCATGTCCAGACTATACTTGTCGCGATGTCAAGTGCAAGCACATATATGCAGTCGAATTTTATCGCCGTCAAAAGGCAACATTTTAGCTCACTATGAACTATGGAGCAACAGTCGTAATTACTATTTTTATTATTACTAATGAATAATATCAGATTCTCGGGGGGCGCCTGCTCATGTTCTCAGATGAATCAGATTTCAGCTCATGTAGAAGAGGGGCCAGGAGACCTGCGAATTTACTTGATCCTTACTACTTACCATAGTCCCAAGTGGAGTAATACTTTGGGTTAATTTCTATGACAACTGATTGGCCTTTCTTCTGCAAATCTAAAAGTGCCTTAGCCATTGGATGTTCTAAATTTCAAGTACTTGACCATTATCTTCTCTGCGATAGGAATATTAAAGTTCACATCTTCATGTATTTTCACAGTTCCCTTACCACGTGTCCCCTTATACGGAGGATTCGGATCATCGATACAAAAGTAAACATTCTCCTTCTTTCTAAGATTGTACGTTTTCTTCGCCTGCTTCGATGTTTCCATGTATATCTTGTTAGTAGGAAGATCGTAATAGTACCATGCAGGATGAATATTAGCATCGCCCTTCTCATCCACTGCTCCAAGGTGTACATTTAGTTTACCGGCCGTCAAAAAATCCTTCGTCTCTTGTTCATTTAAAGGCCGACCAAATCTGTACGGCTTAGAGCGTCCTTGATTCTGCAGGAATCCATATTAGTCATGGTGCACCCAATCTAAGACCATACTAAAAGCTTATTACTTCTTGAATCATGCTGTGCTACTGTAAACCTGATACATTCTCCCTGTTTTTTCGTTTAGATAACTCCAAATATTAGGACTGACATCCAATTCTTCAAAAGTCGACTTTTGTTTTTCGTCCAATATATCATATGCTGCTTGGCCTATGGTAAAACCATTAGGTTTTGCCAGACTTGTCATTTTTACTGCTACATTAATTGTATGTCCTAAAATATCATAAAGTGGTTCTTTAAATATTATTTGCTTTCCTTCTCCTTCTTTCTCTACTGTATGTATATCCCATCCATCTTGTATTATTGCAACTTCTCCGATGTCTATTCCTGTACGCACACCTATATCCGAGTAGTCAAACTGATTGAGAATTGGATTAATACCTTCCTTGACTACCTTGATCATAGATCTTGCGCAATTAATTGCATTTATGCATGGTAAATAGTAGTACTCTGATCGTTTGTTCTCTTTATGATTTTGAGAACTACTATCATTGTCAACATCTTCTTCCTCGACATTATTATTATAGTCATTTTTAGCTAGATTTGTCACAAAAAATGCTAAAACTGCATCGCCTATATACTTTAAGACATGTCCACCATACAATTCTATTATAATAGACATTTCTTGACAAAATGTTTGAATTATAGTTGTAAGCCTATCAAGTGGCAGCGTCATTGATAATTGAGTAGAACCAACAATATCAATATGTAGGATTACAAAAGTAACCTTAAATTTAGAAAATTGATTTAATATTTTTTCTGTTCCTTCGGTAGAGATATTGAACTCTGGACCCGATCTTAATGCCTTCCACATTCTGGTTTGCGCATTTCTGATAGCCAAATCAATGTTAACTACTGCATCTAGATAAAACGAACTACCCATAGAAGGAGAAGCATCTAATATTTTCTGTTTCATTTCCAATTCTTTCTTTTCTTCTTCTTCTTCTTTTATGACTCTGTTAACTTCTTCTTGGCCAATATCTAATTGGTAGGCTATAACATCAGGTTCAATACCTGAATTGTACAAATTTAGTACTATCTGTCGTTGTTCCTTAAGTATAGAAGGACTAGTAGAATCGATATTGTTATTGTTATTGTCTCCTTCCTGTTTTGTCATTAGCTAGTTTCAATCTCTTCTTCAAATATTCTTAGCATAGTGTATAACTTTTTGTGTATGCTATGTAAAGTAAAAACTTCCCTAGTAATATTGAACGTCTTCCAATATCAGAGATATCTAGAGCCATCCGTATTTTTATCCGTTTCCATCACCATTTCTGATGAGAGCATAACCCTAGCTTTTTTTAATTTTAACTTTCTGTCTATCCTATTTTTTTATATTTCAGATTATGATAAAGTATGATACCAACAGACACTGAAGATATGATGAGACTCTACAAATATTACAGACATTGGATACATGGATAAGGATTGCTGCCAGACTTTGTTTAGCCCATGTAGGATGCCTTACAAATAGTAGGCACGTATACGGTGTTCTGGATCCGGCGTTAGTCCACAAACTTAACTTGGATTAGCAAAAACATAATGATGAAATGAAGGTCGAGGTAGCGTTAGTATATATTATTCTCCTCGTTAGCAATTTCTCTTCTTAGGATTTTGCTAATATCATCATAGTTTGTACTATATTTCCTTGGAGTTCCGGATTTACAAGTCCTGCTACTGCCGCGCGCATCTCTACTACATCTATACCAGTCTTGAATTCTACCACTAAATAACTCATGTTATTACGATGGTGACGATGATGATTGAGGGGCGCGCCAGGACCTCAAATTCGACTAAGATCTGATGGATCGAAAAACTACTTTCAAACGCCAGTAGATGATTACAGGAAATTTGTAGTGTGGCGTATCCTCGCTCCTTATCTTATTAACATTCGAAAAAATTCGATTCGTTCGTTTAGGATTTCTTGGAGGATTAATAGGATTAGCTCTGGGCGCATACATATGATAATAATAGTCTCACAAAGATTAAAAATACTAATATTAAGTACCATCTGAATATGGCTAATACTAATGTCTTATTATAAGTATCAAGTGAGCCACACGAGGATATAAGTGCATCACGGAAATAAGGTAAGACATGAAGGAATACATATCTGATCTTAGAACCATGTCGCAGAAATCATCAGCAACCTCACTTGGAGTTGAATTTGATTGAGTACAATCTTACTATCACATAACAAGAAGAAGAAAGAACAACAGCTGATGTTGATACTAATGTTTGTAGGAGTTGCAGCAATCGCAGTTCTCATTCCGCTGATTAGTGTTGTAGGATTTCCTACTATGAATGCTAAACCCTTATCCCAATCCAGTTCAGGTGATATATGTAAGGATAATGCATTAAGGTATGAACAACTAGGCTACTATAAAGGCGGAGCAGCACAATTCAATGCAGTTATGGCTACCTGTGCTGTTGGTAGTAGCTAATGATAACCCATAGGAAATGGGTGTTCCATATTTGATTTTACTTTTTACCTTAGTTGTATTTGTGATGATGATATTTGTGTTAATAGTAATAGTGACCGGAGCAGCACTATATGCCCAAGCAATATCGGGTACTACTACTACCCCTACTCCTCATGTAACTATAGCTTTTGTAGGTAATACTTCACCCATAGCCGGTATAGATCATGTATCAGTTGCAGGTATCGCTACCTATAATGCAGCGACTAGTAGTAAGAATATTGAACAGAAAATATTAACCGTATCCTGGGATGATGGAACTACTAGCCAGTCCAAAATAACTAGAATTCCTTCATCTAGTGAGGGTAAATGGGGCCCTTTATATCATAAGTATGATTCCCCAACTGCAGTTTCCCATCCTCATGAGATAGTTTCCACAATGCAGATACCATCATATTCATCCTCCAATAAGGGATTTGTACAAATAAAGAGTGAACCATATCTTGTCAATGTCCAGAAAGACCCAATAAAAACATCTTCAATGGATTCACTAAGAAGCAGTACCTCTGTTGTATCTAAAAATGATGGGCTATCACTTAACCTCATTTCACATTCGGTTAACGTCATAGCTTTGACTATAATTGGATCGGTTACTGCATGCAGTATATATATGGCCAGACACAGAAGCAGCAATCAAAATATGGCATCCACCATAGATGCCTATAGAGATAAGAAATAAAATCACCCAGAATCATTATGTCTAAACATGTACTATTGATAGATAAATCCTTAGAAATAATTATCAAAACCTGCTGTTTCGGTTTATGGGAAAGAAGTTAGATTCTGATCCTAACGAGGTAGGATTTATCTTATATCAGTGTTGTCTAACATAATTTCTAGCAAGTACAAAGTGTTCAGCCATACAATAAAGCATATACCATCAACTCCTAATAGCACAATAGACGCGGGCTATTTCGTAGTACCAAATTATATGAATGAGAGTATGGGATATATAACCGCTAAAGTCAAATACGAGTGGGTCCAGCATATGGCCTAAATGGAACTACATGGCGCATGGATATGAATGTCCTGGTATACCCAGAGGTAATTACAGTTAGGGCATGTATCCAAGACTGTCATTTTAAACTAAACACAGATGAATTCAATGACTGTTATAGAAGAATCTGCTCTGTTGAAAGACATGTAAAAGTCGCCGTAGCTGGATAGCATATGGTGGTTGTTATGACAGAAATGACAATGTAGGTGAATACTGTGACAAATATCATGAAGAGGAAGAGCAGAATGGTGATGGATGGTCATGCAAAGAGACTCTGTGCTAACTATGATGCTGTCGTAACAAAGGGCGAACACTGTGACAATAGCTGCTGATGAGGCTTTCAATACGATAAAGGATTGGCTTGATAGATGTAGTTCATTAAGACGATTAGGCTTTAATCCAAATTACACGATCAAATATAATATTAATACTGCAAAGAGGAATGGTTATCTACCGATAAGTTTAGAGAAGTTAAAGACAGAAAACACATATTTGCATAACATGCTGACATCAAGCCAATCTAGACTAGGCAATATTGTTCATTTTGTTCTATGAATTATGATAATTTATAGTATCATATCGCAGAAGTTTGAATTACTATATTAATTCTTAATGTAAGTGGAGGAGATGTAATCTGGAAGTTATGTCGACTATCAATTTTATCGAATAATAATATTTGACCTAATCGTCGTCTCCTCCCTCTTTAAACTCTACACTAGCTGGTAAATCATCGAAATTAACTCCAAATTCCTTATAGACCTTCCAAGGATGATATTCAAAAGTGTTATAATAACTAGGATCAAATGCAATCGAGGAATACTTTTTTGTATCATGAATTATCATCATATCTCTTAAGATAGAGGTATAGGTTACATAATCTTTGTTTCTCGAAACCTTTGCATACCTTTCTTTAAAATCTGTTGGCTTAATCTCATCTAATTGGCTTATTTTCTCTATTCCCATCGCGTTCAACTCCTGCAATACAGCCTTGCTTACTGCGAAATAGGGTGTAATACCTGGAATATCGTGAAAATCCTTCAAATATGCTCTCAGTGACCGAGGACTAATTTCTAAGCCATCTATCATTCCCTTCCGGATCTTCTCAGTTATTGTCATATCATACCTTTTTACATCTCTTGATAATGCATCAAAGTCTTGATCAGCAAGTTCCAACAGACCAGACAGTAAATTAAACCTTCTTTGGATACTAGTACCTAGTGGAAATTGTGGGCAGTTTTATATACTCTATCATGCTCAATTTCCATCCATGTGAAATCAAGCAGTGTGGCTACCTGAATCTCAAAATGTATGTCTTTAAATAATTGATATTTTTGCAATTTTACAAAATAATCCTCACCGAGTTTGACAACATAATTTGACGACCTATATCCCATTAGGTTTTTTCCTAATCTATCTGATGGTTTTACTGTTCTCTCGTCATCGACATCGAAGTACCGCTCGACTACATTGCAAAGTATTTTGGCATCAGAGATAAGAAAGGCTACAATTCTTATTCCAGCCAGATCAGTTATTTGGTTTGGTCCCAAATATTTTCGATTGCCTTTCTCATCCTCTTTATAGATCTTTTGAAGAAAATTACGACGGCATTTTAATCTAGAGGTTAATAAGACATAATCAGTACCTCTCACTAAGCCCTCCTCATCAAAAATCGTTTTCAACGATTTCTCTACAAATTTTCTCAAATCGTCATAAATTTGACAATTTTCATCATACCATATTTCATACTCATTAATACTCATCCTCACGTGTGTTACATCTAGGTAAATTAGAAATTATTGTATGTGCGAGCTTACCCTTAGTTTATTCGATAAAACCAAAAAACTCATTTTTAATATTTTTAAATTATGCTGCTTTATATGTGATAGGAATCTGTATTCCACCAAACCAGACTATTTTCTGACGTCCTATCCAATTCATAATAATTACATCGGAAAAAGTCTTTTCGAATAAGATGTGCAGCATCATAGATTATAAACATTCTCTAAAATGAGACATCTAATGTATGGAATGACGCCTTGGTACGATGACAAGAGTTTATACATATCTATCATTAGGCGCGCCAAGTGCCGCATATTAAGGAGTTTATGCAGTAACCAGTTTGCTAAACCTAGGATGTATAATAAGGTAACACCTGATTTCGCTTAAGGGGACTCCGAGTTATTCGTTCTGCATCGCTATTTTCTGGGACACACATATATCCGAAGAAATACCTCCTTTAATACCAAAGTTTGAAACTAGTCCAGAACATGCTAACAAAATTCTGAAAAATGAGTGAATGACTGAATTAACACGTCAGACTTTTACTGTAGTTATCTTTGCTCCTTTAGTTACGTTAGGTTTGGGAATCTTAGGTTTCTTGTAAGTTGCAACATCTTTCGATTTCGATTGTGTCTATTATGAGGCGGGCGGCCCTGACGTATCTATGCATTATTATCTTCCCCTTATCTTATTCAATTCCCGTGCTGAATAGTTATATACATATGTTATCCCTATATTTTATACATGAATTCAAAGGCTCTGATTCATAGCATACTAGCGGTATCAACGATCAGCATTATACTAGTAACAATGGTGTCAGTAGGACAAAGAGTAGATGCTGCATCAGCAGTAACAACAACAAAAAGTGCTGCCTACAACAATAACCCCAAATACAAACGACATAAATTGTCAATCTAAGAAGGGAACTGCAAACACTGAAACAGCTCTAGGTACATTAAAGTTTGCAGGTGGAAAATGTACAGGCGAAAATGGTGGAACTGTAGCAGCAGGCGGAGTCAAATCTAATTCAGGAGTTATAGGAATACACGGTATTAATGGTCCAAACGGCAATTCTCATATCGGGGGATTTATCAAAAGGTAGATAAGTACATACTCTGTTTTCTGCGTAGCAATAATTGTGTGCACCTGTTCTTATAATTTACTGTAAGAACACTGTGTTCATTTTTATTTGTGTGAATAGTGCATAAATTCAGAAATTATTCACTCTTGAACATGTGACAAGTCCTACTGCTTCCTCTCCTTCATTGTCTATAGGCATTCTCTAAAATGGGATATATGATTTATAGAACAATGCCTCGGTATAATGATATAGATTTGCATGTCTATCATGAGGCGTGCCAAATAAAATTTCCTATAGTTAAAAATTATTCAGAAATGTCTAGACAACAAATTCGAGATTTCAGTCATCTCAACCATTATCTTCCCATCGTATCCAAGTTTGCGAAGCGCAGGCGCGACGCGAGTACCTATTAGTATTGTCTTATTGCAGAGGCTCAGCGGTTTTAGAAGATGGCTCATAGATGAAAAGATAGAACAACGTAGACAGCTGAATAGTAAAACGCGGCGCGCCCAGACGATCGATTCGACTACGATCTGGTGGATCGAAAAACTACTCCAAACTCCAATAGATGAGTACAGGAAATTTACAGTGTAGCGTATTCTAGTTCCATATCTTATTAATATTAGGAAATATTCGCCTGAAGGGACTTATGGTGCAATAAAGAACTGGTTAGATAAATGCAATCAGTTATGGCGATTGGAGTATAATCCTAATTATTTGATCAAGTACAATATTGAGTCAGCAAAGAGGAATGGATATCTGCCTATAAGTTTGGAGAAGTTAAAGATAGAAAACTCAGATTTGTACAATCTGTTGATTGAATCTTAGGCGGGTAGACGAACTCATATTCATATCCCAATCAGATTGAGTTGGATCTGTGAAATTGGTATAAATTATATCCGAAAGGTGTTCTCTAATACAGATGTGGAGTATATCAGATTTTAAACATTCTCTAAAACGACATATCGTCTGTATAGACTGACGGAGATATACCAAGATATATTATTGATTAAATAAGATTTCGGTTATTTCATGGGCGCGCGCCAAATAATGAACTGGATAAGCATAAGCATATTATATTATAGCATCAAGGTAAAGTTGTACAAAGAATTCATGAGTTTGCGAATTTTAAACATAAATTAATTACACCACTGGAATATAACCGGTCTTAATTTTGACTAAGACCCGCGGTTGTATGAATTCGGCCCTCATTTTTCGCAGCCAGATTCTCTGCTCCTGTTAGATGTAGTAATACAAAACCAAGGCTGCTCATATCAGCATCAGTAAAGTCACAACTACACAAAGCTACAATACCTATTTGTTTGGAAGGGATAAAGCCTACAAAAGCATTCCAACCATTGATTGCTCCAGTATGAGTGATAATCTCCGTTCCAAAATTGGTAAGTACACGCCATCCTAATCCTCTGTATTCGCTATACTTCATTGGATTTACGATTATGGATGAATGTCGTATTAATTGCTGCAATTGGATTGCGTCTTCTAGTTTAGTATGAATCAAACCCAAGTTAGCAGATACATATTTTAACATATCAGGAGCAGTTGAACGAAATGCTCCAGAATCCGCTAATACAGTAGGTATTGTTGGAGTGGTGATTTCTTTTCCACCCCTATGACCAACTGGAAATCTATTATTGATTTCATCATGTGAAAGAGTAATTTTAGTATTATTCATTCCTAGCACGTCTAGAATTCTATCTTTAACTAACTGTGCATATGGAATACTACCTGCCTTTAAGGATAATATATGTCCGAGTAATCCAATGCCAAAACTTGAATATTGAACGTATGAACCTGGCTCCCTTGTTAGTTTAGTATTTGACAATGCTTGATACAATTGGCTCACATTGTAATTCGGGTTAACCTGTCCAACATTATTGTTTAACCAGACATTAGGAGGCCATTCTGGAAGTCCGGAAGTATGTGTTGCCAAATCTTCGAGTGTTATCTTCATTGCATTGAACCGAGGTACCTTCACGCTAGCAGGTAGATATTTTTCAATAGGATCGCTTAAATTGACTATTCCTTGCTTTACCATGTCAGCTAATAGTAGTGTGGTGAATGTCTTAGTTATAGAGCCGATATCAAACAATGTGTCTTCATTTACAGGCACGTTATGCGCTTTTGACATGTTTCCAAAGCTGAATATGCGAGTGCCATTAGGATCGACAAAGCCCACAACGATTGCTCCCTTAGATTTATTGACTATTTGATTAAGAATGAAACTCTTGACTTGGGGTGGAATCTCCTTAATTATGGAAGAATTTGTAGTAACAGTAGAAGAAGAAGAATAAGCAAAAGCCCCGTAAAAAGTTATTGAAATTGCCGTGAATGATCCTGTGAATAAGAGTAACACAAGGCATATAGAGAGGAATGCGCCCACACCATGGCCATATGTGATCTTGGCAAGAAATTTCCTGCTAATCAATGACGATGTATGATACTGCTGGGTCTAATAAAGAATTCCAATGATAATTATGCAAATGGTTATCCAAAAGTTTAAAGAAGTTAAAGAGAGAAAATAATTATTTGTATTTCTGGCATGCTGCATATCGTTATTAGAACAGTTTTTTCCGATATAACTAAACCAAATTTTACAAGAATCCAATACTCTCTGATATGCTGAAAATTGCTACATCTAGAATGATCAGGGAATTGTACCATGTTTTTGCCTGCGTTACTATATCATGACTGCCATTATCTATAGACCTCGTCCTAAATATTTGCAATATCGATCGCTTGAATTCTTCGATTTGTGAGAAGTAACTACTTTACAATATAAACAGTTATTCTGATTAATCATAGATAGTTTTTACTGAGCCACTCAATCATCATAGTTATAATCTCAGAGTTATTTAGTCGTAGAGTTCAAGACTGGCATAGAAGTAGTAGAAATGCGCGCTGCAGCAGCAGGACTTGTAAATCCGGAATGAGCTGCAAGCCATGCATAGATATCTGCTAATACATAATGTTCAAATGGTCCGTATCCAGTGGACCACTGAGATGAAGGATAGAATACATGTCCTAGATTTGGATATGTTATCAATGTATGGTCAGGATGATTTACTTCAGTCAGTCTTTGTTGTAAGAGAAACGCTTGTTGAACTGGAGTCTGAGAATCGTTTTCTCCATTGAGTATTAGGATTCCTGTAGATTTAGAGACATTCCCAATGATACTTAAATTCGGTTCTAGATTGAATTCCGATCTAGCCCATATTACACATCCAAAAATGTTGTTGCATTTAGACAAATTGACAGCTGTGTCGTTTTCATAATTTTTAATAAATAACGGTTTGAGTTGTCTATCAATACTTACGTAACCATTTGAATTTCGGAATTCTTTTGCTAGAGTGTTAGTTATGGCTTTCGTATTGTTGGTTTGAGAAATAGAAAATGGCACTAAAATCTTAAATAACACAGGATCTTTTGCAATTTGCTGTATTGATATCAATCCAGTGTGATTTTTATCCAATACTTGTGTAGCATACGCCGAGGGTAGGTTTACATATTGAAAGTACACTATATTCCGAAAATTCTGAGCTACTATGCCCATCAGTACTATATTCTTCACCTTCGTTGAATTGTCAATTGCAACCCTAGGAGTAATAACTGTGCCATCACTATGACCGATTATACTTATCCTTTTAGGATCTACTTCAGGCTGCAGTGTAAGAATATTCAAAGCTTTCTCTGCATCATGTATTAGATCATTGACTGTAGCATTTCCCCAAACATTTGTGTCTAAAATAGTATGATTTGCACCAATCGTACCTCTTTTGTCATATTGAAGTACTGCAAAGCCTCTTTCTGATAGATATGGAGCTATCTCTGGACTTGACGTAATTGCACCAGCCCCCTGGATAAGTAAAACTCCAGGAAATGGACCTTTTCCAATAGCAGGATAAGTGAGCTGAGCATTGGTCTTTACTCCATTCCCTAAATCTATTACTAGATTTCTATGTTTTATGGTCTGGATGTATTGTTGAGCTAGTGCTTGGTCTTGTTGTTTGAAAATACTAGTAGATAAATAAGATAATGCAAGTATGGCTATCAATAATAATCCCAGAGGCAACGTCATATTTTTTGTTCTATACAACTTGCGATACTAGTAATCTGATCGTTGTATTTGAGGTTTTATGGATAAACGTCACACAAAGGTTAGTTATATTGGATTCATTCTAAATACGTCATGGGGCAAATATTACGTTTCTGACTTGCTGAAATATTGCAAGAGATTCTTTATCGGTGAGTTCTTTTGAAAAATGTCATTGTGAATTTATGAATTCTTATCTATAATATGCGACATATGGCGCGCCTAATGATAGACATGTATAAACTCTTATCATCGTACCAAGGCGTCACTCTATACACTAGATGTCTCATTTTAGAGAATGTTTATAATCTATGATGCTGCACATCGTATTAGAAGACACATTTTCCGATATTATTCCGGATCTGATGAAAAATCCGGTGTTGTCCGAGGTGTCTAAAATTACTAGTCCTCTTAACGAATACTTTGTTAAATCATTTCAAAAATTCTATAGTCCTATATAAATCTCCAATATTCACATATTGTTAACTATTTGATGACTCTACTCTCGGTCATCAAATTTGACTCTATATTTAGGCCCAGGATAATAAAGAATAGTTACAATATAAATGAGGGTTTTATTACACTAGAACGAAAATTTGGTACTAAAAGATCAAAAGGTCGCTGTTGTTACTGGTAGCTCATCAGGTATTGGACTAGAGACATGTCTACTCTTTGCACGTAATGGAATTCGCACTTATGCGACGATGAGAGATTTGAGTAAGGCTGATTTAATTAAAAAGATTACTGAAAAGGAAGAGCTTCCCCTGAAGATCATCCATATGAACGTGAATAAAGACGATTCCGTAGTAGAGGCCTTTGAAAAAATACGTGACGAAGACAAGAGCATTGATATTTTGGTGAATAACGCTGGCTTTGGCCTATCTGGTGCCCTAGAAGATCTACTTCTTGAGGATATTAAGAAGCAATTTGAAACCAATTTCTTCGGAGCAGTTAGAACAATACAGCAAGTACTTCCTATAATGAGAATTCAAAGAAGTGGGATTATAGTGAATATTTCCTCACTATCAGGTTATGTCGGCTTTCCAGCACAATCCGTATATGTTAGTACAAAGTTTGCATTAGAAGGATTAAGTGAATCTTTAGCTTACGAGGTAGAACAGTACGGAATAAAAGTAGTACTCGTCGAGCCTGGCGTAATTAATACCAAATTCGTAGAGAATATTATAATCCCAGATAATACTCTATCGATTTCGTCATCCCTGTTGGCATCTTCATCTCCTTCATCACCGACAATCAGTACTACAAATTCAGACAATACTAAATCTCAGAGAGAAATTACCAAGTATGCTGATGTAGTGGAAAGCTTTCTATCTCATTACTATCGTGCCATGAGAAATGCACCAGATCCTAAGCAAGTTGCTAGAATAGTACTTGAGAGCATTGAGATGTCAGCAGCAGTCTACGTTAGTAAAGGAGTTAATTTCTTTAGATATCCTGTAGGTGAAGACGCAAAATTGTATTCAGAAGCAAAAAAGAAGATGAATGATTCTGAATTGCATTCCTTTGTTGCTAAAAGGACACTCTCATAACATACAAAACGAAGACTAGTTTAGAGCCTATGCGAAAAGTCCACCACCTCTTCTATACATGATCCAAGCACAACCCATCGTCTAGCTCTGTATTTTGGTATTCCATCTTCTTCTTTATTGTTGCTTATTTCTTCACCTCTTAATCTGATGTGAATTGTATAATCATACTCTTCTTCTAGTAATTCGTATACTTCTGGAAAGTCGTAACCCTTGTCAAGACACATGTGCTGCTTTAATCTGATTGTTGGTTCAGGTCTATAGATGACTATGCTTTGCAATGTTGCTTTGGTCATCTTCATGTCATGCCTGTTAGCTCCATCTACACATACACCAAGTGGTACTCCTTTACTAATCTGTACCCTGTACCAGCTGGGCAGCTCATTATCCACAAGTTCTTCCACGACTACAACTGGAACAGGCCACATTCGTCGTTAAAGTACATGACACCGAAGGAGTTTTATGCTATGATAAATGGAGGTAATAATTAGATGGGTAGTAGACTATCTCTTGACAAGCTGCCCAGTTTGGAGGAGTACACTCCCGTTAAGCTCTATACACTCGTACATCCAATAACTGTTAAACAACTGATGCGTACATCTATATCTATAGTTCAGTCAGGAATTTCATGTCGGTCTAATTATGGCAGCCATCAGAGAAATTGTGGCATCCATAGTATTATCCATCACATTTGCTCCAAACTGGCTCTAAAAGAACCAGCTGATCTCTTAAGCTTATCTGATTGTCCGGGCTTTGAATCATTATCGATGACTTGTTTATCATTATCTATTTCATTAATAAATTCATCTAATAGGGTGTAAGCACCATCATTATTCTCAAAGTTATTTACTTTCAGGTAATTTCCAATTTGATCTAATTTGCTAACTAACTCATTATGTATATTAATAGTATCATTATCATCACTATAACACTTCGAATTCATAATATCATATTTTATAAGCGATATCCATGCATCAGCATTGCCTTCCTTTACTAACTGAGTTAACGTTTTCTCTGTAAGATCCGTTGTCTTTCCGGAAACACTATTAATGTAATTAGTGTGCTCTATTCGAAGTACCTTCGCAAGCTCAAATCTGCCTTTAGTAAGATCCTTGTATTTTATACGTTCACCTGAATCTCCTCTGCTTTTTGCATATGTAGTTAAGTAGTCCTCGAATTCCTTTTGGAATTTGTGACATTCCTCACCCTTATCTAAATGGCTTAGCGCAAGACATTTCAAATGGTTAAATAGGTCTATATAATCAGTTACCACGTTAGCCATCTTTTCATCGTGATGGGAATTTCTGTCAAAGTACGTTATATCATTTTGTCTATCTTTTATTCCATCGTGATCTGTAGGAGGATTTGGTTGCTTTGAAGGGTGTAGATTAATAATATATACTTCCAAATCTGGAATCTTATCATCACATTTTTTAACATATTTCCAATAACTCTGATGGGCTTGTAAAAGTCTCTCTAAATGGCGTATTACTCAACATGCCTCCATCCCAAAATTTATGCCCATCTATTTCTCGGTAATCGTAGAATTCAGGTACGGTATTGCTTGCCATCACATGATCTATACCGATGCCCTCATTGTAACTAATCACATTCTCATATTCCTTTTGTTTTGCGTTGTACTTTCCATATTCAGATCGTCTGCCCCCGTCCGATCTTTCGTAACTATCAAATGTCACTGTTTCACCTTCGGCTACATCAACACTAAATATGAGTAATCGTGGTTCATTTTTATCAAAATTTGTTGCTAATGGAAAATGTGCGAAAAGCTTTAACGTATCTTGCAAAGGCTGAATGCTGTGAATATACCATTTCGTAAGGTCAGATTCATCGTCGAAGAACTTGAAAGCATAGCGCTGTTGATATGGCGAAACATACATGTTTGGGACTCCATGAAGAAGGAAGTACCTAGCTGAATAGTATCGTCTAGATGCCTCTTTTGAAGCAGCTAAATTATTGTTGTCTGACGCCTCCTTCCATTTAGTATATCCTGGTACTTTTTCAAGATCTTCCTGAACTGGGTTTGAAGCTAACCCTCTTTTAGTATCTAACCAAAAGGATTGAAGCTTTTCTATTGCATCATCCCAACTTTTTGTTTGTAAGAATTGACTTACTAAGATGACGGCATTGGTAGCGCCTATGGAAGTACCGGCAACTATATCGAATAACAATCTATCTTTTTTGTTCGTAAGCTCAGAATCATCTTCTCTAATTTTTTTACATAGTGCTTTAAGTGCACCTACTTCATACGCACCGAGCGATCCGCCACCTCCAAGAACAAGAGCTCTCTGTTTAAGGTGCATTAAATCATTGTTTTTAGACATCTGATCGTTCTTAATTCTTCTCTTCTCTTTAATATTTAATAATAAAATAATGGTAGTATTAATGATTCATGGTTACTTTTAACAAGACAAATTAGATCCTGTACATCTAGACCCTACTGTAGTACTTTAGATTATCTACAGCCATGCCAAAGCTATGGGGCTAGATGATCGTAAGAATGCTATGATATGGTATAACAGAGAGCGGGGAGAGAGAGGGAGAGAGAGCGTGTTCCCAGGTTAAAAAAGGTAATATAGATGGTGGATTGGTAGATTTAAAAAAAGTACTTAAAAAAAGCATCATCATCCATTGACTGTTTCTGGCCGCTAACCTCACACCATACAATGACATATCGTTTTTACAAAATCTCATGTATGGAATTGAAAGCCAGGCCAATTACGATAGTTGATTTGGCCTTACTCAACCTGTCACAATTGTAGTTTGCTGATACTATTGAACATTGTGCTTATTCTTTATAGAAGAAGATTCTAATCTAACAAAATGCGATTCATTTATGATTTAGATCAACAATTACAGCTATATTGTGAAACATAGTTCAATAATATCCCACGATGTGATACTATCATTAGTGATTCAACAAATTCTTTTATAACCTTAATTCTATTCTCTATATGAGATCGACTAATCACTGTTCCTATTTCAGTTGATCTTCTTAGCGTGTGACAAACACTCGCGCGCTCGTTTTAGGACTATGAGTTTATCACATCGTTAGCCTAAGGACAGGGCGAGCTTATGCCGTTACGATCTGTCCTGCTGCATGCACGCCGTTTAAAAACAGCACTGGGACTTATGACACATGTTGTAAGCGAGCATGCAGCCACGGCGGCAGCGTCGCGCTCAGTCACAGCGAGTCTTACTTTTATGCACAAAATACTCCCCTCTTTTTTGACAATTTCCGATATTGCGATAAGAATCCGGTAAAAAATTCTTTTAACTTTTCCGTTTACTTCTAGGTTATTGGCGCGCCTAATAATAAACATGGTACACAAACTTTCTTCATTGTCTATGTATACCGCGGTGTTACTCTATACATTTAATGCTTCATTTAAGAAGAGGTTTTAATGTGATACGCTGCACAGAAGGTACTCGCTACCTACTATGTTTCACTGGCTGGGCAGACTGACCACCTATCGACAAAGATAAGATAGATATGCAGGCAGACCTGAGTGTGATAAATTCTGGCCTTCATTTTTTCAACTCCTTTGAGCACCAAGGGCAGTATTTGAACGGCTCAAGACTGGCTAGGGGTCTGTCATACTAATTACTTCGTATATACCAACCCGCCTTGGTGATTGAATGGTATCCATCATCCTCTAATCTATAGTATCTAAAGTCGTCATAGTCGACTCACTTCTCGAACTCACTTCAATAATATTCAGTCATATGCCCGTCTTCTTTAATTAAGAATACATTGAAATGATATGTATGGTTTGAAAAGAGATAGTAGGTAAAACTTGCATTTTCTTTCTACGATTTCAGTCTACCTATTGCTCTTGAAATAGGTCATGTCACAAAAGCGGGAGATCCCAACCTGGAGCTTCAATAACCGGCTTGGCAACAGGAACTCCACAATTTACGAGTAATGCTTTTGCGAGAGTATTACTATTCTGCCCAAGTGGATGATATGGTATATTTTCGCTTGTAATTCTGGAAAGCTCAGTTACAAAACAACTGTTCTTACCACTGGCATCACTTCCTTTCAGTACAGTAACTGAAGGAGCATCAAGATTCCAGTCAGGGCCCCCATTAGCATAAATAGCATTATATCCTTCTATTGTTCCAAAATGTGGAAATGAATTAGACGGCCCACCGCGATAGATGTAATTAATTCCATTTTCATCAGTGTATATTATAAACAAGTGATATATTGGCAATGGTATACTAACCTTAACTGCTCTCACATCTATCTTAGGCAAGTTACATTTTCCAGCTGGAGTTATATCGTCGTGGCGAGGACAAATAGTTACATCTACAAGAGCGGGAGCACTATCGATTTTTCCGTCATTTACAACCAGCTTGTAAGTCAGCTTTGTAGCAAAATCATCGTCAGCAGAGGTTAATTCTATTGGTAAGTATGGATTACAGATAGGTACAGGACTTTCTGGTACATTTAGA
This sequence comes from uncultured Nitrososphaerales archaeon, assembly GCA_963709405.1. GTDB lineage: Archaea > Thermoproteota > Nitrososphaeria > Nitrososphaerales > Nitrososphaeraceae > JARBAU01. Next base: position 20,937 of record CAVPXM010000044.1, read on the forward strand.
TTAGGATTTGCTTTGGTTAACGACCAGGAATAGCTTAATGGGTCATTATCCGGATCAGAACTAAAACACCCATCAAAGTAGATAAATTGTGTGCCAGATAAGATATTGTCCCTTGTAATTATCTTATTGTCAGCCTTAGCTGTGGGTGGGTGATTAACAGGAGACTGGTTCCCAGGATGTACCAATATGCCTTGCGGACGAGGTGGACTTTGAGATCCTGAAATGTCAGAGTTACAATCGACACCTCTTTCAGGATGATTTGGACATATACAAGCTACAGTATGTGGTACTGGTACGAGCTGCACCCCATCATTAGAAATTGGACATATTGCGGTTTCCTGTTGTTTTGGAATACAAGTACCATCGTCAAGAGAGTGAGTTTCATCCTCACTACAAAGATATGGCACGCAATGGCCCATGTTGGGATTGTTTTTAGATGTTGTACTTACTGACATAGGTGACATTATAGCTTACAGACATGGGTTACACTTCTGTCGGGAAGTGAATCCATATAGAAATCAGAATAAGGTTTAATCTAATACACGAAAAAGAATGGACTGGTGATACCATATGTAATATTTGTAAGAGATATGGTGTATCCAGAAAGACTTACTACAAGTGGAATAATAGATACAAGCAGAAAGGGATAGAAGGCCTATCAGATAACTCCAGAAGGCCTCATAAAATCAACTACAGGAAGGTAACACCAGAAGTAGAAGAGACTATACTTGATCTACGATTAACTAAGAGATTTGGATGTAATAGGATCAAGTTTCGACTAAAAAGAAGCATTGGAATCTCATTAAGCACCCGAACTATATACAAGATACTAAAGAGACATTGTCTTAATATCCTCATGTGTAAGGCCAAAGCAAGAACTTACAAACGGTTTGTCATGAAGCATCCAAATGATATGGTGCAAGTGGATATCCTTGGCCCTTTCTATCTGAGTAATTCCAGTCAAAGGAATTACATCATTAGTTGCTTAGATGATTGTTCTAGGAAGGTAGCTAGCAAGTGGTCCGAAAGAAAGAGGTCAGTGGATGTTCTTAATGTATTAGAGGACTGGATAATGATTAATGGTAAGCCTAAGATGATGATGCATGATAACGGTAAACAGTTTACATCCAGAATATTCAGACATTTCCTTATACATAATCAGATAAAAGATAAGCAAATACCAAAATCATATCCGCAGTTACAGGGCAAAGTAGAAGCATATAACAAGATTGTAAAGAGTGAATTCATAGCATTAGAAGATATACCAAACATAGATGATGGTAAACAAAGATACGACATGTTTGTTAAAGCATATAACGAAACCAGAGAACATGGAGGCATAAATGGTCGTACTCCATCGGAGATGTTCCTACAAAGGTTAATTACATCCAGTACACATACGAGAACTAAACAGAAAAGTGTAACCCATGTAGGTAATTAGAAATGTAACCTATCCGTGCAAGTACAACATTTAGATTCCAATAGACTTGACCAGATGGACAATTATGTACCTCAACTTGTTGCGCCTGTGTTATATTTAAAAAAAGATATGAAGAGGAGGAAGAATCTATAATTATTATTGTTATTATTAAGATACACGCAATCTGGAACAGTCTAAATCCCAAAATCAGCATATTTTTAGCGAACGTCTATCTCTCATAAAAGAACTACTCAGTAATGATGATGAACTATTCTAATTTTGAGTATATATCTATGTGTCTAGTTTTCTTCAGAGGTTAAGACATACATATTTTATCTCAGTAGCAGATCAGATAAATCAATAAGCGCGTTTACCAATCCTTATATTATTTCAGTTATAGACTTAACTCGTTACATATTGAATGAACATGATTTGAAAAAATACAGAGTATCAAATAATGAATATAAACCAGTAAGTGTGAACGGACACACAATATTTTATAGTGAATCTAAAAATGGAAATAAAAAGCACGTATTGTTTATTCATGGTATTGGTGCGTCGCTTTTTGGTTGGAGGGACATTCCTGATGCGCTATCGGATCGATTTCATACAATTTCCGTGGATTTGATAGGCTTTGGAGGGAGCAATAAGCCACAAGACGCAGATTATACGATCAAAGGTTTTAGTAAATTTATTATGGACTTCCTTGAAGCAATTAATCTAAAAGGTGAAAAGTTAGCTGCCATAGTAGGCCACTCTTTAGGGGGATATATAGCATTACAAATTGCTATCAATAATAAGTATCTGGTAGAAAAGCTCGTATTGATAGATTCATCAGGTCTGCTTGATGGGCCAACTCCATTACTGCATCAGTATCTCGACGCCGCAATGGAGCCAGATCCTATACTGAGATATAAGAAGGTTCAAAGGACATTTGAGGATCTGTATGCAGATCGTTCTAGATTGCTTCCAGTAGTAGTCGATACCTTTATTGGAACGATTGGACAACAAGGGGCAAAAAATGCATTCACATCAGCATTTGAGAACGGTACAAAAACACAAATTGAAGCAGAAGGCTTTAAAGAGATTGAAGCTATTCCTTGCCTGATTCTATGGGGTGAGAATGATAATATGATACCTCTCAAATATTTTCATAAGTTTAAAGAGAAACTACCAAATGCTGAATACAGAATAATACCAGATTCTGGTCATGCCCCATTTGTTGAGAAGACTGCTATGGTATATGAAAAAATTTTTACTTTCATGACACATGATGAACGAAACATGTAAATGCATATAGCGCGCACCCCACTACTTACATACATAATTCTTCTCGTTGTAAAGACAAGGAGGTAGTAGCTACTGACTCAAAACAGAAGGTAGGTTTTGAATTCCGCTGTCTTAAATGTGGTCACAGGTGGTCAACTTTGAAGTCATTTATTAACAATTCTAGAGCATTCAAGCTCGATGCAACTATCATTGTCTAAGGTGACTATTGCAAAAATCTTAGCTCTAGGTTTTGCTATATTTTATTTCGTTAAGAGTAACTTTTAAGAGCTATCGGTAAGTCTATAAGCTTTGCTCAAAATTGGATAGAGGCTAGATATTTTTCTGGTGGACTCTTGTCGTTGTTATACCTCTTACAATTATTATGCATAGAACAATGAAAACGATCTGAAAGAATTCTATCACTACTTCTAATTCACTCACAGCTAATCCCCTTGCCGGTACTGCGGTTATCCACAGAATAATTAGGACCACCGTACCACCTATGCCTATGTAATACCAAATGTTGCTCCATATCTTAATGACAGGAACAACCCAGAACAGTTGAGCCAAGCCTGAGATTATAAAGAATATTGTAACATTTGCAGGCATTTTATTAAAAAACATTGGAACAATTGCGAGATGGAGCATGCCAGCTATAAACGTGGATGAAGCAGCTCCATAAATTAAAATTTGATTTTTCAATAGAATAATCATTTTGAATTATTCTGTACAATATAGATGATTCGCATTAAGAATGGTTGTTCATGCTCAATATTTAGTTTAGAACAAATTCTCGGACCGAAGACGTGACCAGTAAATTAAAATTCGGTTTATCTTTTACATAAATGCGAGTTGCATAATTTTATATTGGTAGCAAATGAGCTAACTTTCCATTTGAATATACTAGTATGTCGCCATTAAATCTTCACTTGTCTAATTTTCGAGCAAGTAGATTTGCTCTAACGTTTGAATCTGTTTAAAGGATAGCTAAGAAAAAAGAAATGAAAATGCAGGAATAACATTAATAATTGTAGAGCACACAACAGGAATTTATTATTATTATTATAGCCTTCCTTTGATTGCTTGTATGAACCAGCTTGGAAGTTTATCCTTATTCTTCTTTACAAAATATCCAAATGCTGAATCCAATATGTACGTCTTTGCCCAATCGTCTTTTGACCTTACAGATCTACCATAGGCTTGTATTAACTTTAATGCTGTTTGCCAGTAATACCATTCTGCATCCACTTCTCTTTTTGCATTCGTCCATTTATCGCTTTTGTTAGGATAAGGTACCTTGGTTATTATTTGAAACCTAGATAGTTCGTTCTTTAAATCAAGACCTGTATGCAATGATGGTGAGATAAGAACAGTTGGCTTTGTAGTACTTTTTGTATGCTCAAATATGACATCATCCCTTTGTATTTCTGGGTCTGTTACTAATAATCTTCTTGCATTAGTTTGTGATATATTTTCCTTTATGAAATTCAGCTGCTCATAGGATGTAGTATGGATTATTCCTTTGTCATTTTTATGCAATGACATTAAATTGTCAACAATCTTTGCAATAGCCAATTTTACTTCATTAGATTGTAAGTTATTGTAGTTAAGATATGCAACATTAAGAGGAATGATGGGTCTGCGTTCTAAGGGGAAATCGGATGGAATTTGTATAAATTTGACTTCATCTGGGTTTAGACCAACATTTCTGCAAAATGTCTTATAGTTTAATATAGTTGCACTCATAATCAATGATTTTGGGCATTTGTCAAATAGAGCTTTACAATATGTTGATACATCTAATGGTTTTAGTTCAACTTTAACTACTTCATAATTTTCTTTCTTTATCTCAGATACTATCCAATTCTTTTGATTCGCAAGAATATTGTTTATTGTCCTTGTGAGTCGCTCTGTATCTCTGACTGCATCAATGGCAAGCTCATCTCCGAGATTTGCTGCTGATTTTCTTGATATGCTTTCATCGTCAGCATATTTTTGTGCAATTTCTTCATCACTATCAAATAAATCAGATGCGGAAACTATTTTCTTTCTGTTGTTAGAGTTGTTGTTCTTTTTATCTCCTTTTTTTGATGAGACTTTTCCCCTCCAGTAGTTGTATTTGATTTTTCGTTCTATAGCTAACGATTCTGCTAAAGAGCTATTGCCAGTCAAGACAAGCATCTTTGTTTCAACTTCTATAAGAAAATCAATCCAATTTTCTATATCATCGTAACCATAATCACTAATCTTTAAATCATGAAGGTATCTTTTCCACCTCCTTTTGGATATAGTTAGTCCTCTGAATTTTACAATCTCTGTCTCTAATAGGTGACCCTCATCCAATACCAACAATTCTCTTTCAGGCAGATTTTTCTTGTTCGGCAAAAGTGCTAAGAAAATGGAATAATTGAATATAGAATGACTTGAAGTTAAGGCCATGTTCAATTGGTTGAAGTATTCGCATGGTTTCCAAGGACTTTTTTCTTTCAGGTTTCTTAGGTGCAACCATTGTGAATATTCCTTTTGGTAATAATTTCTGCTATCTTCATCAATGAATACCTGTTCATTCTTTGTTCCCTTATTACTTATTTTATAATCCTTTAGAAAGGACCTGTATTTGCAGCCGCTATCTTTGAAGGATTCATTAGTCATACAGGGACCATATTCTACTGTTGTATGATAGCATTCATTTGCATTATCTGAAATACAAATCCCACATCGATACATACCATTTCTGATAAAATCTTCTTTTACTAAACAAGGAAAATTGTTTTTTCCCTTTGCTACTTTAAGATAGGGAAAATCCCTTGAGTATTGAGTCTGCAAATCCTTGGTAGAAGTACATATATAGCTTGAGCCCAAAGTCATTGCAATTGTTATAGCCACAGGACTCTTACCAAATCCAGTGGGAGCTTCTAATATAATGTATTTGTAGCCTGAATTAAAAGCATCACATATCTGATTTAGCACTGCTGTCTGATTATATCGCTGGGATGTAAAAGGAAAATTATTGATAAGATTTGGTATGGTTAATGATGATTGACTGTTGCTGCTATTATTATTAATTATTATTATCCACCTATGGTCATCTTTCTATTATCATAGTGTCTATAAAAGTCATTGAAATCGCTCTTAAGGTAAAACTTTATCTCTATTAATTGTTGTACTAACTATATGTGAACAAACTCTGTAAGTCTAAAGCAGACGGTAACGTATGCAAGAAGAGTATGTTTGTAGGAATGGATGTTCACAAGAACTATCTACAGGTAGCCGTTCTGGACGAAAAGGAAAGGTACTGGATAATTCTAGAGTAGACAATAACTTGACTAAAGTGAATGAATTCTTCGATAGTCTTCATCCCAGCAATAATACCAAGGTAGTAATGGAATCATCTGGTATGTGGTACAACATTTATGAATGCCTGAGCAAGAGACACCTTGACGTACGATTATCCAATCCAACCAAGACAAGAGCTATTGCCTCAGCTAAAATAAAGACTGACAAACTTGATGCAGTTAAACTAGCTGATTTGCTGAGAGGTGGATACATAGCTGAATGTTATATACCTACTAGAAGGGACGATGGAACTACGAGAGTTAGTAAGACATAGGTCCGCGTTAGTGAGAATGAGAACTAAACTCAAGAACAAGATATATGCCTAGATATGTAAACGTGTAAGCCTGCGCTTACCTAATTGACTATCTTATTAGTTACCGTGTTCAAACATCATTTCCCATCTAAATAATCATGTGACTTGGCTCATAGACTGGTAGGTCAACATGCTATTGCTTGCTTGCAGCTATAGTCCAATAATGGATATAGTAGCAATTAAAGTAATGTTTGATTTGTTGAATAATTCACTATGTTGCATGTGATAATTGTTTGATCACTTCGCATTTTAGCTTGCCAATATTAACTGTATAGTGTAATTGACTCGTTTTCCTATAATCAATCACTAGTGATAAGACGTGGTCAAGATTATGCAACAGAGCACTTCTCTAGGAACAATTCCTAGCTCAGTCTGAACTATTCGCCCCTCCCTGTACAATTTCTCCATACTATCTTTACTGTAACGCCAATATCGTGTTATGCCTAAGAATTCATACTTTGGATTATCTTTAGCTGCTCCTCCCCTCGGCCTAGAATATTGTCTAACCAATGTCTCCTTCCGCTCTTATCCTTGTAATTGTAATACTTTATCGATATAGATGTCAGAGCAATCAGTAATCTTATTTTAGATCCTTGACGATTATCATTTTATCTACAGTGTTCGCACTTTCATATTCATTTGAATCCTTCGATAATCGTTTGTAAATACGAATTCTTCAAAAGGTACTGTTCCCAGATAGAGAAGATGCACATAGTAATAAAAACATCTTTTACTTTTGACATTAATGCGTTGACGTCGCTAATGATATTTCCTTTTGTTATTATTTCCAATATTTTCAGCACCTATTAGAAATCCAGCAAGTAATACAAGTCCGACATCGATTAAGAGATCAAGTTCATATCCTCTTAAGAAATCAATTTGTAACACCTGCACTATATCCAAAAATAAAGTCAAGCATATATAAAAAAAGTCTTTAGTAGCTCATTTCCCTGGATTGAGTGATTGTTCCTTCTATTCTATTCTTGTGCAAATCTAATGGCAACTTACTCCTCCACACTCTAACCTTAGTTGGGCGTTTTTGTCTCGTGCCGGAACCACAGGTAATCAGCGCTCGGGGAGACCTCTATCTAAACCCATCTACGTGCATAAAGTGGGACTAGCTTGTCCACCAACCCGTCTACGTTGCTGTTACGTTATCATACCGGTGTCTAATCAATCATTAGAGCAAAACTACTATAGAACAAGACGGTTCAAACTAGACATAGTCAAATATCTATCGAGGAGTGTGAGTTAGCGAGACAATGTTACTGAGTCTAGATATATGTATACAAACACGTGGGTAAGGTGGTGTGCATAAAAGTGCATCATCAAAAATTGAAACTTGTCTAAAGAGTGATGGGAAAGCTAACCTATTGTGAATACAAATGGTTTTGTAACGTTACCGGGCTGCCTATTTTCTGTTAGGTAATAAACAGTGGCGGTCGCTGGAGTTTTCCCAGCCTTGATTGCTTGGTATATTGTCCCAGGAACTGGACCGGCCACTGTAACCTCTTCTCCTTGGTTTAATTCGAACGGGGATGAAGTAGCGGTGCAGCCTTGGAATTGATCCTGTCTTATAACCACATTTCTCACGACGCGACGCCCAGCAGGTAACATTATTGTGTCTGGTGAATTATTAACTACTGTTGCTAATAGTTCAAAATTGCTGCCAGCCTTTACATTTGAAGGTGAGGGATGAATATTTATCAGATCAACCCCTGAGCCTGTCGCATTCCCAGTCGAATTGGTAGATTGGGAGGATGCATATTGATTCTCTGCTACCTCTGGAAAACACAGGAAAGCAAAAGTGATGAGTATGGCTAACACAGAGGTTGATATATGATCTGCATATAGAATATCTCATTTGATGTTCGCGGGAATATTTCCTTATCTGTCATCTCGAACTGTTTTACTGTTAATCATTTTAAATCTCTTAAATCTTCTTTACTTGCCTTGTACGTGAACATTCGCTAAAGAAGGACCCCAGAGGAATTCAATCCGCTGTTTATTTAATTTCTGAAAATACGCCACGTTTAGAGCACGCACATTTTCATTAGTTTGTTCTTTGTTAAACTAGCCCACCCACTCTTTAAGCTATTTTTGACTAAGATCTTTTCAATATTAACTCCGACTTTCTGTGCATAAATTTCAACTCTGCTCCTGAGAATCTTTTGAGCCATTCTTTTTAACCACTTTTCATACAAGTCTCTGATCTGCAATTTTCTTTCTTCATTTATATCTGAGGCCATAACTTCCACTGCGAATTCTCCATCAAGTAGTGGAGATCACCTCATACCATGACTAAATATGCTGTTAGCTATTGTGCAGCTATTGTTAGTGTTAATCTATAACAGAAAAATATGGATTCATGCGTAATGGTTTGTTAACAGCATTGTAATATCATTAGTAATTACTTTGTAAAGTGAATATGATTATTATGACAAACTAATTTTATGACTACAGCTTTAGCTAAGCAGTTTATTCATTGTATTATGAGAGATACATACCTCAAGGATATATCATTGAAGGAAAGAAACGACCTTCATTGGTTGCTTGACCACGATGGAGAATCTGCGTATCCATATAATGCACTGGACCTACACTCGTCGGCTAGGTATACTATTGTAATATTCTTTATCTCATGTCTAAAAGATGTCATTACGGCGGAAGTAGTGGTGGTGGAGAACATAATATAGGCAGCGGAAGTAGTGGTGGTGGAGAACATAATATAGGCAGCGGAAGTAGTGGTGGTGGAGAACATAAAGGTGAGGAGATATCCACTATGCCTTCACAAGTGACAGAGGCCATACCTAGCGGGCTCGGCGAAATGATTCCGTCTCTTGGTCAATTCTCAGTTTCAGGCCCCTTGCCGTAGGCAACTTGACTAACAAGAATGGGGACGCTCAATCATATTTTTATTTAGCATAACACTTCTACTTACATGATAACTAGCATTCACTTCTATTCCTCTTTCCATGTTATTTCTTTTTAGGTGATGATATGACAAGAATCTTTATTTCTGCTTTGTTGAAAGACATGTAAAAGTCGCCCTCTATAATCAATATGGTTAGCTGACCCCTCATCATGCATGACCATATAGGTCTAGTTTGTTGAATGAGGCGTACCTACAAGCTGCTGTCAAAGTGAGCCTCGAGCTCTGATAGATGTATGGAGCATAGTCCAGCTATCCATACTGAAAAAAAGAAAAGGAGGTGAGAAAAGAGGATACCACATAGGAAAAAGAAAGAATCACTGAACTATATAGGACAAGATATTGGAAAACGGAATTGTGTAGTTTATATAATGGATTCGAATGGTTCTATAATAGAAGAAACCAATTACAATAATAAGTTGGAACAAGCTGAATCATTTGCTTCATCCATTAAGAGGAAGCATGGTGATGGTATGTCTAAAGCAGTCTGTGAATCTACAGGTAACCTTTGGCTAAAGACATACCAGGCATTTGAGAAACATAATATTGATGATAAACTGGCTAATCCTTTGAAAACTAAGGCCATTGCTGAGGCAAGAATAAAGACCGATAATCTTGATGCTAGAACACTTGCACATCTACTTAGATCAGATCTTGTAGCTGAATGTTACATTGCAGACAGAGAGACTAGAGAGGATAGGTCATTACTCAGGCTAAGAACAAATTTGGTACAGGATAGAACCAGAGTAATTAATAGAACACATTCATTACTTGATAAATATGATGATATGAACTTTAATTATTCCAAGATTTTCGGCATAAAGGGATTACAATGGCTAAAGGATCTAAAAGTAACTGGCAATGACCAGATTTTGCTTCATGAGTACATTGAGCAGATTGAATTTCTTACTAGAGAGATCAAAAATATTGAATCGAAGATAAGGATAGCGGCATCAGATAATGAATCAGTCAAAATATTCATGAGTATGACAGGAATAAATTATTTCTCTGCAATGATGATATCATCTGAAATTGGCGATATTAACAGATTTAGTTCACCTCAAAAACTTGTATCATGGGCTGGATTATGTCCATCAGTACATCAATCTGGAAACTCATTGTATATGGCAAGGATGAAAGATGGTAATAAAAAGGTAAGATGGATATTAATTGAAGCAGCTAATACTGCATCCAGAACTGACGGTAGATTAAGGAACTTATATGTAAGACTGGCCAAAAGACATGGGCGTCAGATTGCAGTAACACATGTTGCAAATAAGGTGTGTACTATAATGTGGCATATGCTAACATACAAGAGACTATACAATGAAAGAAAGATTGGCCTATATGAAACAAAACTTAAGAGGAGGCAACACTAGGATAATAACTACTGGTCTAAGCAGCATTAGATATTCAGATAGATATAACAGCGATGACTGACGTTCGGTTTTTATATTTTAATGACAAATCTAATTGTATAAATTGCACTTACATCCAAACCTACCATACTATGCAGCAGGCAGCTTTGTGGTATTATAAAGGCCACATGAAGCAGAAGAAATCATTTCAAGATTAACATTTCCTGGCACTGGTGATTTAGTATTGGATCTAATGGTTGGAACTGGAACAAATATTATAGCTGCATTAAATTGTGGTGAAGGAAGGAGAGGAATAGGCATAGAGATCGATCCAGTTACCTATGATAAAGCTAGAGCAAACGTAACAGCGAGAGATAATGGTCAGTCAGGCAGGCAGCATTGGAGCTATCTCGACGTATTACTAAAGTATTAGACGAAAAAAGAATATCAGAAGGACTAGACTTTATATTAGCTCATCTAAAAGAACCAACATGGCCAAAAAATATATCAACTAAATCAACTCAAGGCAGACGGGTTCAAGTCAAAAGCAGAGAAGAAGCTTTAGCTTGGTATAAAGCTGCAAACTATCTCGATTGTACGATTAGTGCCTATCCACACCACGGTAATCAACATCAAAGATCATTAAACTCGAAATATATGATCCATCTTGTCATGATCTATCTAGACATAGCTAATTTCAGATCTCGACAAGCACTAGAAAGAGCCTTGGGCAAAACATTAATGAACATCAGAAATATTTTTGGGATAGAATTTAATTCTTCAGTTTTATGGAAATCAACGGATCTTCATAACAGCATTATCAGACCAGAGGATATGTTGTCCTACTTTATCGATGAAAATGATATCTGTAAAACATGTGGCCACGATCATTCTTGTTATAATCGAAAATTTGAAACAGATCCTTGTAATTATCAAGATGTACTCCCGAAACTAAAACAACAAAACAACAACCTTTCAGAGCTCTTTCACATCGGGTGATAGACCAAACACAACCGTTAACCAGTAGTAGTTTGACCCCCCGTATCAAAATATCGGCGAATGTATTGTTTTCTAAATTTCCGGGTCGAGTATCTACGCTTAATTCCTCATAAGTCATGCCAATCATAAAGTTGTGGGTATCAAGGGCAACTAGGACACTCGCGATAATTTTATTGTCTACCACCATTCTCTGGTATGTTCTGCAGTCCCGAATTCACGGTAGTTTAGTTCATTCACAACTATCTTTTCAAGATTTCCAATTGTTTCCTTTATGAGGGACAATTCATCGGCTAGTTTGTTCAGTTCCCTCTTGCTCTGTTCTGAAAGGTACGTAATTAACTCATCGTCAACATGCCTAGGCATTTTATTGCCGCTACGATATAGCCAATGCTGGACTTTAGATGCTTTATCAACGTCTAACCCATTTTTTTCTAATATAATCTTAATTCGTCGAATAGTTTCCAAAAGGTCCATTTCTTAATCATTTAATCATATAAAGTTTATAACAAATTGATCTATGCATTCTAGACATTTCGTAGAACGATCAAATGTATGAAACTCTAATTCTAGCCAGAATGACTGAAACTTGTTAGTGTTATCCTATTTGTTATAACGTCTAGCTGTAGACAATAGGTGTACTATGGAAGTGAGTGTATAATTTTCCTTCCATTTTATTTTATTACTATATTTAACAAGTATGTTGTGACAGAAGAAAGTCAATCAACCCTAAACATTCTTGATCTCATAAAATGCAAATATGATGTCCGAACGGATGTCAACGATAATAAATATTTCATCATTCTTGCTGGCCCTGCGAAAGGTGTATTATTTGTCACTGAGGACAGTCCAGACTATATATCTGGTCAGGTTCGAGTAAGGGGAAGAGATCGAGGCAAGTATCCATATAATTACTTGGAAATGATTGACCACATTTTTGGGAAGGAAGAAAATACCATTGAAGTATGTAGCGGAAGTATCAAGGGAAGAATTGCGACAGCTCCTCTCTGGAAAGGAATGAATCCTCTTTGTCATTTTTTTAGGATGTATACTTTCTTCTACTCGACAGATAGTATCTTTACCTATTGCTTTCATATAGATCCTAAATAGGTGATCTAGATGTTTTACCTGGATTTTGATCGCTGTGAAATGAAGCAAGTCACTGACTTTAATATCCTTATTAATATCGCATTCTGTTAGCTCCCATTGCAAGATATCTGGAACTATTCTTTCGTGTTTATCACATAGCAATCCTATCAGTCCAGATCGTATTTGACCTTGAATCTAAACCGTATTTCATGTAAGGCGTGTTTGTTTGATGGTAGACTATCAATAAATGACACGGATGACATTGATGACAGTGAGGCAACCAGCGTAGCAGGAAATCACCACACTTCACATCATCTTTTGAACCACTGGTAAATATTTGTCAAATTTATCTGCGTCAGCCAAATATACAGTATCATACTCCGATTCCCCGAACTTAAATCCCATCTCTTTGTAAGTAGAATCAATTCCATCCTCTTTGTAAGTAGCCGTGTAGTCATATGCAGGATTTCCTCCTAATTTCTTTCCTAAGTCTCCATTATCTCAGAAAGATTGGGTTTTCAATATTAATTTTAACGATCTCGACAAGAATGCTATGTATGCGTTGGTTGATTCAAGTCCTATAATTTAGATAAGTTTTATGAGTATTCTAAAAGACGTTTTAAGTAACTGAATTTGAACCGATCAAAATACGGAAGATTCGATGGTTAGTAGGAAGAGCCGATTGCCCGCAAAACCATGTATTAATTCATTTTTGTAGGATAGCGAACTAATCATATAACCATCCGCTCATCAGGAGCGGATTGCATATGCAGAGGCTACTGGCTTGAATGACGATACATATATGACAGAAAGTGAGTAATATTGGATCCAATTATCCTTATCTAGGAACATCCATATAAAAAAAGTAGTAGCTGAGGGCTCAGAGTCTTGCTTCAAAGACTAGGTTGAATGGTGTTTGGGTAGCCCGACGGAACCTTGAAAACCCTGCCGATTTTACTGTTTCTGCTATTCTTTCTTCACCGGCTTGCGCTCCGAGTGCAGGTCCATTTTCGTTTAAAGACGCAGGAACGCATACTATGGATGATACGGAGTAGAATAGCCTTCCAAGTGGATTTAAATTGTCCTCTACTTTATCATTGGCAAAAGGTTCTACTAACATCATTGTGCCATCTTTTTTCTTCAACGTTTGCAGTACATGCCTGGCTGCCCCAGCTGGATCGCCCATGTCGTGGAAGCAATCAAAGAACGCAACCAAGTCATAATCGTCGCCCGGGTAATCTGTCGACTTTGCAACTTCAAAGCTTATGTTTTGCAATCCTTCTTTTTCTGCCTGCTTCCTAGCCCATTCAATTGAAGGTTTGTGAGAATCAAACCCTATAATTTTTGAATTGGGGTATGCCTTTGCCATCAGAATTGTTGATACACCATGACCACATCCAACATCTGCTACTTTAGCTCCTTCATTCTTGAGCCTGGATTCAACGTCTTCTAGCGCTGGAATCCAGCTCGTTGTTAAGTTAGCAACATAGTTCGGTTTAAAGAATCTCTCTGTGCCTTCAAACAAGTAATGATGATGGTCTCCCCATCCAAGACCTTTTCCAGTCTTAAATGCCTCAATAATTTTTTCCTCGTCTTTGAAAAGACTTACTATGGATTGGTAGAAACCCGCTATATATGCTGGGCTATTCTCATCAGTAAGCGCAATAGCCTGTTCTTCTGGAAGCATGTATGTGCCATTAACATGGTTATACGTAACAAAACCTCCAGCAGCTTGACCGGCAAGCCATTCTTTTATTATTCGTGGATGCGTCCAAGTCTTTTTTGCTAGTTCCTCTGGTGTCAACTCACCTGCTCCTGCCATCGCTTTGAACAATCCAAGCTTGTCGCCAACAAAGGTGATTAATGCACCTTCTGCTGCTCCCCATTCATTCACTGCTTTTCCAATAAATTCGTGCAACTTTGTCTCATCTAATACCATTGATATCTGAACCTCCTTTAGAATCCATAGCAAGCAGTTATTGTATTTCTTGTTTCATCTTCTTGTTCTTGTCTTTGCATTTCAATCGTTTCTGACGATATTTTTTCTTGTATCATGGTATACGGTTAATGTTGTATGCATTATAAATTAATTGCGGGAAGGGGATACCGCATTCTACACGAATTAGTGTGACCATCTCGAGTAACTAGGGGATCGAAAATTACTCTTTCGTAATTATAATGAGGTTTATCAATTCCATCTTTCTGAGGCAATCCAATGATGTGATTAAAACAGCAACTTCCTTTTGTTCTTATGTCTTCTTGCTTGTGTTCTACAATATTCCATATCCAAAATGGTTTACCCTTCAGTATTTCGCTTAACCGAGATTGCTGCGTGTTGTTGCTAAGCTAACTATTTTCTTTAGATCTTTGAACATTGTACATTTACATTAGCCACATTAGAAACTTTCGATTTGCAATACAATTAAACGTATGTTACTTAAGACTAGAATCTTGGTTGATTTAAGATGTAAGAAGGTAAGAAGAGGGATGATCAATTATCCTCAATAAATATGGAAATGTCAACCATAGATGGCAGACTACAAAAAGTAACGGTACTGGGAAGTGGAATTGGTCTGATGATTGGGTTCAAATATGACTATTTGAATGAAAGGATCTTAATCGTCTTCATCCTTCAAATACTATAATTTCATTTTGCTTGCATAAAATTCAGAAAACCTGATTTGTTGTCGTCTCACCAGCTTGCTCTTCCTTTGTTGTCGTCTCACCAGCTTGCTCTTCCTCTAACTGATCTTTGTCTTCATCATAATCAGGTTCCTTTGATTCTTCATTATCATCACCTTCATTTGTATTGCCAGAAGATGACCGTTTTAGCTTCTCTTTGGACTTGTTAGATGATACAAACCTAATACCTGAAATAGATTTGGCTATGTCAAAGTTCGATGTTCTACCGCTCATGTTTCTCACAATACGGCTCTTATTCAAATTGCTTGATAGATTCTTACTTAAGACGGAGAAAATGAGAATAGCAAAAGAGATTTTGGAAGGCAAGATATATGATGAACTAGAATACTTTAAGGACGCTCGTTCCAGTGGCTCTTAAGACCGGTATAGTAATTGCTTGTGATCTTATATAGACCTTCTTACATGTTTAAAATAGTAACAATATGACTTATGGTTATAGAAGTTGCTGTTGCGGTTGTTCTTGACTGTGTTCAAATTCGCAATAAAATTCAACTCTCTACAAAGGAGCTGATCTTATATACTTCTACTATTATAATTTGTTACTATAGATATGAATATATCTAAGGAAACTCCGGCAAGGGAATATATAGATAGCTTTGCGACACAAAAAGCAAAAGTAGATGATATAGAAATAGAATACAAAATACTTGGCAAAAGAAGTGCTGGCAGTAAGCCACTCATTTTCATACCAGGCTTGAAAGTAACTATGGATATGTGGGAGCCTACAATACTTAGAGAACTTGCGCAGTCAAACTATAATGTCATAGTCTATAATAATAGAGGTACTGGAAATTCATCCGTCGGAGTAAAAGATTATTCAATTACCCAACTTGCAAATGATGCTGCTGGTTTGTTAGATGCACTCAACATAGATAAAGTAGATGTTCTTGGCTGGTCAATGGGCTCATATATTGCAGAGGAATTGGCACTCGTGCACCCAAATAAAGTTAACTGTCTTATCCTATATGGGTCAGGCCCTGGTGGAGACAAAGCTATTCCTTCAAATCCTGAGCTAATGGAAACTTTGAGTAATGTATCTGGTACTCCTGAAGAGCAAGCAAGGCAAATTCTTTCATATTTTTTCCCTCAAACTTGGCTTCAGAAATATCCAGACTACATAAATCATTTTCCACTACTTAAAGGAACAATATCTCTTGAAACAGTACAAAAACAAGCACAAGCAATAATAAAATGGAATGGCATATACAACTCTCCTTCACAGATTGTTCAACCAACTCTAGTTTTGGTTGGCACAAAAGATATAATCACTACTCCTAAAGCTGCATTATCGCTAGTTGAAAAGATTCCTTTGGTATCACTTGTACAGATAAAAGACGCAGGACATGGATGGATGTATCAGTATCCTGAAAAGTTCAGCAAGGTGATCCAGACATTTTTGGATATTAATTAAACAATAGCGCCAATTCAAACACAATTGCCTACATTGACAGCAATATCCTCGGATCTATACGTTTTGAGGGTGCAAACTTACCGGAGTTTATGTATTGATGAATCTCTGCATCCGATAAGCCTTTTTTTGTGAGCCACCGCTTACCAGGTTTTGTAGATCATTCGTGGCCTGTGTCAAAATATTTGCTTTAGTGTTAGTGTCATCAACTCTCGTCACTTGCCTTTGATGTAGCTGGCCCCGTCGTAAGGGGCTTGGGAATCTGGATTTAATGACTAAAATCTGACGTTTTACTTGTATTCACTGGATGTAATTACTGGGTAACTTCAACAGTTACACTATTATCATCGTCACTACCGCTCGCCATCATCACCATATATATCATCGTCACTACCGCTGCCATCACCATTATTACCATGCCCATGATGCTGATTGTTATTACTGCTGGTACTGTGATGACCATTATCGTTACCACCACCATCACTACCATGATTATGATGTTGATTGTTATTACTGCTGGTACTGTGATGACCATTATCGTTACCACCACCATCACTACCATGATTATGATGTTGATTGTTATTACTGCTGGTACTGTGATGACCATTATCGTTACCACCACCATCACTACCATGATTATGATGTTGATTGTTATTACTGCTGGTACTGTGATATTGGGGTTGATTATCAGTGTTATCAGAAGATCCTGGTGAAGTTGGTGTAATGGGAGGATAAGAAGATGAATTGGGGCTATTTCCTGCGACCTTTGCATACAACGGAGCGGCGAGATTATGTGGTAATATAGATGCAAAAAATAATACCACTAGCGTTAGCATAAGTAATTTTCCATTTATAAAGATGTGAGTCAAATCTTATATCTTAAAGTTGGTATTATTATATGTGTATTAAGACACTTGTGTAGACCATAATAAACTTGCTATTTATTACAAAACACACTTTGATAAAAAACATTCTAGCTCAAGATCACATCAATTATCTATCCGGTTTAGTGTGCTCTTCGCTTAACGATATTTCATATAATCTCAATTGATCATATTACCTTGTCTAGTTCATCGAAGAAATCGCTAGCAGTGTTAGGAACTGTGGCAATAAGTCAGATCTTACAGACATCCATGGCACAGACTACTGCCGGTCAAATAGGTCAAAAAGTTGGAGAAGCGGCTAAATCTATGGCAGGAAAAGTTATGAGTGGTAATCAGACAGCTAATCAAGCAGTTGGTGGAGGACTCAAAAGTAAGGTAGGCAGTTAATGAAACATTTCCTCATTCTTTTATTTGCTACTACTACAAACCCGACAATAACTGAAATTGTAAGATAATTATTGGTAATAGTATCGATCTTTGCAGATTACTTGACAGGTTATTAATATCAAAAGTGGAATTAATCTATTTGTTTTCTAGGTAATGCTGAAATAGTATCTGAATCACTTATTATTGTAAACATCCAGTGAGATATGAAAATTGTCAGTAGTAGATCAAATTTACTATATAAAACACAGAATAAATCTTCATCCAGCTAAACAAGTATACCGTCCTTATGATTATGACCGTGTTGTTGACAGAAAGAATGATATCATATATCATGACAGAACAGAATTTGATGAATTTGTTGCAGTTCTAGTATCAGATTACGCATTACTAGCAAAGTCTCTAATAAAATTAGCCGAAGAGAATGATGTAAGCAAAGAGGCATTACAAAAGATTTTGAAGGAGAAAACTAACGCTATTTTTCCTGCAACTGGCAAGAAGGGAAGATGTGATGATTTAGTGAAGGGTAGAGTAGATGTTGATCCTATTCCACTCCTTTTTGCCATATTTTCTAGACTCCCGTAAAAATTCTCAAATAGAAGTCTCCGACTACTAGTTAAAGGTGTATAAAACAAAAACTATGACGCTTTATATAGGATTATTCTTGATTGCTCCAACAGATACACTCTCTCTACTAATCTACCAAGTTGTTATAGGCACCACCGTTGGCATACGTGTCCGATACTATCGTCACTCCGATATTCATTTACGTCGCCAATCTGTCCATTCTCTAGTGATTTTTTATTCTCTATATCTGCATTTTTTGACCCTAGTTCCATTATACCAGAACAATATGCTCTTATAGATTTAACATACTATTTTGGTCATTTCCATTCTCTCGTTAAAATATATTTTGTAATAACCGGTACTCGATGATACAGGTTCTTAATTCATTGAATGAAATGTAATGAATCTGTATTGGAACAACTGCTTTAATTCTCTAACTTGCTTTTTTAAATCTTCTTTCTCTTGATCAATTTGGGGATTATCCGGTATAGTATCAATTGTAGGAAATGTTTCTACTTCTTGTTTTTGTTGTTCTAACTCTTCTCTTAACTTATGAATTTCATCGTCTTTCTCCTTAAGGAGTGTATGCGCTATTTGTAGCGGATCAGGTTCATTTTTTGATTCAAATATGGTAGTATTGCCACTAGAAGACTTCTTCTGGAACCATCTGTGACGACACGGTCACACATTCTTCTACAACGTTCTTCCTCTCTTTTGATCTGCTTTTTCCTTTGCAGATTGTTTAGCCTTATCCTTAAATTCGTCTGGAATATTGTTTTGAATAGTCGTTTTAGACCAGATATCAATTAGGTCTTTTTTTATTCTGTCTCGTATGTCCTCATTGCTAAGAAATGCATCTTCATTCTTTAATGCATAACATAGCTGAGGGATAAACTCTTTTGCCTTAGCCTGATGCTCTCTCTTTATCTGTCGCAATAATTGCATCATAGGATATCTTTTTATTCTCCGTTTGATTAAAGTCTTCTGCTGTAACCATAACAGCATTTATGCGGGCCCGCATAAAATAAAAAAAATTTTTCTTTTTCTATGAATATATACGATTAAAAGATTTATACCAGAACCTAATGGAATGGCAAAGTTATACCAATAACAAGGAGATCAGCAATTATAACCTGAAGGTACTGAATGGAGAACTTCTCGATTTGATACAAATCGTGCTAGAAAAGAATATAGTGGAATAAGTATACCACTAGTCCAATAAGACATTATAGGTAGCTCGTAAATGTATTAAGATATCTTTCTCCCTAGGGCTGAATTGTTTGTCCTAGGCCGAGTTTTACATTTAAAGGATTAGAATAATTAGCACTCTTGGTTGAGTCGGTAAACATTACAGACGCCGTAATATTCTTTATTGTGCTATCTGCTAGAGTAGTTGCAAGTTGTACTTTGCCACCAGTAACATTAAGTTTTATGCCACTAGGGAACGAAGTGGTCTTTAGTAACGTCCCATTAATGGCATAGACTTTCATGACTGCATTTTGTATCCTGTCTATAGATACTATAGATGGCATAACAGTATAGAGGACTATGACTTTAACTTGGTGTAGTTGGCTATTATTGGTCAGAGGCATAAAATGTGCATACCATAATTTTATAGATACCGGATTACCTTCACCTGCTACTGCATAAGCAATATTGTCGTTATCGAGAGGATTACCTCCACCTAACTTTAGTGGGTAGGGCAGCAACTGTAGTGAAATAAGAGACACGGCAGTCAGAACTGCAAATACTTTTCCAATCGTTGTGGTAAGTCCTTTTATATCTCTTATTTCATTAAAATTGACAATTGTCCTACCACCTAGGAATTTGTTTGTGTACTCTACTGATTGCGCTAGCATGTGCACCTTTTTAGCATGAACAAATATCTATAAAAACATGATTTTTGCTTTGAATATTGCTAATACCTTTGCTACCAGTGGAATAGTGCTTGTTTTGTGGCTGTAGAAAGATATCCCTTTCACAATCAGCAATTTCAGTGAAAAATGTTTGTTATTCTTATATACCGTTGTATATAAGTGCTTAAGATACGAGCAGGTCATAAAAGTCTTACATGTCAAAACAGAAAATCCTAAATATACTGACGCTGCACCGAAAGTGCTTTTGCTACTCTCATTCTCTCAGTCTTAAGTAAAAACCGATCAACTAATTTAAACAATAGACGGATTGTGAAAAGGGCTCTGCGAATAATTAGTGCCGTGCGGTGTAGACAGTTAAAACAGCCCATTCGTACTTAAACAAGGGTTTTAGAAATTCACGTTTTATTTGTGAATAAGTATATTTAGATTACAATGCAGTGGAGTAACGCCAGCAGAAGTGGAGGAGCATTTTGCTTCATTATCAATCACAACTTTTCTGATAGTTAGATCTTGCTCATTATTACTATTAATTATAGACGTTATTTTATGGACGGCATTAGCAATTTGGGCAGCAGCTAAAGATTTGGTCGTTTCAAGGCTGCTTGATCGAGATGTTGAATTATCAATTTCATTTGTAATCAATGCATTTAGATTTGTTGCAGTATTGTTTACATCAGCTTTTTGTGGAATACCAATTGCACCGTAAATTTGACTTATGACTGCCTTTTTTATCATTGGCAATTTCGAACTTAAGAGCGCATTGCTGCCCTCTATGATATAAGAAGTATGAGTAGTCGTTGTATTTGGCTCAGAATTAATGGTTGTGCTGTTATTAGATGCAAGTTCTCTTGGAATTACCTGAGCAAAAATTTGAGGAACGCTATTGAAATATGAGTAATTGTATCCACCCATAATCAAAATAAGGATTCCTAATAAAACCAGCCCTTTTTTTAAGTTATTGTTGTCCATTGATCTTACCGGGTGATAATTAAGAAATTCATAGTAATAACCTTATCGGGTTAAACTTTTCTGACTATAAGTAGAGGAATATTTTGCTAATCTAAGAATTTTTTCCAGCAGGAGAATCAAATTCAAAACAAGGCTTACTCGCAAATCAGATTTTGCGAATGGGTCGCCACTAAAGGTATCTACAATGGT
>CAVPXM010000045.1:0-23136 GCA_963709405.1 uncultured Nitrososphaerales archaeon
ATAATTGATGGTTAATACTGAAGGTTTGATATACCGTAAGACAGATCACAGGAATGGAAGAAAACATGATTATGACATTTACAAACACAATCATCTTATAACTCCATCACAAGTTGACAACACAGTTGATTCTGGTTATCTTGGTATTGAAACGGACTTTCCCAGTGAAGTCTGTACTTCCGATTGAGAAGAAAAAGAATACTTGCTTTCAAATAGTGAAAGAACTTATAACAAGAATCGCTCTAAGCTTAGAGTTATAATTGAACATACTACTATATGCAAGATCAAGAAGTTTGGAATAATGGGCACTAAGTTCAAAAGCAGATTAAGAAGGTACAATAACATATCTGATATTGTGTCCGGCTTACTGAACTTCAGAGTTATGCAGTCTAGCAGGATTTCACTCTAGGAAAAGAGTTAGGGTTTGTAGTGTAAATAGATCATAGCGGCTAATTACGCAAGACATCTGTTACATATCTCTAAACCTAATACAAATCAGTCCTACCTACAGTTTGGATATGCCAATCATTGTGAGGATTCCATGTTGATGTGCACTCAATAACTGTCCAACTATTGCTAGCTCTGAGATTGCGGTTTGCCTATCGCCACCTTTTAAATCATCGAGTGATTGTTTGAGATGCGATCTAGTATTGTTAAAGATGGAATTTATAAAATCAATCATTGATAGTTGATGTTGATATAATTGATCACTTGCAATATTCAAGTCTGAAAGTGCTTTTTGAGTATAGCCAGCATTAACAGCCTCGTTGGCATCTAACAAATGGGCTTCTAAAGAGTTGAATGTGGAATTCATCTCTCCGCTCATGGGCAGTTTCATTTCCATCATCCCTTGTTGGTGTTGAATCTTCAGTTGTCCTGCCATATTCAATTCCGAAATAGCCTTCTCTGCATTACCTGAGTTTATTGCATCCTCAGCTGCAGCCAAATGAATTCTGGACGACTGAAGAATAGGATTAGAGAGAACATCCAGAGCAGATAACTGATATTGCTCTATTTTAGTTTTTAAAGCGTTCAAGTTTGAAAGTGCATCTTTTGTATTATTCATATTTATGTCATTTAGAACCTGCGCTAAAATACTCCGAGTCGATTTAATAGTAGATATTAAGACTGTAGTGGCATTATTACATAATTGTTGTTGTCTATCCTGAAACAGGTAAACTTTCATTATTATAAAATGCAGATGGTCTACTACTAATATCAAGCCCATATACAGATTTAGAGGTAATCGTCATAGTTGTTAATTGACATATCAGTAATATTGTTGTGCCAGCAATAGACGTAATCAATATTTTGGATTTATGATTCATAAATAATTTATACAATCTCATATTAATAAAAATTCGTTATTAATGTGGAATTCAATAATAAATTTTTTATGGATATTATGATAATTCATTGCAAGATTAGTTGATCTTATGCAAACAAAAACTAACGACAATTAAATGATAGTTGAGGCACCTCTACATTTTCTCGTGATTATGATGTAAAAATATTATAATCATCAACTTCCACATCCACGCGCAAAAACACGCGCAAGAGGTTAGCATAACATACCAAATTTGAAAATTAATCTGGCAAAAATCAGATAAATATATTGAGTCAAAAGATCAAAATAATACAAAAATATCTTCTCTGAGGTTGATTAAACAGGAGAATTAATAATTCTACCAATTAGCAAACTATTTGTAAGCAACAAGCACTGCAGAAAAAATGAGATATGGTTTCTTGGTTTCTTACTCCAGAATAGATTCCAGTAGATGAAAAGATAATATTCAGATTGATAGTCAGTCTAACCTCTTTTCTTGCAGTAATTTTCTAACCTACCCAAGAAATAAGTCCAACCTTCATTATGCTCTTTGAACATCTTTTCTCCAGCTTTAAAGCCTGTATGAATCAGCTTTAGTTTGGTCTTGTTGTCATCGATCTTTTCTAGCTCCCATGTAACAACGGTTTTCGGAAAATCGGGTATGGTCAAATGTTCCCATGTATATGAGATCTTCTTGTTTGGTGTGATTTCAACAATAACTCCCTCAGGAAAAAAATCCATATTTTTGTGTGCATTAGGATCTTTAAAAAAACTGAACTTCATTTTTCCTCCAACCCTAGGTTCTAAAATAGCTTGGTCTGGAAACCAATTTGTTAGCTCGCGTGGATCAGTAATGGCTTTAAAAACGATTTCTGGGGAAGCATCAATAATTATCGTCTTCTTTATTTCTACCAAATCTTGTTCTTCCTGTCCTCCTTCCTTTGTTGTTGACATGTATATGCTAACAGAATATAATATTTAAATAGTTCTATAACTATATAATATTTAAATTATGGGTTCTCCTTGGAAGGCACTGTCTGACGATAATAGAAGAGAAATACTACTGTTATTAGGAAAGAAAGATAATATGATTCCGACAGAAATAGCTGAGCACTTTAGATTTACTTTACCCACGGTCTCAATTCAACTCCGTATACTAAAGGAGGCAGATTTGATAGCAGAAAGAAAACAGGGCAAAAACAGATTTTATTCGTTAAATAGAAAGAAATCCCTGAAGCTAGTCGAATTCTTTGAGGAGATGTATGACTATAACCTAAATTCACTAAAAGAATATGTAGAGAATAAGGAGAAGAAAAAGAAGAAAAATGAAGGTTCATTTTAAGAACGATGTGATTTCTCATTTATTAGAATTGACCAATGGTCGTTATGCAATAAAACAAAATCTACCCTTCAAACGCTATTTTTGTTGATTCAATAGTGTAAAGGAATACTAGAAATTTATTATAAGAAAGCATTTAATAGCATTAATCTCATATTCATACTTCTGATAGAATAGTTACCAAATTGGTATATATTTCAATGTGTCTAGATGGAAATTCCTGCTGATTAATCCGTATTTTCAATATTGAGCCACGTGAATCATCAGCAATCACCATATATTCTGATTTTATTTAAAGCCATCTTTGAATAGCCCTTCTTGCAATTCTAATATTCAAGATTTAGGTTATATAGAGCAATTTTATACTTGTAACAATTGATATCGTGAAGCAGCAGTGTAGAGCTTTCTGGAACGCATCATAACATTATCCAGTTTATTATATCATTTATCAGTCTCTCTCTGTAATAGTTCATTAATAGAGCCGAAGTTATCCAAATGCTGAAAAATGCCATAAAGGAAGAGATTCTATAGGTATTCTCTAATAATACATATTTACCGCCAGTTATATCTCCAGAACTTCCAATATATTCTCCAGCGTGAGATGGCCTATCGCTGACCTTGGCACTTGTAAAAGCGGCCGTCATGATTAAGTTAAACGCTATTATTAACATCGATATAAAATACAAAAAGTTGATAAGACTATGGTTTGATTTATACCAGGACAAAAACAGCAGAGATAACCGTATTAACAGAACTGCTGTTATTCCATAGCTAATCGTAATTATGGAAATACTGATTAGTGTATCATAGTAGTTATTCTAGAACTGCTGGAAAATCAAAAGGCCTATCAAAGCTGCTAATATACATAGCGAAGTTAACGAAATTACATAGAAAGCCTTAGCCTTTAATGTCTTATCTAGTCGAGCTACTTTAATTGAACTTTACATATTTTAATTTGTTGTTATGTTGTGATGTATATGGCATTATGTCCTATTTGTAAAAAAAAATTGAGTGAACATTCCGAGTTGCAAGATAAAATATGCAAAATGATCATGATAAAACAGTTTGCAAACAACTCTCCTGGTTATGATGTTCAGTTTAGACCTTTCTTCGAAGAATAAGAACGTAACTTTGTTAAAGCAGAAATCCCACGACATTACTATCCTAGCCATGAGCAATGGAGATGTAGGAAGAACATCATGTTGAATTTATCAATAAAAAGCGTGCCAAGTGAAACGCATGGATCGGTAGTCAATTACCTCGGCCTTTGATGGTGGAGGAAGATATGCTTCGTATGAAAGTTGGACTGTTCTTACCGCAAGTTGGTGAGCATGCTACGAGAGATAACAATCTCCACGTTGCTAAGGAAGCAGAAAAAGAAGGTATTGATTCAGTTTCGGTACTAGATCGCCTACTATGGCCACTTTAAACCACAGACGCCGTATGTAGCCACTCCTGACGGTTCTGTGCCTGTTGATTTTCAGAACGTCCTTAGACCCACTCACTACACTGACATATGTTGCTGGTGTTACCGAACGAATTTCTTTAGGAACATCAGTAATCGATATGTTCTTTCAAAACCCAGTTGTGTTGGGAAAAAGATTTACTACACTTGACGTTCTCTCCGATGGAAGATCTATTGCTGGATTGGGTATAGGTTGGTCAAAAGATGAATATGAAGTCTCAGGCATTCCTTATAAAGCAGAGGTACTCGAGCGTAACGAATATCTTCGAGCGTTGAGAAAAATATGGACCGATGATATTGTAGAATTTAAGGGTCAATTTTCCAATATACCTGCCTACTAAGATAGGACCTAAACCCTTGCAAAAACCACCATCCCCCGATAATACTAGGCGGGTTACAGTCGCGAAAGACTTATTCACGTATAGTAAACTATGCCAAACGGATGGATAGGCGTTGCTGGTTTTGGTCCGTTAAATCAGCCTCGAGCAGGCGATAAACGGTTTTGAAAGAAGGTGCAAGAAAGGCCGGTAAGGATACCTCGAAGGTTGGTATCTATATTGGTTCATTTCCAAATGTCCTCGAATCGTCCACCTTCCTCCAATCAAACCAGAGCACCGATGACGGGTACCATTGAACAAATTGGAAGTGATATTGAGCAAATTAAGGCAATGGGTACAGATCATATAATCTTTGGTCTCATGTTTTCTTCCATAGGAAGGGATATGAGAAAGATAGTTGAGAAGTAACAAAACAGACTTGGTAGATTTGCCAGATGAAGAAAAGAGATTTTATTCTCATAACTATGAGTTGGGATGCCAGTTAATGTAAGTGATGTAAAATTCGACTTAGAGCCTATCCCAAAATTATCCTACTGTAAATAAGAATGCAACAAACCAAACATACTAACGCAAAATAGTTTTCTAATTTCTTTTCATATCTAACCAAAAGTTTTCTGAGCCTGTTGTGCCAGGAGTTGGTTCTTTCAACGACCCATCTTCTGGAACTATGATGATGGGCTCTCCTGAATGCTGATATAGACTTCCTACATCTATGTGGAATCTGTGGGTGATAGCCTTTCTTGATAACGCCATTCTCAATCTCCGGAAAATCATATCCTTTATCGAGATAAAGATTCTGTTTCTCTTCATACGTCTTATAAGACGGTCTGTTAACTACCATATTGTTCAGCGTGCTAATATGCAGCCTTCATATCATGTGTATTAGCTGTAGTTACAACAACAGATAATGGAATACCTTGTCCATCAGGTAATACATGACGTTTTGTTCCTAACTTACCTCTGTCTGTGGGATTAGGTCCAGTCATTTCCCCCCTAAAGGTGCCTTTATACATACACTATCAAGAGATTGCATGTCTATTGATGCCTACTATACCATCATATACTTTTAGCAATCTAGCTGCATAATCTTGAAATATCTTAGATATAGACCATTCCTGGAATCTCCTATGACAGTCGAACCCGAACCAAATTCCTGTGGCAGCATCTTCCACTGACATCCGGTTCTTAAGACATACAAAATACCATCGTCAACCTCCTAAATGATACTGCTGGACGTCCGATTGTATTATCTAGCTTCTCTGGTGGAAGTATAAACCTATGCTCATCCATTAACTTCATCTGGGACTCTTTTGATAGTTGGAACGTACCTGATTCTGTCGTAAGCCACACTTATGAGCAGGACAATCTCACTATATGTCTATCTATTTTTGGGATGGGCTCTATGTCCATTTATCATATTCTATGCTCTGTTGCATCTATACTGATAATCTCTCATTTTAGAGAATATTTATAATCAGGGATGCCACACATCGTATTAGAAGACACATTTTCAGATATAATTACAATGGATCTGATTTATTGTCCGATATAGCCTGTTTTGGAGTACAGGATATGAGAGTCAGTTATCTACCTATGATTTAGCCAACATATTGTACAGTGCGCATTTGTCTGCTTTAGTTTTTCGAGACTTATTGGCAGATAACCATTCCTATTTGCAGAATTAATATTATATTTGATCATATAATTAGGATTAAACTGCAGTCGCCTTAACTGGCTGCATCTATCTAGCCAATTCTTTAGCGACCAGAAGCCTGTTCAGTCGAATGGTTTGTATAACGATTCCAAATGAAGTATCTCACAAGGATACTAATGAATAACCATAATCGCTATATCATGTGTCAAAAGCCTCAACAAATGGTTTACCTCGCGGCTGATTACCAAACAATGGCCCCCCGTATTTGTTCCGCTATTCGCTCGTCTATTCAAATCTATCGTAAAATCTTTATGACAGCCAAGGTGTGGGATGACATATTTCTGGGCTGAGTCCGCAGTCGTGTATATATTCTCGTGCTACTGGAGATACCTGGTGATTATGGATTAAAACAGTAGCACCAATTTAAGTACATGTTACCAGATTGAAAAACTATAGTATTTTGTTGCAATTTACTTAAATATTAGACTATTGCTGCCAACTCCTACAAACATTAGTATCAACATCAGCTGTTGTTCTTTCTTCTTTTTCTTGTTACGACATACTAAGATTGTTACTCAATCAAATTCAACTCCAAGTGAGGTTGCTGATGATTTCTGCGACATGGTTCTAAAATCAGATATGTATTCCTTCATGTACTACCTTATTTCCGTGATGCACTTATATCCTCGTGTGGCTCACTTGATACTTATAATAAGAGATTAGTATTAGCCATATTCACATGTTACTTAATATTACTATTTTTGATCCTTGTGACACTATTATTATCATATTTTCCAGCTGCTGCTCTCGGCTCCTTTAATACTAATATTCATTGCAGGCATATGTATGCTCCCAAGAGCCAATCCTATTAATCCTCCATGAAATCCTACTCCAAAACCAACAACTGATTCTAGAATGATTAGTTTATTCTTATTGAGCAAAAAGTTCTTGTTCTTCCTTGACATTTTTCACACCCTGTCAATTCATAACATCCACGAATAAGACAGTATCTAGACTGCCATACTAAAGTTATTCCTAGCGTATTCTTGAGCAGATATATCTCAGATATTTTCTTGTACTGGATAAGTCAGAACATCTAATCTCATAAATATTCGATGCTGTTGACTAGCCATGGCTTTCCAGTTAATATCAATAGAGATTTGAGCGTGATTTTCTTTAATATCATCTAGAAGAACTTGAAGGAGAAGTCGTACTTGTATTCAATGAACTCGTATTTGCTCCTATATTGGAGGCAGCAGTAGTATTAACATAGGAATGTGAGTCCAGAATGAGCCTCAAGCCACCCATACAAATCTGCCAAAATATATTGTTGTATAGGTCCAATTGCAGTCGACCACTGAGATGAAGGATAGAATACATGTCCAAGATTTGGATATGTTATCAATGAATGGTCAGGGTGATTTACTTCAGTTAGTCTTTGTTGCAATAGAAACGCTTGTTGAACAGGAGTTTGAGAATCGTTTTCTCCATTGAGCAGTAGGATACCTGTAGATTTAGAGACATTACCAATGATGCTTAAAGTTGGAATCGAACTAAATAGCAATCTCCACAATATAGGACATACTCCAATATAATTGCATTTGAGCAAATTGAAAGCTGTGATGTTTTCATATGCCTTTGTCAGCAAAGGTTTAAGTTGTTTATCAATACTTATGTAACCACTCGTACCAAAACCCGTTGCTAGAGTGGTAGTTATGACTATGGTATTATTAGTACGCAAAAAAGTAAGCATAACAGAAGACGGCACCAATAACTGCCTTAACAAAGGATCCTTCGCTATTTGCTGTATTGATATCAATCCAGTGTGATTTTTATCCAATACTTGTGTAGCGTACCTGAGGGTAATGATACGTCTTGATAGTATTCTACATCTCGAGGGTTCTGAGCTAGGTTGCCCATAAGTATAATGTTCTTTACATTAGTCGAATTATCTATGCTACTCTTGGAGCATAAATTGTACCTTCGCTATGACCAATGGAGCCTGATCATTGTTATCACCTTTTATCCTCTGCTTCCACCTGATTTCATCTGCTACCAAGAAGCTTGAGTTTGAACTCAAAGAAAGAATTAGTGGATTATCGATTGGATTTAACATTTATTTTCTCGTCGTCTTTTTGTTAGTGTTGATTACACATGGAATCGTATATTATCCCCGTGATACGATTTATAAAGATGCTTATTGATGATCTTGAGTCTTTTTTCTCCCAATTCATCCATAACTCTTTCTAAATAATTTTTGAATTCTGTCTCGTCCAACTCGGAATTAAAGTCTTCAGATCATTCAAACACCTCAGCTTTTTTCATGATTTCAGCTACACTTTCTTCAATTTCTTTCTATGCTTCTACTTTACTATATGATAAGTTTGCTTGAGGATATCATTATTGACCCAACCTGAGTCAGTAGGTCCTTGAATACTATGCAATCCGAGAGAGAAATAATATTAATTATGCTGGACAATAGTTTAATTATTTTTTGTATCTCGGTCTCGGTCTCGTTTTTTTAATATGGCAATTTGAATCTTTTCCGATATCTTTTCTGCGATTCGCTTAATGATTTCAGGGTCTTTATTCCCTATCTCTTTTGCAATTAGATCATATTCCCATTCATTTTTCGCTTTTTTCTCGACGGCTTGTGTAACTCGATTTAAATACATTTTTCTTATAGCCAAATGTGAAAAATCCCCATTACCGCTTGAGCCGCCAATAGCACCATGAAAATGTAATCTGTTTGCGGGTATGTAAACGGAATCTCCATCTTCTTCAAAAAATATTATATCCTTTTCGTCAATTTCAAAATCGCTAACCTTGGATCCTTTAATCAAACCAACTACACCTTTTCCACCTGTGGCAATAAGTATCTGATCAGACTCATGATAGTGTAATGTGGTTCTTGCTCCGTTATAAAATGTTACATGATATATTTCTTGTTCGTTACTTGCTTGTTCACTGAAGATCCCTCTTATAGTAACTCGCCCTGTAAAATAATCTTCATTTATTATTTTCGTCATGGCCGAATAGATATTCTCTTTATTCATGTAAGAATATTCTTAATGGTTGTTCCTTATATATTAAGACTTGATGAGATCGGTGATCTATCTTCTAATTCGCATGTTTTGCACGAGAGGATTAATCTAGCTAGTTTTACTTTTTTATGCTTTTAGTAAATATTCGATAAAAATGGTATAAAAAATTCAATTCAACAGACCTAATTGTTTTGAACTAGACTCAGTAACATTAATTCGCTAACTCACACTCCTCGATAGATATTTGACTATGTCTAGTGTAGTCTGAACCGTCTTGTTCTATAGTAGTTGGCTATAGTATGTCTGAAATTTGCAAATTTCGGATAGTATTTCGATACCAAGAGATCATATTTTCCCTGTCTCCAGCATTCTTCTATAGCATTAAATTCAGACGAACCTTTTGGAAAATATATTACTTTTAGAACGTCTTTGTTTTGCTCTATGTATTCTCTTACCATGATGGACCGGTGATGTTGACGTGCTCTGTCTATGAACAATATTAGTTTTCCAAACCTTCTTTGCAATTGTATGAGATAATCCAGAAAGGTGTATTGGTTAAAGGATTCATACTGACGAAAGAACTGTCTTCCGTCTATACACAGAGCACCAAATACACAGGTCCTTTGGTGTGATCCAGTAATAGTTACAATTGGTCTTATTCTATCTGCAGTCCACATCTTCCTTCGAACCAAAGAATCATGTATAAAGATGGATTCGTCCATAACTGTGATGGTAAAGCCTTGAGGTATTCGTGAGATTATCCTTCTTGCCTTTTTCGAAACTCGTTTTTCTCTTGCTTTGATGCAGCATTAACAAATTTCATTCTTGGTACTTTAGGACTGAAACCCCATCTATGTAATAGTCTGTAGATATGAACTTCATGATATTTGACTCATGTTCTTTCATATATCAAATTCATGACTTCTTTAGCCATCCATCCTGATTGATTTTATGACTATTCTTTTCTTATCTTGGTAGATGTTTCTTCCGACACTTCTGGAGGTCTACCACTTCTATGCTTATTCTTTAGTCCTTCCAAACCAGAATTATCAAATCTCTTGAGCCATTTGTAAGCCCACCATCTAAATCTATGGAATTCCTTTTCAGCTACACTGGATGCTTCTTTCTTATCTTCTCTAACAAGCCTTACTAGTAGAATTCTTTCCCTTAGGTCAGCATCTTTTTCATTTCTATAGGCGTTGCTCAAAGCTGCAGTCGCCAACAGATTAGGTACACAATGCCCTCAAGCTAAATTTGTATTGGCCAAGACCATCAGACAGTTGCATCAAATTATGTTAGGCAGTATAGATTTGACTTTTAGAGACTTTGATAAATTAAGCCCTGATCAAGTAGAAGAAGCTTATCAAAAAGGATAACAAAGTAAGAGTGTACAAAGCTATCTGGCTAGTGTATCTCAGAAACGAAGTGAAAAAATGAAAGCTGTTAGTAAGCCAATTCAACAACAGCAGCAATAACAACCACAGCAATCAACTGAAGAATCAGAAGAATCTTAGCTAAGGCGTACCTCTATCCATAAGAAGATTACACATACTATCTGGAGCATTATTTTCTATTCCTAGTTTATCGCAAGACTTATGCCAACCAGCTAAGTAACCGTTACTCCAAGGTGAAAAATTACCATCTTTATCATAACCTAATTTATTTTGATGTAATACATGGTTCAGTTCATCATGCAATCCTGCTTTAAACCCTTGTTGATAATTATTGGGATCCGCTACTATGAGCGGAGTACTACCAAATGTGATAATTATTGCAGCTACAATCGTAAATATCGTTGTGCTTTTTCTACCAAGCAGGTTCATACCATAGCAAATTCTATGCTAACAATATACTTATTCTATTAGGAAGAAGATACCTACTAAATTACATAACACATTTTTCTAATGTTTATTTTCTTTCATTTGGCGAATGTGTGATTATATCAACTCCGTGTTATGATGACAAACAAATAGATTCGGCCATTTCTATATGTGTTGCATTTCACATTTCACCTTTAAATTTTAGGAAAGTATTATAGTAGTTCTTTGAATTGTCAAGAATTAGTTTGAGAGAAAACTCTGAAGAACATGTTAGCGCGATAGAACAAAAGTTTGGATCAACAGTCGAATCTTCTAAAGATCATCATATCCCTATCGATTTTCCGAGTTTTGGGAGAATACTAGTTGCGTATGACGGAATGAAAATGTCCAAGATAGCTTTGAGATATGCTGCATATATTTCAAAGATTTCTGATTCGGAGATCGTTGTTATTAACGTCGTTAAAAGCCATAGAGATTTAAATAATACATTACCAGTTACCATAAAAGCGAATCTAGATGAAGAACAAATAGATATTACAGGAAATCATCGAGGAGTCCCACTAGATGAATTTTTACGAGAAGTAATCGAAGAAATGACAACAGCATGTAAAGCCGCTGGCATGACAAAGAAAATAATATTTGAAATATACGGAGGGAATCCTGCAGATGAGATTATCAATCTATCTAATCTCATTCACTTCGATCTGATAGTAATGGGAAGTCGTCGGATAGCTTCAAGGATAGAAGGTATAGGAAGTACTACTAGAAAAGTCGCAGCAACGTCCAAGATACCATTACTCATAGTACAAAAACAACCCAGATACAAGGATGAATGGTAACTTGGTACATTCATTAAAGCTGTGTTATGAGTCTTCTCAAGCTCTTGTAATCTTGCCGACAAAGCGACCAGTTGATCAGATAATTGTGCTATCGCATCGTCTTTCATTTTTATCGCATTGCCTTCGACTGATTTAGATCTTCCAACTCTTCTATCTTGGTTGTATATCGACCCCTTTGTCTTTCCAATTCATGATCATTTAGGAATGTTAAATAGGATTCAATTTTACGAATTATCTTTGCTTTGTCTGAGTCCTTTTTGTGCCAATATGTAGAACCAGAATGTCCAATGAAATATTCAGAATAGTATTGCTCGAACTATATCTTCAGATTAGTCAATTATAGGCTCAAATATATTACTAAAAATAAATTGTGACGACTGTACCACATTATATTTGCATTGATTTAATCAGAAGCAATTCCTGATTGAAAATACTGATTGTAAGAATGATTATTTCAAAAGATTAGCTGCCACCTCCACTTTGTCCAAATTTTTACGCACAAGAAAAAATAAAGATGGAAGAAATACGAAGCTACAAGAAATCAGTCAAAAGGGATTCAATCTGCTCCTAGGCTTACGAAGGGACAAAATACAATTACAGTATGTTTGTTATATGGGAACACATATCAAATATTATGGTACCGATAGATGCAGCTGAATTTGATGCACACAAGAATATTAATACAGTAATAATTCAATTTTTGTGTCGTAACAAAGGAAAAGCGTTTTCAGCAAAGGAAATTGCTCAGGCAATTGGTATAAAGGAAGAAGAAGTTAATCATGCAATGCTAAAACTCAGTTTGACAGAGTTATTTAGCAATATCACCGCTGGAATGATATCGAAAAAATATGGCCACACCGATAAAAAACTGACAATGGCAAAAATAGAGGATGTCACAATAAATGGCTCAATATATTATCGTTGTATTGGACAAACATCGGAATAACACTTTTTAGACAAATATACGTTGTATCAATTTCTATGAATTCTCTATTCAATACAAGGAGGCTTCAGGAAACGATTAAAATATGGAGATGACGGTGATGATAAGCTTATAGAATGTTCAGGAGCAGATCACTTAGACTGGTACCATTCAGATAACAGAATTATAGAATTGAATTTCAATCAAATATTTATACGAAAAAAGAGAATGTGGATCAATTTTTGTTATTTACTTTGTTCTCGAGATTTATTAAATTAAGATATGATAGATTCATCCAGTTAAACACGTCTTTATAGACTCTATTAGTGGATTAAGGTATCAGCATAGGTCAGTTTTTCTCTCTTTCACCTAAATTCGTCTGAACTCTCCATAACTGCTTACTAAAAAAATGAAATTACCTTAGATCTTGAAAAATATGAGAACAATAATAATCATATTTATTTTCACATATCAATCATGATATACAAAGAACTGATATCAAAAGAATTCGAATCCCATTCAGGGCATTCTTGATATAATAATGTATTTCTAATATCGATATATTCTTGTTACAAATAATAATCAAGGACAATTTCTAATCATATTGATATGAGCTAATCACTTACTCATGTCATTAGTAAAGTCATATTGATTGGAAATTAATAGTATCGGAACAAGGATATAAATAATCGAGGTAAACATATCCTAAGCAATATAACAGAAGCTACGTTTGGCAGAGATATTTGACTTCATAATATCAGATTCAGAAGAAAGAAACCCAGAATTAGATGCAATATTGTTTCAGTCTTTAAAGTTACAAAAAGCTTATAATACTATATTTCCCAAAGTAACATCCGAACTTATACAGAACCTTTTTGCAGAACTTCAGGAAAATACGAAATTGAACAGCCAATATATATGATAGAAATTTTTCGTAAGAAAAATAAACGAAATGAAAAAGGAACATAACAACAGTTGATGATCAGTTTAAAGAATTTCTAATTTCAATGAGTAGGGGTTTTATCACTGCAGTATTTGATAATGATAGGCGTTTTGCAAAAACATGTAGTTAACATTTGATATGCTCAAAGCACTGAATGACCTTGATTTTATTTGTGAAATATTATGGTGATATATTGCCACATTGACAGCAGTTGGAGCAACACTGAAGTATAGACCAAAGGAAGTATTTGTATCAGAAAACCAAAGAAGTTCCAGATATAATATGAGAATAGTAGAAACAGAATATTTTGACAAAGGACAACATCAGAAGAAACCAAATACATTAACAAGGTCTGAAGATCGCAATCAAATGGACGATCTGTCCAAACACACGTCGTCAGTAACAATGACTATAAAACTACAATTTACCCTCTAACAGCTATCTTAGGATTAGTCTCATTGCCTGCTCTTGTATGCTATTGCTAAGAGCCTAAAGAGACTATTATATTAGATATGCAGGTGAAGAGATGAGATATATAGGATAATGGTTACCACGATCTTGTTACAACCCTTTATCATACTTTTGTGCCATAAAAGATAGGAACACTTGTCTACTATATCTGGTAATAGTAAAATCTAAATTATGTAATTTCAATTGTTATTTATGAGATAAAAATGGCAAGAATGATTATTATTATTTAAGAGTAAGAGTACATGAATATACTTTGACTCTATTAATATCTACGTTAATTCGACATCGTTATTATTGAATTGCCTTGTAGTTATGAATGATGTCTATGTACTCATATGCGTCAACAGTATTATCAAATGCATAATGAATTTTATGGAATTCTTTCCTAAAATCTGCAACGTTATTTGCTATTAGGCTGGGATCTTGCTTATCTATTACTACGCGTTTAATAAAATTGGCAATTTCTTTCATCTCACTTTCCTTCATTCCTAATCTTGTTATTTCTGGAACCCCAATCCTTATCCCGCTTGGATGCATATAATGCCTGCCAGCTTTGATATCTCCAGGCAATAATTGCCGATTTAAGATTATGTTAGCTTTTTCCAAATTTCTTTCAATGGTTCCACCATCACCAAACTTTGAAACATCTACCGCAAGCTGGTGTGACGCTGTATATCCTTTTTTTTCTGCCAAAACATCAAACCCTAAATTAGCTAAATCCCCTGCAATAGCTTTAGCATTCTTGATCACTTGTTTTGCATAATCCTTTCCAAATTCTAACGATTCTGCTAGTGCGATAGCTTTGCCAGCTACATGATGCAGATGATGACTACTGGTGGTACCAGGAAATACTGCCTTCTTGATGGATTCCGAATATTTTTGTAATGATACAATAATTCCTCCCTGTGGACCCCACAATGTTTTGTGCGAACTCATGGTCATTGAATCTGCTCCTTCTTTTAGAGGATCCTGAAATTGTCCACCAGCAATTAGTCCTGCAACATGTGCTCCATCATAGTTTATGTACATATTATGATCGTGCATAAAATCTGCCAATTCCTTTACAGGATGTGGGAAAAGAAAGAGACTGCCACCAAACATTCCTATACTTGGAGCTTTGTGATCATTACACATATCTTCAATTTTCTTTTTTGTAGCATCTACATCTATTGTCATTTCTTCTTTTGAGAAAGGATAATGTTCGATATTTAATCCATGGACAAGACCGGCCGTACCGGAATGCTCTTTCTTACCATGGGAAATGTGGCCACCGGTAGGAATAGATGATGCTATCATATAATCTCCAGGCTTCGAGAATGCTGCATAAATAGCAAGATTAGCGACTACACCAGAAGTTGCCCTACAATCCGCAAATTCTGCTCCAAAAACCATCTCCGCTAAATCGTTACAAATTAACTCCACCTGATCTATGTAATTACATCCCGCATAAACTCTCTCTCCTGGCCATCCTTCAGCATATCTGTTGCCAAAATCAGAAATTATTGCTTCTCTTACGGCAGTGCTGGGTATATTCTCACTAGCGATGAGAGGGATTGATTTATTGAACCAAGTATGATGTTCTTTCATTAGAAGCAAGATCTTATTATATGATTCATGTGCATTCATTTGATACATTATATGTTCAATTTTTGATCCTAATTTAAAATATCGCATGTTAATCCTTCATTATTTTGTGTCTATCGATGAATCTTTGCTGTCGATATACAAGCAATTCCTGCTATGTTTTTCAATTCTTAGCGTCGCATTCCTGACTAGTTAATCCACTCTCGAGTCTATACCATCAAATTCTCGTTTTCTTATTCTAAGTCAAAAATAAGGATCGTCGCAGGGGCTTTGGGTACATATTCTAGTACTGCGTATGTTAAATGACATATCATGAATAACATATGATCTCAAATTCCACTAAAGATGACACTAAAACTCATATTTACTCTTCTTAAGCATCAAACCTTTCAAAAACTTTTAAATCAAATTACCGATAATTTACTATCAAAAAAAATCAGTTTAATAAAGTTTTAGATAAATCTTGGTTTGTAGCATAATCGTGCGACTATATCGAACCATAAGGGAATGGAACCTTAGTGATCTTAAGGGTTGTTCTTGAGACCGCTTTACGCAAACTAGAATTTTAAAATTATATTAAATAACAAGAGAATGAAATAATGATGCTTTACAAATCTTCTAAATGAATGGAGAGTTATCTGTCTTCATCGTTCGTTACCATCTTCTCTTGTACCTCTACCAATACAATCTAATGTTGCTTGAAAAGATTTAAGCAAATTATCATGGAGCCAACGATAATTAGGTTTTTACTATCTGGTAAACTGCAAATATTAATTCTGTGTCTTTCTTAGCAGGACGTATGTATTCTGTAATGGTTTTTCAGTCTTGCTCACCTGTGTGGTAAATCCTCCTAGTTCGATATTTATAATCCAACCATGATTTGAGTTGATGGGCTACTTCGTCGGTTAGAAAAATAGTTGTATCTGTTCTAGTTTTTGCGTATTCTCTTCTTACGAATAGTTTTGAAGGATTTGAATCAAGATCCAAATCTTTAATCCGTATTGACAAAGCCTCTCCTGCACGCACTGATATTATAAAAACAGCATTTACGTGACAAGTATTATATGCTCTATATCGTAGAATAAATATGCGGTACATATAAGCGATAGCCTCATTATTCTTCAAAAATAGCTGAAAAATCCTAAAATAACTACAGTACTATAGTGGTTCCTATTCGGTAGACTGAATCTGCCATTAAGGATCAAACTAGAATAATTCATCCAACTCGATGTGTTCTTATATTCGACTACTAGATTTGCTTTAGAAAGCCAACCAACAACTATCATTCCATTCTTCTTATTTGCATATATTTTTCAGCTTGTTTGCCTTAAAAATTCCACATTTTTTGCAAAATACTAGCTATGGCACTTCAGTCATTCAAATACATGAATTAATCAACTGATTTCTCTATATGGATACATTTCATGACAGCATAAGTGCAACCTATGTAAGTAGAAACAACAATTTATTTAGTATTATTATTGTTATTGATTGTGTTGTTATCTTCTGTGTTTTGGTCATCATATTTTATCATATGCTGTGTTGCATTAATTATCTTATTGGAATATAATGTATTTTCATGAGAGCCTGCATTGAATCTCAAGGCATTGACAGAATTGATTATTCTATTATCGTAGATTTTATTTTTTGAAGAACCATTTGCTAAGATAATGCCATCATCAGTATTGGAAATGGTATTATTGTAAACTTGATTATTATGTGATTTCGAAACAAATGGCATTCTTTTGATCATGAACGAGATTGTTTCTAACCACTGAGTTTGTCATATTTCTACTGAAGGTTATTCCAGATCCAGTGTTATTATAGACTTTATTGTTTTCAATCAATATATTGTAGCAATCAAGAGAACAAATTATAGCTGTACCATTATTTCCATAAACCGTGTTATTCCTTATTATCATATCGTGAGTCCCAGTATGTGGGTCGATACCATAGTGTCCATTATTATAGAACAGGTTATTCTCTATAATCATGCCACTTACACTATTAGAATAGGATCCAAAATAGAGATTGTGTATCTTGTTGTTTTTTATTATGCTTCCATCTCCACCATTATGATAATGAATACCTGAGGTTCCAAATCCCCAGCCACCCTCATAGCCTAAATAAGCTATCTCTGAATTTGTGATATTAGTAGTACCACTCGAACCGGATTCAATTCTGATATATGGTCTTGGAGCCCCAGGATGTGTTATCTTTCCTGAGGTTTCCCTTGAACCATAGCTCTGAGCATAATTATTTGTATCCGGATTCCATGAAGTCAATCTAATAAAATCAATGATCAGACTGCCATAGACATGAATTCCGTAGGCAACACTCCCATCTGCTAATATTTTTAACCACTTAGTGTCTTGAGGATCTAGAATTAGCATGGCACCCTTTTCAATTATAATGCCTGCATTTAATAACCAGTTTCCGTCAGATTCTTTTTTTATTACATTTTGTTCGTTCATTTGGTTAGCAATATCAGTTAGGTGTACCGATCCACAGGATATGATAATAGATTTTTCAGAGGCGTCATAACTTATACATTCATTATTTTTTGCATAATTGTTATTGTTATGATTAATGTCCTGATGAAGGTTATGAATGTCATTGGTGTTTGCTGCAATAATGCCATTATATTTGGAAATGCTTATAATGCATTCTGGAATAATTTTATTGAATAATGTATTCTTCTTGGTCAAAACAGATATCATAAATTTTATCTGCAAAATCCTACTGATTTCATTCAACAAACTCAGAAATAATTAATTTTACATATGCTAATGTTAAGTTCCAAGATGATTGGTCCTTAATGTTATATCAATACCGAACATGCTCATCGAATCTAGGAAAATCGAAATTCTAGGAATTTCGAGATTACATTTCTATTCAGCCAGAATACTCTTAAAAACTAAATATATTATTTTAGAGATTAGAGATAAACTAAACGAACAATGGAATAATTATACTTACAACAATAATCGCCATAAGTCTAATAGCAATGGTCTCAATATCCGTAGGTGTTGATGCAAGGACTTCAAGTGATATACATGAGAAATGTAAAACTAATGCAAAAAGAGACTTTATCATGTCCTATGGAAAGTCAAATTCAAATGATGAGTCCTGCCCAAGTGATCATATAGAGGATTATTGTTGCACTAAATATTCAAACGCGTATAATTCACAATTGGATACGATGCAGCATGATAGCGTAGCATCTAACGCGACCGGTAATCCATGTAATGAAGGTTCGTATCACGACTTGTATGCTGGGCATTGAGAATAAGATTATAGCACGTGCATGTAAGTCAATAGGCGAGAGACTATATGGACAGATAGATAATAGATCTCTTGCGTAATTAGCAGTTATGATCTATTAATGCCCCTATTTTGACTGTATTCTTAGATTGAAATCCTGTTAGACTGCATCACTCTGAAGTTCAGTATACCGGATACAATATCAGATATGTTATTGTACCTTCTTAGTTTGTTTCTGAACTTAGTACCCATTATTCCAAACTTCTTGATCTTGCATATGGTGTGTTCTACTATGATCCTGAGTCTTGAGTGATTCTTGTTGTATCTCATATCGTCATTTGAAAGCAAGGTATTCTTTTTCTTTCTAATGGGAAGTACAGACTTTACTGTGGGAAAGTCCTTTTCAATACCAAGATAACCAAGATCAACTATATTGTCAACTTGTGATGGAGTTATAGTAGGATGATTGTGTTTGTAAATGTCATAATCATGTTTTCTTCCATTCCTGTGACCTGTCTTATGCAGGATCAAACCTTCAGTATTAACCATCAATTGTGTCTTGACAGTATGTTTCCTCTTTCTACCTGAATAGTAACTCTTTCTCTTTCTCTTGTTCTTAGGTCTTGGAATCTCCTGTTCTGTAGAGTCTATGAAAGCCTTGAATCCAGGAAGGTACTGTTCAACTTCCTCTATAGTTCTTAATCTCTTAGTACGTTTTTGTATATCTTCTTTGGCAATGGAATACACTCCTTTAGCAAAGATTCTAGGATAGTCAAATCTCTAAATACATTGCTCTGGTCAAGATCAAATAGAAATCCCGATAATGCATATGTAATGTAAATCGGATAATAAACCAAAAGCATTAGAAGTCTTTCTCTTGGTTTCAGTTTAAACGGTCTACCGGCACCAACATCTCTTTTCCTCTTCCTTTTAGAAAGACGTCTTCTTTCACATTCCTCATATTTCGAGTCCATTTCTGTGCTTATTTGATCAAATTCTGGTACAGTTAGTCCAGTAAGTGACCTGAATAACAAAGGCTTTTTGCATAGTCTTCTATATGACATCAAAGAGATATCACATAAATATCCTATATGACGTCGAATATAGTCCTGTAAGCTTTCTAATTACGCAAGAGATCTAATGAACTAAGTGAAGTGTCTAGTTATATGTCATAATATTTTTATTGCACCCCTAGTCTAGATCTTTAGATAGATAAGCTTAACAGATGTAGGATATTCCCATCATGTGAGACGTGCTTCTAAGTTGAATCTAAGCCGGGGACAGAAAACAAGTCTAGAATCACTCATGAATAATACAACTAACAAGAAGGAGTATCGTAGGGTACTGGCTATACTTCAAAAAGTTGAAGGTAGATCTTATGAAGACATAGCACATGAGCACGAAGTCAATATTCGATCTGTCAAAGATGGGTTGTTGCGTTTACTCATGGTGGGATAGGAGTGGTAAGGATAAAGAAGAGACCGAGAGGACTGAATTCACGTATAACAGATGAAAACAAAGAGGTTATCCTTTCTGCATTATTTAATGATCCCCATATCTTTGGTTATCTTAGAAATACATGGAGTCTAAGGTCACTTGCAAGATGTCTTACAGATGTAGCTTCGATATTCCAATCAGTTTCAAACATCTGCAAAGAATAACTAAGGATATGGGGATTAGGTGTAAAAGACCAAAATTGGAACTATTACATGGATCTGACTATCAAGAGGGAAGAAAGAGGGTGGAAGATTATAAACGTGTAGCTCTCAGCTCTGAAAAAAAGGAGTGATGTTAGTATTTGAAAGATGAAACTACGATAACACAGAAACCTTGCATACGAAGATCTATGAGTTTTGAAGGCCAGCAACAAAGGATAGAACATAATGGAAGTAGAAAGAAGTTCTCTGCATACATATCCATGCTATGGCCAGATCAGAAGTTGATGTATGATTTCTATGATAGAATGAATTCTACGAATACTATCGACCATCTGGAGAATCTCAAGATAAACATTATGAAAAATGATTGGTGTAAAAGACTCATACTCATATGGGATAACGCTTCATACCATGTAAGCCTAATGTGTACGGAATTATATCAATGCACAGAAAGGAGAAGACTGGCTGACCATAATCCACCTACCAAAGAAGGCACCATACCTAAATCCAAATGAAAGAAAGGTAAACCAGTCGATAAAGTCAGATGTATGTGCGAATAGGTTTTATGAAAAATATAGAAGACCAGAAAACCGCAGTATCAGAATATCTAGACGAAAGTTTGGAAGATGGAATAATGACATTTAATGTGATACTTGACTTAGAATAGACCAGGTTTTAATACAATTCAGTTAGGTGTGCCCATCCACAGGATATAATAACGGATTTTTCAGAGGAATCATAACTGAGAGATTCATAGTTTTATTTTGATATTCACACATTACTTTAATGGACTAATAAAATAAAAACAATAATAGATCTGTTACTATATAACCAACTCACTAATCTTAATTCCTACCAAGCCAAGCTGAACAACTGCTTTACATGTTAATATGGGGCGAAAACTAAAAACACATTACAGCATTTTTACAATCTACGATCGACATATTGCATAAGAATCAGGCTCCTCTATAAGAGATTCCGCTAGAATCGCCTTTCCATAGCCACACCTTTACCAGCCTCAAGTTCTTAGCATCGGTATATCATCTATAGGATTATCTTGGTGAAATTGCTGGATGACCCAAGTCATGATTTGGTTTTCTCTATTGAGTTTTAGCTTGATTTCATTTTAGAGATCATCTGAAAACTTTCCGGTGAGTGGAAGTTTGTATTATCAAATATCAAGGCTAAATTCGATCTATTCATAAGTAGAGTATAAATTAGTGCTATCGAGTAATACTATTATAGTTGGCTCTGTACTCTGTGATGGTAACAAGCGTAATATTAAAAGAGGAATTTTATCGATGGATCAATATTGAGTCAATTGTAATCTTATGATTAAAACATTCTACTTTATGAAAATGGTCAAACTGATTCTTACTAAGGTTTAACATGATTTGCTATTTAATATCACAAGACATCTTGATTCTTGGATTTTATTGGTTAAAAAGGAACATCGTAGATCATCCATAAAAAACAAAGGAAGAGAATGTGCTAGAATCGCCTTTGTTGACTGATGGATTAGACCACAGTTTTTGTTATGCGATTTAATCTTTGTGCATTCCAACCGTATAATCGACTCTAGCCTTAATTCCTTTAAATAAATACTGACAAATCTTGCTTTACACTTATTCATTGGATATACTTTATAAGTAATGCCATAGTCACATATAACGAACTATTGAATAGATACCTTATATCTTCTATTTTTATTCTTGCAACATTCCTGTTAATTGCTGTATTGGTTTCACCAAGAATAACTTACTATAGTAACAGATCTCCACTTTCAAAAGCAGATTCTTTAGCCTTTTTGACAGTAAATAATTCGCATTTGCCTGCTTTCAATAAATTGATGATTTGGTTGACTCAATATGGAAGAGAAGTATTCTGGTTTATTGTGATATTGTTATTGTTTATTTTTGGCGGCTGGGCAGGCAAGAAAACTGCTATAGTCATGACCATATCAATACTTGTTCTCGTACCTCTGGGCATAATAACAAAAGATATATTCTTAAGACCCAGGCCAGCAATTCCAAAATCAGATTTTCTAATAGCTACAGATACTGATTACTCATTTCCTTCAGGTCATGCAATTATAGTATCAGCTGGTCAGTCTGTAGCCCTCGCACTATTCAGAGACACTTATAGAAAACTTACAATATCTATCCTTTTGACTATAGAGGCAGTTTTCGTATGCATTTCAAGAGTTTACGTTGGCGGTCATTATCCATTAGATGTAGTTGCCGGCATATTATTGGGAGTAGGAGTATCCTTCATATTCGTAGGCATAGCAGGACATTTAGAATCATTAATCATGTCAATAAAGAATCATTTAAAACATTAGTTAGGTTTGTGCTTATGTTTTAGAACGCCTGATTACTTATATAATGAATATTATGTTACAAGAGGGTAATAATCTCCTAAAACGATGTTAGATTTTAACCAAACTT
Organism: uncultured Nitrososphaerales archaeon; assembly: GCA_963709405.1. GTDB lineage: Archaea > Thermoproteota > Nitrososphaeria > Nitrososphaerales > Nitrososphaeraceae > JARBAU01. The sequence goes on from CAVPXM010000045.1 coordinate 23,116, forward strand.
GGATAATATTCTTATTGCACT
>CAVPXM010000046.1:0-56886 GCA_963709405.1 uncultured Nitrososphaerales archaeon
GTCGGAGAAGGAGGAGGAGTTCTTCGAGCGGCCAGCGCCGGCGCTTGCTCATTGCCCGGGCGATCGTCCGCCGTCCCCGGATACTCCTGCTCGACGAGGCGACCGGCGCACTCGACAGCGTGACTCAGGCGATTGTCAGCGACAGCCTCACCAACCAGCTTCGGGGCATGACCCGACTCGTGATCGCCCACCGCCTTGACGCGGTCGTCAACGCCGATCGCATCTACGTCCTCACCGACAGCCGCATCGTCCAGTCCGGTCGATACCACCAGCTTCTGGACGAACCAGGACCGTTCCGAGACCTGGCCCGCCGTCAAATCCTCTCATGATTGGTTCTTCTTGGGCACCACCTTGATCAGGAACGGCTTGGTGTACCGGCTGATGTGCCCGACACTGTCGAGCGCCCGTAGCTGGAAACGATGAACGCCCACGCTCTGGGGCGTCGTGATCTGGACCTTGTAGTTGTTGTTCTTTTCAACGCTGGTCTGACCCACGACGACGCCCTCGGGCGTGACAACCTGGATGACGGTGTGGAAGTGGTAGCTCCCCACGAGGTTCGGTCGGTGGAGCGGAGTCTTGATGTGCTGGGCATCAGCCTGGATCCCTTGGTTCTTCGTGATTTGTGGGAGCGCGGGGGCCGGCATCGGGCGGCCGATGGCATCCGCATTCGAGGAAGTCATGACAAAACGCGGTTCACGGATGGCCTCCAAATCCCCACGCCGCAAACCGCGCCCCGCATCCGCGCGCGGAGCCGCCGGCCGGACAACTCCCCGCCGCGCTCCCGGCGCCCGCCAGCCCGCCTCCCGCCGGGCCGCCCCGCTGCGCAACCATCCGCCGAAATTCCGAATAAAAGAAAGCTGCAAGTCCTGATGGTCGAGGATCTGGAAGACGACGCCCTCCTGATGACCCGCGAACTCGATAACTGGGACACCTATTATTATTCGCATACCACGGGAAAAATATGTAAACTATGGAATTGAGTCTAGACTAGGTTATGAATATCTATATTGGAGAAAGGATTACCCAATAGAACTCTTTATATGTCAGCTGTGGCAAAACTTGCTAAGAAAATACATAGAATATTTCAAGATTGATCTTGCTCATCTAAGGTCATCTGAAAATGTTGATACTGATGCTTTTCAAATTTTTAATAAATTTGTGTTTAAAAAACAAATCTCTACTAAGATAATAATGAAGAATACACAACATATTGTAATAGGAACCATTTGGGAATTTCAATTTCAAGGATTAGAGGATGTGGAGGTCATACAGTTTGCATTGGACGCTGGATTTGGGGAGAGGAATTCTATGGGTTTTGGTTTCATGAATCTAAAGAAAATGTCGTAGGTATGTCTGTGTTTATATATGAACTGCTTGACCGGAGGTTGACGTAACAAATTTATAATTTGATATGCTATTTTGAACGTAGAATAGTGGGGGTTTAAATCGAACTATTATAGGATTGAAAGGTATCTTCAAATACGGCTATGTATGCTGTGTATAGTGGTTTAAATCGAACTATTATAGGATTGAAAGAATGCGGTCTGTTCGAAATATTGAACGTTTTTAGTCGTTTAAATCGAACTATTATAGGATTGAAAGATCGCGTGCTCACCGATTGGCTCTATGACCTTACCTGTTTAAATCGAACTATTATAGGATTGAAAGGCTTCACCCCACAACAGCGGTTGCTCGCACTCGCGGGTTTAAATCGAACTATTATAGGATTGAAAGAGAGACTTGCCACTACCAGCCATGATACGTTTCTTGCCAACAGCATACAAATATGCTTATAATGAAAATACATGTCTCTAAAACATGGATAACACCATTGAGATACTGAGAACTGGTGATTTTTGGATAGATTTAGGAGTTTGTTACATATGGAGGCAGACTTCTATCAAGAGGATCTAATATAAAGATAGATGAGGCGGAGAAAAGAATAGTCTCAGAAATCTTAATTGGCAACGATAAAGACGATCCAGACCTGATAGCAATGCTATATCCTTCTAGGATTGCAATAGAATATTCAGATAAAAAGGTATTAAGCGAAGAACTGACTGATATCTTAGAGACCACAAGGTCGCATTACCTAGGGATCTCCAAAAAGGGTAGAGAAAAATGGGATAGGCAGGGACTATTTTTCAGTGCCGTTACACAAAGGAGATTGTTCTTTGAGCCTCCAAGATTAGACGTTCGACGTAACCGATCCATTAAGTGCGCCTTTTGTGGATCAGAAAGATTTGCAATAAAACAGTCTGGTGCAACCAACCAGCCATTAATAGCAAATCCTGGCAAGTTCAGTAGCTTCTATTCTAATTTTAGAGGGGATATAAAAATTTGTGAAATGTGCAATTTTGTTAGCAAATTTTCACCCCTTTGCATTTTCTATGGGATATCAAAAAAGTTGCTCACTGCCATTATATTTGAAAGTAATGATCTTAGGGATCTCGATTCTGTTCTTAAAGAATTCAGTGAAATATCCACTGGATCAGATGGCTATAGGAACTTTCGAAGCACATTAGGTTTTACGAGATATCCTCTGGAAACGTTTCTCGACTTCTTATTCTCAATAATTCAAGGCATAGAAAGAAAGAAGGATTTAGAAGGTTTAAACCTGATGATTAAAGGGCTAATAAGTAAGGTGCACATAATTCAGGGAACATTAGGTAAGGTATTGTCGTTAGACAAATACTACGTTATACCCAACCTACCACGTGTCTTAGACTTTATATCAATGTGCAGATGGTTAAGCAGGAACCAAAGGATGTATAACAGTATGCTGGAAACTGCAAAATGGCTGGTTTTAAAAAGAAAAAGAGAAAAAGATACGGACACGACAGTTAGGGAAGAATTTGCAAGACGGATCATTTACAACACAGATGCTACAGACCTAATAGAGGATTTCTTAATATCTCGTGTCGAAGACGAGAGACTGAATCAGTTTGTCAGGATAAATTTAGATAAATTTATCAAAATGTATTCTCTTAACGTATTGGACTTGGATTCAAATCAGCTAAAGCTGGCTAAACTTCTTGGCAATATGGTTGGAAATCTTGCCGCTAAACAGGAAAAATCGTTGCTTTACAACCTTAGGAGCATCGGAAATCTAGAGAGTTTCATAGAATTTTTTCATAGACTGTTGGTAAGATATCCGGATGAGATTAACCGGTTTGAACTGAAAGATAAACCATCTAATAATGACTTCGACAACTTGCTGACCGCACTTGATAATACCAATTGGCGCACATATAAATCTCTTATCGGGATCTATTCAGCCTTAAAATTTAGTGAGGTAACGAGTGGACTAGATGTTAAGAATCCAATTAATAATGTGATAAGCCAATGAGTTCAAACACAGAAAACCGTCCATCAAGAAGTATCTCTATAGGATTGCTAATGCGAGTTGATATCGGAAACGTTAACTCTGGTTGGACCGAGGGGGTAGTGACAGCAATAAAGAAAGTCGAGAGGCCTGATGGTTATTTCCATCCCTACATTTCGGGTCAGGCTTTAAGACGCTACATTCGTGATACAATGAAAGATATCATCCTTGATAATGAATCATATAAAACCTTCAAGATCTCCCCAGAGGAAACAGGGCAGGATAGGAAATCACCAATTATTACCAAAGGAGATCCTAGGAATTATTTTGATGACGATTTGTTTGGATTTATGATGGCAATTAAAAATACTTCTCAAAGGAAGGATAATACCGAAAAATCAAAAGATCAAAAAAAATCAAAGTCAAAACATCTACTGACAACAAATGAACAGACAATCAAAAATCAAAATCAACAATCTTTGGTCAAAATACCTGCAGAACTAGATAATGTAGATACTACACAGATAAATAATGTCGGGAAGGACGAAGGAGGAGAATCTACTAGGAAAAGGACATCACCCTTACGAGTATCACCTGCGTTTGGGTTGTTTAGACTAAATTCTGACAGAGACCTTGGCACACGTTCTGCAATGGAAGTCAAAGGTTCTGCTGATGCTGGAGGATCAATATTTGAAACGGAGATTACAAGTAATATCTTCAGATCTTCGTTATTATTAGAACTTGATCGTGTAGGTGTATGGAAAAGATATGAAACTACTGATCGTAATGACTGGAAAAATGACCCGAAACGGAGGATTTCGCTTGAGTTATCAGAGCGTAAGCAAAGAATAAAACTGTTACTTGAATCTCTTAAATACTTATGGGGAGGAGGAAGACAGTCCAGATTTTTGGTAGACCTTGTCCCAACATTTATAATTTATGCTAGAACGACGCAGAAATTTCCTCTTTTCTTGAACTGCCTGAATGTTCATTATAACAATAGTAATAGCGATATTAATTATAGAATCAATACCGAGTTACTTCAAGAAACCATCAATGATTATTCAGATGTTATCCAAAACATTATAGTGGGAATTCGTAAGGATATGTTTACCAATTCAGAGAGTGACTTTACAAAAATGTTTAATAATGTATCGGTGTTTCCTCCCGGAAAAGCAATTACTCTTATGACTACAGATATTGATAAGGCATCAATTGCTGAAACTAAAATTGCAAGTAATCAGACTAGGGGTTAGAGGTAGTTTTAATTCTTTCAGAATACCAACTGATATAAGATACCATAAAACATTTCATGTGCCGACCAAAACCACTCTCGTTGGATTGCTTGGGCAGCCTTTGGTTTAGAGGAAGTTGAGCTGGAAAAGTTATACGCGCGAATTCAGACAAATGCTTTATTGGAACGATATAATGGAATGGCAAATGATCTTTGGCTCATTACTAAGATCAAAACTGACAATCTTAACAAACCAGAATCTTCTCTCGTATCCAGAGAAATGTTATTTGAACCTCAATACACCGTATATTATAATATAACTTCAAAGAAAGACGAGCAAAAAAATATAGAATATGATGACATCATCGCGGCTTTCAATGAACCTGAATTTCCGCTTACACTTGGAAGATCTGATGAAATGATAGAGGTCGTGGCCAAGCCTAAGATTATAGATTTAATACCTACAACTATCAATGAAAAACAATACTATAGAAATACAATATTACCCTTTAACTATAAGGATTATTTTGGAGGATATGAGAAAACTCTGATGAGGAAAGGATATACATTTAATCTTCCCCAAGTTTTATCCATTCCAATAGGTTTCGATATTAGTCAAACGGGATTAAGAAAACCTTCTTCAAATTTACAGATAACTTTGGTTTATGATACTGCTGTTAATATCATCAACAGGAATGATGGTTGGTTAGACAATGAAAACGGAAGATACGTATATTTCTACTGATATTCTTGCAAAATCAGATCCCGAGGAAACCCTTGCTGTTCATACTAATAATGCCATAACATATCTAAAACAAGTAATAAAATGGTATTTCAAAAATATATCATATATTTCTAATTTGCTAGGGATTAGTTATGATGAAATTGTAGCCAGACTATTTGCGATGGTCTATCTGCATGATATTGGAAAATCAAACCCTTCATTTCAGAAATACATAAGAGAAAAGGAAGGTAGACAAAGGCCGTTTCCACCCCATGCATTGCTGTCTGCCCATTTTATTATCAATTCAGTTATTCCAATCAGGATAAATGGAATTAACCAATATCCCGAAACCTTGGCAGTCTTATCCCACCATACGCCATATTATAATGATTTATATTTTGATTGTTGTTATGATGCAGATCCAGAGACTCAGTTTAATCTTCACAACAAATATGGTTTATTCTGTAAGAATTATGGGTTATTATTTTATGATTACTTACCATTTGCCTATGCTTCCTATTTTGGAAAAGAATTCCCATTTGTGATATCAAGGCCAGACTTAGGTAAGAAATTTGGCTCAACTCTTTCTACAATAAAGGAAACTTTACTTAGGGATGACCGACCAAAATTTCAGCTCCGTTTTCTGCATTCTTTGTTTGTTTCGATTCTTCACTATTCTGATTGGCTATCAAGTGGAAAATCATACTTTAGATACTCTGAGGAAGCAATAACTCCACAATTAGAACTTCAGGCAAGATCTTATCCACAATTTAATGGTTGGTATGATTACCAGACCCAGGCTGCAGATATCAAAGAAAATATGCTTCTTTGTGCTCCTACCGGGATGGGAAAAACAGAAGCCGCATTATGGTGGGCCAATGCCAATCTTGAAGGAGGAAAGATACTATATCTACTTCCTACCAGAGTAACGGCAAACGCAATGTATGCTAGATTAAGGAGATTATTAGGTAATAATACTGGCATTTCGCATGGAACTGCTGTTCTCAGAATTGCCGAGGATGAGAAATGGAATTACGCTTCAATATTAACAAAGAGACTGATTTATGGCACATTCATGAGCCCCACTACAGTTGCAACAGTGGACCATTTGCTATTATCGATTTTTAATTGGCGACATTGGGAAATGATAGAACAAAATGCTTCAAATGCTTCAATAATATTTGATGAAATTCATGCATATGATTTCTACACAATTGCGCTTATCTCTCAGATCATAAGATCTGTTTCCAGAGTTGGTAGTAGATTTGCATTCTTGTCAGCCACCTTGCCGAATTATCTAAAAGAATATTTCACGGATACCCTGACCGATTGTCAACCTAAATTAGTGGAAGATAAACAGTTTAGCCAACTTGTCAGACATAGAATCAATTTTTTTGCTATGGATATAAGTAACGCGATTGAAGATATCGTTTCTCAATATAGAATCTGTAAAAAAATATTGGTAATATTAAACACCGTAGACGGCGCTATAGACTATTATCTTAGAATTAAAGATTTCTTAATTTCTAAAAATGAAGATACATCTCATCTAGTTTTGTATCACTCAAGGTTTATAGAAAGAGACCGAAATAAAAAAGAAAGTATTATCGAGGATGCACCAGAACAAAAGAACGGATTCATTGCAGTTACGACTCAGGTTGTCGAAGTCAGCTTGAATATTGACTATGATATACTCTTTACTCAGATTGCACCAATAGATGCCCTAGTCCAACGCTTTGGTAGAGTAAATAGAAAAGGAATGAAGTCTATTTCAGATGTCGGAAACATAATGATCTATAACTACGGACATACAGATCATAAAGTCTATGGTGAAACTAACCTTGTTAGGGCAAGAGAAATAGTAGAAGCAAAGCTGGATAAAAGGTCGCCATCAGAAGCATATATCCACTCGCTTATCGATAGTCAATATCCTATCGAGAATACCTTTGTGGAACTAAAAAAGGAAGAGAAAAATGTAAATACTGACCTAAAAATGCTGCGAAATGATCTATGGGAAATCCAGACCTTATTATTAGGTGACAGAGACAACGCTCTGTATAGGATTGCGAGGACTAGACAAGAAAAAGTCCCTGATATCGAGATCATTCCTAGCATTTATGAGAATGAGATTTCGACAAAAAAACACGCCATAGAATCAATGTATTATATAGTTAGAGTGCCTTTATACAAATTTGAAAAATGTATAAGATATAAGACTGGCAACTCATTCATTCCGATTGGAGACGTAGACTACAGTATGGAATTAGGAGCAACGGGATGTCTGTAATCTATAACAGAAGAATATTGTGCAATGAGGCATACTGAAAATAATGACATTTTTTGACTCTCCAAGAGATTAAAAGATTGATGGCGACCTAGCCTATGTTGTTGTTAAGGATGATTTTCGTTAAACGATAAATAGTAGCAACATCTGTAGTTGTAGATATGTCTGGCAAATATAGATAGATTAGATGAAATTAATTTTTGAGAAAACAATATTTATTCAATGAAAAGATTAAGAACCTTGTGATATCTGACTTCTCTTATTCGTTTGTTTTATCTTCTAGATATTGCCCCTTCATATGTTATTGAATCTGAATTGGAAACTTGAATGTCTGTTCGTTACCATAATCCATTCCAGCCTTAAAGCGGAATTCTGCGGTGGGAGAGGTATAATTTAAGGGTTCAAACAATACAACACCTTTTTCCTCAATACCAGAAGGAATAGTTGTTTTAATTTTCTTGTAATTTACATCCATGGATCCAGAAGTAGTCCCAAATTGGGTTTTTCCCTGAATTGCAATTGACTCGTATTCCCTAAAATTGAGATCATTATCACTTGTTTTATTTAAGTTCTCGACTGTCAAATATGCTCTTGTGTTCTTATCAGAGAATTCTACTTTGTGTAGTGTCATTCTTATTCCTTGTTTTTCTTGTGTCTTTTCAACCATTATCGTCTTTTTAGGTGGTTCATATACAAACATACAATCTATTTTTTCTACGGACTGTGCTTTTATTGGTAACGCAGTAAGGTTTCCTCCTAATAAAGTCCTGTATTCTATAGTATTTCCTGTAGTCCCAATAATCCTTACGCAGTCATCACTACTAAATCGAATATTCGTATAGTTATAACTTACAAGAACGTTCGTATCGCTATGACCTCCCTGATATACCTGTAAAGTCTTATAATTACCAAATTCAAAGGAAGGTATATTAAAGATCTTTGCTGTGATGTTTGCTTGTGAATTTACATATGCACCAGGATTTGCATATAGGTTATCAAAATTAGAGTCTGTAATTATTTGAGTCTTTGCAAAAACTACTTGTCGTGTTGTGGCAATCGAAAAGAGTGATAAGGAAATGACAAAGACTAGAGTTATACGTGAAAATAAAATATGCATTTTACTATTTTGGTATAGACATATCTTATAAAATCTTTCTTCTTCGATAGGCTTTTGGATATCTCATTTTACAATAAAAACGCATGAGTATACTGTTGATGATATACAAGGAATTCAATCGCCGCATTCCAGACAACAGGCATTTTCATATCATCTTCATTTAATTCACGCATATCCTGAACTAGATGAAATACGTGTCCAATTTATGTTCTGCAATCTGTGGATGATCTCAGGGTCGTATGTTACAGGGTTATTTATTGCATATCTTCGCCTACGCCTTTACCGATCGAATCTATCTGCAATGTTGATACGCCATTTGTGAACAACATTCTACCTGTTGCAGGCATTTCATTAGCAAAGTTGCCAATAGTTATCCATGAGCCAGGTCCACCAAGTTCGACTATATCAACGCCTACAGTATTGGTTATGTTCTTTACTTTCAATGCTATTGTTGCACTTTGCTCGGTCTGCCCTCCAGATGGATATTGATAGATTAGTGCTCCTTGCCAGACAAGTGACTTCGCATCATATCTGAATTCTACTTGACCGCTTGGTGTAAATGTTGCCATGTATATCGTTCTATTTGTTCTATCTATGATTATTGGGCTATCCAATGTGTATATGACAGATCCAGTCTGGTTATCTTCTCGCAAGAATTTTACACGTGCAGTAATACTAAAACCCTGAACTTCCTGCACTATTACTATTACAAGTATTGCTATTGTGACTGTTAACACAAGCACTAGTTTTTGCATTTCATCGTTTGGCCTCCTTTATTTTAACAATGACTGTTTTACCTATCCAGGTTTTGGGTAGGTAAACATGGCCACTGTTTCCAATTTCTGTAACTGTATCCTCTATCTCTCCAGAAATGACCTTGCGATGCTTTGTCATTTGACATCCCAAACCTCAGCCATTTTGTTTTTCGCTATTCTGGCTTTCTGTTTGAGATGTATTCCCAGCATAGTAAACATCACAGTTACGCCAATTGTCGCTAGGCTGAATGGCATTTAAATCAGACGCGTCAAACACTGCAACATCCGCAGAAATAATGTCGCGAGCAATCTCATTGAAAAGATGTTGTCCGTAACCTGCTGACAATGGTTTAAAAACTAAATCTATGTTGAGAACATCCGAATTTTTGTTTTTATAATCTCTTATGGTATCTTCGAACATTTTACGTATATTTTTCACTAATTCCTCAGCATTATAGTATTTTGATTCGAATTTATATCCAAAAACTACAAATAACTTTCCTCGATTATTTTTTCGCTCTAGAACTATCTCCCAATCTATATCGGTAAATCCAAAAGGTGATCCTACAGGAGTCGGAGGAAGTGATACCCTCTTTCCTTCAGATACCTTCCTATCTTCGCTTGCCTCTAACGACTGTTCTCTAAATTGCCTTACGTATTCATACTTTCCTCTCGGAGTCAATTTGACATCGGTAAAACTTGAATGGGTAAACTCGGCACCCCATTTTTTGTTGAAACAAAACCTGCTTCCTCTAAAACTTCAATAGAGTCATTAATTTCAATTGGGGTGAGATCAGTTAGTTCCTGTAATTTACGGCCATCAACTGATGCTGGTCCTATACCAACCTTGGGGCGAGTTGCAAGACTTCGTAGGATTAGTTCAACATTGCTTTCGATCGTCCTATTTAGTCTATTCTTTCCTCTCCTAGTAATTCTAAATTGACCATTTATTTCACATTCTCTTACCAAACCTTGGCTAACAAGTTCTTGGACTATGGTTGGGATTACGTCAGGGCTAAATGCGGTTAATCCCATTGCATTAAATATTTCAGTGCTTCCAACACACTTGGCTTCATCGCCATTAACATATTCATTGAGCGATTTCAAGAATCCATTACTTAGTCGTTTCATATCATTTTCATCTAATTCCCGCATGTCCTCAACTAGATGAAATATGTCTACAATTTATATTCTGCAATTTGAAGAATCGCATAATCTTATGCATGTTCCTTCAGATTCGCAGTAAATACTAAATCCGTAGCCTCACAATAACTAATAACAAACGTCACTTTCAAAGATGTGAAAAACGAGTTAGTGTGAAAACAATTCACCAGAATTTACTCTATGAGAGATTAAAAAATAAACCATTTTTGGTTATGGGATAAGGAGCAACACAAGAAGACAGATATTGAAAACGAATGGAGATTGTTGCTTCAATCATATTATCAGGCTACCACGGAAGGAAACGATCGAAAAACCAATCTTTGAGTATCAAAAATTGTTCTATGATAACTTGCTAGTTTCAAATATAGATAGTCAATCAAAGTATGATTATAAACACAAGCATCTATGGGTTAAAAAGGCTACTGGGCTAGGAGTTATAGAATTCTTTCTTAAATTGACGGTTTGGTTATGCTCGAAGGATGATACTCATCATAACGCACAGATGTGTATAGCAACAGGTCCGAATCAAGATATTGCTATCAAACTTATCAAGAGAATGAAGATATATTTGAACCTCATAACATCACATTTACAAATAAAGAAATAGTATGGGAATTAAATGGCTGCACTATTGAGGCGTATCCTTCAAATCACTTGGATGCTTATCGCGCTTTAGATAATCGTAAATTCATTTTGTTAGATGAAGCAGACTTTTTCAGAAAATCACAACAGGAAGATGTTAGACATGTTTCAGAACGCTATATTGCAAAATCAGATCCATATATAGTGATGGTATCTACTCTAATGCACCTGGTGGTCTTTTCGAAAAGATAGAAAAGGAACCAGAAGAGACATGCATTTACAAACGCCTCAAACTGGATTATACTTATAGAATAGTTAACGAATCGCAAGACATGATTCAAGTTATTGATAGAAATCCAGACAATCTGACGATAAAATGGATTCCAAGAATCTTAACATCAGGAGAACAAGTCAGTCATTTCCGAAAACTTTTGTCATAACAGAACTCGTTGTGATTAATTGTAGTTATACACAAAAGAGAAATTATGAAGAAAATTGTTAAGCAGTAATGCATTGCACCGCACTGCATACGTAGACAGTATATCTAGTGGTCATTAAGTGGATGTTGTAAGTGAATATGACAAGATGATATTAGAAAAAACTACTAGGACTAAATCCCAGGTCGATGGAATAGTGCGATCGGCTGGTATTGACGGCAGCGCTGGCAGGATATATGTTCCCAAGGCGTGGATCGGTAAAATGGTCATAGTTAGACTGAAGGAAGATAAGACCGCTCAAGGGGGTGAGAAAAAATAATGTTTGGCAGAGACAGGGGCGAGAAAAAAGAAGTGAAGAAGGAACAGGAAAAAGCATACGAAGTATTCGACTGTGAATACATGGGTGGACACATGTTGTATCCGAAAAAGACAGATGCAACGGTATATCTATTCAGCAGCCACTTCGAAATTAGATTCGGACTTGTCCACAAGAAATTCATTGAAATTCCATATGAATCGATAGTCGGTATTGAGAATGAAGATGAAAGCAGGATTACCAAGACAAGAATATTACTTACACCACTACTGGTAGGTCTACTCTGGAAGAAGAAATTCCGCTATACCGTCATAGAATACGAAGACCAGTTTGGAATGAAACAAGGTGTTGTCATAGACTTTCATCGCAAGGCAGAGAAGGCACAACAGACAATCTATCTAAAAATGGTTGAGTCTAGAAGCAGGGCAGAACATAACCTAGTGTTTAGAAAAGGATGTGAGATACAGTGAAGGAAGAGCACAAACTTGTTGCATTAGGAATTGCTTTGTTATTGCTCAGTTCGGTGCTTGTTACTGGCTTAGGAATGACTACATGGGTTGAGGCAAAGAAGAAGAGTTCAGACAGCGGTAGCGGTAGCAGTGATTCAGGTTCAAGTAGTGGAGGTAGTAGCGATTCCAGTAGTGGAGGTAGTAGCGATTCCAGTAGTGGAGGTAGTAGCGATTCCAGTAGTGGAGGTAGTAGCGATTCCAGTAGTGGAGGTAATAGTGTGGGCTCAGATAAAGGTAGCAGTGATAGTGGTAGCACAGGTAAGACAGACAGTGGTGATAGTGAGCCACCAGGGCCAAGCAAGGAAGATACGAAGAACTTGGCTAGCGATACACCAACGACTGATGCAGCACTAAAGGCAGTAGAGGGAAGCCCTGGAAAACCAGCTAAGGGAGAAGGAATTGCTAAGGTTCCAGAACAAGGCTGGGTAGATGGAAGATGGACTGGTGGAAGTCAGGAACGGTTTGAGAAAGGCCCTAAAGGTGATGGCGTAATTCCACCTGGATGCACGCCTGGCGACTGCAAGCCCCAGACTCATATACCAATACATGATGTCTTTACGAAATCAGACAAACACAAGATACCAATTGTGCATCAAACAATCATCATCGTAATCAAGAATAGAATACATCACAGCAACAGTGGAGGAGGACATCACACACATACCCCAGCAGGAACATATTGGAGCAATGAAGATACGGCAACCTTGAATATGATTTGGAGCAATGGAATCAAGAAGGGTGAAGATCCAGTGGTAGATGCATTCATGACAAGAATGATAGAGTAATAGATTAGGTTAGGTTACCAAGCAACTTGACCTTTTCCATATTTTGCATATGAAACAGAACTCCTTAGAACGCTTCTTTTTATTCTATGACTAGGTTTACGTTGAGATATTTCGTTTTTGTTTCTCCATATCTATCTCCTTCCACTCAATGTCTTTGCTTATGTCTTTACCCTTTATTCCACAAGTCCTTGAAGTCCTTGCTCTTTGAGTATTCTTTTGGTTTCCTTCATCTGGTCTCTGGCCTTTGTTGTGGTTCTGGAGTGAGAACTATTCTTTTGCTTCTGGTTCTAAGCATTGGTCATGCTATCACTTCTTTTTCTTGTATGCTGCAGGATGCTGCTTACGGTCTATTGATGTAACATAAGCGGATGCACGTTCCATTGACCACATGAACACAAGTCTGGCGGCAGCGGTAGTGACTATGGTAAGGTAACTATGACTCAGAAAGAATATGCAATGATAAAGATGACAAGAACCATTTTATCCTCCCAATCTAGAAAATTCCAAATGGCTACCAAACTTGCTAAGTAACAAATGATGAAAGACTCCATGATGAAAGAGACTCACACAGCATGAAGATATCCATCTTGGGCATTTCAACCATCTAGTTTTTTATAGAGCAAACATTTTGATTGACAAGGAATTAGAAGAATACGCTCTGCAATATCTAGAGTTCAATGAGCATAGATATACTTAATAGATACATTTGTTCCGCATGTGTTATGGGAATGAGAAGGATTCTAACGATGCCATTTGCACTTATACTTGTGGCCGCACTGACACTAAGTTTAGGTCTGACACTGTTGGTGCCGGTTGGGGTGATGAAGATTGCTGCGGCCCAGCCATCAGTTAAGGAGGTTAGTGCACCAGGGCTAAAGCCAAATGAATATTACATTTTTACCCAAGAACTGAACGCTGACGAATCTAAACTTGGCGTGCCAGTTGCAGTATTCACACTGACAAATATTATAGTGCATAAGGGAGATAACGTTACAATTCATTTCTACAATACTGCAGATGAAGCTACCGACAGACACACATTCAGTATGCAATCACCTTACAAGATGGATCATGATCTAGCAGGCGGACAGAATGCAACATTTAGTTTCAAGGCTGATACAGTAGGTGGTTTTACATACTATTGTAGATATGATCTACCCAGCATGATAGGCCACTTAGAAGTTCTGCCATAGCATCTTGATAACAGCACAGCATACTGATGCCGCGGTGTGGTTGGGAATTACTATTCCTTACTGGAAAGTAAGCCAATTTGTTCGTAAAAAGACTTGAAAATTGACACTGACTTTTGTAAATATCATGAACATGGATTTCAACGTCCTCGTATTCCCTAAAATGTTTGTTCTTATACTGCTGTGTCCTAATTTCGAACTGCCGAATATCTAATTCGTGGATTATAACGCCCGAAATGACATAGTAATCAATGTTATCTTTGGGATTAGGACTACCAGAATCATCAACATACATGATATACAATAATAATTCTTTTAATAGTTGACCACAGACAAAATTAAATCTATTATTGTCAGAATGATCTAAAGGCGACTTTTCCTTTCATTTTTGTCCTAAAATCAAGAAGTCTAATATAGATACCAGGCAAGGCTTATCGGTAAGCGACATGAGTTATTTGTTAATGTTAATGTTAGTTATCTGTCCCAGTATCAACGAGTCTAAACATAGCAGGCCACTAGTTGGCACATTTCCGCTCATTACATCATGCTCTACCTCTAAAGATAAAATTTAAATCGATGCTTTCAACATCAAATAAATAACTGGGATGCCATTTGGTTTTGGTAAGAAACATGAGAAGCCTGAGCAGAAGTTTGATATAAAATATGTCGGCGGTCATAAAGCCTTTCCTAAAGGAAAAGATACTGAGGTTTTAATTTTTCCAGATAGACTCGAGATAAAGGCAGGCATAATAATACCATATAGTTCGATCACAGATATAGAAAACATGGAGGATCACCGGATAACAAAAACGAGGGCATTTCTTACTCCGTTTTTCCTTGGATTATTCTGGAAAAAGCATTATCTATATACAGTTATAGATTACAATGACGGAAGAGATATCCAATCAATTGTGCTTGATTTTCATAGGTCGGCAGAGGAGGCGCAGCGGCTAATTTACGAACGGATGCTGGACTCAGAACTCCGTCCCTCTTAACATATGAAAATCCTATCTATGGAATAAAAATACAATATCCTTCGACGTGGGACAAACAAGAAAATAGCACAAGACAAGACACAGAAACTGACATTATTACATTCTTTCCTCCAGTTACGAACTCAAGTGCGAGTCTCGACATATCAATAGATGATCTTACAGATAAAAAAGATATATCTTTAGATCAATATGCAAATGACGGAATTGTCAATTTACAACAAACTCTTAAGGGTTTCAAATTGATCGGATCAACTACAAATAATGTTCTTGCTGGATTAGATGCATACAAATTGGCATATAGCGACGTAGATAAGAAGATCGTTTTTAAAAATATGGAAATTGGAGCAATAAAAGGAGATAAGGCGTATATTTTAACTTTTGCAGCAGGAGAGAATGAATATCAAAAATATTTGCCAGTTATACAGGAAACGGTTAATTCAGTTCAAATAACAAAATAAACCAATTTCATAACACAAAGATTGAGAACCAAAAAATTATGACTAAAAGTCACGTATTATTTTATGTGACATGCTTATTTCGTGTGCCAAATCCATCTAGGGTATAACCTTCCATCCTCTTACATGGTCATAAAGAGAGCGGATCAATTATGCCCTTAGTGGTCAGATCGAAGCGATTGACCTAGACCTCGCCTAATAAATGATACCTATTAAAAGTATCATTGATGTGAACTTTCAAGAGAAAGAGAGGCAATGATTTAATCTTACATACCAGTCACATTGAAAGAAGGATAACGGATCCATAAATATTTATTTTTAAGAAGGCATTGTTTAGAATAATTCTAAATAAAATATATCTGAAGTGTGATAACAGAATTAAATACTTACATTTCTTAAAAACCTTATATCTATGCAATATTATTAATACCTACCCCTGGACGATAATCATCATACCTTGCAGTTATCATATCTGGGCCCCTGTTGTCATAAAGGCGGTAAAGTCTTGCCAAATAATCAAGCAACAGCAGCGTCTGGAGTTGTATTAATATAAAACATATCTTATAGACAAGCAATGAATAAAGTCACCAACCTTATCGTATTATCAGCAATAATATTGATAATTACATCGACAATGACTGTGAGAGTAAAAGCACAGGGTCTTGATGCAATGGTTACAGAGTTAAAGAATAAAGGGATGCATTAAAGACAGAAATAGCAAACACCAATTTAGCAAATACTGGTAAGGTGCAGGATTTGATTAACAAAGTGTATTACTATCAGGGTCAAATATCAGTAATGGGCGGCGGCACATGGGCTTATCTTCATGATGTGCAAGATGCATTAATTGCAAAAATTAAAGCAACCGGACAATCAGGATTTACAGTAGCAGAACAAGCATCTATCGATTCATTTGCAAGTGATGCCGCAAAGAGTAAGCAAGAACATCCGAGTTCGAATGTATTTGGTTAATCAAGCAAGCAAGCATGGGCAACTCGAGTATTCAGCGTTCCCAAATTGAGTTCCATTCCTAAAATATGGGTAGTTTAAATGGGAGTTTTGTCGGTATGTATGACATAATTCTAACAAAAGTAGGATAGTGGGTGGTCTGATAACAGTTTCATATCCCAGATATCAACACATGTTGACAGGTATATGATGAATATATTACGCAGGTTAGATATGGATCCAACTTTGGAAATCGTGCCGTATTGGACAAAGGGAAATCCTATCGGTTAGTCAGTTACCAAATTCATTAATGACTTAACCATTATGTGCTTGTGGAATACACCGACAAAATTCTCTGAAACTCAAGAATAACATTTGGCGGAAGGTTTCCATATTATCTCATAGACGTAGATTTGAGTGAGAAGAATACTTATTACAAGAACTGAATTGAATTTATTTCAAGTCTAATTGAAGAAATAAAAGTATGTAAGTTTAAGTATATGCAACGTGTGAAAATTGCAAGACCACCACTAAATGAGCGTGAATAAATGCAATAAATGAGCACAAAAACTGCAAGTTGAATGGCGAAGAACCAAAGTGTTAGAGATGATAAGTAAGGGTAATTCTCAAACTGAAATAGCAGGAATTCTTCAAGTGGATTTGTCTATAATTAGTAGAGATGTATCCTATCTAAGGCAACAAGCAAAACAAAATATCAAAAAATACATTGATGAACGATTACCTGAAGAATATGAAAAATGTCTTGTTGGCTTAACTTCAATTCTGAAAGAAGCATGGAATACTGCTACTAACACTGAAGACAAACGAGAAAAGATACAAGCATTATCATTAGCAAAGGAGTGCTATGGAATGAAACTAGATCTACTTACAAATGCTACAGTGATAGATGATGCTATTAGGTTTGTCTCAGATAAGCAACAAGACTTTTCAAGAGAAATAAGATTAAAAAGTGACAAGAATATTCCTGAGCCAAACAGTGCTATGAGTGTTTATAATTCCAGTCAGTTTTGCTCAAGAACACAAGAAGATGTTGTTACATGCTAAAATGTTGTTAGAAGACCAACGTGGTTTAGTAGCAATAAATCCTAAATTTGATAAACTGATCACATCGTTAAGAACAGCAGTTGAGAAAGGTGAAGGAACTTTAGACAAGGAAGCAACTTCCTACAACGATATTTTCGATGCTTTTAGACTCGCATTACATCATTATGAGAAAAAACCTGCAAGGAATGTGGTATGATTTGAAATGATAAATGTTAATGATTCCGTTGTAAATCGCCATTGTTATGTTTGTGGATATGTTCACGAAAGCAAGGAAGATTATAGAATCTGCGATTATTGTCTGCAGCACAAACGTTGGGTATATCTACCAAGACCAGTATATTACAGATATGGTTTTGCTAAACATTTAGTCTCAATCTGTGAAGATTGTAATGTATACGAATTTGAATGTCTAAAAGTTAAGCCAAGAATTATTACTGTTCCTACGCTGATCAGTGCTTTTGAATCAATCTGTAGGATTATCAAAAGATCAGGTGATAATATTGACTACTATGAAGCCGTAAAGATGGCATATTTCGAAAGTAAGGAGTTAAGAGAATATTTTTGTTCCGATGTCACCGACATAAAACAGATAGACAAAAAGCCTCAAAACATTATGGCCTTTCACTTATAGAATAGTTAATGAATCTCAAGATATGATTCAAGTTATTGACATAAATCCAAATGATCTATTACTAAAATGGGTTGATAGTGCTTTAACATCACGAGAACAATGATAACAATTTAGGAATACTCTCATTAAGACAAAAAGAAGTTTATATTGAGTTTGGTGTAAAAATTTATACAACTTAGAACTGAGTATCAAAGAGAGCACATCTGCCAAAAAAAATGGCATAAATTTTAGTAATTTCGATCCAAAATATCATTCAATCTTCAAATTAGGACGAGATTATAAATCGGATTCTGTTTTTCATTTTCCTTCTTTACTCACATATTCAGATAGTCATATAATTATGTCAATCTTAATTAGGACTTAACGAATTCTACTGACAATATGTTATCCTGGGAGTTATCCCCTATTGCAGACGAACCTGTAAATGATGCGACGCTACTCGGACTTGGAGAAAGAATCGATGCTTTGTATCGCTTCCTTTACTCTCATGATATTATTACACCGTCAGTAATTGCTATCAATGGCGAATGGGGATCTGGAAAAACAAGTCTAATATACACTCTGCAGAAAAAGATTGAGGCAGATACTAATGACAAGAAAATTATTACAGTGTCATTTGATGCTTGGAAATATGAGTATTCAGATCCTGCTTTAGGACTATTTTATAAAATTGCAAATAAACTTGCATCACAAAAACAAAAGCGAAACGAAGAATTTAAGAAGACAGCAAGAGAGGTCATAGAGTTGGGCAGCAGATATATTTACTAGACATTATACTGGAATGACTTTAGATGAAGTTAAAAAGCATATTAAAAATGATGCTCTGCCAGCAGAAGATCTTAGTAAAAAGTTAGCAGACCTAGTAAAGAAAACTTCAGGCGACAAAAAGATAGTTGTATTTATAGATGACCTTGATAGGTGCAGCCTAGAAAATGTTCTTACAGTCCTTGATGCCTTGAAATTATTCTTAAATATCAACAATTTTATTTTTATCATTGCTGTTGATATTTCAAAGATTAAACTTGCGTGGTCATATAGATATGGAAAAATCGATAATAAATCTGATGAGGGATTAAAATATCTGGAAAAAATCATCCAGATTGAAACTAAAATAAATAGTGCGAATACAGAACAGATTAAAGAATATGTTCGGCATTTAAATCAAAATATACCACCAGTCTTTATTGATCTGATTTCTGTAACAGAAGTTAAGAATCCCAGAAGAATCAAGAGGTTGTTAAACTTGGTTGCATTAAGAAAATATTTTGGTGATGAGAAGGTAGGAAAACTAGAGATAGTGTTTCTATGGACTATATTTGAAGAAATAGTAGGGCCAACTAGAGCGTTTAACTTTTATAAGCAAGCGAATGGTGCAAGTCAATTTTATGATTTTCTTAACCGATTTAATAAAATTGAAATTAGACCTGGCATGGGTGATGATGACAAGCGTCGACTAATTATGGAAGGTAAAGGTTATGACCACTACGTAGATATATTACACGATAATAAGATGCTGGGATATATGGAGCATAGCGCAAAGATATTAGACACACTCAGGATGAATAAACAAGACATTACAAACATAATCGAAGAAGTCGTAAATTATTCAAGTGAAACCTAAAAATGTTAATCTCCACGATCGGCAGAAAAGACGAATTATTCAGGAAGGAATAGTTATTGTCGTAGCGATTTAGGTAAGCACATATTTGTATTAAATCCTACGCTACAGACCAAGAACCACGTTATAAATTATAATGAGATACTATATTAATAGCAGTGTATAGGAACATAATGATAAACTTGATATCGAGGCCAGATATTTTACTCGTAACCAATTGAAACTCCATATGTTTAAGAAATAGGCCATGCAAATAAGGTAGTATTCACAACTAATTTATGTAATGATAAACTCTATCCATAGATTTGGTCAGCATGATATGCATATTAACTGTTGCAATGACAGGAATTTTAATGCCTCCAAATTATGTGAGCGTATTATTATGACGATGACGTTGTGATAAACAATGTTTATTTTTAGTTTCTTTATAATGACAGATCAGGTTGCTTATTTTTATGGAATAAGTAACAAGAATCAATGCTTATCCAAAAAATATCGAAATGCATACCCTGTCTCATACCGTAACAAGTGATAGATGCAGATTGTTTGATTCTTTCATTCTATCAGCAGGACACAAATGATGCATACATTCGTCAAAATTGTAGATTATGAATATCATTGCAGACTCTGCATCCTTGGATGAAAGGAAATGTAAAAGTGATTAGTTAATAGCCAGTCAGGTATTGGGAATTATGCAATCATTAAGATCCAAGAGATAAAACCTTTGTCTTAAATATGGGATTGTTCTTCGCTTTCTCGAACAACTTCTTTTACAGTTCCGTTTCCTTCCGAAGGCATCAATTCACTATGTGTCCATTAGATTAGGAGTTCAGGCTCTAGTTGCAATAAGTTAATTCTTCTTGTCTTTATCTAATAGCTTTCAGTATATTATCATATCCACAGCATCTATTCTAATTGGTATTCATATCATCATCATGTCATCGATAGGAATGGTAAGTTAAAAATGCAACCGGCATGCTTAAAAATACAATTATAGGAGGTATATGATGATAAAGAAGACCTTGTCTGAAAGAGAATTGGAAGAGTTAAGAGATGAAATAATTATTTCAAGAGACAAGATACACAGACAGGAGAAAATATATCAGTTATACACACATGGACCTTTAGCAATTAAGTATCTGAGAGAAATTATGGATATTCTTATAGAAGATGATGAAGTGCTCAAGAATTGTAATGAGTTCATAAAGAAGATTGAGCTTTCAAGCAAGAAATTTAATAAAATATTGGTTTCCATAGATGGCTCTGAAGAATCATTTGATGCAGCTGATTATGGAATATTTCTAGCAAAACGATTCAATGCAAATATGACTATCATTCATATTCTACCACAGGAAATAAGATATGAGTATGACAATGTAGATACAATACAGCCAAATATTCCTGCAACTCCTGTAAAAGGAATTGTAGAGTTATCAAAACAAGAAGTGCATGCGAAATGGTTTATCAGAATTATAGAAAAAGCCAAAGAAATGGATGTAAATTTACAAACAGACATAGTTGTCGCTACAAGATCTATAGCAACAGAAATAGTAGATTATGCTGACAAACTTAATGCAGATCTAATTATTGTTGGAACTAGAGGCATGGGCGGAGTGAAAAGGATGTTGCTTGGAAGTGTGGCTTCAGGTGTTATGAAAGATGCTTGTTGTCCTGTATTAATAGTAAAATAGAAGCAGATCTCTTAATCTAGATCTTATTCCTATCCAATATCTTATTGCTTTAGAACACAAAGTAGGGATCTTGCTGAGCCTGAAAAATCGTAATCTAATCTGGTACCTGTAGACATAAACATCCTTTCATATTTTTTGTATAAACATGAAAATTAGGAATGACAGGTCAGATATAGCACTTCAATCATTTACACAGGATCCCTTTTTCCGGTTATAGGATAAATCTCGAAAGTGGATAAGTTTGAGTTAGCCGATTTTTATTTTGATTATGTTCTAAGACCTGAATTATTTACTTGTTCACGGAATCCTTTGTCTACGGCTGTCTATTCTTAATATTGTCAAAGGTATGGAAGGTCCTCCTCTTTTGGCACTATATATATCTGTATTATAATTAGTCCTGTTAACTTAGAGATACCTCCACCTCCTTAGATCATCAAATTTAGTACTAGATTTGATAACGCTATTGTGCATAAATATGAATAGGATGTGCCTTAGTCTCTATACTTCTAAATGTATCATTGAAACCCTTTTTCATTTCTCTTCTCATTTCAAAGCCTCTAAAAATATCAGGTAAACCAAATCCACTAACTTGCTAACTCGTCTGCCAAGAAATCTAATGGACCCAATCAAATGGTTCAATATCACGATCTTCGAAAGCCATTTTGTCTCATTTTTCCAGTATTATTAGTGTCTTAAATCGGTTGTCCTCTCGACAACTAAATAAAATTTTCATTAATTGACATTTAAAGTGCTATCTGTGAATGTAAAATATCCTTCAGAGCAATAATTGGTACCAGCATCAACACTATTCCCATCATCATGCTTGTATACAATTATTTTATTGAATATTGCCCATCGCTATCTCCTAGTTTGCATCTTCAATTAGTCGACAATAATATTATATACATTACTATTGTAGTGATAGAGATACTGAACATGATCCATCAGCAAGAGATACAACATTTAATGATGCTTATGCTATGAACATTTGATCCTTCTCTTACTTTCTTGTTACGAAAAACACTTAGAGAATCATACAGTTTTGAAGTCATTCGTTTTAGATCCATTGACTATTATGACTCTAATAACAGAGTCTGAACTTAGTTATATTGTTTGTATTTTGTGCATTGCACTGCACACCCACTTTTATAATACAGCTAAATCAAGAATTTATCATCATAGTCGCATGTCAACAATTTCAGAAGAAAACAATAATATGATACAAATAAATAGTGAAAATAACAGTAATGCTCGCGCATTATTTCTAGACAGAATAGAAGCAGCTAATATACTTGCTGAAAAGTTGAGGTCCTTAGTCGAGAAGGAATTAAGAGGAGAAAAAGATAACCAACGACAACTAATCATACTTGCTATTCCTCGGGGTGGTGTGGTAACTGGAGATGTTATTGCATCGATTCTCAATGCTGAATTAGATATTGTGGTTTCAAGGAAAGTCGCATCTCCTTACAACTCAGAGCTTGCAATTGGTGCCGTGATGCATGATGGTACATTTTTTCCCAATATCGACATCATTAAAATGTTAGGGGTATCCCAAGAGTATATTGATGAGCAGATATCTGCACAGACTAAAGAAATAGAGCGTCGTCTTAGACGATTTAGGGCAGCTAAGGGTCACCACTATTCTATACAAGGTAAAACCATAGTTTTATCTGACGATGGTATAGCTACAGGAGCAACAATATTTGCTGCTATAGAGTGGATAAAAAGACAAAATCCAAAAGAACTGATAGTAGCAGTACCTGTAGCACCCAGACATACTGTCGAGAAATTAAGACAAATAGTAGATAAGGTAGTTGTTTTGCATGCACCTGTACTATTTGAGGCCGTTGGAGCATTTTATCAAGACTTTTCACAGGTTAGCGATGATGAGGTGGTGGACATAATGAGCAAATATGCTAGATGAAGAGTGGTAGCAAG
This sequence comes from uncultured Nitrososphaerales archaeon, assembly GCA_963709405.1. Classification (GTDB taxonomy): domain Archaea; phylum Thermoproteota; class Nitrososphaeria; order Nitrososphaerales; family Nitrososphaeraceae; genus JARBAU01. Next base: position 23,764 of record CAVPXM010000046.1, read on the forward strand.
GTTAGTTGCATTGTGTAATAAAGGGTTAGATGAGGGAAACAGATAAAGAAAAATAAATTGAGAACACCACTTTGGTCTATTCCTCTATGATTACCAGATACAAGAAAAGTATTGCAATGTTTTTGTCAATCTACCATTCAATATTCTTCGTTTCTTTCCATGCCTTCATGACAGTTGTGACATACACCACACCATTCACATATTTTTGAAGTTTGTGTACTACACTTTTTACAGATACTTTCTGGATTATGAATTTTTACTTCATGAAAGCCGTGAGGTGAACGAACTCTTGTCATTTTATTTCACACTTTGTACTTTCTTCTGAGATAATATAGATTTTACGCTGTTAATCTGAACTCCTCTAGGGACATCATTTTAGTATATTGCAATATACTTATCATGTTGATTACGAAAAGTATTACATGTATCCAGTATTATATATATTCATTTTGGGGATTTCAAGACTTTCTCTTCCATACTCGTAAGTTAATTTGCATATTCAAGAGTAGTTGATGACGCGATCAGGCTTGCTTTATATTACAAATCGATGAATGATTAAAATAATAAATTTGATTATGATTTATCTATTCTCAGTTAGAATTTTCAGGCTTATTACGCAGTTCTCTTACGAAACTAGTCTGAAGTTGAAGTCATCACTTATCCTTTGAGATAGTATCTGACTACCTATTGCCGTAATTTCAGTTCTTATAGTATAATCATTTCCTGGTTTCATGAAATTTCCTTCTACATGATAGGCGCCTGTGATAGGGTCGGTAAAGTCAGGTCCGTACGTTACTGTTGTATTTCTATCAGGTCTTGGAATCAGTTCTAATTGAAGATCGTTATTACCTAGACTAAAAAAGCTTCTCGAAAATGTTGTTGCTGGCGATGGCACAGTATTGTTATTTCTATTCTTCTCTATAATAGCAATAGTGTAAGTGATTGGAGTAGTTTTTTCTGATCTTACCGTAATTGGTTTAATGTCCAATAATGTTCTATGATGTTGGGTCAAGTTAAGTATCTGACCAGTTCCACTGGCTAAAATGAAGTTCTGCCCTTGTGCAAAAGCATTACTTACAGACACCACTCCGATCCTCCATGGGTGAATTTCACAATGATATATTACATTTCTAGTACCATCAAATGTATGTTGAAAGCCTGCAGTATACGGAATTATGCCTGAGTTGAAAAATGCTCCACTTGCTTTGCTGCCAAATTCACCACTAGTTACAGTGTGGGGTTGTCCTGGATTATCGTTAAACCACACAACTGTGATTCCAGAAGGAATAGCGATGTTATCTGGATAATAGTGAATAGGACTATCTCTCATAGCTCGCTCCGGGCGGTATTCTTACTACATATGTTGGAAGGGTTTCTTGGGAAGTAGGAATCGGAGTCAATCCAAGCTGTCCTTGCACTGTAGTGTTAGTTAAACTGATTAATGATAATACAGAGATTGAAGATAATACCGTTACAGTTGCTAATAAAATTGTTGATAAATTCCTCCACATTTGCAACAACTGAAAATGTGCACTTATCCTATTTTAGTTTTCTGCATTATTGTAAAATTAAGTAAATCGCACCTACTTTAGGATGTCAATATGATCATTTACTAATCATAGTAATTCCTGACATAGGTGTGAGAACATAGATTACTTACATGGGGGGGTTATACTTCTGCTGTCAGGAAGCGTATCCAACTAGAAATAATAAGAGTGTTTAATTCAATACATGAAAGAGGATGGACTAGCGACACCGTAAATAGTGTTTTTAAAAAATATGTTGCCTCCAGGAAGACTCACTATAAGTAGAATAAAAGATACGAACAGAAAAGGATAGTAGGGATTATTTATGACTCTAGAAGGGCTTCACAATTTTAGGCGTAGATCAGGTAGAACTATAATATAAATCGCTATTGCTCTTTTTGTCCTACAAAAATAGAATTAGGATACGAAAAATAAATCTTATCTCCAACAAATTGACTCTCTAGTCCAAGTATATCCTTTTTGGTATCTTCAATAAATAATTGACGAATCTTATCTACGTCATCAGGATTGGGAAACGAGGTTTGTAGTTGATCTTCCAGTTCAATTTTCATCCTGTAAAATCCCTTTCTTCGTATCGGTATTCCTGCTTTTTTAAATAAATCCTCAAATTCAGAAATAGTTAAAGCTTTTACATGGGAGGGGTCCCGAAGTTTCTCAACATAGTTGTACATTTCTGCTTTATCCTGAGGAGGTGTTGGATCTATTACTACAATTTGCCCCCCAACATTACATACACGATTCATTTCATTTAATACCGAAAGCGGGTTCAATAAATGATGGAAGATATACCTGCTAACAACTATAGAAAATGATCCGGTTTGATATGATAAATTATTAGATATATCACTTGTATCCCATTTTATGTTGTTCAACATATTTTTTTTCTGAAGGAGTTTGGCTTGTTGAATCATTGCAGGAGTAATATCTACTCCTGTTACTTGTTTAGATATTTTTGGGAATTCGATTGAAATCAAGCCCGAACACAATTACTTTGTGATTTGAAGAAAGACTCCTTAGAAAGGACTGGTCCCAGGCATCCACACTAGCAGAAGCACCATTGAAAAGTAAAATAGGGTCACCTTTGCCAAAGGTCTTGTATGCAATGTCAATATCTCCTACGTGAACTTTTTTTACTGGTATATTTTGTATGTTTAGTGAATTTGTAACATTGGAGTTCATTTGATCTGATAGACCATATGCAAGATTGGTAGTACCAAAATAACAATTCAATAATGAAGTACTTGGAATAATAAGTAGAAATGCAAAAGCAATAAAGAGCGGCATAACAAGCCGTAGTTTCGTGACAGATTCGTGGTTTGGCATATCATTTGGCAAGTGGCAAACTATTTAAGAAATTTCTGCTGAGGATAATAAAACCCATACTACCTATCTTTCTTTGTATCCATTCTTAACATGATCTGCTTGTATTTCCCAAGATTCTCCTATTATGCAACATTTGATTATCTATGTACTTAAATCCGCCGAAGGACAGTTAGTGAAACCTAAAATACAAGTTGAATATTATTAGGAACGCCATAAACTGAATAGAACAAAAGGAATGACCATGTTTTTTGGGATTATTATTAATATGTATACTTGCGTTATCTTGCTTGATTGCTACTATTTTTAAAGAGCAAGAGTCGGCACTAGCTCAATCATTTATCCAGACAATAAAATATAGAAATTTAGTAATAGACATAGGTAACGGAATAAAGACTAATGCTCAATTAACTCTTCCTGCTATTGGAAAAGGACCTTTCCCTGGTGTTCTTCTTATTCCTGGTGCAGGCCCTGCTGATATGAACTATGGTGGAATATTTTGGCAAATAGCTCAATATCTATCAGAAAGAGGGTTTGTTGTTCTTAGATATGACAAGAGAGGTATAGGCGAAAATGGCACAATTATTAACAACAATCTATGGGGAAATATGAATACAATGATCTAGAACAAGATGCACAGAAAGCTGTAAATGTTCTAATACAGCAGCCTGAAGTTGATGCAAAGAAGATAAGCATGATTGGTCATAGTGAAGGAGGTGAAATTGCTACAAGAGTTGCCACTGATAATCCAATAACTAAGTTTAAGAATATAGTGCTTATGGCTGCCAGGATTCAGAACCCACATGATGCAAGCGTACTACGGGTTCGTTGGTTTACCACTTGAATACGCTAAACAAGTATTGGACAAAAATCATAATGGATCTTTTTCATTGCAGGAAGCATCACAAGATCAAATTTTCCAAAGTATGGTTGGTGGTAATACCAGCTTAATTCTCACTCAGAGTCTTCCCGATGGTACTAAACTTCTAAAATCAGGATACAATCCCAATAATGATAGATACATAAACATCAATACAGAACTCAAACCTATGCTTGAGAGGAGATTTGAAAACGCATTTGAAGCACCTAAATGCGAGAACCCTATGGAACGCCCATGTCCTATTTATTTAAAATCGATTCTTAGTTTAAAACCAACCTTGAGTATCATAGGTAATGTCTCTTCATCTACTGGCATTCTAATACTCCACGGACAAAATGATTCAGGGAGTCGAGTTCAACAAGCATTTCTCCTGCAGCAAAGACTAATTGAACTGAATCGTCCTGATCATACATTAATAACATATCCAGATCTAGGACACCATTTCTATCCTTCATCTCAGTGGACAACAGAAAGTGGACCCATACCCGAGTATGTTTTGGCGGATCTTTATGCATGGCTTGCGGCTCATTCCGGATTTACAAGTCCTGCTACTGCCGCGCGCATCTCTACTATATCTATACCAGTATTGAATTCTACCACTAAATAACTCATGTTATTACGATGATGATTGAGTGGCGCGCAAGTACATGTTCCCAGATGAATCAGATTTCAGCTCATGTAGAAGAGGGGCCAGGAGATCTGCGAATTTACTTGATCCTTACTACTTACCATAGTCCCAAGTGGAGTAATACTTTGGGCTAATTTCTATGACAACTGATTGGCCTTTCTTCTGCAAATCTAAAAGTGCCTTAGCCATTGGATGTTCTACATTTCCCAAGTACTTGACCATTATCTTCTCTGTGATAGGAATATTAAAGTTCACATCTTCATGTATCTTCACAGTTCCCTTACCACGTGCCCCCTTATACGGAGGATTCGGATCATCGATACAAAAGTAAACATTCTCTTTCTTTCTGAGATTGTACGTTTTCTTAGCCTGCTTTGATGTTTCTATGTATATCTTGTTGGTCGGAAGATCGTAATAGTACCATGCAGGATGGATATTTGCATCGCCACTCTCATCCACTGTTCCAAGGTGTACATTTAGTTTACCGGCCGTCAAAAAATCCTTCGTCTCTTGTTCATTTAAAGGCCGACCAAATCCTGGACTTGCTTCTAAAATCTTCAACGAAATTCAGCGTCTATAACTTGTTTACATATTTAAATTCTTTCGAGCATAAACAATATTCACAACTAAGTCAAGTGTCACATTAAATGTCATTATTCCATCTTCCAAATCTTTTGTCTAGATATTCTGATACTGCGGTTTTCTGCTCTTCTATATTTTCATAAAACCTATTCGCACATACATGTGACTTTATCAGCTGGTTTACTTTTCTTTCATTTGGATTTAGGTATGGAGCCTTCTTTGGTAGGTGGATTATAGTTAGCCAGTCTTCTCCTTTCTGTGTATTGATATAATTCCGTACCATTAGGCTTACATGGTATGAAGCGTTATCCCATATGAGTATGAGTCTTTTACACCAATCATTTTTCATAATGTTTATCTTGAGATTCTCCAGATGGTCGATAGTATTCGTAGAATTCATTCTATCATAGAAATCATACATCAACTTCTGATCTGGCCATAGCATGGATATGTATGCAGAGAACTTCTTTCTACTTCCATCATGTTCTATCCTTTGTTGCTGGCCTTCAAAACTCATAGATCTTCGTATGCAAGGTTTCTGTGTTATCGTAGTTTCATCTTCAAATACTAACATCACTCCTTTTTTTCAGAGCTGATGCTACACGTTTATAATCTTCCACCCTCTCTTTTCCTTCTTCATAATCAGGTCCATGTAATAGTTCCAATTTTGGTCTTTTACACCTAATCCCCATATCCTTAGTTATTCTTTGCAGATGTTTGAAACTGATTGATATTCCAAGCTCATCTGTAAGACATCTTGCAAGTGACCTTAGACTCCATGTATTTCTAAGATAACCAAAGATATGGGGATCATTAAATAATGCAGAAAGGATAACCTCTTTGTTTTCATCTGTTATACGTGAATTCAGTCCTCTCGGTCTCTTCTTTATCCTTACCACTCCTATCTCACCATGAGTAAACGCAACAACCCATCTTTGTACAGATCGAATATTGACTTCGTATTCATGTGCTATGTCTTCATAAGATCTACCTTCAACTTTTTGAAGTATAGCCAGTACCCTACGATACTCCTTCTTGTTAGTTGTATTATTCATGAGTGATTCTAGACTTGTTTTCTGTCCCCGGCTTAGATTCAACTTAGAAGCACGTCTCACATGATGGGAATATCCTACATCTGTTAAGCTTTATCTATCTAAAGATCTAGACTGTGCAATAAAAATAATATGACATATAACTAGACACTTCACTTAATATGTGACTTTTAAGTGTGAAGGGTGTAGCCGTTACCATAGTAATTGGCGATCCTAAGCAATCAAGGCTCCCTCTGACGGTCGTGATTATAGTATATTAGAGTGGATAATAAAGAGAACTCATTCAGAACTCCTTTTACTATAGGTAGATACTATGTCTTTACAGTCTATTATGGAATAGAATATCAGTACTTGATGTATAGAAAATCAACCCTGACGGATTAGATTTGCGTATTATTTTCGTCGAATATCACGCTCAAATCTTTAGAGATATTCTCTCCGTCAGGGTATCCATAGTATCCATAGTACATATTCAATTCAGTAGGTAATTGTATCTACTATGCCATACCACGTACTAGTGGGAATATAAAATCCAATATACCACAATGGATACTTTGACGTCAATGATGCCATAGTTAAGCCTGAATGAAATTCCCACCTCAAATCATCCGATTCAATTGATTGAAGTATGAATACGAATACATATTATCAGTTGTTTAACTGTCCGATTTGCATGTACATGGAAAACAGATCTTAATTCAATAGAAAAACTCCTTAACTTTCAGACACTCTCGGATTATATCGGAAAAAGTGTCTTATAATACGATGTGAAGCATGTGAGATAATAAATATTTTCTAAAATTAGGCATTGTAATACATTCCATAAACAATATTCTTTTTAGTTATGGAAAATATCTTGGTGTTATGAGTGGCCTTTTGGGCTTTGTAGTTGTTATCATTTGTTGCACTGCATTATTATTGCTGTCAACTACCGAAGTATCTTACAGCCAATTACCCTATTTCCCCCATAACCAACAATTATCTAACAACCATGAAGTAAATGCAACAGTCAAGAATGGATCTAGGGGTCAGATGGGTTCTTCAAATATAATAGAACATAAAGCTAGTGTAACGAACGCCCCCAAAGTTGCAATTTTAACTTTTGGTGATGGATGGAAAAGCCAATTTACTAATGCAAAGCCAATTTTAGACAAATATGGATTCAAAGCTAGCTTCTTTGTAACATGTGATAGAGTAGGAAGGCCTGCAAAGATGACTTGGCAAGATTTAGTAACTCTGTATAATGAAGGACATGATATTGAATCCAAGACTATGACTGCACCTATATTGACCAATGTATCTGCTGACCAATTGAATTTTGAAGTAGGTCAATCGAAACGATGCTTATTAGATCATGGTATGAATGCTACAGTTTTTGCTACTCCTCATGGTAAAGGTTCGGATAATGCTACAGTTGTGAATGCAATTTCTAAATACTATGATTTTGCAATAAATGGCTTCTCTAATTTGATGTTTTTGCATTGTGATGGATGGAAAATATCTTCTCCCAACCAAACTGATTGCAGAACATATTATGATAATGGCACTCTTACCTATGCAAATAGATACGTAGTTAGAGAATGGAGTCACAACCATCAAGATATAGCCTATGCACACAATAATACAAAGATATTTCAAATATTTGTGCAAGCAGTCAACAACCAGACTGCATATAACGGAAATGGGACTATTGATGCTATTCCAATCGTGGCATACCATATCATAGGTAAGACAACATCATCAGATAGTACTGATTTGGTTCTGTTTGCGGAGGAAATGAAATATTTGCATGATAATGGGTTCAAAATAATAAGAGTACCGGATCTAGGATATGATGATAAGACCAAGGACTTGTATATTAAAAGATGGGGATAGCTGAAATAAGCTGATATCTACATATTCATATCAATATGATGATCTTGAGTTAGCGATCCTTTTAGAGTTGGCAAACTAATTGAGCTCAGATTTAGTGAAGGTCCAATATAACAATAGACTTAGGACATCTGTTAGTTAGATACGCAATTTTTGTGCGAATCATCCGGCCAGATTCTATCATATCCTATTCTATTTATTTCCTAGATGAGCTTAGTCATTTAAGGAAAATTAAACGAGAAAACATGACTAAAACAGTAGTTTTCAAATCAAACCCCGCCACGTCCGGCAGCCCAGTCACAGTCGGACGCCTATTCGTTCAAGATTTAAGCGGTGGTCGTGTCTTCTCACTGAATGCGGACGGCTCCGACCAGAAGGTTATCGTAACAGAGTGCCGACACCCCGATGGTATAGTAGTCGATGTTAAGGCCGGACACATTTACTGGACCAACATGGATGTTCCCAATCTAACGACGGTTCCGTCGAGCGCGCCGACCTCGACGGGCGGAATCATAGGATAATCATTCCAGAGGGCGGCACGTTCATGCCAAAACAGCTCCATCTCGATAAGAAGAACGGCAAGCTATATTGGTCGGATCGGGAGGGGATGCAAGTCATGCACTCGAACCTCGATGGTTCGAAGATTGAAACCTTTGTAGAGACTGGCCAGGGCGATCTCGACCGTCACGACGCGATGAAATGGTGTGTCGGGATTGCTGGTGATGCCGAGCGCGGACAAATCTACTGGACACAGAAAGGTCCGGATGATGCCGGACAGGGGCGCATCTTTCGCGCAGGTATTGAAATACCAAAGGGCCAAAGCGCAGCCAAGCGCACTGACATTGAAGTGTTATTCGACTGCCTGAGCCGATTGATCTGGATCTCGATCTTAACAGCCGTATGCTGTATTGGACCGATCGTGGCGATCCCCTACGTGGTAACACGGTGAATCGCGCCCCGATGGATGTGGATCTGAAGAAGAGGCAGACTCCGGAGATTCTGCTCACCCACTTGCAGAAAGGAATTGGTATTTCTCTCGATCTCAAAGGGGAACGAATGTTCTTGACTGACTTAGCTGGTTCGGTCTATTCGGCCAAGCTCAACGGATCGGATAAGAAGACACTACTCTATGATCAGGGGAACTTCACTGGCATCGCATACGCTGAACTGCCCTCAAAGCTTGCACGAACATAATTGCATCCTGACCTAAAGGATGCATATCTTGAATTGATAGAGCGTCATATCATGTACAAAGATCCTGAGAAGCTTGGAGCGGAGTTATTAAAAATGCTAAATATTCCACATAAGGACTAACTAATTCTATTGATAGGTAAAGTTACTAAACTTAAAGTGAACTTAACTATTCATAAGGAGAATTGCCTATTCTGTAAATTGATTTCTATAGATAGTAGCAACACAAGTATATGGGCTATGCAACAGTAAAAAGCGGACAAATGGCAAGATGCTTGAAATTTTGAAGCGGATTCATGAAATGACATTCCTGGGCTCCAAGTGCCTGATTAAATAAATTAATTCCTAGCCTACGTCGGTTCCTGGGAAGATCTGTCAGAGCGGGACTTCAACGGCTACATCAAATTTCGTATAATACTTTTTCACTTCCGCTTCACCATATTTAGACTTGAATTTCCTCACGATATCGTCAACCCTATTACTATCTGTTATTGGTTTACCTCTTGCAGATATTTCCACGCCATTTACAGAAATCTTCAACGTTGGACCGACTAGCAGGTTCTTGTACCAGTTGGTGTCAGAGCCCTGAACTGGAAGCAAATACAGAGTGTTGCCTTCATGCACAAACCAGACTGGTCGAGGGATATCTCTGCCTGATTTTCTACCTTTAACGCTGAGTCCTATCTCGTATACTCTATCCAGTCTCTGGTAAAGATCGGGTTTGGACATAACATTCAATGCTGCATATATCAAATATGGGTTTCGTGTGTTGCTCTATATCTGAATGCTGTAAGCCAGTTAGCTATCACTATTGGAAAAGCAAAGCTCTGCATTTTGGGTCAAGACCAAGTTAACCCCATTTCGCCGCGCCCGATGTTGACGATCGCCGGCAGCGAAGAGGCTATCCAGAAGGCCCGAGCCCAAGGAACTGGATCTGGTTGAAGGCGCTACACATGTTGATCTATATGACAAGGAAAAATATGTCGGCCGGGCCGTCTAAAAACTGAGTAGCTTCTTCGTACAGTATCTAAGCAAGCCGCTGGATACGAAAGCTGGGACATAAAATCACGCTGGTAAAGCTGATCTGAGCCTCCTTCGTTGTAGGATAATTTCCATTCCGGAGCTAGGGAAGGCTCGTGGGATGGCGCCTTGGCTGGTGTCGGTGTAACTTTGATCGTTCTCCAATATGTTTCAGGCATCAGTTCGTCAAGTTTTTTCAGGAGGCCAAAACAAGGCGAAGCTAAGCTAGCTGAGAACTATTCATCATGCAGCTTATTACAAACTTGCTAGTTATTTTAAGAATGGCTGAACTCGGCTTAGTTGACTATTTTGTTATGGAAGAAGCAATTGGAATAGTTGCCACGTTATTTGTGTCATTTTATTATTCAAGAAAGCAAATGCAAAAGCTTTCAATTGATATAGAAACCAAAGTTTTAAGTGATTTGGATGAAAAAATCCACGGCCTTACCCAGATGGCAGTTGAAAAGCCAGTGTTAATAAAGATAGTCAGCAATGTTGAGTCAGACCTGACAGAAGAGATAGCATTTACATATCATCTTTTGTATACCTTTGCACATGCATATCATATGCACCAAAGAAAAGTAGTAAGCGACAATGAATGGACTGGATGGGTACGTATGATGAGAAGTTGTTTTGAACAGGGCAAGGTAAGGGAATATTGGGAAAGTGACCTTGAATTAGAGAAATGGTTCGACCCTGAATTTCAAGACTTTATTGATAACGAAATAGTTCGGAAGACAAGTCCAAAGCAGAAAATGTGGTAAGAGAATCAAATGTTGAATAGCATGACCGAAAAGGTGACAGAGAGGTTCATAGCCTGCTGCCCTTGTAGCCTAATCTGTCAGGGCCTCACCATAAGAAGCAGAGTAAATAGCAGTAGCACCGGTGTATATTCCATGAATAGTACTATGACGCTTTAAGGACGGGCAGAGTCTATCTATTCTGTTCCGTCCGCCCCTCTCTTCTTTTTATATCTATAAAAGCAGACCAAATAATACACTACCAGTTGTGATATACCAGAATATATGTAGGAAGTCATAGCTACCAAGAATATGCAATCAAGGAATCTGCTCATAGAACTGATATTGTCGTGCGTTCCTCTGTATTAGGACCGATGACAACTTCCTCACCTTACTATTCATCATGGAATCAAAATTTTCAGTGATATCATTAATTTCCTGCTCGCTAGGCCACTTTATGCATCAACGTTGATGATAGGTTGACATCACAGCGGTTCATAAAAGCGTGTGTAGTAAATGTCGTTTGGGCCTCATAATAGCGCCAAAAATGTTCCTAATCCTCTTGGGCTACGTCATTTCCTGGACCACCGGCAAGACGATCATCTTCGTTACCACCACCACCACTTATGACATCTCTTCCATTACATCCATTTATCACGTCATCTACACAAAGGCCACTAATGATATCTGAGCTCGAATATCCTAACACAGTTCATGAATGTGAATTTATAGAGGAAGATAATAAAATACTTGCAGCAAAGAATAAAATATATCGAAAATGTAAGGATGCAGAGAAGACAAATGATATGTTGCACGAGGCTGGGCTGAAATGAGACGATGTGTAAACTGTAACGCTATAATAACCAGTAATCCAAATTACATGCGTATTGAGGAGTTATTAGGCGAACCTATGGAGAAATGCTTAAGTTGCTTTATCGACTTCTTAAGTCATATCGAGTACTTGAACGGGGCTAAGCGTAAACATGACCATAAGTGACTCGAGCGGTTTTTGCTATAATTGCTGTGCCTAAATGAAAAAGGTGATCGAATCATTATTGCGCCCGGGATACCCGGGATAATCTTGTATTCTAATTACACTCCATTATATCAATATTTTAGGTAACTATTGATGGAGTATGATCGTGGTAGGCGCTAATGTATCAGCACCATATTCCAAACTGTAGGCAACAGATCAATTTGCAATGGGTTATGCGGTTGCTGACGTGTGGTTTGATGTTGGACCCTAAACAACTAAGTGAGGAGCAATGGAAATCAATGTGAAAGGCCCTAGTATTTACTGTGGTGACGATGGCGCGCCTGCTCATGTTCCCAGTTATTAACGGATTCAGCTATACATATAGAAGACACAGGCAAAATCAGCTCGATAACTGAGTTCGTTTATGATGATCCAAGTATGACTAATGTACCACTTCCAGAACATGATTTAGACCAAGCCCATGTCATCCCATCATAGCTATAAAGCAGGGATACTATTACTAAAATGTATCAACTAGATTATGCAAATTCGTAACTCTAATAATTTCTGTTTTTCTCAATACAATCATCACGAAATAATATTTTTAATTTTATCATGTAGTTCACTAAGTATAGAAGATATCTTGCTCTCATTATTAATCCCCATAACCTTTTTCATTTCTTCAATCTGATATTCCCATACCGATTTGGCTGGCATTCCATTATCTAACGTTGATCTTCTAATTGCGATATGAGAGAAATTTTGATCCTTACTTCTTGAACCATGACAATGAAGTACAATTTCGTGGGATGCAGACAGTGTCCCCTACTCTATCTAGAAAAATCGGCTTGCTAATATTAAATTCTAGATCATTATTTGTTTCAGAACCTTCACTCTTCTCTATAAGAACAACAAAGCCTCTTCCTATATCTTGCAAGGGAGTATGTTCTGGTTATCTAATCCAAGATCCAAATATTGCACCCCATATCAAGTGAAATGCAATTGCAACTAATGTAATATTTCTAATGGACAAATTAATGTCTTCAGATACTAGTACCTTCTGCGATTGCATAGCCAACATAGTAGTGATGGAATTAATAGCCGGTTGAACCAGGAACGTCGTTATCGGAAGGAACAATACTAGCCATACTAAAATACCTGCTCCCGTGCCAACCAATGCACTCTTGTACGGATTGAGCATACGCACCTTTTTCCATCTGATGCCAATGATACCAAGTATAGCCCCTATCATAGTTCCAATCAAAAGATGAAGACCAAAAGCTGCAGAGGTAGCAACTGTGATATCATTTATTCCTAAGCTAATGCCCATAATCGAGTAAAATGTACCAATATTTAATCCAAGTAATATTTCAGTTACGGCGATCACTGAAGATATGGACCAAGTTGCTATAAAACCAGCAAAGGCTCCATACTTTAATCCTTTGAAGGTAACCATTAGTTGGTTCCTATTATTATTACCCATGCTCTTATTTTTTGGGATGGAGAGCACTTGCAATCTTATGTGCATAATGTATATAAGCTATCATAACAATCATTACTGATTTTTCTGTATGCTAGCTTATGACGATGCGGCTCAGATTACTACTCCCTCTGTATCACTGAGCATACTTAGCACCATTTAAGGAATGAATCACCTATCAAGGAGAGAGGGATTGTCAATAGCCAACTATCTTTTTTTCTATGTTAGCTTTCAAATTGCTATTCGGATTAAAAAATGCACTAGAGGAGAAACGTGAAGTAAATATGAATTATTATGTTTTTTTCTTTTCGACATCAATTATCGATGCTATCGTTATTAGATCATATTGATAAAAATAAAAGATGTGGTTAGTTGAGATGATATCTTTTTTTCTACTGTGCGCTAATTTTATGATGTCGTGTTGCCGCCAATTTGGTTAATAACGATTACCGCCACTAGTACCAGTTGTGCTACCACCGGCTGCTGCGCCGCCGCTAGTTGAGTTGCTACTAGTCTGGTTACTACTACTACTACCACCGCCTCCACTGGTCTGGTTACCCTGTGCTGATGCTTGTTGTTGTACAAAGCTAATAGCGAATACAGATGCAACCACTAAGGACGAAATAACTATTGCATATAGTGCTGTAGTATGTTTGTTGAACATCGCAAACAGATTGTATCCACCACATTTATATTTTTTAGGTTCACACAACCTTGGACCCAAATCAATCCATTGATTTATTTAGACCAGCTTATACAATAATTAGAATCTCGAACGACCTTTAAGCAAAAACTAGAGCAGGACCACTGCTGATAGATGTACATAGACAATGATGACAAAAATTATGTGCATTTCTATAATGAGGCGCGCGTCGGATACCCAATTCTATAAATAAGAATTATTTCATAGAATAATAACGTAGTTCATTTCTGAAATATGGACGCTTCGTCAATTGCAAATCACGGTGAGGTTATATTTACGAATTACAGGATACTGACCATCATATTCTCTCAATGGCTGCATTTTAGGTGAAATCAAAAAATGTAGTGATGATGATGTAATACCATAATTCATAATACAGAATCCAATATAGTACTATGGATACCCTGACGTCTATGACGGTGAGTTCTGGCAATTTGAAGAGAGATTTTAGTTATCAGTACCTGACGGGAGATTGCTGGACGACATGAATCGCATGCGTTAAGACCACCTAATACCTGACCTTCGTGAATGTACTCGTGTAGTTCGTTGAACAGCCAGCCAGATTCACACGTGAAGAAAGGTTTTAAATCCTGAATCCACATATAATTAGTGTCAGTTAAATGAACTTTACTCCTACATCGGGTACATTTTGGGTTACTTGTAATAAACACGCATGTAAAGAATTAATTAAAAGATCCAAGTCAATAGAAGGTGTTGTTTATGCGTTTATGGTGGAGAAAAAAACAGATAACGATCCAGACGTTATTATCAAGTTGACTGGCGTAAATGAGCAACAGATTGTATCGGCACGGAATATTATCAGTGGAATCAAAGGTGTAGTGCAGGTTACCCCCGAATTAGGCCAATCCTTAATGTTTAAATGATTTATTATAAGAAATTCGCAATTATAGACGAATGCATATTCCGGTAGAAATAAACATAACTTGTAACAGAGGAAATACGAATAAAATTAAAGAATTTCTTTCACCAAACAAACTTATTTATGTTATAGACATTAGCGATACAGCTCCAGATAATCAAGAAGAGACCACATTAGATATCTCGGGCATTATTTTTGATGATCAAGATTTGACAATAATCGAAAAACAGTTAATGTTTTATGGTCGAGTGAGCTCGAGAAAAGAAAAAATGAAACTTTTTACCCAAAACACAATTTTAAGCAGTCTAGTGGTGGCGGGCATTGTATTTATCGCCCTCCTCGCCCATAATTTTAATGAAGAATTCTACCATGAAATCTTTGTTACACATGACATTGAGGCAGTTTTAATAACCACCTTGATCGTTGGAAGTTCTGCAGCCGCAGGTTTCTTGTTAGAAATGCTGATAATCTATCGTGAGAGAAAGGATATTCATCACTGAGATATGCTGCTCTATTCCATCTCCACTCTTATTACCACCCGCTTGGATCCTGTTTAAATTACTAGAACTACGGTTTGCATTTGTACATACGAAAAAAATGAAAAGCCATGCCAAATCAGTAGCAGTACGGTTGGAAAGATGACTGGATATTGAGGGCGCGCCTGCTGATATTCCCAGTTACCAACCAAATCATCTATACATATACAAGACAAGACCAGTATGAGCTCAAACAGTTTCTTTTACGATGATCCAAGTATGCCATATGCACCGCTTCCAGAATACAACCTCATCAGACGCTCACATTTATTAAGTCGAAATTACTCAAATTGAGGACAGTATATTAGGTGATAAAATTATCGGATATGAAAGGTTTCATGAAGTTTAGATACAAGTATTATCAATTAGCATTATAATATATATGCAACTTAAAGCAAAAGAGAGCCTATCAAACTTGAACCACACGGAACTCTCTATGATGCTCGCAACAGCATGGTAAAATATAATATTAGCAGAGTTGTAATTGCAGACAAGCATAACAAAGCTGTGGGAATAATCACAGAAAAAGACATTTCTCGATTCTTATATCAAGAAGTTCCAAATAGACATCTCAATGAATTTCGACTAGACGAAGTGATGAGTAAGAATTTGATAACTGTAACAGAAGACCAAGATGTCAGCTCTTGTGCAAAGTTAATGTTACAGAATGATATCAGCTCTATAATTGTTGTCAATAATGAAAAAAATGATAATTATAGTTACCTAACAGGTATTTTTACTAAAAGCGATTTAGTTGAAGTATATGCAAGACAATACATAGGAAAGAATTCAGTAGCACAATACATGGCTAAAAGAGTCTTTACGGTAGCACCTGATGAGACTATACATATGGCTCTTATGCTAATGATCACTAATAAAGTATCGAGGGTTGTTGTGGTAACAAGAAATAACAAAGCTGTGGGAATAATTAGTGGGCATGATTTGCTTCCAGTTAGTTCATTATTTGGGACTGGCATAAATGGAAGTTATTGGACAACTCAAGAAAAATCCATAGCCAAAAGAAAGGAACAAATGTTTATACCATCTGGAATAAAAGAAATGTTTTTGGCCAGAGATGTAATGACATATGATCCAATAGTTATCACAAAAGACTCAGATTTGGCTGAAGCTGCTCATATAATGATGAGACATAGTATAAGTGGCATACCAGTTATTGATTCATGGACCGATTTAGCAGGCATAATAACGAAGACTGATATAATAAGAGCACTAGCTGGTTCTTATAACACTCTAATTAAAGACAAATTCGAATAGTAGTAGGGAGATACATATAGTTAATTCTAATGCTCTGTTGCATGATTTGTCATGATTAGTTTGTGTAAGGCGATGGTTATATCATTCAATTGAACTTGTTATAAAGAGTTGCTTTTAGAAAGATTTCCTTTACCATATTAGGAAATCTTTCTAGCTGTTACATGCTCACCAAACATTCTTTTAATAGATGAAAAGACAGTTTTTGCTATCCATCTATGCCCATAGCTCACGCTACGCTTCCATCTTTTGAGGTTTGTCTGTTGCCTTATTACGGACATATTTCTAGCATGACAGTTAGTTGTCTTGATCTTGGAATTAATTACTTCTTGTCTTTATACCAGGTTTAATGTGGTTCTTTGATAGATATCTAAAATTGTTATTGCTATCGTACATACCATCTGTTAATACACCCTTCAGATTATTATTTTCAGAAGCATTTGTCTATTAACTAACTTCTTTTAGCATCTAACCCTCTGACTCTCATGTACCTCTTCACTTGTTACCTCCAAAGATGGGATTTTTTCTTCGTGATGTCAACTGCTATATGCATCTTTAGAATCTTTTCTAACAGGCCATTTGTGCCGCATCCAGTCTCCTCGATTAGTTACTTTAATGCCAGTGCTGTCTAAAGCAATCGGAATATCGTTTCCTAATTTTTCATTGATTCTTATCTATAGTCTGTTTGTTGCTCAGTTATGATATAGCTCAACGAGTAAGCCAAACTGAGACTGGCCTTTTATCTGTTCGGAATACAAACGGTTCCTCCTGCTGTACCCCAAGAACTACACAATGTGATTCCTAATCCTGTTGCAGAAGCTTGGGTGTTCAAATTAGTTGAGATCACAATAAATCCTAGTGCTGTGACGATTGCAAAGATTGTCAATATTGTTTTTGTATTCATTAATAATATATAGGCTATAGTTAATTGTTGTACTTGCACGGATAGGTTACATTTCTAATTACCTACATGGGTTACACTTTTCTGTTTAGTTCTCGTATGTGTACTGGATGTAATTAACCTTTGTAGGAACATCTCCGATGGAGTAAGACCATTTATGCCTCCATGTTCTCTGGTTTCGTTATATGCTTTAACAAACATGTCGTATCTTTGTTTACCATCATCTATGTTTGGTATATCTTCTAATGCTATGAATTCACTCTTTACAATCTTGTTATATGCTTCTACTTTGCCCTGTAACTGCGGATATGATTTTGGTATTTGCTTATCTTTTATCCGATTATGTATAAGGAAATGTCTGAATATTCTGGA
Organism: uncultured Nitrososphaerales archaeon; assembly: GCA_963709405.1. Classification (GTDB taxonomy): domain Archaea; phylum Thermoproteota; class Nitrososphaeria; order Nitrososphaerales; family Nitrososphaeraceae; genus JARBAU01. The sequence continues at coordinate 41,716 of CAVPXM010000046.1, forward strand.
TGTAAACTGTTTACCGTTATCATGCATCATCATCTTAGGCTTACCATTAATCATTATCCAGTCCTCTAATACATTAAGAACATCCACTGACCTCTTTCTTTCGGACCACTTGCTAGCTACCTTCCTAGAACAATCATCTAAGCAACTAATGATGTAATTCCTTTGACTGGAATTACTCAGATAGAAAGGGCCAAGGATATCCACTTGCACCATATCATTTGGATGCTTCATGACAAACCGTTTGTAAGTTCTTGCTTTGGCCTTACACATGAGGATATTAAGACAATGTCTCTTTAGTATCTTGTATATAGTTCGGGTGCTTAATGAGATTCCAATGATTCTTTTTAGTCGAAACTTGATCCTATTACATCCAAATCTCTTAGTTAATCGTAGATCAAGTATAGTCTCTTCTACTTCTGGTGTTACCTTCCTGTAGTTGATTTTATGAGGCCTTCTGAAGTTATCTGATAGGCCTTCTATCCCTTTCTGCTTGTATCTATTATTCCACTTGTAGTAAGTCTTTCTGGATACACCATATCTCTTACAAATATTACATATGGTATCGCCAGTCCATTCTTTTTCGTGTATTAGATTAAACCTTGTTCTGATTTCTATATGGATTCACTTCCCGACAGAAGTGTAACCCATGTCTGTAAGCTATAATGTCACCTATGTCAGTAAGTACAACACCTAACTATCAGTGATAGCGTGATATCACTTATATAATAGCAAGTACTATAACTTTTAATGGTACATGATTTAATAATACGCGGCTTTGATGATGGTATTCATTCTCAGCTAGGAGATTTATCAAGACAAAAAGGCATTTCCATAAACTCTATTGTAAAGGATGCTGTAGATAAGTGGCTAAAACAGCAAAAAGTGATACCAAAACGACATCATCTTCTTATCTATGATAATGAGGAGTCTATGAGGTCCTTGTTAAAATCTATAGATGAATTGGCAAAGAAAGGCGAATGGTTTAGATGTTTTGTCCGATCGTCTGATTCTTCAATTACGGATTTATTAGAAAAGCTAAACTGGTTTGATGGTACGACAGTATCATATAAACATTCACAAAAGGATTTAATGAAATACTTTAACAGTATAATACAAAATATTTTAAAAAATTCTAGGAATAAAGAGGTATGTTGTGTGGACTTCCTTATCAATGATATAGCTAATTCCTCGATAAAGGACGCAATTAAAGTTGAAAAAGTATATAATGAAAATAGATTAGAAGGCATCGTGTTTTGTGCTTATAATACAAATAACCTTTTGAGTGCATCTATAGCAGATATGATAGAAATATTTGATCTACACGAACAAATATTTATTATCAAGGATGAGCAGGTATACAAATTACATGTAACCAAAGAAAATGTACATAAATTATTTTTAAGTTGATTACATATTGATAGTTTGCAAATAAAATCATTAGATTATTACCCTATATGAATGTCTTTCAGTGGCTCTGTAAAGTTAAGGAAAAGCTAAAGGTTTCTTTCTCGTTTTCTATATGTGGTATACCAAGTAAGAAAGAGAACGGAACTTGAAGACATAGTATATGCTTTGCATCTTTATTTTAATGGTCTTTCGTTAAGAAATACTAAGGCCATATCCAAATTTGTTACAAGAAGCCATACTGCCATAAGAGATTGGATTCAAAAGTATAATCCTAAAAGATTGTTCTATAGGAAGACCAAGATATTCGAATTCATACTCGACGAAACCCAAATCAAAGTTGGTTCTGAGTTAATTAATTTGGCTTTGGGTTGCTATAGAGCCTGAAAGTAAGGAGCCTGAAAGTAAGGAGGTTCTAAGATTGAATATATCAAAAGAGAGAAATATGTTTGTGGCAGAGCGATTTCTATCGAACGATAAAAGAATATGGAGAACATCCGGTTTCTACTGATTGCTGTGCTTGGTATCCACAAGCCTGTCAATTCTTGAAACTAAATCATCACATCCATTCTTCATATGAGAAAAGTATCATAGAAATGACGATACAGTACATAAAGGATAGAACTGAATGTTTTGATGACTATTTTCCATGTAGAAAGAAAAATTGCAAGCTGAAGCACGTACAAAAATGGTTAAATCTATTTGCATATTATTATAACAAGGAGAAAATATCTTAACTTTACAGAGCTGTTCCAACTATTCCGATTGTTTGGGCTATGCTCAGCATTTCAGAAAATCCAATACCTTCTGTCATACGCTGAATAATATATCGATAATAATAGTTGTTTAATGCCAACTTATTTCAATATGGATTGATAGGCACGCCAAATCTACTATACGAGTCTTCCTCCTGTTGAAACTGTTCATAGGCATTTAGAATCGATCTTATAATTTAAATTATCATGTTTGAGAAACTATCTAAATATTTTTAGATCTGACCTCTTGAATTGAAACATAACTTAATTCTATAATTCACAATACATCTGCAGAAATAGATGGCATCAATTATAATTAGGTACAGTGATTTTGCACATCATATCTGGATCAAGTCAATATAACATTTATTGATTATATTCTATAAAAGAAATTGTCATACTTTAGCACGAAATTATCCCCATTACAGAATTCGTGCGGAAAAGTGCATGAATAGAAAAAATTTATTCCAGTGATAACTTTTCTATCGTAATAGTTACACTTTATCTTAATACAATTTATTGATAGTGTCAGCTAATTTGATATCATACGTACTTATTCCTCCAAGATCATGGGTCATTAATTCAATCTTTACACGATCATAAACATTAAACCATTCTGGATGATGATTCATTTTTTCTGCTTCCATAGCAACTTTTGTCATAAAACCGAATGCTTGTACAAAATTCTTAAATTGAAACTCTTTACTAATCTTTCCACTCTCAGTGGTATTCCATCCTTGAATCTTGGTGACTTCTGTTTCTATTTCGTTTTGGGATAACTTTCTATACTCTATCTCTTTTAAACCATGAGCCATTCTTATTATTACGTCCATATGATGTTTATCTGACTCCTACTATCGACCAGACGTTAATGAAATCTTGACAGAATATCTCAAGGCCGTTGACTTGTTAACAATAAACGATGAAAATAGACTGCGTAGAAAGATTCAGGTTCTAGAAGTCAAAGCGGACAAAATAGAAGAGCTGCAACGAACGATAGACGATGTAAAGAATAAGTTGGGTTTAACCTAGGCCGGATAATGTAACCTAGCTAGACTAATGATTTTGATAAAGTTTAGCCGTATTATATTTCTGTGAAGATGTCTATATATCGACTAAATACTAAATACTAAATACGAGTGAAAATATTTATGCACATATTAAATGATATCCAATATTTGTCAAAAAGCGATAGACAAAAACCCTGATGTTTATATGAATAGCCAGATGTGTATAGTAACTGCTCCTAATCAAGACATTGCTATAACTCAAATTTAACTAATGAAAATACGTAATGTATATCCATAAGAAGAGAATAGCCTATATTTGAATAAATATGTGTAAGTGTTAATGATAAAAGAAAGTTACCACTTTTATAAAACGACCGATTACCGAAGGAATACATAAGGTATAGAAGGAACAATAATACAAGAATAGCAAGAATATTACATAAAAGAAGAGAATTAGAAGAATCAAATCCTAGATATCGTATAGAGAAGGCAATCGAAGATTTACATAAACTCGAAAAATATTATATAGACACAGAATATAGGAATAGTCTTATATCAGCAGATTATCTTTCTTCAGAATACTTTGAATTAGAAAATATACACAAACAAGATGAAAAAGTAAAGGAGAAATTAAATTTACCACAAAATAGCCTGATAAGATATGAAAGGGTCAGATGCTCAAAACTTTGCAAACACAATACTCCGCCACACCAATATTTCTATGCATATATCTGGGATTCTAGTTCTAAGAAATTAAAGAAAAAATACATCGGAAAACAATTGCCGTTAGTGATGTAGTAACAGCGTTTGATAAAATTTATGATATTGCTGACCATTGCTTTGATTCTCTTCCTTTACTACTAACCGTTGCTGACAAATAGATACAAACTATACATCAGTTTCTTCTTCTTGAGTAATATGAAGATTGTAAAATCACATTTGAAAGACATACAGATATTCTCCTACTTAGGTAAGAAATGACATAATAACTGCTTTATCGCTGCTCGATAAACGACCATATCTATAGATTTCTTGGGTAAAATAAGAATAAATCATCATCAAGTTATTCAACTATCTAGTGATTATTCTAGACAAAAATACTCGCTAAAGAGAAAACTAATGCTGTCGTCATTAACACTCATACAATAGCCGGCTCAACGCTTACTTCTGGCCCAGAATCATACACGAATATCAAGAAAAGCCTATCAGAGAAAGAAATTACTAGGCTTCTCTCCAACTCCTGGCAGCGTTAGGTTCATTTTATGTACTACCTGCATCAATGTTTCCTGGGATTTCTATAACTCCAGCATGAGCTTTGTCTTATGTGAAAGTGTAGCCTCAAGTCGTCCTAAAGAACCTTAAGTGCTTACCTGCTGCTGTTCTCCCCCCTGGTAAACAGAACCTTGTTCTGGTTCTGCCTCACGGTAACGATGTTGCTGTTCAGCATTAGCATTATCTTTCTGGAACCTAGTTACCGAAGGACCCACTTATTCATCCTTATCCTATAGTTGTAATTAGCAGTTTCTACCCTTTGCATGTCGAAGACTGGTTGTTTGAATAAGGCATAGATTTCTGGTTCATACTGCTGCAGCTGCTTTAAGTTAGCAAATGCTACCCCTGGCTTTGTACCATCTTTCCATTTGAAAGTTGAAGTTACTACTGTTGCTGTTATGCTGCTTGTCCTCTATCTACACTTGTCTCAAACACTAATAGGGTGTTAACTAGTTCGTCTACAGTCATACATTCCGCTGTGCCCAATACCTGAGTTTTTCATAGACCCGACATAGCTCATACTCCTGTCGTAAAAGGTATTATTCCAGCAAGAGGTAAGCGAGTTATTAGAATGGAACTATTGAATGATACAGTACTAGGCATAATCCTAATTATCGTAGTTCCAGGAGCATTGATTTTAATCAGTGCTAGAACGAGTCCGATAAAAAATAAAGACAGAAACAAACACAATAGCACCAACAATAACAAGACTGAATAGAAAAAGGCAGGTTGGTATATCTATTCTATGGATTATGAGCGGCCGATTGCTAGTTTGGAGCCGTTCAAGTATTGTCCGTGGTATAGTAAGAAACTAAAGGCAATCTAAAACTAGACTCCACTACTATTAGCATAGTGTAAGAGTTTGTCAAAAATTTTGTTTACATATCTGATATATTTGCTCTACTTTCAAAGAAAGAACTAATACAATTTATTTTATAATCTTCAGCTGTAGGATTCCCTTCCAACCAATGGATGTACATTTATTCCTTAGACCATTTAAGAGTTTGCATTTGTCCAATTAATTCTCTATTCCGTAGGATTACTAAGTTGATAAAGGAATATCAAAAAAGATTCTTCTGTGGTTGTTGTGTAGATCTGAACTCTGATTACCGCACAAGGACAGTTTTCAATCTTACTCTTTCTACATTATCACACAGCATTATAGTATACCTTATTCAAGAAGCATGGTTCACTCTAAAGACTCAGCCTAGATGCAGAGGCGCCACAATTTAATTCTGACCATCTCCTTCCTGCCTCTGTGAGGTATACTCTTCTTGTTTCGGAATTGAAAGTGATGAAGCCTTTATCTACATTGTTTGAAATTATTTGATTAAGTATTACCGGCACGACAAGTTGGTCGTACGCATTGTAGTTCAAGACATGCCAAATATCAAACGGATTCATACCATTGGTTTTAACCTCAATGCTATTATTGTCTTCGTTATAAAGACGACATAAAAAATTTTTAGTCATATCGGCTTCAACATATGGATTATCAATTATGTTACTCATATTTTCGTATATGATTAGGATATATTTAGTCTTGACTTGGAGCATAAGTCGTTGTTGACATTTCATACAAAGAGTTCATAAACCGAGCGCAAAATCACTTGCGATATTGCTAATAATATTTGAATAGCAAACGGGAGGATAAATATACTGTTAAGTCCAAGACGTATCTTTCGATACAATATTCATATTAATGATCATTTATAGAAAGGATATCTTGAATATTGTAATGCTTAGGAGCAGTTATCGCAAGAATGAACTGCATCGCAAGAGTGGATGGATCACATTTATCCTTGGCGTATCGAATACGAATATACTTTAGTCGTAATTATGTTATGCGGTGGCATGTTGCTTTGGCTATAGTTGTTGCATCTAGTAAAATAAACATCTTTTATTCGAATATATATATCAATTCTTCTTTGCATGGGTTAAGAAGAATTCTATAAGAATGTTTAATCTGTCATCGCTGATTGAATATGAACTGGTTGAAAAACAGGGAGAACAAAACGAACAGATAATACCTATAATTGCAACGCTATAGGAGTCTGTTCCCCAATCAACATTGCACTGAATGAAAAAGCTTATCTATTTACTTAGTATGGATAAAAGATCCAGGTTATTTTCTTTAACGCGATGTATTAGTATGGCCAAACCTTTCCTTCGTCGGTAAGAACAAGGTTTTATAGGCGCAGGTTAATCCTTATGCTCTTGGATTGTATTACTTGTGGCACTTAACTTTATCAAGGACTTTTCGTATACGTTTCCTAATTATTCCTTTGCCTTTTATTTGATTGCAAACAGGCAACTATAGACATTCTAGCATTCAGAAAGCAAATTGTTGCACTAATGGATATATACCAATGAAGGAGGCAGTCAACTAGTCTAAAGTGTGGATTTAGCCAATTTATCTAGTACTGTTATTTGTCATCCTATTTGCTTCAACTTTCACATATAATCAAGATATCTCCTAGAAATGCTACTATACAGGTAATAATGCATCAGATGGTGATATTTAGCTTTGTTGCATTTTGCTATCAGATCTATACATACAAAACGGTATATCATTATATCGGTAATTGTGTATTTTCATATTTTAATAGCGGTTAATCAATCACGTATGCTTATGTATTGTCTAAATATTTGAACTCATACAAATGATGATGTAATTTTTCACTGATAATTCGATGTCACATATGAATTAACAATTCATTTTATTATTCAATGCTGTGTGGAATATTAAGAAGCTACAAGTGAAGCCAGTACCATTATAGGGAAGTACTATGTATATATAGGTTCTATAAAATAAGAAATGTTAAGTATAGCAGTATCCTCCGATCTTGTAAAGGATCTTGCGCCTGCACGACTGGTGTCTTCTAAAAAAGGTGATAATGGGACAGTTCTTGTTGTAGGAGGAAACAGAATTTACCATGGCGCGCCAATTCTTGCATCACTATCTGCATTGAGATCAGGTGCAGACTTGGTATATACCGCCGTGCCTAGATCTAATATAGTAACAATTAGGTCGCAATCGCCAAATATTATTGCTTTACCATTATCTACTGACGAATTAACCGTAGGCTCGGCAAATCGGCTATTATCTAATCTTCCAGAAAGACCTGACGCAGCTGCCATAGGAATGGGTATGACCATTGCTAAACCAAGGGCGTTAGCGGTATTAATAAGAGGTTTACAATCTATTGGTACAAAGCTTTTATTGGATGCTTCGGCTCTGGTACCTGAGGTTTTGGAAGTAATATCTGGTACAAATACGATTATTACTCCACATCCTGGAGAGTATAAACGAATTTTTGAAGAAAAAGTAGGGATAAATCAAAACGAACAAATTTCAAATATTTGTCGATTATCAAACAAATATGGTATCACTATAGTCCTTAAAGGATTTACAAACTTTATTTCGTCATTCTTTAATAACGAAGTACTCCTGCGATGACAGTTGGAGGTTGTGGAGATGTATTGTCAGGTTTGATCGCAGGTTTACTAACAAAGCTTAGTCCTTTTTATGCCTCTGTATTAGGCATTTATTTTAATGGATTATGCGCTAGTATGGTGTATGATCAGGTTGGCCTTCACATGGTAGCAACTGATTTATTGGAAAAATTACCTGACGTCATGAAAAGATTTGACAAGATTAATTGATAACATACGGTTAACTTTTCATATATATCTTCTATATCACCATTGTTGTTTTGTCATTATTCTGACGATGTTTATAATTGTCTAGCAATCGAGTTAAATCAACAAAAACTTTATGTTATATTCTCAGTTGCTATATCTGCAATCCCCATGATTAAAACAAGGATATTTTAACTAATCATACATCAAAAATATGATGTTTGCCTAATATGACATAGATTGAAAGACTGAAAATATTAGGATTGTTTTATAAAAAGATAATCTCTAAAGAATGCAAACTGATACATTGTCTCAACTATACTTGTTAGTCATACTTTTAATCTTTACAAAAAGTTTGCGAATGTTGTGATGCTCAATTGATTACTGCATTTCAGTCTCCTTTATTAAGTTCGATTTCATTTTCGTCTGCGAGATGCTCAACTTCAGCGTTCTCATGAGTCTCTGCTTCTCCTTTTTCAGTTTGTATTGGCACGTTATCCTTCTCATTATACTTGACAACACGTTCGGCCTTTTCCATACCCTCTTCCTCTAAATACGATTGTTTTCATTATCATTCAATTCTTTTCATTGATGTATGGTAATTATCATAGAAAACAATTTAAGGTCTGTGCACATCAGAAGATACGCTAGTAATTAAACTTTCCTTTAGCACTGACATATGCTCTAACGATGAATATATCTGTCCCTTATGCATAAAATTGATTTAGATAATTGAGGCTTGGACATAATTGAATTCTATATTTTTCATATATTATTTGGTAACATATTAACTACATAACATGTGTTTGATTGATTTTGGTCGTTGACTACGTCTGGTTTTATAATTGTAGTAGACAAGGATCTGATATAGTAGTACCGACAGAAGTGCTATTCCAGCAGCCTTATGGTAGCCTCTTACTGGTAATGGGTCTATTCTAAAAACAGATTTAATATGTTCTATTAGTGGTTCTATCGATTTACTTCTCCAAGAGTAAATAGCCTGTCCTAACTCAGATTCATAGAATTGTATCAGCTCAAGTCTGTCAGTAGGGGTATGTTCATATCTTTGTACTGGACATACCAGTTCAAATCCTCTTTTAGTACTCAAGCCATATAGTTTATGGTCGTCATACCCAGAATCGCCTATCATGAAACATGTTTCTGGAGACAGAGATGATGATGATATCATCGGATTGTACATTTGATTATCTTGTACATTAGCAGTTGTAAAATCTGCTGCTAATGGGACTATGACGGAACCAGTACTTGATATCATATGTAGTTTGTAACCAAATATCCATCCTTTAGTATGGCTGAATCCCCATCTTGCGTCAGTATCTATGCCAGAACATGGTACTATACCTTTGTTCATAGATGATTTGTGCCAAACATGTCCTTTGGCTTTCAGTAAAGTACTATCTATTGCAACAATGTATGGATCTATCATCTTTTCGCATACAAACATGCAGGTCATGATAGTAATCCTTTTTTTGATGTCTGTGGATATGGTCTTAAGTCGTCTGTCAAATGTTCGCCTGTCTGGTATTTGGGTAAGACCACATCTTTTCATTATCTTCTTATTGTAAGGATAATCCAATTCTAGGAATTCATGTAATGCATTGTTAGAATCCAGTCTAAACCATAGCCTAACTATGAAACATCTCAGAATTACAGTGGGAGAATAAACATATGGTCTGCCCCTTCTTCCCTTTTGCGATTCTGACCACGGTATCGAACCTATCAAGTACAGAATACTAAAAAGAATAGATTCACATTTACTACCATATGCTATCCTTTGGGAATGTTTGATTATGTTTCATCACAAATTCAGACACTCAAAGGATAGCTTTATCCTAATTCATTATAGACATAAAATATGGATCTGGAATATGCCCAAGCCTCAGATAATTATAATTTCATTTCGATATTGATGTGTGTACTTTTGAGCCATTATAGGATTAGTTGCTATAGAATTAGAAACGATTATCACTATGTTGGCTTCCAATAGATAATTATGGAGAACTTTTTGAACGTAGGATTAAGCAAGTCAAACAATGCATCAATATATCCTTCTTCCAGAGTTGTACGGTTTGTACAAATTTATTTGAACTTGATAACCGTCTAAATTATTTGAAATCAAAATTCATTATACGAATATTGTTTGGTTTATTAGATCTCAATATAAATATTGACCATCATAATCAAACTTTAAGTTAGTATAAGCCGTTCGACTATGACTAGGATCTATGGAATCTATTATTGAGTTTCTACATCATTCAAGGAAAGGTTTACAGAATGAATTTCATTTTCGCAGTCAGTGCACATTAATCTCTTAAATAGGACACCACTGGACTTCGTCGGAACTGCTACAGGCATTACATTTTCTTATATTATTTTCCGAGAATTTCCATAAATTTATCTCTGAACATTTTGGCTAACATAGTATAAAACTAAAATATGGTTTGAATGCAACTTAAGCTATCTAATATATATTCAGCACTAAGCTGAATATTTGAGAGCGAGAAGAAATAATTGAACTGCTAGTGTTATAAATCCTGATAAGAAAATTGCAGACTGGTCATTTTGAAGCTGAAGCAGAATATGTATGGACGGCGTGTTTGTGATAATCATGATTACTTAAAACAACGTTAAATAAAGAAGAACTTTAGATAACATAGATAAACCTATTATTTAATGCGTTAAGAACTTTGCACAGAGGAAACACAAAATGAAGGAGTTTGTAGGAACTTGTAGAAAATGTAAGCGGGATTTCAGTTGGTTTGGCTACGAAGGTTGGAAAGCTCCACCAATTTGTAACAGTTGCTCTGATATTATTCTTGGGAGAATAAGAGAGTTTTTCAAAGATGAAGTTCGAAATGCTTAATACGAAAATGTATTATCGTTTTTGTACTCAGGTTCAGTAAATGTGTCAACTTTCTATATTTGGCATGGACTTAAGTTAGCAGGTTTGCTTTAAGGTGGTATTCTAGATCTGTCTCAGGCTACTAATTGCATATACAATTCATGAATTATTAGTATCAATGGACCGGGCTGCCGACGCCTCGAAAAAAACTAAACTTAAAGTTAGTTAATACCAATCTTAGGATAGAAATTATTCTGAATTTTCACATATCTCTTTAGAGAGCATTTTTTAAAAGGCAAGATTTAGTCCAATTTATTTTATAATCTTCAGCTGTAGAATTGTCAGCGAACCAAGATGTCTTTTCCTTGACTACCTAAGAGGTGGCCGTCTTCCGAATCTAATTGTTATTCCTGGCTTACCAACTTGGTAGTCTATTTGAGAAGCTTCTTCTATGGTCATTGGTAGTTCTGATAGCTGATTACCGCACAGAGGACAATTTTCAATCTTACCTTTTACATTAAAACAGCAGCATGACCAACTACAATAGTCGCATAATTCCAATAAGTTGTCAGGAAAGCTTTCTCCGCTGATTCTTCTTTGTCTCTCATTAATATCTTCATATGGTATTACCAAACTCTCGGGCGACTCTTCTTCAGTTACGTCATACGATACATCATTAGGACTCATCATTCCGCTCAATTTATATTATTACAATGGAGCATATAATTATTACAATATTCGATTTGTTTCAACTTGATAAAAGTATTAGTAATAATAGGTCAATTTTTTATGAGTAGTTGAATGCGAGCAGACTTAAAAGTAATCGTATTTATACATTATACCATATATTCATTATGCTACATATGCGTTAAACTCGCTAGAAGATTTTGAATTAAGTCCCAAGATGTATCTTTCGATACGATTTTTATATTCTGATCATTTATAAAAGATACTTGAATAGTGTAATGCTTGTAGATTTGTCCCAAAAATGGAATTGCATCGCAAGAGTGGATGGATCTAAATTTATCCTTGGCGTATCGAATACGAATATGCTTTGTCGTAATGATGTTATGCGTTGCCATTTCTTTGCTTTTGATTTGCTTTTAGGAAAAAACATCTTTTATTGGAAAATATATATCAATTTTCTTGATAGTTCTCAGATGAATTCCCTAAGAATGATTAATATGGCATCGCTGCTGGGAATATGAACCTGGGTGAGAAAATGAATTCTAACAATAACGAATCAACTAATGGCTCCATAATTGCTAATGCTGCTACAAGCTATTCACAACAAATTGAACTGAATCAAAAAGTAAATTTAAAGAAAAAAGAAACCATATTCATTTTGTGTGACTCATGTATTTGGTGCGCCACCTTTTTTGGAAAGTACATGCTACCTGCAGAAAATAGATGCCCTTATTGTTTACAGACTGAACTTTCAAGTTTTCCTATATTGCCTAATGAATCCTTTACTTTTAATTATAATGTAAAACGAGGCATAGAATTGAAATTCCACACTAGAAAGAAGTTGTTTAGCTAATTATTTATGAAAATTGACACAAATCTAACGTTAGGTTATAAAATGTTTTCTGACGTACGTTATCTTTCAATGGTTTCTTACTAAACAACCGCAATCTGTTCCTAAATTTTTAGCCCCAATATCCGAGTTACCAATTAACATATTGTTAGGCCCATAATCCTTATTCAAAACGATGCTATCATTTTGGTAGTAGTAGCAAGTCTTTGTAATGTTCTTATAATTATATTTGTAGTTCCATCAATATTTTCCGTTCTAGTAACCTTACTTTTCCAATCCTAGAACTGAATTTAATCATGGTAAGTTATTTATGTTTACGAGGGCAACGGCGTAACCAATCTGTTTTGGCATGAGTCTTCCGAAGCATAACAAAGAAATATTGTTGTTAATCTACAACTACCTTAACTGTAATTATTATAAGTTGAGGCTGTGGTTGGGCTAGCATGAAGATTTCTTGATGATTGTCTTTGAAGATATTATAAGTTGAGGCTGTGGTTGGGCTAGCATGAAGCCTCAATAGATACTATCTCATTCATTGCCTCATTAAGCAAACTTGTCAAGGAAACAGGTAAAAATGGTCTTTCAGTATTTGAAGATGTGGGTCAATTCTTTTATTACCACAAGCTAAATCATCCATTAAGATATGAAGCCTTGCTATCCTCTTCATACAAACCTTGGGTTAAAGCTAAAGCATTTTGTCTTTACAACAAACATGACTATAACGCACTCCTGATAAAACAAAAGAAAAAGTTACTAAAACATCATGTTAAAGAGTTAAATATAATTGTTGGATGACGGCTTGTTTTACTCGACTAAGAGCCTATCCCAAAATTATCCTCCTGTAGATAACAATGCAACAGCCGAAACATACTAACGCAAAATAGTTTAAGTTCTATTCATATCTAAACAAAAGTTTTCTGAACCTGTTATGCCAGGAGTTAGTTCTTTCTGCAATCCATCTTCTTCTCGTAGTATGATGAATACTACCCTTTGTTATTGATTGTTCTCCTCTATGTCGAATATGTGGTAGGTATCCTTTCTTGATAACACCATTCTCAATCTCTAGAAAGTCATATCCTTTATCAAGATAAAGATTCTGTTTCTCGTTATACTTCTTAGAAGACGGTCTTTTAACTACGATATTATCCAGTGTGTTTATAGCAACCTTCATATCATGCGTATTAGCCATAGTTATAACAGCACATAATGGAATACCTTGTCCATCAGTTAATACATGATGACGTTTTGTTCCTAACTATCTTACCTCTATCTGTAGAATAGCGCCAACCAGTCATTTCCACCTAAAGGTGCCTTTATAGATATAATACTATCAAGTGATTGCCATTTCCAACGAATACCTACTATACCATCATACACTTTTAGCAGTCTAATCCATAGTCTTTGAAATACCTTAGATGTAGACCACTGTTGGAATCGTCTATGATATGTCGAACCAGACCCATACTCATTCGGCAATATCTTCCGTTTCATTGACATCCAGTTCTTAAGACATATAGAATGCCATCCAGTACCTTCCTAAATGATATTGCCGGACGTCCTATGGTATTCGCTGGTTTTTCTGAGGGAAGTATCAATCTTATTTCATCCCATAACTTGTCAGGGATTCTCTTGACAGTTGGAACGTACTTGATTTTGTCGTAAGCCACACTTTGAACAGACACTCTCTAGCTATATGTCTATCTATTTTTGGGACGAGTTCTAAGACAATGTAAAGTGATACAAAGTTTCAGGCATTCACCTGAATTGATACGTACATAGTTGTTGTATCATTCGTAGACCGTTAAAGCGTTACCAAAAATCAAAATAATTCTGAGATTTGTGATACATCACATCTACGATTCAAGTTTATATCATATACGCTATAAAGTACAACGATCTTAATTAATCTTATTTTAAAGATAGCATGTCTTTATATTCAATGTCATTCTCAAGAGACACCATTTGTTCTTCCTTATCTGTTTTTAGTACAGTCATTAACTCTGATTCAAGAATATGAGGTATTTTACAGATCTTATTTTCAACTATATCTCTCATCTGATTTAAATTCTTAGCACGAATTTTTAATAATAAATCAAATTTACCATGCATTTCATGCATTTCTAAAACTTCCTCAATTCTTAATAGATCGGATATGATCTGATTTGCCGAACCGGGCGAAATATTTATTCCCATAAATGCCAGGTGATCATATCCTAGAAGGTCATTATCTACAGATATTGTAAATTTGTTGATTATACCTGCTGCGATCATTCTTCTAACTCTAATATGCACAGTTGCATCTGAAACACCTATTCGTTTTGCTATATCAACGAATGGTGTTGAAGAGTCTTTATTTAAAATATCGATAATTTTGAGATTAATGTCATCAATTTGCAAAGAATTCCTAACATCATCGTCTATCCTAGCGTAGTTATGCATGAAATGATATCAATTATAGATTATTTTAAGCTATCCATTAAAGTATTTATAGTTGATAAACAATAAATCTATCATTATTTGGAGGAAATATTATTAAAATTTTTATAACGTTCGACGGTTTGTATAAAGTCTATGATATAGATTCTTAGAATGAGAATGCAGTCTACATATTAATTCGAAGCCACTTATTCTATCATCTTCAATTTTGTAAATATATACACAACAGATTTTGTTCTATGCATTATTTTT
>CAVPXM010000047.1:0-110622 GCA_963709405.1 uncultured Nitrososphaerales archaeon
TGTTTATGTAACCTACTTTAACCAGACGTATTGCTTAGAATCGCATGTTGTAATTTGGTGTGACTAGTAACAGCTCTTGATAGTACATGTTTTGACTCGTCTTTTTCTATTTAATTTAATTAAATGACGTATAGTTAGTTGTTGAATCGCAGTAATTCCCAGACGTCAAGATATCTTATAGTGAGTTATTCCTATTAAGTAATCTTGGATACTAACTTAAATTAGTCCACTAGTGTATATATGTACATTCCATTGGAACTAATCTTTCGCAAATCTAAACACTATTTACACTCATTAGTAAATGAAAGTGAAAATGAAAACGAGATTCCTGTCTCTTCACTTAAAGTGTTGAATCAACCACTCATAATCAGGAATGTAAATATAGCAAGTAGGATTTTGAATATTCATAGAATTAAGGTACCTTCCAAATATAATACTGCTTTGAAATTAATTCAAGATAACTTTCCAGCAATTAATGTAGAGGAATATGATGACGATAATGATAATGATAACAGAAACAACAATAGCAAATCAATTGACACCAGTACTTTTGCTCGTAGTTATAATATATCAATCAAAGAAAATATGGATTACTTGGAAATCCCATTAAATTCAGCTTTGTGGCATTTACAATCAGAAAAAGAAAATATTTTAATAAATCCTATAGTCTATCCTTGGGACTTTCATTATATAATTCAAAAAATTTTACAAGATGAACTGACACAAGCATCAATATCTCCAAATGCATCAATATCCAAATCAACTATTATTGATGGTCCATGCATAATTGAAGATGGTGTTATAATTGATGACTTTTGCAAAATAAAAGGCCCTACACATATCAGCAAAGGTAGTTTCATTGGTATGGGCTCACTTATTAGAAACTGTATGATGGGTAATGAAACGCGTATAGGATTTAATTGTGAGATTGGCAGGTCATATTTCTTAGGTCGTGACAAAATATCCCATCAAAATGTAATACTTGATAGCATAATAGGAAATAATGTGTGGTTTGGAGCATATTCAGCAACTTTGAATGTCCTCCCTCGATGAACAAAAAGTAAAATATGAAATTGAAAAAGGCAAATCACTAGATACTGGAATCGACCATTTTGGAGCAGTTATTGGAAATAATTGTATTATTAGTACTTCAGTCGTAATCATGCCAGGAAGGCATATTGAAGCTGATACAATGATTCAGGCTTTATGGAAAACATATCAAATAAGTACAAAGGGTAGCACAAAATAGTAGTATATAGTAAAGTAATAAAGTCACAGCATTTTAGATGTATGATATGAACCATATATGTTTCGTTTGCAGAACTTGAGATATGGTTGCTGCAAAACTAAACGTCGGTACTGACGTAACAGAGATAAAAAGGTTTAGAAACAAGCCTCTAAATGATGATAATGCTAGCTTCTATCACTCCATTTTCACTGAATCCGAATTAGCGTATTGTAGGAAATACTCCGATCCGTACCCTCATATTGCAGGCATATTTGCTGCAAAAGAATCTGTAATTAAATGTGTGAGCAGATCCCTTAAAATGGTCGATATAGAAGTTACTCATGATCAGCATGGAAAACCTATTGCAATAGTTCATTTCAGGAAGAAAAAAGCTATCAAGGCAAGAATATCAATTTCACACACAAACTCGCTTGCGATAGCTATGGCTATCACAAATTTCTAAATTTCAGTAGTATTTCTTTCCTTCTATTTATCGACATGGTGGTTCTTAATTGCTATCATTGCTTGGATTAAAAGTCAGCTATAAATCGCCAAAATAAACGTCTACAAGGATAACGACTGTGTTCGCTTAGCATTAAATCTATAGCTGAAGATAGCATATTTTCTCTCTAATGCTCTTCGAAAGAAACGCCTACAAAGCGTATTTACTGTGCATTACACCTATACTTTTCAAGTCTATCACTAAGAAAAGTATTACAAAACTTATCTCCGTCTATAAAAAGGAACATGTATTGATTTGGAATTTGATTCAGCATTATTACCCAAAATAGCTGTTTCATAGAAAAAGGAGAATTTATGAAACTCTAACGATCCCTATTACCGTTGATAATGTTGAGAAGAGCTACCCGAGCCCGATGACATTTAACATTGTTTTTGGACTTGGGTTTGCAATGGCTATTGGATGTGTCTTTCTAGCCATGAGAATGAAACACCTTGCAGCTAAGATGGCGCCGCTAACTGCGAAAGATGTGACCTCAAGATAACAGGAGATTATATCTTGATTATTACGATATGGAATTTGCAATATTTTCGGACGGCCTGATTGCATATCCTGCACTATATACCACTTGATCATCTTCCCTTATTTTCTTAGAGTGCCTGCCAGTGGCAGAGTAGGCCTGTATGAATCACTATCTGCGAATTAACAAATTATGTATTCTCAAATTAAGCAATAATATTCATCCGCTTTTACATTTGTTTTAGCTTATCCTGTTGACATGCAATTCCAATACGAATTCCTTTGTGCTCTCTTTGCTTTTCCTTCGTTATGTAAGAAGAGTCAGAGATTTAACGCGATGCACTTACCGTAATAGGGATATTTACCATTTGGCCTTGAGCAACAGGTTTGATACGGTCCAAACCATCCGTCTGTAAGAACTGAGAAGTTCAATTAGGCAAGTTTTCAGCAAGGACTGCGCAAGATCGGTCCGGCATGACCAACTGGTTTGCACAATATTTAGATTGGTTGTTGAATTCGAATGCCGGGAAAAATCTAGTCTAACATACCTTGATTCTTTCATCGAAAGTATAAAGATTTCCCATCTTTTTGATCTCTCTTTATCGTCATCTGCAAAAATGAGATAATCCTCAGTCAAATACATTTTTCCAGATTGGCTATGTTTACTTAGAATTCCGCTTAACACAACACAAATTCGCAAATGGTTTTTAGACTTGTTGTAATGACTAAATTGTTTTTTGATATTTGGCGCGCTCTTATGAGTCGCACAAGGAAATCGATAGGCTTAGGTGAAAAGGTCGTATAGAGCTTTAAATCTACCATTCTACTATTACATGTGATCATTACCATGAATCTCCTTTGTAAGATGTTGAATATTCGTTACCCAATTATACAAGCCGGTATGGCAGAATCAACTACTCCTGAATTAGTATTCATTGCTTAATGTAAAGCTGGATGATATAGAACTTGTATTACCTCAAATTATTCTCTAAGCTATTTCTGACCTTGTCGAATATCTCCTGAGTAAAATTCTTTATACTATCGTTCAAACCGTTAGTAAAGTTGCTATTCGCCTGAGCTAAAATAAAATGATTGTTGTTATATGAAGGTTTTACAGTAAATATATTGGATTCTGATCTCCCACTGTACTTGCCAGATAATGCGTCTACTTTTATTATATATGGTGTGCCTATCGGAGTATTTCCAGGTACTTTCCATGAATATGAAACTTCACCATTTTTATCTGTACTATTGCCAAATTGCTCTACAACTGTGTTCACATTTTTAGAAGGAGAAGAAGAAGTAGATGAGAAGGATGATAAATCGATAATTTGTCCGCTCACCTTAGCTTCACTAATAGCTGAATTTGTGATATCTGGACTATGAACCTTCACAGTAATAGTCTGTATATCTCCTGCAGTAATTGGATTTTTATCAATACCAATCGAAATTCGTAATGGCAGTGGCTGGGCTATACGAGTGGTAGTAGTACTACCATTACTACCATTACTACCTCTAGTTCCAATCAGATCTATACTTGTCCATTTATTCAAATTATAAGGATTGCCAAGACAAGTAATTTTTGCAGTTAATTTGTTATGTCCCTCTCTAATTGTAGTATAGAATCGGATCTAGCTTGTATTTCCAAGTAGAATAATCACTGACTCCATTATTTCCTGTCGCGATAGTCTGTTGGTATGGCTTTATTCCATTCAAAAGTACTGAAACTCTACACTCCTTTGATCTGTCATAGGATGAAGTGCCAGAGACAATAAGATTATTATTAGTTACTGGAACTGCTTGATCTTTATATGGTGAGAGAATTTTTATTGTGGGAGTTAAAGCAACGTTAGCTGCAACTGTCTTTAGCTTAGTTGAAGACAAATTGATTGCTGTACTGTTATTTATTCCTGGGGGCACTATTTTTGTTGTTGCTGGGCTTATTTTTTGTGCATACGAAGATGGGTAATTAGAAATAGCAACAGAAGAACAAATTCCAATAAGTGTTAGAGTAATAAGTATTAGTGACATCTTATACTCCAATTGGCATAGAAAATTATTATATACGAATTATATATGCATTCTTTAATATAAATGTGGATTTAAGTTATAGAATAGAATTTAGATAATTCTTTTCATTTCAATAAAAATGATGAGTATAAGTTCATTTAAATTAATTGGAGATTATTTATAGGCTAACCTAGTCGATGAGATTATTGAGTCATATGCTATTTTATTATATGTAAACTACCTATTTAGTGAATTATAATGGAATGAAGCTTTGCGAGATATTCCGCTATTTTTAACCTGTTATAGGTACTATCCGATATATCGTACCATCAAATGTAAGAACGTATAGAAATCCATCAGGTCCCACCTCTAGGTCTGTAATCGTGCCAAAGCCGTGTCCAAATATTACTGGCTTAAGATCTTCTGGGGTGTTTGCCACTTTACCTTCAAGTGGACCACTTAGCAAGAGACCAGTCCTAGCCTGGTTTAGCTTAAAGTTGTACAAATCACCGGTATTGACATTACCTACAAACATTGTATTTTGGTATTGCTTTCCCAATTTGTCTGAATTTAAGAATTTTAAAGCTGTTGGGCCTACTGGCTGCTTCCAGACAAATTCTGGAGATCTATAAACTCCTCTGCCATCAAAGTTTATCAAATCTTGAGAAGGATTTTCTGCAACAGCACCTGGTGATGAACCGCTTACCTGCCATATCCCTTGGACGTGATTCCAACCACTGTTAAATCCAGGTTTAACCAAATTGATCTCATCACCATATGTAGGCCCGTTTTCGGTGTCCCATAAATTACCTGTCACGGGATCAAAATCTATACCAAAGCTATTTCTAATGCCATAGGCATAATACACTTTTGTAGGATCCAAAATTCCTAATGGGTCTGGTGCTACTGGCTGGCCATCCTTTGTAATCCTTAGTACACCGCTAGTTCCATCCAAGTTTTTTACCATTCTTGTTATTTTGAGCCTGACCATCATGACTTCCAACATCACCTATGACAACATATATGTTATTATCTGGTCCTATGAGCACTTTGCCACCATTATGGTTACTTTCCACAAGAGGGTCAGGTGCATTAGATGGAAGATTTAACAAGTCTAGAGGATTTATCAATTGGCCATTAACTAATTCATATCTGTAAAGATGGTTACCTTCTGAAACTGTTGGATTTGCACTAGGTTTAGTATAATAAAGGAAAACGTAGGTGTGTGCTTGACCACCACCACCGATATTATCTTCACCTACAGCAGCAGGATTTGCTTGTTTTGAAATTGCAATGCCCAACAATCCCCATTCTAGAAATTGTGTCGCTACATTAACATGTAAAAGTGGTTGTTTTATAAGATTACCATCCAGGATTCTAAGCACATTTCCTGAATTCTTCTCGAGAACTAAAATATCATTAGGGCCTAGAAATGCCATACTTGTAGGTATATGAAATCCTTTAAAGACCACTTCAGCTTTCAGATTAGGATCATTAATTGTAGGTCCTTCAGCCGCAGGTACTGCTTTAGTATATGCAGCATTAGCATAGAAATAGACTATGTGGTATCAACGTCATCGAGAATGAAGACGATAATAATAATTGTAACAAAGAAGAATGCCAATATTGATGATGGCTGCATTGGCATTTTTGATTGAGTAACAAAAGGATATTCTCATTAGAGCCAGCTCATTCTTTTACAATTTTTCTGACTATTTTTATGTTTTGTAAGTATCTTTGTCAATAAGGATCTTGACGACTTATATCAGGTTGTTAGGACGTAGCATCTATTCTAGGAAATATTTTCCATCTATTTTGTTTCCATAACTACTTTGCTGATGGTGATACAGCAGTTGTTGAATCGGTTGGAGTCGTTGGAGTGGATTCTGGTACGTTACAAATTATGGACTCATCAGCATTTACAAATTTCATATGTGAACTAGTTGGATCACAGAACTGTCTTATTTGTTCCTGTGTAACTATTTGCGGTGTAGCATTTGCATTTACATTAGCGCTTACTAACGACATTCCTACAATACCGATGATGATCGCTGCGATGATGAATATGTTCGTAATGAGTTGTAGCAAATTTATCTCTTTTATAGTTTTATTCATATAGAAAAATAGTTGATATAAAAGACTAAGTGACTTTTATACACAACAATAGAAGAAATAGGCAAGGAAAAAATTCAATCAGAGATTACTTCAAGCATTGAGTCATCGCAAAAATATATCGATGTTATAATGAGCAAATCTATTACAAAGATAGATTCAGAATCAAATGATGATTATTATGATGACACAATTGCAACATTATGCGAGGCTCTCCTTCATTTTATGCTTACAATTTGTACTTTACCATCATAAAGAAAAATTCAAGTCAAAAATGATTTGGTTCTTGATGTAATTATACCAGGTTTACAAAGCTTGAAGACAAAACCTGATAAATCAATTATTGTTCAAATTATAAAGGATAAGATGGACCTAAATAAAATACCACAGTTGGAATTCTTACAACCAAATGATGAGAATATATGGTTGATATCTGCCAAACCACTTTCAACAACGAAATACAAAACATATAGTGTATTGTCGCATGAGTATTCAAATATCATAATAGATATCTATAACTTTCTGAAAGAAACAGCCGATAAAAGCTTTAGGTTCATCCATTGACATAACAGGAGTAGGACGTGATCACAAGTCCACATTTGGCAGTATTCTACCAAATATCATGAATCATTTCATTCTTGTATTCAAGGCCTTATTTATCCAAACGTTACGCTTTGTGATAACTTTGGATCAAGAAACCATCATGGACCGACTATAGAGCAGCTGATGTTGCCATTTTTGGAGTAAACCCAGCCAATGCGCAAGATGACGAAGGTTATACAATTTGCCCACAATATTTGACTGAGGTGCAGTGTTATGTAAAAAAGTTAAGACGTTGGTTGAACTTTTTCTATTTGTTCATTAGATTCTATACTTGTTATTTGGTTTCGCCTTCTTCTTTTCCACGACGAATCCTATAATAGAACTATATCATCGCGCGTTCGGTGGGATGCAATACACTAGTGAATGTAATCCATACCAGAATCACGGCTCAGACTTTCCACTATCCCTTTTAGAATTGACAGTGCCGATTCTGTATCACCAGTCATATCTGCGAAATGGGGATTAGTACCGGGTGAAGTGAGTGTACCAGTTGGAGTTACCCGAACGTTGTAAGAGATTGTATGCTCTCTAGGAGGCAGTGGTTTCAGAAAGACAAACCACCCGTGAGCTCCTGAGCGGAATATTTCTTCCAATTCTCGTAAGTCTATATAGAGAACACAAATTCCGAATCTAATTATAAACTTCTAATCAATCCTGATTGATGGTTGTCATAAATCACCCTCGTTTTATACTGGAATTTCTTATAGAAGATTTAGAACTACTTAAATATCAAGGCTTCTTCCATAACAATGGCACCTGCTTTTTGAAGGTGATTTTCAAGGTTGTTTGCCAAGATTTTTGTAAGTAAAATGCTATTATTTTTTTGTGCATTATTTATACTGGTTATGCTTTTGAGATCAGACGTTGCAGCGAACAAATTATGTTTAGCTGTTCCTTGTAAGCCTACAATAATGATAACCAGAAGAGAGAATGTTACAATTGTCATGAATCGTTTATCTTTGGTTGCTAAGGTTGAAAAGAAATCTAATTAAATATGATATCATTGGATAGTAATAACCATTTCTTTTGACATTAATTTATTTGGAACTTTATGCCAACTGCCGACTGGCGCGAGGTTGAACATAGGAATAAAGTTTTATGGAACTACATTTAGATGATACGTCCAGTCTGCATTATAGTTATAATTAGTTTTAATAGGATTTAGCACGCTTACTTTGAGATGCACATCATGATTGCCAACTGATAAAGGTTCTAAAAATACAAAAAAACCATCAGCAAACGCTCTATACCTGCCTGCAGGTGAATCGTAGATGTTGTTCGCTACTATAGATGAATTGAAATAACGAGATGCTCTGTATGTTTCCAGATTCTTCAACCAAAATCTAGCAAAAAATGCCCCAACATTTTGGTTCCGTATAAGTACGTTTGGCACTTTAGATTATGCGACAATCTGCCTCCTTTTCCTGTCTGAAAACATACAACAGTATTCAGTGTGGTGGATCGCCTGTCAGGCCCCTACATCTGAACCGATAAAGAGAGATGGAAAATACACTGTATTTATAAAGTGAGTTTCAAACTACACGGATCGGAAACACATGAACGACCGTTATTGGAATCCTGCGGTACTGGGACTTATCCCACTTATGGCATGACCGAATTGGTTCGTCCTACAACCACATCGAGTAAATTATATAAAGATGGGAGTCGGAAAATTGGAAGGTACTAGATAATGTTACTTACACGAACGAAAACCCATTATTCTTATCCAATTTTAGATAATGGGATTAGCTCATTTCGTAATACTTATAGTAACAATGGTGATCATCTCCATCATCAATCATATCTTTCTGAGTCAATATTCTGATCTATTCCGGCCGATATTAAGTTAGTCTACTGTAGCCGCATGTATTATTACTCTTGATATCCCTTGATTTGTGTGTGTTTTTTAAAAACATCAACTTATTGGGGACAGATCTTTCTAGCATCAATTTGTTAAGAAAGAATGAATAATGATGTATTGCGCATAGCCCTAAAACGATTCCTTACCGATAAAGAAGATTAATTGGTAAAGTTATTGGTGACAGGATAAACTACTTGACACATGATTTACCTAAAATCTAACAGGATACTCAACTTCAAAGAATTTCAACCTACCAAGATACGGAATCGGATTTCGAAATCTATGTGCATTTTTCACCATGAATCCATAGTTACAAAAACGAAATTTTTTGATATCTGGATAATGTCTACTCTTATCTATTTCAAGCTCTTTTTTGCTTTTATATTGTTTGACATCGTATAATACCGCAGTACCTATAATTGCTCCTAGTGTAAATATTTCATAATCAATACCTAAGGATTCCAATCTATCCTTATCAATATTTTTTGAAGCATGTATCAAGAATTTTCCTCTAAACATGGTATTCCAATTTCTCAATTCGATAGTCTTTTTTCCTGATACCAAAAATTCCGCATATGGTTGTTTCAGAGATAAGCATTTCATATACACTATTTTGATAGTCACGGTTTATTCGTTTGCTCTCTTGAGATAACCTTATTATAATAAAAGCTCTTGGTGTATTTACCTATGAAGACAAAACATGAGGCCGGCTATTTAGCAGCTCTGTCTTGCATTGCTCTAGCCATGGCATTTGTTATGTTACCAAATGGTAGCAATGCCATGGCTCAGCAACAAATCAAAAATACTTCTAATGGTGTGATGATGGCGCTGATGCCAAGTGGTCAGCAAATGTCCCAGAATCCAAATTCCATGAGAATGAACTCCGCGAATTGGACTAGCTCGATATCTCTATTCAGTCCTATGATAGATGCGTTCAAGTCAAAAATACATACAACTCTAAATGATGCTACTACAAATGCATTGAAAGCAGTTGGAGGAGGTTTAAATTCATCAGCTGTAGGCAGCATTTCTTCATCCGGAGAGAGGATTCCTAGTATATAGTGTCTTTGTTCTAGACCCTAACAACAACGTCCATCGAGCAATAGTGGATCCTGGAAACGGAAGGGTGCTATTCATTCAACCTATGTCTTTGATGGATATGATGACAATGATGCACCCCTCAATGGGAATGGGAGGCCCTGGCGGATGATGGGAGGTCCTGGCATGATGATGGGAGGTCCTGGCATGATGGATCATGGAATGATGATGCAGCATGGAATGATGGGAGGTCCTGGCATGATGGGTCATGATATGGGAATGATGGGTCCTCAGAACAGTGCATGGCCGTAATTAGTATAACGAAGTAGCTAGCAAGCTATACAAAGCAACAAGTATAAATTCATCACCTTTTCTTTTTTTAACTTTGTATTAACATCAGGGAAAGACATCTGACTTGCAAGTTTTAACTGAGAAAATGTGATGTATAATGTATACAGGATCGCATAGAATAAACATGGTATGTCCAATCTTTCGTATTAGCATAGACCTTGACATCTCAGAATCACTTTTATTGGCAGCTAAATTGATTAAGACAGGGTTACTGCGAGCATTGCACATCGCAATGCGGCTTTCACATTTGCTTAATACAAGTTGAATGGAAAGAGAACCTTAGTTAAATCATATTTATCTTCTTCAAAAAATATCTTACCTCACCAAAGAAAGTAAAATCTTTGATGCATTAATTCCACTATATTACACTTCAAACCCGTCTAAACTGAGGCTACTGATTAGCTAGGCATATTCAATGTAATATTTACTCTTGCTTTTGCGATTCTCTGAGTTGAAATGTGTCTGTCCATTTGGTTTTATTCTGTCGTATCAATGCTCTTACTCTTGCTTTACTTGCTACCCAAGGACGGTTATCTCTTATTTCGTCATACCATATGGGTTGTTCATTCAAAAATTTGATGTGAGAAGAAAGCAGAGAAGAGGAGGATGATGAAATTGCAATAATAATAGTAGTAGTAAACTTAAGGAATGGTTTAAATGCAAAAACACAACCATTTCTTATTAATGAAAAATAACAATATTCTTCAACTACAAATCAGAAATGTATTCTTATTGTCTGCTATAGTAGTGTTATTATCCATAACAAGCATAACAGTAGCTAAAGTGCATGCAATAACCACATCATCAGTAATACCAAATAGTAATAGTAATAATAATAATAATAATACAGCAGCCAGTTTAGGAATAGCAGCCATCCCATTCTATGAGGCGAAGATTGGCAAGATTATAGGCCAAAGAATAGTCAGTGTTGCAGCAAATGGCACTCCTCCGAAGATAGAACAGTCTATTATAGAAAATGGAGCTTTAAAGGGAGTTGGAAATGTTACAAGTCTTGGAACATGGACTAATACTTTTAGATCTCCCACAATAGTTTATGGTGTTGGCCAAGGAATAATAACTACAGCAGATGGACAGGATATGGCGACTTGGACTGGATTTGATATTGGACGATCTAATATTAAAGGAGTAATAACATATCACGGCATTTCATTTTTTAATACTAATTCTACAGGAAAACTTGCTTTCCTTAAAAACCTAGAAGCTCTTCATACAACTGAAGTTGATGGCAATAAGCAAACAACAGAGATGTGGGAGTGGAAGTAAAAAATAATCTACATATAGTAATTGATGTACATTGTAGCTCAATTCTAAGCTAATTATAGAATAGTGTCCGTTCTGAAGTCTTATTACTGCTTATAGACTGATGAATTTATTGTAAAGCATTACTTTCAATCCTGCTTCTACTTTCTGTGCTCTAAATTTCTTTGAAAGTAGATCTTCACCTAATACTCTTTTGATTGAAGAGAACACTATCTCTGCGATCCATCTTCTACCTGCATCTTTTAGTTGTTTCCATCCAGCATATCCTATTTTTTTGATTAGCAAGACTTCATCTCTTCGTAGTGGACATCCATTAGATCTGATAGCAGATGCATTTTTTCTAATACTTATTGCAGGTTCTATATTCAAATCATCTAACAAGTTAAAACTCCTTCTATTATCATGAGCCTTATCCCCGTATACCTTATCAATATCATATTCCTTAGTTATCTCTCTTATCATCGAACTAAACTTTTTGGAGTCATGAATATTGCCTTTAGTTATTCTGAATGATATGATCTTCTCTGATTTAGCATCGACTGCAATATGGAGCTTGACAAACTCTTAGTTATCTCTCTTATCATTTTTGGAGTCATGAATATTACCTTTAGTTATTCTGAATGATACGATCTTCTCTGATTTAGCATCGACTGCAATATGCAGCTTGACAAACTCTTTTTTCTTCCTTATCCATTTTTGTTCTATGTAATCTCCTTTCTTTGTTATAGTAAGACCAGATGCATCGACTATCAGTGTTACTGGCTTATCATCATCTAGATTTAGATTTCCTACAGATGGTTTAAACTTTAGGATTCTTCTTCTGATATGTGTAAAATGCATTTCTTCAATCCTGATATAATCAGATACGCCTCTTACAATACCTTGTACCGTTCTATAAGCAATCTTAAACCCAGTCTTGAGGAATGCTAGAAACTGGATATAAGTATGTGAGTATTCAAATGGAGCTCCAACCTTTCCATCATTCATCTTCTTAATCTCCCTCTTAGATGATCCTAGAAAACTGATATCCATAAGAACTCGTCCACGCTCAATTAATGACTCATTGTAATCATGCCATGATTTGTTTAGCGGCATGATCTAACAAATGGATGTGCGTAAATAATAACGCTACAAGCTACATCATATCAAATCAGCTAATAGTGAATTAGACAAACAGCATAAAGAACTAGAAGAACTTTACGAAGAGAACAAAAATATCAAAGAAGAATTAGACAAACAGCGCATAAAAGCTGATGAATACAGAAAGGAGAAGGATGAAATGCAGCGACAGTTGAAAGAAATTCAAGATAGACTGTCAAAAATAGAATATGATACACACAATATTATGAGGAAGAATGAGGATAAAAGTGATAATCTCAAGAGACCAGTAGGGAAAAAACGTGGAGCAGTATAACTCAATAAAGATATTCTTGAATAAGCCATTGTTATCATAATTGTCGCGGATGGTTACGATTCTTTTATAAAATTTTTATAAAATTAAATTCATATCTCCAAATTCATGTCACAAGTATTTTTGTCGAATAGCCTCCTCATATGCTTGATGTATTCGTTTGGCTGGAAGAAATGCAGTAAGCAAATCTAAATGACTCGCCTCCGGTTCATGCAAGCCAGTTAATAAGCCATCGATGGCCTTTAGTCTATGATTAGCATCTACATGCAGGTGTCCAAATCCCACCGTATAATGAATAAATATGTTCTAAATTGTACCTAATCCACTACAACTGGAAGATTGAAGGAAGTGTTGTCAGAAATTGCATTTGTTGAAGAATTGGGGAATGGGATATATGCAAATATAAAAGATGACAACCAAACTTAAATACGAATTTAATATCTAAATATCATATCAGGTTTAGCAAGATAGTCTAATAACTGATAAGTATAACCAGCGACACATTCTCAAATGATGACATGGCTTGATATGTACAATGAGTTTATGAAAAACCTTGAGAAGGTAAACCAACTACAGAAAGACTATGTTAGCAACCTAGAAAGGATAAACTACTTGTATAATGAATCTATTAACAACATTGAGAAAGTAAATGAGCTCTATAAAGAACATGCTAAAACTTATGAGAAAATGAACACAGCATATGAACAGCAATCTGAGAATATGCAGAGAATGTATCAGAAGTGGCTTGATCTATTTTCAAAATCATGGGAACAGCACCAAAACCAAAATGAAAAGCGTTAAAGGATTTTAATATTTTCTTTCTCGCTTTAATACCCTTATCTGCAAATAGGTTATGAATAAAGTGACACAGTATTCTAGTTTTAAATAATTACATCGTTTGTTTTAGTATTTCTTTACCAGATCAGATATTTCTTTATTATTTGAGATGGTTGAAAAGCTGATAGACTTGCATGAGTCTAGAGCCAAAGACTCACCTGTGCCGATAAGGATAAGGCATGACTAGATTAGAAGACAATCTTATGCTGATGATATTCTGCCTACTTTTCTACATTTATCAACAATGAGCTTTCCATTGATATCTACACCCTCAGCAAAACAAAACTGACATCCTACTTGCAGAAAATGCAGTCAAGGGCATCTCAAAGTTCCAGAGGGCTTTGCTACTTTTCCAAAAATTAAAAATTAAAGCAGAAATTATGAAATGTTTCTAATATTTAGAATTAAGAGTATGCAGCCTCGCCTTTAAAAGTATAATACCAACGCCATATGCTACCTGAGGAAGGAATAATAAAAATGACCTGCAAAGGCAAATGTATAAGACATAGAGCGCAAAAACCTCCACCTGCTATAAGCAGATATAATGCAGGACAAAAACGATGTCAGGCATGCGAGCTTTTTATAAAATGGGAAGGAGTATTCTGTCCTTGTTGCGGTTGTCGATTAAGAACAAGGCCACGGAACTTGAATTATAAAGTAAACTTAAAAGCAAGAAAGGAAATAGAAAACGCTAAAATATTATTATCTATGCAGCATGAGCGGTAGGCTATTTCTGATAAACAAGACCATTTAACAACTCAGTCATAGAACGAGTTTGAAGAAAATAAAAAAGAGTTAGGAGTATAGATAATACTCTATCATATGTCTCGAACTTCTAACTGATCCATAGAACTATAAGTCATATCTTAGTAATAAACTCAGAGATTCAGCCTAGTTACTGGATGAAGAAATGTTGAACCTCAAAATGAATTATAACATGGTATTTCTGTTAAAAAAAGTCCTCGTTGCAATTTAAACCAAATCTTATTTATTCATCCCCGTATAAGACAGCCCTCGGTATACTAACAATGAACGTCGATCTCAGGCAATAAAGACATAAGTAATGGCTAGCAAGGAAAAGGCTCTCCTTTAACATTGATTGCATTGGGATATTTCATCTTCAAAAAGAATATGTACTACATATTATTGACTTAATATTGAACAATATGCCACATGCCAAACAACTTAAAGCTCACTGGAAGGAAGGAAAAAGAGACGAAGGAGCGAAAATGGTAGTAGATTTTTACAATGGGCTAATTGGAAAAGCAAAGGGATTCAAGGGTTTCATAATGACTGGCAGCTTAGATTATCCACAAAAAACAGTTAACATATCTTTATGGGAAACAAGAGAAGACATGGATAATTATTACGCAAATGATAAGGACTATGCATCATTCCTAGATTCTATTAACCCATTATTTGATCAAGAAGTAGAAATAGTCGTACCCTCAAAGCAGACTGATTATACTGTTTTTGAAGTCAACATGGGCAAATAACATTATAATTCGTCTCTTACTTTTATTTTTTTAGATGTCCTTTGCAGCATTATAGCATAGCAGACGAAGATCTTTTGATGATGGTTGCTATCGTTATAGTTTGAATAATATCTTTTGTTTACTTTTTGAAAATATAGCTAAATCTCTTTTCAATACATTCCACTCAACAGATATATCCATGAATTGGAGCAAAAAACCGCTTTTTCTCAAGACCGTTTATACTCGGGTTCTAACGCAATAAGATTAATTTTATATCATTAGATAAATGTTAATGAGAAAAAATTACTCTAAATATATCTGCAGAGAAAATACTGCATATCAGGTAAGAACAAAAATAAAATGGATAGATCTATTATATTTGGAATCTTATCTCTTATTGCTACGTAGATTATTTTTACTTCCATTCCCACATTTTTGTTGTTTCGTTATTGCCATATACTAAAGATGTATCTAGGCCTACGAAGTTCTTAAGAAAAGCAAGTTTTCCTGTAACAACGAGATACATGAATAATTTCCAAGGATTGATGGCACACCATGAAAATCTCTCTTGCGGATCAGGAGTATTTACATCCAAAAATGTACTTTTTATCTGGCTATAAATTAGTATCGAGAATCCAAACTGTGTTTGGATGATTGGCTCGCTTCCACCGGAACAACAATTTTGACATTGATTGATTCTTAAGAGAAAGGTCATCCTAATTAGCTAATTATAAAAAGAAGAATTATTAAATAAATCAAAGACTGAATTTTGTCTCCTGATCGCAAGGGTTTTGATTTTGGCATATTGATACATGGTGGAGCAAGCGTTGAAAAAATAAAAAGAACAAATGAAATTACGAGGTCTCTTAAGTCTGCCGTTTCTTATGGTTTCGATTTGCTAAAGAGAAGTAGCAATAAGACGGTCGATTCAGTAGAAGGCAGCAGTAGCAAGCAGGGAGGATAGTGGTGTATTCGATGCTGGTGTTGGTGCTTACCTTACAATTGACAAGACCGTAGAGATGGACGTAGAAATTATGTATAAGTGAAGTAGATAAAAACTCGAAGAGGCTCAAAAGCGTTCTTTAAAGGGCATCAGTAACATCGTTAAGACGAAACTCCAGTACCTTATTAAAACAAGATAAAGCTTCTTCATACTTCCGTAGAGAGACTAAGGCTACCCCTTTTGAAACTAGAGGAATTTCTATTTCTGTACTCTTAATTCCAGGGCCTTATCAAAGTAGTATATAGCTTCTTCATTCCTCTGCATTTTTCGGAGACTTTCTCCCTTTCCAACTAACGCAGTGAGGTTTGATTCAATTCTAAGAGATTTGTCAAAAATTTCTACAGCATTATTATCATCGCCCATTGCTGATAGAACGCATCCTTTATAGGCTAATAACCAGAGTAATCACCTAAACGCGGCAGGGAGTTTCCAATTATTCTATATAAGATATGTGATTTTCTAGATTTCGTACTATTTTGTTATAGTCTGACTTATCAACAAGTTATAAATTGTATTTGCGTAACAGTAACATCATCATACTAGTGTGTTTTCCGTATTTGATGATATTCTAATTGATATTTTTGAACCCTAAAACCTCCTTTAACTTTTCTTTATCTTCTACGATCTCATCAATTGGATAACCTTCTTGTTTCGCAACTTCATAAATCCTATCAAACATATCTATAATTGCCTTCGCCATTTCTGCTAAATTATCTATCTTTTGTAGAAGGTCTACTGATACTTGTCGTGACAACTCGTTAGCCCTTGATAGCACTTGTAGTCGATCTTCCCTCATTATATTATAATTCAATTTCGTGCCATAACGCGACATGATTTCCTCTAGAACATAATCTATTATTGACTGTGGCATGTCCTCATATTCGGATTCATTGTGAAGTATCACCTCTTCCTGATTTTCTTGCCTTTCCTCTTCTAGAGAAGGCGAGAGCAATGCTGTATCGGGGCCTGAGGTGTTGCTTAGATCCTTTGAACTATCAGTGCTGCCGTCTACCTCACTACAATAATCCCTTAACAAATCCTCTATATGATTACGTAGAACAGCAGACGGAGTGTGAACATCTGCTAGTCCTTTTTGGTATAGGTATTCAGTTAGCACCTTAAACTTTCTATACTGGTCTACAGATACTTTGGTTGATATAACTTTAGTTTGTTGTTGCTCTCTCTCGAAACTATCTTCTGGATAGGAACTCGGTTGACTTGTCACCACCAATTGTAGACAAAAGAAATCTATAAACATTCAGTAGACCGACAGGATGCTGACACTTTTACTAGACAAAAGAGAATACATAGCGTAACGCGCAAAATTTGAAGCACCTACATTCACACTCGATCAGAAAACATATGTAGGTAGATAGTGATGTTACCATCATTACAATTACTTTTCTGGATATAATTTCGTAATGTACAATTCAACGTTAACTGATATGCGGGTCAAAGGTAAACTGATAGATATTCAGTTATTAAGTTGAAATTAATGTAAAAGTCTTATGGAAAATGTTGTAGAGATAACTTTTAGAGTTACTGTTGTTGTAAAAAGATTCTACAGTCTATACTATATAGATCTGCACCTCTTATATATATGAATCTAGGTAGACCGAAATAACGAATGGTATTATGGTAGACTGATATTATCAACAGAATAATTAAGGTACGGTATACGGTGTATTGTACGTTAATTCATCAATGATATATCCTGTAGATAATCTGCCATGAGTCAAAAAAATAGTTTTCAGTATTGTTTAACTTATAACACTTAACAGAAGATCATGATATTGGTAATCTATTATTCATCTCAGATAAAAAAGTGCGAACCTAATTGGAAATTTAGATTCGCAGATAATCTCTGTTATTGCGATTCTATCATGACTAGTTATACTTCCAGTTATTCTTGTTAAGTGTTGCTAGGTTAATGATAAAGTCATTTCTCTTTTTATTTAAAATGAAAAGTTCTATCTCTGACGGATCTGCAATCCTCTTAACTTCAGTTTCCAATAGTGATTTTGCGGCACCTTTAACACCCTTAAGTAACAAGATAACATGTGCAATATCCGGAATGAACAGTGTGATAATATATGACCTGAATAACAACTGGTCTTTTGGGTCCTTGATATTTGTACATTTATCAATAAACTGCTGCATAATATCCTGTGGATAGTTATGGTCAGGCAACACCTGAGGTCTCTGACCGTATCTTGTAAACAGTATTGGTTGTTCGGTTAATTTTGAGTTTGGATTTCTCAGCTCTGCTATTGGGTAATCTGTTAAGCTGCCGTTTTGTAGCTAGCCGCCAAGTTCCTATGTCTCTTTCAATCGCAATACAAGTCCAGCTTTCATCTGTTTGGTCATAGTAAATAACTTCATTTTTCTCTTTCCATGCCACACGTAGATGAAGAGTGATTGTTCTTCCTTCAAGTATAGCATCTGTTTTGAGAGTCTCTATTGCTTTTTCTAGCGAATCATTTGATATAACTCGTTTGTTTCTATTGCATTTGAGAAGACCTCTAAGGTGATAGGCGAATTTCTTGCTATCCATGGAAACGACTTCGACATGATCAACGATATGGATAATAGAATATGGCACGCCACCTGTGTCTTTAAAGAAGATGTCTCCATTGGATTCTGCCAACCTAACCATTTCATTAGCCACAATATCTTCTCTACCTAGAGAAGAATCCCCTACTGGAGTATTACTAACGATGCTAGTTGTACCTGTAATAGCAGTTTCAGGTCTAATTTCGAGGGCATTATTTAGCTTTGCCAGTATCTCATTAACACGCGACTCATCTTCATTATTGTATTTGGTCAGAATATATCTCAGCTGGGAAATGCCTCGAAGTGGCTTTCCAATCTTGCCCTTGTTATAAGTCTCTGACACAACATCTAACCTACTATCCATTTCTTCATCGTCTGCCTTCTTGCATAACCTACCCACTAACATAGTTGCAGTTGATTGAGATATGTGATTGTAGAATAGATGTCCTGCAAGTCCATAGATTAGATCGTTACGAGCATGTTCAACATACGAATTACTGTCGATGAGAATTATATCAATAGTTTTTTCGATGTGTTCATTCGAGAGAGATTTGCTGGGTGGTAGCGCTTGTTGCTGCTGAACTGGTGGATTTGATTGTGAAGGATACGCATCCAGAGTAAGAATATTGTCTTCTGTTGGTTCCTTTCTGAGATAGTCGGACATTGCATTTATGATTTTCTGGAATATAGTGTCCTCTTCATCAATATAGATCTGTTCAGCTGTGCTCACTCTTCTGTAATTCCAATAAGGGTATTTTCGATGTCTACTGGTTGGAAGATGCATCGTTCCAAGTGATAAATCTGTTTTTATTTCAATCTCTGCATTTAGTTTAAAACTAGCTCGACCCATTGCCTCATGGAATATTGGTGTTAAGATATAGAAGTGGTAACCATAATCTTTGTGGCTTTTAACTACAAACGTGATTCCATTGAGGGTCTCCAATAGAGACTTTAGTGCTTCGTATGCCTGCCTCGAATCGATGTCTACACCGTATAGATACAATGCCCTACCTTTGGAATCCTTCAAGTCAGTGAGGCCGAAGGTTGTAGCAACGTTGTAGAAGAGATGTGACTTTTCCTGCAAACGTATTTCTGTCCAGAAATTAACATTTTCATAAATAATTCTAACAGGTTTGCCTTCTGCTGATGGGAACTGTGTGATCTCATGTTCGCTAATCAAATTATCATATACATTAGCCCGTCTTGAATCCGCATGTAACGGAATTAGTTTCCTAAATCCTGTTCTGTAAAGTTGAATTAGTGTTTGAACGAGGATTGTTTTACTATTATTAGGAATACCACCTTCATTATCAATAATATCTCGGCTAACTCTGTTCGTTTTAGCCTGAATGTTTATATCCTTATTGACATTATTATCTATTGATGAGTTCTTTTCCATTTTTTTTGGTCACTCCTTTATAGATCTGCTTTCTTTACAACAAGTGAATCGTCAACGATAGTGCATTTTACGTAGTCTCCTTTGGAGATTTTCAGCCTCTCTACAAAATCTCGAGGGACTACTAAAACAAATGTTGTATTTCCATGTATTGCCTGTATTTTTCGTACTTCTGGTTTTTCTGTATTGGATATATTATACATATCATAATCCATCCCGAGGAGGTAAGTACTTGAGAACTATTAGCCAGGAATTAAGCGTGACTGTCATCCTGCTCTTCCTCTTCATTCGTCTTCTATTCCGGGTAGTTCTCCGGATTCTCTTAACTCTTCCAATTTTGCAATAATTTTTTGGATTGGGAAAGTCCGTCTCTAGGGAACAATGTACTTCCAAAATACTTCAGGTCCAACTTTTTGGATTATCGAATCTAGTTCTATACGCTTTTCTTGTAAATATGGATCATCCCCCTCCCTAAACAGTTTGGGATTTGGGGCATACTCTTCTTCTACATTCTCTAAATCTATATCATCATCATAACCATTATCCTGCAGCCATTTCACGACGTCTTGAGTGATACCAATCCTCTTGATATTAATACGCATTTTTTCATTAGCCCTTCGCCACATGTTTATTCCATCAATATCGAAGTCAGTCAGAACACAAACGTTAATACGGCCAGCTTCATGTGCCAGTCTCATTAAATCTGTTACATAATCTACAAAGTGTCCAGCAGTTGCAACTAGTGCAATACGATACTTTTGTGCAAGCATCAAGTAATACATCTGTGATACCCTCTTTTTCGACAATAATCATATCAGTTACTTTTATTCTGGCAAGTTCCTCTTTACTATCAAAGCTACGGGATATACACGGCCGTTGATGTATAACATGGCCCTCGCTTTTGCAACAATTCCTAAAGACTCCCTTGTAACACTGCCATCTGGCCACAATTCCTTTATGACTTTGTTAATACTGCTTGTGAAGCCTTTTCTAACTGTATTCCAATCATATATTTCTCGTTCTTTACTATCAGTTACCTTATTTCTTGGTTTAAATTCTCTATACCAACTACCAGATTGTGTGAGTCTATCCTTAACCGCATCCGAAGGATTTCTGCTAATTTGCTTATGTCTATTTTTTAGCAAATCTACAAGAAATGGTCTATAGATTCCACCTAGACCAGTATCCTGTTCTCTGAAAGCATCAATCATGCCGGATAAAATTTGAGTGAGTGTACCGCCTCTGTTGCTGACTGGTAACACATACCCCTCATTCTGAAGCCATCCTGCTATTGTATCAAAGTGCGACGCTTGACTGTGTGTAGATTCTACCTAGAGTATTACGAAATTGCATGGTGTAAGTTGTCGCTATTCCAAGATAATCAAAGGGGTTTTCGTGTTTAACTATCTTAATAGGAATACACTTTAGTATTCTATCATTTTTATAAAATACTGTAAGTGAGAACTCTTCATTGTTTACTTCTCGTTTTTATTTCTGTAGCAGTACATTTGTAGATGATATTTTCTGTTGTATCAGCTAGAATCCCTTAACAAGTCAGGGTGGCATGGTTGTGGTCTGCCAACGTGACCATGACCAAGACCGTGTCACTTACTTCCTATATTAAGATATGGTAGGGTAAGCGTTTTTGGGGTATCAATTCGGTTTAGCCTAGATTGTCCGAATCTTGCACCCCTCTATCTATCTTCCTTCATAGCATCATATTTCTTTTTAAGGTCTGCGATAGACGGTAATGAATCAAGCAATCCCTTTATAGATTTTGATACGTCTTTAACATGCTGATCTTCCTTTACGACATTATCAAGTTCATTAAATATTTCTTCATTTTTATCCTCAACATTCATTAGGCCGTCTTTAGGGTCGACTGCTTCAAGGTCGTTATGCTGTATTTCCTCCCACCTGTTACTATAGGAAAATTCACAGAGATCTTCTAGATAGTCTTGAAGGTCTTGCAATTCCTTAGGAAAATACTCTTCAGGCCGAGGTTCGTCTACAATATCAATATAGTTTATTTGTTCTGGAAATGTTTCTGTTAACTTATATAATATCCATTTCCATAACGCCTCAGCTCCAACCTTTGCAATTATCATATCTATTTCTATTTTCTGGTTCTTTAGGTATTCATCATATTTCCAAATCTGTCTATTCTGCGGTGAATAGTCTTCTAACACGTCTGTCAACTTAAGGTCTGGATACCCATTCTGTTGTAACCACTTGACAGTATTCATATCAACTCCTAGCCTTGGAACATTCAAGCCTAACTTTTTAAACGCATCTGCTGACTCTCTGCCGATAAGGTCATCGTCGTATATAGTACATACCCTAATCCTGTTATCTTTGCATGCCTTCGCAAGGTCTTTTGCGTATCTAACGGGTTGTCCAGCAGTTGCAACTAACGCGATACGATGCGGTTTAGCCAGGTCGAGAAGCACATCAGTAACACCTTCCTTTTCTATGTTTATTAGGTGAGATGTTCGTGTTTCTGCAAGTTCTTTGATAGAGTCTGAAGTTATAAGATGCCTCTCACCATTGAAATAAAGTACGGCTCTAGCCTTTGCTACAATACCTAAATCTTCACGAGTTACCTTATCACCCCAGAGGTCTTTTATAGCCTCGGCAATCCTGCCCTGTAAACTTCTTCTTGTAGTGGCCCAATCAACCTCTGGCTCAAAACCATCTGCCCTCATCAAGGGTTCGATACGATACCAAACACCGGACTGCGTTAATCTATCTCTTATTTTAAGCGTTGGGCCCGCTTTAATAGCCGCTTTTCTTCGTTTTAAGAATGGCTTAAGATAGTCGTCCATATATTGACCGGTTCGTCCACTGCCAGTATTATACCTGAAACTGCTGCCTGGATTAAGGCGAACACTTGGCATTTTATTGGCTAGCCTCGATACGAGGAGACCAATGGTCTCCTGATAGGGAATAAGGTCTATATGTGTCTTACCTGCTGACCCTTGCCAGTTAGGACATGGAGTGATAAGATCGATATACACAAGACATGGTCTTTTCTTCCAACCGCCGCCTATATTACTAAAACCGCATCTAGATAGAATGTCCCTAATACTTCTTACACCAGATACACCAGATGGATAGACCATATCCTTAGTTTCGACATAATAATTACCACCTTCAAAATACGACTCTCCGTCGTTTAGACCCGGTACAGAATTTATGTTAGCAAGAATGAGGTTTCTGCGGTCTGTATCTACGAATGGGATAAAGACAACTTCGACCCTATAATTGAATATTTGAGCGTTATAGCAAGCCTCTTCAGTATTACGGTTAGGAGGCCATGAACCTATAGCAATATCTGCCTTTGCGTCTTCAACGACAATATGACTGTCGTACATTGCGGCTAGACTAGTTATCAATTCCTCGGCTCGTTCCTTCTTGTAATTTGGATAAGGGAATTTGGGAGACTCTGGTTCCATTCTGGCTCTTAGGTCATGGACTAACTCCATACAGAGGTCTGGATCATTGGTAAATTGTTGGACTGTTACCGTTACAAACTTCTTGGTTATTTTACTGCGTTCTCTATAGGTAGATAATATTTCAGGTGCGGTTTTATTTTTATCTGTAATTACCTTAACATACTCCCTAAAAAATAGTTGCGGTATAGAATGATAGATACTATCTTGCATTTATTTAAAAGTCACTCCATTCTCGTCCTTGTATTCATAATTAAATTCAGTGTACTTGATTTTACTAGTTCGAAAACGCAAGAAATAATTCAATAGTTTAACGCGTAATGAAGCAGTGAAACCACCGCTAAGAAGTTCGGTACTAATCGGTAGAGTAGCACATACCTCGATATAGTCAATAGCGTCTGACCTACTCGGTTCCTTAATATTTACATATACATTACCAATATCTCTATCAACCTTAAGAAATACTTTATACTCTTGACCATTGAATCTAAGTATTAGTGGCTCTGTCCATTGTATATCATGTAAACCGGTAGATATATCACTATTATATTCGATCCAACTAGCATAACCTTTACCTAGTGATCTCTTCATGTAATCTCCTAATGAGCCGCCTGTACCTCTATGTTGTCCTCGCTTTGTAGAACCCCATATACCGTAATCAAATGTTAGGTCTAAATCCTTGAATACTCTAACATGAGCAACATTAGAATTACGTATACTTATACGGAAAAACTTTATGTCTTCACGGTTAGGAATGTTATCTATCTTTATAGATACTGTTATCCATCTGTCTTCTTTGGTATGCTTTCCATGCTCCATAGGTGACGGATAATAATCGTTTTCAAAATCCCACCCATTAGTTAGCAACTCCTTTAAAAATACTTCAGGCCAATCGCTTTGAAGGTATGAAGTGTCTGCTTGTATGCCTTGTACTGTAGTATAGCGGGCTATTTGCCTGGTTGCCGTAAAAACCGGCTCGCCCATATCCTTCCTACTGGGTAGGGTCTTGACTTTTTGTGTATCATTCTCGTCATGACGATCTGCTAATTTCATTACTTAATTTCTAGTACCTTATGAGCGAGCGTGACATAAATACCTTTAATCTTATGGTTTAAAGACAGCACGGCTATCATTAAATCATTAAATAATAGTTAGTTTGTACTTTCTTTATAGGAACAAAATATGAAGACGAAAAAGGAAATGAATCATAGAAAGCGAATTGTTAACCTAAATATGGACGCTGGTTTATGGCATAGGGCGAGGGTAAAGAGCTGCTGAAAAGGATACAACTTTAACGACTATAGTTGAGCACTATTTGGAAGAGGGTTTGGAAAACTGCAGACATGATAAGATACCGATGATAACATCATCATAGTCTATCATAGTATCAATTACTAAGCCGACCGATAGGCTATCTTTATTTTCTTTATTTACTTATTTATCTATGTAATACGATTAAACAGTTAAACAATCAGTTAAGTATAAATTCATAGTATTGGTATAGTATTGAATCTTTCAGATCGTAACAAATTGCATATGGTATTGAATCTTTCAGATCGTAACAAATTGCATATGTGGCGGCAAAACCAAACCAAGCAAAACATATTGGATAAAGAACCTTTGCTCAGGGATTCCATTATGTGTGTTGCATACATGTGTTGCGTTAGTCAGACAGTCAAGCCGCTGTCACTTTTTAATAATTTTACTTAGTTAATCTTTTCAATAATCGGTTTTAATAAATGTCGATGACAATGGTCTTCTTCGTATTCTTGACATAATAATGTAATAGTCTCTGTCTTATTTCTGTATCCCAACTCTTGTACTAATTTCATAGCATCTGTATTACTATAGATCTCTAAATTATAACGTTCTGTAAATATATCCCAACTAATCGCTTGAGTCTTCCAATCTTTTAATAATAACTCACTAGGCGCTAAGTCTGGCAACCAACGTTCTTTGTGTTCAATAAATTCTTTCATTGCTTTATTTATCCAGACGGGAGATCTCATAATACAAATTCGATACCCGTCTTCTGGCTCAGGTTTATCATAAATACGCTCTTACTCACTAAACAATCAAATCTTGGAAAGTTGTGATGGTGCATTTGCAAGCACATTAGCTAATCGTAGCATGACAGCGTACATTACCGCGCCGGCGACAATATTCAACGGATTAAAACCGGTTAATATACCTGTCAGTCTGCAATTTACTAATCAAACCACAATTCGAGCTGCGACAGATTATCTGAAAAGCAGAGGGATACAGTAATCAATCAAATGAACCACATAATCACTTTTGTAGTTATTGCCGTCGTTGCTTTGAGCTTGCTATCTACTCAGGTACATCATTACTTGTCAGTATTAGTCTGATTATTGTTATTTTAACTATGACGACTACAGTAGTAAGAGCAGAAACAAATACAACAAATACAAATACAACAGCAGGCAGGCATTGTAGTGATAATACTAATTGCATAAGCGGCAAGTCAGTAGAACTATCAAGCGCAAAATGGAAACGATGGAGACGATGCGGTAATCCTTAAAGATGTAAGAAAGGATGGAAGGTTAATTGAGGTTCAAATAAGGAACAGGCATAAGATGTCTATACGACAATAGTTCTGAGTGTATACATGTTGGCTTTGCCTTGGCCTTGCCAGAGGTCAGAAAGGGGTTAAATAAATAGAAGGTTAATTCATTGGCGAGATTCTGAATGCTCATTATTTATTATTTTCCCTCACAACCTAGGTGTTATTATCATTCCTAGGTAGACTTGTAATAGTAACCTTGTCCCTCTTTAGCGTCTCAATCTCTCTTGTCAGTCTCATTACCTGATCAGATAAAGCCGCTATTGCATCAATATTTGATGAATTTCCGTCCGACAATATAGCAATTGCCTGTTCTTTTTCGTATAGCTGAGACTTAATATTAGTCTCATTGTTTCTTGTTTCTTCTTCAATTTTCTTTATTTGGCTTTGAAGCCTGTGTTCGCTGCCTATTGTAAGTACTGGAACTGCCTTCAAATAGTCATCTAAAAGTTCTTTTTCTGTGGCTCTATAGTAAGAATCAGAGATGCCTACTGAATGCCCCATCAATTTTTCTATATTTATTGGCTTCATTCCGGCAATTTCACATTGAGTCTTGTACCACTTTCTAAAACCATGGTCAGTCTGAAACTCATGGCGTCTCCTGCCGAACTCTAATCCAGTTCTAATACCTTGAGCCCACAGAGCCCGTTCCACTAACCTTCTAATTCCTACCGATTGTAATTTGACTGGCTCGTTAATCTTTCCTTTCCTTTCCTTTTTGAACCTGATAATGGTTCTCTGTCAACTCTTGATTTCACTTTTTTATTCTCACGAGTCCCTTTAGAGAACTATTATCAGTGCGGGTTCGGTGGGATTCGGACCCACGACATTTTAACCCATAATAATGACTGGTTAAGAGCCAGACGCTCTACCTGGCTGAGCTACGAACCCAACAAAAATCAAAGAGAAGTACAGAGATATTTAAACGAAACTAGAGAATAAGAAATATAAGGTTTACAATTGTGGTACCGCTTCTTCTGACTGCCTTTCTTTAACTAGGGCAACAATTGCATCAGATACTGAACAATTTCGTCGCTCTTTTTCCTTGAGGACCTTTCTATACGCATCCAGAGTGATATAAACTGGAATAGAGCCAGTCCCTTCCAATAATGCCTTTACCCGGTACAACCCATTTTCTATACCCCTTTCGGCAACCTTTTTCAATTTCACCTTATCCATGAATCCACCTAGGGGACCCATTGGCATATCATAATCAACAGTAATGCTAGTCTGAGATTTTTTTTCTGAAATCTCTTTGAATTGGACCGTAATTATCCAGCGCTTGAATGGACCTTCGATCATTTTCGCGACAATCTTTTGATGTGGGATATATTCAATCGTTTCACAATCCCATTCAAGTCTCTTGCCATCGAAATCTCCATTAATTCTAAAAATTGTGCCTACACCAAAGCCATTTTTAACCTCTATGGGAAGAATGTTTAACCCCATATTCTCAGGAAACTGATCAGCCATATGTTCTGGCCTTGCAAAATAAGTAAAAACTTCACTTATAGGTGCGTTTATTTCCATGGTTTTGTTAATAGTAGTCATTATCTGTCCTATCAAAATGGATTAGTTGAATTGAATTTAAAGGTTTCTTAAGAAGTTAGCTAATCATTATTTATTTGTTTATTTATTTGCATATTCTCCGGGTTTAGCCCGTGGTTCGACCAGCTATATAAAAATGGAATTTATCGTGTTCTATCCTACCTACCTACCTATTTTATCCTAATTCAATCTACTCTACTCTGATCTCGTCTGGGTTAATTTAGTCTGATCTGAGATAATCTTACTAACTTTAAATTGCATTAATCTAACTTAGCCTATTATTTGCCTG
This sequence comes from uncultured Nitrososphaerales archaeon, assembly GCA_963709405.1. GTDB lineage: Archaea > Thermoproteota > Nitrososphaeria > Nitrososphaerales > Nitrososphaeraceae > JARBAU01. The sequence goes on from CAVPXM010000047.1 coordinate 28,012, forward strand.
ATTATGGATTTGGAGATGTCGATCAAAGATTCCAGACAAAGCAAATCAGTATTTAATATAAAATCAAATACCGAGAGATCTGATCCAAAGTCAAATCCATATAACCTTCGATATATTTCAATATTTTCATTATCTCTTTCTAGGATAATTTCCGTTGCAGTATTGACGTCGATATTGTCTCTATTAGCCATTCTTTTTGCTCTATTGCTTAGCGAACCTTTAAGCCAAAATTTTATGCACTGTGGTGCAAGCCAAGGGAGTGTATAGGAGGTTATAATGACGTTTCCGTTTTTAACCAACTCGACTAGCTTCTGATCTACTTCTTTGTCAAATAATGGATTAGACTTGCGTTCAGACATAAACTTTTTAGCTTCTCCAGTGTCCCACCAATCATTGCCAGACATCGCATATCCTTTCTCATTTGCTAATAACTTCAATATATCGCCTCCGTTGTATAAATTGAAATGAAATTCCTTTGCAAGCGCTTGTGCTATAGTGGTTTTTCCAACCGCCGGCAGACCGGCTATAACTATTCCCAAGCTTGATTTTATATCACTTTTCAACTTCCGGTTATACTTGGCATTCCGGTCTTGGTAACTTTTGAAATTATGCCGCTAAATGCAAACGAGGTAATTAGAAACCATCCCCACAAAAAAACTTCGCCTGAAACCAGACATGGTCCTTTGTGCTCGCCACTTTTAAGAAGATGATTATCCATTTTGACGTTGTCATCAGTGCACATGATCCATGGTATGTGAATCGGTGAAAGAGCAGTAGTTTGTCCAAAGATAGTGGGAAATACGATAATCCAAAGTAGAAACGAAGGAACCATATAAATCAACATGGGCCGCATCTGCTGCTGTTGCATTTCCATACTCATTTTGTTTACGTACGCCTGTTTCTTTTTCAATTCTTCGATACGAACTTTGTCCTTTTTCCTCACCGCATCGGTATATTGCTTTCTCCATTCGTTTGTTTCCTTCATGATCCTATTCATTTTGCCGATATCTGTAGTCTTTTTTCTCAGCATTGCAATCCCAAAGTTTAGACCGATTGAAATTAAAGCTGCCACTATCGCTGCAGTTAACATGTCTGGAAATATGGGATGCTTGGTGTAATGAGGAGCAAGGCCAGGAAGTTGCAATATTAAGGAATCAAAATTCAAGTACTATATAACACACCCTTATGCAAATTTTGCATTAGTTAACATCTTAGCTATCGCCGAGGCGGCTATATCAACCTCTTTTTCCTTATTTATAATTATCATAAAAGGTGAACCGCTTAGGACCGAGCAACACGACACGACCATTCTTGAAATTTCTAATTCAGTCTCAATGTCCTTGACTGAGGAAAGATCACGCTGCCTTGTGTTATCACTATTTCTTCTATTCACTACTTCTTGTGCGTCGGCCGCGATCATGACATAATGTGTGGGTTTCAAAAGATTAATAAGATGCATCGGAAGCCCTGGATAAAAGCCCTCTGAGGTTTTAATGAAAAGATGGGTGTCTATGAACAGTATATTGCCTTGCATATTATAGATTTTCTTAGCTGCCATTTCTTGTAAAGACCTTTGCTCATTAAGCGATAAACTTCGAAGTTCATCCCGATTCTTTAGACCTAATTTTTTTGATTCTTCAAACATTAAAGTCCCAAATACCACAATCTCTGCATTCTGATTTGCTTGCTGTAAAAGGGCTCGGCTCTTGCTATCACCGTAGTCTTTCCAACCCCCGGTATACCGACGACCACAATACGCTTTTTAAGCGAGCTGTCGTGATGGCCACTATTATTATTATTTTCTGCCAAGTAGTGCCGCCAGTCTGGGCATGTTTATATCTACCTGTTCCTTCATCAGCAAATTATAATAGTTTACTAATATGTCAACCATTAACAGGATGCCTATTCCAGAGCCAAAGACATTTAACACATTGGATGCAGATGCAAGTAAACCTATAACTATTCCGCCGACTATTGTTACTGCCGGAATGTACTTGGCAAGGAGGACCTCGACTGAACTTTCTGATCTTCTAAACCCAGGTACTTGAACATCAGCATCAAGCAAATTTTTGGCAGCTGATTTTGGTGATAGTCCACCTAATTCTACCCATAACTTGCCAAAAAGTGTTACAATAGTAGTCATAAACAGTATATAGACAACGGCTCTTAACGGGTCTTGGGATGCCGTATCAAGGCTGTTTGGTGAGGTTACGTAGTACAATATTCCGCCAGTAGGGCTTCGAGGGTTAGATGGATCATACTGTGCTATGTAATTAAACACTGCATTATCATTTTGAGGATTATAATTGGCCCATAGCATTTGGCCCATAAATACCGCGTTGGCAAGGAGTGCTGACGCTAGTATTACCGGGATATTCGAGGTATAGAGCAATTTTATAGGGTACACGGCAGTAAATCCTCTATATTTTGTTGATACAATTGGTATATCTATGTGAATGCCTTGCACATAGACCAGTATCAATAAGACCAGAGCGGTAATTATTAGTCCAAAGATGCTGGGAAGTTGGCCCGATCTGAAGAAAGCATCACCAAAGTGTCCATTAGCAATAGAATCAATTGTAAATGGGATAACTCCTACAGGCCCATCTTGAGCAGGGACTGGGCTGAATACCGCCCAAAAAATAGCCTGTGCAACCCCAGCCATAATGAATAGACTAATTCCCGAGCCAAGTCCCCAACCCTTCTGAACTAGCTCATCCAATAACATAACAATAAGACTTGCACTAACAAGCTGAGTCACAACGATTGCTATATACTCAGGCCTTGCCACCAAATGTCCATAGACACTAGTCCCATACAGTGATCCTTCTGCAATAATCACAATTATTGTGACTATCTTCGTTGCAGACGTAAATAACGAACGGTCATCCGCATTTTTGAAATTTAGCTTGATTAATTCTGAACCTTTCAAAAGCTGCATTAACAAACCAGCGGTGACTATTGGACCAATACCGAGCTCTAATAGTGTGCCTTGCTGTGCAGCAAAAATCACTCTAGCAAAGGCTAAAAAATCAAATTTGGGATCGTTGGTGACACCATAGAGTGGTATCTGTCCCATAATCAAATAAGCAAAAAGCGCAATTCCACTCCAAACAAATTTTTCATTTAGAGTTAGTTTTTTCTTAGGTTTCTCTACTTGTGGAATATAACGAGATATGGCCTTTATTACACGTCTAAATGCGCTTTCGTCACTTTGTATTGTATTTTTCATTTGATACTACCTCCCCGCCTGATTGCAATATTTTATCTCTAGCCTTTTCTGAGATTCTGTTAATTCTCACCTCAAACTTTTCATTGACTAGGCCTCCGCCCAATAATTTATCATAACCCAAAGCGTTCAAATCCAATACATACATGCCCTTGGCATTTTTTTTGCCATCCTCATGAACCAAAGAATCGAGGTTTGCCACATTGACCCACCTGTTCACAGGATTCCGATTATGCGAAATAAAACTATCATGACCAAAATGTTCCGGTTCTTCAATAACTGTTCTTATCCAATGATGTTTATGCTTGCCTGCATTACCTACGCCTCCACGGCTACCAGATTGCCTATGCTGTCCGATCTGACCCCATCCACAGTACCGACTGCCTCTGTGTCTCCTACTTTTTCTAAATCTAGTCGCCATAATCTTTATGCAATCCCCCTATTACAATCAGGAATGTGTTCTACATTCAATCTATTCACCTTAATTAACCTTTTCGGACTGCTCAAATCATCCTCTCAACGATACTAATCAAGTCCTTGTCCTCCCCCAAAATGCCATCCTGGGTATACTGCTTTTTTGTACTCTTCTTAAATCCACCTCTTGGAGGATTTAGTGCAAACCAAGGTCTAAAGTTAAGTTTTGAGATCGTAATTCTATCCTCAGCAAGATCCCTTGCTAACTCCTGTAAATTCGAATAATTTTGAGGCAAGTCCTTTTCATTGATGGGTTTATTACCCAACCTTCTACCCCTCTTGGATAGGAGCTGCAGTACGGTCTCTGGGTCAGCAGAGCACCACGCCACAATGTCCTTAACTTTTCTTAACATACCTAGGGACTGTTTATTTTCAGGGACAATTGTTGCATTGAACTTTTTTCCTAAATTAAGGTATTCAAGAGTAGAATTTGCCCAATATGGAACGTTGACTGTACCTTTAATTCTGACAACTAGATAGGCCATATTATTCATCCAGTCACATATGTGCTCCGGAGAGCAGAAAAGATTGCCTTCGATGTAGACGACATAGTACTTGTTGAGCCGAAAGATTTTGTCCAGGTATCTTTCAAACCAGCAAGCTTCAGCAAATTTTTGATATTTTCTCCTGCCACCAAGCCCAGACCTCTCGGCCCCGGAATAATCTCAATTGTTACACTGCCACCTCTACCTCTGACCTTGAATGGTATCGAGTGGAATTGCGCACACCTACACTCCCAACTTCCACATCCCAACTTTACCGGAATAACGTTAAGATAAGCTGAATTAGTTGCCTTATCGATTGCTATACGCATTTGAGAGGCCTTTCCCTTGCCTATTCCAAACCACCCAGCTTCATTTCCTACTGCAACAAGCGCATTAAACCTGGTCATTTCCCCGGCATCAGTCTGTTTTTGGACTATGCCAACGTGAATAACCTCACTCTTTATGTCAGGCAATAAATGTCGGACAATTTCGGATTCTTGGATCCTCATTCCATTCTCATAAACCTCATCCATTGATTTGATCTTTCCCGTTGAAACCATGATCCCAAGGCTTGTACGTGGTTTCCATTCTGCTAGTGAAGGTTGTTGTCTGCTCTGAGGAGGCGAATACTGTCTACTCAATTAGCTCATCACCTTGCTTCAGATCCGGATTTCTCCTTAGATTGTGCTGGCCCTTTTTCAATCGCTTCGGTCATTTTAACCTTCGACTTTTGGTCTTCGTTGGGTTTTGATCCTTGTTTATCGCTTTTGCTGGGAAGCCTTTCCATAAGAACGCCTTTTACCTTCTGTACATGAGCTGGATAATCTTCAGGCTTGAGACCGTTCTTAAGCAATAGAGAAAACTTTGACTCGTATTCTGATTTATTTTCTTGAAGAAGTTTTGCATAGCTTGCTATATGATTGCCTTCTAAACGATCCTGATCAGGAAACGAATCTTCTGATACAGGGACCCTCACTCCTGCATCGACTATTCCCTTAAGGCAAGCTGCAACTCTACTAGTAAATTGATTCATTCCGGTATACAAGACAGCATTATCAAGATTCTTCTCAAGACATTTTTTGCCTAACAAAATTCCGGTCAAATAGCATGCAGGAAGGCTATTCAGGGATCCGTTCCAGCCTTGCTTTGCAAGCTCTCTGCTATGCACTGAGGCTAGAACTTTATCTCCCTTAATGTCAGGAGACAACAATCGGGTCAGGACATTTTGATTGGTGATTTTAACGGTTATAAAATGATGACGACCAACCAAAATGGCAGCTCTCTTCCTATAATTAGTCTTGTGTTGCCTGATCCTTTTTATGGTACGAATATAACGCATTTTAACGATTCTCCGTCATTTCAAAGATTATGACCCAAACCATCCATAGCACTTATAAACGTTCTAACGTTCAAAAACGCTTCTCTTCTGCTACAAGTAGCTAAGCCGACTTCTCTGTGGATAGATCAGCTCTTGTAGCGTACAGGCGTTTTGCGATCAAAGCTGCGAAGGCACCTGCCCCAATGCCATTATCAATATTTACGACGGCTAATCCAAATGTACAACTTTGAAGCATCGAGGCAAGGGCGGCTACTCCTGCTGATCCGAATCCGTAACCGATCGAGGTTGGAACCCCGATCACAGGAAGGCTCACCATTGAAGAGACTACTGAAGCAAGGGCACCCTCCATTCCTGCAACAACAACTATAGCCTCTACATTCTCCTCCATCATCTGTCGAAGGGCAGGAAAGAGTCTATGTAGGCCGGCGATACCTACGTCGTAGCTCAGAACCGAGTCACACTCCATAGATTTGGCAATTATCCTAGACTCTTCCGCAACTCCTATATCTGAAGTACCGGCACAGATTATCCCTATTTTTGGTCTAGACTCGTTTATGGCCAAAGATTTCCGTGAAACTAAAATCGTAGTACTCAACTTACCAACTTCCACATTAAAAGATCTCTTCTTTAAAAAAGTTACAAGCTTTCGTAGATCAGCCTTCTGTATTCTACTCACAACAACTGAGTTATTACGTTTAAGTGCGGCCTTTACGATCTTGATAATTTCCAGACGCGTCTTATACTCGCCAAAGACTACCTCAGGGATGCCTCTCCTAATTTCCCTTGCAGTATCTAGTTGAGCGAGATTACCGGCGGCGAATTCAATTGAGTGGACAGAAATCCGTTTTTGCACCTCGTCGATACTAAGCCGACCATTTGCAAATTCCTGCAAGATCGCTCGAATATCCATATCTGACTGACTACTATATTCAAAAAACCAGCAAATAAAAGGATTACAAATGAAGTGTCTGTATTGCTTCCTTTACACTACTCACTCCCTTCGAAAATATTGCCTGCTCGAAGCTATCTAGAGGCAGTTCGATAATCTTTTCCACACCTTGGGAACCAATTACAGCAGGAACACCTATGCAAACATCGTCAGCTCCGTATTCTCCCTCTAACATTGTAGAGACTGGAATAATAGATCTTTTGTCTTTCATCACTGATTCAATCATGGTTGCTACAGCATTTCCTGGGGCATGTGTTGTTGCTCCTTTAAGAGATATGACCTCTGCTGCAACTGCCCTTGTATTTTCGAGAATCTCGCTTGCTTGTCGTTCAGTGATAAACTCATTCAAAGGGATACCACTCAAAGCTCGAGTACCTAATAAGGGGAAGCATATTTTCGCCATGTTCGCTTATGACCATGGCGTGAATCGAATCATTGGATATCTTTGTGGCATTGTGAATAAAATACTTGAATCTGGACAAGTCTAACATTCCGCCCATGCCCATAACTCTGTTCTTCGCGGTTCCAGAGACCTTTAATAGTAGGTATGTGAGTGGATCCAACGGATTTGTCACCACAATCGAGATTGCATTAGCCGCGTAATTCTTAACTTTGACGGAAATATCCCTTATAATATCTGCGTTTGTTTTTAAAAGATCCATCCTAGTCATGCCCGGTTTTCTTCCAACACCTGCTACTAGTACTACGAAACCAGAACCTTTCATGTCTTCGTAATTATTTGACCCCGATACTTTACAGTCTATTCCTCTTTCTGAAAGCTGATGGTCAATATCTAATGCCTCTCCTTGAGGAAGACCTTTAACGATATCAAGTAAAAGTATATCATCCAATTCTCTCAAAGCGCAATTTAAGGCCACGGAAGCTCCTACTTTGCCCGATCCGATAACAGTAATTGTCATTAAAAAATTGACAATCATCGAAAGTTTATAAATCTTCAATACTCACTTTCGGATGTCATGTACTGAGATGACCTTAGAAATCTGATTTCCGTATCTGGGAATTGGTATAAATTTAATCTTGAAGTCGGTGAACTGATCTCGCTGATTTTAACATCTAATTTGGCTTTTGTAAGGTTAGCGGTCTCTTAATTGTTAAAAAGTCCAGCCCAGAGACCCAAGTAATATATTGATAAAAAGTTTAATTTAGTTTTGTCACGCCATGGCAGATATTGCAATCATTGATTGTCAAATTAGTGGTATTTCTGGAGACATGTTGCTCTCAGCCCTTGTTCATGCAGGAGCGCACGAGAAAAAGATACTGGAGTCAGTTTTTACCTGCCAAGACTTTCTTACAGGAAGTAAAATAATATCTGCTAGTTTCACAAAAAAGTCCTTCAATGGATTTAATGCTACCAGGTTCGAGTCCCAATATAAAGACAAGAGAAGCACGAGGAAGGGCATGGATATGTATCGGTCATTGGCATCTTGCTGTAACTCTCTCGATTTAGATCTGCGCGCAAAATCATTTGCACTGGAATCCTTTAAAACCATAATTTCATCTGAAGCTGAAGTACATGGTGCTGATGTCAACACTGTGCATTTACACGAAACCTCGAGTATTGACACATTTGTGGACCTCATCGGCTGCGCTACCGCACTTCAAGACCTAGGCCTATTTAATTGCAGGATCGTCTCTACAAAGATCGCAGTTGGAGGTGGCACAGTAAAATTTTCACATGGAACCGTGCCTAATCCAAGTGATGCTATTTTGCAAATCTTTAAAGGTAAACCTTTTGTCTTAACTGCTGGTCGAGCGGAGGAAGAAGTAACTACGCCAACCGGAGCCGCAATGCTTGTAAATCTTGCTACCGAGAGTGTTAGTCATTATCCGGATCATCTCCCATATAGAATCGGGTACGGAACCGGAAGAAAGCCTCTGAAACATGTTCCAAACATCCTGAGATTGGTTTTAGGCAAATCTCATTTTGCTTATGAAACCAGCACGGACTCGGTCAACGTAATAGAAACAAATCTTGATGATGTTTCCGGGGAGATAATAGGAAACCTGATCGATCGTCTGGCAGAATCAAACGTCAAAGATGTAACAGTGGTACCAGGCCTATCAAAGAAAAATAGGCCGAACTATTTGATCAAGGTCATATGTGATCATACTCAGATAAATTTGGTATTGGACATATTGTTTAGCGAAACAGGCACTATGGGTATTCGGGTTCAAGAACAAATGCGCTTCGTTCTTCCTAGAAGTATTATAACCATGCCTATAAGTATTGGCGACAATAGTTATAACGTGCGAGTAAAGATTGCCAAGGATTCGCACAATACTATTATAAATGCAAAAGCTGAATACGAAGATATTAAATTAATTTCTTCTAAAATTGGGCTTCCTCTGAGGAATGTGATGGAACAGGTTAATGCGCAAATTACTAATAGAGTACGGATGGGATAGGTTCAAATCATATGGATTCAACTGCTGGGTTTGATAGGCTCATTGGCTGGTTCGTGGAACGCAGTGAAAGGGTTATCGTAGCTCTCTCTGGCGGAGTTGATAGTGCAGTCGTAGCCTTGGCAGCGAAAATGGCTTTAAATGACCAGGCAATAGCTATTACGGCAAACTACAAGACACTGGCTATTGAGGAGCTTGAATCAGCTAAATCCGTCGCAAATGAAATTTCAATACGCCATATAGTAATCGAATACGATGAGTTGGAAAATCCCCTTTTCAGGAAGAATGACGAATTGAGATGTTATTACTGCCGGAGCGAGTTGGCGAGAAGACTAGTGTCATATGGACAAAAAATTGGAGTAGATCTGATTACAGATGGAACGCAAGTAGACGATGCAAATGATTTTAGACCCGGTTTGAAGGCACTGAGTGAAAATGGGATCAAAAGCCCACTGGTCGAAGTAGGACTGGACAAGTCAAGAATACGAAGTATCGCAAAGGCTTATCGGTTATCAGTCTACGATCGACCTTCAAATTCCTGTCTAGCATCGAGGCTTCCCAAGGGTACAGAAGTTACAGCTGAGAGACTTGCCAGAATCGAAAAGGCAGAAAGCATAATAAAAAAGATTTGCGGAGCCAGGCAAGTCCGGGTCAGAGATCACGGCGATGTTGCAAGGATTGAGGTCGGTGCAGACGAGATTTCAAAACTCTTCGACTCTGTCAAGCTTGCAAGTCTTGACCTCAGGCTCAGAATGCTAGGGTTCAGATATGTATGTATCGATGCTCGAGGGTACCGTACTGGAAATCTTGTTATAATAGATTAATTATCGTAAATTGATATATTGCCACTCGAGACAAAACGATTTCATACCATATATTTGGATAACGCTGCTTCCACACCATTACTAGAGGAGGCATTCCAGGAAATGATACCCTTTCTCAGGACACAATATGGTAATCCGTCTTCCCTCCACAAGTATGGATTTGATGCCAAACGGGCTATTACATTAGCCAGGAGACGAGTTGCATCAATAATTGGTGCATCGGACGACGAAATAATCTTTACCTCTGGTGGTACGGAATCTAACAATTTAGCGATCAAAGGGACGGCATCAGAATGTAGGTTAAGAGATTCCAAGAGAATACATTTGATCACAAGTGAGATAGAACACGAGTCTGTGTTGGAACCTTTTAGAGAACTAGAGAAGAATGGGTTTCAGGTCACCTACCTTCCGGTATCAAATCATGGTATTGTCGATACTGCTAGTTTAAAAGAACAGCTCTCGGAGTCGAAAACAGCATTAGTGAGTGTTATGTTCGCAAACAATGAAGTCGGAAGTATCCAACCAGTAATGGAGATTGCGAATATAATTCATACAACGAGTAAAGAAACCCTTTTTCATTGTGATGCCACTCAGGGTATAGGCAAGGTCCCGGTAAATGTACGGATCCTTGGAGTCGATCTACTGACAATATCGTCTCATAAAATAAATGGTCCAAAAGGCACAGGTGCGCTCTATATACGGCACGGCGTAAAGATAAATCCCTTGCTGCTCGGGGGAGGACAAGAATCGTTACTTCGATCAGGAACAGAAAATGTGTATGGTATTGCGGGTTTTGGCAAAGCATGCGAAATCGCACTTTTAAATATAATCAAGAACGAGCGTGAAATTTCCATGATACGTAATTACTTGGTTAAGAGAATACTCAATGAAATTCCTAATTCACGGTATAACGGCTCCCAAATTCATAGGATTCCCAATAATGCTCATTTTACAATATCGGGGATAAATGGCGAGGATCTGGTAATGAAGCTCGACGAATTTGGTATAGCAGCCTCTACGGGATCTGCATGTTCTTCCAGGAAACAAAAGTCATCTCATGTTCTAAAGGCGATGGGATATTCCTATGACGAAATAACGGGTTCACTTCGGATAAGCATAGGACCCCAGAACACAATTCAAGAGATGGATCAATTCGTTATGATATTATCAGAAGTCATTAAGGAACTACGAAAATTTTCACCCCTTACTTCCAGAAATCAATAGTTGTATTCTGACAACATTCTTATTCTCGATTTTACACCTAGGGAATAATGTCCAACAAATCTATGGCGGACACTGATTATCACGTTCCAGACAAGTTCCAAGAGGCACCTGATTTTGAGCTCCCAGATATTAACATGAAGGCGCATAGGCTGAGCGACTATAGAGGAAAAAAAATTATACTGGCTTTTTTTCCTGCCGCTGAGTCTCCTGTTTGCACTCTTGAAATGTGTAATTTTAGAGATTCTCTTAGCGAGCTCAGAGAGGATGGAACAGAAATAATCGGAATTTCCGTTGACGGCCCATTCGCGAATAAGATGTTCGGCCAAAATCATCACATCAATTTTCCTTTGTTAAGCGATTATAGAAGGAAAGTAGTTAACATGTATGGGATTCTTATGAAGGACCTAGGTCCACTTACTGATTATGACGCGGCTAAGCGATCTATTTTTATCTTGGATAAGGATCAGAAAATACAATATAGATGGGTCTCTGACAATCCGCTCATTGAACCCAACTATCAGGAAATAAAGAAGGTATTGAAGAGTTTCTAAAACATATTTTCAAATTCCTCCTGCATAATCCAAATATCAGAAATTCGCGGAATTCTTAGGCTTTAAGGAGAGAATTGCATTTTTTGCATGGGGTAACGGCTCAAAAAAACTATTGTACAGCCTGTTAGGCCAAATTGCTCTCTAGTCCCAAATCCTTTGGAAAGAACGCTAATGGCTCTATTCGATTACTGCTATGATATCATATCTAGCAACAGCTGCTCCCTTTTTTACCCTAAGTTCCTTCACTATCCCGTCTTTATGCGCCTTCACTGCAACCTGCATCTTCATTGATTCCAACACAACAAGAGAATCCCCTTTTTTTACCTCTGTTTTAACTGCCGTAAGGACATTGACGACCCGGCCTGGAATTTGACTGACTAGGATATTCCCTCCACCTGTCTTTGAAGTTAGAGATAACGATTTTTCAAGAATTTCAGTCAACTTAGAATGTTGCTTGACCGTATGGAGACGACCATTAATGGATAATCTAACTTCCGAACTTCCAGATTGGATAATCTTTGCAGAATAAAAGGAATCGTCTAGAATGAACTCGAAAAGATCTGATCCAGATTTTAATAGTCTAACTTGATACTCCCTTCCGTCTATCTTTACAAGAATCAATCCCTTCTCAAGAGATCTAACTATTTCACCATGTACGATTTCTTTAGTACCACTAATCTCAAAATCCATGTGACTCACTCCTTATCTTTCCAGTCCATTCTTTGTCCGGAACTGGTACTATGATGATATAAATGACTCTTCTTGACAAATTCAGATCGCAGCAGTATGGCTGAGACAGCTGAAATCAAATCCTTTTTTGTGCTTTCTAGTGCGTCATGATTCATCTTGTCTAATATACTAAATCTTTCGAGATAATCAGTTGAAAGTTCTCCCTTTATAAAATTCACCTCATCCATTATGGTCTTAAACAGTGGTATAGTAGTATTAATCCCTTCAACAGTAAATTCACCTAAGGCATTTTTCGTCCGAACTCGAGACTCCTCGAAATCATTGCCCCATGCTATCAATTTTGCTACTAACGAATCATAATATCCTGACACGGTACAACCTGGATATAGATACGTATCAACTCTTATTCCTGGCCCATATGGGATAGTGCAATTGGGCACAGTCCCTACCGAAGGTGCGAAGCCATAAAACGGATCTTCGGCATTAATTCTGCATTCTATCGCACAGCCGTGTAAGCTCAAATCCTCTTGTTTGAAAGGAATTCCTTCTTCTTGTGCAATTGAAATTTGGAGTTTAACAAGATCGATCCCAGTGACAAGCTCAGTAACAGGATGCTCAACTTGCAGTCTAGAATTAATTTCAATGAAATAGAAATTTCCTTGTTCATCTCGAAGAAACTCTGCAGTGCCTGCGTTCAGGTAGTCAACAGCTTCTGCAGCTCTCACCGCTATTTCTCCAATTTGATTTCTGGTCTTTTGATCCAACACCGTTGAAGGAGACATTTCAACAAGCTTTTGGTGCCTTCTCTGTATAGAGCATTCCCTCTCGAAGAGGTGTCTAGTTTGTCCTTGGGAATCTCTTACTAATTGAAATTCAATATGCCTTATCCGCTCTAAATATTTTTCAACGTATAGAGCAGCCTTTCCGAATGCGGCCTTTGATTCTGCTGCCAGCCATTTCAAATTCTTGACGCAGCTGCTTCTCATCATTAGCAAGTCTAATACCTCTACCTCCACCCCCGAACGCAGATTTTAATAATACAGGATAGCCAGCGGTGGCGGCTATATCGACTGCTTCTTCCATATCATTAATAATTCCGTCGCTTCCAGGAACAAATGGGATGTCTGCCTTTTTCATTATAGCCTTGCATTTCATTTTATCACCTGTAATTTCCATAGCTTTTTTCTTGGGACCGATAAATATAATCCCGTTTTTTGAACATAATTCAGGAAAATTTTCGTTTTCGGACAGAAATCCATAACCAGGATGAATAGCGTCCGCACCCACCCTTGTTGCAATCTCGATGATCTTCCCTATGTCAAGATAGCTTTCTGAAGGCGATGGTGGTCCCAAATAATAGGCTTTGTCTGCTCTCCTTACGTGAATAGATCTCGTGTCTTCGTCTGAATATAGTGCGATTGACTTAATCCCTAATTCGCCACATGCGCGAATAACTCTAAGGGCTATCTCACCCCTGTTCGCTATTAGCAGACTTTCGATTTTTTTTGCCAATCAAACCACATTTCTAAAGATTTATGTTCCCATGCTTCTTCGACGGTCTAGCTTCTTTTTTATTTGTAAGTGCCATCAAGGCAGCAATTATCATGGGCCTCGTCTCCATTGGGTCTATTACCATATCTATGATGCCTTTCTCGGCAGCTATGTAGGGGTTAGCAAATTTGTCCCGAAATTCTCTTGCCAATTTTTTCTTCACGGATGCTACGTCCGCAGACTGTTTCAGATCCCTTCTATGTATAATCGTAATTGCCGCCTCCGGTCCTAGCACTGCTATTTCAGCGGTCGGCCATGCAAAGTTTACGTCGGTTCTCAAGTTTTTACTACCCATTGCTATGTATGCTCCTCCATATGCTTTACCTATAATACATGTAATTTTTGGGACTGTTGCTTCACAATATGCGTATAGCAGCTTGCTCCCATGTCGAATGATTCCGTTATGCTCCTGATCCGCACCTGGCAGGTAGCCCGGAGTATCTACTAAGGTAACAAGTGGGATACTGTATGCATCACAAAATCTGATGAAACGCGCAGCCTTATTTGATGAATTTATATCTAGTGCTCCTGCCAAATACATTGGCTGATTGGCGATTATTCCCACCGATCTTCCATTCAACCTAGCAAATCCAACAACAATATTTTCCGCGAAAAGCTCATGAACCTCAAGGAAATCCCCGCTATCAACAATCGAGCTTATTAACTGCTTCATGTCGTACTGTTCGTAGGGATTTTCAGGTAGGATGGTTAATAAGTTTGTATCAATTCTATTAGGCTCATCTGTTGTTTCCACGATTGGCGCAGACTCTGAGTTATTTTGAGGAATATAGGACAATATTTTCTTTATCTTATCCATGCATTCATATTCATTCTTTACCACAAAGTGAGCAACACCAGATTTTGTCGCATGGGTTTTTGCACCACCTAATTCCTCAAATGATACTTCTTGGCTCAAAACCTCTTTGACCACCTCCGGCCCAGTTACAAACATTTGTCCGATATTTTCAACCATTATAACAAAGTCTGTCATCGCAGGGGAATAAACTGCTCCTCCTGCACAGGGGCCTATACTTGCCGTAATCTGCGGAATTACCCCAGATGCCATCGTATTCCTAAAAAAAATATCGCCATAACCATCCAATGCCACAACGCCCTCTTGTATTCTAGCTCCTCCTGAATCAATTATACCTATTAGTGGAGCACCAGCTTTCATAGCATGATCCATTAACTTTGAAATTTTTCTACCGGCCATCTCGCCTAGAGAACCTCCAAGCACGGTAAAGTCATAAACGTAAACGAATACCTGACGGCCATGAATCTCTCCAAATCCTGTTACGACACCATCTCCGTAATATTTTGTGGTACCAGGATCATCACTACGATGTATAACGTATTTGTCAAGTTCTAGAAAGCTTCCTTCGTCCAAAAGAAGGGCGATCCTTTCTCTTGCCGTTAGCTTGCCTTTTGAATGCTGGGATTCAATCTTCTCTTGGCCACCACCTTCCTCAGCTAATTTTTTCATTTGGTACAACCGCTTTAATTTATCTTCATGCATGGCTGTCCATTTAATGCCAAGAGTTGGCTATATAAATTAATTACGCATGAAATTATAGTAGTATGTATATATTTTGCGAATCAAGATTTTAGATTTTGAACTGGACTTCATCGTTTTGTATCTGAATCGTCTTACAAATGTTTTGTGTCGCCAAGAAATTGCCTGTAGGATCTAAAAACTAGTATCAAAAAACGACCAGTTACACGTTTTAAGATCACTATATGGCTGTTACCACATTAGGAAGATCCTAACTAAATTGTCTCAACTTCATAATTGCAGGCAATAGCTCGTCTTAGTGAGATTTAAAATTGCAAATATAAAGGCTTGGCGGAAACAAGTGAATCCTACTCATTTGGTAAATACGATAACTAGTGCCTATCATTCAAATAGCTCGTTATTCTCGTAGACCAGTCCTTCCTCCCTTTGCTCTACGAAAGTAATTCATACCCAAGTTATAATTTTCAAACAACGATTGCGTTGTCTGTATACGGTTCGTAAGATCCTCAATCTCTAACTTATTTTTTTCTGGAGTTTTTTGCAATTCCTTCAATTTCTCCATCTCTTTTACCAATAATTCAGCTACGATGTACTCATATTCACTTGACATGCGATGATGATACTTTAGGAAGATTAAATTTATTCTTTGCTAATCAGGTTTTCCCAGCTCCATTTTGATTCCTATCATTAACGACGGATATGCTGAAAATGCTTCTTCCGGTCGGTTTAGCCGCGCATGCCGCAAATTTGCCAAATTGCAAAAATAGCACTCAGATAGGTCCTGATTAGATCATTTTTTTAATAAGCTATCAAGATTTTTTTGTAAAAGCGGAAAAAGATCTCTTTTAACGATTTCATTATACCAGTATTGATTATAATGACTAATGGAAAGGAACAAAAATTCCAAAAATGGCCTTAGTTGGAAGTCATATGGTAACATATCAAGTGCCATCGCAGCCTCATCTAAATAAATCTTGCACTTCCTTAGGGTTAACTCAAAACCCATATTTACGTTATCAGTGACAAGAGAGTAATATAGTGGCCATGATGGGATCTTCACCGAGCCATTCTTTATCGCATCTTGAATCTCATTCCCGCATCCGACACACTCACTCGCCTTTGCCATACCTAGATGATATACGTCCGCAAGAGGTCTTCGGTTGAGTGCCATGTTGCGCGCTCGCTGTACCCATAACTGCGCGGTATTTTTTGTAACATCCCATCATGTTTTCATCAGTAATAGAATCTGGTCTTCTCTTAAGTCGAGTATCGATATATTGTCCGATTCTAGCATCCTTGAAACCCTCTTCAAAAGCTCCCAATACAGAATCTCCTCCTTGCGATATCTTTTGCCTAGCTACTTCAAGGATGTAAGGATTCATAAGCTTATAATCATCCAAATATTCTAAATCCTCATCCTTGTCCACAATTCTGTCCATGGGTTCACTTAGATCAATTGCGATAATATGTCCATCGATAACAGAATTTCTAATATTTGGAGGCAGGCCTTCCTTAAAGTGATCCTCAGCACCATCAAATAATGCATTAAGAACTGGAAAAGTCATAATAACAAAGTTAGAGTTAAGGATTCTTTCAACTCTGTCTGCAAGGATTTCAGGTTTTGATATCCTTGCCATTATGTCTGCTACTTTTTTTTCTTCCAAAACAAGCTCAGAAGATCCAATTTCATCTGTGAATTTTTTTAATGTGATGGCAGGATGGGAATCTGAAATAATTTGTTGATGTAAAGACAGAAGAAATCTTTTGGTGAATTCTTGGAATTGTTCTTCGGTCTCTTGCTCATATTTCCTAAACTGTCTATATCCTTTCTCGCGTAATAATGCTTGCTTTATAATATCCTTACCAGCCCTTGTACTCATCAAGGTACTTTTTTTGAAGAGATAGCCATCCTTAGTATTCATATATATTGCTTTCAGTAGATTACCTCTTTATTTAACTTTCATATTCAATTTTTATCAAATTTATGAGAGGGTTATCCCCTTTCAGTAACTTCATCCACGGCAAATATTCATAAAATTTACTAACGAAGTCTAATAATTCCATCTCATCGTGAGGACATAGCAATTCGTTCTTGTTCATTCTTCTTCTTGATAGCATGGCTTGCCATATCACTATTTGAGGCCAAAATAAGTTCTTTTGAAAGTGCTTCTTCGATTGTTTGTGGGTTGGTGTACGTAGATTCTTTCACTCCTTCTGCAATGAACCGTAATGCAAGATCTATTCTTCTAAGAGGAGCAACATCTACTGATACATGATATACAACCCCACCATAGACGATCCTAGTGGTGTCCTCATTCGGGGAAGCGTTCTCAACTGCTTTAACTAGAATGTCGACTGGATTTTTGCCAGTTTCCAAATGGATAATATCCAATGCAGTTTTGACCACGTTGAGAGATTTGGCTTTTTTTCCTCCCATTCTGCCAGTATTCTTGGCATACTTTTTACCAAAATGCATCATCTTATTTGCTAACCTTTCGACTATGTGGATTTCAGCCTTTTTCAGTCTTTGATGTTCATGTCTACCGAACGTTATTGGAATCACTACTGTTGGCTGCAAAGAAATAACTTTGCGAAGACCTAAGTCATTTATTTCGATTTTTTTAGTATCCCATTTGTTAAATAGAAGAATGTTTACTTGTTCTTTACCACTCATACCATTTTATCTCCTAGGCTTCTCTTTCTTGCCATATACAAGCTCATTCAATGAGACACCATTCACCTTAAAGACTTGCCATCTGACCCCCGGTATATCACCCATAGCTCCGCCCATTGAACCCCCAATGCCTTCCAATATTACCTCATCGTGTTCATCAACAAAATTCAAGGCCCCATCACGAGGTAGAAATGCAGTTATAGATTTGCCATTCTTGATGAGTTGAACTCGAACACACTTCCTTACTGCCGAGTTGGGCTGCTTTGATTCAATACCTACCTTCTCTAGCACAATACCTCTAGCTTGCGGTGCACCTTCCAGCGGATTTGCCTTTTTATCGAGCATTAGCATCCGTCGCTTGTAATACTTATTTGCCCATCTGGCCCGATTTCTCTTGGAGCGTAGAACACGGCCAGCAAACAATCCTAATGGAGATTTAGACATTCATACATACACCTCATTACTATCATTTTGAGTTTCGTCAGAACTGATAATAAAAACGTTAGATATCTGGAAATAACGTCTTGCTAAGAGTCTTGCTTTCTCTGCGTTTCTACCTTCTCTACCAACCACTATTCCTTTCTTTTTTGCATCTACGACCACAATAGCTTGCTTTGTTCCGTCTGTTCGTTCATCGATCCGTATTTCCTTTATCATATCACTATTCAATACATTACCGATGAATTCTGAAGCATCATCTGAATATTCTACTAGTTCGACTTTCCTAGCGACAACATTTTGTAGTTGTTTAATTGTAGCTCCACCCTTTCCAATAGCAAGCCCCATCTGGTTCTTACTAATAATAAAAATTACGCGATCCATTTTGTCATCTACAACGCAGTCTCTAGCCGTGACGCTAGTAACGCTCTGAAACAGTGACATTAGTCGCAATTCATTAGAAGTAAGCTTGATTTTTTCGGTCATTCCTCATGCCTCACAACAATATATTCTACGTATTAACATCGATTAGCAATTCTTGCTGAATATTAAAGTCCAATTTAAGTCTTCATACTGAGATAGGTTCATAACAAATCAATTCAAGAGAAATATCGATTTAATGACGAGTAGCCTTTCCGCCAGCTTGACCTAGCGACTTCTGATTCTGCTGAGCAGAAAGTATCATGCTAATATCTTCCTCAGTTCCAGTCTTTAGTGCAATTATACTGACCCGAAAGGGCTTATTGCATAGCTTTCCTAGCTGTACAGAATTACCTTCATAATAGTAAATTGGGACCATAGAATCCCTCGATTTTGCTTCGATTTCTGATCTAGCTAACAATGGGACAGATTTTGAAAGTATGAGCAATTTTGAACCCTTGACCGATGGTAAAACCTCCTTTAAACCACATTTGTACTTACCAGGAGTCACTAAATCCTTGATTACCTTATTGAGTACTTTCACCAATGTCCTCTTCCACCTTCATATAAAGCTCCACCATACCTGTTCCAACGGGTACGGTTGCACCAACAATAACATTTTCCGTTACTCCTCTCAAACTCTCAACTTGGCCCTCTAATGAAGCTTTTGCAATGGTTGGTACTGTGATTTCGAAGGCCGCTCTGGCAAGGACAGAAGTTTTTGTACCAGCAATGCCATGTCGACCTATCTGTTGCAAATAGCCTTTGGATGTCATTAGATCAGCTACAAGCATGATGTGCCTCATGTCAACCTCAAGTCCTTGTTCCTCTAAAGTGTTAGTAATCTCCTTGACTAGTGCGGTTCTCGCTGCCTCTATTCCCAATGTCTGCCATATCTCGTATACATTGTTAGTAGTAGATCTGGAGGTATCTATTCCATCAATTGCTACTACTTTGGCAAGATTAGATCCAGCTGTTTGAATAACCCATTCATCATCTTGCTTTACAATAGTAACTCGTTCAATGTCAGGTACACCTTTAACTCTGTTGTTGGAAAGCTTGTTTCTTAGTGTTAATAGAGTTTGTGCATCAGGTTCTCCCGGAACTGTGACCTTGATTGTGTTTTCCTTCTCGTTCATCGAGATCTCATATTTCTTCTTAGATCCTTTCAATACTTCATATATTTCCTGTATTGTACATCCACGCTCTGTAAGTTTAGTCTCAGAAACGCAAAAAGTAAGGGTCCCACCATAGTCTGTGTCTATTTTTTCTACTAAATCGCTAACTCTAGTAAATATTATCTCCCTCGCCACTTCCAATGCTTTTTCTCTGGATATTCTATGTTCTTTATCAAGATAGATATCCATAGTAGGTGTTACCGGCTTCTTCCTGGCATCTACTAGTTCTATTAGCCTAGGGAGACCCAACGTAACGTTTCGCTCCTTAACTCCAGCAAAATGAAAAGTTCTGAGAGTCATCTGTGTACCTGGTTCTCCGATGGACTGCGCTGTAACTACTCCAACAGCCTCCCCAGGTTCTGCTCTGGCCTTTTCCATTAGATCAAGTGTTTTCTTTAGAACCCTTTCTATGCCTTCCAGACTAAGCGGATTTTCACTAAATGTAGTTTCAAAATTCCTCTTCAATCTATCATTCAGATCCTTTCCAAATCTTTTCAATATACTCTCAATCTCAGATTGTGCAGCCTTTTTCCCTGTATCTACGATTGACTCACTTTCTATCAACCTTAAAATATTTACAGCTTCCCCATGATCGCTTTTCGCCGGATCTATTCCGTCTTCTCCATATAGGTACTGAATTATATTCCCATGTGGATCACGAACAGTGTGATCGTATTCTATCTTAAGATGTTCAAGTGCGTTAATCAATCTTCTTTGCATATACCCGGACTGTTGGGTTCTAACTGCCGTATCGACTAGACCTTCCCTTCCGCCCATTGCATGAAAGAAGAACTCCAATGGACTGAGACCATCTCTATAGTTTGATTTAACGAACCCTCGCGAAGCAGGATTAGTATCATTCGTAGTAAAGTGTGGAAGAGATCTATTGTGATAGCCCTTGTTTATTCGCTTTCCTCTAATGGACTGTTGTCCCAACGCCGCAGTCATTTGTCCAATGTTAAGAGTTGATCCTCGTGCTCCGGTGGAAGCCATAATAACACCAGAATTATTATCCGGGAACGCTCTGTCGGCAGTTTTTCCAGCCCTATCTCTTGCTCTTGACAACTCATTTACCACATACAACTCGAGAGCCTCTTCAGGGGAGAGGCCTCTAGTAAGAGGTAAACTCCCCTGCTCATACTGTAGGATCAATTCATGAACGTTATCGTATGCTTTTTGAACAACATCGTTAATCTCTTGTCTTGTTTTTTCACTCAACCATAAATCGGAGTAGCCGTATGTAAAGCCTCTATGAGTAATGTAAGTCTTGAGCATGATTAGTATAGAATCAAGAAATTTTCGGGCTGCATCATTTCCATAATCCTTCGCTATTCTATGAAGCACACTGTCGGGCTCCTCTGCTCCTATCGAAGCCTTATCTATTACTCCGCTAACAAGTTCTCCATTTCTGATTACCACATCTTTCCCTTCACCTTTTGCGGCCTTATTCCATTTTGAGGTGATTATAAAGTTGAAGTCACGCGGAAAGAATAATGAAAAAAGCTGCTTGCCGGTGTAAAACTTTTCGCCTACACTATTAATCTTGAATTCTGGCAGAGTACCTTTGTACCCACCTATCAAAGCCATGTTTGCAAATTCTTCCCTGGTAAGGATCGTTTGATCAGACGTAAGGAGGAATGCTCCTGTAATAAAATCTCTTATCCCACCAATAATTGGCCCGCCATACCTTGGAGAGATGAGCTGATCCTGAACTCGCATAAGTAACGCTGCCTCTGCTCTGGCTTCCTCACTTTGAGGCACGTGTAAATTCATTTCATCTCCATCAAAATCCGCATTGTAAGGAGGACATACTGCAGGATGTAATCGAAATGTCCTATAGGGCAAGACTCTGACATAATGGGCCATAATGGACATCCTATGCAAGGAGGGCTGCCTGTTAAAAATAACTATATCCCCATCTGACAAATGTCTTTCAACAAGATAGTTACTAGAAAGAGAATCAGCTATCGCTTTCCGATCGCTAACATAGTCGAGCCGAATCTTTACTCCATCTGGCCTTATAATATAATTAGCACCAGGATATATATTTGGTCCATTAATGACCAATTTCTTTAATCTCTCAAGATTCCATTGCGACACAGTCTCTGGTATAGTCAACTTTTTTGCGACGTCCACAGGTACGCCTACATTCGAAATTGCGAGATTTGGATCTGGAGAAATTACTGTTCGGCTTGAGAAGTCTACCCTTTTTCCTGAAAGCGAACCACGGAAACGTCCTTCCTTCCCCTTTAGTCTTTGAGTCAGAGTTTTCAAAGGTCGTCCTGATCTATGATGGGCCTGAGGAATTCCTGATACTTCATTGTCAAAATAAGTAGTTACATGATACTGTAATAAATCGACCAAATCCTGCACTATTAGCGGAGGAGTACCTGCCTCCTTGCTTTCTTTGAGCCGTTGATTAACCCTTATAATATCAACAAGCTTATGTGTCAAATCATCTTCTGATCTGATCCCAGTTTCCAGTATTATGGATGGTCTAACAGTCACAGGTGGTACCGGCAGAACTTGTAGTACAAACCATTCTGGTCTTGCCGTCTTGGGATCATATCCAAGAAGTATCAAATCTTCATCGGGGATATGCACCAGTCTCTCTCTAATTGTAATAGGCAACAGTCTGTTTTCACCTGCATCTGTCTTTTCCACGAAAATTGTTGGTTTAGTAAATACTAAATCATACTGTTCTATCTGACAGTGGGGACATACCTTGACTTTCTTTGCCTTATCAATTATCTCATCTTTAACATTCTCTAACGTAATCACTGCATATGCAGACTTTACTGTCTCGCAAAGCTTTATATTTTGACAACTCTTCTGTCGTTAGTTTTATACGATTGCAGGATCTACATGTTATTATAAGCAGCTTATGAATATCGTCAACAAAAGCAATATGTAAAACGGGCTCGGCTAACTCTATATGTCCGAAGTGACCAGGACACTTCGAAGAAGTATTGCCGCAAGTCGCACACTTCTGCCCAGGCTCCAACGTTCCGAGACGATTGTCCATTAATCCGCCTTGAACAGGCATTCCGTCCTCATCATATGTCTCAGGGGCTGTAATTTCTGCAACACTATATTTCCGAACTTCAACTGGCGACCATACACTAAACCGTATGCCTCCGAGGATTTTCGGAGATTCTTCCATCATTTTAGTAGCTCCCCCTATTGAGTCTCATACCTTCTCCCTCGCTATCAATCGTGGTGCTACGTTCAGGCTCATCATCTCCTGCAGTAGTAATTTAAAGGCATATGCGATGATTACAGAAGAGATTTTTCCCTTCTCCCCATCAACTCTACATACGTATCTGCGTTGCTTTACGTCAAAATATGCCAAAAGTCCGCACCGTTCGCAAATATTCACTTCAGCCTTATCAGACTCTTCAAGCAATCGGTCCTTCAACATCATCGATGCACCGTATGCAATGAGACAATCCCTTTCCATTTCTCCGAATCTAAGCCCACCGCCGCGTGCTCTTCCTTCAGTAGGCTGTTTTGTGAGCATTTGAACTTGTCCTCTGGCTCTACTGTGAATTTTATCTGCAACCATATGATGTAGCTTTTGATAATATACCACTCCGATGTAAACATCTGCGGGAAACCTCTTGCCGGTTCTTCCATCATACATTATTTCTTTCCCGCTATAATCAAAGCCATACTGTGCCATAACATCCTTAATATCGTCCAATTTTTCACCCAAGAAAGCAGATCCGTCAACGATTTTGCCTCTCAAAGATGCGGCCTTTCCCCCCAGTGATTCCATAAATTGTCCTACAGTCATTCTCGAAGGAAACGCATGAGGATTTATCATGATATCTGGCACAACACCCTCTGCTGTGTAGGGAAGATCTTCTTGACTCACGAGCATTCCTACGACTCCTTTTTGTCCATGCCTTGAAGCAAATTTGTCTCCTATTTCTGGTATTCTCATGTCACGCACTCTTATTTTGAACATTTTCCCACCTTCAACGGATTGAGTCATAATTACTGTATCGACAACGCCGTTTTCTGATGGTCGAACACCAACTGAAGTATCTCTTCTGTAGGGGCCTTTCACTTCAAATTCCTTATACTCTTCCATAAACCTTGGAGGAGATGTTCTGCCTATGAGTATGTCTCCTCCACTCACAACAGCTTCGTGCATAATCGCACCGTCCTGTTCCAATAATCGATAAGCTTTCTCACCCCTATAGCCTCTAATATTTGCGTCGGACAACGGGAGTTCGAAGTTATCCTTCATCCCACCAGGATATTGCTTTGCTTCCGCTTCATATACCCGATAAAAAAATGTCCTGCCTAGGCCTCGGTCCACTGAAGACTTGTTAAATACGATAGCATCTTCGATATTGTAGCCTTCAAATGGTAGGACTGCAACTATCGCATTTTGTCCTGTGGGCCGCTCATCCAATCCTAGCAAATTTATTGCTTTTGTATTAACCACCGGAATTTGAGGATATAACATAAAATGCTGTCTAACATAGGTACTCGCATTCATCAGAGGCGTAGAAAATCCGAGGCTCTGCTTCGCCATTGCACTTTCGTAGGTGTTTCTTGGTGATTGATTATGTTCTGGATATGGTATGATAGAAGCTCCCACGCCCAGAATCGCAGATGGGAATATTTCTACGTGAGTGTGAGCATTATCCATTTTCGACGCATCGATTGCAATATAGCAATTTTCTTCCTCATTGGCATCCACTAGTTCTATAATTCCCATATACAGGAGATCAGACCAAGATAGAAATTTCTTAGTGACCTTGTCAATTATCTCATTAGTCATAAGTGGCTTACCTTCCTTGACAACGGCCAGGGGTCTCAAGACTCTTCCAGCATTGCAGCTGATATACATCCGTTTAGTTGCATTTTCGTTAAAGGTGGAGTAGAAATAAATACCGACGTGTGGATAAATTTTGCCTGCTCTCCTCATCGTTCTTAAAGTATGTGCCAAATGTTCACCATCCTCCGCGTAGCCTATCAGTTGACCATCAACAAAAATTCTAGTGCCAATTTTCTTGAGAGGCTCCTTAGCCTCATCAATATGTTCTACTCCAAGCTCAAATAGCTTCTCGACAATTTCCGCTGGTGGAGCGCTGACAGATATAATTGCAGATAGAGCCAAATTCTTAACTAGACCACAATTTGAACCCTCTGGTGTCTCAGCTGGACAAATTCTACCAAAATGAGTAGCATGCAAGTCCCGTGCTTCAAAATTGGGTTGACTTCTGCTCAATGGAGACTGAATTCTACGCAAATGACTTATCGTTGACATATAGTTTGTTCGATCAAGCAGCTGTGTGACACCGACTCGCCCTCTTCCCCAATTGCCAGTTGCGATAGCATTATTTAGTTTGTCAGAGATTATTCCTGGTCTAACCGCGGCCGCGACAGCGTTAATTCCACGTTTCTGACCGGATCTCTCGAGTTGATATTTCATGTCTCTTATCAAATTTCTAAATGCGGTTCGAAATAAATCCGCTAACATTTGGCCTGCAAATTTTATCACTTTATTGCCGTAGTGATCCTTGTCGTCTGAATCTATCCAACCCATTTTTAATTCAATCAACTTACTCGCAGCCTCCCCAAGGAAAAGCGCTTTTTCATGCCGATTATCCGGATTTTTGCCGAGATGTGGGAGTAAACCCCAATCAAGAAGAGTCTCCGCTCTTTTTATCTGGAACTCTTCAAGCATTCCAGGAGCAATCCTCTTACTTATGTATATTATGGCATCTTGGCTCGTGATAACGTCACCCGCCTTCTCGAAGGAAGGTTCTAACTCATCTTGAATGATTCCGTTTAAAGATACTGCATTTGCAATGTCCTTATCTGATTCGAGTCCTAATGCCCTAATCAGCGTGACTAGCGGTATATCCACAGGAGAACCAGGAATTTTAGCAACAACAGAGCCGTCAGGCCTCATGATCAATTCTAGCTTAGCTCTATAGCCAACTATTGAGGAATAGACCTTTGCCTTGTAGAGCAGTGTTCCAGTTGTTTCTTCCGCATCAACTATTATCTTATTGTACGAAAGATCTTCTAGCCCAACTATTACGCGCTCGGAGCCATTGATCACAAAATAACCCCCAGGATCTTTAGAATCCTCGCCCATTTCTATCAACTTAGGTTCAGGTAAATTATGCAATATGCACGCATTTGACTTCACCATGACCGGCATGTCACCTACATGAATAAATCTTGATTCGAGTATTTTACCGTCCTCAACTATACTTGACTCAAGCATAATTGGAGAAGCATATGTTAAATTTCGAAGTCTCGCTTCCATAGGCGCTACGTGGGTTATAGATCCATCCAGTTCCATGATTCTCGGCTGTTGCAGCTTTATCTTGCCAAGTTTAATCTTGTATGGATATTCGGCCGTTTCGATTTCGATCTCTCCAACCTCGTCAATTATGCTCTGTAAACCTCGTTCCATAAATTCGTTATATGAATTTAAGTGCTGGCGAGCAACCCCTTCTCGTCTCAAAATATCATTAATAATTGGCCACATTCCAAGCAATTCAGTCATCAAATATCTAGCCTTCTACGACGTAGCGGTAATATACACTTTCACCTGCGGTTGGGCTCTTTCTTGTTATTTTTATAATGTCTCCGGGACGTACCTCAAGATCCTCTATTCCTTTATCAGTCGTCGTGATATAAGGTAGCTGGCTAGGCTTTGCGTTAAATTTTCTTAACACTTCCTCTGCCAATTCCTTTGGCAATATTTCGTGCTTTGGCTGATAAACGTGATCAGTTATCGTTATGACTTTCTTTTCTGATGACATCTTTTTATGATCCTCCTATAGTAGCCTTGTACGACAAATGCCATGGTAGAAAATTTTGAGTGAACACTAAGAGGAGGGAGAGCAAGATATCACATATAAGTGATATCGATTAAATGTCATTAAAGCCTCATAACAAAAAACCAAAAGAGGTAAGTTAGATGATCATTTGAGCATTTCAGAAGAAATGATTATTTTATGCATTTGTGTCAAATTCGGATTTAACAAAAATAATGTCTGCGTCCGAGATTATAAGGATCTTATGATTTTTTCCATGCTTCGCTATCAAGCGATCTAACACTTCTTTGCTTCCACTGTATGGTATTAAGCCTAATTTCATATTTAGATAATATTGTGGGAGTGTCGACAAAATACCCAGGTCATAGTGTAATTTCAACTCTCGCAAGTACAAGAGATGCTCTAGTCCCTCAACATACGAGAGACCATTAAGAGCTGATTCTGCCTCAATTCGACCCTCCACAAAATCCCGGAGCACGCCACTACCTAAGCCTTGAATGTTCTCTGCCAATAACACAGCTGAACCATTCTTTTTTACTAGATGTATCGAGTTCCATAGCGAGTTTAAAGAACACGAAAGAGTCTGATGCGGTCCTTCCTCATCACTCGCGCTAATAATCGCTGAACTAGTCCTGATCTCGTCACTCACAATTATTGAAGATAAATGGCCAATTGCATTGTTAAATGCCTTAACCACATCATCATAATAAATGGCGGAAATTCCACACGAATTAGCTATCACTTCAATACACTCAGTCCTCATGTCGCTGAATGCTGAAAGTGCAACATCCAAGGGTGGTCCCACAACTCCTGGTGTTGGTAAATTCGTTACCCTTGAATTATAAGCTTTTGTCATCTTATCTGGATTATAATTTCGAAGTAGCGTTGTGGGTGCACCACTAAATCCAAACAATGGATCATACTTTGTATGAGAAATCATTAAGACTCGTTGAAATTTTTTAAACTTTTCGCCTAATGGCTCTGAATCAATTCTGTCTATAATAAAATCCTTATTAGAAATATTTGCGCGTAATACTTCAAGACATCTGGAAAAAGTCTGGATCGATATCTTTGATAAATCTATCGATTTATTGAGATCTAGAATGGTATCGACGACTTTGGCTACCGACTTTGAGCTGTCTAATAGAAGAATAAGGGTACTGCTATCCAACTTTACCCTGCTGAGAATATCCCTTATTTTGTCATCGGTTAGAAGGTCTAGATTCGATGAAATATGCTTTAAAAGATTCTCGAACCTGATGTCGAGTACTATATATGTATGTCCGTACTTGAGCCATATTTCAGGCATCAAGAAGCAATGATGTAAAGTTAAAATAAATCTGTTTCCGTTCAACACCTATTTGACATTGCGTTCCATATTGCTTGTCTCTTGTTTTGGAGTTTCCTCTTAATCCACATTTACATCTAGAAAATTCACCCGGTTAGTAGTAGCTCAGCAATAATTCGATAACTCTCTCACTCTACTTCCTCAAACTTAGCCCCTCTATTATTATATACTTGCAAGGGCAAAGAAATATGGACTCACTTATTCATGGCTATATCCGCATGAAACGCCATGAAAGAGATAATTAAATTAGGTAACATGCTACAGGTCCTGACCAATAACTCGACGTCCTAGCTGTATAACGACGCTAGGGTAAAAAAAATTTAGCCTGTAGTTTTAAGGCTGCATCAAGTAGTGCAAACCAAATGCTGTTATTCAAGCTTTATAGTAAACAGATATTCTTTGCATTTAGTTTCTAGGATGACTGAACTGCTCCTGTGGATATGAACATTTATTTCATTACAAGAAAACAGCATCAAGTCAGGTATCGTTAACTTTCGTATATCATTAAATTCTTTTCTTCCAGCAAAGTATGCAAATTATGTACTGCTCTATATACCTCACTTTCTTTTTTTGCGCCAGTACAGACTAACTTTCCGCTCGCAAATAACAAGATCACAGTTTTTGGATCTAACATCCTGTGTATCAGGCCAGGAAACTGCTCCGGTTCATACATACTTCTCGGAAGTACTCTGGCAGCTCAGCTCTAAGTGAATTTTACCACCTAGGCTCGCAGAGGCTACTATATTCTGAATTTCTATTTGTGGTTCGTGCTCTATAGGTATTCCCCCTTTCTTTAATTTCTGAACTACGTTCTTTACTGCTTTTATTGCTTGGTCCTCTGACTTTGCGCCAGTGCATACCATCTTCCCAGAGCTGAAAATTAACGTAGCTGTTTTTGGCGATTTCAATCTGAACACTAATCCGGGAAATTGATCTGGATGATACTCAACATCTGGAAAAATTTGAGTAATAAGATTTAGATTCACGGTTTGATTCACAGTAGCCGAAGCTACAACATTTTCAATGCTAACGATGGGCTTGGTTTGTGGCATACTATAAGGGGGTTTATATATAGGCAATATATATACTGTTTATAATATCATTATAGTAGATTTTAACATGGATTTTGAATCCCCATAAAAGTTTTAGAATACATAAGGTTACCGGACTGCGGCGACTAAACAAATCAATCATTCTATTATCTTAGAATTATCATGGCTAAGTAAACCGAATTTCGAGTTCGTGATAAGAGAATGCTCACTCAGATTAATTTTAACACAAAAAGAGAATCTAATAGAAAGCTTCAACCTTTACGATCAGTGTTTGGTTATAACGCTAGACATGTGGTATAGCTTCTGCTGAAAGTCTAATTCCCAATATTTCATCTCACTGTCCGAAACTCCTTTGCTGTGTGAGTGTTTTTTCGACGTAATCAAGCGTAAATATATCTTGAGCTTAATTTCAATAATCTATTATTTGTCAAAAAAGAACACTCTCTCAACTCGTGCTTCAGAGCGTCCTTAATCACGAAGAGCTGTAGAACAAACAGTGATTGTAGCAACACATTGAGAAAATTCTGAGGCGAACAATCAAAATCACATATTGTAATATTCAATCCGGTATAACCAGCCCGAAATAGCTTGGGTTTTCTGAAAAAATTGCTTCCGTTATCAAGTATTATTATCCGATCCGTCTTTCTAACCCCAAAAATTGGTGCATGAAAAAACTCGTCTACAGTATATGGATAAGATCTTATTCCGATAACTTCGTTTACCTTTAATGCCCCGTAAATAGCAATGGGGAACAAAATACCACTGCCCAGAATTATGTACGAACTAAAATTTCGTGCACTAATAATCTTGCTGCTTATTTTGTCCGCCACTTCAAAAATGGAGGTTAGATCAGGTAGTCGATCAATTCTCCTGAGAAGCGAGAGACAGGCGAGAACACAAGCACTAAACCCTACCGAGCCAGAAGTAGTGATGCCCGTACTTCGATAGTTTAGCTCAATCACTTCATCGCAAATGTTTGCTAGTTTACTCTTGGGATACCTAGTAATGGCAACGGTTTTTACATTCTTCCTTTTTGCGAGTCTTGCTGCCAAAATATTATCGAGCGTGTTCCCAGAAATCGATATAAAATATGCAGTCTTGTTTTTTAGGATATCAGGATCAGCCAATATGTCAGTGGGGAAACATGATCGTGCCATATGACTGGAAGCATACTGTGCAATAAGGGCTGCTACATGAGAGTCTCCCGATCCGACGAACAGGCAATTTTCAGCTCTATCGGAAATCTTGAGATTCAATCCGATAAGGTCTTCCAGTTGATACCTTACTTCAATGTACATCGCGAGAAGGGAATCCATGAGAAGGTAATTATACATCCTCCATTTATGATTTTCATGAATGTGAATTTTTTAGGTTGAATTGATCGGGCCCATTCCATAACCCGTTAGTCAGCGACTTTGCTTGGCTTAAAATAAGACAAGAATATTTAGTACTAAATCGATTAATGTAATTATGGTTAATTACTATCAAATCTTACAGGTTAATCCTTCTGCAACACCGAATGAAATAAAACAGTCCTTCCGCAATCTAGCACTAAAATATCATCCTGACAAGAACAAGAATTCTGAGGATTCAAAAGAGAAATTTATGCAAATCATAGAGGCTTATGAAGTCCTTTCTGACGAGTACGCAAGGAAGAGGTATGATTTTGCTAATTCGCAAAGTCGATCTAACCAAGTTGGCCAAAGATGGGTGCCTTCAGCAGATTTCCATAAAGTCTATAGCTATTCAGAAATAAAAAAACAATATGCAAGTAACGGGATAACTGGCGGGATGTGGGACATAAATGAAAGAACTAGCAGTGGGTTGTGGAAGGCTACGATGGTTTTATTTGGAGGCCTTGCAGTTATGGTGACGATTATAATCCTGTCTCATTGATGCCAGTCAGTGTTAATGCTTCCTTAGCTCATTTTTTGATCCGACCGAAAAGGCCGAGCTGATACTTACTATTTGGTCCTAGAAATAAGGTGATTTACTAAAGTTCCCTTGTCATGGCGTGTGTATGCCAAGAATGGGCGTTCCACATATTGTTCATCTTCAATTTAGGATTCGAGCTCAAAAGAATTAAAAGAGGTAACATGAAATTGTCTCTAAAATGCGCGTAATCGCTATGGGAAGTCGTGTCTTTGTGACTAGTTTTCAACTAGCCGGTGTGGAAGGAATTAAGGTATCTTCTTCTGCTCAAATATTAGGCGAAATTAACAAATTAAGATCATCCGAGGACGTGGGCCTGATTCTTCTGAGTGATGACATGGCAAAGGAGATTCGGTTTCAACTTACTGATATGAGATCAAAAAGACCTATTCCTCTAATTTTCGAATTACCAGCTCCTGGGAGCACGAAACAAAGCGTCGATTACAGAGCTTTACTTAAGCAGATCTTGGGTGTCTAGTTCTGTATAAGTTTAATTCCATCATCTAATTATTGACTGGCATATCTCCAATGAGCTCCCTTCCTCCCGAATATTAGATAAGCTGTATGTCCCACCATCCTCATCGATGGTCTTGTCATTCCTTCCCTCGCCTCAATGGTTCTTATTAACACTTCACTACAATCGATATCCACATAATCATTATTTTGAAGTGCTATAGCAGTTTTTTCGACCTGATTAATTGTGGGACAAATCGCTACAAAAGCTCCACTTTGTTTTAATGCCTCGTAAACCTGTACAACTACCGTCCACGGGTCGCCTAGGTCAACTATTGCTACGTCAAAATCCTTCTCATTGATTCCCTGCCTGGCGTCAAGTTCAATAAGTGTCACAAATTCCGACATACCAGCCTTGCTTAAATTTCGCTTTGCAATAACTATTGAATCATGGTTAATATCATAAGAGTAAATGTGACCGGTCGGCTTAACTATACTAGCGAGGAATGTGGTCAAAGCTCCACTTCCGGTTCCAACCTCAAGAACCTGCGATCCATTCATCAGTCCAGTTCTTACGACAATATACCCGAGATCTTTTGGATACACAATTTGCGTTCGCCGTTCTGATTTCATTATAAAATCGTGCATTGTGGGCTTGATGAGATAGATGACTTTGCCCAAGGGAGTCTCCAAAGCTGCTCCATAATCCATCCCAATTATTGATGGTATGTCTATAACTCCGAGATGAGTATGCAGTTTTTTTTCTGATGTTACCTTAATTAGCCATTTCTTACTTCGATTATGAAATAACAGTACGTAGGATCCTTCTTCGATCTTCATACATGGTTCTCGAGCTAGTTTTAGATGATAAAAATCTTCGTTATTATTATGTGGAGATACGCAATATCAAAATTGGGTATTTGATGATAATCTGTTTTTACGAGATGAACATGACAGATAAACCACAGATTAATATTTCATTTTGAATATCCAGCGAATTAAATACCTTCCAATATTAGATAATTCGGATTTTTTATACTAATAAATTAACTTGGCAATCTAATCCGAACTCTATCCACCGGTTAATCTAATAAACCTATTCTCTTTGCCTAAATGCTTGCCGGCAATAGCAGCATAATCTAAATTTGCTAGTGCTATATTAGCTGATTTTCTCACCTCCTCATTGGTGTCATTCAATGCACCATTTAGAACATCTCTAGCCTTTTCAGAGCCTATAACTCCTAATGCAATTGCTGCTTCGTGTCGTACAAAGAAACTGGGATCTGACTCGACTGCATTGGTTAGAGGTTCAATTGCACTTGTAAAACCCAGTTGTCCCAGGGAGAAAGCTGCTTCGTGTCTGACCAGTGGCTCTACATCTGTTCTAAGAACCTTGCTAATCTCCTCAACTGCTAATTCAGTTGCAATATCGGCTAAAATACAAACAGCTCTCGTTCGAATTACTATATCTTGGTGATTGAGAAGCTGCACAAAGTATTTTTCATTACTATTTTCATACTGTCGTTCCATCTCCGATAGCGTATTCATCCTATTATTCACCGCGTTGGTTGAGTTGAAAGCATTCATAATTTCTGTCTAGGTCATTATGAGCGCTTATTTTTTTGTTCCGATATACCTATTTTGAATTAGCTCGACGATTTTATAAGGACCAAAATTAGATAATATAAAGATGCGAATAAGATATTGGAGATTAGGGATATCAGAGGTTTTAAAAGCTAGATATCCAGTTGACAAAGTAAATCATTGGGAAATTAAATGCATGTTGGGTGAGTATCAACACTTTGGGGTGTTCTGGTACAAATATGGTACTCCATTTGACAAGGAGCTTATTCCAGGAATATGTTTTTATTACAATGAGATTCCTGATACGACAGTGCAAGAAATCGTTCAATTGTTGCATGACAAATTTGGAGGCGATATTCTATATCGACAAACTAGAGTTTTCTTACGTGGCTCGCGAGAATTTGCTGCATCTGACCAAGTCGGCATGCTAGCAAATCAATTGAGTCTCAAATTCAACTCTCCAGTCGAAATCAGTATTGAATTTGAAAAGATTACCGAGGAAGAAAAGCAGCAGAATTCTTTGAGCCTACCAACCACTAAAGCATTACCAATTGTAGGTCCAGATTAGATTAGTATCAGGTTTTTTCAAAATTCAACTGCTGAAAAGCACTATTCTGAAGTCCGGCTTCACGTCTGTCGTAAATCTGGCATACAACACATCCGTACTCTAAGCCCTACTCTAGTTGCAATATTGATATAGGTGAAAATGGTAGGGGGTGGTGAATCAATGGACGATTTATCATTAAGGGAAGCAATTCTTCTATTGCAGGATTCCAAGGTCGGGGAGTTTAATCTTTGGCGATTTAAGAATTTAACTGTAAAGGTCGACCTAAGTGACATGGATTTTTCAGGTAAAGATCTGTCTGGGGCCCGTCTAAATGGAGCAATTTGTGCTCGTTCCGATTTTTCTGGTTGCAACCTTTCTCACATAAACCTCGTGCAAGCCGATCTTACAGATGCCAATTTTACAAAAGCAGATCTCAC
Organism: uncultured Nitrososphaerales archaeon; assembly: GCA_963709405.1. Classification (GTDB taxonomy): domain Archaea; phylum Thermoproteota; class Nitrososphaeria; order Nitrososphaerales; family Nitrososphaeraceae; genus JARBAU01. Next base: position 62,140 of record CAVPXM010000047.1, read on the forward strand.
TGGAGCAATCCTAATCCTAGCCGAAATGGATCGATGTACTCTGATTGACGCTAATTTGACAGGGACTAATTTAATGGGCGTGAGGCTAACAAATGCCAACTTGTCTGGCAGTAAGATGATACGTACGATCTTGGTAGAAGCAGATCTTATGAATACTAACATAAGTGTAGAAGGAAAGAGTCAAGCCTATACTAAATACGCAAAGTTCTCGTGAATATTAGTCTCAGAAGTTGTGTTCATATAAATGAATGCTATTGGCAGCAGTTTTCTTTAACTTAATATGTATCAAATGTCTTATCTAAATCATCAATCTGAAATATTAATAACATATTTTATATTCTTGAGGCAATCATGTTATGAAGCAGTTCGTTGAAAGCCATTTGAAATTGTGAAAAGTGTCTAGCATTTTTAGGTTTGATAAGTGGCATCAAGGGTCGATGCATGGCATTCATACTAATCCCCGCCTTAATTTCGCTAATCGAGCATGTTATAATGGCGACGAAAAAATTTAGCATACGATGGTTAGTTTCGACGAAGTTAGGGGTCCTCCTAATTGATAATACCTGTGACCACCACTTGATTACCGAGATCAAAATAGTAAAACCGAGTCTAATTCGTTTTCAGACCGCTGCACCGCAGGTCGCACAGAATTCGAATATTAAACTTGAAATGCTGCCTTCTACAAATTCGCCATATCCGAAAGGCTAGATCAAGTACTTTACTCTAAGTCATAAACCTTCCAGAATGGGAGGCAGTTTTCTTACCTGATGATCGCTTTATTGGTATAAAACATTCGTGCCACTTCCGTTCTTTTCTCTGACAGTACAATAGAGAAGATTTATTCTAAGGCGGATCTAACAATCCAAGATCTCTGCCATTATAAGGCCTTGAATTGTTTGTTTAACATCGTGCGTCCTGATAATATTCGCCCCATTCTTCGCGGACTTGATTTCAGCAACAATAGAGGGAATAAGACGATCTTGTGTTCTGGAATTTAATAAATGACCGATAAATGACTTTCTCGATACTGAGATGCATATAGGCTTTTGCAAACTTTTCAATTGCCTTAAATTTAGAATCGCCTCTATATCTCGAATATAGAATACCCGATCCTGAATCTTGGTAAAGAATGGATTCTTACCTTCACTTCTAAAGAATCCAATTGATGGATCAACAATCATCTTATCCTCAGCAATTTTGGCTCCTCTGGCTATTGCTAAACTTTCTTGCAAGAATTTTTTTGTTGCAGAAATTCGCCAAAAAGAGTGGAGCAAGGGGCCGCCGTATGCGCCAAGGATTATAGGTTTTTTTGAATCTGCTACTATCGTAGCCATATTTGCATCATATTTAAGCCCAGAAATGTCATTAATGGCATCGGCACCAGCTTTGATGGCTTCTCTTGCGACCGCTGCCCTTGGTGTGTCGGCTAGGACAGGCACGTTACAACTAATTTTTACTGCTTTGACTGCGCCAACCATCCGCTTTACTTCTTGATGAAGTGGGATGACAGTCTGTAGATAAGGCGCGGTAGACATCGCACCTATATCTATTAAGCTTGCTCCCATATCCTCCATAACCTGCGCCATTTTCGCTATATCTTTAAAATTGGTTACCACAGATCGCTTGTAAAACGATTCAGGGCTCACATTAATAATCCCCATTACCCTCACAGGTGCATTATCACCTACGCGCAGTCGTCCTATATTGGTCATTTATTTGGTACCAAAACATAGTTCACCATTGTTTTTTTATTTAAACAACCTTGCATGTTGATAATATTTAATTTCCCCAAGATTAATATAGCACTTGCCATATCCCTCTTGATAAAATAGGCCTATGATACGCCTCGTAATACAGCTTGACATTTTAAGTTCATTCCACTGTGAATTATTGTTTAACTAGATGGCAATATGGTGGGTATACTCAATGGTCAGAACGCTTGACAAGACGCACACCGTTCTCTCCTATATTGAGGGCAGCCTTAAAAATGTGACGATAGTTAGCGGTCAAAACAAACACCTAGGGCTCATTTTTTCTCTGTTAAATCCGCCGGTTCCATTAGGTGGAAACATTGTCTCACTTGATATATATGTTGACGAAATACCGATTGCAAAGAAATCGATCTTTGTGGCTACTTCAGATGATGTTGTCAATGCATCGAGTATCTCAGAAAATAGGCCTATATCGTTTAGACCATATCAAAGTGCCAGGTTTTTGATCACAAGGGAGGAAATGTTAGATAGAACCAGGAAACATAAAATAGTCATACTCAGTAAGCTCGAAGGATTTGAGCAAATAATTATCCCCTTTACGTTTAGTGACCATGTCGGAGATCAGAGGGAGAGAATATTTATTCCATCGAATCTTTTCGATGAAACGAATTTTGCTACTGATAGCGAGGACACTATTTTTAAGAATTTTATGAGTCCATTAATTCTCTCTGGAAAAAAAGCATATATTGTGTGTTCATCAAACGCAAATGTTTCAGCTAACTGGACATGGATGGGAGCAAGATATGATAATGGCGGGCTCTATGTTCCTCCAGTACGAGCATTTGGAAGGATTAACGTAGAGATATCCAGCGAAGTTGAAGTACGCAAAAGGCTTCCGAATTTTGTTGCTTCGTCCAGACATGAAAATGGAGTTCTCTACACAAGACATGAAGTATCTGGGTTGCAGGTTAGAAGAACATTATTTGTGCCTTTAAGTAACAGAGGATTTGTTATGCGGCTTGAGATATCAGACAAAACCTTAGATTTTAAAAAACTAGGATTAAGGAGAAAAATCGGTAGATCACGAAGAAAAATAAGAATTCACTTTTTGATAGATGGCAATATAACAAGTTATGGTTTGGCGGCAATCTCGCAACATAACTCTTCAGAACTGATCGAAGGAGAGTATTGCCTTCTTTTACAAACTGCTGCAAGAAGAGACATAGCACATTATTTTGGAACAATAGGGGTTTATCCTAAAACTTTGAAACCTTCTAAGGTTCTGACAGATTCCTTTGATAACGATTTGGAGATCTCTTACGACTTGGAAATCGAACCAGGTGAGAATGTTGAGCTTGCGTTGGTAGCAACTGGAAGTTATATCAGTGCTCAAGATTGTGTTAAAGAATACAAATATCTAAGAGATAATTATCAACGACTGTTACAAGATACCGAGATGCATTTCAGAGGTTTGTCTTCTTCTCTCCTTCATATTCAATCCACGCAACATCAGAATTCCACCTTTTTGAAACTTATCAAGGCCTATGAAAAGGCCAGAATGAGTATGGAGTATTTAAAGGCTGATTATGATGAACTAGGTCCTGGCATTTGTGCAGGTCTTCCTCGTTTTCCAAACTATTGGGCTCGAGATACTGGTTGGTCATTGAGAGGGTATCTCTCTCTTGGGGATTACGATTTCGTGTTAGAAGTAATAGAAAATTTTTTTAAGCACCAAGCGCGAAGAACGACCAGAGCAGCAACTCGAGGCGAACTTCCGATGATAATTAGTGGTAAGGCGTTTCTTCACAATACTACTTTTGGATCAGCCGATTCTACTTTTTTGTTTCCCTGGATAATTCGAGAATATGTTTACTCTACAGGAAATGTCAAGTACCTTAGAAATAGATGGAGAAACATAATTGACCTCGTAAATTGGGGTTTTTCAAAAGATCTAGACGATGACGGGCTGATTGAACATGGGTTTAGTGGAATTGCTGAGAAACTTCCTATCCAAGATTCGACATGGATGGATCATATCGATCGAAGAAAGAGTGCAAATGATGTTCAAGCTCTTTTTTATGAAAGCCTGAAAATTGGCACTGAACTAGCTATAATTGTTGGCGATAGCGGTAACGAAAAAAAGTGGTCAAACCATGCCAAACTATTACAGGATCGCATCGATCGCGTATACTGGAACGAAAAAACTGGGTTCTATTATGATACCATTCGTAGGGATGGAAGCAAGGATTCAAGCATTAGACCGAATGCATTGATTCCCATACTAACAGGTGCAGTTAGCGAAAAGACCAAAGCTGAGTCCGTCCTGAGAAGGATCGAAAAGAGTGATTTGACTACTCCTTGGGGAGTGAGAACGCTAAGCTCTCTCGATCCAAAGTACCATCCAACGCTATATCATGACGGGGCAGTCTGGCCACTTGTTACGGGATGGGCTGCAATAAGTGAAATCAAATATGGTAGGAGGGAACAGGCTCTGTATTATATAGAATCTATGGCTGAGAGGATTCTTTCAGAAAACGGAATGTTTGCTGAAACCTACCGCGGTGATAGACCTGAGCCCTTCAACTCGTGTATTCTGCAAGCATGGTCAGTTGGGATGTTTATCTATGCTTTGCGTGAAATGATGCTTGGCATGCAGATTGATATTACTAAAAATCGAATTCAGTTCGAACCTCAAATTCCTGAATCGTTAAAGAATAACTCAGCGCCAATCACTTTTGAACATACACTAATCGGAGCAGATGGGAAATGTAGGCTCTACATGATCCTAGACCCTATTCGTGATAAGTTGTCATTGAGCTTCAAGGGTAATAAACCAAAGAATATTCAATTGCAAAGCAGTACGCATTCAATAGAAGTAGAAGACTAGATCGGATCCTACAGCGTTCCAGTTTTCTTGGGATATATATCAACGGCCTCTGGAAATTCATTTAGTTTTTGATGAATCAATGCACAAAAAAGATTGTAAAATTATTCCAAAGAAACGGACAGCTATACTCTACGACCTCTTCGTCCTCCAGGTTTTCGGGTAGTATCATGAGGAATCGGAGTAACATCGTCAATTCTACCGATTCGAAATCCTGCTCTCGCCAGCGCCCTAATAGCAGCTTGAGCGCCTGGACCTGGTATCCTGGGACCAACTCCTCCGACTGCTCTCACACGAATATGAAGTGCGTTTATGCCTTTTGTTTTAGCTATGTCTGCTCGCAGACACAGCAGACTTCATAGCTGCATAAGGCGATGATTCATACCTATCAGCGGTAACATGCCTTCCTCCGGAGCTAAACGAGATTGTCTCTGCACCGCTGATATCGGTAATATGGACCAACGTATTATTATAGCTACTAAAAATATGTGCTACTCCCCACTTAAATTTAAATAGATCTTCGGTTTCGCTACCCACGCCTCTTTTTGATTGTCTGCAGTTATATTAACTTAAGCAGATAAGATGATTTTGAAATTCTCTAGTATAAATGTAAGACGAGGTGTGACGCATGTTATTTGTTGGCAGAACATGAAAGGATGATTCTGTTCATCGCAATCGTTGAAATTGTAAAATATTATATGGTGTGGGCAAGCTAAAATTGCTCTAACTAGGAGATGACCTTGACAGGTGGGTGTAACCCCTATTTTCGAGGATTGAATACCCTCTTCCTTCCTCAGATTTTATAAATACATTTCCCGAGCCCTTCTTAACTTCGCCTATTATTAAAAATTTTATTCTTGATTTCTTTGCATAAGTTTTAGCTTGGTCAAGCGCTGCTCGGGGAATTGTGGCAATTATCTCATATTCCTCACCACCATGAAATATTAATTCTTTCGAATTCAAGTTATTGTTTTTCACGAAATCGAGTAGGTCTAGCCCATATGGGATTTCGTTTACGAAAAAATCTACTTTACTTTGACCTGCTAGTTCGTAAAGTGACAATGCAAGTCCATCACTCGAGTCGATGGATGACGAAAAAAATTTCGCAAGGAGGGTACCAAATCGGATTCTAGGTAGCGGCATCATTACTGAAGCAATGGCCTTTTTTCTAAAATCTCCCTTGGCCACTGCCCGATCCATGAGGATTTTTAGGCCTGCTGATGGGTAGCCGAATATTCCGGAGACGATAATAAAATCACCAGGCCTAGCACCAGATCTGCTGGGCACTTTTAAATCAATTCTGTGGGAAAATCCAACAACGCAACAGTCTATAATCAATTCTTTCGCCTGATTTGTATCCCCTCCTACGATAATGAAACCAAATTCTCGTGATGCCACCCGAAAACCCTCAACCAGACTAGCTATCGCTTTCTTTGAATATGCTTTTGGGATTCCCACCGAAATTAGAGATACGTACGGTTTGGCGCCCTTGGCGGAAAGGTCGCTGATTACCGAGACTACGCTTTTTCTTGCGACTTGCCATGGCTCCATCCCGGGAGGTACATCTGTACTTTCGACTAGCATATCACATTTGAAAACAAGAGCGTGCGATGAGAATTTCATTAATGTCCGAGATGGAATGACGGTAACATCATCCTGTCCGAAATCTTTCAGATTATTTTTTTTCAGTTTAGAAATAAACAGTTGGATTATTCGTTTTTCATCTAATTGCATCGTATACCAGCTGCGCCTTACTAGCTATATCCCGGTAGAGAGCACTAGCTCTATCTGCTAGTGATTCAACTGAAATTCTTATAGCATGTTCAGTGTTTGAGGGTCTTATGAGCACCCACGAATTTTCGTCAATTACTAATTTAAGTCCGTCGAGCTCTGAAGTTTCGGAAGAGATAGGAACAAGCACATCATACAGCCTCGCAATTAGATCCTTGTGTAAATTAGATTTAGCGGCGATTTTTGATCGAATTTGAACATATTCTGACGAAAACTTCAAGCATTCATTCATTGATTCCCTATCTAATGATGAAATAAGAACACCTGCTAGTAGTCCATCCCTACACATGTTAAACTTGGGCATAATGAAGCCAGCGCTACTCCCTTCTCCACCTGCTTCGGCACCCAACTCAATCATCTGCTTAACTACATTAGCTTCGCCTACTTTCGAGTAGTACACTGATCCATTATGAGTAACAATAAATTTCTTTACTGACGAACTCGTGTCCACACTTATCACGAACTTTCTCATTCCAAGTTTTATTGCATTTGCTACACAAATGAAAAGTGTCATGTCTGATGTCAATTTTTCACCATTCTTATCGATAACCACTAACCTATCTCCATCTAGATCCAAAGCCATACCTAAATCAAGAGAATTGGATTTGACCAGCGTTCGCAGCTCATTCAGATGGTCTACAGTAGGGTCTGGATTTCTTGATGGCAAACCCATTATATCATTGATGCTTGCAACTCTACATCCCAGTTTTCGATACAGAAGATTTGAATACTGACATGCCGCTCCACAGCCTGGGTCGAGTCCAATCTTTATCCCCTTCTTCATCTCCAATTTCTGCGCTAGTTCTAATAATTCTTCGATGTAGCTTGAGAAACATCTAAACGAACGACCAGGATTAGTAGACGGTTGTGGATTTGATCCACCAAGCATAGAATTCAGTTCATTTTCAAACAGCCCCCTGCCTTCTATAATGAATTTTAGGCCATTCCATTCTAATGGATTATGCGACGCAGTTACGACACAGCCGGCATTATATTTCCTAGCTTCGCGAAAAACTACAGGAGTAGGTGCTATCTCAATATCATATACATCAATACCCTGTGCAATCAATGCTGCCTCAACAATTCGAACGATTATATGACTCGATGATCTGGTATCTCTACCCACGACACATTTTCCTCCTGAGCCTATCAGGCCAGAACCAAATAATCTAACTAATCTACTAACCTCTAACAAAGTCAGATCTGTTCCATAGACTCCCCTTACTCCGGAGATTGATATTTTCATAGAAACTGTAGAAATCCCTGTCATATAATATTGATTTGTTATTCGCAACATGTTACATATTAACAATTAAATAGAGATCAAGTAGATTTTCGTTATCTTTTGCCCTAGTAGCTCAGACTGGTCAGAGCGAAGGTTTCGTAAACCTTAGGTCGTGGGTTCGAATCTCACCTAGGGCTTAATAGGCCAATCAAACACCAAGCACAAATGGATGTGACCCTCATTCATCGCTGGGACGTAGATAACTATCGGTGACCATCTTTAATGACTCTAATGATCGACTCAGGTGCGAGCTTTCGATTGGATAAAGCTTGTACGTACTCCGACGACTTGCGATTCAGCGCATCTATCATCTGATCTTGATGTTTGGGGTTAGGCGACCCTACAGAAGAGCGTAGGTGAACTGACACTTCAGGTGTAACCCCTGTGATCGTTTGCATTACCTCTTTAGCACTAAGATCTGTTTTTACCTTTTGTAGGACTTCCTCGACCTGTTCTTTTTTCAACTTCGCCAAGGGCAAATTTCCATTTTTTACAGCCGTTTCCACGAGTGCTCCAATTAACTTGTGTGCAATACGAAAGGGCATTTGCTTATTTATAACGAACTGTTCTGCGATGTCGATCGATATAGCATAGCTTTTGTTGGCTTCTTCTTTCATCTTTTCTCTATGAACAGCAAGCGAGTCGATAACCTTTTTCATTATTTCCAAGGAGCTCTGTACTGAATTCGAGGCTCTCCACAGAGTCGGCTTCATTTCCTGTAGATCTCTACTGTAGCCTGTAGGCAGTGATTTCACAATTGAAAATATGCTATTCATACTACCCAATAATATTCCTGTCTTTCCACGTATTAATTCCAAAGGATCAGGATTCTTCTTTTGAGGCATTGCGCTAGATGTAGAACTGTTCTCCTCTGAAATATCAATATATCCAAATTCCGAAGTTGACCACAGGATAAGATCTGTCGATATTCTACTTAATGTGGTCATGATGATCGCCAAGGAAGATACATATTCGCACATCATATCACGCGAGCTCGTCGCGTCTATCGAATTAATCACTAGCCCTTTGAATCCCAGTAGAAGAGCAGTCCTATTCCTATCAATCCGTATGGTCGACCCACCTATCGCACAACCACCCAGAGGACATTCATTAATTCTATCATACAACATATACAGCCGATCCAGGTCTCTGAAAAGTGCTTCAGCATACGATAAAAGAAAGTGTGAAAAAGTTCCTACTTGTGCTTGTTGCAAATGCGTGTACAGTAGAATAATCGTTTCTTTGTTTTCCGCTGCCTTTTTTAATAGGCTGGAAATTAGGTCCAAGGCGTGTGTACTAATCCTGTTGATATCATCTCGGATCTTCATTCGCATATCCAAAACTACTTGATCATTTCTAGACCTTGCCGTATGCATCTTTCCCCCTATTTGAAGGCCAGTCCGTTGAATTACAAATGCTTCGAGTGATTCATGGACATCTTCGAAGCTAGTCAGATCAATCAGGGTAGAATTTTTTTCCAATTCCATTAAGGCATATAGAATTTGCCTTAGTTCCTGTAGGGTCATTATTCCTATCTCGTGTAACATTATGCAATGCGCCTTCGTTCCTATTACGTCATAATATAATAATTCGGTATCGTCTTCGCCTGATGAGAGAAATTTAAGCGTGTTGTCTTCAAGATTTCGATCAGATCTGGATCTATACACAGTTGATGCGTTTTGAAGATTACTTGATATCATATATACTTTTTAGCAGTTCCGCCTAGAATTACACTCTGTCTTCAAGCTTTAGAATTATAAGCAAGGACAAACTCGTTTTGAAATGACTCTAATCCCATATCGCCTGATGAAGGTTATAAAATGGTTTGCAAGATCCGCATTCCCTTCACGTGTTAGAGAGTCTAATTCTATCCACTCATGTTTTTTCTTTAAATACGATGGTATTCGAAATGAAACTATTATGTCATTTTGCAATAGATTTCTGAAATTTAACGCATACACTAACCTTTTATTTTTAAACGTGATTATCCTACTATCATTCAATTTGACATGCTTAATATCTCTAAGTTTAAGATATTTAGATACGTAGCTGTAAAAGTCTGCAATAATTGTTAACATTACTGTATGTTTAGCTTCAGTTGTAAGTTCATTACTGCTAACCTTTTTTATCACTCTGGCAGGGACACCGGCCGCGAATACACCTGGAGAAAGATTCTTGGTAACTACCGACCCAGTTCCGATGGTTACTCCTTTTCCGATTGTTACCCCTGGTAATACTGTGACGTTCCATGGAAGCCAAGCTCCGTCGCCTATGATGACGTTTGCAAAAAGATAGGGATTGCCCTTCAATACATTTTGCCAGGAACTATGAGTAAAGACCAGACAATATCCTCCGATTCCGACATCGTTTCCAATTGATACCCTTCTGGTTGTATTTATATAAGACCTATAAAGGACTACGCAATTACTGCCTATGATAAACTGGCTAGCTTCACTTTGCATCCCTCCTATTAGCACATCCCTGTCAATAATCGTCTGACTACCGATCGAAATTGATTTGAACGCGCTAATTACTGTGCGCTCTTTAACGGTCGTATTGTGCCCTATCGTTATCTTGCCATCAGAAAAGAGCTTGCAGTCCGTCAACGAAGAGTTTGATTCTATTTGTACCTTCCTAGCCTTAATTTGGACATTGTTAATCTTGGTTCCTGCAGAAATAACAACATTTTTTGCGTCAATTTTTGAATCTACTAGCTCTGCGCTATTTGCGATATCTATATGTGAGGACATGATCGAGTATGTGATTAGCTAAATCAATTCCTCTAAAAACCTTAACGTCATCCTGAGATGTGAAATATTCTATTATCTGTCTGTACATCCTACCTCCTTTCATCCTAAGTACATTATCATGCCAGATTACCGTGATGATGTTGAACTCAGGATTCAAATCCCTACCTTCTTGAATTGTTCGTTGGAATAGAGGAAGAATATCATCTTCACCAACCTGCATATAGGTAAATAAGTAAGCGTCCATAACAGTAATGGGAAATTCTAATAGACCATCGAATCTATAATAGCCGAAGTCCTCTGCTCCTATTAAATGCTTAAATGTTTTCAAAGAAGAATCATAAACAAAACCTAATTCTCGTAGTTTAGCTGGCAGATGGTTACTAAACTTTAGGTAATGTACTCTGTTCGCTTTGACTACTCCCTTGGAAAGCTCTTCCAATCCCATTTTTTCGTTCAAGATTTTATCCTTGGCACCTATGGATGATGGATCCGAATGAAGTCCAATTTCCCAGCCGCCATCAATCAGTGATCTTATATCATTCTCATAATCGAGGAGTACGCCGTCTTCGTAAATAGTTCTAAAAAAGAATGTGGACCTTATTCCATATCTTTCTTCAATTTCCATATAATCTGGAATATTGTAGTAAGGATTGATCCTCGAGGCGTTACTGATAGTCTCTTGATCGAATCGCATCTTTCTTGCGATAATATGATCTAATGGCGGACCTTGTCGGCTCCAGTCCACGTCGTGGCTCAGAAAAATGCACTGCAATACCTATCTTTGGAGCTAGTTACAGGTTAATTTAAATTTCGATTTGCCTGCCGCAGAAGATCAAGGCATCTACTATGTTCAAGCAGGTAGATAATACACCTCCAAAACAAGGCGTATTTTGATAACAGAACTATCATGCAATAGTTATATATGGATTGAGTAGATCTAATCCTTACGGTAATGAGCCAAGACCTCCAACAAACGCGTAGGTTAATCTTTGATGAATTAACCAAGATAGTTGATCCTGAAATCGGCGTTTCGATAATGGAATTAGAATTGATCGACAAGGTAGTAATAGATAACGGAAAAGTTGATATTGATCTACATTTGACAAGCCCCTTCTGTCCTGCTGTATTTGGTTTTAAAATTGCACAAGATGTAAGAGACAATGTTTATAGGCTTAATGGCATTGAAAATGTAAAAGTAACTGTGAGTAATCATTTCATGGCTGAGGCCATAAATAAACAAGTAAACGAAAGCAAGCCCCCTCAGAAGTCAAACGAGTAATATTACCTTATATTAATGAATTAATACCAGTTTCATATAGCGCGATCAAAGCAAAAAATAGTAGTGCCTAATCATCTGATTGATCTTGCCTAGTTATATGTTCTAGTTTTGCCGTTTTCTTATTATGTTTTGAGAAACTCATCAGATGTCCTCTCATGAGTTGAATTCCTAATGCAGGATCTACTCCCTTTGGGCATACAGCACTGCAGGACCCTGCGAAGTGACATCTCGATATCCCGTGTCTTTCATCTATAAGATTTATGCGTTTTTTACCTGCGTTATCTCTAGAATCTGCAAAATATCGGTAGGCCTGCGCCAGTGCTTGGGGACCAGGGAATTCAGTGTCGGTTGCAACCGAAGGACACGCGGAATAACACAAACCACATTTAATACAGTACGAGAATTGCAGGTATTTGTCGACATCTTTAGGAGTTTGCGCAAACCATGATAATTCTTTTTCGTTACTCATATCTGCTTCCTGATTTTGTATATATGGCTCCAAGTTCTTATGATGCTTGAAGAATTGAGTGAAGTCTGTTACAAGGTCTCGAATTATTGGAAAGTTTCCAAGTGGTTCGCAGGTTATCATGGACGAATTGAGCTCTGAAACTTTGGTGTAACAAGCAAGCCTAGGGATTCCATTAATCTTCATCCCACATGATCCACAAGATGCCATTCTGCAGGAATACCTTATGCCTATACTTGAATCAAGATAGCTCTTGGCATATAATAACCCGTCGAGTACCTGTGGTCCAACGCTGCACAGGTATCTCGAAAATATCGTATTTTGGTGAGTCCTTCTGATTTCCAATTGTTCGGTATACTCTAAAGGTAACTGTCTTAACAGTCATAAAAATGTCTGCTCTTGCTTATGGGAACTTTTCGATCTGTTTTGAACATGATGTAACTTTCCGCTTCCCAACTCAATCATGTCATAGCTCCAATCCATTGGCAAATATTATGGTTCGAGTGCCATAGGCGATAACAGCTATTGAGGCGATTAATATGCCAAAGCTTACACTTTTTTCCCACTTTCTGTTTTGACGTAGCTCGAGCAATATTATCCTCAAACCATTAAAACCATGTATAGCAATAAGTATCAGGATAATTTCAAGGAGAATTGCATACGGGATATTATGATAGTTTCCTATAACGTTCTTGTAAGCAAGACTCGCAGAAAACGGCATAATGAGACGCATAATTATGTGCACAGCCACCACAAAGAGTGCACCTACTCCAGTCAAGTAATGTATTTTCATTATCTGGCTCTCACGCAGGTTCATTTCATATCATCCCTCCCTCCACTTTTGATATTATGTTCTAATCTATCCTTTTCCAAATAAAACCTGAACTCCAAATAGCATCGCTAACGCAGCCAATATTAACGCAACCCAGATACCGGATTTCTGGCGATAGTTCAACGAACTTGCTATATATGGGTAATCTGGTCTTCCCGGCGTACCCAAGCCTTTCCCAAGATGTGTAAATATTAGCCTGATTCCATTAACTGAATGAAAAGTACTGGTCCCAATGACCAATATTAAAAAGAGGTGACCCCATGTAGTCTGAGTTAGCTGCAACATTGAATTCCACACATCTGGTCCGCCAATTATAGAGCTCGTCTCAAACACGTGTCCTATGAAATAGAGTAGTAGAAATATCCCCGTCAGCCTCTGAAGCCAATATGAAACTCTTTCCCACCCGTATCCAAAGGGATTGAGCCAAGCCTTGACACCTTCTCGATTTTCGCGGCTATGAAGACGATTTCTAGAATTCGTCTTGCCGCTCGGAATCTCCATTAGTATTTCCTCTCAACAGGTGCATAGCGCGTAAACGCTATTGGATGCCAAGCTACTTTTGGCTCACCAGCAGTGTAATAAGAAAGAGAGTGTTTCAAAAATTTCGCATCATCTCTTAAAGGATAGTCAAGTCTTGCGTGAGCTCCCCTTGATTCACAACGATTTAACGCATTCACTAAGACAACCTCTGCAATAGTAAGCATGGAATCGGTCTCCATAACATTAATAAAATTAGTATTATACTCCTTAGCTCTATCATCTACGTGTTTCCATGTTTGTAATCTTAGGTTTCTGAGCTGTTTCAAACCTTCAGCTAAACTATTTTCGGTTCTGAACACATAAGCTTTATCATCCATCATATCTGTTAACTGTTTTCTAACCTCGTAGGGATTTGCCTCACCCCTTCCCCTAAATATTCCGTCAAATATCCTTTTTTCTTCCTCAGTAACCTGTTCTAATGGCGTGGAGTGAGATATGTCCATGCGGGCTAACGCATGTTTTGCAGCATGGTCTCCAGTAATATTTCCCCACACCAGACACTCAGCTGTCGAATTGGCACCTAGGCGATTTGCTCCATGTGTGCTATTACACGCTGCTTCCCCTGCAGCCCACAACCCATTCAATTCAGTTTCTCCTTCGATATTTGTATGAATTCCCCCCATCATATAATGGCAAACGGGCCTGACCTCTATTGGTTCGTTGATAATATCGACTCCAGAAAATTTAAAACCAATTTCCCTGATCCCAGCCAAGCGATCTTTTATTTTCTCTGGTCCAAGATGACTAAGGTCTAATTTCAAACAGCTCATACCACTATCATGTTTGAACCCTCTACCCTCTTGAATCTCGCGTATCATTGAACGTGAGACTACGTCCCTAGGTGCCAATTCCAGTTTTTCTGGTGCATATCTCTTCATGAATCTTTCATTTTGATTGTTTATAAGATATCCTCCTTCCCCTCTCGCCCCTTCAGTAATGAGTATGCCGGATGGCAAGATACCGCTAGGATGGAATTGAACAAATTCCATATCCTTGAGGGCAAGCCCCCCGCGATAGGCCATATGCAGACCATCTGGTGTAGAGGAATACGCATATGTCGAAAAACCATAAATTCTTCCCGCGCCACCGGTACATATTATTCCTGCGTGTCCTCTTATAATAAAGAATGTACCGGATTTCATTTCAATTGCAGTCAGCCCAGAAAACTCATTCCCATTAGAAAGTATCGATGTGCAGAACCATTCGTTAAGGAAATCGATGTTTTCATGTTTGAGGCATGTGTCGTAGAGGGTCTGCATTTCATAAAACCCTACTTTATCTTGAGCATATGTGGCCCTTGGAAAGGAATATCCGCCAAATTTACGTTGATCTATCCTCCCATCATCTCTTCTTGACCATGGCATCCCCCAATGATCCAACTGGTATATCTCAAAAGGCATTTTCTCTGCCAGGCGTTCGGCCACGTCCTGATCGGCAAGAAAATCGCTTCCCTTTATAGTATCGTATATGTGAGATTCACGGTTATCACCTTCATCCTCGAATAACACCGCTGCAGTTCCACCTTCTGCTGAAACCGAGTGTGATCGCATTGCTTGTACCTTCGAAACGACCGCAATGCTTAGCTTATTGCTTTTTGTAGCAGCCGAAATCGCTGCTCGAAGGCCCGCCAAACCAGACCCTACAACAATAACGTCATAAGAAATAGCTTCAGTCAATTAAGATGCAGTTACTCACTTATGAATGGATATCTATTTCTCATAAATATCTTTAGACAGCTCCTACAAAACGACGTACCTCATTGGTCCTCAATCTAGTGCGATGCCATTTATTCATTTGATGTATCTCTTATGGTACATGATTCGTACCATACTTTACATGCAAGGCCTATATCGACTTCGATGCAGCATGTGACTTGGAAAAGTGATACAAATACTGGGTATGTACAGATGACGTTTCATGTATCAATAAATACCTGTTTCATACTATAGTGACCTGGACCAGAAATTTGCCTATCGAATACGGCGGCAAAATATATTTTTCGCCTAACACTTCTGACGAAGATATAGTTGAAAAGTCGAAAAGGAGGTTGCTCGAGGAAGGAATAAGGCTTGAAGATATAAAAATTAGCTATAACACCCAGGAGTTAGAGGTCGGAGATTTATTCATAAACTATGATCCACCAGATCTTGTGGTTCGACGGGGTTATGATAAGAAATCTAATGGTATAATCAAGATGAAAAGTTGTGCTCTTGTAAGAATTTAATAATGTGCCATTTTCTCCTCCAAGACTCTAGACAGCTCATCTACATCCTGTTTGAATTCGAAACCATCCAACATCGATCTTATCGTAACGCACCCATTCTTAGAATCATTTTCTCCTACTATGACCGTTATTACTGCTCCTTTTGCAGCTGCATCTTCGATTTGTCTCCTCAATGACCTGCCAGAAAAGTCGTAATCAGTAACGTATCCTTTCTCTCGTAGATCAGATACGATATCCATTGCCTGATCCTTCGTATTACTCGAAGCGAATGCCACGTAAATCATTCTAGGCTGCACATTGAAGTGCTGATCTTTTCTGAGAGCGGCGATAATCCTCTCAATACCACCTGCTGCACCTGACGCGCCCATATCTTTCCGTCCAAATGCTTCTGTTAGAGTGTCGTATCTTCCACCCCCTACAAGCGCATCGCTCTTGAACGATTGGTCTATTGCTTCAAAAACGATTCCTGAGTAATAATCTAGCCCGCGGACAATTCCCAAATTGACCCTGATATTGCTAACTTTTCGCGATCTTAATGAGTCATTTCAGCTGAAACAGATTATTCCAACTTTTTAGACGTCCGGCATCAGCGCTAGAATAAACACTATCTATGTTACCTTTTATGCTCGACAGGCTGATTAGTCTGTCTAAAACTGATAAGCTAAGCTTTTCTTTAAATTCGCCATAAACGGCCTCACTGCCCTTCTTTGGAACCTTGTCTATAGCTCTGAATATCTCGGTTATAACATGTCTATCCGAAACCAGAAGATACTCGTTTATATATTCCTCCAACAACCTGCGATCATTTAATTCTATAACGACATTTTTTAATCCCAGTTTTCTCAAAAAAACAGAGACGAATTGAATTGTCTCCGCATCCGATTCATTATTAAATGAATCATACATTTCGATATCCCACTGATGAAAATATCTATAGCGACCCGCCTGCGGTTCATCGTATCTCCAAACGCCATCAAACGCCGCTACTTTTATTGGCATCTTGAGATCCCTTCTAGACGCAGCAAATCTAGTCAGGCCCACCGTGAGGTCAAACCTCAACGCGACATCTCTATTACCTTTGTCCTTAAAAGCATAGATTTCGTTAGAAATTGATGGACCTGCTTTGACCTCTAAGGTAGAGAGCATTTCAAGAGTTGAAGGGACAATTAATTTGAAATTAAATGCTGCTGCGGTCTCTAAAAACGTATTCCTAATTTCGTTTATTTTGGCAGATTCTTCGTATCCAATATCCCTCATCCCTCTTGGGATTTCGATCTTCACAAACGAATGCAAACGTTGTTCTCATTTAGATTTTGCGATCAATTATTATAATTAATTCAAACTTACCTAGCCATGCGAACAACTGACTATCGTTACCTGGACCACATCGCTGATACGATTGTGGAGGCATACGGCAGCAGTTTGGAAGAAGCATTTGAAAATTCTGGCCGCGCGCTAGTTAACATCATGTTTGAATTAAATCAGGTTAATATTAAGAAGATCATAAGAATCGAAGTACAAGGAAGTGACCTTGAGAATCTACTCTATTCCTGGCTTGAGAAAATACTGCTGCTCGTCCTGGTAGATAGGTTTTTACCATCAGAATTTGATGCCAACATTGTTAGGGATAAAAGCGGTATCTCATTAACAGCCACAGCCAGAGGTGAAGACATTGACTATCGGAGACATGTTTATCACATCGAAGTCAAAGCGATAACATACCACGAGATGAGTATCGAGCAGGAACAGGATAATATCACAATAAGATATATTGTAGATCTCTGAGCCTTCTTGCGCTTAGGCTTGCGCTTGGCCTATAGGACTGACTGGTACTTTAACAAATCTTAAATACCGAATATATCCTTAAAGTTTTTAAGAATTATGAGTGAGGATAAGAAAACTGCTAGCTCATCTCCAAGTGGTACAGCTGCCTTATTAGAGCTTTCAGAAAAGAATTTTGATGATGTTGTAAACGCAAACAAACCAGTTTTGGTAGATTTTTGGGCTACATGGTGCGGGCCATGCCAATTTATGCTTCCTATTTTTGACAAATTAGCAAAGAAATATGGCGAAAAAGTGTCATTTGGAAGACTAAATGTGGATGATAATCAAGGTGTTGCTATGAGATTTGATGTTTATGCGATTCCTACCTTCATCATTTTTATGAACGGTAAGGCTGTTGACAGAGCAGTGGGAGCGGTAGGAGAGAAGGGCCTGGAGGGTCTCTTACAGAAATATCAATAACTTTTTGTTATTATGCCGCTTGTTCCTTTAAGAAATTTACGTATTGCCTAGATGCACTTAAAGGTATCCAAAAGCAGGGTCGTCTTTTCTTTTCAGTAGTAATATCGTATCAAATACGTCTTTCTCTTCTTGGGATAGTCTATGACTAAACCGCTCGATGAGCATCTTGGCATGGCCACTAGTCAGATCAGTATAAAAATAGTCACCTTCATTAATTTGTCTTCCAATGGTAGGCTCTCTAATGGAAATTGCGACCTGCATGCCTCTTATGGCTTCTTCGATCGTCTTGCCACTATCTTGAATTTGATGTACAATACCGATCTTTCTTCCTGTCTCGTTTAAAACTCTGATTTTCTGTCGAAGCTTTCCAACCAAAATTTCTGCTCCGAAGACCGCAGGGCTATTCCGTCTAAATATGAACCCCTTCATAAACTGGAATTTACAAATTGGCGGTATTTCATTGAACAGAATGGATTCTTCATGTTCTTTTTGATATCTGGCCCAGTCAATATAGCCTCGTACTAGGTTGTAAATAATTTGTTCGTTAAATATCTTCACATCTCTCTCTTGTGCTTCCCTCATCGCATCGTCGAGGATTTTTACATTAAACCCCAGTATTACTCCTAAATACCGATCCTTCTCCTTCACCGCAGAAGCTCCTATAACGTCTCTCCTTGTAATGTAACCAATATCAGCAGACTGAATTGCTACATTCGCCTTTTTTAGCATGTCAGTGATAGCCTCTATTGAGCCAAGGGCATCGCACTTCAATATCACACCGTTAGACTCTGTGCTAATTATTGCGGCATTTATTTCAGATTGCAACAATGCTTTGAGACGGGTTTCATCCTCCCTCTTTTCAAGAACATATATAGGGCTGCCTGCGAGAACCCCGTCCAAGTCAGGCGATGTTATCTTTAGCCCAGCCGCTGATACTACTTCATTTACCGGCATGAATTTATCTCGTGGATCGCGCATCTCATCCAATGGTTTTGGTACTAATAGTGCCTTCGCTTTTGTTACAATCGAGGTTTCACGTTTCGCAACAACTATAGTTGCACCATGCTTTAAAACACCATCTAGTAAAATAATGTTCGCGGTAGGGCCTAGACCTATTTCCTCATTGACTTCGAGTACCTATCCCTCTAGCGGGACCTTCGTGCCTCTCCAATTTTAGACCGAGGTACTGTTGTGTTAGCCCGACCAATACAACCAACAATTCAGGGATCCCGACACCTGTTACCGCGCTGACAGGGACGACAGCAAATTCTCTCGTAAAATCTTTCACTCTCCAGAATGCTTCTGAAATGTAGCCCATCCTTGAAAGTGATCCCACAACATTATAGATTTTTTCATCAAGCCTCTGTTGAATAACCAAATCCTGTTTTTTTATTTCTTTACTTATAAGTGAGTTATCACCAGTATTTCGCCACCCGCTAATCGAGTCAACCTTGTTCAGTGCGATTACAAATGGAACCTTTCTTTTCTTAAGTATATCAATACTCTCGATAGTTTGTGCCTCTAATCCCTTGTTTACATCTACGACGACGATCGCGATGTCTGCAGCTGAGCCTCCTCTAACACGAAGATTGGCAAACACTTCATGTCCTGGAGTATCAATAACAAGCAATCCCGGAATTTGGGCTTCAGATTTGGCGAGATTCAAATAAAGATTTCCACAAATTTGCTTAATTACATCAATTGGGAAGAAACTTGCACCAATATGTTGTGTTATTCCCCCTACTTCACGTGCCTGAACAGCAGTGCCTCTTATCTTATCTAAGAGAGAGGTCTTTCCGGAATCTACATGACCCAATACCACTACTACTGGCTGTCTGAGCTGCACTTAGGTGCTTCCAAAAACAACTTGCGATTCTTTGATGAAGCTATCATGGGAATCTGAAGCATGAATGATATTATCAGTTAAACCCAACCCAAAATCTCCTCTTATAGTACCAGGGGATGCCTCGTAAGATTTTGTCACACCTACCATTGTCCTAACGACATTTATTGCATCATTTCCTTCTAGGATACAAGCCAATACTTTCCCAGACGAAATAAATGAGACTAGTTCCCGGAAGAAGTCTCTCTCTTTATGGACATAGTAAAATGCCTCAGCTTTTTCTCTCGAGAATAAAAATAATCTTAGTTCAAGTATCTGGAAGCCTTTCTCCTCAAATCTAGCCACAATTCGTCCGATTAGCCGCCGTTTGACGGCGTCAGGTTTAATAACTATGAGTGTTTTTTGTGTAACCATAGTCTATTTTCTTACCCTTATTCCTCCTTTCACATATTTGCGAGTCCACTTTAGCTTTCTAGGGTCACGTCTCAGTTCTCGCGAATTCTTCTTACACTTTGAAGAACAGGTCCACTGAATCACTCCATCATTTTTTACTAGCATCAAGCCATGACCAGTGACTATACTTTTACCACAAAAAAAGCAGTTACGAAGCGAAATTGCTGTCTTGCTCATTTAATAACTATTACCATCCTTGTCCTAGTTACTTTATTTTTCGTGCTTCTCGTTCAGTCTCTCTAAGCATCAGTATATCATTCATTCTTACAGATCCCTTCACATTTCGCGTCAATATGCGTCCTTTATCCTTGCCCTCTAGCACTTTGACTCTGACTTGTATAACTTCGCCGGCAATACCCGTTCGACCCACAATTTGAATTACTTCTGCAGGTATGACTTTCTCTTCAGCTGCTTTACTCATCCGGATCCCTTATTCTTTTTTACCTTTCACTGTCGCAATTGAACTTATGACTTGATCGACTATATGTTGCGCTTCTCCGGCTTCCATTATAGTTGCGGCTGCAGAACCTACATCAATTCCAAGTGACGCACCAAGTTGTTGCTTGCTCGGTACAAAAATGTAAGCAGCATTTCTATCTTCGCAAAGGATAGGTAAGTGTGCAACAACTTCTGGAGGCTCTACGTCTTCAGCAATCACAACCAACTTGCTAGTCCCTCTCTCAATCGCCTTTGTTGTCTCGTTAGTTCCCTTTCTCACTTTACCACTTTGTTTAGCCAGTCGTACAGCTTCATAAATAGCACCAACTAGATCTTTTGGAGTCTCAAACTTTACATAATAAGGCTTACTCATTTTTGATACAATCACCCTTAGGGATCATTTCTATTCTCTTGTAGGAGAATGATATGATATAATAATGTTGTCCATAACCTGTCTTTATAGGCTAGTTTCTCTAATGACTTTTTCTATTATGGAGTTGTACTCGTCAACCTTTGAACGTAACACTAATTCATCAAATGATTCGGCGTAAATCCTCAATAGTGGTTCAGTACCGCTGGGCCTTACTAAAAGCCATGAATCTTTATCAAACCAAATTTTGACTCCGTCTATTGTTTCGGTTTTTTGCGGGTTGTTGTGGTGAAGACACAGTTCGACTGCCTTATTTGCAAGATCGATTGTACAGACAATCGAAGCTCGATTTATATTGAAATGTCTTAGGCAATTTACTTAGCATTTGAGATAGAGACTCGTTCTCTGTTGATGCGAGCATGTCCAACATTAGTGCGGTAGTCATCGCGCCATCCCTTACTTGATTCAATTCACCGTACATGAATCCGCCATTTTCTTCTAGCCCTATGATAGATTTGCGTGTTAGCATTTCTCTAGACACTTCGACACTTCCTACCTTGGTAAATACGACTTTTGAATTTTCTTCTTTCGCCACTAGCGGAACTAACATCGTAGTATTAATTGGGCAAACAATTTCTGCATACCTATGTCTAGATCTTAATAGGTGTCTAACCAATAATGTCCCTGTCTTATCTCCTGGATAGACTATTCCCTTTTCATCACAAAATATACTACGATCCCCATCACCATCGTAAGCTACACCAAAATCTGCTCCTAGATCTCTCACAATGTTACAAAGCGGGCTGAGGTTGGTTGGAGTTGGTTCTGACCCACGGCCAGAAAAGTTACCATCTAGAACACCATTAATCGTTATAACTTGACAACCAAGTTGCCTTAACAAGAGCGGAGCTACAAATCCTTGAACCCCGTTTCCCAAGTCCATAACTACCTTGAACTTTCTCGCACGTATCTTTTCGGTGTCTACTAATGACAGAACCGCGTCTAGATAGGGATCTATAATATTATCATCTTTATATAGCATCCCTAACCCATCGATTCTAGAGAATTTTTTGTGAAAATAAATTTCTTCAACCTTTAGCTCATCTTCTCTTGAAATTTCTACTCCGTCTGATGCTATTGGTTTGATTCCATTGTATTGTGGTGGATTATGCGAGGCAGTGATCATTATACCCCCGCTGTATCGAGACTTTTTTGTTGCGAACTGCAAACAGGGGGTAGGAATTATTCCGGCATCCCATACATCAAGACCAGCAGAATTTATAGTAGAGCTAACTAGCCGTGATAAAATAGGACTTGACAATCTTGCGTCCCGAGCCATAACTATCCTCCCACTTTTGAAAAAAGTAGCGAGAGAGTAAGAAAGGTTTACAGTAAGATCAAATTCAAGTTCCCTCCCAAATATTCCTCTAACTCCATTAGTCCCAAAGAGCTTTTTCCGTGTCTGCATCTATATCGATTTGAGTTATATTTTGGTATAGATAATTTATTGGTATCTATAAAAACTACATGGTTTAGATGATATTACTTACAAAATCTTATGTAATGGGCCAACTTTGTCTGTGAATTGCTACACTCAACACCAGCTCCTCTACAATTATATATAGTTCATCGACTTAGAAAATAAACAAATTTAACCTACCCATGAGCGTAAATAAATAGAGCGGGGGTCGCCAAGCCCGGCCAACGGCGCAGGTCTCGTTTTTATTGTAAAAAAGTAATAAAAATCAGAGGGCGAAGCTTAGAATGAGTCAGGCTCCTATAACCCTGTTCCTCAGGGATTCGTGGGTTCGAATCCCACCTCCCGCACTCGATCATGACCAATTCCATTTAACTGGCCATTTGTTTCTCGAAAGATAGATAATCTCGTCCCTAATTAGGTCAGACGTCAACACACTCTTCTTTCCTTATGGTCTTGAAAATGAATCTCGCAGAAATCACTGTCACAATCATAACAATGCCACGCCGATAGGGTATAACAAACCACACATTTTCGAAAAGGCATATTGTAATCGTAACCTTTTTTTCCTTTAGATTTTTGTTGCCGGCTACTCCTTCATAAGAT
Organism: uncultured Nitrososphaerales archaeon; assembly: GCA_963709405.1. Classification (GTDB taxonomy): domain Archaea; phylum Thermoproteota; class Nitrososphaeria; order Nitrososphaerales; family Nitrososphaeraceae; genus JARBAU01. The sequence goes on from CAVPXM010000047.1 coordinate 85,334, forward strand.
GTGCGCACTAATGATATCCGTAACCATAGTTACCATGTCTATATGTCACTATATTTTGCCCTCATAATATAAATTCCGTGAAGCTCACGTAAAATCCCAACTACAAAATCACCACAGCATTTGAATTTAAATGTTTGTTTCAACTGCAAGATTTAATTCTAGTGTTATAGATCGTGGCCTCTAATGGGTAATGATCCACAAACTCTCATAGAGCTTACGGTGGTAGGGAAAGATCGGAAGGGAGTCGTCGCAGACATCACCAATTTCATATTTAGAAATGGTGGCAATGTAGAAAATGTAAACCAGAAAGTTATTCGTGGACTTTTTGGCATGCATTTGGAAGCATCTTTTCCCGAAATTGATAAGAGTTCACTTAGCAGTGGGCTGAGCGTCTTGTCGAAAAAACTAGATATGGAAATTAGAGTTCATTATGAAGAACCGAACAGGCTCAAGAATATAGCAATTCTAGTTACCAAGGAAGAACATTGCCTTGAGAAAATTCTATACTCCAGAAAGCGAGGCGAAATTGATGCAAACATTTCCGTCATTATTGGAAACGACGGATCGTTAAGATCGATTGCAGACGAATTTCGAATTCCATTTCATGTAGTTTCTTACAGTGACCAGATTGATATAGCGGAAAGAAGTATTTTGGATCTGATAGAACAATATAATATCGACTTAATAGTGTTAGCAAGATACATGCGAATTTTGACCCCTAACTTTGTTTGGAGATATCCTAATCGGATCATAAATATTCATCCTTCACTATTACCAGCATTTCCAGGGGCTCTTGCATACGCTCAGGCATACGAAAGAGGCGCTAAAATAATAGGATGCACCGCACATTTTGTAACAGATGATCTGGATCAGGGTCCTATAATATGTCAAGACGCCTTCAAAGTGTTAGAAAATGACACATTGGACACTATAAAGTCAAAAGGCAGAGATTTAGAAGCTTCTACTTTACTCAATGCGATTCAGTTATACCTAGACGGAAGACTAGAAGTTTATTGGGGAAAAGTATTCACAAAATCGCACCCCTAAATATTAGATCAAAGGCTAGGAGATAATCATTGAACTAGATGAGTAGGTATCCCAATCCTTTCATTTCATTTTGAAGTTTTATGAACTCTTGATCTAGATTTAAAGTTGATAAGTGTGTAGTATATTTATTCCTGTAATTGTCTGTACATATTAGTGAGATTACTGACTTAGACTTTCATAATGCTATTTCTCAAATACAAACAGCAATTATTCCTGTAGGTTCACTTGAGCAGCATGGTGAGCATCTCCCAATTTCCACTGATTCAATAATTGTTGACTACGTATCTGGGAAGGTGGCGCTGGATATTAACGCATTTAAATTGCCAGTAATTTGTTACGGTATCTCGTATGAACATAAGCCTATGTTAAACATTTCGTTACAGAGTTCAACATTACTTGCAATCATCTCTGACATTTGCTGTTCTTTATCTGAAAATGGAATTAGAAATATTATCATCCTGAACGGACATCATGGCAACTCAGGTATACTACAATATGTATCACAAGATGCTTGTGAAAACATTTCGCCACAATGTAATATTTTTGTTTTGAATTATTGGCAGTTTATGTCAGATGATTTTGATCACGCTGGAAACGTCGAAACGTCACTACTGCTTGCCATAGCACCGAACCTAGTACAAATGCAAAGGGCAAAACCTAACTCTAAAGAATTGTTAAAATCTAAGATGGCGTACTCAGCTATGACGAGTATTCCGGGTAGTTTTCCGAGGCTTACCGGTAATGGTGTATGGGGCGATCCTACTGGTGCAAAAGTAGAAAAAGGGATTAAATTACTGCAAGAAATTGTCGACAATATTAAATCGGTCATTTTTGAGCTACAGTAATGACTTAATCGCATTCTGCTTATCCCAGACTAATTTAACTTTTTCTTGATTACTTTAACCCTTTTAGAAGTCCGTACATAATTCAACCTTGATCTCAGTATCGATACATACTCAACAGTGAAATTTTAATATATCACCTTGTTATGCCTATTCTACAGGTAGATTTTGGCATTGTCAGTTGATATGGCTGTAAAAGTCTTGGATGAAAGCTTAGGCAAAGTTGTACTCATAAAGCTAAAGGGAGGCAAGGTAATTAGGGGAAGTCTACATGGATTTGACCAACACATGAATTTATTGTTAGAAAATTCCGTGGAATTACTTCAAGAAAACAAATCTAATGATCTGGGAACTATTGTTGTCAGGGGTGATAACGTTGTCATCATATCTCCTCCTCCTCAATAACAGCTAGGAAAATTTAGGTGATTTGAATGACGAAAGGCACCACATCGATGGGAAAGTACACAAGAAAAAAGGTGCACATAAGATGTAGGAGGTGCGGACACAATTCGTTTCACAAGCGAGGAAAGACTTGTTCGAAATGTGGTTATCCTGAGCCAAAAATGCGAAAATACAGTTGGATAAAAAGAGCGATTTTATAGTTTTCAATGATAGCGTCTGTGAGATGGCTAAGGTTTCTGTCGATGCTTGAATCGGAGGCTATACTCAATTTTTGCTAGAACTAGCTGTAATAGCTGTGTCATCAATATTAGGTGCGCTTTCCGTTTCATTTCTTCATGGAAACAAAGTAGTAACAGATAGCATAGATAGGATGAAAGGTAAAGTCGTCCTACATCCTTTCGAATCTGCGCGTCGTGAACTTGAATCGTTGAAGATTGAGAGAGAATCTTTGGCTGATAAAATCAACAGAGTCTATGAAGCAACGACCGACGGAAGGATAGATACATTTGAGCGAGACAAGCTCATACTAAATTGCAAAGAAGAAATAGGTTTGCAGAATGTAAGAATTAGGGAATTAGAAGAAATAAGTAATTATTCTGAGCTTTTGACGCTTCGCTCAGATTTGGTCAGATTGTTCGAGAATAAAATTTCAGAGATCAATAATAAATTAAGGGAATTGTCAACCAAGCAAATAATAAATGATGCTACGAGGCTTGAATCAAATGTACCAGGAGGAACAAATCCTCATGAGAAAGAAGAAGAAACTTCCGTTAGCGAAATAGGCATGGTTACAAATATACAAAAAAATCACCGATCCAGCGAACGTAATTACACAGAAGAGAATATCCGGAAGATTCAAGATGAGATCACTCAGGCTTTCAGCTGTGTTAGAAAACTCAAATATTCATCCTGATAAGCAGATCACTGAGAATTCCCAACTATCAGATAAAAAAATGAATATTCGCAAGCCCCAGAAAAGGGATGCGTTATCATTTTTGGATGGATTCTGAGTCTTAGTTTAGTCGATTCCACTTCCATTAATTGCGTCGCGAATTTATAGAATTTTGGGATTCATTTCATTCACTTGTATTACATGCGGTTGTATCACTAAGTAATTATAAGTGTCCGACCGAAAGGGTTTGTTGCTGCGATCATCCTATCTGAAGTGGTTAAAATGATAAAGCCCATTCTCGGAAAGGTTAAAGTTTCATTGATAATCATTTGCAATTCATGTGCTCATTGATAAATGCTGCGATATGCAAGCTAGCAAAGGACGTAGTCAATCGATACGTCAAGGAAAATATGACAATTGGACTAGGCAGTGGAAGTACAGTCGCTGCAATTGTCAGAGAGCTAGGATCGTCATCAAGCAAGGATTCCTTAAGCTTTATACCTACATCATTACAAATCGAGGTAGAGGCCGAAGAAAGTAACCTCACTATTAAGGACGAAAGCAGAATACCAGAGATTGATATTGTATTTGATGGAGCTGACCAGATTGATTCAAACTTCAATATGATTAAAGGAGGAGGGGGAGCATTACTCAAGGAAAAGATTATTACATCTGCATCTCCAAAACTAGTAATTTCGGCAGATTCAAGTAAATATGTCAAATCATTCAGTCACCCCATCCCTATAGAAGTCCACAGGTTTGCCAGGCGAGTAGTCTACGAAAGGTTAAAGAAAATAGGCGGTCAGCCCTATTTGAGAACTCTAGAAAAAGGATATCCATTCATTACTGAAAGCTCGAATATAATTTATGATACGATATTCGAACCTTATGACGACCACAAAAAAAAGGAGATAGAAATTAAAAGTATTCCTGGCATCATGGAGGTTGGACTCTTTACTCGTCGAGCTGATGCATATTACAAGGCAAAGAAAGATGGCACTTTTGAAATTATTTATAACCATTTGTAGGCCTAGCTATGAACTTTCCGTGACCTAAGGTTGTCCTTTCCACTTCGCCATCTTCCATGACGACAATTCCTCTAACCATTGTTAAAACAGGCCAACCACTCAATTCCCATCCATCGTATATTGTGTAATCAGAATAAGACCTTAGGAGCTCCGGAGACACTTTTTTCTTAAGTGCTAGATCGATAACAATAATGTCAGCATCTGAACCAGGTTGGATAGTGCCTTTCGTTGGATACATTCCAAAGATCCTCGAAGTGTTATAAGTCGTCACCTCAACCAATCTCTCCAAGCTGATTCTATGTTTGTTTACTCCATTATTGAGCAGTACCGGAATCATGGTTGCAATTCCTGGAAAACCTGCCAAAGCAGACCAGATATCTCCGTTTCCGAATTTCATCGATCGTTGGTTGGCAACATGATCCGTACCAACAGTATCAATTTGACCATTCTCTAAAGCAGACCAAATGCGTTGCAGATCACTTTTTGATCTGATAGGTGGAACTACTTTGCCAAGAATGCTACCAAAGTCAGTACTGTGAGTAAGATAATGTGGACAAGTTTCAATATATAATTTGCCCTTTCCAATTCCCTTCCTCCTTTCATGCAAGATCGTTTCAGCAGCTTGTCCAGAACCAATATGTACGAAGTATAAATTTGAACCAAATCGTCGTGCTAGCGAAGCGGCTTTGGTTATGCTTCTTGATTCCGATAGGGCTGGTCTACATTTAGACCAGGTTTCCAAGCCGAAATCAGTCTCGTGTCTGCTTTTCGCTGCTTTATGCATGTATTCTGCACAGATCAACGGGTCTTCTGCATGAACCATTGTTAGCGAATTAATTCTTGATGCGGCCATCAATATTGAAGAAAATAATTTATCATCCATATTCACTTCTCTCTCATCCGGTGCGTTTGATTCAGGCTCAAGATCCATGAAAATATGATTGAGCTCTCCTCCAAGGTTCATATAGACTTTAAACGAGGTGATCCCGAACTTTTTTGCAAGATAAGACATGTCTCGAACCTGAGAGGGATACAGAATTGAAGCGTGAATGGAATAATCAACACGATGGTTCCCGTTACTTGCTACAAGCTGTTTTTTGATATCTCTGTAGCTGCCCGATAATCTTAACATTCGCATCATAGTTGTTACGCCTCCAATTGAGGCCGATGTGGACTCTGTCCTTGCAGACTCCTCTATTGGTCTATATACACCGTAGTGGACATGTGGATCTATCGCTCCTGGCAGTATATATTTGCCCTCGGCATTTATTCTTCGAGAAGCTTGAATGCTATCGATTGATCTCTTGAGTGACTTAACCTTACCGTTCTCGATGATGATATTCGTTTGCACGATTCCAAGCCCTGGAATAACCACGCCTTTAGCGTTAGTGATTATAATGTCACAGGTGTTTTCCATATTATTAGATGGCATTCGTTGTGTTCTGCTTAGTATTTAATAACTCGCATGATAGCGTATCTACCATATACCTCGGAATAGAATTTTAGTTGTCTGGTTCGTGAAGAAACAGGATATCTGATAGAGAGCCAGATCAAGCATTTTAGCACCCTGACCGCGAGACTACTAGCAAATTTTCGTCTCCCGAGCTTTTGTTACAGTTAACATTTGAGCAATATTACACATTTTCCATAAAGAGTGAAATGCTGAACACGAAATCCAGATATTAGTGAATATTTATTAGCAATAATTTGATGGCTAAAGATACATCTTCGGCGGCTTCAAGCACGATCCCATTCCCTACTTTAACGATTCTATACATACCAAACAAGGCCGAAAGTTTGATCGAAGAGATAGGCGAAAAGTATTGTAATATGACTGCTGAGGAGTGCAAGGGATTCTTTCATGGTGGAATCCAAAGAGAATATAAGAAAATAACTATATGGAGTCAGGGGATTGACAGTTTATGGTTTAATGCCATCATAGCCAAGATAAAGGAACTTGCCAATATAGAATACGTCCCTATCGTATCTGGGGGCATGATGTATTCTGTCTGATTGTTCATCATGTCCAGAGACGTCGTTATGATGCTATAATATTTCGATCTAAGAAATTGCTTTGATTGGCTAGTTCTATAATCTGAATCTAAAAACTTGATATTTGATGTCAATCTATCTATCTTTGAGGCTAAAATAGATTAGCAATTGAAAATGGGTGCTCGCATGAAGGAAACAACATATTCGTTTTTAGCTATCTTTAGCCCGGCCCAGATTCGAACTGGGGTCAAAGGCTCCAAAGGCCTCTATGCTTGGCCACTACATTCGGCGGATCAAAGCTCCACTACCGGGCTTCCGGGCGTAAATTGTTATAATGTGCTATCTTTATAATGTTACGCACAATCTCTTATGAAAGACAGCAACTTAATGAGGGGATCCTCCATATTGTCAAGCGTTCGCTTAGCAATTTTTTTCTGTCTAGCCGCATAAGCTTCACTCTGGAGCATCTTTCTAACTAATATTAGCAGATCGTGAGCGTTTGAACTTCGTTTGGCTAACCCAGAACGTACGAGGTATTTCTCGACATAGAATCGAAATGGTGAAATAGATATCGTGGGCTTTCCAAGTAGCGCAGCCTCTGTGGTCATTGTTCCTCCAGCTCCAATGAATAGGTCAACAGAGCAGATCAATGAGACGCCATCTACAACATTTTTTATTACTCGCGCTTTGTCTCCATACCGCTTTTCAACGTCACTAACCTGGTCCTGATATCTGCAGAGAATAATAATATTAGTTGATTGGGATAAATTGTTTACGAGATTATCGACCATCGAAAGGCTACTATTGAGCTTGTTATCGGCAATATAGGAGGCCTTTAATTCTTCCAGTCTGATTAAAATATTTTTTCTATCTGTTTCCAAAGTTAAATCATTATTCAGATTGGCAGAAGCGGTATGCGAATCTCTTTTCAGCCATACTACTGGATCAAGAGCTCTATACATCGTTATTAATCCCCTTGAAATGCCACTTCCTTCCCATGCCGAAATTGGGATAACCCATGGACAAAAGAGGCGATTTAATAGAGGGATTGTAAGCTTTGTGACTGCGGTTGCATGAGGTGAATCATTAAAGCCTATCTGCTTAATCCCAAGGCCGAATGCAACCCTGCCGCATTCTGGTGACGAGAAGGAGATAGCAACTGACGGTTCGAATTTTTTTACTTCATAAGCCAGTTTAAATATTCTACTGGCACTTTCACGTAGCTTTTCATATCTTTCTGCCCCTCCGTGCCTTCCTATTATCTTTAGGCTAAGATGCTTCATACGAGCTAGTTCGACAGCTTCTCTATATTGCCTCGAGGTGCAAAGGAGCTCATGTCCCTGCTCTTTTAGGGTATCAATAGCTGGCTTAAAAAACATAACCTGCTTAGGCGTCAAAATGTCAAACCAAATCCTCAATGACAGGGATAATAGATCCTATTATAGAATAAAGCTTTTCCTTAATGTTTTTTATATATAGCAATGCATGAATAAATAAATGCGTGCGGAAGAGGTAGGAGCAATTAGTTGAGCCTTCGGCAATCATCGTTATCTACCGCCGTATATGGTCTAAGCACTGAAGGGTATAGAATTGCGTCTTCTATTGCAATCAAGGGTTTAAAGGTTTCATTGATTGATGAATCTGCTCGCGTGGCGATAGCAATAAAGCCGGATATTGCACGTAATTACCCCAACGTAAATTCTCTTATAGATGACGAGTCCTTATTGGGTCTTGAACCGATCGATATTGCTATCAGTACAGCATCTTACATCTTTTTCGCCCCAAAAATTCGCAAAATAGGACAAGATGTCAAGAGTGATGTTATGTCCAAGTTTAGAGATGCCATAAAGAACTTAAGAAAGGGATCATCATTCATCTATGCTTTACCGACTGGGATCGGTGGAAATGATGAAAACATAGCACTCATGGAACATCTAACAGGAATGAATGTCGGAGATGATATAAATTACTATTATATGCCAATTTGCAATAGTAATATTTCTACACCTGATCTTTTGGTTGGTTCCATACGATCAAGACAGGATGCACAAATGGAACGGTTGCTTCTTGATTCTGACACAAACACTAGGTTAAATTTTGTGGATATCCTTTCTGCTGAATTAGCACATTCGATGAGAATTCTTGAGCACTATACTGGCCTGGCAAGTATCTTAGAAATATGTAAGCAAGTAGACGATGTTCACATAAGTAATGAGTTGATGTCAAATCCCCTTAGGAATGTTTACCTTGACGAAGTAGCAAATGGCTTATACGATTTACGTGCGATAGGCAGCATCGTTGGGTGGTGCTGGCCCGTTGATGTATCTTGTTAACGGCACAATAAAAGGAACTGAAGCATATATCAAGCACCTCATAGATGAAGTGAGGGATGTCCTAAAGAAGCGCGATCTAAAAGCAAGTAGAACAAAAGTCGTGATTAAGTGGAGTTTAGACCTAAATGAGATGAGAGGGGACAAATTGGATTTGTTGTTGTCACTAGAGTCCAAATTGAAGGATTACATAGGTGATGTGGAATTGCATAACGGACCTTCATTAGATCTATATCCTAGTGACAAGACAATTATAATTATTACGTGTTCAAAAGACGACTATGCTAGGTTGGAAGCCGAAGGTACTAGTAACAAAGAATGCATAATAATGAAGGCAAATCCTGTTTGTGAGATAGTTGGCTAATGCATGATAAATTCAGATTAACCATCAAGCTAGTTGAGCAAGATAGGATGCGTTAACATGTCACGAAAAGAGAGCAGCCTCATGAAATGTACCTGAGATAAATATCTAACAGACATTTCGTAATTAGAGGAGCAAGATCTGAGTACTTTCTGCCAAAGGTTAGCGCTCCTATTGGATAAACAGCTGTATATGAAATTTAGGCTAGATTATATCAACTCTTCCGTGACGCATTCCATTTATCTCTCTTGATGTCGTACTCTTCTCGAGAGTAGCATACTCTTGCTGGATGCCCCATAACAACTGTATCAGCAGGAACATCCTTCGTTACAACCGCTCGCCATGGCTATTACACTATTTTTTCCTATCCTGACTCCAGGCTTTATAACAGCTCGACTACATATTATTGCTCCATCTTCTACGATGACACCTATCAGGTTGGGACTCAACGGATAGGGATCGTTAGTAAAAGTAGCGCCTGGACCTATAAACACATTTTTGCCTATCGATGTCAGTGGAGGAATATATACTGAACCCTCGATTCTGGTATTTTCACCGATCCTAACGGAATAGTCTACGTGGGTAAGAGAACCTATTACCACGTTATCGCTTATTTCAGTATTGCCTCCGATATATGCGAAATGCCAAATCTTAACATTCTTCCCGATCTTAGCACTTCTAGCAATGTAGTTAGTTACCTTATCGTCTTTATTCTGTTGGAATCTATCAAAATCAACCGTAGCATTATCGTTACGATCATTATCGTTTTGATTACCTGTAGCATTCTGATAGTCATTCATTTCCTATCCATCCCCAATCCATTTTTTCATCCATCGCTCATTTTTTTATATATCCGTTTTCGTTTAATACTTATCGCTGCTATTAAAGATGCCATGGCAATGCATTCTCCACTATATTTGTTGGGATATGGTCCCGCCACTTTCGCAGAAATTCTAGGTCCTTTTGCTTGTCCCGTAAATCATCAGGTAACATAACTGGGATTTGCTCAAGGATTGGATAAAATCGTGTGCATCTATCACAATATAAGATTCCGGTGTTAATGATTTCATCATTTGTATTTTCATCTCGAATTACACTGATTTCAGTTAATGTCAGAGGATAATGTTTGTCGATTGGGCAGGCTAGGATACTAAGCATTGATTTTTTCAATTTGCCTATCTCAAATCCAGATATATTGGCGAGCCAGTGTTGCTAGACAAAAGTGCGGCCTCTGCCACACGTGTAACATTAACTGCGTCTGTAGCCGAAGCTAGCGGTGTGCTTTTTTCTCCTCTAATAGCAGATAGAAAGCTCCCTAATTCTAATATAAGAGGTTCCTGAAAATGATGCCTTCGCGGTATCAGAGTGGCTTCACCATGATCGATCTTGATCTCTTGCGTAATAAAATCACCTGAGATTATACCTTCAGTACATACTGCACTAAACATCCTTACCTTTTTTGGAGTAATCCAATTAGATGCTATTATCGCAACCTTTTGATTATCAAACCCCAACATGATGGTGGCAAAGTCTTCATATGAATGAAATTTCTTTCCTGCTCTAGCAAATACCATATTCGGTGTACCGTTAAATAGAAACATCGCAGTATCAATATCATGGACTGATGTGTCGTAGATTATACCAACGTCTCTTATATGTAAAGGCATTCTATTTTCTCTGTGAAATTCCATCATTATAAGGTCACCGTATTGTTTGCTATCTATGATTTGCTTGAAATCTTGCACTGCTGGATTAAACCGTTCAATATAACCAGATGTAAGAATGACTCCCTTCATCTTGGCTGCGGATACCATTTCTTCACATTCAATCGTAGAAAAGGATAATGGCTTTTCAACAAATATGTTAATACCCCTTTCTATCACCTTCTTTGCTACAAAAGAATGAGTTTTTGTAGGTGTACATACAATACATGCGTCCAAAGAGTGTTCCTTTTCAAGTAATTCGTCGACCGAAAGATACAGGTTGGTCTTATAAAGATCAGCTATTTTTTTTGATCGATCGGGATCTGCATCACAAATCGCAGAAAGTACACCCATATCAGATAGAACTCGGGCGTGATTTTTACCCCATCCTCCAACTCCTATTACTGCTATCTTAAGGTTCGAATTTGTCTTTACCATACTGCCGTTAACCAATTCATATATTCTTTAACTTCTCCAGAAACGAGCCTTGAATAAGCTTCCCTGATTCTCCTTGTTATAGGTCCTTCCGAACCATTGCTAACAATATGGCGATCGACGCTCAGTATGGCTGTGATTTCCGCAGCTGTGCCGGTCAAAAATAATTCATCTGCAAAGTACAATTCGGTTCTTGGAATTGGTCGTTCAACTACTTCATATCCAAGGTTTTTTGCAATAGTAATCGCTGTATCACGTGTGATACCCTCTAATGCAGAACTTCCAATGTGTGGAGTGTAAATAATATTGTCGCGGATGAGAAAAATGTTTTCCCCAGCTGCCTCGCTTACATTGCCTTCTCTATCGAGAAGTATTGACTCGTCATAACCATTATTTTTGCTCTCCTGGGTAGCCAGGATCGAATTAAGATAGTTTCCAGATGCTTTTGACATCGGAGGAGTAGATGTATCGTGAATTCTTCTCCAAGACGAAACGCAGGTATTAATACCCTCACAATTAAAGTATTTTGCAAATGGGAACACTATGATCACGACGTGTGTCGGCGAATCGTGAGTAATATTAAGGTCTATTCCATGTACGCCAACGAATGTGAGCGGTCTTATGTAGCACGACTCCTTAATATTATTCCTTCTTAAGAGATTTATCGTTGCATCACAAAGCTCATCTGCGTTATATTTCACTGAGAACGAATAAACGCTTGCCGATCTGTGCAATCGAAGCATATGTTCTCGAAGCCTGAAAATGTAGAGATTCTCTGGTGTGCTATACCCTCGTATTCCCTCAAACACTCCTGTACCATAATGCAAGGCGTGACTAGTGACCGGGATTTTCGCATCTTCCCATTTTAGAAATTTTCCATCAAACCAGATAAACTCTGCTCCCTTCGTTTTCATCCAGAGCAAATTCAATTTGTACACTATAAAAATCTTCTAACGCGAGAATAATCCATCTCTTGGGAATTTCACTCCCATTATTCTGATAGTGTGGTCAGCGCACGTTGCAAAGCGCTCTATAATAACCCAGTTATCCTTGATAATGTTAGCCACGTCGGATGGGACCATGTCTTCCCAATGATACCTATTTTTATACTTACCTGAACTATTCGTCGCAACTTCCCTGTAAAGCGATTCTCTGACATTTGAAGCCGATATGTCTAGTCGAGTGGCTTTAGTCGGATGCATCAAATACGCTTTCAACATTAGTCGCTCGACTGCATCACCGGTATACGAGATAAAATGTTCTTCTCTTATATTTTCGAGTATTCTCTTCCTAAGTATCCATGAGAATGGCGAAATCAAAGGAGGAAAGTATTTTATGAATGGTGATTCGAAGGAATAATTGGGCAAGACTACTATATTTTTATCATCAAAGACCGATTCGATCATAGTCTTTCTAACATGATAAGGAAAGGGAAAACTTCTAGTAGTGATTTCTCTTCCTTTCTTCAAGAAAATAACGGGCAAGACGTACACGTTATGATCTTCGCGTAGTGATAAAATAATTTCTTTATGGGCATTCGTTAATGGGTTTAAATGCGCAAGAAGAATAACTGCACAGCTTGTCATCGGATCTTACAAAAATTAGGGTTATAGAAACAAAAAGTGCCCAAGAGAGCGATTACGAGCTTCTCTTTATTTCGATTTCTATTGTAGAGACATTTCTTGTTCTGCCATCCTCTGACTGAACCGTCTCGGAGCCAATTCTTACCTCGCCTACTTTGTAACCAGCATTTTCCATCCTCTTCAATATTATCTGAGAGACGTCCACTGCCCGTCCTATACTTAGACCTCGCGCTTTTATTGTCACACAAGGTACATTGGCCAATTGAATCAGAGTAGACGTAACATATGCCATCAAAGGTTTTTTTCCGATATATATTGCATCACGTGGTGCGTCTCTAAAGAATTGCTGATTTTGCTGTGGCTGTGGTTGTGGTTGTGCTTGTGGTTGTTTGTGCTTGTGGTTGTGCTTGTGGTTGTGCTTGTGGTTGTGGTTGTGGTTGTGCTTGTGGTTCGGACATATGGATTCTAAATACCTCAGCATATTTAAATCTAGAAGATTACACAAATGACAGTTTAATTAGCTGTACCGATTTGCCATTTTAACCGGACTTATGAATGATTGTTGTATTATCGTATTCCAATAGCCATGTAAGACCGCTTTACACCTCTAAATACTACTTTTAAATTCGGACATGAAGATGGATGGTCTAAAAATATTTGCAGTGGGACCGGCCGGATTTGAACCGGCGATCTCCAGCGCCCGAGGCTGGCATCATACCAAGCTAGACAACGGCCCCATACTCTAAGAAAATATTCAGGTCTGTATTATAAACTACAACATGCTCGTTGTGGCAATCTAGCAATCTAGCGATTATAGGTTCCTTTCCCATACATAGTAATATATGCGCATTCTGATAGATTTTATGCACATTTAAAATCTGGTGACATAGATCTCGTGTAGCATAGCAAAAATTTGCACACTTGATAAAGATTTCAATGTGGATTTAAGTGATTTGTATTAAAGAAATACGACCACGTGGTAGTGGGCGTATTAACAGATATCATTATGGTTTCAATATCACATCCAACCAACTGCGACATCAGTACTAAGATATGTCTGACAGATAGTTTTCAAGATACGACATTATAATGATTCAGGCTTTCTCCTCGACCTGAATTGGAAAGATTCTAAACCCTCGTACTTCCATTTGGCTCCATTATGCCGAAAAGACCCTTTTACGAATTAGACTCCAGCTATCTTTATGTTACCATATATACATGCATGTTGAATGGATTCGATTTCTTCTGCTCGATGCTCTCTGCAATCTACAACGTATCCGCTTTTGCAATGATAGTAGATTACCATGTTCTTAGGATAAAAGGAAAGCATATCATGGTTAGCATAGTCTGAAGCCATATGTGGCAGATGGTACTCTTTCCCACGAAAAGAGTCCATCTATCTTGCCATCAAAATGGTATTCACTTCCACATGGGCATTCAACGTCTCTCCAGTTAGATGCAATATTACGTAACCAACGACAGTTATTAGGTGCATCGCTTGATGACCGATGGTTCGCCGGCATTAGTCTCCAATTTAGCAAAATGAACATATTATTGTTGGCCTACAAGTAGATGAGACCGCTCCAACTTCTCCTTCGGACCCTTGAATATTTTATTACTGGCTAATTGATCTAAAATGTATGCCTTTCAAAGATCTTGGCTACCAATATAGGATCTCTTATTTTGACAGAGCGAAGTCCTTTTTCTTGATAGACGCACGGCTGTAATCCATACCATCCCAAATTATGTCAAAGCCGAACTTTGTGATAATGTATAAAAGACAAGATTCAGGAATACTATTATCAGCTAATATCCTATTTGCGTCGCTTAGTCTACGAGCATTATCAAATAAGCCTCTTAATTTTTCTATCTTCGTATCTAAGATTAAATATTTATCGGCAATCACGTATCTGCCAATATGATCACTATTTTGAACACTAGACCGAATAATTCTAAAAAGAATATCGAACTCGATATTCCATTTCTCAGCTGAGCTCAGTAACTGAAATTACATCATTATGGTCTTTGTTTATCGTCTGCAAAAGATTACTCATAATCTCGGTGGAACCATTCAGTACCTAAATCTTTAGTTACTTCCTGATCTATAGATCTGAGGTAGTCAAGAATTGGTTTTAGCTGGATATCGTTATTCTTATAAAGTATAACTTTTTTATCAGTTATAGAAGATATCAAGGCGTTCCATGCGCGAGTTTCAGCTAAATTAGACGACGATGATGCATAAACTTCATGGTTTATTGCGATCAAGAGATCGATTTTATTACTCAGGTTTGTCTTTGCTAAATCGGTAATAGCCTTCAATTTATTTATTTTTCTTAGCAGATAATCTTTAGTCCAAAAGCCTATTATCTCCAAATATATTTTTCGATCATATTTTTCAAAAATAAAATCTGGTATCAAGGCCTTACCATTGGCCAGTATCAGAGGATCTGGCTCCCGTGACAACTTCCAGTCATTAATAGAACGAAGAAATTTGTTTGCAAATTTTTTCTCTACGTTACTGTCATAATAATCATGGTCCGAAAGATGCTGTTCTTTAGAATTGGCGTTGCTGAGGAGTGGTTCTGCAATTAAGTCAGGAGATGTCTCCTGCGACATATCGAATTGGTAGATCTTTTTCCCTGAGGACAAAGTTTTTCTCACAATCCACGCCTTTAATGACCATCCGTACGAAGATATTATGTATGGAACCAATTTCGATATAGCTGTACCATACCTATCAGTGAGCTTGAAAATGGTGAGCGGACCATCAATGGAGCAAATTATATCGCCATTAGATTCAGACTTCAGAGAATCATGATTGTAAATCTTATCCCCAGGCATACCTTCGGCGACAGAACTTTCATCAGCAGAACTACGGCGCTCCAGATTGTACATTAGTCCGAGCCTTTTTACAGCTCTAAGGGCATGTTTCCAATTTATTCCGTCTCTCAATGAAAATTCAAGCTTTGTACAATTAAACAAGAGCGTTTGAATTAGCGACAAATTATACCATGCAACTAGTTGTTCTGCGCTTATCCCATCGAATCTTTCCAGTATCAAATTTTCTTCCAGATCACTCCACATAATCTTCGAAAGGTTCTCAACAGAAATGTTTATCTTGGAAGCTACAACATTGACAATTTCAGTCCTCTTGATATCTGTCAGCGGATATCCTCTTTCAGAAGCAGATTCAAATAACAACCTTCGAATGACGGAAGGTTCGACGTTCTTATTTTCAAATACGCTTCTAAAACTAGATTCTATGCTATTCTCTTTGCTTAATTTTTCGCCTGGTCCTTGGCCTTTGTCCTTCAATATATAATTATAGCCATAGGTACATCTTCGTTGTAACAGGGTATAAAAACCTCTAACCAGCTTGTAGTCGTCATACTCAGATTCAAGAAGTGCTACTTTTTTCATAAAAACTCCCTTCGGTTCTTTCTTTGATATCGAATCATTAAGTTCTTCAATCATTTTCTTGGCCAGTTGGATAGAGGAGGCATCGAACCTATTGTCTGAAAGATGACAAAATAACGGAGTAATGTTCTTACCTTTATTGGTAACCTTAAATCGCAATAATTGAAGGGGTAACATCTACTAATTATAGAACCCCCTAGGTCTGACATAGAGTTCGCCAAAATGGCTACTGATACACGTATTACACTGAGGATGATATTCAGTTCGAGTCATGCCAAAGCAAAGCCCGCTATGCATATGATTAATAGACTTATTGAATTTTTGGTCTAATAACAATAATCATTTCCGTTAGATATACTACTCTTTCGGCTAGTATACATGTTGTAAAATAAAATTGAGAACACTCAATTCTGAGAATAAAATCTTCATGCAATAGTTTGATTTACGACAACATTCAATTATCAGTAGATGCAGCGTGGCTATCGTATTAAAGTTAAAATGCAGTATAAGCGACTTGAGCAGACTAGCTGAATATTTGCTTATAACTACATAATTATTTTTGCGATGGTATTCTTGAATACTCCTTGTCGTCACGATATTCTTAAATTCAGTGCGAGTTATTTCACGAGTATGAACTACCAAAAATATAATATGCTCGTATTGAGATTAGCACCATTCCAAATCTAGATGGACGTTATAACCTGCTTTTTAACTCATTTATATGGCGTTTATTCAATTATTTTCCTTAATGGCCGTACAATAGTCTGATGCATCTAATTAATTTACCCAATAATTAAGTAACTTAAGATTGTAGTCAGTATGCGATTTTACTTGCCTGCGACGACCAGTGCGATGATTATTAATCGAGAGATTTTTATGTTTCAACTTGTCGAATTTGTTTTGAGAATCTATCTCTTCCAGTGTCCTCAGAATTTTACATACCGAATGGGTCTGAAGGAAAGATTCAAGTATCCTTGCCATCGTGTGTTCCTCTTGCACTTTTGTTACTGTACAATAGTAAATTTATTTATGGGTTACGCTATTTATTATATATAGTAAATACAATAAACGTCATACAGCATTGTATTAATGTAGATTCATATAGAAAGATTATGCACATTACAAAAGTTCGAGTGTATAAGCGATTTACGATACAAATTTTGGTCATTCTGTGCTCATAAGTGCTTTGATGAAAAAATTAATTTGATTGGAATTATAATTGAAATAAACAAAGCTGAACCAATAGCTTATAATACCATGCGAAATGGTTCATTTCAGAAGCAGGAATGTCTTAAGATTATTAGTTTAAGAGGCGCTAAAGTGCCTTTTTTCTGAACTCATGTCATTCTAAGGAATGCATAAGGGACAATTTCGTTTACAGAACAATCACATAGAACATAAGGACACTTTATAAAACATCAATATGTCATGATTAATTGGATTTAAGTCATATTGTTTTTTGGTAGTGATCATATTTCAAATCTATATAGTGAAATTAGTAAGGCTTAAGTATTGCGTCACCCATCGACTAGCGCCTACACGGTGTCATGGTGGTCTGCATTCCGAAAAGTCCATGTAACGGGTGGGTTCATGCAACTGGAGCTATGACTTCGGCTTAACTGTGGTGGTGAGGTTGAGGTCGTGGCTCCCTTCCTTTTCGTTTGGTTTTCTAAAAAGCAAAAGATTTTTTTCCTCAAAAACAAAAAACTATTTAAGTATATGCGGTGTATATAGTACCTATAGATTAAGTCCGAACGCGTGACAACGGCTGGTCATTAGTTATTACAGTCCTTCACTCATCAAAGTTTTTTCATTCATAGCCGTTGCCACTCAGTCTAATTTAATTTAAATTTTATACATTTAGTTTAAATCTAATTAGGAGACAAAATTTCGAAAAATTGGTTATTAATACGAATCCCATACGTTAATTTGGGATTTCGAAATGAACAATGTTAGAAAATCGTGTAAAATGGAGTATATTCCCTTTTGAGACCATTGTGATTGCAAAACCGATTTGACAAATATATTTGGATGAAACAATAAAGGAAAAACATTATAAAATTAGATCATGGGCTTGCATCTAATGGATTGTATAATAAGAATTGCTTATTAAGACCCGTTTGCGAATGGAGATATCCAAATCTGCCGTTCGTGACAAGAAAGCATTTCTCCGGCTGCATAACTTACATTGAAAGTGTATTATATCATATCTCTTCAGCTGGTACAAAATGGGCTAGAGAGTTTACAGATTGATCAAGGTCACGCAACCACTGAAGCAATGCCCGCTTTGTTTGTAATAGCGTTGTTGTTGTTGGTATCGTTGGCTGTTGTTGCTTTGCTATTTCTCCCACGGCGATCGTATCACAAAGTAATCCTACTTGTTTTTGAGTAATTTATATCTAAAATTTGCGGGTATGTCAAGCACTTCTTACCGTCTGACCAATGGTTACACTTTTTGATATGTTGCATTCTCTTCCTTTTCTAGGTGTCCGACATTAACGAAAGCCAATGCCTTGTTAATGTCCGCGACCTTCCACAATCGAAAGCTAGATACTTGCTGTTGAACCATGTCAGTGCTAATTCACTACTTTAAGACAAGAACGCCGTGACGATCTAGCAATGTAACCTCGTGGTGTTGCAGTACATCTTCGCTTATCCTAACCAGCATAGTAGTTTTGACTGAATGATACATATCTGCCTGTAGTAAATAATTAAGGAGAACAGTCTCGTGGCCGTCATATACGATACTTATCTCTATAATACCACCGATTATCGACACAAAGCACAATGTGATCTTGATACTAAAAAAGAGATAAACCTTCTACGACTTAAGAGATAATATACCACAAAAACTAGGCTTTGATACAACTAATGAAAGTGGCGATATAGAAGCAGGCAATATTGTGATAGTATTGGAATAAGTGAATGCTACGAGTCCGACACCCACAACCTCGACCGAGAAGTCCTGCAGTATCGGGTAATAGGCTTCCTTGCTAGCGCTATAGCTTTTGCAGTCATTGACTTAGCCGTCGATCTAGTACATATACGTACCGCACTCTTGGTCACTATAATAGCATCCTCAATGTTCGCAATCGTGGCATTTATCAAGTCTGCGTTTTCTAAGAAAAATCTCTGTTTAGAATCATAGAAGGTTTTTTTCCTTTAGATTTTTTTAAACAGAATTTATTTCTTATAAAAATATGTGTATATGAAATCTATATGAGAGTTATTATTTGATCTAATTCTAATACAACTGTGCAATCCACTGTTATAGTATTTGTATCTAGAAGAAATCTGCGGAAGATAGATTTGGGACATAGGATTTTCACGCTCAATTGAGCACGAAATACGTTAAGTATTGTGCATTTTAGATGAAGTTCCTTGTCGGTGGTATTCTGGATTTGATCAGGCTTCTCTTTTCTCCTCTGAACTCTTCAGGTAACACGAAAGTTGAACTAGAAACTCCCCAAGAGGTCTCCTGCTTCTGGTTATCAGCTTAAAACCTGATGATGCTGTTGGAAGATGGACTGGGTATTAGAGCATCCTTGTGTTCTTCAAAGTATGTCCTTACCTTATGGGATTTGTAATGCGGAGGGGCCTTATCCAAGAATAAGTAACATTTTGGGAATTTGTGATGTATCAGCTCTAGGTGACTAATAACCGTAATGTACTGCATCGCCATAAGTGACAAGTAATGTTTGCCGGCAGTGTCCATATTGATAATGGCCGCTAGCATCCACTTCTATGAATAACCAGAGCCAAAACAAGGGCAATTAGTTAGTTCGATTAATAGTAAGTTAGAAGATACAGATTCATTACTTGTACCACTATTAGGATTACCTACTTTATTTTTCCTTTCCTTTCTAGTTTCCTAACCGCCCTTTTGTGACTTCCCAATTCTCCAGTCTGGTGGTTCGTCTTCAGACGTTACTAAAGAATAAGATATGTCGTAGGACTGCCTGCAAATTATGTGAACGCAAAGAAATATACTGCATTATAATATAGTAATAATTTTATTGTTCTATATCACTAGTACGAATAAAGTTCATTGATCCTCCAGGAACTGAAGTAGTTCTGGCTCTCGTTAACTTCATTGTTGCTTTAGATAGCTCAGATGATGGTATAACAAATGCGTTTCGTGCGGCCTTGATTATATCCATAACTTTCAACATATTTTCTACTATTTTTTGTTCGTTACCATCATTGCTATTATTATGCAAATCATGGAAATGGTGATGCATATCTTCAGGCCAATAAAAAGGCTTTTCTATTTGAACCCATTTTCCGGGCTTAAACCAGGAAACACCATTCAGATCACTTCTTTGAATTTCACCAAGTTGAATGGATTCATGTGCATTAAACCAATCTTCAATCCTATCATCTACCCATCCGGTGAGCCTACAAAATAAAATATTTACATGTGAGGAATAAGATTCGCCCAGATAATCATATTTAGGATCATCCCACATCGGATCAAAATCAAATGTATCTCTTTGTTTTAAAACCCCAGTTTTTGGATCTGGTAATATTGTACCATTATAATTTGCCCATCTATTATGCATCGAATTATGAATAGTGAATTCGATCAAATTTCCTAAAGCACCAAGTGAAAGTGTACCTAGAATTGTAGTGGTGGAGAATATTATGGCTATAGATATCATTACAGTATAAAAGAATTCTGAAGATTTTGTGAAATCAATCATGTTGTTATTTTCCTCTTTGCGATCAAATGGGGGAAGAGGTGCCAGGTTTCCAGATTCTGATGCGTTAAACTGAAAAACTTTTTTTCCCGTATTTTGCTAGTATAACTCAATTCCTTTCACTATAGGCTGTGTCACAAAGAATGGGGAAGCAACTATTTTTCTAAATACCTCGACAGTTTTGTGCGAAGAATCTAATTTGAGGTTTATCATTCCGTTTCGTCCAGGCACACATATAATAGTACAATCATTTCACTCCTCGTTCCAGTACCTTATGGCTTTGATACGTGAATATCTATCACTTGCAATTGATTTTAATGCATCATGGATCCAAGCAGTCTTATTCCCTTGCGGAGGACCCTCTAGAACACCAAATCCGAAAATGGCAAGTGGTTTTTTAAGAGAGATAGCTGCAAGTTGAGGATATGCAGCATCAAGTGAACCAGTGAAAGAATCCCATGTGGTTCCTCGATCACATGCCCCATAAACTCTAATTCCGATCCAATCAATATAATTATCTCCAGGATAATAATTTATAATGTTGTTCCATGGTTGATGTAGCTCAGGTCAATCTCCGGTTGCTTGTGGTGGATAAACATGAAAACACCAGGTAATATTTCTTACACCTTCCTTTCTAAACAAATCGATAATGTGCCTATACTCCATTCAAAGCTCCCTGTATTATTTCGTTATGATACCATTGGGTAGAGTTTGTTTGCTTAATCGCCTTGGCTGGGGTATATAGACTGAATTTCTGTAATATTTGTGGTTGTAAGGCGTCGATGTAATTGCCTTATTTTTCTATGCGGTTAGATTGTTCAACAGTTAATAATTGTTTATTGAAACTTTCTTGATCTTTGATATTAGCACATATGATAGGACTCTTCAAATTAAGAAGATAAGACTGCAAGTGACAGGAGAATTATAATTAATATTGAACTGACAACTATCAGTCTTTTCTTGTCAATTAGACCCCGCATCTTCGATAGCGGAGTAACAGAAATTTATGATTTTGTAGCTGATCCGCCTTTTAATTGCACCACAACATTGTATACCGCAGTCAAATTATAGGTAGGATAATAAAGGTAAACATATAGAAGATAATACCCTGAACTAGCTGTGTGTGGCATAACAAAGTTGCCGAAACCTCCTGTGTAATTTCCTAGGTTGATTGGAGTACCGAATTGTATATCGCTCTCAGGATCAACATCTGCGACATCCGTGTGAGGCGGGGGAAAGGCAGAAGTTATCGGAACCAGTTTTACAGCCACTTTACTGCTACATTATGTCTGCGTCTGTGCTCGAATCGATAATGAACTTCTCACCGGTCACAAAGGTCGAATTCGCTGTAGATAATTCATAATCTGGATTAGATACCGCAAGATTCTGTCGTGTACCTAAATTATTACCTAGAATTATAAATTGTTCATCAAATTGGTCATCTAGTGTTGAATTATTATGGTCAGATAATATAATGCTTATATCATCTGGAGGGTCTAAAATATTAGTAGTACCCTTAAGCGCTGCAGTTGAGATACCCTAGAATTATCCCGACTTGATTTAGCATACAAGTATCGGTCATTGAAAAGATGTAAGCTTGGACCCACAACAAGAAGCAATATTAGACACATTGGCATAAATATGACAAATCTCTTTTTCATTGAAACTAGTGAGACCTACAAGTATATTAATCTGATCAAGTAATGGTGAGTAAAATTATTAAACAAGCACTCACAGTTGATCTAAACTCGTTTGATAACGCTTACCGAATCGGTTTAAAAGCCAAGAGAATTTTTTTTGACTTTAGACGTCCTATTTTTAGTAACTATTTTTAGTAACTCTTATTTTTTTCTATCTTTACTGTTTTTAGTAAAGCATTTTTTGGAATTTATTATTGCAAATACTATATCTCTGGTTGATAAACACAGCAGTTGGAATACTAAATTAAATAAAATTAATTCGATAATTCATAATCCTGATTAGTCCTGATTAGATATGATATTATTATCATGTTTAATTTTAGCTACCTTTTCTATATTTGTTGGCTATAACTTGTCCAAAATATTCAGGTTTTGGATATTTTGATATAAACAGATCATTATGTTTCTTACCTCAGAATATTTTCTTATTATATTAATTTCAGAAGAACTCTGGATAATATTTAACTTCATCTCATTCTTGCTTTGCTTTATTTTCTCTTATCATAATGGAACGATGACGTTGACATGCTCTATCAATAAATAATTCATGGGTCATTTAAAGCGAGTCAGTAATAGTCACAATTGTTTTGATTATAACTTGGGTTGATATCTTCAAGCGAACCAAAAGACTCATGTATGAAGATGGATTTATTTGCAACTGCAAGAGTGAATCCTTTAGGTAGATGTTTTATTATCATGCTTCTTGCATTTTTCGAAAGATGGTTTTATCCTCTTTTAATTCATCATTAACAAATTTCATCCTTGATATTTTACGACTGAAATCCCATCTATGTAAACGCTGCTCTGTTGCACGATTTGCTATGTTATAAGTGATACTTATTTGATATTTGAGCACTTCGGATTTAACTTGCTGATGCTATCTTTCTAGTATGATTGACTGGCCTTCACATAATCAATCACCCAGTAAGACGTGGTCGGGTACTCTTGGATTTTGATATACTTGATGGATGTGATCATGAATTATCTCAAATGGATCATGGTAAGATTGGTGAACAATATGATCATCCGGATTCATTTATGGAGCTTCTAGGTTATATGAGAGTATATTTCCATCTACCATATAGACAGACACACAGGGTGTTGTTGCCATAGCTCATGCAGACGAAGGTACCATGCATACCAGATTACGGTACAATTAGTAGACGTGTAAACAGACTAGATATCAAAATCAATGAAAATTGGGCAATGATATTGTCATTGCCTTAGATAGATATTGTCATTGCCTTAGATAGCACTGGTATTAAAGGAGCTAATCGGGAGAATGGATGCGGCATAAATGGCATGTTAGAAAGGGATATCTAAAGATACACTTAGCAGTTGACATCAAGAAGAAAAGAATCCTATCTCTGGAGGTAACAAGTGAAGAGGTACATGATGGCAGAGTGTTAAATAAGCAAGTGGATAATGCTTCTGCTGCTGGAGATAATCATGTAAAAGGTGTATTAGCTGATGGTATGTATTATAGTAATAACAACTTTAGATATCTATCAAGCAACCACATTAAACCTTGTATAAGAAAGATAAGAAGGAATTCAAAGGTGAGACCGACCGACTAATTGTCAAGCGAGAAATACGTCTGTAATAAGACAACAGACAAATTTCAAAAGATGTATACTTTTGTGGAAGGCCTATAACGTGGTTAAACCCAGAAATATTTTCTGGATTGCCCAAATCATAGAAGGGTAAATCTTTTAGTAGTTCAAACTCCTGTATGCTGCCGCTATCTAACTGCTGCTCTTACTTATCTAGCAGTTTGTTTAAGTTCTGTAGTGTCATCTATCAATACTTCGGTATTTTGAGGCTCTATGATTCTCAACAAATCTGATTGCTCTATCAACCACTGTACCAGAAGATAGTAAATCAAACTTCATGGCATAACATTCCTTAACTAATGTTAGGGCTTGCATTCTTTCTCTCTGTCTGAGTCTGAATCTATTGACATGGCCCAAGCATCTTTCATGATATTGTTCAATCCATCCAGGCAGTTTTCATATTCGGCTGGCAGGTATTCATCGATATACTTCTTGATATTCTCTTTAGCCTTCAGTCTAAGATATGCCAAGTCCTTTTCAATCAGACCTAATGATACCTGTAGTTCTGCTGCAATATCTCTTGAATATAACCTTTGATAGAATATTCTGTTACTTTCTCTCTACGCCATTGGATTCTATCTACAGTTTTGCTACTCAAATGTACACCTCTGTTAATACCTATAGTCGTCGTTATTATCGTTTCTTCTAACTATTGTTCGGTTATGATCGGATGAGAGTCTGTTAATGGTATTTCTGACCTGATTATGGTGGCACCTGAGTTAATCAAAAACTGGTCAGAACTAGGTTCTGGGGACTGTATTGGCATACTCATCCTAAACGATCATGCCTTTGCCTTTATCCTCATTTATTGTAAATATTAACGGCTGGCCATTATCTTGTTTGTTTACGGCTCGCCTTTAGGCCCATGCCATTGCCACATATCGGCTGGCGGGTATTGTTCATATTGGTAACGCCTGTTAAATCGATAACCTTATCATGCTTGTTACTGACATTCAGTCTTTTCCTTTTCTGCTGTTGTTTATTCCTACGATACACTTGACTTGATTCTTCGTAATATTCTACTACACTCGGTGCTTAGAATTATACAAACAAATGGTCATAGGATTTACCAGATCGAAATAAGGAGAGCAAGCATATGTCAAGGTAGGACTTAGATATGATGGCGAGTTGCAAGACGAACTATATAGAGATTGGTTACGTGCAACTTCAGCGGATGGACTATCCAACTATACGAATCATAAGGAAAAGGAAATGAATCAGTTGCAAGTGGTTCAGGTAAATAA